>NZ_CP043428.1:0-1200000 GCF_008245045.1 Campylobacter volucris
ATGGACATAAAAGAATTTTTACAAGAATTTAAAACTGAAATTACTGATAATGAATACCAAGCTTATATCACGCATTTGCAATTTAGCGAAAAATTAAGTAAAAATAACAATTTAGTATTTATAGCCCCTAATCATTTTTTAGCTAAATTTATACAAACAAAATATGCACAAAAATTAGCTTATTTTTATGAAGTAAAAACTGGTATTAATCCCCAAATTACCATAAGCACAAATGAAACAAAATCTTCAAATAAAAATAATTCTAAAATAGATATTTCACAAATTAAAGCACAAAGCACTATACTTAATCCATCTTTTACTTTTGAAAGTTTTGTTGTAGGTGATTCTAATCAATACGCTTATGCAACTTGTAAAGCCATTACAAGTAAAAATAAATTAGGAAAATTATACAATCCTATTTTTATATATGGGCCTACAGGACTTGGCAAAACGCATCTACTTCAAGCAGTAGGTAATGCATGCTTAGATAATGGATATAAAGTTATTTATGCTACAAGTGATAATTTTATCAATGATTTTACTTCACATTTAAATAATAAAACTATGAATAAATTCCATGAAAAATATAAAAGTTGTGATGTATTGCTTATAGATGATGTGCAATTTTTAGGCAAAACTGACAAAATTCAAGAAGAATTTTTTTTCACATTTAATGAAATAAAAGAAAAATTTGGTCAAATTATAATGACAAGTGATAATCCCCCAAATATGCTAAAAGGCATTACAGAGCGTTTAAAAAGTCGTTTTGCAAATGGAATTATTGCAGATATTACTCCGCCTGAACTTGATACAAAAATAGCAATTATCAAGAAAAAATGTGAATTTAATGCTATTGATCTTGACTCACAAGTAATTAGTTATATCGCTACTTCTATGGGAGATAATATCAGAGAAATTGAAGGAATGATTACAAATTTAAATGCTCAAGCAAGACTTTTTAATCAAAAAATCACACTAGAAATAGTAAAAAGTTTTATGAAAGATCATATCAAAGAAACAAAAGAAAACATTAGCATTGAAGATATACTAAGTGAAGTTTCAAAAAGCTATAATCTAAAACCAAATGATATAAAATCAAACAAAAAAACACAAAATATCGTCATAGCAAGAAGAGTAGTAATATTTTTAGCAAGGGAATTAACAACGATGTCTATGCCTCAACTTGCAAGATTTTTTAATATGAAAGATCATACAGCTATATCACATAATATTAAAAAAATTCAAGAACTCATTAAAGAAAATGAAAATTTAAAAATCATCATCGATGAACTAAGAAACAAAATTTTAACAAAAATAAAAAGTGCTATGTGAATAAATGTGAAAAATATTATTTTTTATTCTACAAACAAAAAAGCTATAGAAAAAAGTCTCAAAATACTTTTTCACATTTTCACATTACTTATTATTATGATAAAATAAATTTTAAAAACTACAAGGAAGAAAAATGAAAATAAGCATTAACAAAAACACCCTTGAATCAGCCATAGTTTTAACAAATTCTTATGTTGATAAAAAAGATTCTAGTAATATAGCTTCACACCTTCTTTTTGAAGTAATAGAAGATAAATTAATCATAAGAGCAAGTGATTATGAAATAGGAATAAACTATAAAATCAAAAAAATAAAAGTTGAAAATGCGGGTTTTGCAACAGCTAATGCAAAAAGTATATTAGATATTATCAAAAGTTTAAATAATGAAGATGTAGTTTTAGAAACTATAGAAAACTTCCTTTTTATTAGACAAAAAGGAACAAAATATAAACTTCCTATGTTTAATTATGAAGATTTTCCAAATTTTCCAAGTATAGAAGGTAAAGATAAATTTGATATTGACTCAAGTGATTTAAGTAGATCTTTGAAAAAAATCTTACCAGCAGTAGATACAAATAATCCAAAATACTCTTTAAATGGTGCCTTACTTGATATAAAAACAACCCATATAAATTTTGTAGGAACAGACACAAAACGCTTAGCAATTTTTACTTTAAATAAAACAAATGAAAGAGAATTAAATCTTTGTATCCCTAAAAAAGCTATACTTGAAATGCAAAAAATCTTCTTTGAAAAAATTGAAATTTACTATGATGAAAATATATTGATTGCTAAAAATGATAATTTTGAATTCTTCACAAAACTTATCAATGATAAATTTCCTGATTATGAAAGAGTCATACCAAAAAATATCACAAAAGAATTTATCTTTAAAACTGAAGATTTTTCAGATGCACTAAAAAAAATCAATGTCATTACTGAAAAAATGAAATTAAATTTTCATAAAAATAAATTGGTATTTGAAGGTATTAGTTTAGATAATATGGAAGCAAAAACTGAACTTGACATAGAACTTGACATAGAAGAAGAATTTAATCTTTGTATAAAAAATAAATTCATCACAGACTTTTTAAATTCTATAGAAAGTGAAACTTTCAAACTAAGTATAAATGAACCTCACATGGCTTTTTTAGTTTCAAGTGAAGAATTACAAACTGTGATAATGCCAGTAATTTTATAAGGAAAATAAATGCAAGAAAATCAAAATTATGGTGCTGGAAATATAAAAGTATTAAAAGGCTTAGAAGCTGTTAGAAAACGCCCTGGTATGTATATAGGTGATACAAACATAGGCGGACTTCATCATATGATTTATGAAGTAGTAGATAATTCTATAGATGAAGCTATGGCTGGATATTGCGATACTATAGATGTAGAAATTACCACTGAAGGTTCTTGTATAGTTAGTGATAATGGTCGTGGAATTCCTGTTGGTATGCATCCTACTGAAAATATGCCTACTTTAACTGTTGTTTTAACTGTTTTACATGCAGGCGGTAAATTTGATAAAGATACTTATAAAGTTTCTGGAGGACTTCACGGAGTAGGTGTAAGTGTTGTAAATGCTTTGTCTAAAAAACTTATAGCTACAGTTCATAGAGATGGTGAAATTTATAGACAAGAATTTTCAGAAGGAAAAGTAATAAGTAATTTTGAAACTATAGGAACTAGTAAAAAAACAGGAACTATAATAGAATTTTGGCCAGATGATAAAATTTTTGAAATAACTAATTTTGATTACGAAATTTTAGCAAAAAGATTTAGAGAACTTGCATATTTAAATCCAAAAATAACTATAAATTTTAAAGATAATCGCATAGGTAAAAGTGAAAGTTTTCATTATGAAGGTGGTATAAGCCAATTTGTAATGGATATGAATAAAAAACAAGCTTTAACTAAAGCTATATTTTTTAATGTAGATGAAGAAGATGTAAATGTGGAAGTAGCTTTGCTTTATAATGATAGTTATAGTGAAAATTTACTTTCTTTTGTAAATAATATTAAAACCCCAGATGGTGGAACTCATGAAGCTGGTTTTAGAATGGGACTTACAAGAGTTATAAGTAATTATATAGAAGCAAATGCTAGTGCTAGAGAAAAAGATTCTAAAATAACAGGTGATGATGTAAGAGAAGGTTTAATAGCGGTTGTAAGTGTAAAAGTTCCTGAACCTCAATTTGAAGGACAAACTAAAGGTAAATTAGGTTCTTCTTATGTTCGTCCTATAGTTTCTAAAGCTACATTTGAATATTTAACAAAATATTTTGAAGAAAATCCTATAGAAGCAAAAGCTATTATGAATAAAGCTTTAATGGCTGCTCGTGGTAGAGAAGCTGCTAAAAAAGCAAGAGAATTAACAAGAAAAAAAGAAAGTTCAAGCGTAGGAACTTTACCTGGAAAATTAGCTGATTGTCAAAGTAAAGATCCAAGTGAAAGTGAAATTTATTTAGTTGAGGGAGATAGTGCTGGAGGTTCAGCAAAACAAGGTAGAGAAAGAACTTTTCAAGCTATTTTACCTTTAAGAGGAAAAATACTTAATGTTGAAAAAGCAAGACTTGATAAAATTTTAAAATCTGAACAAATTCAAAATATGATTACAGCTTTTGGTTGTGGAATAGGAGATGAATTTGATATAGAAAAATTAAGATATCATAAAATTATCATTATGACAGATGCTGATGTAGATGGATCTCATATACAAACTTTGCTTTTAACATTTTTCTTTCGTTTTATGAATGATTTAGTTAAAAATGGCCATATTTATTTAGCTCAACCGCCTTTATATCGCTATAAAAAAGGACAAAAAAAAGAAATTTATTTAAAAGATGAAAAAGCTTTAAATGATTATTTAATAGAAACTGGTATAGAAACTTTACCTTATGAAGGTATAGGTTTAAATGATTTAAAAGATTTTTTAAAAATAGTCGCAGCTTATAAAAATGTTTTGAAAGAATTAGAAAAAAGATTTAATGTTATTTCAGTGATTAGATATTTGATAGAAAACCCTGATTTTATAAAATTAGATAATCAAAAATTATTTGATATTATCAAAGAATTTTTAGAAAAACAAAATCACAATATCTTAAATTCATATATCAATGAAAATGAAATTCGTCTTTATGTACAAACTGAAAATGGTTTAGAAGAGCTTATAATAAATGATGATTTATTTTCTCATCCTCTTTATGAAGAAGCAAATTATATTTATCAAAAAATCAAAGATAGAGATTTGAAATTTGATAAAGATGTATTAGAAATTTTAGATGATGTAGAAAAAAATGCTAAAAAAGGTGCTTACATACAGCGTTATAAAGGTCTTGGTGAGATGAATCCTGATCAATTATGGGAAACTACTATGGATCCAAACAATCGTCGTTTATTAAAGATTACTATAGAAGATGCTCAAAGTGCAAATGATACTTTTAATCTATTTATGGGAGATGATGTAGAACCTCGCCGTGAATATATACAAACTCATGCTAAAGATGTTAAACATTTGGATGTTTGATATTAAATTATGAAAACTTTTTTACAAAATATCCCAAAAGTAGAATTACACTTACACATTGAAGGCTCATTAGAGCCTAAAATGATGTTTGATTTAGCTAAGAAAAATAATATTACTTTAAAATATAAAAGCGAAGAAGAGATTAAAAAAGCTTATGATTTTTCAAATTTGCAAGATTTTTTAGATATTTATTATCAAGGTGCAAATGTCTTACAAACCAAGCAAGATTTTTATGATTTAACCTTTGCTTATATGAAAAAGTGTAAAGAGCAAAATGTAATCCATACTGAAATTTTTTTCGATCCTCAAACTCATACTGCTAGAAATATTCCTTTAAAAGATGTTATAGAAGGTATTTGGGAAGCTTTACAAAAAGCTAAAAGTGAATTTGGAATTTCAAGTTTTTTAATAGCTTGTATTTTAAGACATTTAAGCGAAGAAGATGGTTTAAAAACTTTAGATGAGCTTTGTTTGTATAAAGATAAAATCAAAGCTATAGGACTTGATAGCTCAGAACTTAACAACCCTCCTTTTAAATTTAAAAATTTATTTAAAAAAGCTAAAGAAGAAGGCTTTTTATTAGTTATGCATGCTGGCGAAGAAGGAGATAGTGAATATATCAAACAAGCTTTAAATTTAGGGGCTAATAGAATAGATCATGGAGTAAGGTGTCAAGAGGATTTAGAGCTTGTAAAACAATTAGCTAAAAGTCAAATTCCATTGACAGTATGTCCTTTATCAAATATAAAATTAAAAGTGTTTAATGTTATGCAAGAGCATAATATCTTAAAACTTTTAAAACAAAATCTCTGTGTTTGCGTAAATTCAGATGATCCTGCGTATTTTGGTGGATATATTTTAGAAAATTTTAATGCTTTAGATGAAGCTTTTAAATTTAGTAAAGATGAGGTTAAAAAACTTTGTATAAATGCTGTAAATGCATCATTTTTACAAGAAAATGAGAAAAAAAGTTTAATAAAAATGATCGAAGAATTTTCATGATTTTTTTAATTGGTGGAGAAAGTCATACAGGAAAAACTTTATTAGCCCAAAAATTACTTGAAAAATATTTTTATTCTTACTTGAGTTTGGATCATTTAAAAATGGGGTTAATCAAAGGATTAAAGGATTTTCCTTTTAGAGTATATGAAGACGAAAAAATAAGTGAGTATTTATTTCCTATCGTAGAAAGCATTATACAAACTTGTCTTGAAAATAATCAAAATTTAATTATAGAAGGAATTTATCTTACTCCTAAAAGAATTCAAAAATTTAAAAATAACGCTTTAATAAAGATATTCTATATTATTTTTTCAAAAGAATATATTTTGCAAAATTATAAATTAATATATCAAAAAGAAAATATTATAGAAACTCGTTTAACCAGTGAAAAAGAAAATATAAATATTTTAATATCAAATCATAAGTATTTAAAATCACAATGTGAAAATTTTAATTTAGCTTTTTTAGAAATTAAAAAAGACTATGAAATTGAAATTCAAAAAGCTTTTGATTTTTTTGTATAATTTTAATTTTAAATAGGAGAAATTATATGAGATATGGTGAAAAAGAGATAAAGGAATTTAGCGTAGAAAATATGGAAGTTTGGCCAAATGATGCTAAAAATGATTATGTGATTAAGATCACTTTACCTGAATTTATGTGTTGTTGTCCGCGTAGTGGATATCCTGATTTTGCTACTATTTATCTTGAATATATACCAAATAAATTAGTAGTAGAGCTTAAAGCTATAAAACTTTATATAAATACTTTTATGCATAGAAATGTTTCACATGAAGCAAGTATAAATGAAATTTATAATACTTTAAAAGAAAAATTAGATCCAAAATGGATAAAAGTAGTTGGCGATTTTAATCCACGCGGTAATGTTCATACTGTTATAGAATGTAGATCAGATTTAGTAGTACCAAAATAAAATATTTGTTTTAAAAATTCCATTTTTAAAAATATAAATTAAATTTATATTAAATATAATAATTATATATTTTAAACACTTTTACTTTTAGAAACACTTTTTATATAAATAGGATACTTTTTATATTATTTTATAAAAAAGTATCTTAGAATTTACTCGAATTTACATTTTAAGGATAAATACAATGGAAAAGTATCAATTAGATCAAGAACAAAATTCACAAGAAGATCGTAGAGGCTTTTTAAAAAATTTAGGTATTACTTTGCTTGGAGCTAGTGCTTTGGCAAATGTTTCTTTTGATAATTATTTTTTAGGTAGTCAAGCACTTGCTAAAGAATTAGATAGTTTTAAAATCGATGGAAAAAAAGATGTGATTTATCATGGGGAAAGACCTATGACAGCAGAAACACAAATTTATGCTTTAGATCCTGATTTTACAAGACCTGAAAATTTCTTTGTAAGAAATAATGGTGTTCCACCTGAAATGAGTACAATAAAAGAAAGAATGAAAAAAGGTTGGACACTTGAAATTGGCGGAGAAAGTGTAAAAACTGCAAAAACATACACTCTAGATGAACTAAAGAAAAAATTCAAACATTATACCTATGCATTGACTTTAGAATGCGGTGGTAATGGTAGAGGTGAAGTTATACCTAGCACTAAAGGGACTCAATGGGGTTATGGAGCTGTTG
This sequence comes from Campylobacter volucris, assembly GCF_008245045.1. Taxonomy (NCBI): domain Bacteria; kingdom Pseudomonadati; phylum Campylobacterota; class Epsilonproteobacteria; order Campylobacterales; family Campylobacteraceae; genus Campylobacter; species Campylobacter volucris. The sequence continues at coordinate 7,490 of NZ_CP043428.1, forward strand.
CTTGTGGTAGATGGACAGGAGTTAGACTAAAAGATATTTTAGAAGATTGTGGTGTAAAAGATGATGCTGTTTATATAGGGTATTATGGAATCGATACTAAATTAAATGGTGAAGAAGCTTCTCCTATTAGTAGAGGTGTGCCTATTAAAAAAGCTATGCAAGATGAAACATTAGTTGCTTGGGCTTATGAGGGTAAAGATATACCTTGGATCAATGGTTATCCACTTCGTTTAGTTTGTGGAGGATACCCTGCGAGTACAAGTGGTAAATGGCTTTCAAAAATTGTTGTAAGAAATAAAGTTCATGATGGTGAAAAAATGGACACTTCTTATAAAGTTCCAGTAAATCCTGTAAAACCAGGTGATTTTACATCTAAAGTTGAAATGAAAATCATCGAATCAATGCCAGTAAGATCTATCATCACTAACATCAAAAATAACACAAAAATTAAAGCAAATAAAAAATTTGAAGTTAGAGGAAAAGCTTGGGCGGGCGAGTTAGAAGTAAAAGAAGTATATGTAAGTAATGATTATGGTGTAACTTGGACTAAAGCAAAAGTTGAAAAACCTTTAAATCGTCTTGCATGGCAAAAATGGAGCACTCAAATTTCAATCCCAACAAAAGGATATTATGAAATTTGGGCTAGAGCAGTTGATAGTGAAGGAAATAGTCAGCCTATGGTTTTAGCACAATGGAATCCGGGTGGTTATATCAACAATGCTTGTCATAGAATAAATGTTCTTGGAGTATGAGATGTTTAAAAAAATAATCTTAGTTTTATGTATAGGATTTTCTTTTCTTTTTGCAAATGCGCAATATAAAGTAAATCCTGATACAGGATTGATTATAGATCCAGATTCTCCTTTAGTGGAAGCTAATTGTTTAGCTTGTCATGGCTCAGGACTTATCACTAATATGCGTGCAAGCAAACAAGCTTGGCTTGCTGCTATTAGATGGATGCAAGAATCAGAAGGTTTATGGGAAATTCCTGCAGATGATGAGGAAAAAATTTTAAATTATTTAACTAAATATTACGGGGAAAAATACGATACTAGAAGAAGAATCCCTTTAAATGTTTTGTTAGAAAAATAAAAATTTAGGATATAATTAATAAATTATAAACCAAAAGGAGTAAAATATGAAGTTAAAATCTTTAAGTATTATCGCAAGCATTGCTTTGCTTTCTAATGTAGCTATAGCAGATGAAAATTCTGGTTTGCTTTTAGGTGTTGATGCTGGTTGGTTTCATACTCAAATAGATAGTAGTATCAAACATAGAAATAATGGACAAAAAGCAAATTTTAATGGTGATTTAGAAGGTAATATCCCTGTTTTTGGTTTAAAAATAGGCTATCGTATTAATGAAAATCATAGAGTATATAGTGCTTATAATTATTCAAGCGAAATGAGTGATGTGATTACCATTCCTAGATTTACAATAGATGGGGAATTTGATACTCATAAGATTTTATTTGGTTATGATTTTACTCCAAAGGTATTTGACAATACAAGAGCTGTTTTAGGACTTTATGGTGGGTATGCTAGAACTGATCTTACTTTAAAAACAGGTCGTTTATCTTTATCTGAAAATTTTGATGGTTTTACTTACGGAGCAAAAATAGGTGCTTTATATGAACTAAATCTTTCAAATGAGATAGAATTTGGTTTTAAAGTGGAAAAAACTACCTATACTTCAAGAAATTTTTATAAAGACTCAATAGGATCAAATTTTTATAATCCTGAGCAAACTAACTATGGTTTATATCTAGGTTATACTTATAAATTCTAGGAGTAAAAATGCCAAAAGATGCAAATGGTGCAGAATTAAATGCAGGTGATAGTGTAAGCGTCATAAAAGATTTAAAAGTTAAAGGAGCAGGTGCTACTTTAAAGCGTGGCACCACTATCAAAAATATCAAATTAACAAACAAAGATACTGAGATTGAAGCTAAGGTTGATAAATTTGGTATGATAGTATTAAAAACAGAATTTCTTAAAAAAATTTAAATAAATTCTCAAAAAATTATTTTTGAGAATTTTCTTCTATACAATGTTTAAAAATAAATTGATGTTCTTGTGGTAAGGTTTCAAACAAAGCATTAGCTAAATTTCTAATCTCCCAAAGGGCTGATTTAGAACTTCTTAAAGTAAGAAAATTTTGCAAACTTCTTGCGTTTATAGTTAGAGTGAGTTCGGTTTTGTAGCTTTCTGGTAAGCAGTATTTTGCTATATCTAAACTTATGCTATTTTGTAAAATTAAACGCAAATTTTCTAAAGCTTTTATGCTTGCATTATCTACTACTTCATTTCCTGTTAATACTAAGTATCTTTTGGCATTTTCAAAATCATTTTCTTTAAATTCATTTTCATTTTTGAGTTCTTTTAAAGTATATCTTGTGCTTTTTACACTAGGACTAGTGTGACGATGTCTTGCAACTTCTTGCAAGCAAGCTCTTGAAATGCCTTGTATATAAAAAGTATAATTTAAATGTTCTAAAGTTGAAGCGTGTTTAAATTTATTTCCTACACGATCGATTAATTCTTTATCTTTTTCTCCTCCACAATCGCCTTTATCAAAACTTTGCCAACAAGTTCTTGTAGCATGTGAGCACACGCTTAGTGGAGTGTAGTTTAATAATGTAATCTTCATCAATTATCCTTATAAAAAATAAGCTAATTTTACAAAAAAAGTTTATAAAAATAAAATTTTTTATTGGTTATAATTTTAAAAAAATAGCAAGGTAATTTTATGAAATTAAAACAAACTAAATATATATTTGTAACGGGCGGAGTTTTAAGTTCTTTAGGCAAAGGTATCGCAGCAGCTTCAATCGCTACAATTTTAAAAAATTCAGGTTTAAAAGTAAGTATTTTAAAAGCTGATCCTTATATAAATGTAGATCCTGGCACTATGAGCCCTTTAGAACATGGAGAAGTTTTTGTAACTGATGATGGAGCTGAAACGGATCTTGATTTGGGTCATTATGAAAGATTTTTAAATGAAAGTTTGTCTCAAGATAATAATTTTACCACAGGAAGAGTTTATCAAAGCGTCATAGAAAAGGAAAGAAGAGGAGATTATCTTGGTAAAACTATACAAGTTATCCCTCATATAGTAGATGAAATAAAAGATCGTATAAAAAAAGCTGGGATAGATAAAGATATTTTGATAGTAGAAATTGGTGGAACGGTTGGCGATATAGAAGGTTTGCCATTTTTAGAAGCTATTAGAGCTTTAAAGCTTGAAGTTGGAAAGTATAATGCTATCAATATACATTTAACTTTGGTGCCTTTTATAAAAGCAGCAGGAGAGCTTAAAACTAAGCCAACGCAACATAGTGTTGGAGAGCTTCGTCGTATAGGTATAAGCCCTGATATGATTATATGTAGAAGTGAAAAATCTTTAGATAAAGACTTAAAAGAAAAAATTGCAATTTCATGTGGAGTTGAAAAAAATTGTGTTATAGAAAGTGTTGATGCAGCAAGTATTTATCAAATTCCATTGAATTTTTTAAGTCAAGATATTTTAAGTGCTATTGCAAATTTGCTTGATTTAAAAGATTTAAAGCCAAATATGAATGAATGGGATATTTTAGTAAAAAGGGTTATAGCTCCAAGCAATGAATTAAACATTGCTTTTGTTGGAAAATATGTTGATTTAAAAGAAAGTTACAAAAGTTTAACTGAAGCTATTATCCATGCTGGCGCAGCTTTAGATGCAAGGGTAAATTTAAAATGGATTGATAGTGAAAAATTAGAAAATTCTAATATAGAAGAAAATTTTAAAGATGTAAGTGGGATTTTAGTAGCTGGTGGTTTTGGATATCGTGGTGTAGAAGGTAAAATTCAAGCTATAAAATATGCAAGAGAAAATAAAATTCCATTTTTGGGAATTTGTTTAGGGATGCAGCTTTCTTTAATAGAATTTGCAAGAAATGTTTTAAAACTTGAAGATGCAAATTCGAGTGAATTTGACAAAAATTGTAAAAATCTTATTATATTTTTGATTGATGAATTTATTGATTCTAGCGGTAAAAAACAAATTAGAACAAGCAAAACCCCACTTGGTGGAACTATGAGACTTGGATCTTATGAGTGTCATATAAAAGAGAATACTTTGCTTAGCAAAGTCTATAATGGTCAAAAAATAGTAAAAGAACGCCATCGTCATCGCTATGAAGCAAATCCAAAATATAAAGATATTTTTGAAAAAAATGGACTTATAATTAGTGGAGAAAATGATGGGTTAGTTGAAGCTATAGAATTAAAAAATCACCCATTTTTCTTAGCAGTGCAATTTCACCCAGAATTTACTTCTCGTTTGGTGAAAGTAAATCCTGCGATTTTTTCTTTTATAAAAGCATCGTTAGATAAAAAATATGTTAAATAAAGCACAAATTAAACAAATTTTACATCAGCGTTTTGAAAATGATATCCATGTAAAACTTTGTGATCTTCCTATGCCTTCTTGTTTAAAAGATGTTTTTAAAGGAGCTTTGCGTATAAAAGAAGCCATTGAAAAAAATCAAAAAGTTGCTATAGTTGGTGATTATGATGTAGATGGGGTTATTTCTTGTGTTATATTTTCAGAATTTTTTGATGATATAGGTTTTGATTATATAGTTAAAATTCCAAATCGTTTTAAAGATGGCTATGGTTTAAATGAAGAAATTATTAATGAACTTGGATCAATTGATCTAATTATCACTGTAGATAATGGCATAGCCGCTGTTGAAGCAGCAAAAATGTGTAAAGAAAAAGGCATTGATTTAATTATTACAGATCATCATATGCCACCTGCTATTTTACCCGATGCCTATGCTATTATTAATCCAAAACAGCAAGATTGTGATTTTCCTAATGTTGAAATTTGTGGAGCCCAAGTTGCGTGGTATTTGATTGGAGCTATAAAAGAAGTTTGTAAAATTAATTATGATATGTGTAAATTTATCGAGCTTTTGGCTATTGCTATTATAGCTGATATGATGGAGCTTAGGGATTTAAATAGAGCTTTGGTAAGAAAAGGCATAGAATGTATTAACTCTTCTAATCGTGTTGCATTTAAAGCCATACGAAAATATTTTGGAAAAGATAAATTTGAAATTGATAATATTAGCTTTTTAATAGCACCATTAATCAATAGCGCAGGAAGAATGGATGATGCTATCATTTCTTATAAATTTTTACATTCAAAGAATATGGATGAGGTGATGGATTATTTAGAGCAAATTGTCTCTTATAATAATAACCGCAAAGATGAAGAAAGAGAGCTTTTTAAGCAATGTCTAGAGCAAGTTGATGAAAATAATAGTGTGATCATTGTTAATGGTTGTAATTGGCATGAAGGGGTTTTAGGCATAGTAGCAAGTAGGTTAGCAAAGCATTTTAATAAACCTGCGTTTGTATTTTCACAATGTGAAGATAGAGCTAAAGCAAGTGTTAGAAGTGTTGGACAAATTGATATTTTAGAAGTGATAGAAAAAGCTAAAGAATTAGTTTTAAGCTATGGCGGACACAAAGGTGCGGCTGGAGTAATGGTTCATGTAGATCAATTTGAGTTGTTTAAAAATAGACTTAATGAAATTTGTGCTCAAATTCCAAAAGAGGATTTTTATAGTTCAGATGAAGTTCTTGGTAGTATTGATCCTAATGAAGTTGATTTTGAACTTTTAGAAATTTTAGAATTTTTTGAGCCATTTGGCCATAAAAATCCAAGACCATATTTTAAATTTAATCAGCTTTTTGTAAAAAATAAAAAATATATAGGTAAAGATGAAAAGCATATTAAATTGATTTTAACTTATGATAATAAGACATTAGAAGCTTTGTTTTTTAATTATGATTATGAGCCAAATATAGGTGAAAATATTAGTTTAATTGCAAGTATTTCTAAAAATAATTTTAGAGGTTTAATTACCCCTCAGCTTACCATAAAAGAGATTATAAAATAGTATTTAGGACTAGTATGATTCAAAAATTATTATTGTTTTTTATATTTCAAGGTATCGTTTATGCTTATGAAACAAAAATTTTTGTTAATAATACCTATATACCTGAAAATTTTTACAAATATGACAAAGACTTTAAAAATGCAGCTAAAAAGTATAATATACCTGTATTTTTACTAAAAGCTATAGCTTTAACTGAAAATGCTTCTTTTGAGCATGATAGTATAGGTATTAATAAAAATAAAACTAAAGATTATGGATTAATGCAAATTAATAGCATTCATTTAAAGCGTTATGGAATTAGCAAAAAAGATATACAAAGAGCTTGTGTTAATATAGATACAGCAGCAAGATTGTTATATGAAATTATACAAAAACATGGTTTTAATTGGGATGCTATAGGTAGATACCACTCTTCTAATGAAAAATATAAAAATATATGGCTTAATAAAGTAGCAAAAAATTTTATAACAGTAATTTTTAAAGATATAAATGATCTTATAGTAGTAGAAAAAATTAGGGTAACAAAGCTTATGTATTTATTACTTAGTTTTAATGAAAAACAATATTTACATCTAGCAAATAATTAATTATAAATTTTCTTGTTTTAAAGCTTGAGCTTGATGATAAGTAATTAATGGCTCTATGATTTCATCAAAAAGACCACCTTCTAAAATCGCATCAAGTCTATATAGAGTAAGATTTATTCTATGATCGCTAATTCTATTTTGAGGGAAATTATAAGTGCGTATGCGTTCGCTTCTATCGCCGCTTCCAACTTGAGATTTTCTTGCTTGACTTTCTTTTGCTAAGCGTTCTTGTTCTTGCATTTCAAAAAGTCTTGCTTTTAAAACTTTCATGGCACTTTCTTTATTTTTATGCTGACTTTTACCATCTTGATTTACCACTACTATACCAGTTGGGATATGGGTAATTCTTACAGCACTATCTGTGGTATTTACACTTTGTCCGCCATGACCGCTACTGCGCATTACATCAATTTTTAAATCGTTTGGATTGATTTGAATTTCTACATCATCAACTTCAGGCATAATAGCTACTGTAATAGCTGAAGTATGGACTCTTCCTTGTGATTCAGTTTCAGGAACTCTTTGAACCCTATGGGTGCCACCTTCATATTTTAATCTAGAATAAGCTCCATTTCCTTTTATAAGAAGGATGATTTCTTTAAATCCACCAACACTTCCTTCGCTTGAGCTGACTATTTCGTATTTATAATCACGATTTTCAGCATAGCGTATATAAGCTTTTACCAAATCTCCAACAAACAAAGAAGCCTCATCGCCACCAGTTCCAGCACGAATTTCTAAAAAGATATTTTTATCATCATTTGGATCTTTTGGTAATAAAAGGATTTTTAGCTCTTCTTCGAGTTTAGGTTTTAAAAGTTCTAAATTTTTTAATTCTTCTTTGGCTAATTCTCCAAGCTCAAGATCAGATAATAGAACCTTATTTTCTTCTATATCCTCTAAAGTTTTAAGATATTCTTGGGCTTTTTCTACTATAGGTTCTAAATTTTTTTGCTCTTTTGATAGAGCAGTCATTTTGGAAATATCATTGGAGATATTAACATCGCTTAAGAGAGCATTAAGCTCATCAAAGCGTGCTAAAAAAGGTTTGAGTTTATCAGCTAACATTAAATTATGCTATTTTATTTACCAACAATGCTAATCTACTTACACGGCGTGAAGCAGTTTGTTTTTTCAAAAATCCACGACTTACCATAGCATGGATGCTTTTATTTGCTACTTTTAATGCATTTATTGCTGCTTCTTTGTCGCTATTTGCTGCTGCCTCGCGAACTGCTTTAGTAATGTTTTTTAATCTTGTTCTATAAAATCTATTTCTTTCAGTTCTTTTTATAGTTTGTCTTGCTCTTTTTTCAGCAGATTTATGGTTTGCCATAACATTCCTTTTTTATAAATTAAGTTGATAATTATACAAAAAATAAATTAAATTTTTATAAATTTAAGCGATATTAAAGTATTTAGAATGCGAACTATTAAAGTTTAAATTGCTTACTTGTTTTAATATTTTATATTATTAAATTTTAGAAAATCTCTTAATTTATCATACTCTCCATTTTCTAAATAGCGATATTTTCCAGCTTTCAATACACCAAGATCTAAAGCACCAAAAGCCACTCTTTTAAGATCCATTACTTCTAGATCAAAATGTCCAAAAAATCTTCTAAGTTCTCTATTTTTACCTTCATTGATAATTACTTTTAGTTTGGTAAATCCTCCACTTGATCCAAAAATTTCAAAATCCAAAAAAGGAGCAAAACTCATAGATGTTATTTTAGTTTTTGCGTGAGCTCCTTTTGTTTCATTTTGAATTTCTAAACCATTTTGCATAGCCTCTATGACATTTTTGTCTACAATACCTTTAACTTTTAAATAATACTCTCTTTCTAAATCGCTATGCATTAACGCATCAGCTATTACAGGAGAGTCTGTTAGTAAAAGCAACCCCTCACTTGCAAAGTCTAATCTTCCTACACTAAGCCAAGTGTTAAATTGTCTAGGCAAGCTATCATAAATAGTTTTTCTGCCTCTATCATCTTTTTTACTAACTATTTCACCCTTTTGTTTGTGATAAATGATGACTGAAAATTGTGTTTTTTTATGTAATTTTTTACCATTTATAAAAATTTTATCATCTTCTTTTACACTATCGCTTAATTTTGCAATCTTGTGATTTATTTTAACCAAATCTTGCTTTATAAGCTCATCAGCTTCACGGCGTGAATATTTGCTATTGTGTGAGATAAATTTGTTAATTCTCATTTTCACTCATTTTATACTACAAATATTGTTGGAACTATGGTTGGATATTTTTTAATTTTTTTAAATATATGTTTTTTTAACACTTGTCTAATTTGTGCTTCTAAAATTTTTGGATTGTTTAAAATTTCATCCTTTATATTTGGTAAAAATTGACTTAAAACATCACTCATTTCTTTAGAAAATGCTCCATCTTGCTTATCTGCTACCAAGCCATAACTAAAAACTCTTGGTTTGTTTATAAGTGTTTTGGTTTCTTTATTTAGTTGAGCAATAATAACCACTATGCCACTATCTGCTAATTTTTGTCTATCTATCACAACATCATCAGCGATTTGTTTATTGATTTGATTGTCTACAAAAACCTTGCCTGTTTTGACTGTTTTTACGCGTTTGATGTATTTTTGGCAAAGCTCTACTTGATCACCATCACTCATTAAGTAAATGTTTCTTTCAGGAATTCCACATTTAATAGCTGTTTCTTTATGCTTGTTTATGTGATTATATTCTCCATGGACAGGTAGGAAAAATTTAGGTTTTACTAAGGTTAGCATTAGTTTTTGCTCTTCTATACTAGCATGTCCGCTTACATGAATTTCGCTAAATTCTTGATAAGCTACTTTTGCTCCTGCTTTTAAAAGAAAATCAAGCACAGCAGAAACATTTGCTTCATTTCCAGGTATAGCTTTAGCTGAGATGATTACTTGATCGCTAGGTTTAATTTTGATAAATTTATGCTCATCTGTAGCCATTCTATATAAAGCACTCATTGTCTCACCTTGGCTTCCTGTGGTAACTATAAGCACTTCATTGTCTTTGTATTTGCTTACCTCATCTGCATCAATGAAAATTTTTCTATCTAGCTTAATATATCCAAGTTCCATAGTTGTATATAAATTTCTTTCCATAGAACGACCTATAACACATACTTTTCTTCCATATTTTAAGCCATAGCTAATTGCTTGATAGACTCTGTGTATATTTGAGCTAAAAGTGCTCATTATCACCCTGCCTTTAGTCTTAGAAAAAATTTGATCAAAAGTAGGTCCTACAGAACTTTCGCTTTTTGTGTAGCCTTCTTTGTATGAATTTGTACTATCGCTTAAAAGACACAAAACTCCTTCTTCTCCATATTGAGCTAAACGATTTAAATCGCTTGGATATCCATCGATTGGAGTTTGGTCTATTTTAAAATCTCCTGTATGTATTATAGTTCCTGCTTTGGTTTTTATGGCCAATGCTGAAGCATCAATGATAGAATGGGTTATATGTATCCATTCTATATCAAAATCACCTATTTCATAAATTTGTCTTTTTGTTACTGGTCTAAACCATTTGCGTTCAGCTTTTAATCCATGCTCTTCAAATTTGTTTGAAATCATTCCAAGAGCTAATGGGGTAGCATAAATTGGAAATTGAAATTCTTTAAAAAAATACGGCACGGCGCCTATATGATCTTCATGTGCATGAGTGATGATGATGGCTCTAATTTTATTTTTGATTTTTCTTATATAATCAAAATCAGGTATGATGATATCTACTCCATGCATAGTACCATCTGGGAAACTCATACCTATATCAACTACAATCGCATCATTGTTTGTTTCAAAAACGGTTATATTTCCACCTATTTCCCCAAGTCCTCCAAGAGGAGTAATTTTGATTTTATGCTCGCTTTGATTATTGTGTTTTAAAGGGTGCAATCTTAACTCATGCATAAGTTTGTTTGCTTCTATGCTTTTTGCAAGTTCTATTTGCCAATCTTCATTACCATTTAATTTCGAAGGCAAATTGCGATTTTTCTTTTTTTTCTTTTTATCATCAGAATTGGTAGAATTTTCTATATTATTAGCATTTTCTTCTGCTGTATTTTCAAAATTTTTCTTTTTTTTATTTTTGAATTTGTTATATCTTTTAGCTTTATTTTGCTCTAAAGTTTTGTTTTCCTCGTTCATAGTTATCCTTTAAATACTTAAAAATTTTAAGGTATTGATCAACGCTTATTTCATGAGCCCTTGAAGTGGGCACTATTTTTAATGTATTGAAAATTTCTAAAATTTTTTCTTTTTTATCTTTAAAATTTGATATTAATTGCTTTCTTGGATTTTGAAAACAAATTCTAAGAAAAGCTTTAAAATCTTCTAAATTTTCAATTTTTTGCTCATAAGTCGCTATTTTTTCGAGCTTCATCACAGCTGAAGTAACTTTTGGAGGCGGATTGAAACTTTCTGGTTTGATTTCAAATAATAAATTTCTTTTACAAATCAATTCACAAAGAATACTTAATGCCGAAAAATTACTTTCTTTAAAATTTGCACAAAATTTTTGCGCGACTTCTTTTTGCACCATAACGATAAGCCCTAGACATTTTTTATCTTCTAAGGCTTGTAAAATTAAATTTGTAGCAATATAATAAGGTAAATTTGCTACTAAAAAATACTCTTCCTTGCTTAAATTTCCATTTTCAAAAGCTAAACTAGCGTCTTGATGGATAAGCTCGAAATTTCCACCTTGAATTTCATTTTGAAATTTTTTATTTAAAATAGGAATCAAATCTTTATCAATCTCATAAGCTCTTAGTTGAACTTGTGGGATTTTCAAAAGTTCTTGCGTTAAATCACCTAAGCCAGGCCCAATCTCAACTATATTTGTAGTATCTTTGGGTATGGCTTGAGTGATTTTCATTATCACGCTCTTATCGCATAAAAAATTTTGTCCAAAATGTTTTTTTGCTTTTATCATTGATATATTCTATCTAAAATTAATTAATTATAGCATTATTTTAAGCACCAATTAGATAAAATTTACCTTATTTTTTGCAAAAGGTTTAAATTGGATAAGTTGATAGTTTGTGCAGGCGGTAATGAAGAATTTGAATTTGCACAAAATATAGGAATAGGCCTTATAAATTCTGCTTTTAATTTAGGAAAAATTTTAAGCAAAACAAGTGTTAGACAAATCATTTTCATAGGAACTTGTGGAATTTATAAAGATGGAGAAATTTTGGATATTTATGAGAGTTCTTGTGCTAGTAATATAGAATATTCTAATTTTTTTGACGGATTTTATACCCCTATAGAAAATAAAATCATATTAAATGTTTCACATGAAACTATTATCAATTCTTCTAACTATATATGTAAAGATAAGATTATAGCTCAAAAATACGCACAACTTGGGCTTAGTATAGAAAATATGGAAGCTTATTCGGTGCTTTCTTGTGCAAAAAATCATAATATAGATGCAATTTGTTATTTATGTGCTACAAATTTTTGTAATGAATTTGCTCATGAAGATTTTTTAAAAAATCATAAATTTGCTAAAGAAAAATTAAAAGATTATTTATTTGATAAAAAATTAATATAAAAGGTTTAGATTGATAAATATTTTAGATTATACAAAGGAAGAATTATACGAAATAATAAAACCAAATTTTAGGGTAAAACAAATTTTCGAATGGATTTACAAGAAAAATGCAAATGATTTTTTGCAAATGTCTTCTTTGCCAAAAAATTTGAGAGAAGAATTGAATAACACTTATCATTTTTCTCCATTAAAATGTATAAAAAGTGAAGAAAGTAAAGATGGTAGTATAAAATATCTTTTTGAACTTTTAGATGGTATGAAGATAGAATCAGTTTTACTTCCCATGAAAAAAGAGCTTATAGATGAGAATGGAAAAATAATTAAACATGCTAGATATACCATATGTGTTTCATCTCAAGTGGGTTGCAAGAGTGGCTGTAGTTTTTGTTTGACAGCTAAAGGTGGTTTAAAAAGAAATTTAAGTGCTGGTGAGATAGTAGGACAAATTTTATGGATAAAAAAGCACAATAATATCCCTTATGAAAGAAGAGTAAATATAGTCTATATGGGTATGGGAGAGCCACTTGATAATCTTAAAAATGTATCAAAAGCTGTAAAAATTTTAGCTGATAATGATGCATTAGCTATAAGCCCTAGAAGACAAACTATAAGTACTAGTGGATTGGCAAAACAAATAATCGAACTTGGAAATATGAATTTAGGCGTTCTTTTAGCTATTTCGCTACATGCTGTAAATGATGAGCTTAGAACTAAGCTTATGCCTATAAATAAGGCATATAATATAGCTAGTATTATGGATGCTGTTAGAGCTTTTCCTATAGATCAAAGAAAAAGAGTTTTATTTGAATATCTTTTAATAGATGGTTTGAATGATAAAATAGAGCATGCAAAAGAATTGGTAAAGCTTTTAAATGGTATAAAAGCTAAGGTAAATTTAATACTTTTTAATCCACACGAAGGTAGTGAATATAAAAGACCAAGCATTGAAAACGCTGTTAAATTTCAAGATTATTTAAGCGCAAAAGGTGTTACTTGTACTATAAGAGAAAGCAAAGGACTTGATATATCAGCAGCTTGTGGACAATTAAAAGAAAGGTTATCATGACACTTTTGGATATTATACAAATTATATTTATTGCTATAGTTGTTATAGTGAGTATTGGTGGAATTATTTATGTATTGAAAAATGAAGGAAAAAATGATGATAAATAAACAAGATTTGATAAATAATGAATTATTTCAAAAAAGATATATCAAGGCAAATATATCTTGGTATTATTCTTATTTAGCTGGAAAAAGAGGGTTTGTTAGAATTTTTAGAGTTCCTTATGCTGAATTTATGAAAAAATTCTTTTTGAAAAAATATTTTGAAAAGAGAGTGAGAAATGGCAAAATAGATATACCATATTTAGAATTAGTTTTAACTACAAAATGTACTTTAAGATGCGAATCTTGCAATAATTTAATGCAATATTTTTCTCCATCAAATCAGTATACTTGTACTTTAGAAGGACTTGTTAGTTCTTTAGAGCTTTTATTATCTAAAGTAGATAGCATAGCTAGAGTTAGAATTATAGGTGGAGAACCGCTTATGTTTAAAGATTTACCAAAATTAATAGAATATTTAGATGGTCAAAAAAAGATTTTAACTTTTAATTTGGTAACAAATGCGACCATAGATTTTAAAGATGAATTAATTGATAAATTAAAAAAATCAAAAAAAGCTAGAAAAATAACAATATCTGATTATACTAAATCTCCAAATTTAAAAATTCCATTAAAGCAAGAGAGTATAATTAATAAATTAAAATTTCATAAAATTCCATATTCTATGGATTCTAGTGGAGAAAATGCCACTTGGAGCGATCCAGAACGAATTTACAAGCGCAATAGAAACAAAGAAGAGATAATAAAAAATTATTTAAATTGTCAAATGCCTTGTGTTAGTTTAATGACTTCGCAAGGATTAGAAAATAAATCTTTAGCACCAAATGGAGCTATTTTTGTATGTCCTATTTCTAGTTCTTTATCAAGACTTAAAGGTTTAGATGAATTTAACGGAGATTTTATAAATTTAGACGATGATAGAGAAAGAATTTTAGAATTTTATACACAAAATTTTTATAAATCTTGTGATTATTGTAGAGATTTTAGCAAGCCAAATAAAAAAATTCCAATAGCAATACAAACAGATAAAGTTTTGAAATTAGAAAAAGATTAATATGCAAATTTATGTTTTTTTGTGATATCTATATTTCTTTTAGTAGTTCGTTAATTTTTGGAATATCTTAAAATTAATAAAAAATATATAAGTTTTTCTAGCTTATATATTTTTGCAATTTATTTATAACATCAGATATGATTTTATCTGCATCATTGCGTGAAAATTTATTATGTATTGCATCAATAAAAACATAATCTTTATTATATGTTGACCAATACATACTATTTTTTTGAATATAGTTTTATGCTAGAAATTTTTAAATTGCTTGCTATATGTATAACTCCCGTTGAAGGACTGATTACACATTTTGATTTAGATATTAATTCTACAAGATTTAAAATATCGTTGTTATTTTGAAAAATAAATATTTTTGTCAAAAGTTTTGAATCAAATTCTGTAATTTTTTCTATAAAATATTTATAAATCCTATTATAAGTTGGAATAACTATACTTATATTTTTAGTATTTAATATTTTTTGAATCAGATCAAAATATAAAAATATATTTAAATTAAATTTAGTATATATGCTAAATGGATTGATAATGATAAAATTATTAATTCTTGTTATATAAAAATTTATTTATTAAATTTTTATTTCTTTGCGTCGTTTGTATGCTAATATCAAAATATAAATTTTAATTTTTTTACAAATATTTTTGGTTGTATTTTTCTTGCATAATATAGCATCAAATCTTCAATATTTTTATTGTTGTGTATTCTTTTTAATATATTAAAATACAACTTTGCATTTCATAGATAATATGCTTTTAATTTTGCTTTTATTATAATTTTTTAGCATTTGTTTATTCTAATAATTGTATTGTCGAATATGTTGAAATATAGCTTATAAGGTAATCTAATTTATGATTATTGATTTTTTGTATTATATTGTTTTTATTTATTAATTGTATTTGATCAATAAAATTTAAGTTTAAAAGATTTTTTAGATTGTGATTTTCTATAAAAATAATAATTTTGGCATTATAAATATGCTTAATAGAATAAAGCATTTTAAGACTTAATATTGTATCTCCTATTTGGGTTGAGCAATAATATCCTATATTAAGCTTGCTTATACCCCGCCCCATAATATCTCTAGTTTTTGTGTATATATTTATTAAATTGTTATCACTTTTTTGTTTAGCCATTAAAAATTCCTGTTTTTTAAAAAAATTCTTCTTTTATATCTTTTTTTGATTTTATGAAATAATTTTCATTATTATAACTAAATTTCAAGCTATGAGAATGCAAAAGCAATCTCTTAGCCCCTGTTATTTTCGCCCTTTCTTTTTCATTTAGTTTATTATCCAAGATTTTTTCTATATCTTTTTTTTCTAAGCCATATAAAGGTTCTCCAAAAATTTTATGTTTCACATGAAACAAATGAAGGCGAATTTGATGTTGTCTTCCTGTTAAAGGTTTTGCTAAAATTAAACTAGCATTTAAGTGTTCTATATATTCTAATGTTTCAAAATGCGTAATAGCATTTTTCCCATTTATGTCTATACACATTCTAGTTTTGATGTTGTTATAGTTTTTTTCTAAACTCATACTTTCATTTACTGTAAAAAATGGTTGTGTTTTACCATTCACTAAAGCTATATAGTTTTTTTCTATAAGTCTTTTTTCAAACATAGTTTTAAATTCTATTTGAGATTTTTTATTTTTTGCTATGAGTATAAGTCCGCTAGTTTCTTTATCTAGTCTATGAGTCACACAAGCTTTTTCTCCCCATAAGTGCCAAATTTCATCACAAAGGCTATATGTGCAATTTCTTCCATTTGGGTGGGTTAAAACTCCGCTTGGTTTTTCAACTACTGCAAAATCATCATTTTCATATACTATATCTATGCCTTTGGGGTTGTTTTCATATGTTATCAATTCTATTAATCCATCTAAAATTTTATTTTTTTCTTCTACTAAATTTCCATTGCAAAAAAGTCTTTTTTTATCTATGATTTTTTGAGCTTCATTTATAGAAATTTTTAGTTCATCCATAAGCACTCTAAAAGCTTTTTTTCCATTATTTGAAAGTTTAATTTTTATATAAGGCAATTTTAATCCTAGTGTAAAATAAAGTTAGATAAAATAAATACTTTTTTATAAAAAAGTATTTATTTATATTATACAAAAAAAGGTCTTAAAATGGTCGAAAGATATAGCAGGGAAGCTATGGCTAAAAAATGGGATATTCAAGCAAAATACGATGCTTGGTTAAAAGTAGAATTAGCCGCAGTAAAAGCTTGGAATAAACTTGGGCTTATTAATGATGAAGATTGTGAAAAAATCCTAAAAAACGCAAAATTTGACATAGCAAGAATTAACGAGATAGAAAAAACCACCAAGCACGATGTTATAGCTTTTTTAACTAATATCAGTGAAAATTTAGGGGATGAAAGTCGTTTTGTGCATTATGCGATGACAAGTTCAGATTGTATCGATACAGCTGTGGCTTTGCAGATTAAAGAAAGTTTAGAATTAATACTACAAGATTTGGATGAGCTTTTAAAAGTTATTAAAACTAGAGCTTATGAGCATAAAAATACTCTTATGGTTGGAAGAAGCCATGGAATTCATGGAGAGCCTATAACTTTTGGTTTGGTAATGGCTATTTGGTATGATTCTTTGATACATGCTAAGGATTTAATCATCCACGCTAAAGAAGTTATCAGCCATGGTAAAATTAGCGGGGCTATGGGAAATTTTGCTCACGCGCCGCTTGAATTTGAAGAAGAAGTTTGCAAAAATTTAGGTCTTAAACCCGCTTTAGTTTCTAATCAAATCATACAAAGAGACAGATATGCCCAAGTGATTTCAGCATTAGCCATATTAGCTTCAAGTTGTGAACAAATTGCTGTAGCGATTCGCCATTTTCAAAGGACTGAAGTTTATGAAGCCGAAGAATATTTTTCAAGCGGACAAAAAGGAAGCTCTGCTATGCCGCATAAGAGAAATCCAGTTTTAAGTGAAAATATAACAGGACTTTGTAGGATTATAAGATCTTATGTAACTCCAGCTTTGGAAAATGTAGCTTTATGGCATGAAAGAGATATATCTCATTCTAGTGTTGAAAGATTTATCTTGCCAGACGCTTTTGTAACTACTGATTTTATGTTATCAAGACTTTGCGGAGTGATAGAAAAATTACTTGTATATCCAGAAAATATGATGAAAAATTTAAATTTAACAGGGGGCCTTGTATTTTCTCAAAGAGTATTGCTTGAGTTACCATTAAAGGGTATTAGCAGGGAAGATGCTTATAAAATAGTTCAAAAAAACGCAATGAAAGTTTGGCAAGATTTGCAAAATGGTAAGTCAGCTTTAAACGAAAAAGGCGAGAGTTTGTTTTTGATAGCGCTATTAAACGATGAGGATCTTAAAAAATCTTTAAACGAAGCAGATATAAGAGAATGCTTTAATTATGATTATTACACAAAAAATGTGGATAAAATTTTTAATAGAACATTTCAATAAGAGGGGTTGGAAACATGAAGGTATTAAAAAGAAATGGACGC
Source organism: Campylobacter volucris (assembly GCF_008245045.1). Classification (NCBI taxonomy): domain Bacteria; kingdom Pseudomonadati; phylum Campylobacterota; class Epsilonproteobacteria; order Campylobacterales; family Campylobacteraceae; genus Campylobacter; species Campylobacter volucris. Next base: position 25,312 of record NZ_CP043428.1, read on the forward strand.
ACAGAAGAATTAGATGTGTCAAAGATTAAAAAATATACCACTGATGCGGTAGCAAATTTGGATAATGTTAGTCAAAGTGAGCTTGAAGTTGATGCAAAAATTCAATTTCGCGATGGTATAAGCACTGAAGAAATCCAACAAACTCTTATAAAAACAGCTGTGGATAAAATAGATATAGATAGGCCTAATTGGACTTTTGTTGCTGCAAGATTGTTTTTATACGATCTTTATAAAAAAGTCAGTGGGTATAGTGGGTATAAGCATTTAAGAGAATACTTTGAAAAAGGTGAGAAAGAAGGTAGAATTTTACTTGGTCTAAAAGAAAAGTATGATTTAGATGATTTAAATGCCTATATAGATCCAAACAGAGATTTGCAATTTACTTATCTTGGGATTAAAACTTTATATGATAGATATTTAATTAAAGATTCTAAAGGTAATCCCATAGAGCTTCCACAGCATATGTTTATGGCTATTGCTATGTTTTTAGCGCAAAATGAGTTAGATTCTCAAACTTGGGCTAAGAAATTTTATGATTTAATCTCTAAATTTGAAGTGATGTGTGCAACTCCAACTCTGTCTAATGCTAGAACCACAAGACACCAATTAAGCTCTTGTTATATAGGAAGTACTCCTGATAACATAGAGGGAATTTTTGATTCTTATCAAGAAATGGCACTTTTGTCTAAATTTGGCGGTGGTATAGGCTGGGATTGGTCCAAAGTTCGTGCTATGGGCGGAAGTATAGATGGGCATAAAAATGCAGCTGGTGGGATAATACCATTTTTAAAAATTACTAATGATATAGCAGTAGCAGTAGATCAACTTGGTACTAGAAAAGGTGCGATTGCAGTTTATATAGAGCCTTGGCATATGGATATAAATGACTTTTTAGATTTGCGTAAAAATTCAGGTGAAGAAAGAAGAAGAGCTCATGAACTTTTTCCGGCTTTATGGGTGAATGATTTATTTATGAAGCGTGTAAAAGAAAATGGAAAATGGACTTTATTTGATCCAGCTGATACGCAAGATTTATGTGATTTATATGGTGAGGCTTTTGAGCGAAAGTATGAAGAATACGAAAAAGATGAAAGCATAGCTAAAGAAATAATTGATGCTAAAGAGCTTTGGAAAAAAATACTGCTTAGTTATTTTGAAAGCGGTTTGCCATTTTTGTGTTTTAAAGATAGTGCAAATAAAACAAATCCAAATGCTCATAGTGGGATCATAAGAAGTTCAAATTTATGTACAGAAATTTTTCAAAATACAGAGCCAAATTACTATCAAATAAAAGTTACTTATGAAGATGGTAGTTTTGAAAATTTTAATGAAGAAGATGAAATAATCATCGATGGCGGTTATAAAAAATTTGCTAAGAAAATTTCTACCTTAGATAGCATTAATGGTAAAAAAGTTTATATAGTAGAAAAATTTAAAAACGAAGGTAAAACCGCAGTTTGTAATCTAGCTAGTATAAATTTAAGCAAAATTAATACAAAAGAAGATATCCAAAGAGTTGTTCCAACAGCTATTAGAATGCTTGATAATGTGATTGATTTAAATTTTTATCCTCATTTAAAAGTAAAAAATACCAACTTGAAATCTCGTGCTATAGGGCTTGGTGTAATGGGTGAAGCACAAATGCTAGCACAAGAGCAAATTCATTGGGGTTCTAGTGAGCATTTTGAAAGAATAGATCGCATTATGGAAATGATTAGCTATGAAGCCATTTTGGCTAGTTCTAATTTGGCTTTAGAAAAAGGAAAATATCCTGATTTTGAAGGTTCTAATTGGAGCAAGGGTATAGTTCCTATAGATGTGGCTAATGAAAATGCTAAAAAACTTACAATTAGTGATGGATTGTTTTCTCAAAGCGAGTGTGATTGGGAAAAATTAAGAGAAAAACTAAAAAGAGATGGTATTAGAAATGGTTATTTGATGGCTATAGCACCAACTTCTTCTATATCGATTTTGGTTGGAACTACTCAAACTATAGAGCCTGTGTATAAAAGAAAATGGTTTGAGCAAAATTTAAGTGGTATGATCCCTACTGTGGTTCCAAATTTAAATCTTGATACTTGGCAGTATTATACCCCTGCTTATGAATTAGATCAAAAGATTTTAGTTAAAGCTGCTGCTATACGCGGTAAATGGATAGATCAAGGTCAATCTTTAAATATCTTTGTATCTTTAGATAAGGCAAGCGGTGGATATTTAAATGAAATTTATCAACTCGCATGGGAGCTTGGTATAAAATCAACTTATTATTTAAGAAGTGAAAGTCCAGATAGTGAAAAGGTTAATGTGGCTGATCGTTCTATAGAATGTGAAGGTTGTCAGTGAAAATGGAGAAGCAAATATGTATAGGAAAAATTCATTACCAGAGTTTACGCTTAGAGGTATAATTTTAGGAAGTATTTTAACGGTTATTTTTACAGCCTCAAATGTTTATTTGGGGCTTAAGGTAGGTCTTACTTTTTCAACTTCGATTCCTGCTGTTGTGATTGCAATGGCAGTTTTAAAATTCTTTAAAGATTCAAACATTTTAGAAAACAATATGGTTCAAACTCAAGTTTCTGCCGCAGGAACGCTTTCAGCGGTGATTTTTGTTATTCCAGGTCTTTTTATGTGTGGATATTGGTTTGAATTTCCTTTATGGCTGACTTTTATGCTTTGTCTTTGCGGTGGTGGTTTAGGGGTGCTTTTTACCATACCTTTGAGAAAAACTATGGTTGTTGAAAGTAAATTAGCATATCCTGAAGGACGCGCTGCGGCTGAAATTTTAAAGGTTGCTAATAAAGATCAAGCTGATAAAAAAGGAAAAATTGGTTTAAAAGAAATAGGCTTAGGGGCTATTTTAGCATCGATAGTGAGTTTATTTTCAAGTGGATTTAAATTAATTGCAGGTGGGAGTAGTTTTGCTTTTATGTGGCAAAAAATGGCTTTTGGCTTATCTATGGGATATTCTGTAGCTTTATTAGGGGCTGGGTATTTAGTAGGAATAGCTGGTGGAGTAGCTTTGCTTGCAGGGATGATTTTAGCTTGGGCGGTATTTGTCCCTTATTTTTCTGTTAAAGAAAGTTTTGATATAAGCTTAAGCGCTTTAGATATAGCTAATCAAATTTGGGCACAAAAAGTGCGTCTTATAGGTACAGGTGCTATAGCTATAGCAGCTTTATGGACTTTACTTGAACTTGCAAAACCTGTATATGAAGGAATGAAAAATTTACTCAAAACAACATCTTTTAATACTTATAAAGATTCTAAAGATACAGATTTATCTTTAAAGGTGATGTTGATTTTATTTGCATTAATGGTTTTTGGTTTGTTTGTATCTTTTTATGCTTTTGTGGCTGATTCAAATTTGTCTAGCTCTCATCAAGTACTTTTTGCGTTTTTGGGGACTTTGTTGGCTGTTTTTATAGGATTTTTTGTCGCATCAGCTTGTGGTTATATGGCAGGATTGGTTGGATCTTCTTCATCTCCTATATCAGGTATAGGCATTATAGCCATCATGGTTTCTTCTTTGATTATATTATTAATAGGATATAAAATAAATTTATTTAGCGATCCTTTAATGGCTAAATTTGCAATCGCTTTTGCTATTTTTACCACCAGTGTTATTTTAGCGATTGCAGCTATATCTAATGATAATCTACAAGATTTAAAAACAGGTTATTTGGTAGGAGCTACTCCTTGGAAACAACAAGTTTCTTTGATTATAGGATGTTTTTTTGGAGCCTTAGCTATAGCTCCTGTTTTAAATTTGCTTTATCAAGCTTATGGTTTTGTAGGTGCTATGCCAAGAGAGGATATGGATGCAGCAAATGCTTTAGCAGCACCACAAGCAAATTTAATGAATACCATAGCTCAAGGTATTTTCAATGCCAATATAGATTGGAATTATATTATTATAGGAGCTTTTGTAGGAATTGGTGTTATTATCATAGATCGTTTATTAAGAAAGAAAAATATGTCTTTACCTCCTTTGGCTGTTGGTATAGGTATTTATTTACCCCCTGTTGTAAGTACGCCTTTGTTTATAGGTGGCTTGATAGCATATTTAACCAAAAAGCGTCTTGAGAACAAATATCACAACAACGCGCACAAAAAAGAATTCATGCAAGAACATGAGCAAAAAGGCATTTTGTTTGCTTCAGGATTGATAGTAGGAGAAAGTATTTTTGGTGTGCTTATAGCTGGTTTAACGGTATTTTCTGTGAGTAAATATGGTATTGAAAATCCACTTGCGATAACAAGTTCTTTTCAAAATAGTGAAAGCATTGGTTTAATTGTTTTTGCAATGATTATATTTATTTTTATAAAAAGAGTGCTTAAAAAATGAATATAGAATATTATTATGCTTTAATCCTAGGAATCATAGAAGGTTTGACTGAATTTTTACCTGTTTCTTCTACAGGTCATATGATCTTAGGAGCAGAACTTTTGCGTTTGCAAATTAATGATTTTTGGCGTAGTTTTTTCATTATAATCCAGCTTGGATCCATCCTAGCTGTGATTTTTATATTTAAAGATAGACTGGTTCAAAAAATAGACATATGGCTTAAATTATTTGTGGGTTTTTTACCAGCAGGTGGTGTGGGCTTTATAATGTATAAATTTTTAAAAGAATTATTTAATGGCTATACGGTAGCTACTATGCTTATTATAGGGGGTATTATATTTATCATTATAGAGCTTAAACATAGAAAAAAAGATTATGCTATACATTCTTTAGATGAGGTGAGCTATAAGCAAGCTTTTTTAATAGGCTTAACTCAAGCTTTAGCTATCATACCAGGGACTTCAAGAAGTGGTGCTAGTATTATTGGGGGGTTATTGTTAGGACTTGATCGCAAAATTGCTTCTGAATTTTCATTTTTACTTGCGATTCCTACTATGATAGCTGCAACTTCTTATAGTATTTATAAAGAGCCAGAAATTTTAAGCAATATGAATAATTTCATACCTTTATCAATAGGTTTTATAACAGCATTTATAACAGCATTTATAGTGATTAAAATTTTTTTAAAGCTTATTAGTAAGATAAATTTTATACCATTTGGAACTTATAGGATAATTTTAGGTTTAATCTTTTTATGGCTTTTTGCAAATGGAATTTTAGATACAAGTAAAACTAGTATTTAAAAACATAAAATATTCTTAATTTAAAACAATATTAAGTTTTCATAGCTAAAATTGTCTTTAAAATTTTAAATGAAGCTCACAAAGTAGGTGAGTGATAAGGGTAAAAATGACAAAAGATATTATCGCATATATAGATAATGGTGCTTTGATAGATACTCAAAGCTGTAAAGATAATGCAAATTTAACTCCGATTTTTTTTGATAATTCTAAAGATAGCTTAGAAGTCATTCGTCATTCTTGTGCGCATTTGATGGCGCAAGCTATTAAAAGCTTATATCCAGAAGCTAAATTTTTTGTTGGTCCTGTTATAGAAGATGGATTTTATTATGATTTTAGAGTAAATAGTAAAATTTCTGAAGAAGATCTAGCTAAGATAGAAAAGAAAATGAAAGAACTAGCTCAATTAAAGCTAGATATAACCAAGTATGAACTTTCAAAACAAGAAGTTAAAGAAAAATTTATAGATGATGATTTAAAACAAGAAGTTTTATTAAGAATTCCAGATGGTAAGGTAAGTGTTTATAAACAAGGCGATTTTGAGGATTTATGTAGAGGTCCTCATGTGCCTAATACAACATATTTGAGATTTTTTAAATTAACACGAGTTGCTGGAGCATATTTAGGTGGCGATGAAAAAAGAGAAATGCTTACTAGAATTTATGGCGTGGCATTTGCTGATAAAGAAAGTTTAAATGAATATTTAAAAATCATAGAAGAAGCAAAAAAAAGAGATCATAGAAAGCTTGGCAATGAAATGAAACTTTTTGCTTTTGATGATGAAATAGGAGGCGGTCTTCCTATATGGCTTAGCAATGGTGCGAAATTAAGAAGTAAATTAGAGCATTTATTATACAAAGCACATAGATTAAGAGGGTATGAGCCAGTTAGAGGCCCAGAACTTTTAAAAGCTGATGCTTGGAAAATAAGCGGACATTATGCAAATTATAAAGAAAATATGTATTTTACTCAAATTGATGAGCAAGAATATGGCATAAAACCTATGAATTGTGTGGGACATATCAAAGTTTATCAAAATGATGTGAGATCTTATAGAGATTTACCTTTGAAATTTTTTGAATACGGTGTGGTTCATAGACATGAAAAAAGCGGTGTTTTGCATGGGCTTTTTAGGGTTAGAGAATTCACTCAAGATGATGCGCATATTTTTTGTATGCCAAGTCAAATCAAAGAACAAGTTTTAGAAATTTTAAGTTTTGTTGATACCTTAATGAAAGCTTTTGAATTTGATTATGAAATGGAAATTTCTACTAGACCAAGCAAAGCAATTGGTGATGATGAAATTTGGAACATAGCTACCAATGCTTTAAAAGAAGCTTTAAATGAGCAGGGTTTAAAATATGGCATAGATGAAGGCGGTGGAGCTTTTTATGGTCCAAAAATAGATATAAAAATAACAGATGCACTAAAAAGAAAATGGCAATGTGGAACCATACAAGTAGATTTTAATCTACCAAATCGTTTTGAACTTGAATATACTGATGCAAATAATGAAAAAAAGCAACCTGTAATGCTCCATCGTGCGATTTTAGGTTCTTTTGAAAGATTTATAGGAATTTTAATAGAACATTGCGGTGGCGAGTTGCCATTTTTTATCGCACCAACTCAAGTGGCTATAGTGCCAATTTCACAAAATCATCATGAATATGCAAAAAAAATCGCCACACAGCTTTTAGAGCTTGGTATTGATAGTGAAATTTATGCTAAAAATGAAAGTTTAAATAAAAAAATTCGCCTAGCTGAAAAAGCACATGTTCCTATGATACTTGTATTAGGTGATGAAGAAGTAGCAAATGAAAGTGTTGCATTAAGAGATAGAAGAGCAAAAGAACAAAAAACATTGACTTTAGATGAATTTATAACCCTAACAAAGGAGAAATTAAGTGAGGTACGCTTTTGAGTAAAGAAAAAGAAGTTTTGCTAAATGATGAAATCGAAGCAGATGAGATTAGATGTATAGGTGATGATGGCAAAGTTTATGGCATTATTAGTTCAGATGAAGCTTTAGATATAGCAAATAGACTAGGACTTGATTTGGTGATGATAGCTCCTGATGCAAAACCACCAGTATGCAAAATAATGGACTATGGAAAATTTCGCTATCAGCAAGAGAAAAAACAAAAAGAAGCTAAGAAAAAACAAAAAGTTATTGATGTAAAAGAAATTAAACTTTCTGTAAAAATTGCTCAAAATGATATAAATTATAAAGTAAAACACGCTAGCGAATTTTTAGAACAAGGTAAGCATGTTAAATTTAGAGTTTTTCTAAAAGGTCGTGAGATGGGTACTCCAGAAGCAGCCATAGCTTTGCTTGAAAAAATTTGGCAAATGGTAGAAGAGATAGCAGATAGAGACAAAGAACCTTTACTCGAAGGTCGTTATGTAAATATGTTAGTAACTCCTAAAAAGAAAAAGTAAATTATGCCAAGAGAAGCTTTGAGAAATAGTTTAGAACAACATAAACCAAAAAATGTTGTTTCTAAAAATGATGATTTAAATATCAACGAGGCTATGGAAAAAACTAAGATATATTTGGAAAATAGATTTGGTAATATTGAAAATTTTACCAAAGAAAAGTATTATCTCACTATAGAGAAAAAGATTGATATATCATTTATGATTGATAGTATAAAAAATACAAAAATTAGGGCCCAATTTGATACAGCATATATACATCATTCCATAAAACCAGATGGCGGTGTTTTATTTTTGAATAGTTTTTCTGGATTAAAAAAAATATTATTAATAGCTGAGGCAAAGCGACAAGGAACAAATGATGTTAGATTGCAAGAAGGTAAAAATAAACAGGCCACAGGAAATGCAATAGAAAGGTTGGGTAAAAATTTAACAGGTATTAAAGCTATGTTAAATCATGAAAAAATAACACCTTTTGTGTGTTTTGGTTGGGGTTGCGATTTTGCTTCAGACCAAAAAAGTGTTTTGGCAAAACTTAATGTTCTTAATGAATTTTATTATTTGAATAAAACATATATTTTCAAATCAGATGGAAACAGTGATCATAATTACTTTTCACCAGTTAGTATGTATTTTAGAGAAGAAAAGTGGAAAGTTGAAGAAATGTTTGAGATTATGAAAGAAATAGCTGAAACATCATTAAGGTATTATATTTTTTGATGAGTTGTATAATCGAAAATCCTGCTTTTTTAAAAGAACAAATCATAACTTATCTTGGAAATAAAAGATCTTTACTCGAATTTTTAAACCAAGGCTTTAAATTTGCACAAAATGAGCTAAAAAAAGACAAATTTAGCTTTTGTGATGTGTTTAGTGGCTCAGGTATAGTTTCGCGTTTTGTGAAGCCTTGTGCAAGCTTTATCATAGCAAATGATTTGGAAGATTATTCTAAAATCATTAATGAGTGCTATTTGACCAATCAAAATACAGATTTTTTACAAGAACTACAAAAATATTATGAAATTTTAACTTCCAATCTAACACTTAAAAAAGGCTTTATCAGCAAGCTCTATGCTCCTAATGATGATGAGAGTATTAAAAAAGAAGAAAGAGCATTTTATACACTTAAAAATGCGATGTATTTAGATACCATGAGGCAAAATATTTCAAAATTACCTTGTGATATGCAAAAATACTTCATTGCACCACTTATTTATGAAGCTAGTGTCCATGCAAATACTAGTGGAGTTTTTAAAGGTTTTTATAAAGACAAAAATGGCGTGGGAAAATTTGGCGGAATAGGGGAAAATGCACTAACTCGTATTAAAGGTGATATTGCTTTAAAAATGCCTATTTTTTCAAATTATGCTTGTGATTTTAAAGTATTTCAAAAAGATGCAAATGTTTTAGCCAAAGAGCTTGATGGTTTTGATGTAGCATATTTAGATCCTCCTTATAATCAGCATCCTTATGGATCAAATTATTTTATGTTAAATTTGATCGCTAATTATAAAAAACCAAAAGGTATTTCTAAAATTTCTGGCATTCCAAAAGACTGGAACCGAAGTGCTTTTAACAAGCAAAATAAAGCTGAAGATGCTTTGTTTGATCTGATAAATGATTTAAAAGCCAAGATTGTTTTACTTTCTTATAATTGCGAAGGTTTTGTAAAAAAAGATAGTTTTTTAAAGCGTTTGCAAAGTCTTGGAAAATGTGAAATTTTAGAGCAAAAATACAATGCATTTAGAGCCAGTAGAAATCTTTCTAAACGCTCTATACATATACAAGAACAACTTTATGTGCTAAAGAAGTATTAATAAATTTAATTTTCCTAAAGCATAGTTATAGTAAAATCATAGCTTTCTTTTATGAAAAAATTTATCCAAAGGATACACATGCCAAAAATGAAAAGCGTTAAAAGTGCTGTTAAACGCTTCAAAGTAGGTAAAAATAAAATCAAAAGAGGCTCAGCTTTTAGAAGCCACATTTTGACTAAAAAACCTGCTAAGAGAATGCGTGATCTTCGCACTGCTAAGTATGTCCATTCAACCAATGTTAAAGCGGTTGAAAAAATGTTAGGAATTTAAGCTTACTTAAATTTTAGTTTTTGACAAAAAGTCATTCAAACTCCCCTTGTAAAAAGGGCAAGATTCGTTTAACGAACGCCAATTTGTGAAAGGATAAATATGGCAAGAGTAAAAACAGGTGTTGTAAGACGCCGCAGACATAAAAAAGTTTTAAAACTTGCGCGTGGTTTTTATAGTGGTCGCCGCAAACACTTTAGAAAAGCTAAAGAACAATTAGAAAGAAGTTTGGTTTATGCGTATCGTGATAGACGCCGCAAAAAACGCGATTTTCGTCGTCTTTGGATAGTGCGTATCAATGCAGCTTGCAGACTAAATGATATTAGTTATTCAAGATTTATAAATGGTCTTAAAAAAGCAGGCATTGAGCTTGATAGAAAAATTTTAGCTGATTTAGCGATGAACGATGCAGCTGCTTTTGCTAAAATCGCAGATGCTGCTAAAAAAGCACTTTAATCTTATAGCAAGGCTTTTTATAAGCCTTGTTTTTCTTTGCCTATTCCCTTTAAATTCTCTTTTTGCAAAAGATATTTTGCTTTTTAAAGTTTATGATGAAAAGTTTTTTATAGATAAAAATTTAAGCCATTATTTAATGAGTGAAAAGCTTGATGGTATAAGAGGACTTTGGGATGGAAAAAATATGCAAACAAGGGCAAAAAACACCATAAAGCTTCCTGAATTTTTTACAAAAAATTTTCCAAATTTTAAACTCGATGGTGAGCTTTGGATCCAAAGAAATGCTTTTGAAGAAATTTCATCTTTAGTGCGTCAAGAAAATCCTGATGAAAACCTTTGGAATAAAGTAACCTATAATGTCTTTGATGTGCCAAATGCTTGTGAAGAATTTAAAATTTCTTCTTGTACTTTAGAAGCTAGACTTGATGTTTTAAGGATGTATTTGGCTAAAAATCCTAGTAAATTTATAAAAATCATTCCTCAAATCCGCATAAAAGATAAAAAACATTTAGAGCAATTTTACCAAGAACTTATAGCTCAAAAAGCAGAAGGTGTAATCATAAGAAAAAATAATATGCCTTATGAAAAGAAAAGATCAGATAATGCTTATAAGCTAAAACCATTTGATGATGCAGAATGTGTTGTAAAAAAGCATTTTGAAGGCAAGGGTAAATTTGAAGGCAAAATGGGATCTTTGCTATGCGAAGCAGATATCAAAGGTAAAAAAGTAAGCTTTAAAATAGGTTCAGGTTTTAAAGATAAAGATCGTATAAATCCTCCTGCTATAGGATCAATCATCACTTATAAATACAATGGTTTTACAAAAAATGGCACTCCAAGATTTGCTACTTATTTAAGAACGAGAGAAAATTTTTAAAGCATTAATTCCTAAATATACAGCAAAAGCAATACATGAGATCATAATGATACTAGCGCCACTTGAAATGTTAAAATAATAACTCACCATTAAACCACTTAAGCAAAAAAATAAACTCAAAATACTCGAATAAATCATCATCCAGCCAAGTTTTTTACTAATGCCTTCTGCTATAAAGCTTGGTATGCTTAATAAAGCCATAGCTAAAATTAACCCCACAAGTCTAATGCTAATAACCACACACAAGCTTATCATAAAAATCAAAAGATAATAAAATAAATTAGTGTTAATCCCTCTAGTTTGAGCAAATTCGCTATCAAAGCTTATAATTTCAAATTGTCTATAAAAGCATAATAAAATAATGATAAAAATGATATCTACACCAAGCATAAGCCAAATGTCTTCATTAGAAACGGTTAAAATATTACCAAATAAATATGCCATTAAGTCGTTATTGTATTTTGGACTTAAGTCTATAAGTATGATTCCTATAGCCATACCAAATGCCCATATGACAGCTATGATGCTATCGCTTCTGTTTGGATAGTGTTTGCTTAAATAAGCCACTATAAAGGCTAAAATCAAAGTAAATAAACTTGTGCTAAGCAAAATAGGCAAAGAAAAGTAAAATGCCACTCCAATGCCACCAAATGCCCCGTGTGTAATGCCACCAGCCATAGACATAAGCCTATTTACCATTACCAAACTTCCTATACAACCACAAGCGACGCTTACTAGCACGCAAGAAAATAAAGCATTTTGAAAAAAGTTAAAATTTAAAATTTCAAGCATCATATTCCTTACATAGGCAAGAATTTAAACTCATTTCAACATCGCAAAAATGAGAATGGTTTTGGTATAAGTGTTTTATATAGTTGATTTTATTTGGATCTTTGATGTTTTTGTGTATGAAAATTTCTTTGTTTAAATACGCGATTTTATCACTATATGCTAAGGTTATATTAATATCGTGACTAATGCATATAATGCCCATACCATTTTGATGAAGTTGTTTTAAAAGCTCAAAAATTTGTATAGCATTTTTAGTATCTACACTTGCTGTAGGCTCATCTAATATAAGTAATTTACACTCTCCTACTAAAGCTCTTGCTATGAGTACTCTTTGTCTTTGACCGCTACTTAAAGAGCTGATAGTTTTATCCCAAAAATCTTGCATAGATACTTTTTTTAGAGCATCTAGGGCTAGTTCTTTGTCTTTTTTGGTATAAAAACCAAATGTTTTATGATTTATCCTTCCCATAAGTACAACTTCTAAGACTCTAGTTGGAAAATTGGTATTAGTTAGAGTGTTTTGTGGGACATAGCCTATTTGATTTAAATTTATATTTTTAAATTCAATTATATTTTTACTCTTTAAAAGTCCAAATATGAGTTTTATAAGAGTTGATTTTCCACCACCATTTGGTCCTATTATAGATAAAAAATCATTATTATCATAGCTTAGATTGATATTTTTTAACACAAGTTCTTCATTATAGGAAAAATTTAAATTAGATATTTGAAATAATTCCACTAAAATACACCTTCTTTAGTATTGATAAATAAAAATAATCCAAATAATATCATAAATATCAAAGCTAGATACTCTAGTAAAGTTCTTATTTTTGTAGTTTTTATATTTTGATGGAGTTTGTTAGCTCCTATAGCAAATAAAAACAACACAAAACACATTCCTAAAGTCACAAATATAGCAGAACTTAAAGCATATAAAAAGTTAAATTTATACGCAAAGATAAAAAGCAATACAACCCCAGGGCAAGGCACCAAAGAAGCTCCTAGTATGACTACCCATTCACTTGTTTTATGTGAGTGACAAGAGCAAGAGCAAGAGTTTTTATGGAGTATTTTTTTACTTAACATAAAAAGAGCTATAAAAACTATAAGCAAACTTGTAAATTTGGTCAAGATAAATCCAGCCATATTGACATCTTTGAGTAATTTCTCAAGCATAATTATGCCAATGCTTACAAGCAAAAATGCGCTCATTATATGCACTATGCCTATTTTTAATACAAAATAAAATATTTTTGAAAATGAGCTTTTGTGTGTTAAAAAATACGAGCTTGTAAGCATTTTAGAATGACCTGGTGCGCTAGCATGAAAAACGCCATATCCAAAAGATATGATTAATAATATTAAAAATGTTTGTATATTAAATTCTTGCTGAAGAAGTTGTTTGATATACAATAAAATATTTTCGTTAAAAATTTGTAATTTATTTAAAAGATCATCTATAAAATTTGGACTTTGCTTGGTTTGAATTTTTGCAAAGGTTGTATTTGGTGCTTTGCCTTTTTGTACTTGTAAAAATATGAGATTTAAATTGGGATTTGCACTTAGATAATAGCTTGAATTTAAAGTGATAAAATCTTGCGGTATAAATTTAAAATTAAAAAATCCTTCCTTATCTTCAAATCTTATGCTAAATGTGTTATTTTCTTTTATAGGGATGTTAAGTTTTACTTCAAAAGTAAAAAATAGTTTTGTTTTATCTGAAATTAATTTAGCGTTTGAAAATTTTTCTATGTAAATTTTTTCATCTAAATTATAAAATTGAAATTGCATTAAAAATTGTCTTGGCTCTATATAATCTAAAAGAGTATATTTAATATCACTAAGTTCGTCTTTGTCTAAAGTATCATTATAATTTATATCATAGTTTTGAAGCAGTATTTTTACAAAATCTTGCGAAAATTCCCAAGTTACATGAATTTGATTGATGTTATTATCACTTGCGTTAAAGTCTAATTTTACATTTGCCGTTGGAGTATAAGCTGCGCATAAAGCACAGCTTAATACTTTTTGAAAGCATATAAAAGCTAGTATTAAAATGATTTTCATTCTAAAGCCATTTTTAATGCTTGTATGGTTTTTAAAAGTTCTTTATCCCAATCTTTAGCTAAATGATCGATAAAAACAATTTTTGCGTTTAATTCTTTAGATAATACCTTAGCCGAATTTTCACTAAAACCAGGCTGAACAAAAATAACCTTTATGTTTTTTTCTTTGGCTATTTTTATTAGTTTTTGCAAATCTTGAATTTTTGGCTCTTTTCTGTCAATTTCTACAGGAATTTGGATGAGGTTGTATCTTTTTGCAAGATAATTCCAGCTAGGATGATAGACTATAAATTCTCGGTGTTTGATATCTTGTAAGTTTGTTTTGATTACTGAATTTAAATCATCTAATTCTTTAAGAAAATCATCTAAATTTTTTGCATAAAAGTCTTTATTTTGCGGAAAAGTTTGGCTTAGGGCTTTATAGATATTTTGTGCTTGTGTTTTTACTAAAATAGGATCTAGCCAAGTGTGAGGATCATTTTTATCATGCTCGTGTTCATCGTGGTCATGTTCATCATTTTCTAATAATGATATACCATCATTAATATTAACAATTTTGACATTTTTAAGTGTATTTTTAAATTTGCTTTCTAGGATTTTTTCAAGTTCTAAATTAGCAAGAAAATAAATTTTGCTTTTTTCAAGATTTTTAATGACTGCAGGTTTAAATTCTACATTATGCTCATTAGAATTAGGTGAAATCAAAATATTAATTTCTACACTATCTTTAGCAATCTTTTCTACAAAAAATGCTTGAGGTGGTATGCTAACACTCACAATAGGCTTTGAAAAAGCAAATACGCATGATAATAACAATAATAATATTTTTAACATTATCCACTCCTGTATCATTTAAAATTTGCGTAATTATATATAATGCAACTTAGTTGCAACTTAAAAATCAAGTTGCATTTATAAAACTTTTTTTGTGGTAAAATACATTTATTTTCTAAGGTAAAATTATGGAAGCTATTGATTTGCTAAAAAAACATGATATTGCTATGACAACTTTACGAGTGGAAATTTTGCAAATTTTATCTCTTGCTAAAACTCCATTAAGTTATGATCAATTTAATCTCAAAGCAAATAAAACTAGCTTTTATAGAAATATGGAGCTTTTTGAAAAAAAAGGTATCGTCAATAAAAGCCAACTTGATCGCAAAAGTTTTTATGAATTAGCAGATCATGCTAAAGCGCATTTTATATGCGATGTGTGTCATGAGATTAGCGATGTAAAAATGCCTAAAGTTAAAGGGACTATAAAAAGTGTTGTGATCAAAGGAATTTGTCAAAAATGTGAGAATGAATAATGAATTTATGGGATAAAAAAGCAAAAACTTACACAAGATTTTCTTTAGAGTTAAATGAAATTCAAAAAGCAACTTTTGAAAAAATAGGCTCTTTAGATGGTAAAAATATAGTAGATATTGGCTGTGGGAGTGGTGTTTGGACTTTGCATTTGGCAAAAAAGGCTAAAGAAGTTTTAGGTGTTGATAATGCTAGTGCTATGCTTGAAATTTTAAAAGAAGATGCGCTTAAAAATGATATAAATAATATCAAAACTATAAATTTAGATTTTGAAAATTTTTATAAAAATAATACTTTGAAATTTGATTTAGCATTTTTGAGTATGTCTCCAGCCTTAAAAAATGAAGAAGATTTTAAAGCTTTTTTAAATTTAGCACCAAAAAGAGTTTATTTGGGTTGGGCAGATAAACGCAAAAGCACTCTTTTAGATCCTATATTTGAGCATTTTAAAACAGAATTTAAAGGTTTTTACAAAAAAGATTTTCAAAGCTTTTTAGACACTCAAAATATACCTTATGAGATTGAAATTTTTAGCGAAACTAGGGTTGCAAAAAGAGGCAAAGAAAGTGCTATAGAAAATGTTTTATGGCATCTAAGTATGAATGGCATTAATGCAACTAAACAAGATTTAGAGTCTTTTATAAAAGATGATGTTGAAGAAATTATAGAATCAAAAATAAAACTTATAATGTGCTAATTTTTATAGTTTTGTTTTAAATTCTAAAAATTTATCAGCCATAAAAGGCACTACATCGCCGTATTTTTGTGGAACTTGCCATGTATTTTTTTCTAAGGTGATGGTTTTTTCTTTTTCAAATTTGAGATTATGAATTTTGCAAGCATTGCCACTTATGAATTTTTGTAAATTTTCTTCATTTGAATTTTTTTCAAAAAGCTCAGCCAAAACAGGCAGTATAACAGGAGCACTAAATACTCCAGCTGCACAACCACAGCATTCTTTAGTGTGTATAGGGTGTGGTGCGCTATCGCTTCCAAACATTACTTTTTCATATCCGCTAAAAGCAAGCTCGCAAAGTGCGTCTTTGTCTTCATATCGTTTTGCTATAGGTTTGCAAAATAAATGTGGATCCATTTTACCACCTATAACATCATCTAAAGTTATGATTAAATGATGTAAAGTTATGGTTGCATATAAATTTTCATAATCTTTTAATAAATCGCATAAAGTTTTTGTTGTAATATGTTCCATGACTATTTTTAATTTAGGAAAATTTGTGGCTAATTTTTCATAAATTTTGGCAAAATTTGCTTCTCTATCCATTACAAAATCATTTGTTTCACCATGAACTAATAATGGTATATTTAGCTCACTCATTGCGTTTAAAGTAGGTTTTAGCTTTTCTATATCAAAGCTTGAAATTCCATTATCTGAATTTGTAGTAATACCAGCAGGATAAAGTTTTATAGCAAAAATTTCATCTTTAGTTTGTTCTAAAAATTTATCATCATAATTTTGAAAAAATAAAGTCATAAGTGGTATAAAATCTTCATTTTTAATAGCTTTTATAATTCTTTGTTTATATGCTTTTAAATTTTCTAAATCAGTTAAAGGAGTTATTAAATTTGGCATTATAACACCAGCTTTAAAGTCTTTTGCGCTAAATGGAGCTACTAAATTTAAAACTTCTTCATCTCTTAAGTGTAAATGCATATCAAGTGGATTTTTAAGTGTCATAATATCTCCTTTATTTGAGTTTATATAAACCATTTTTTAATTTTTCTAGTAAAGATTTTTCTTCTAAAAATTTAAAAGTATTGATTATAGTTGGTTTGCTTGTGTTTAATCTTTTGCAAAGTTCTTCTATGCTGATAAAAACAAAACCATTTTCATCAGCATTTATGGCTAAAAATTCTATGATTTCAAAGCGTTTTTTACCATGAATTTTTTCACATATTTTTTTTACTCGTTCATCCATAAAACCACCATTTTGCTAAAACAAAACACCAAGTAATTATAGCTAATACTACACTAAAAAACACCCCAGCACTAGCACAATCTTTAGCCTTTTTAGCTAAGATGTGAAAATCATTGGTGCAAAGATCTACACAAGCTTCTATAGCAGAATTTAAAGCTTCTACTATCAAGATTAAAATCAAAACAAAAATCAATACAAAATGTTCTATAAAGCTTATGGGTAAAAAAAAGCTTGTGATAATAAGTGGTGAAATGATAATACTTTCAATTTTAAAAGCCATTTCATCTTTTAGTAAAAATTTAATCCCGCTTAATGCATACGAAGCATTTTTAAATAAGCTGTATTTTGGCTTCATTGAGGATTTTCCTTTAAACTTTTGCTAAATAAGTCATAGTTTGCTTCATATTCTTTGGTTTGGACATTAAAATATCCAAGCAAACTTGAAAAAATGTTATCTTGAGAAAGTACGAAATCTTTTTGTGTTTTTAATTTCGCACTTAAATTTTCGTCTTTACTCCAAAATATCATAGGAATATGAGTTTGTTCTTTTGGTGCTATAAAATATGGCATACCATGAAGATAAATTCCATTTTCTCCTAAGCTTTCTCCATGATCTGATACATATAGCAATGAAGCATTTTGTAAAGGACTTTGTTTGAGTAAATCTATAAGACTTTTAATGATAAAGTCTGTATAAAGCAAGGTATTATCATAAGTATTGGCTAGTTCTTCTTGAGAGCAAGTTTGTAATTCATTTGTATCACAAGTTGGAGTAAATTTTTTAAATTTATCAGGATAGCGTTTAAAATATGCTGGTCCATGAGAGCCTTGCAAATGAACAACTATGATTTTACTTGAGGATGTATCTTGCAAAGCCTCTTTAACAAGTTCAAGCAAACTTTCATCATAATCTTTTGATATAAGTTTGTTTGAAATACGATCACAATTTCCTTTGCAACCCCCAGAATTATTACCAAGCCAAATGCTTTGCACCCCAACTCTTTGTAAAACATCTAGAGCATTTTCTTCATACAGGCTATTGTCAAATGAAGCTCTTTTGTGCCTTGAAAATATACAAGGTAAGCTTTTAGCAGTAGCAGTTCCACATGAACTTACTTGGCTAAAATATACTAAATTTGGTTCGTTTTTAGTATAAAAATTTGTATCATTTTTGGTGTATCCACCTAAGGAATAATTATTTGCTCTAGCGGTTTCTCCAATTACCAAAATCATCGTTTTGTTTAAATCTTTTTCTAATGTCGCATCTAATGCTATCTTTTGAAGTTCTTTTTTAGGAATGATTTCTAATTTTATGTATTTAATTGCTGAATAAATTTGATAAAAAGGAGTGTTATAAACTCTTACTTCGTTATAGGTTCTTAAAAAAGGCACAATACTCTTTGAAAAAATTCCAAGTAATCCAAAAGCAATAACTAAAGCAATAACTAAAGTGCTAAATTTGACAATTAGATGTTTTTTAAAGCTATAATAATTTATTTTAGTTTTTATAATTAAAAATGTTGGAAGCAAAAAGGTAAAAAATACATAAATAAAGATGTTAAAATGAAGCAAATCAGATACTTCTTTTTGATCAGTTTGTACGGCATTTCTTATCATGTCATGATCTATTATAACGCCATAATTTATCATAAAATAACTACTAATAGAGCTTACTCCAATGAAAAAAATCATTAAAAATTTACTAATATAGGGCAAAAATAAAAGAGCAAAAATCCCAACTAACAATGCAAAATATATGATGATATATAAAACAATGGAAATATCATTGCTAGCAGGGTGTAAATTTTCATGAATATAAGAAAATAATTTTAAATTGATACTAGTTATATAAATAGCACTTAAAAGAACAAATTTAAGCCAAGATATATTAAAAAATTGCATAAAATCCTTTCATAATTGTGTAATTAATTATAAATTAAAATAGTTAATTTAATACCTTTATGGTATGATTTTGCTTTTTGTAAAATTAAGGATTTATTATGAAATTACTTTCTTGGAATATAAATGGTTTAAGAGCGATTTGTGATAAAAATGCACTTGATTGGATAGATAAAGAAAATATAGATTTTATAGGTTTTCAAGAGATTAAAGCGCATGAAGAAAAATTTCCTAAAAAAATTTATGAGTATGATTTTAAGCATATGTATTTTAATAGCGCTAAAAGAGCTGGATATTCTGGTGTTATGAGTTTGTGTAATTTTGATAGCGAAGTTAAAAAATGTGAATTTTTTGATGATGATGAAGGTAGGGTTTTAGAACATAGATTTAAAAATATAGTTTTATTTAATATATATTTTCCAAATGGTCAAAAAGATGAAGAGCGTTTGAATTTTAAAATGAAATTTTATAATGATTTTTTAGTATATTTAGATAAGCTTTTAAAAGAAGGTAAGGAAATTATAATATGCGGAGATGTAAATACAGCTCATTGCGAGATAGATCTAACCCATCCAAAAGCAAATGAAAAAACTTCAGGGTTTTTACCCATAGAAAGAGCTTGGATAGATGAGCTTTTAAAGCTTGGATTTATTGATACTTTTAGATATATAAATGGTGATATAAAAGAAAAATACTCTTGGTGGAGTTATAGAATGAAGGCAAGAGAAAGAAATGTAGGCTGGAGAATTGATTATTTTTTCATTTCTAATGGCTTAAAAGATAAACTTAAAAATGCTTTTATAAGAGATGATATTTTTGGTTCAGATCATGCTCCTGTAGGGATTGAAATAGACATTTAAAAGTATAAGTGTTCCAATAAAATTTTAATCGCTAGAATAATTAAAATAGCACCACCTATAAATTCGGCTTTGTTTTTAAGATAAGTGCCGAATTTATTACCTATTTTTAAAGCCAAAACACACATTATAAAAGTAATTAAACCTATAGATAGCAATGCTATTAGTAAATTTACTTTTAAAAAAGCAAAACTTACTCCAACTGCAAGCGCATCAATGCTCGTTGCAACTCCAAGAGCTATCATAGTTTTAAAGTCAAATAAATTTGAATTTTCTTTACAATGATCTTTTTCTAAAGATTCTTTAATCATTTTGCCACCGATGATACTAAGGAGAACAAAAGTAACCCAATGATCAATTTTTTCTACAAAAGAACCAAAAGAAGAACCTAAAATATATCCAATAGCAGGCATTAAAGCTTGAAAACCACCAAAATATAATCCAACTATTAAGTAATGTTTGAGTTTTAATTCTTTTACGCTAAATCCTTTACATAATGAAACTGCAAAAGCATCTGCAGCTAGGGCAAAAGATAAAATAATCAAACTTAAAATATCCATTAATCTTTCCTTGATAAAAAAAGAGTTATTATATCTTAGTTATGTGAAAATATAAAATTAATCATTTATTAAGTAAAAAATACATATAATTTTAATTTTTTAAATTCTATTACAAAATTGGCCCATTCGTCTAGCGGTTAGGACATCGCCCTTTCACGGCGGTAACACGAGTTCGAGTCTCGTATGGGTCACCACTTTTTTACTACTAAATAAAATCAAAATTTTTATATACTTTATACAAGATTATCTTATCGGGCTTAGGCTTTATTTGATACAAAAAAGGTGTGATTTTTTATCAATTTTTTTAAGTTTTTCATCAAGTTTTTGTACTACACTTAACTTTTTTAAAGTGCTATATGATAGTGCTTAGAGATTATTTTTTAGGAAAATTTTTATGAAGATAAAATTTCTTATGCAAGAAGATGAGTGTGGTATTAGTTTAGATGAATTAAATCTTAAAAAACAAAATAAAAATTTAAATGATTGCTTACTTAGTGTGTATGATGATTTAACTTTTAAAGATTCTAAAGAAGCTGATTTAAAAAGAGAAAATGCAAATATTAATTCAGATAGCGCTATGGGTATGATGTTAAAATATGGCTCAGAAGGAGCAAAATACTATGTAGATGAGTGTATTTTGCCAAAACATATCGCAAATGCACACAAAAACGGCGATATACACATACACGATAAAGATTTTTATATGCTAACACAAACTTGCTGTCAAATAGACTTGTTAAAGCTTTTTGAAAATGGTTTTAGCACAGGACATGGAAGCTTAAGAGAACCAAATGATATACGATCTTATGCAAGTTTAGCATGTATTGCCTTACAGGCTAATCAAAATGAGATGCATGGGGGTCAATCTATACCCAATTTTGATTTTGCTATGGCAAAAGGCGTGGCAAAGACTTTTCAAAAAGAGTATAAAAAGGCTATAAATGCTTTTTTTGAAATAAAATTAGAGCAAAGTTTGGATGAGCAATGCTTTAAAAATGCTAATTTTCAAGTTTCAAGCGAAAAAGAATGCTTCAAAGAGCTTTTAAAGCTTGATTTAAATAGCGATGAGAATTTTTTAAAACAAGCAAACGCTTATGCTTATAAAAGAGCATTAAAGCAAACTCAAGATGCGACTTTTCAAGCTATGGAAGCTTTAATACATAATCTTAATACTATGAACTCAAGAGCAGGAGCCCAAGTGCCTTTTAGTACGCTAAATTATGGTACCGATACTTCTTTTGAAGGGCAAATGGTGATAGAAAATTTACTCAAAGCTACGATGAGAGGTTTAGGAAATGGCGAAACACCGATTTTCCCTGTGCAAATTTTTAAAGTAAAAGAGGGTGTTAATTATAATGAAACAGATCCAAACTATAAGCTTTTTAAGCTTGCTATAGAATGCGCTTCTAAAAGACTTTTTCCAAATTTTAGCTTTTTAGATGCAAGTTTTAATGTAAAATACTATAAAAAGGGCGATTATAATAGCGAAGTAGCTTATATGGGTTGTAGAACTAGGGTTATGGCAAATGTTTATGATGAGAGCAAAGAAATCACAAGCGGCAGGGGAAATTTAAGCTTTACAAGTATAAACCTTGTGCGTTTAGCTATAGAAGCTAAAGGAAATTTAGAGCTTTTTTACTCACTTTTAAAAGAAAAATTAGAGCTTGTGTATGAGCAATTACTTCATAGATATAAAATTCAAAGTCTAAAAAAGGCTAAAAATTTCCCATTTTTAATGGGCGAGGGAGTTTGGATAGATTCAGATACTTTAAAAGAAAATGATAGTGTAGAAAAAGTTATTGCACACGGGACTTTAGCTATAGGTTATATAGGACTTTGTGAGAGTTTAATAGCTTTAGCAGGTTCTCATCATGGACAAAGTCAAGAAGCAAGGGAGCTTGGCTTACAAATCGTGCGTTTTATGCGTGAATTTATCGATGAAAAAGCGCGTAAAGATAAACTGAATTTTTCACTCATAGCTACTCCAGCTGAGGGTTTAAGTGGAAGGTTTTTAAAGCTAGATCAAAAAAAATACGGCATTTTAAAAGGCATAACTGATAAAGAATTTTATACTAATTCCTTTCATATTCCTGTGGATTTTCCTATCAATATCTATGAAAAAATTCAAATAGAAGCCCCATATCATGAGCTAAATAATGGTGGGCATATTACTTATGTAGAATTAAATGGCGATGTAAGTAAGAATTTAGAAAGTTTTGAACGCATTATAAAATGCATGAAAGAAAGCAATATAGGCTATGGCTCGATTAATTTCCCTCTAGATAGAGATCCAGTATGTGGCTATAGTGGCGTGATAGATGAGTTTTGTCCAAAGTGTCATAGAAAAGAAGATGATATTAAATTTGAACGCATCAGAAGAATCACGGGTTATTTGGTAGGAACGCTTGATCGTTTTAATGATGCTAAAAAAGCTGAAGTTCATGCAAGAATTAAGCACCATTTTGATTAAATTAGCAGGAGTTGTAAAAGAATCAATAGTCGATGGATATGGTTTGCGTTATGTGATTTTTACTCAAGGATGCCCTCATAAATGCAAAGCTTGTCATAATCCACAAACGCACGATTTTAACAAAGGATATTTGCAAGATTTAGCAAGTTTATATGATGATATTTGTAAAAATCCTTTGCTTCAAGGTGTTACTTTTAGTGGCGGAGAGCCTTTTATGCAGGCAAAAAATTTAAGCATTTTAGCAAAGAACATTAAGGCTTTAGGACTTGATCTTACTATATACACAGGTTTTACTTATGAAGAGTTGTTGCAAGAAAAACCAAAGAAAGAATTGCTTATCTTAGCTGATGTTTTAATCGATGGGAAGTTTATTTTAGAGCAAAAAGACTTATCTTTAAAATTTAAAGGTAGTAAAAACCAACGCATTATCGATGTAGCAAAAAGCTTAGATCAAGGCAAAGTAATACTTTTTGAAAAATAAAGACTCATTTAGTCTTTTTTAATTTAACTATGTTAGAATGCTATAAAATTTAAAAAAGGAGAACAAAATGTTTGAATTAAGAAAACTACCTTATGAAGCAGATGCTTTTGGAGACTTTTTAAGTGCAGAGACTTTTTCTTTTCACCATGGCAAACACCATCAAACTTATGTAAATAATCTAAATAATCTTATCAAAGATACTGAATTTGCAGGTAAAGATTTAGTTTATATTATAAAAAATTCAAATGGTGGAATTTTTAACAATGCTGCTCAAGTTTATAATCATGATTTTTATTTTGATTGTATAAAACCAAAAACTTGCTCTGGTTGTGGCTGTTCTTTGGATGATTCATTTAAAGCAGCGGTTGAAAAAGATTTTGGATCAATGGAAAATTTAAAAGAAGAATTCATTAAAGGTGCTACGACTTTATTTGGTTCAGGTTGGTTTTGGCTAGTTTATAATACTCAAAATCAAAAATTAGAATTAGTTGCTACTAGCAATGCTGCTACGCCTATTACTGAAGATAAAATTCCACTTTTAGTAGTAGATGTATGGGAGCACGCATATTATGTTGATCACCGCAATGCTCGTCCTGCGTATTTAGATAAATTTTATGCACATATTAACTGGGAATTTGTATCTAAGGCTTATGAGTGGGCTATTAAAGAAGGTATGAATTCAGTAAGTTTTTATGCAAATGAACTACACCCTGTAAAATAAAAATAATCTCTTAGATTTTTTCTAAGAGATTATTCTAATACAATTTTTTCATTTAATACTACTTCACCTATAATAAAAGCGTTTGAATTTTCTAAAACTTTTCCAACATTGCAAGGACTCACAGCCATTACTAATCCAACCCCCATATTAAATGTTCTATACATTTCATCTTCATAAACATCTTGCCCTATTTGGTAAAAAATTTCTGGGGTTTTTAGATGATGTTTTCTGATGATTGCTCCCATGCCTTTTGGAAAAATTCGTGGTAAATTTTCTATTAAGCCTCCGCCTGTAATATGCGCAAGAGTATTAATAAAAGGTTTTAATTTTAAAAAATCTTGAACATAAATTTTTGTAGGTTCAAGTAAAATATCAATAATATTTTTTCCATCGATTTTATCATCAAATTTTAGCCGTTGCTTTTCAAATAAAACTTTTCTAGCTAAAGAATACCCATTTGAGTGAAGCCCACTGCTAGCTAAAGCAAGCAAGATGTCTCCATTTTTTACAAAATTTCTTCTATCTATTTCTTCTTTTTCTGCCATGCCTACTGCAAATCCCGCTAAATCAAAATCTTTTCCATGATACATACTTGGCATTTCAGCAGTTTCTCCACCTATTAGAGCACAATTTGCTTTTTTGCACCCATTTACTATACTAGCTATAACTTTTTTTGCTACTTTTATATCTAATTTTGCACTTGCATAATAATCTAAAAAAAATAAAGGAGTTGCAAAATTACAAATGAGATCATTTACACACATTGCTACCAAATCCTCACCTATGCCATCATACATTTGAGTATCGATAGCAAGACGAAGTTTTGTCCCAACCCCATCAGTAGCTGCTAGCATAACAGGATTTTTAAATCCTTGAGGCATAGCAAAAGCACCAGAAAAAGAACCTATATCGCCTAAGACATTTTCATTAAAAGTTTCTTTTGCTAAAGGCTTTATTGCTTTTACAAAATCATTGCCATCATCAATACTTACTCCAGCATCTTTATAACTTATAGCCATTTACTTTCCTTTAAGAATTTGAATGTATTTTAACTAAAAATTTTTAAGGTTAAATTATGAAAAATGCTTACTTTGTGACTTCAAGTATAGCAGGTGGAAAATCAAGTTTTATAAAAATAGTTAAAAAATTAGGTTTTTGCGCTATAAATGCAGATGAAATTGCTCATGAATTATTAAACGAACACTCTCATGATATAGCAAAAATTTTTAATGATTATACTTTAATAATAGATGGAAAAATAGATAGAAAAAAACTAGGAAATATAGTTTTTAATGATAATCTTTCTAAGAAAAAGTTAGAAGAATATCTTCATCCAAAAATCAAACAAGAAATTTTAAAACAAGCTAAAAAATTGGATGAATTAAACAAAGCTTTTTTCATAGAACTCCCTTTGTTTTTTGAAAATGATCATTATCAAGGTTTAGGAAAAAGCATTTTAATATATACTCCAAAAGATCTTTTGATCCAAAGGTTAATGAGCAGAGAAAATATAGACAAATCACAAGCCTTAAAAAGAATAAATTTGCAAATGGATATAGAAGATAAGAAAAAAATTGCAGATTATATTGTAGAAAATAATTCTAGTTACGAAATGTTTGAAAAAAATGTGTTAAATTTGTTACAACATAGCTTAAAGGTTTTTTAGATGAAATATTATAAGTATTGTGCTAGTGGAAATGATTTTGTAGTATTTACAGATACTGAAAAAAAAGATAGAAAAAAATTAGCTCAAATTCTTTGTAATCGTTATGAAGGCATAGGCGCTGATGGTCTTATAGTGGTGATTCCACATGATAGGTATGATTTTGAATGGCAGTTTTATAATTGTGATGGAAGCGAAGCAAGTATGTGTGGAAATGGTTCAAGGGCTGCAGCACATTTTGCACATCATTTTTTAAAAAAATCTCAATATTTAAATTTCATAACAGGCGCAGGATTGATCAAATCACATGTAGAAAATGATATAGTTGAAATTAGATTAAGTAGTGTCAAAAATGTAAAAGATCCTTTTGAATACAAACATAGAAAATGGCAAATGTGCGATACAGGAGTGCCTCATCTTGTTACTTTTGTAGAAAATTTAGAAGAATTTGATGAGGATTTGTGTAGAGAACTCCGTAGAAAATATAATGCTAATGTTAATTTTGCAAAGATCGAAGATGAGGATTTATTAAGAGTAAGAACTTTTGAACGCGGTGTTGAAAGTGAAACTTTAGCTTGTGGCACTGGAATGGGAGCTTGTTTTTATTTGGCTTGGTTGAATAAAAAAATAAAAGATAAAGTCATGGTTAAACCAAAAAGTGATGAGGAGTTGTTTTTTAGATTAGAAGATGGTCAGATATTTTTCAAGGGAAAGGTAAAATGCTGTTTTGAAGTTAATTATAATTTTTCTCATTAGTTGTGTTTTTTTAAAAGCTGAATTTGTGCCAGGATTTGATCCTAGTTTTTACGCTTTAGATATGGATCAAAAACGAGAAGTTTTTATAGGAAAAATTAATACCTTGCTTGATGAATCTTTTAAAAGTATTGAAGAAGAGCAAAAATTTGTAGATAGTTTTTTTAATGAAGCTTTAAAATCTAATTTTAGAAATCTAAATTCTAATGCTTTAGCTAGACTAAACAATTTAAAAGAAAAATATCGCATTAAAAATTTATACGATATTGAAGAATTTAAAAAAAGAATTCAAAAAGTCCCAAAATCATTAGCCATAGCTCAAGCTATCATAGAAAGTGCGACTGGAACTAGTCGTTTTGCTAAAGAAGCAAATAATCTTTTTGGAGAATGGACTTGGGGGGATAAAGGTTTAGTGCCTAAAAACAGAGAAGCAGGAAAAACTCATAAAATTCGAATTTTTGATACTTTGCAAGAAAGTGTGGATTCTTATGTGTTAAATTTAAATCGTCATTTTGCTTATGAAGAATTTCGCACTTGGCGTCAAGGTGCTTTAGAAAAAAATGAGAAATTAGATGGTAAAGAAGCTGCAACGCATTTGGAAAAATATTCTGAAATTAAGGGTAAATATACACAATTAATTTTATCAATTATTGAAAAACATCAACTTGATAAATTAGACTAAATTCCCAAAGCCCATTCATCAAATGGTAATAATAAAACTCTTACCCCATTGATGAAAATTTCTTCATATTGAGAAAGAGTTATGATGTATATTGATGATAATTGGAGTTGATTTTTGTTGAGTATTTTTTTAACTTTTAGTAAGATTAAATCTTTATCTTTGAAAGGTGAGCACAAAAAAGCGTATTTTATTGAAGGTATATAAAAATCAAAATTTTTTGTGTAATAAATTTCTTTTTTAAATTTAAACAATTCATTCAATACCAAATTTTCAAACAAGGCCTTAAAATCTTTTTGTATGCTTAATAAATTTTTTAAAGAAAAATCCCAAAAATATACTTTTTTTAAATTTTTTTCATAATTTTTTACAAAATACAAAGTGTAATTTTGCTCTAGTATTGATATGCTTTTATATAAAGTATCTTTAGATATTTTGATATCATTTTTTAAAGTTTTAAACAAATCATTGATGCTAAATTCACTAGAAATATTCAAGGCTATGAGTTTTAAAATATTTAGTTCTAATGGGGTGTAAAAACTTTTTAGGTAAAAAAAATCTATGTCTTGATTTTGATTTAAAATACTTCTTCCAGTTTGTAAAAAATAACTCACCATGGTTTTTATGTCGCTATATTTTTTATTTAAACTTAAAAATTCTTCAAAATCTAAAAAATCTAAATGAATTTCTTCAAAAGAATCTATCGTTAAATTTGCATTGGTGGTGCTTATGATGATTTGTAAATTAAGATGTTTTAAAGTATTAAAATCAAAATCATGATAAAAATTGCAAAGAGCTAAAAATTGAATTTGAGGATTATAAGTCAAAAATGAATTTAAATGCAATAAGCTATTTTTATCAAATCTTAAATCAGCACAATCTATAAAAAGTATTTTTTCGTGTTTATAAAAAGATAAAAAATTTAAGATTAAATTTTTTTTACCACTAGCAAAACCGCCTTTTAAAATAAAATTTTTATTGGTTTGAATTTGAATTTTTCTTTCGTTAAAATGCTGAATTTTTGGATAATTATCATAAAAATAATGCAGTAATTTCATAATTTATGGTGGAGCATAGCGGGCTCGAACCGCTGACCCCAACGCTGCCAGCGTTGTGCTCTCCCAGCTGAGCTAATGCCCCTCTTTCTTAAAAATTTAAAAAATTAAGTAATGATAATATATCGTAGCTTATATTTTCTTAAATGATTGTATTTTTATATAAAAATCTTTTTTCCTTTTTATAAGGATAAAAATACAAAAAAATTATATTATTTCTTGACTTTCAAAATGCTATTTTATATAATTTTCCAATCATTTTTATATGGTGGTTAGATTTACATCAAATCTAACGAGTTCTTTACAAAGGAAAAAATATGGAAAGAATCAGGCTTAAGCTAAAAGCTTATGACCACAGAGTTCTAGATCGCACAGTTGCAGCAATTGTAGAAGCTGTCAAAAGAACAGGTGCGGACATTAGAGGTCCAGTGCCAATGCCTACAAAAATAAAAAGATATACAGTTTTGAAATCTCCGCATATTAATAAAGATTCACGCGAACAATTTGAAATGAGAATTCATGCTCGTATGCTTGATATAGTAGCAGCTACTCCAGATACAGTAGATTCACTTACTAAGCTTGACTTGGCTCCAGAGGTCAATGTTGAAGTAAGAGCTATGGGTAAATAAGGATAGAATATGGAATACATTGTAGAAAAAATTGGTATGAGTAGAACAATCAACACACCAAGCATTCCTGTAACCTTACTTAAACTTGTTCAAACTAAAGTATGTGAAGTAGAAAATGGGAAAGCTTTAGTTGCTTATGTAAAAGGCAAAACAAATAATAAATGTATAGCTGGTCAGCAAAAAAAATACAATCTTTCAACAGAATTTAATAGATTTGCTTCTTTAGAAGTAGCAAATACACAAGCAGGTGATATTGATCTTAATCCTTTAAAAGAAGCTTCAATTTTAAAAGTAAGTTTTAATTCTAAAGGTAGAGGTTATAGTGGGGTTGTAAAAAGACATGGTTTTGCTGGTGGTCCTGCAAGTCATGGTTCAAGATTCCACAGAAGACATGGATCAATTGGTAACCGCGAATGGCCAGGTCGTGTTCAACCAGGTATGAAAATGGCAGGACACTATGGTAATGTAAAAGTTACTGTGAAAAATGAAATAGTATCGTTTGATGAAGAAAATGGAATTTTAGTTGTTAAAGGTGCAGTTCCAGGACATAATGGTGCTATGGGTAAAATAAGGATTGCAAAATGAGTAAAGTAACTGTTTTAAATGATAAATTTGAAAAAGCTAGTGAACTCGATCTTCCTGCAAAATATGCAGAAGTTAATCCTCACAACCTTTACTTATATGTAAAATCTTATCTTGCTAGCCTTAGAGCAAATACTGCTCATACTAAAGGCAGAAGCGATGTAAGCGGTGGTGGTAAAAAACCATGGAGACAAAAAGGTCGTGGTGGTGCAAGAGCTGGTTCAACAAGAACAAATGTTTGGGTTGGTGGTGCTGTAGCATTTGGTCCTACAAACAATCGCAATTATTTTCAAAAAGTTAATAAAAAACAAAAACGCTTGGCTCTTGAAAGAGCATTGGCTGACAAGGCTAACAATAATACATTATTTGTAGTAGATAGCTTAAATATTGAAAGCGGTAAAACAAAAGATGCAAATGCAGTTATTAAAAAGCTTGGCTTAAAAGATGCTTTGATAGTAAAAGACTTGCTAGATGAAAAAACATTTCTTGCTTTTAGAAACTTAGCAAATTGCTATGTTGTTGATATAAGCGAAGTAAATGCTTATTTAATATCTGTATTTAAGGCTGTTATTATTGAAAAAGCAGCACTTGAATCTATCGTAAAAGAGGGTTAAAATGGCAGATATTACTGATATAAAAACAATACTTTACACTGAAAAAAGTTTAAGCCTTCAAGAACAAGGTGTTGTAGTGATTCAAACTTCTCCAAAAATGACTAAAAATGGTCTAAAAGAAGTTTTAAAAGAATATTTTGGTGTAACTCCAGTAAGAATTAATTCTTTAAAAATGGATGGAAAAGTAAAGCGTTTTAGAGGTCGTGAAGGTCAAAGAAATAGCTTTAAAAAATTCTATGTTAAGCTACCAGAAGGTGTAAGCTTAGAAAATTCGGAGGCATAAGATGGCAATTAAAACATATAAACCATATACTCCAAGTAGAAGATATATCACAGGCGTAAGCTCTGAAGATATTACAGCAAAAGCTAGTGTTCGCTCATTGCTTGTAAAACTTCCAGCACATGCGGGTCGTAACAATAATGGTAGAATCACAAGCCGTCATAAAGAAGCAGGTGCTAAAAAACTTTATAGAATTATAGATTTTAAAAGAAGAAAATTTGGCATTGAAGGTAAAGTTGAAGCTATTGAGTATGATCCATATAGAAATTGTCGTATAGCTTTGATTTCTTATAAAGATGGCGAAAAAAGATACATCTTACAGCCAAAAGGTTTGGGTGTTGGTGATATTGTTTGTGCTGCTGAAAGTGGTCTTGATATTAAACCAGGCAACGCAATGAAACTTAGAAATATCCCAGTAGGTACTATAGTGCATAATATAGAATTAAAACCAGGTAAAGGCGGACAAATGATTCGTTCAGCTGGAGCATATGCACAACTTATGGGTAAAGAAGAAAAATATGTTATCTTAAGACTTGCAAGTGGTGAAATGAGACAAGTTTTAGCTGAATGTATGGCAAGTATTGGTGAAGTTGGGAATGAAGAATGGTCAAATGTGACTATCGGTAAAGCAGGAAGAAATCGCCACAGAGGTATTCGTCCGCAAACTAGAGGTAGTGCAATGAACCCAGTAGATCACCCACATGGTGGTGGTGAAGGTAAGAAAAATTCAGGTCGTCATCCAGTTACTCCTTGGGGTAAACCAACTAAAGGTGCAAAAACTCGCCGTAAAAAAGCTAGCGATAAGCTAATAATTTCAAGAAGAAAAGGAAAGTAAGATGGCTAGGTCACTAAAAAAAGGTCCTTTTGTTGATGACCATGTAATGAAAAAAGTCATCGCTGCTAAAAAAGCTAACGATGGTAAGCCAATTAAAACTTGGTCAAGACGCAGCACTATTATACCTGATATGATAGGTTTAACTTTTAATGTGCATAATGGTAAAAGTTTTATACCTGTTTATATAACTGAAAATCATATTGGTTATAAATTAGGTGAATTTGCACCTACTAGAACATTTAAGGGTCATAAAGGCTCTGTTCAGAAAAAAATAGGTAAGTAAGGGGAAATTTATGAGTAGAGCATTGATTAAATTCATAAGATTATCTCCAACTAAAGCGAGATTGATAGCTAGGGAAGTTCAAGGTATGAATGCTGAACTTGCATTAGCAAGCTTAAAATTTATGCCAAACAAGGGTGCTAAATTTATAGCAAATGCTATTTCAAGTGCTGTTGTAAATGGTGGATTTGAAGCAAATGAAGTGATTGTTTCAAGTTGTCGTGTTGATGCTGGTGCAGTTTTAAAAAGATTTAGACCAAGAGCTAGAGGAAGTGCTAGTCGTATTAGAAAGCCAACTTCACATATTTTAGTAGAAGTTAGCAAGGTAGAAGCAAGTGCTGAAAAAACCACAAAAGCTAAAAAAGCATCAGTGAAAAAGGAAAGCTAATATGGGACAAAAAGTAAATCCGATTGGTTTAAGATTAGGAATTAATAGAAACTGGGAATCAAGATGGTTTCCTACTAAAGCTAATATGGCAGAAAATATTGGTGAAGATTATAAAATCAGAACCTTTTTAAAAAGAAAACTTTATTATGCTGGAATTAGCCAAATTCTTGTAGAAAGAACAGCTAAAAAATTAAGAG
This sequence comes from Campylobacter volucris, assembly GCF_008245045.1. Classification (NCBI taxonomy): domain Bacteria; kingdom Pseudomonadati; phylum Campylobacterota; class Epsilonproteobacteria; order Campylobacterales; family Campylobacteraceae; genus Campylobacter; species Campylobacter volucris. The sequence continues at coordinate 57,359 of NZ_CP043428.1, forward strand.
TAACTGTTGTAGCTGCAAGACCTGGTATTATAATAGGCAAAAAAGGTAGCGATGTTGATGTGTTAAGAAAAGAACTTCAAGATTTAATTGGTAAAGAAGTAAATATCAACATCAAAGAAGAAAGAAAAGCAGGTGCTTCAGCTCAGCTTGCAGCTGAAAGTGTTGCTACGCAACTTGAAAAAAGAATTGCTTTTAGAAGAGCTATGAAAAAAGTAATTCAAGGGGCGCAAAAAGCAGGTGCTAAAGGGATTAAAGTTTCAGTTTCTGGTCGTTTAGGTGGAGCTGAAATGGCAAGAACTGAATGGTATTTAGAAGGTCGTGTGCCACTTCATACTTTAAGAGCAAAAATTGATTATGGTTTTGCTGAAGCTCATACTACTTATGGAAATATAGGTATTAAAGTATGGATCTTTAAAGGTGAAGTTTTACAAAAAGGTGTTCAATCTGAAAAAACCGAAGAAAACGCTCCTGCTAAAAAACCAAGAAGAGCAAGAAGAGGTAAGTAATCATGTTAATGCCAAAAAGAACTAAATATCGTAAAATGATGAAAGGGCGTAACAGAGGTTATGCCAACAGAGGAACTGAATTTACTTTTGGCGATTATGCGTTAAAGGCGACTGAGGCTGGTCGTATAAATTCTCGTCAAATTGAAGCAGCTCGTATTGCTTTAACTCGTTTTGTAAAAAGACAAGGTAAAACTTGGATTAGAGTTTTCCCTGATAAACCTTTAACTAAAAAACCTTTAGAAACTCGTATGGGTAAAGGTAAAGGTGCAGTTGAAGAATGGGTAATGAACATTAAGCCAGGTCGTATAATTTATGAAATGGCAGGGGTTAATGAAGAAATGGCAAGACAAGCTTTAACTTTAGCTATGCATAAATTGCCGTTTAAAACTAAGTTTGTTACAAGAGAGAGCCAAAATGAAATATACTGAGATTAAAGATAAAACAGCAGCCGAGCTTGCAACAATGCTAAAAGAAAAAAAGGTGCTTTTATTTACTTTAAGACAAAAGCTAAAAACAATGCAGCTAACTAATCCTAAAGAAATTAGCGAAGTTAAAAAAGACATCGCTAGAATCAATACTGCAATTAGCGCTTTAAAATAAGGATAGAAAATGGCATTTAAGAGAGAAATTCAAGGCGTTGTTGTTCAAATTGCTGGAGATAAAACAGCTTCAATTTTGGTTGAAAGAAAAGTTGTTCATCCAAAATATAGAAAAATAGTAAAACGCTTTAAAAAATATTTAATTCATGATGAAAGAAATGAACTTAAAGTGGGAAATACTATCATTGCAGTTGAGTGTAGACCACTTTCTAAAAGAAAATCATTTCGCTTAAAAACTATAGTATCAGCAGGAGTTGAGTAATGATTCAAAGTTTTACTAGGCTTGCAGTTGCTGATAATAGCGGTGCAAAAGAATTAATGTGTATTAAGGTTTTAGGTGGTAGCAAAAGAAGATATGCTACTGTAGGTGATGTGATAGTAGCATCTGTTAAAAAAGCTTTGCCAAATGGTAAAGTAAAAAAAGGTCAAGTTGTTAAGGCTGTTATTGTTAGAACCAAAAAAGAAATTCATAGAGACAATGGCTTTTTGATTCGTTTTGATGAAAATGCAGCAGTAATTCTTGATGCTAAAAGAGAGCCAATCGGAACTCGTATTTTTGGGCCAGTAGGTCGTGAAGTTAGATATGGTGGCTTTATGAAAATTGTTTCACTAGCACCGGAGGTGTTGTAATGAAATTAAAAATCAAAAAAAATGATATGGTAAAAGTTATCGCAGGTGATGACAAAGGTAAAACAGGCAAAGTTTTAGCAGTTTTCCCTAAAACAAACAAAGTTATAGTTGAAGGATGTAAAATTGCTAAAAAAGCTGTAAAACCAAGTGATAAAAATCCAAATGGTGGCTTTGTAAATAAAGAAATGCCAATGGATATTTCAAATGTAGCAAAAGCAGGAGAATAAAATGATGAGATTAAAAGAAAAATATACTCAAAATATCAAACCTGCTTTAGTTAAAGAATTTGATATCAAAAACCCTATGCTTATACCTTTTGTAGAAAAAGTTGTTATAAGTGTTGGTGCTGGAGAATTAGCAAAAGATCAAAAAGTATTGCAAAATGTTGCTGATACTATTTCTTTGATTGCTGGACAAAAAGCAGTTATTACAAAAGCTAAAAAATCAGTTGCTGGTTTTAAAGTTAGAGAAGGTTTTCCAGTTGGTGTTATGGTAACTTTAAGAAAAGATAATATGTATGCTTTTTTAGACAAGCTAATTACTATTGCACTTCCTCGTGTAAAAGATTTTAGAGGTCTTCCAAGAGATGGTTTTGATGGAAGAGGAAATTATAACTTTGGTTTAGACGAGCAGTTGATGTTCCCAGAAGTTGAATATGATAAAATTTTAAGAACTCATGGTATGAACATTTCTATCGTTACAACAGCAAAATCAGATAAAGAGGCACAAAAATTATTAGAATTATTTGGCGTGCCATTTGCAAAAGGAAAGTAATATGGCTAAAAAATCAATGATTGCAAAAGCTGCCCGCAAACCTAAATTTAGCGTTAGAGGGTATACTAGATGCCAAATTTGTGGAAGACCACATTCAGTTTATAGAGATTTTGGAATTTGCAGGGTTTGCTTAAGAAAAATGGCAAATGAAGGTTTGATTCCTGGTCTTAAAAAAGCAAGTTGGTAAGAGGAAGAACCATGATAAATGATTTAATTTCAGATTCACTTACAAGAATTAGAAATGCTGGGATGAGAAGATTAGAAACTACTCAACTTTTGCATTCTAAGGTTATTGAAGCTTTGCTTGGAATTTTTCAAGCTAAAGGTTATATTGAAAGTTTCAATGTTATAGAAGAAGATAAAAAGAAATTCATCAATGTAGTTTTAAAATACGATGAAAAAGGTAAAAGTGTTATCAATGAAGTAAAACGCATTTCAAAACCTGGCCGTCGTGTTTATAAAGGTAAAGATGAAATCAAAAGATTTAAAAATGGTTATGGTACTATAGTAGTAAGCACATCTAAAGGTGTTTTGGCTAACGACGAAGCTTATAAAGCAGGAGTTGGCGGCGAAGTTTTATGTACTATTTGGTAAGAGTTTCTACTTTTTATGGTATTCGATATCCATTCTTATAAAGTAGTCATATCGTAGACAAATAAAAAGGAAAAATATGTCACGTATAGGTAAACAACCAGTTGCTATTCCAAATGGAGTAGAAGTAAAATTAGAAGGTAACTTGCTAAAATTCAAAAAAGGAAATTTAGCAAAAGAGCTTGATACAAAAGCAAATGTAAATGTTGAGATCAAAGAAGGTCAAATTCTTTTTTCTCCTAAAGGTGAAGATAGACAAAGCAGAGCTTATTGGGGAACATATAGAGCTTTAACTCAAAATATAATTATAGGTTTAACTGATGGCTTTAGCAAAACTTTAGAAATCAATGGTGTTGGTTATAAAGCTGCATTAAAAGGTAAAGTTTTAGAACTTGCATTAGGGTTTTCTCATCCTATTAACTATGATATACCAGAAGGTATAGAAATTACTGTGGATAAAAATAATATCATTGTTAAAGGTAGTGATAAACAAGTTGTAGGTCAAGTTGCTGCTCAAATTCGTGAATTTAGACCACCTGAGCCTTACAAAGGAAAAGGTGTTAAGTATTCTACTGAGCGTATTATCCGCAAAGCTGGTAAAACATCTAAGAAGTAAGGATAGAATATGAGAGCAAATGTATTAAAAAGAAAAATATCTTTAAGAATTAAAAGAAAAAAAAGAATTAGAGCAAAAATTTCAGGGACACAAACTCTTCCAAGAATTTCTGTGTTTAAGTCAAATAGAACTTTATACATCCAAGCTATTGATGATGCTAAAGCAGTGACTTTAGCGGCTGTTGATGGTAGAAAAATTGGTGTAAAAGCAAATAAAGAAGGTGCTAAAAAAATAGCAGCTGAATTTGCGCAAGTTTTAAAAACTAAAAATATCACAGAAGCGGTATTTGATAGAAATGGTTATTTGTATCATGGTGTTATTGCAGCTTTAGCGCAAGCACTCAGAGAAAACGGAATCAAACTATAACCCAAAAGGAAGGTCGATGGAAAAATATAATAGAGAAGAATTTGAAGAAGTAATCGTCGATATCGGCAGGGTTACTAAGGTTGTAAAAGGTGGTAGAAGATTTAGATTTACCGCTTTGGTGATTGTTGGAAACAGAAAAGGTTTAGTCGGTGTAGGATATGGAAAAGCTAAAGAAGTTCCAGATGCTATAAGAAAAGCAGTTGATGATGCTTTTAAAAATATCGTTGAAGTTAAAACTAAAGGTTCTACTATTCCTCATGATGTAGAGGTAAAATATAATGCAAGTAGAATTTTACTTAAACCAGCAAGCGAAGGTACAGGAGTAATCGCAGGTGGTTCAACTCGTCCTATAGTAGAGCTTGCAGGTATTAAAGACATTTTAACTAAGTCTTTAGGTTCAAATAACTCAGCAAATGTTGTGCGTGCTACTATTAAAGCACTTACAATGCTTAAAGGATAATGTATGAATTTAACAAAAGCACCAGGTTCAACACATAAAACTAAAAGAATAGGTCGTGGTCAAGGTAGTGGTATGGGAAAAACTTCTACCAAAGGTGGAAAAGGACAAACTGCTAGAAAAGGTTACAATGAAAAAAGAGGTTTTGAAGGTGGTCAACAACCTCTTCAAAGAAGATTACCAAAAGTTGGTTTCACTTCTAAATTTGAAAAACCTTATGTGATTAATGTTGAAAAAATTACAGCTATAAAAGAACTTAGCGAGATTACTTTTGAAACAATTAATAGCATCCATAAGCTTTCAAAAAATATCAATAAAATTAAGCTTATTGGTGCAAGTGCAAAAGATCTTGCAGGTAAAATAAAAGACGAGAAGATCACTTTTAGCGGACAAAAATAATGAATAAAACATTGACAAATAAAATTCTCATCACATTAGCTTTTTTATTTGCTTATAGAATTTTAGCTTATGTGCCAGTTCCGGGGGTTAATGTCAGTGTTATCAAGGAATTTTTTGATTCTAATGCTTCTAATGCATTAGGCTTGTTTAATATGTTTAGTGGAGGTGCTGCTGAAAGACTTAGCATCATCTCTTTAGGCATTATGCCATACATTACTGCTTCGATCATTATGGAGCTTTTAGCTGCAACTTTCCCTAATATAGGAAAAATGAAAAAAGAACGAGATGGTATGCAAAAATATATGCAAATCATCCGTTATGCTACTATAGTCATTACCTTAGTGCAAAGTATAGGTGTATCTATAGGTTTACAAAGTCTCCATGGAAAAGCTGGACAATCTGCTATTATGATTGATATGAACACTTTTATAGCATTATCTGCTGTTTCTATGTTAGCAGGAACTATGCTTTTAATGTGGATTGGTGAGCAAATCACTCAACGCGGAATAGGAAATGGTATTTCATTGATTATCTTTGGAGGTATTGTTTCTACTATCCCAGGTGCGATTAGCGGAACAGTAAATTTGGTAAATACAGGTGAAATGAATTTCTTGACTATCATTGCCATTTTAGTTGTGATTTTACTTACTATTTGGGCAATTATCATTGTAGAACTTGGAGAAAGAAGAATTCCTATTTCTTATTCAAGAAAAGTAATCATGCAAAATCAAAACAAACGCATTATGAATTATATTCCTATTAAAATTAATTTAAGTGGGGTAATTCCTCCGATTTTTGCAAGTGCGATTTTGATGTTTCCAAGTACTATTTTGCAATCAAGTACAAATGAATATGTATTAAAAATTTATGATTTTTTAAATCCTAATGGATTTTTCTTTCATTTTTTAACATTTTTACTTGTTATCTTTTTTGCATATTTTTATGCATCAATTGTTTTTAATGCAAAAGACATAGCTGAAAATCTAAAAAGACAAGGTGGTTTTATACCAGGAATTAGACCAGGAGAAGGAACGGCTAATTATTTAAATGAAATCGCATCAAGATTAACACTTTCAGGTTCTATTTATTTAGGACTTGTATCAACTTTACCTTGGTTGATAGTTAAATTTTTTGGCGTGCCTTTTTATTTTGGTGGAACTTCTGTGTTGATTGTTGTTCAAGTTGCATTAGATACAATGAGAAAAATAGAAGCTCAAATTTATATGAATAAATACCAAACTTTAAGCGCGGTAGGTTTATAAGAAAGTAGATGATTCTACTTTCTTGACTTTTAAAATGAAATTAGGTGTTTTTGATAGCGGTGTAGGGGGGCTTAGTGTCTTAAAATCGCTTTTACAAACTAATTTTTTTGAAGAATATATTTATTATGGAGATACCGCAAGGGTTCCATATGGAGTAAAAGATAAAGATACTATCGTTAAATTTTCCCTAGAAGCATTAGAATTTTTCAATCAAAAACAAGTTGATATGTTAATCATTGCTTGTAATACAGTAAGTGCTTATGCTTTAGAAATATTAAGAGCTAATGCAAAATTTCCAATATTAGGGGTAATTGAAGCAGGTGTTTTAGCTACGACAAATACTCTTAATGATAAAAATTCTAAAATTTTAGTCATTGCAACTAAGGCTACAATAAATTCTCATCAATATAAACAACGACTATCTCAAGAAGGCTATTTGGCAGTAGAAGAAAGAGCCACTGGACTTTTTGTGCCTATGGTAGAAGAAGGAATTTTTCAAGGAGATTTTTTAAATTCAGCTTTTAAGTATTATTTTGATGATCTTACTTATATCCCTGATGCATTGATTTTAGCTTGTACGCATTTTCCTTTGATTTCAAAATCCTTACAGCAGTATTTTGGTAAGCAAACTAGACTTATTCATTCTGGCGAAGCCATAGCTTTGCAACTTAAAAAAGAGTATAATTTAAAAGAAAAATATCATAACCCTAAAGTTTCATTTTTTGCCTCAAGTGATGAAGAAAAATTAAAAAATATTGCAAAAATTTGGCTTTATTGATATTTGTTTAATATATATATTTTTTCATTTATAATTTATTCTTATTTAAACTTATATTCATTATAATCCTTATCATTTCAAAATGAAAGGACTAAAATGAAAAAAATGTTGATGTGTGCTGCTATGGCACTGAGTTTAGGAGCAGGAATTGTGGAAGCAAAACCAAAAATTGCAATTTTAGCAACTGGTGGAACTATAGCTGGATCTATCGATAGCGCGGTAGCAACTACTGGTTATACAGCAGGTGTTGTAGGGGTAGATGCTTTGATTAAAGCAGTTCCTCAAATTCAAGATCTAGCTGTGATTGAAGGTGAGCAAATTGCAAACATTGATAGTAAAGATATGACAAATGAAATTTGGCTTAAACTTGCTAAAGAAGTAAATAAACTTTTAAAAAGTGATGTAGATGGAGTGGTGATTACTCATGGTACTGATACCATGGAAGAAACGGCTTATTTTTTAAATTTAACTGTTAAAAGTGATAAGCCTGTTGTTTTAGTTGGTGCAATGCGTCCTTCAACAGCTATAAGTGCTGATGGTCCGAAAAATCTTTATAATGCTGTGGCATTAGCTGTGGATCCACAAGCAAAAAATAAAGGCGTGATGGTTGCTATGGATGATAGAATTCAAAGTGCAAGAGGAGTAATGAAAACCCATAGTTTAAATGTCGATGCATTCAGCTCACCTGATATGGGAGATATGGGCTATATAGTAGATGGTAAAGTATTTTTTTATAATACTAACCCAAAATTACACACTAAAAAATCACCTTTTGATGTAAGCAAATTAAAAGAATTACCAAAAGTTGATATCCTTTATAGTTATGCAAATGATGGTAGTGGAGTTGCAGCTAAGGCTTTATTTGAAAATGGTACTAAAGGTATAGTAGTAGCTGGAACAGGTGCTGGTAGTATTCATGATTATCAAAAAGATGTTTTAAAAGAGCTTTTGAAAAAAGGTCTTAAAGTAGCAGTAAGCTCTCGTGTTGTATCAGGTAGAGTAGCAGTAAGTGAAGCTGATGCAAAACTTGGTTTTATTGATACAGGTGATATGAGCCCACAAAAAGCTAGAGTTTTATTAATGCTTGCTTTAACAAAAACTAACGATCCTAAAAAAATTCAAGAGTATTTCCTAAAATATTAAAATTTAATTGCCTAAATTGCAATAAAATGCAATTTGGGTAAAAATTAGTCAATTTATCCAATGTCTATCAAGGAGATAAAATGAGACAATATGAAACATATAAATGTCAAAAATGTGGCAATGAAGTAGAAGTTCAAAATGTTGGTGGTGGAAAGCTTAGCTGTTGCAATGAAGAAATGCAATGTATTACTAAAGATCTCACAGCTGTAAATTTAATGAAAGCCTTTGCTGGAGAATCTATGGCTAGAAATAAATACGACTTATTTGCAGATATCGCTCAAGAAGAAGGTTGGCATGCAATTGCAAGACATTTTAGAGAAGCTGCTGAAAATGAAAAATGGCATGCAAGAGCTGAATTTAAAGCTTATCATGAATTAGTTGATGGTAAAGCTTTAGAAGAAACAGCTAAGAATTTAATTTGTGCAGCTGATGGTGAAAATTATGAACATACTATCATGTATCCAAATTTTGCAAAAATTGCAGAAGATGAAGGAAAGAAAAATATAGCAAGATTATTTACTGCTATTGGTAAAGTAGAGATTGAACATGAAAGAGAGTATTTAGCACTTAAAAAAATGCTTGAAGAAGAAGACTTTTTTAATTCTGAAGTAGAAGATTTATGGGTTTGTGAAGTTTGCGGTCATATACATCGTGGCAAAAAAGCTCCAGCAGCCTGTCCTTTGTGTAAAGCTCCAAAAGAATACTTCAAACGCGAATTTTTAGGATAATCTTTAAAGCCTTGATAAAAATGATAAAATATTTTATTTTTATCAAAGGCTAAATATGCAGTTTCTAACCCATCCTTTTGAACCTTTTTTTGATGAAAATTCAAAAATTTTAATTTTAGGTTCTTTTCCTTCTATAAAATCAAGAGAAGAAAATTTTTATTATCAACATAGTAAAAATCGTTTTTGGAAGATTTTTGAGCTTTTGTTTGATTGTAAATTACAAACTATATATGATCAAAAATTATTTTTAAAAACTCATCATATAGCACTTTGGGATGTTATAGCAAGTTGCAAGATAAAAAATTCAGATGATAAAACTATTTCTTATGCAAAAGCAAATGATATCAATGTCATTTTAAACAAAGCAAAGATAGAAAAAATTTTTGTTTTGGGAAAAATTGCAAGTAAATATTTTGTGAAATTTTATCCTGATGTTAAATTTTTTGAGCTTCCATCAAGCTCTCCTGCAAATATGAGTTATTCTTTAGAAGATCTAGTTCAAAAATACAGCATTATCAAGGAAAATTAATGGACTTAGTTGGGGTAGATGAAGCAGGACGCGGAGCTTTAGCAGGAGATATGCATATGGGAGCTTGTAAGCTTTTTGTTGATATAGCTGATTTAAAAGATTCTAAAAAATTAAGTGAGAAAAAAAGAGCTATTTTATATGAAAAAATCATACAAAATTCAAATTTTTTGATCTTAGCATTTTCTCCTTTTCAAATTGATCAATTAGGTCTTAGTAAATGTTTGCAATTAGGCCTTAAAATCATAAAAATGCATTTTAATGATAGTGAAATTTTATATGATGGAAATTTAAATTATGGAGTTGATGGGATTAAAACCATGGTCAAAGCTGATGCAAAAATTCAAGCTGTTTCAGCTGCTAGTATCTTGGCTAAATTTAGTAGAGATCAAAAAATGAAATTTTTATCACAAATTTATCCAGAGTATGGCTTTGATAAACATAAAGGATATGGAACAAATTTTCATTTAGAAAAAATCAAAATTTATAATTACACTCCTATTCATAGAAAAAGTTTTATAGTGAAAAAATTTGAAAAAACTTTGTTTGATTTGAGCTGAAATATTTGATGAAATATTTTTAATAATAACAATTTATAATAAAATATTATTAAAAAATCTAAATTTTTTCATAAAATCATAAAATTTAAGAAATTTTAATTTTTTTATCTATATAGTATTGCTGATGTTTTAAAAACTTTTTATTTTTTAAAGGAGAAATTGTGGATAAACTTCAGTGGAATTCTTTTGACAAGCGTTGGATGCTTTCTCTTTTTGGGACAGCAGTTGGAGCTGGAATTTTATTTTTACCTATTAAGGCAGGTATTGGAGGTTTTTGGCCTGTTGTTGTTATGACTTTGATTATTTTTCCAATGGTCTATTTAAGTCATAGGGCTTTAAGTCGTTTTGTTTGTCAAGCACATGGACATGATAGAGATATCACTCACGCAGCTGAAGAATATTTTGGTAGAAAAGTGAGTGTTTTTATTTCAGTGCTTTATTTTTTTGCTATTTTCCCAATTTGTTTAGCATATTGTGTGGGTATTACAAATACATTTGAAAGTTTTATCTATCATCAATTTTTACCATTATTAAACCCAGATGGTACTTTAGCTAGTAGTATTCGTATGATGTATGAAACTAATGTTGAAGCAAATGGCAAAACCATAGTTAGTCTTTTACCGTTATATAGGGCTATACTTGCATTTGTTTTAGTAAGTATTTTTATGCTTATTATGCTTTTTAGTGAAGAATTAATCACTAAAGTTTGTCAATGGCTTGTTTATCCTTTATGCGCTATTTTATTTTTATTTTCTTTATATCTTATACCGCAATGGTCTTTTGAAAGTTTTGGTGCGATTCCAGGAATGAAAGAATTTATCACTATAGTATGGCTAACTTTACCGGTTTTAGTATTTTCTTTTAATCATTCTCCAGCTATTTCTACTTTTTCTTTAAGTGTAAAAAGAGAGTATAAAGAAAATTCAGTCCAAAAAGCAAATCAAATTTTATTTAGAACTTCAGTTATGCTTTTAATATTTGTAATGTTTTTTGTGGTTTCTTGCGTGCTTTCTTTAACTCCAGCAGAATTAGCTGATGCAAGGGCTCAAAACATACCTGTGCTTTCTTATTTTGCTAATAAACTTGACAATCCATTTATTTCTTATGGTGGTCCTTTAGTGGCGTTTTTAGCAATTTCAAGTTCATTTTTTGGACACTATTTTGGCGCTAGAGAAGGAGCTTATGGTATAGTTAGAAAATGTTGTAAATTAGCAGGAAATGAAAATCCAGACTTAAAGAAAATTGCAGCGTATTCAACACTAATAATGTATGTTGTTATGTTAATTACTGCTTATGTAAATCCTAGTATTTTAGGTTTTATAGAAAGTCTTGGTGGGCCAATTATAGCAGCGATATTGTTTTTAATGCCAATGATTGCTATTTACACTGTTTCTAAAATGAAAAAATTTCAAAATAAAGCTTTAGATGCTTTTGTGTTTATCACAGGAATTTTAACTATCATCACTGTGATTTATACTTTTTGAGGTTGTAAATGGGTAGTAATTTAAGTATATTTAAAGTAGGTGTTGGTCCTTCATCTTCGCATACTTTAGGACCAATGTTAGCAGGTAATATGTTTTGCGAAAAAATCAAAGATAAAATTTCACAAATTGTAAAAATTCAAATTAAACTTTATGGCTCTTTGTCTTTAACAGGCAAGGGGCATTTAAGTGATAAAGCTATCATATGGGGTTTGAGTGGTTTAAAAGCCAAAGAGCTTAATGCTGCTTTGCAAGATAGAGTTTTTAACAAAGTTTTGCAAGAAAAAATTTTAGTTTTAAATTCTCAAAAAGAATTAAATTTTGACTATGATAAAGATTTAATTTTTGAAAAAGATTTTTTACCTTTGCATGAAAATGGTTTAAAAGTCAGTGCTTATGATGAAAATGGAGAAATCATTGCTGAAGAAATTTATTATTCAGTGGGTGGTGGTTTTGTTATGAGTGAAGCTGAACTTCAAAAACACAAAGATGGAGCTTGTGAGCAAAAACACACTAAATTAGAACTTGATATTAACAATGCAAGCGATGCTTTAAAAATTTGTGAAGAAAGATCATGGGATCTAGCAAAACTTTCTTATGAATATGAATTGCAATTTCATACAAAAGAAGAAATAAGAGCTTATTGTTTGGAAATTTGGGAAGTTATGCAAGAAGTTTATTATAATGGTATTCATCCAAGTTCAGATTTTCTTCCTGGAAATTTACATTTAAAGCGTCGTGCTAAAGGGCTTAATGAGCGTTTATCTATGACTAGCGATCCTTTAGGGATTATTGATTTTATATCTTTATATGCCATTGCTATTGCAGAAGAAAATGCAAGTGGAGCTAGAGTCGTAACTGCTCCGACTAATGGAGCTTGTGCGGTTGTGCCTGCTGTAATGCTTTATTTAAAAAATCACACAGTGGGTTTTAATGATGAAAAAGCTATGAATTTTTTATTAAGTGCGATGTTAATTGGCTCATTTTATAAAAAAAATGCAAGTATAAGCGGAGCTGAAGCTGGTTGTCAAGCAGAAATTGGTAGTGCAAGTTCTATGGCGGCTGGGGCTATGGCTACTGTTATGGGTTTTAGCGCAAATATAGCTTGTAATGCTGCTGAAATAGCTATGGAACATCATTTGGGCTTAACTTGTGATCCTGTAAGTGGTCTTGTGCAAATTCCTTGTATAGAAAGAAATGCTTTTGGCGCTATAAAAGCAATTTCAGCTGCAAGAATGGCAATGAGTAGAAAATCCACTCCAAAAGTGAGCCTTGATGAGGTTATTAAAACCATGTATGAAACTGGCAAAGATATGAATTCAAAATACAAAGAAACTTCCCTAGGTGGTTTAGCTACAAATCTTACAAGTGTTTGCTAAGAAGTCTTTTTAGACTTCTTGGTTTTACTTCTTTTAAGTCTATTAATGTTAAATTTGCGAAAAAATTTAGGATTAATTTATGATAGAAATCAAAAAACCTTTTGAAATTGAAAAATTACGCAAAGCAAATGAACTTGTAGCGAGGACCTTAGATTATTTAGAAAGTATTATACAGCCTGGTATGAGTTTAAAATTGATAGATCAAAAAGCTGAAGAATTTATACTTGATCACGGGGCAAAACCTTCGTTTAAAGGTTTATATGGCTTTCCTGGTGCAATTTGTATTTCATTAAATCAAGCTTGTATCCATGGCGTTGGCGATGAGAGAATTTTAAAAGAAGGTGATATTTTAGGTCTTGATGTAGGTACTTGTATAGATGGATATTATGGAGATGCAGCACGAACTATACCTATAGGTAAAATTTCAACGCAAGATGAGGCTTTGATAGCTTGTGCTAAAGATGCTTTGTATTATGCTATTGATATTATTAAAGAAGGTATGCGTTTTAAAGAGCTTTCTTATGAGTTAGGTGAATTTATAACTAAAAGAGGATTTGTGCCTTTGAAAGGTTATTGTGGCCATGGTATAGGAAAAAAACCTCACGGAGAACCTGAAATTCCAAATTATCTTGAAAATGGAGCAAGTGCTAAAAGTGGGCCAAAGATTAAAAATGGCATGGTTTTTTGTATAGAACCTATGGTATGTCAAAAAGACGGCACTCCAGTTCATTTAAAAGGAAATTGGGAAGCAGGTAGCAAAGATGGCTTAAATGCTGCTCATTATGAACATTGTGTTGCCATTATCAATGGAAAAGCAGATATTTTATCCAAGTAAAAACTCAAAATCATCTTAATCTTATAAATTCTTTTAGAATGATTTTTTGTAAAATTATTAAAAGAATAAATATGCTAAAATACCGAGCTTAAATTTTTGATGAAAGGAGAAAACTTGGCAAAAGATGATGTTATCGAAATTGATGGTAATGTGATTGAAGCTTTACCAAATGCAACTTTTAAAGTTGAACTAGATAATAAACATGTAATACTTTGTCATATTGCTGGTAAAATGCGTATGCATTATATAAGAATTATGCCTGGCGATAGAGTTAAAGTAGAGCTTACCCCTTATAGTCTTGACAAGGGTCGTATAACTTTTAGGTATAAATAATCTAAGTTATTTAAAAGCAAAGCTAAGATATAATTAGCACTTTTGCAGAAATTGCAATCAAACTGTATGAAGAAGTATTTTCAAAATCACCACTTATTTTGAAAATAGTTGGTTAGTCAAAAAACCTGGTGCAGTTGTAAAAAAGTGGAATTTACAATACAGGAGTAAGGCATGAAAGTTAGACCATCTGTTAAAAAGATGTGCGACAAGTGCAAAGTAGTTCGCCGTAAAGGTGTGGTTCGCATTATTTGCGAAAATCCAAAACATAAACAAAGACAAGGATAATTTATGGCTCGTATCGCAGGTGTAGATTTACCAAAGAAAAAAAGAATCGAATATGGCTTGACTTATATTTATGGTATAGGTTTGCATACTTCAAGAAAAATCTTAGATAAAACAGGAATTTCTTATGACAAAAGAGTTCATGAGCTAAGTGAAGATGAAGCAGCAGCTATCCGTAAAGAAATTCAAGAAAATTACATGGTTGAAGGTGATCTTAGAAAACAAGTTGCTATGGATATAAAAGCATTGATGGATTTAGGAAGTTTTAGAGGATTAAGACATAGAAAAGGCTTACCAGTTCGCGGTCAAAAAACCAAAACTAATGCAAGAACTAGAAAAGGTAAGAGAAAAACTGTTGGTGCAAAATCATAAGGACTAAGAAATGGCAAAAAGAAAAGTAGTAAAGAAAAAAGTAGTTAAAAAAAATATTGCAAAAGGTATAGTTTATATTAATGCAACTTTTAATAACACTATGGTAACAGTTACAGATGAAATGGGAAATGCTATTGCTTGGAGTAGTGCAGGTGGTTTAGGCTTTAAAGGTTCTAAAAAATCAACTCCTTATGCAGCACAACAAGCAGTAGAAGATGCTTTAAATAAAGCAAAAGAACATGGTATCAAAGAAGTAGGTATCAAAGTTCAAGGACCAGGAAGTGGTCGTGAGACAGCGGTAAAAAGTGTAGGTGCTATGGAAGGTATAAAAGTAGCTTTCTTAAAAGATATAACTCCATTAGCTCATAATGGTTGTAGACCACCAAAACGTCGTCGTGTCTAAGAATAAGATATAAGATTTAGGAGAATTATTATGGCAAGATATAGAGGACCAGTTGAAAAATTAGAAAGACGACTTGGCGTAAGTTTAGCAATGAAGGGCGAAAGAAGATTAGCAGGTAAAAGTGCTTTAGACAAACGCCCTTATGCACCAGGTCAGCACGGACAAAGAAAAGCAAAAATTAGCGAATATGGACTTCAATTAAGAGAAAAACAAAAAGCTAAATTTATGTATGGAGTTAGCGAAAAGCAATTTAGAAGATTATTTGCTGAAGCTGCAAGAAAAGATGGAAACACAGGTGCGCTTTTGATCCAACTTTTAGAGCAAAGACTTGATAATGTTGTTTATAGAATGGGTTTTGCAACAACTCGTCGTTTTGCAAGACAGCTTGTAACTCATGGACACATTTTAGTAAATGGCAAAAGAGTAGATATACCAAGCTATAGAGTTGAAGCAGGTCAGAAAATAGAAGTTATCGAAAAAAGCAAAAACAATCCTCAAATTTCAAGAGCTATTGAGCTTACAGCTCAAACTGGTATAGTTGCTTGGGTTGATGTAGAAAAAGACAAAAGATTTGGAATTTTTACAAGAAAACCTGAGAGAGAAGAAGTGATCATTCCAGTTGAGGAAAGATTTATCGTTGAGTTGTATTCTAAATAATAAAGGTATTTGATATGAGACATATTACAACTTCTGCTTATACACCAACAGAGTTTAGTATTGAAAATATCAGCGATACAATAGCAAAAGTTAGTGCATGGCCTTTTGAGATCGGCTATGCGATTACTTTAGCGCATCCTTTACGCCGTTTGCTTTACTCTAGCACGGTTGGTTATGCACCAACTGGAGTAAAAATCAAAGGCGTATCGCATGAATTTGATAGTATGCGTGGAATGCTTGAAGATGTAGCGCTGTTTATTATCAATCTGAAAAAATTAAGATTTAGATTAAAAACAGATTCTGAAAAAGAGATTGTTACTTTTAGTTTTAAAGGCCCTAAAGAAATTTGCGGAAAAGACTTAGATAATGATGTTGTTGAGGTTGTGAATTCAGATAGTTATCTTGCTACGATTAATGAAGATGCAGATTTAGAATTTACACTGATAATAGAAAAAGGTATAGGTTATGTTCCATCTGAAGAAGTTCAAAATTTCTTAGATCCTGAATTTATAGCACTTGATGCATTTTTTACACCTGTAAAACATGCAGTATATGACATAGAAAAAGTGCTTTTTGAAGATAACCCAGATTATGAAAAAGTAGTTTTTACAATCACAACTGATGGACAAATTTCACCAAGTGATGCGTTTAAAAATGCTTTAGAAGCTATGTATAAACAATTATCAGTATTTGACAAAATTGCTAGTGCAAAATGTGTAGTAGCAAGCCAAACTTCAGCTAATGAAGTAGAGCATGTAAAATTATTACAAAATATTACTGATTTAAATTTAAGCGCTAGAAGCTATAATTGCTTAGAAAAAGCTAATGTTGTTTATATAGGCGAGCTTGCTTTAATGAGTGCAGGCGAACTTGCGGATTTAAAAAATTTAGGAAAAAAATCTCTTGATGAGATTAAAAGCGTTATGGAATCTATAGGTTTTCCTATAGGAGGTTCAAAACTCAGTGATAGTGCAAAAGAAACGCTGACAAAAAAAATTACAGAATTAAAAGCGCAAAACGAAGGATAATCAATGAGACATAGACATGGATATAGAAAATTAGGACGCACATCTTCTCATCGTGCTGCCTTATTAAAAAATCTTACCATTGCTATAATTAAAGCTGGTAAAATAGAAACAACACTACCTAAAGCAAAAGAATTAAGAGGGTATGTTGAAAGATTAATCACTCGTGCAAGAAAGGGTGATTTTAACGCTCATAGAGCTGTTTTTGCAAGTTTGCAAGATAAAGAAGCTACAAATAAACTTGTTACAGAAATAGCACCAAAATATACAGATAGAAATGGTGGATATACTAGAATCATTAAAACTAGAATTCGCCGTGGCGATGCTGCTGAAATGGCATTTATCGAATTTGTGGCCTAATTAATCCTAGCTTTTGCTAGGATTTTCCTACTTTATCTACTCATTTTTACAATTTTTTTGATTTATCTACTTTATTTACGAAAATATAGATTTTTCATTTTAAAAACAAATTAGCAAAATTTTAAGATTGTTTGAAAAAAGATGATTTGTAGCTAAAAAATCAATTACTTATGCTAATATATTTTATCTTATAAATTAAGGATTAAAATATGCAAGAAAATTCTCGTTTGCGTATAGCTATACAAAAATCAGGTAGGCTTTCTAAAGAGTCCATAGAGCTTTTAAACAAATGCGGGATTAAAATGTATATGCACGAACAAAGCCTTATAGCTTTTTGCACTAATTTACCTATAGATATTTTAAGGGTAAGAGATGATGACATACCAGGGCTTATTTTTGATGGAGTGGTTGATCTTGGTATTGTGGGTGAAAATGTATTAGAAGAAAATGAATTAGAAAGAAAATCAAAAAATGAAATTTCAAATTATAAAATGCTCAAAAAGCTTGATTTTGGAACTTGTCGTTTGTCTTTGGCTTTACCAGAAAATGTAGAATATAAAGGTATAGAAAGTTTTAAAAATTTACGCATAGCCACTTCATATCCTCAACTTTTAAAGCGTTTTATGCAAGAAAATAACATTCCATATAAAACTTGTATGCTAACAGGCTCAGTAGAAGTTGCTCCTAGTGCAAATTTAGCAGATGGAATTTGTGATTTAGTTTCTAGTGGAGCGACTTTAAAGGCAAATGGTTTAAAAGAAGCTATGGTGATTTATCGATCAAAAGCTTGTATTATCCAAAAATATGAAGCACTAAATTCACATAAACAAGAACTTGTAGATAAATTATTAGTTAGAATAAATGGTGTCATGCAAGCTAGAGAATCAAAATATATTATGCTTCATGCACCTATTGAAAAACTTGAAAAAATCACAGCCTTATTACCAGGTGTAGAAAAACCTACCATTTTACCTTTAGAAAATGATAAATCAAAAGTAGCTTTGCATATGGTAAGTCAAGAAAATCTTTTTTGGGAAACTATGGAAGCTTTAAAAAGCGAAGGTGCGACAGCGATTTTAGTGTTGCCAATTGAAAAAATGCTCTCATAAGGAAAAGCTATGCAGATATTAAAATTTGAAAATTTAAACAAAACCCAACAAGAACAAGCTCTAAAACGCCCAGCTATAGGCGTTAATCCTCAAGTTAAAACTATAGTAGAAAACATCATCAAAGAAGTCAAAGAAAAAGGCGATGAAGCGCTTAAAGAAATGGCTTTAAAATTTGATAAAGTAAAGCTAGATTCTATAAAATTAAGCCAAGAACAAATAGATGATTTAGCATTAAAAGTTGATGATGAATTACAAGAAGCGATAAAAATAGCTTATAAAAATATTTATAAATTTCACAAAGCTCAAGAAACTCAAAGCATAAAAGTGCAAACCTTTGATGGAGTAACTTGTAAAATCATCACAAGATCCATAGAAAAAGTAGGCCTTTATATACCAGGTGGTTTAGCGCCTTTATTTTCTACTGCTTTAATGCTTGCTATTCCAGCAAAGATAGCTCAGTGCAAACACATAGCCTTAGCATCTCCAGCTCCATTGCACCCAGCCATAGCTTTTGTAGCAAAGCTTTGTGGCATTAATGAAGTGTATCAAATGGGTGGGGCAGGAGCCATAGCAGCATTAGCTTATGGAACACAAAGTGTTGAAAAAGTAGATAAAATTTTTGGTCCAGGAAATGCCTTTGTAACCGAAGCTAAAAAGCAAGTAAATAACGATAGTGTAGCTATAGATATGCAAGCAGGTCCTTCAGAAGTTTTGGTTTTAGCTGATGATAAAGCAAATGCTAAATTTATCGCTTCTGATTTGCTTTCTCAAGCCGAACATGGAGCAGATTCTCAAGCGATTTTAGTATGTATTGATGAAAATTTAGCTAACAATGTAAGCAAAGAAGTCTCCTTACAACTTCAAAATCTTTCAAGAAAAGAAATTGCAAGCAAGGCTATAGAAAATTCAAAAATTATCATCGCAAAAAATTTAGAACACGCTATAAGTATTTCTAATGAATATGCACCCGAGCATTTAATCATCCATACTCAAAATCCAAATGAGCTTTTAGATCAAATTTTGCACGCAGGTTCTATCTTTTTAGGTGAGTATTCTCCTGAATCTATGGGCGATTACGCAAGTGGAACTAATCATGTTTTGCCTACTTATGGTCTAACTAGGGCTTATTCTTCTTTGGGACTTGCTGATTTTATGAAAAGAATGAGCGTGCAAGAGCTTAGCAAAGAAGGCTTTAAAAAACTAGCTCCTATAGTAGAAATTTTAGCTAATGCTGAAGGGCTTGATGCGCATAAAAATGCTGTGAGTATAAGATTAGAAAGCTTAAAATGAGTGCAAAAATTTTATTTATAGATAGAGATGGTACTTTGATTGATGAGCCTAAAAATGATTTTCAAATTGATTCTTTAGAAAAGCTTGAATTTGAAAAAGGTGCTATAAATGCACTTTTAAAATTAAAAAATTATGGTTTTAAATTTGTCATGGTGAGCAATCAAGATGGCCTAGGCACAAATTCTTTTCCTAAAGAAGACTTTGATAAAGCTCATGAGAAAATGCTAAGTGTTTTTAAAAGTTGTGGTATAGAATTTGAAGATATTTTTATATGTCCGCATTTTGAGCATGAAAATTGTGCGTGTAGAAAACCAAAGACGGCTATGCTTGAAAATTATATAAAAAATGAGCTTTTTGACAAAGACAAAAGCTTTGTCATAGGCGATAGAGATAGCGATATGCTCTTAGCGCAAAATCTTCAAATCAAAGGTTTAAAATACGATAAAACTAATTTTAATTGGGAGCAAATTTGTGAGTATATTTTAAAGCATTTTAGAAATGCTAGTGTGATTAGAAACACCAAAGAAACGCAAATTAAACTAAATTTAGCTTTTAATGACACTCCAAAAGCTAGTATCAATACAGGTATAGCTTTTTTTGATCATATGTTAGAGCAAATTGCTACTCATGCAAATATTTCTTTAAGCATTGAATGCAAAGGTGATTTAGAAGTAGATGAGCACCATAGTGTAGAAGATGTAGCACTTGCTTTGGGTGAGGCTATAAAAAATGCATTAGATCAAAAAATAGGCATATCAAGATATGGTTTTGTTTTGCCTATGGATGAGACTTTAGCAAGATGTGCGATCGATTTTTGTAATAGACCACATTTAGTTTATAAAGCTAAATTTAAAAAAGAAAAGCTTGGAGAACTTAGCACAGAGATGATAGAGCACTTTTTTTATTCTTTAAGCTATGCTATGGGGGCTAGTTTGCATTTAAAAGCAAAAGGAAAAAACGATCATCACAAAGCCGAAGGACTTTTTAAAGCCTTTGCAAGAGCTTTAAAAATGGCTATTAAAATAGAAAATGAAAACCTAGCAAGTTCTAAAGGAATGATATGATAAATACAAATATAGTACAGTTAAATTTATACTCTACAACAAGAGATGCAATTAGAAGAGAGTTGGTTGAAGTGTTTTTAAGAGAATTACCAGGAAATGGAAATCAAGAACAGGTAAGTAGATATTGTTATATTGTAGAAAACGCTGATGGTTATAATATTGTATTAAAACGCCCTGCTCCGTTAAATAAAGGATTTGATTTTATTATAAATGTAGAAAATTTTTACTTTAATGAAAATAATACAAGACGCCATTCGGCTCCATCGCATAATGATATTTTATCTTTATTGATAAAATATAAGAGTATGTATGAAGAAAATTATTTTGAGATAAGAAATATTATAATACAAATTTATAATTGTGAAAATGTAATTTTGAATCAAAATACACAAAATTTCCCAAAGTTTATTAATTTTGATAATAAAGAATATCCAATTTCTATATTATTATATTGTATTAAATGGTTATTTATAGAACAAGATATTACATATTGGAATTATTCGGGAAGAAGAAAATTTTTTGAAGCCCTTTGTGAGTGTGGCTTAGTATGACAATAAAACCTATTTTTTCAAGCCAAGATCGACTTTTTGAGCTTTATCAAAATGATTGCAATAAATTATTACCTCAATTTGAAAATCAACTGGATTTGATTTTTGCAGATCCTCCTTATTTTTTATCTAATGATGGCTTAAGTATACAAAGTGGTAAAATAGTAAGTGTTAATAAAGGGCAATGGGATAAAGGCGATGATATTACTACGATAGATGAATTTAATCTAAAGTGGCTTTTAAATGCAAAAATAGCTTTAAAAGATACAGGAAGTATTTTAATTAGTGGAACATATCATAATATTTTTTCTCTTGGTAGGATTTTGCAAAAACTTGATTTTAAAATTTTAAATATCATTACTTGGCAAAAGACTAATCCACCACCAAATTTTTCTTGTAGATATTTAACACATTCTACAGAACAAATTATTTGGGCTAGAAAAAGTCATAAACATAAACATATTTTTAATTATGATTTGATGAAAAAATTAAATGAAAATAAGCAAATGCGAGATGTTTGGCAATTTAGCGCTATAGCTCCATGGGAAAAAGTTAATGGCAAACATCCTACACAAAAACCTTTATCTTTATTAGTTAGATTGCTTTTGATGGCAAGCGATAATAACTCATTAATTTGTGATCCTTTTAGCGGCAGTTCAACTACAGGGATAGCAGCAAATTTATTAAATAGAAAATTTATAGGTTTTGAAAAAGAAGATGAATTTATTAAAATTTCTATAGATCGTAAAATAGAATTAGATAAAAATTTTACTTTAATACAAAACAAAATTAAAGATTTGAAATTTTTAAAGAAAGCAAATTTGTTTTAACAAGGAATGATATGAATTTAGCCATTATAGATACAGGTTGTGCGAATTTAGCTTCTTTGAAATTTGCTCTTGATCGTTTAGGGCAAAAAAGTATCATCACGCATGATTTAAAAGAACTCTCACAAGCAGATAAGCTTTTACTACCAGGGGTTGGTACCGCAGCTAAGGCGATGGAAAATTTACAAGCATTAAATTTGGAAAATTTTCTTCAAACTACTACCAAGCCACTTTTAGGAATTTGTCTTGGTATGCAAATTTTAGGAAATTTTTCACAAGAATTAGAACAAGAAACTCTAAAAATCATCGACTTTGAAACTATGAAATTTAAACAAAAAGCTGATTTTACTTTCCCGCATATGGGGTGGAATCAAGTATCAAGCACGCACGAGCTTTTTAAAGGTTTAAACGGGGCTTATTTTTATTTTGTGCATAGTTATCATATACCGCTAAATGCTTATACCATAGCTGAATGCGAGTATTCTACTAAATTTAGTGCAAGTGTAAATAGGGCAAATTTTTATGGTGTGCAGTTTCACCCAGAAAGAAGTGGCGAAGCGGGTGAAGTGTTATTAAAAAATTTCATATCAATGTAAGGTTAAAATGCAAACTCAAATCATTCCAGCATTAGATTTAATAAATGGCAAAGTAGTAAGACTTTATAAAGGCGATTATACTAAAAAACAAGAGTATGATTATGATCCTTTGACTAAATTCCAAGAGTATGAAGCACAAGGCATATCGTGGCTTCATTTGGTGGATTTAGATGGTGCAAAAGATCCTAGCAAAAGGCAATTACAACTCATAGAAAAATTAGCCTTAAATGTCAAAGTAAATTTGCAAGTAGGCGGAGGCATACGCACTAAAGATGAGGTTAAAGCTTTGCTTGATAGAGGAGTTAAACGCGTGGTTATAGGCTCTTTAGCTATTAAAGATAAAAAGCTCACCGAAACATTTTTGCAAGAATTTGGCACGCAAAAGCTAGTTTTGGCTTTAGATAGCATTTGTATAAATGATGAATTTTTTGTAGCTACTGATGCGTGGAGCAAAACTAGTAACGAAACTTTGTTTGATGTTTTAAATTTTTATCAAAACATCACGCATATTTTATGCACCGATATTTCCAAAGATGGCACGATGAGTGGAGCAAATATAGCTTTATACAAAGCTTTGCATGAAAAATTTCCAAATTTGCAAGTCCAAGCAAGTGGTGGCGTGGCAAGTTTGCAAGATTTTATCGATTTAAAAGGTATAGTAAGCGGTATCATCACAGGTAAAGCCTTGCTTGATGGAAAATTTAGCATTAAGGAGGCTCAAAAATGCTTGCAAAACGCATAATAGCTTGTTTAGATGTCAAAGATGGTAGAGTTGTAAAAGGGGTGCAGTTTAAAAACCACCAAGATATGGGCGATATCATAGAGCTTGCTAAATTTTACTCACAAAATGGCATTGATGAGCTTGTATTTTACGACATAGGGGCTTCAGCTAAAAATGAGCGTGTAGATAGGGCTTGGGTAAGCAAGGTCGCACAAAATATCTCCATACCATTTTGCGTAGCAGGTGGTATAAAAAGCGAAGATGACGCAAAAGAGCTTTTAGCAAATGGAGCTGATAAAATTTCTATCAATTCTCCTGCGTTAAATGATCCAAATTTGATTGCTCATCTTGCTAAAAATTTTGGCGTGCAGTGTGTTGTTGTAGGTATAGACTCGTTTAAAGATGAAAATGGCGAACTTTTAGTCTATAAATACACAGGCGATGAGAGTAAATCTCATCATAGTGGTAAAAAAACACTAGAATGGATCAAGCAAGTTTGTGAGCTTGGAGCAGGTGAAATCGTGCTAAATATGATGAATCAAGATGGTATGAAAAAAGGCTATGATTTAGATCAACTTGCTAAAGCTAGATCAATCTGCCCTGTACCTTTGGTAGCAAGTGGCGGAGCAGGTGCTAAAGAACATTTTTTAGACGCTTTTAAGCTCGGAGTAGATGGAGCTTTAGCTGCTTCGATTTTTCATAAAAAGCTTATAGATATAAAAGAATTAAAACTTTTTTTAAAAGATCAAGGCATCACAATACGCATTTAAGGACAAATAATGGATATCAATCAAGAAGAATTTATAAAAAGCATTAATTGGAACAAAGTAGCAAATTTAGTCCCTGTCATAGTGCAAGATTTTCACTCGTGTGAAGTTTTGATGCAAGGCTTTATGAATGAACAAGCCTTAAGAGAAAGTTTCAAGCACCAAAAAGTCGTATTTTACTCCCGCACAAAAGAGCGTTTATGGATGAAAGGTGAAGAAAGCGGGAATTTTTTAAATATCATAGATTTAGGGCTTGATTGTGATAAAGATTGTATTTTAGTTTTGGTTAAACCAAGCGGAGCTACTTGCCATAGTGGTGATGTCTCTTGTTTTGAGCAAATTTCTAAAAAGGCTGATTTTGTATTTTTATCACGCCTTGAAAAACTCATCTACTCAAGGAAAAATGCCACTCCAAATTCTTCTTATACGGCTGAACTTTTTGCAAAAGGCACCAAACGCATCGCACAAAAGGTAGGCGAAGAAGGCGTAGAAACAGCCTTAGCAGCCACAGCAAAAGACAAAGATGAGTTAATCTGCGAAGCAGCTGACTTGCTTTATCATTTAGATGTTTTATTAGCCGATGCAAATTTGAGTTTAAATGATGTCATAGCAAAATTAAAAGAAAGAAATACTAAATAATTGTTACTAAATGTCACATACTCTTTTTTAAATAAGACTAATTTAGTTTTATTAACACAAATCAAGAAAATTCAATAACGATTTATATTAAAAATCTACAAAAATAAAAAGGATTTTAGTATGTTTCGTTCATTGTATTTTCGTATGAGAATAATTCATATTGTAGGTATTATAGTTTTGTTGATTAATGCTTATTTTTTTACTCAAAATATGATAGGCCAAATTATCCAATATTTTATGGCTTTTGCTTTAATTTTTCATGATGCAGATGAGAAAAAATGGGGTGTGGATATGACTAAAACTATTACTAGTGAGTTGAGAAATCTTTCTTTGAATTCCACAAGCACAATCAATACTTATCTAAGTATAGAAAATGAAAAAATTCTTTCTTTGATAGAAAAATTCAAACAAAAAATCAAAAATATTCTTATCATTATCACTCAAAAAAGTGCTTGTATGGAAAAAAATATAAAAGGTTTAGATGATATTTCAAATGCTTTGTTTGATTCTAGTAAAACCATGAAAGAATTAATCGATCTTACGCAAGATAAAAGTATGCAAAGCAATGCTTTGCTAGATAATTTTATCAAAGATATTTTGTCAGGAAAAAATAATCAAAAAAATATGTTTGAAGTAGCGCAGGAAATTAAAATATTATTGGAAAATGTAAAAATCATAGTCGAAAAAGTAGTTTCTCAAAATTCAGACTTAATTAAACATTTTGATGATTTACACTCTAATACACAATCTATCACTAAAATAGTAGAAGCTGTAAGAAATATAGCCGATCAAACCAATCTTTTATCACTTAATGCAGCTATAGAAGCAGCTCGTGCAGGTGAGCATGGAAAGGGTTTTGCTGTGGTGGCTGATGAGATTAGAAAACTAGCAGAATCGACCCAAAATTCTCTTTTAGAT
The DNA here is from genome assembly GCF_008245045.1 of Campylobacter volucris. Taxonomy (NCBI): domain Bacteria; kingdom Pseudomonadati; phylum Campylobacterota; class Epsilonproteobacteria; order Campylobacterales; family Campylobacteraceae; genus Campylobacter; species Campylobacter volucris. The sequence goes on from NZ_CP043428.1 coordinate 82,900, forward strand.
ATTGATTTAAATGTAAAATCTATCACTCAAAATGTAGATAAAAGCAAGGAAAGTTTAAATTCTGGTAAATCTAGTGTAGAAAATCTTCTTTTAGAAAGCAATAGCACAAGTGAAAAGATAGATAGTTTTGAAACATTATTCCATCAAAATTTTAAAAATATAGAACAGATTATATCCCATAGCTCTATCACTAAAGAAAATTTAAATTTTATAGTAAAAAGCATCAATCACATAGTTGCTTTAGCAGATGAAAACCTTCAAAATTCACACAATATAAAAGAATTTTCAAAGTATATCAAAGATGATTTTTTGCAATTACAAAAAGAAGTTTCTAATCTATCAAGTTAGTATAAAGTTAAGCGTGATTTCTCACGCTTAATTAAGCAATATTTTTGAAAAGATTCACTAGCTATATCGTGTGTTTTTGAAAAAATTTTATACATATCTTTCATTAAATAACATTAAATTAAAAAAATAATTTATATTACAAATATCTTCATTTTTGGAACACTTCTTGCTTTTATCTTGGCAAGCAATAGAATTTGAATAAAATTCGCAAAACAATATTTTTTAAAGGATTTAATTATGATGAGATCTCTTTGGGCTGGAGTTTCAGGACTTCAAGCACACCAATACGCAATGGATGTAGAAGGTAACAACATCGCAAATGTTAATACTTTTGGTTTTAAGTATTCTCGTGCGGATTTCTCAACACTTATGAGTCAAACTTCTAAGATAGCCACAGCTCCAGATGGAGACTTAGGTGGTAAAAACCCTATGCAAGTAGGTCTTGGAGCAGGTGTAAATTCTACTACAAGAATCCACTCACAAGGTAATATCCAAACTACAGACAAAAACACAGACTTAGCTATAAATGGAGATGGATTTTTCATCGTATCAAACGATGGTGGAACTACTCAGTTTTTTACTCGTGCAGGGGACTTTAAAACCGATGCAGTAGGAAATTTCGTAGATAACAACGGATACACAGTTCAGGGGTGGAATTATAATCAAGAAACAGGCCAAATAGACTCTTCTAAATCAGTAGAAGACATAGTCATCCCACCAGGTATGAGTATGCCAGCTAAAGAAAGCACCATAGTAAAACTCACAGCAAACCTAGATAGTGGTAATAGCCTAGGTTCAAACGCTTCTGCTAAACGCCCTATTTATGCTCTTGATTCTCAACATGGTAGAAGAGAAGATACTGGAACTCTTGTAGATGAAAATGATAGAGGTCATACTGAATTTTACACTACTTCTAAAAGTGGAGCCCAAGTAACCGAAAAGGGTGTAGATATGGGAGTAGTTTTTAATGCCCAAGGAGAAGGACTAAACCTAAGAGATGGTCAAGGTATATGGGTAAGTTATGCTGATGCTAAACATACTTCTAATGTAACTTTAGCTCAAGATTTACCTACAGAACAAGCTCAAATGGCTAATAATACTACTTATACTTTTTGGGGTTTTAAAGATGCAGCTGGTCAAACTCATAATGCTGTGTTGGATATTAATATTAATGGAGTGAATATTAGAGCAGAAGGTGTAGGTAAAGATACTTTTATCAATGCTATCAATGCTAAGACAGCCGAAACTGGAGTAGTAGCTTCTATAGTAAATGGTCAAATTACTTTTACTAATGACAATAGCACAGGAACAACCGCTAAATCAAAAAATTTAAATATCACAGTAAATGCTACTACTACAGCAGGTGTTCAAGTTACAACTCGTCAAAATAATGCAAACACTGGTGGAGTAACAGATGGTGGAAATCTTTTAACTCCTATAGGTAATGGTGAAAATGTATGGTTGGGAACAGATAATGGTAATGCTAATGGTAATGCTAAAACCACTGTAAATGTTGTTACTGCTCATGAGTATATTTATAGTAAAAATGGAGTAGATATAGGAGACAATCCTAACCCTAATGCTGCAAATGCTGGTGAAGCTAATATGCCTGATATGAATAGTAAAAGATTTTTCCATACTACTGAAGATTTAAGAGAATTAATGCAAAGAGATGCTAGATATGGAGTAGATTATGATGGAGATGGAACATTAGAAAACTGGGGAAATGGTGTCAATAACCCTAATGGAGCTCCTGGAAATGCTGATGCTAATGCAGCAGTGGAAGTTGTAGTAGAAAAAGATGGTAGATTTAAAATTACAAATCCTACTGGTGGTAAAGATATGACTTTTAAAGTTACAGGCTATTCTAATGAAACCGATAAAATAGCTACGAATGATAAATTTACTGCTATGTTTAGCGCCTTAGATGGAAATTTCAATGCAGGAAATAACGAAAAATTCTCTCAAGATATGTATCTATCAGCGCATACTGCTAGTATAGAAATATTTGACTCATTAGGAACTAGACACGAACTTACCGTGCAATTTACTAAAGAAACAAAAACGGCTGATGGTGGTGCTGAATGGTCTATCATCATCTCTGTGCCTGAGCCTGCTGAGATAAACTTTAGCGGAGATGGTGCTCCTGGAAATATAGTAGTAGGAAATTTAAAATTTGGAAACGATGGCTCACTTCAAAGCTATACTCCAAATGTGATTAATTTCACTGGAAACAACGGCTCAAGGCCAAACCAAGTAGTAAAACTAGACTTTGGGACAACTGGAGCTTTTGATGGCTTAACAAGCTATGATAAAGACTCAGCCACTACCAAACAAGAAACAGATGGCTACACAGGGGGTAATCTAAAGCCAGATGCACTAAGAACTGATGAAAACGGCTATGTGTATGGAGAATTTACAAATGGTAAAACTCTAGCTTTAGCTAAAGTTGCACTTGCATCTTTCCCAAATAATATGGGTCTTGAAGAAATGGGTAATAACCTTTTTAAAGCTACTGCAAACTCAGGAACTCCTACAATAGGACACGCTGGAGAAGGCGGTAGAGGTGGATTGAAATCTTCTGCGATAGAGATGTCGAATGTGGATTTGAGTCGTTCATTAACTCAGCTTATCGTTATACAAAGAGGATATCAAGCAAGCTCTAAAACTATCACTACAAGTGATCAGCTTTTAAATACGCTATTGCAATTAAAACAATAATTCTAACCCAAGGTTTTAAAGCCTTGGGGTCAAGCTTTACAAGGTTATCGAGGTAGCCTTGTAATACTTGATAGCCTTGAGCCTTCAATCTATTGCTAACTCACTTCTTTTTTGCCTAAGAAGTGAGTAGCATGATTTCATATCGACAAAAGAAAATAAAAATTAATGGTATAATGCTTAGATTTTATAAGGTATGATTAGATATGAGTGAAGATGATATTTTAATAACCAAGAAAAAAGTAAGAAAAGCTGGGGAAAATATAAGGCTAAATCAAGCTACAGAAAATGATTATAAAGTTGTATCTTCTTGGCGTAATATACACATTCCTATAATGACTGGAATGGTAAATGCTATCAATAAAAAACTCAAAAAGTATAATTTAGACGCTATCGTTGCTAGAAGATTGAAAAGATTAAATTCTATCGTGTTTAAGCTAAAAAGATTTGACACGATGAATCTTGATAGAATCAATGATATAGCAGGTGTAAGGGTTGTTTTTAAAAATTTAGAGCAAGTGTATTTTTTTCAAAAAATAATGGAAAAAACTTATTTAAAAGGTGGAAGAAAATTTACTCTTATTAAGACTAATGATTATATCAATAATCCAAAATTAGATGGGTATCGCTCTATACATCAAATTTTTGAATATAAAGATATTTCAAAAAGATGTTTGGAATTGCAAATTCGGACACAATTGCAGCATTATTGGGCTACGGCGGTTGAGGTGCTTGGAATGAAAACAAATTCTAAGCTCAAGCAAGGAGAAGGAGAGGAGTATTTTAAGGAATTTTTTAAATTATGCAGTGCTTTGTTTTCTATGCTTGAAAATGTTGTGGTGATTAAAGAGTATGAGAAATTAGACATTAAAAAAATAAGTGAAAAAATTCAAAAGCTTGACAAGCAATATAATATCATCAAAATACTTTCTAGTTTAGCCATATCGAGTAAAAAAATAGAAAAGAACATAGAAAAAAATAATTATTATTTTTTAATTTTGCTTGATTTGAAAAATAATAGTTTGAAAATAAAAGGTTTTCAAAAAAATGATTTTGACTTTGCTCAAGTTGCGTATCGTTACTATGAAAGTCAAGAAAATATCGATGCGGTTTTGATATCGTTAGATAAAATTAAACTTTTGAAAAAAGCTTATCCTAATTATTATTTAGATTGTGCTGAATTTATAAAAAAATTATCTTCTGCTATAAAAAATTCATAATTTTATAAAGTTTTTTCAAAAACACACGATATAGCTAGTGAATCTTTTCAAAAATATTGCTTAATTAAGTGCGAGAAATCGCACTTAACTTCCTTTCAGATAAAACGGATAAGTAAAAAACACCAAATGAGTTAAATTCAAACCATAATGAAACAATACGCTTACCCATAAACTTTTGCTGTATCTAAAAGCTAAGCCGTATATGATCCCTGCTATGCTTGCAAATATGATGGTTAAAATACCACTTTTATAATGCATCAAACCAAAGGCTATACTTGCTAAGATAAGAGCCAAATTTGGATTTAAAAATTGTGTTAATCTTTGTTGAAGATAGCCTCTAAAGTATGCTTCTTCGACTAAGGCTACTAATAAAAGATTAGAAAATAAAAAATACCCTATCCACCAAGGAAAGCCAAATTCAAATTGAATTACTCCAAAATACCAAGGTATGCACAATAAAACAAAAGGACTAAGAAAAAGCAAAAACCACTTGAAAAAAGAAGCTTTGGTGTAGGTTTGATTGAAAAATAAAAAAGGCATAAGTATAAATAAAATAAACACTCCCAAAGGCTTGTCAAAACTAAAATACAAAGTAAAAGGAGCACTATGAGCACTTGCATAGACTTGATCTAGGACTTTTGTATTGTTAAAGCCTGGTATGAAATGTAAAAACAAAGCCAAAGTAAATACAAACAAAGCTAGTTCTAAAACCACAAAGCGTTTATACTGATATATCAAAGCTAAAATAAAAGCTATGATACTAATGATGGTAAAAGTAGTATCGATGATACCAAAATAATACGCTAAAACAGTAGAAATAGCTAAGGATGTATAAGCTAGTTTAATTTTATTTATAGAAAGTAAGACTAAAGCTATGCTTAAAAAAATATAAGTAGATAAAGAAATCATTTTAAAACCTTTTTTGCAACTAAATATATATTTTTCATATAAAATACAACTAAAAATGAAAAATTTAAGCTTTTTAGCTTGTGTGAATGAGTATTTTTGTAAAATGAGATTTTAATTGCACCTTGTATAAATTTACATTTTTTAAAGGCAAATAAGATAAAATAAAAATAAAAGGAAAAATTTATGAATATGCCTTTTAGTGATGAAGAATTGATAGAACCTGTAAAAGCAAGTCTAGCTAAAACAATGCATATTTTAGAAAACGATGGTGGTGGGCTTGAGCTTTTAGGGATAAAAAATGGCGTAGTTTATGTGAAATTAACAGGGGCTTGTCATGGTTGTCCATCAAGTGGCACTACTTTAAAATACGGCTTAGAAAAGCAATTAAAAATCGATATACATCCAGATATTACCATAGTAAATTTAGCAGGTGGAGAAAGCGAATTTGCAAAATTATAAAAAAATAGCCATAGAATGTTTTTACAACAAAGATTTTAAAAACGCTAAGACTTATTTCTCACTAGCATATCAAAAGCGTAAAAATAAAAGATTGCTTACTTTTATAAATATTTGTGATTTGGCTTTGACAAGTCCTGATGAAGCTTTTGTATTTTTTGAATTTTTCTTGCAAAATTATAAAAATTCTAAAATAGATATGGATTTAGAAAAGCTTATAAATTTAAGTCAAAGTGTGCAGTTTGAGGAAGATAGTGAAGATTTTGATGGTTTGAGTTATCAAGACTTTTTGCTAAGTGAAAAAGAGCTTGGATTTAAACGCGCTTTAGAAAATGTTATAATCTCAAACAAGCTTATCATAAATGATAAAGAAGATTTTGTGGATTTTTTAGAAAAGCTTTTAGAGTATGGTTATAAAGATATGCTTGTAGCTTATATGGAAGATGTTGGAGCGCATTTTTACTCTAACTATCGTTTTATAAAACTTAGTGAAAAACTAAAAGGCTTGTTGTGATTGTAAAAATTAATGATGGTTTTATCACGGATAATTCTAACGAATGTAAACAAGAATGCTATTTTTTAAAAACCACACAAAATGAAAAATTTGCTCCTAGTGCCTTAGAAAAAGGTGCGAAAATAATCGATGTAAAGCAATGCTATGAGCTTTTAAATATAGATAAAAACATAAAAATCATCGGTATAACAGGAACTAATGGTAAAACCACTACAGCGGGGGCTATATATTCTATTTTGCTTGATTTGGGATATAAATGTGCTTTGATGGGCACTAGGGGAAGTTTTATCAATGATAAAAAAATCACTCCAAAAGGGCTTACCACAGCTGCGATTTTACAAACTTTAGAGCTTTTATCTTTAGCTACAAAAGAAAAATGTGAATTTTTGATTATGGAAGTAAGTTCTCATGCTTTGGTGCAAAATCGCATAGAAGGACTTGAATTTAAAGCCAAAATTTTTACCAATCTCACTCAAGATCACTTAGACTTTCATGGAAGTTTTGAAAACTATAAACAAGCAAAAGAAAGCTTTTTTACTGATGAGTGTATGAAATTTATCAACAAAGACGCAAGTGCTATTAAATTTAATGTGAAAAATTCTTTTTCTTATGGTATAGAAAATCCAAGCTATTATCATATAAAAGCTTATGCTTTAAAAAATGACATAGAAGCGGTGGTAAATTTTGGCAAAGAAAATTTTATGATAGAGTCTTCTTTGGTGGGAATTTTTAATCTTTATAATCTTTTAGCAGCGAGTGCTTGTGTGAATGAGCTCGTAAAGCCAAATTTGAAAAAACTTGAAAAAGCCATTAGTAATTTTGGTGGTATAGAAGGTAGAATGCAAGTAGTTGCTAAAGAAGTGATAGTGGATTTTGCTCATACTCCTGATGGCATAGAAAAAGTGCTTAATGCTTTAAGATATAAAGATTTAATCGTAGTTTTTGGAGCAGGTGGAGATAGAGATAAAAGCAAACGCCCTTTAATGGCAAAAATCGCAAAGCATTATGCTAAAACGCTCATTATCACAAGTGATAACCCACGCTCTGAAGAACCAATGGACATAATAAATGATATTTTAAGCGGTATAGAGCAAGATGAGAGCGTGTTTATAGAATGTGATAGAAAAAAAGCTATAAAAAAAGCCTTAGAGCTTAAAAAAAATGATGAATTTGTTGTGATTTTAGGAAAAGGCGATGAAGACTATCAAGAAATCAAAGGAGTTAAACATCCTTTTAATGATAAAGAAGTAGTTTTACAAATATTAAAAGAAGGAAAATAAATGTTTGAAAATATGGACTTTTCAAAAATGGGCGAGCTTTTAACTAAGGCTCAAGAAAAAGCAAATGAATTAGAGCAAGAAGCTTTAAAACAAGAATTTAGTGCAAAAAGCGGTGGTGGGCTTGTAAAAGTCAGTGCTAATGGAAAAGGAGAAATCATCGATATTAACATCGATGAATCTTTGTTTGAAGATAAAGAATCTATGCAAATTTTATTAATCGCTGCGGTAAATGATGTGCTTAAAATGGTAGAACAAAATAAAAAATCAATGGCAAGTAATTTATTTAGCAAGATGGGGGCTTTATGAAAATTGTAGTATGTCTTTTTGCATTGGTTGGGGTTTTATTTGCTATCCCAAGACCAAGTTTTAATGACTTTTTAGCGTGTTATCAAAAAAATAAAGCAAGTATGCTAATTTATGAAGGCTTACCTGCTTTTGCTTTAAATGAAAATACCCTAGCAGTGGTAAAAACAAAAAATGGAAAATTAAACAATTATACAAAATATGATCCATTTTTAAATTTGTATTTAGTGAAAACAGATTTTAGTTTAATCCCTGCTCCTATGGGCGATGAAGAAGAACTTACGCGTAATAGCTGGGTGGGAATTTTAGATGATAATCAAACTTACATAGGACATTTGAAGTATTTTGGTCAAAGCTTAACCGAGCGTGATCAGCTTGATTTTACTACTAAAATAGGCGAGTTGAATTCTCCTTGTTGTAAAATGCTAGGTATCACTTTAGATGATGGTAAGTTGATTGGTAATCGTTATTTAAAGCATTTTATGAAATATCCTGATGTATATTGGGGAGATATCGGGGTAGATTTTGAAATACGCGATGGTAGAATTTATGTAAAAAATGTGCGTAAAAATGGACAATTTTTACTTAATGATGAGATTATAGGTGTTGATGGGCAAAATTATAATGATATAAGAAAGTTAAATGAGAAAATTTTATTTGCTGATCGTGGGAGCACTTTGTATTTTAATGTATTAAGAGATAATGATGATTTAAACATATCTACTGTTGTTTTTGATAAAGATTTGGGAATTTTTGCAAAACCAAAAAAAGTAGTGCCACCCAAACCGACTTCTTTTTATTCTAATTTTGGCTTACGCGTAGATACTAAGATGAATGTTATAGAAGTAACTCCAAATTCAAAAGCTCAAATGGCTGGATTTTTAAAAGGCGATAAAATATTAAGAGTAAATAACCAAAAAATGAAAAATATGGATGAATTTAAAGATATTCTTTTAGGGGCAAGTTCTTTTGATATTTTAGTTTCAAGGAAAGCTACTAGCATTCCATCAGCTCAAAATAACGAACTTGAGCAAATAAAACAAGGATATTTTGACTTTTTTATAAGGCTTACTAAGTGATCTTAGAAAAATTCAAAAAGCACTTAGAGCAAAATTTTCCTAAAGTCCAAAGCTTTCATCCTTTTTTTAATGAAGCTTTAGCGTGGATGTTAGAAGCTGGAGGAAAGCACTTTAGGGCTCAACTTTTACTTGGTATAGTAGAAGCTAAAGCACCAAAGCTTTTTTTACCTGCACTAGATGCAGCTTTGGCTATAGAATTTATACATACTTATTCTTTAATACATGATGATTTACCTGCTATGGACGATGCGTCTTTGCGTAGGGGTAAGCAAACTTTGCATAAAAAATACGATGAAACTACGGCTATTTTAGTTGGAGATGCACTAAATACTGAAGCTTTTTTACTACTTTCAAGATTAAATTTAAAAGATGAGATAAAAGTTAAACTAGTTCAAACCTTAGCTTTTAATGCAGGAATTAATGGTATGATAATAGGTCAGGCTATTGATTGTTATTTTGAAGGAAAAGCTTTAAATTTAGAGCAGGTTGAATTTTTGCATATACATAAAACTGCAAGATTAATAGCAGCTAGTTTAAAAATGGGTTGTGAAATTTGTGAGTTAAGCCAAGAAGATAGTGAAAAAATATACCAAATAGGATTAAAGTTAGGGCTTATTTTTCAAATTAATGATGATATTATCGATGTGACTTTAGACACAAAAGAAGCAGGTAAACCAACTCATAATGATGTAAATAAAAATTCTTTTGTGAATTTGTTAGGATTAGAAAATGCCATAAAAACAAAAGATGAGATGTTAAAAAAGACTCAAGAACAAATAGAACAACTAGATATAGACATAGCACAAATGCTTAAAAAAATGATTCAAATGTATTTATAAAATTAAAGGAAAAAAATGGATAAGCAAAAAGATAAAGCGATATTGCAAAAACAAGCAGATACTTTAAGGTTTTTATGTGCAGATATGGTGCAAAAAGCAAATTCAGGTCATCCAGGAGCACCTTTGGGTTTAGCTGATATCATGAGCGTTTTAAGCAGACATTTAGTGCATAATCCAAAAGATCCAACTTGGTTAAATAGGGACAGATTAGTCTTTTCAGGTGGTCATGCTAGTGCATTGCTTTATAGCTTTTTACATTTGAGTGGATATGATATAAGCTTAGAAGATTTAAAAAATTTCAGACAATTACACTCTAAAACCCCAGGTCATCCAGAAATTTTCACACCAGGAGTAGAAATAGCCACAGGGCCTTTAGGACAAGGTGTAGCAAATGCAGTTGGTTTTGCTATGGCGGCTAAAAAAGCAAGTTTGCTTTTGGGCGAAGATATTATTAATCATAAGGTTTATTGTTTATGTGGTGATGGAGATTTACAAGAAGGAATTTCTTATGAGGCTTGTTCTTTAGCAGGACTTCATAAACTTGATAATCTAATCATCATTTATGATAGCAATAACATCTCTATCGAAGGTGATGTAAGCATTGCTTTTGATGAAAATATTAAAGAGCGTTTTAGAGCACAAAATTTTGAAGTGCTTGAGATAGATGGGCATGATTTTGAACAAATTGATTTAGCACTTAAAACAGCTAAACAAAGTCAAAAGCCTTGTCTTATTATAGCACACACTAAGATAGCAAAAGGAGCTTTAGAGCTTGAAGGAAGTCATCATTCTCATGGAGCGCCTTTAGGCGAAGAGCTTATAAAAAAAGCAAAAACTGCTTTAGGTTTTGATCCACAAAAAACATTTGAAGTCGCTGAAGATGTGAAAATTTATTTTAGCGGGGCGATTGAAGTTGGTGATTTAGCTCAAGCTAAGTGGAATCAAAAGGTGCAAAATTTAGACGAAAGCAAAAAAGCATTGTTAAAAGAATTATTAGAGCCTGATTTTAGCAAGATTAATTTTCCTGATTTTAAAGGTAAAGATGTAGCTACTAGAGATAGTAATGGTCTTATTTTAAATGAAATTGCCAAGGCTTTACCAGGATTTTTAGGCGGAAGTGCGGATTTGGGACCATCAAACAAAACAGAGCTTAAAGATATGGGAGATTTCCCACATGGTAAAAATATACATTTTGGCATAAGAGAACATGCGATGGCTGCTATATCTAATGCTTTTGCAAGATATGGTTTGTTTTTGCCATTTTGTGCTACATTTTTTATATTTAGCGAGTATTTAAAACCAGCAGCAAGAATAGCAGCTTTGATGAAGATAAAACACTTTTTTATTTTTACTCACGATAGCATAGGAGTTGGCGAAGATGGCCCAACTCATCAACCTATAGAACAGCTTAGCACTTTTAGAGCTATGCCAAATTCATTGACTTTTAGAGTGGGTGATGGGGTTGAAAATGTCAAAGCATGGCAAATCGCACTTAAAACTAATATGCCTAGTGTTTTTGTGTTGTCGCGTCAAAAGTTAAGCGCTTTAAGTGAGCCAATTTTTGGAGATGTTGAAAATGGAGCATATTTGCTAGAAGAAAATACAAATGCAAAATTCACACTTTTAGCAAGCGGTAGTGAAGTAGCATTATGCTTAAAAACAGCAAAAATTTTAAAAGAAAAAGGCGTGAGTGTTAATGTAGTATCTATGCCTTGTTATGAATTGTTTGTCAAACAAGAAAAGGTTTATAAAGATAGAATTTTACAAGGTAAGGTTATAGGTGTAGAAGCTGCAAATTCAAATGAACTTTATAGATTTTGCGATGAGGTTTATGGTATAGAGAGTTTTGGGGAAAGCGGTAAGGATAAAGATGTATTTGAGCATTTTGGATTTAGTGAGGAAAAATTAAGCTCTTATGTTTTAAGTTTAGCTAATGGAAATTAAAAAACTTAACAATACTAAAGAATGTATCTTTAGTATTGTTGGAAATTGGGACAAAGAAAACGTTTTAAAAGCTAAAAATTTAAATTTTGAACAAAGTAAATGTATTATTTTTGATTTTGCTAATTTAGAATTTATCGATAGTGCTGGGATAAGGTATTTTTTAGCTTTAGAACAAAATTTAAAACAAAAAGGCTATCAAGTCGAAAAAAGAAATTTAAAAGCCCAACACGCAACCCTTTTTGCTCTTTGTGAAAAATACTACAAACCTTTAGATAATCAAGAAATTAAAAAAAATAAACTAAAAGATTTTTTTGAAATTTTAGGAGAAAAGGTTGTTTTTTCTTTTGAAATTTTAGTCCAATTTTTAAATTTTATAGGTTTAATCATCGCAACTTGTTTTAACACTTTGCTAGATATTCGTAGATTACGCTTTAGAGCTTTTTTGTATCATGTAGAAAATAGCGCTATAAATGCTTTACCTATCATTATGCTGACTTCTTTGCTTGTGGGTGTAGTGTTAGCTTATCAGGCTGCGTATCAACTTGCACAATTTGGAGCTAATATCTATATAGTTGATTTAATGGGAATTTCTGCTACTAGAGAGCTAGCTCCATTAATAAGTGCTATAGTCATAGCTGGTAGAAGTGCAAGTTCATATACAGCCCAAATTGGAGTGATGAAACTTACAGATGAAATTGATGCTATGAAGACTATGGGCTTTAAAGAGAGTGAATTTATCATTTTACCTAGGGTTTTGGCTTTGACTTTGGCTATGCCTTTTGTGGTTATAATAGCAGATATTTTAAGTGTCTTGGGTGGAGTGATAGTTGCTTGGATGAGTTTAGAAATCACAGCGGCTGAATTTATGAGCCGTTTTAGAGAAGCTGTGGAGTTAAAGCACATCATCATAGGGCTAGTAAAAGCACCTGTGTTTGGATTTTTAATCGCTTCTATAGCCTGTTTTAGAGGATTTTTTGTGCAAAAAACAACCGAAAGTATAGGAGTTTATACTACAAAAAGCGTTGTGAATGCTATATTTTGGGTGATAGCTTTTGATGCGATTTTTTCTGTATTTTTAACAAAGGCTGGAATTTGATTATAAAAGCTAGGGGCATTAGTACTTATTTTGGTGCAAAATGTGTTCATAAAAATATCAACTTTAGCATAAAAGATAATGAAATTTTTGGAGTTTTAGGCGGTAGTGGAAGTGGAAAATCAGTTCTTTTAAGACAAATGCTTTTGCTTGAGCATTTTGATGATGGAGAATATGAAATTTTGGGCAAAAGGTTACGAGGTATTAGTGATGAAGATGCTTTGTTTTTGCAAAAGCAATGGGGCGTTGTTTTTCAATATGGGGCGTTGTTTAGTTTTTTTAATATACTTGAAAATATCAGCATACCTTTAAACGAATACACAAATTTAAGCAAAAGTGATATCAAAGAAATAGCTATGATGAAATTAAAAATGGTAGGACTTGATGAAAGTTCAGCTAAGCTTTATCCTAGTGAAATAAGTGGTGGTATGAAAAAAAGAGTAGCTATAGCAAGGGCCTTAGCACTTGATTCTAAGTTGCTATTTTTAGATGAACCTACATCAGGGCTTGATCCTTATAGCTCAAGAGAATTTGATGAGTTGCTTTTAAATTTAAAACAAAGCTTTAATCTATGTGTAGTGCTAGTAACTCATGATAAAGAAAGTATGAAAAATGTTTTGGATAGATTTTTGATTATAGAAGATAAACAAGTTGGATTTTTAGGAAGTGTTGAAGAATTAAAAGAGCAAAATGAGAGATTATATAAAAGGTTTATGCAGTAATGGAAAATAGAGCAAATTATATACTTATAGGTATTTTTGTTAGTGTGTTGTTTTTTATAAGTTTGTTTTTTCTAGCATGGTATGGAAGCTTAAAAGATGAAAAGACTTTTTCTTATTATGAAATTTTTATGGAAGAATCTGTAGCTGGACTTAGCATTAAAGCTCCGGTTAAATTTTTAGGTGTGGATGTGGGTAGTGTTGAAAATATCAGCATAGATACTAAAGGATCAAAATTTAGAGTAAAAATTTTAGTTCAACTTGATTCTCATTTAATCATCAAAACCGACACTCATGCAAGTTTGCAAATCCAAGGTATAACAGGATTTAAATTTATCCAACTTTCAGGGGGTAGTGAAAAAGCACCTATTTTAAAAGCAACTGATGGTAAATATCCTATCATAAAATCTAAAGAAAGTTTTTTTGCAAGTCTTGATAAACAAACTGAAAATATTTTAGATTTAATTGATAGCACTAAAGTTAAATTAGAAGTTCTTTTAAGCGATAAAAATTTACAAAATTTTGAAAATTTATTGCAAAATTCATCTGAATTAGCACAAAAGTTAAACCAAAATGCTCCTAAACTTTTTGCAAGTATCCACAATGCTTCTTCAAAAATTGCTCAAAGTTCAGATCAATTTTCTTTATTTTTAAAGCAAGCAAACACGCAGCTTGAAGAATTTCAAAAAAGTAAGATATTGCTAAATGATAATTTAGAAATTTTAAGAATTTTACTTTTAGACTTTACTCAATTAACAAACAAATTAAAGCAAAATCCTTCTAATTTGCTTTATAAAGATCAAACTATCAAATATGCTCCAGGAGAATGATATGAAAAAAATATTTTTGCTTTTTATGGCTTTGTTTTTTAGTGCTTGTTCTGTGGTAAGTCCAAGCCAAACTTTACCTTTTGCAAGATATTTTTCCATATCTTTAGAGCATAATGTTACTATGGCAAATGTGCAAAAAGATGCTAATATTATGGTGGCTTTACCTAAAGGATTAGTATATACAAATGAAATTTTTTATAAAAAAGATGGCATAGTTAATACTTATGCGTATCATTTTTGGCAAGATAGTTTAAATTTGCTAATTAAAAATTTTTTAGAAACAAGTTTGGAAAATGCAAAAATCTTTAAAGCCATTTTAAATCAAGATAGTTTAGCTAAGGCAGATTTTATCTTAGAAAGTAAAGTAAGTATATTAGAGCAAGATTTTATCAATAATGAAGAATCTATTGCAAAATTTGGTATAAGTTTGACTTTGATTAATATGAATGATAAAAGCATTGTTGCGAGTAAATATTTTTACTATGAAAAAAAGCTTGATGAGAGTGAGCCTGAATTACTAATGAAAGCTTATAATGAAATTTTTGCTCAATTTAATCAAGAACTAAACACTTGGATGGGTCAAATTTTGGAATAAAAAATGCTTTTTTTGTTATAGCAATAACAAGGAAGGTGTATTATGATAGATGAATTAGAAATGCTACAAAAGCATTTAGGGCAAGCAGCTAATGCTAATTTAGATGGAGCTAGTTTAAAGCATCAAACGCAAAAATTTAGTGAAGATATCACTGATGCAAATGATTTTGTCGGTGCTTTGCAAATTTTGGATTCTTCTTTGAAAAAAATTTCAAATTTATTAGAAGATAAAAACTATGAAGATGTCCAAGATAAAGTTTTAATCGCTAGTGAAAGTGTAAAAATAGTAGATAATTGTTCATTTTTAGGAAATGCTTTATTTGATAATAATTATAATGTCCATGTTGGTAGTAAATCTTTTGCTTTTGAAATTTATAATCCTATTAAAATTTTAGAAAATAGTGATTATGAAGGAATGAAAGCATATATAGAAGACAAAAGAGAAGAGATCGCTTCTTTGCTTTGCGAGCTTGCATTGGCTATTGCAGCTTATAGTCCAAGCCAAAGCTTTGGTGGAATGGATTTTGATTCACAAAATAACTTTGACTTTAAAAAAATCTTTAAATAAGACTAAAGGCTTAAGCCTTTAGTTTATAACTCCACAAGCCATTCTAGCTCCGCCACCGCCAAGTGCTGCTGGGTGATCGCTATGATTATCACCACCAAAATGTATCATTAAAGCGTGATTTTTTAACTCACTAAGTTTTTTGATTTTTGGTGCTAAAACAGGATTGATCGCTGTGCCATCTTTTTCTACATAAAGTGGTGGTAAATCACCTTTATGCCCTTTATCATCCCAAGGAGTAGAATGAGCTCCGGTTTTATTAGGATCCCAATGTCCTCCAGCTTTCATACCAAGACCTTTTTCAGTTGCTCCACAATCAGCATTTTCATGCACATGAAAACCATGAATTCCACTCTCTAAACCTTTAAGATTTGGATAAAATGCAACACCATATTTTGTTTGCACAGCTACTACTTCTCCAGCATCTTTGTTTGCATCTTTATCAAGAATTTGCATTTTGATTACTAAATGATCCTTTTGTGCTTTTGGGTCAAAAGTTTCTAAATTTGCCCCAATTAAAAAGCTTGATGCTAACAATGAACCTAAAATAATTTTTTTCATTTTTTCTCCTTGTGTGATTTTAAGTTGTTAAATTTTAGCAAATATGGTTAATGAAAAATTATATTTTTATGATAGTATATTGCATTTAAAAATCAAAAAACTTATAAAAAAGATACAGATGTTAGTTTTTCCAAAAGATTTAAAAAATATCGGCAAAAATTGTTTGCAAACTTCTTTATTTACATTATGCAAATATGAAAAAAATCATATTAGTAAAAATCAAGAAGTATTTTTTGAAGATTATACTTTAGTTTTTATTATAAAAGGTCATAAGAAAATTTACACTCATGATAATCATGTAGATATTAAAGAAAATGAAGTGGTATTTTTTACAAAAAATTCTTTTTCTATTAGAGATTATTTAGATGATACTATGATGTATCAGTCGATAATTTTTTCTTTTAAAGAAAGTGTTTTGATAGAATTTATTCATAAATATAAAGAATTTATACAAAAAATCATTACCATTAAAAAATCCAAAAGTTTTTTTGCTATCAAGACAGATATTTTGGTAAAAAATGCTTTTTTGTCTTTATTAATATATATTGAAAACAAACAGAAAAATAATGAAATTCTTTTGAAATTAAAATTAGAAGAGTTGTTTTTGTCTTTGCTATATAGTGAAGATAATGATGAATTTTTAGCATTTATAAAAGAAATTTTAAATGGTTTTAGTTTGGATTTGTATAAAATTTTTTCTTATTGCAAGGATGAATTTGAAAGCGTAGCTCAAATGGCCAAATTTAGTAAGATGGATATAGCAAGTTTTAGTCGAAATTTTAAACAAAGTTTTGGAATAAGTGCTAAAGAATGGCTTGATAATAAGCGTTTTGAAAAAGCTAAATTTTTACTTGAATTTTCTACAAAAAATGTAACTCAAATTTGTTTGGAGCTAGGATTTAATTCTCCAGCTTGGTTTATAGCAAGATATAAAAAAAGATATGGCATCACTCCAAAACAAGAGCAAAAATCAAAAAAATTATATTTTTTATCTTAAAAATTATAGAATTAAAATTCTTTTTTAATTATAATTTTTATATAAAAATTATTACAAAGGTAACATTTATGAAAAAAAGTATTTTTTTAAGTTTTGTGTTGTTGTGTGGTGCTAATGCTTTAGATATCAAAGAAGTAAAAGGATTTGCTCATCCTGAAAGTATTTATGTAGATAAAAATGAAATTTATGTATCTAATTTAGGAAAAGAGCTAAATCCTTTGGCTAAGGATAATGATGGTTTTATATCTAAGCTTGATAAAAATGGAGTAATCTTGCAATTAAAATTTATATCAAATTTAAATGCTCCCAAAGGAATGTCTAAAATTAAAGATATTTTGTATGTTGTAGATATTGATGTGGTTTATGGATTTAAAGATAATAAAGAAGTTTTTAAATTGCCAATTAAAAATGCAGTGTTTTTAAATGATATAGCTGTGTTAAATGATGATATTTTACTCATTAGCGATACAGGAACAGGTTTAGTATATAAGGTGTTTTTAAAAGAGAACAAATATGAAGAATTTATACAATTAGATCCTTCATATGGTGGCCCAAATGGACTTTTAGTTTATAAGGATAAATTGTTTATTTCAGGATATGATCCAAGTGATAAAATGGGTGGTAAAATCATAAGTGTTGATATAAATACCAAACAAATTCAAAACTTAAGCGATAAAATAGAGCAATTTGATGGCATTGTAATGGATAAAGATCAAAATATTTTAGTTTCAAGTTGGGGTAAAAACTTGCAAGGTTATGTGTATGTATTAAAAAATAATAAAGAAGAAAAACTAGATCTGCCTTTTATCAAAGGTCCTGCTGATATGTTTTTTGATGGTGAGTATTTATGGGTGCCTAAAATGGCTGAAAATGCTATTATAAGAGTAAAGCTGTAACTTTTAAGTTTTAAAGCTTAAAAGTCAAATAATTCTCCAAGCCAACTTTCTTTTTTCTTGTATTTATAGCCATTGTTATGATGGTTATAATGTGCTTGGTTGTTGTAATTTGGTTGGCTGTAAGATTGGCTTTGAGATGGAGCTTGAGAGCTATTTCTTTCTATGATTTTATCAAGTTCACCACGATCAAGCCAAACACCACGGCATTTTGGACAATAATCAATTTCAACTCCATTTCTTTCGCTCATTAATAAAGCTGTATTTTCACAAGCTGGGCAATTCATATTTTTCCTTAATATTAAATTTAAAAAAGTATATACTTTAAAAGTAAATTAAAGGTTTAAATCCCAATCAATAGGCGTTTTGCCAAGTTTTTTCAAAATTTCATTTGACTTTGAAAAATGCTTAGAACCAAAAAAAGCACCTCTTGCTAAAGGAGAAGGATGAGCTGCTTCTAATACAAAATGTTTGCTTTGATCTATGAGATTTTTTTTACTTTTTGCGTAATTTCCCCAAAGCAAAAATATTAAATTTTGTCTTTCTTTACTAAGTTTTAAGATGATATTATCGCTAAATTCTTGCCAACCAAAATTTGCATGAGAGGCAGGTTTGTTAGCTTGAACACTTAGTATAGAGTTTAAAAGTAAAATTCCTTGTTTTGCCCATTTGCTTAAATTTCCATGATTTGCTATGGGTATGTTTAAATCATTAAAAAGTTCTTTATAGATATTTATTAAAGAAGGTGGGGTTTTTACTCCAAATGGCACACTAAAACTAAGCCCCATGGCTTGATCTTTTCCATGGTAAGGATCTTGCCCTAAAAGAATGATTTTTAAATCTTTCAAAGGAGTTAAATTAAAAGCATTAAAAATTAAATTGCTTGGCGGATATATGATTTCATTTCTTTGTAAAGCTTGGATATAGTTGTATTTTATATTTGCAAAATAAGGTTTTAAAAACTCATCTTTTAAAAATTCTTTCCAATCTTCATTGATATTGATTTTGTTGATGTCAATTTGTAAATTTTTTACCATGAAATTATAAATTTACTCCCTTTATTTTCTTCGCTTAAAACTTTGATTTTAAAATGATTTTTATCAGCAATTTGTTTTACAAGATTTAATCCTATGCCAAATCCTCCTTGATCGCTATTAAACCTTTTATATCTAGTAAAAATTTGTTTTAGAATTTGTTCATTCATACCCTGACCTTCATCTTCTATACTTAGAAAATTTTCTTTTAATGTGATATAGATATTTTTATTATTAAAACTATATTTTATGGCATTATTTAAAAGATTGTCAAATAAAATTTGCATTTCGTCTTTATTGACATAGATGTATTGTTTTGTAAATTCTGTTTTGATAGATAGATTTTTTTGGCTAAACAATGCTTCAAAATACTCTAATCTTTGCTCTATTAGCTCTTTGAGATTGATTTTTTCTTTTGTGTTGTTTTCTTGTATATAAAAATTTAAAGCTATTAAATTTTGATAAATATGATTAATATTTTTACTTGCAAGTTTGATATGGTTTAGTTTTTTGATATTAGCTTGGGTTAAATTAGTATCATCAAATTTTTTTATACTTGCTAAGATTACACTAAGTGGAGTGTTGATTTCGTGTGTTGTGTCTTTGATAAAATCATTTAAAGCATTAAATTGATCTTGTATATTTTTAAACACAAGTCGTATTAGGCTATAAGCTATGATAGTGAGTAAAATAATGCCAATGATTGCATAAAATATAATTTGTAATTTTAACTTCCAAATTTCATTTTTAAAGTCCATGGTGTTAAGATTGTTATATTCACTAGGTTTGGTTTGAAATTGATAGGATTTTAAATCATCTGATTCTATGATGATATAAATTTTTTGGTGTTTTAAAAATTTAAAATAATGCCTTGATTTTCTTGCATCATCTTGATCTATATCGATGTCCTTAGCTCTGAAAAAATCAATAAAAATTTTATCATTATATGTGTAAAAATAATTGTTTTTGCGTAGTTGCTTAAGTATGGTTAAGCTATCAAAAGAAAGATTACTAAAAATGATATTTTGATTTGCAATGAGTGCGAAATTGGTGTTTAATTCTTTAGATATAGACTTTAAATTTTCATCATTTAATGGAGTATTGTTGTATTTTGCTTCTAAGATATTTTGCAATATATAATTATAATGAGCATACATAGAAGTAAGCTGACTTAAGCGGATGTAGTTTGCTTCTTTTTGATAAAAAATGCTAAAAAAAATACTTAAAAATATCCCACTAGTGATGATATAAAGAGCTAGAATTTTAAAAATGGTAAGATTAAAATTTTTCATACTAAATTTTTAAAGCATAGCCTATGTTTCTTTGGTTAATAATGCTTTCTTTTCCTAGTATTTTTCTTAGATTTTTGATATATACTCTAAGACTCATGATGATAGGCTCTTCATCAAAATTCCAAATTTCTTTAAAAATCACATCTAAATTTACAAAATTAGGTCTGTGTTTTAAAAGTAAGGCTAAAAGATCTTTTTCTTTGTTGGTAAGATTTACAATGCGATTGTTTTCATATAAAGTTTTGTCTATTAAGTTAAAATATATATTTTTTTCATTGTTAAGTAAAATGATGTCATCATTTTGATAATTAAATTGTCTTTTTAGTATATTTTTAATTCTTAAAATCAACTCATCTATATCAAAAGGCTTTTTGATATAATCATCACAACCTGCCAAAAACCCTTCTTTGACATTATCAAGCATAGACAATGATGTGAGAAAAATGGCAGGTGTATTTTTAGAACTTTGTCTTAGTTGCTTTAAAACATCAAAACCATTTCCTTTTGGAACTTTAACATCAAATATCCAAAGATCAAAATTTTCTTCATAAGCTTTATCTAAAGCCTCTTGTGCATCATATACACAAAAGACTTTAAAATTTTCTTCTTCTAAAGCATCTTTGATGATTTCATTTAAACTCAAATCATCTTCTAAAAGTAAAATTTTATTAGGCATTTTATTTCATTGAGCAATGATCGTGGTTTGAATTTTTATGATTATAAGATGATGATTTTTTATGGTGTAAATTTAATTCTCTGATTTCTTTACCACTCATTTTATCGGTTAATTCCATCATATCTTTTTGAACTATAGCTTTTCTTTGTTGTCTTTCTTTTGGTGAAAGTTTTGAAATGTTTTCGTGAAGATTGGTTTGAAATTTACTATGAAAATTTATAGCATCTTTGTATTTCATTTCATTCATTCTTTTTTTAGCTTCAATGATCAAATCTGCTTGATCTTCGCTTTTAACACTTTTTGCTAAATTTAAAATTTCTTCATCGCTTTTTTTAGAAAAATCAGCTCCAAATGCTAAGCTTATAGATAAAGAACTAGCTAATAATAATCCTACAAATTTTTTCATTTTTTCTCCTTTTTTAAAAAAATTTAGCAAATTATAATTGTCAAAAATAAAGCGAATATGAAATTTATTTGCACTCAAAAATAACTTTGGCTTTTAATTCTTGTTTTTCATTTTGCATTATAGGTAAAACTAAATTATCATAAGCTACATCCGCACTCATTAATCTTGCTTGGTTTGTATCAAAATTGATATTTTTTATAGAACATATTTTAGATAAGGTTTTAGAATAATAATCATTTTTTTCATAGGCTTTTTTAAGAGCTAAATCGTATAATTTTTCTTTATTTTCATCTAAAGTTTTTTCATCAAAACTAGCTTGCAAGGCTTGATTTTGCAAAATTATTAAAGGATTATTAGCAACAATATTTTCTAAATCTTTGCTAAGAATTTCATAATCTTTGATTTTTTCTTTAGAGATACTGCATGTAAAATTAGAGTATAAATTATAACCATTTATCTTTTTTTCTTCTTGATTGTAAGTGTAATTTGGCTCTAGGTTATAGCTTCCACCTTTGCAAAAATTTTCTTTAGCTATACGGGCACTAAGTTCTTTAAAAGTATTTGCAATGAGAGTTTTATTTTCTTGATTAATAGAGCTTTTTTGGCTTAATTCATTGCTTGAACTAAAGGTTAAATTTGCTCTATAAATATTAGGCACGATTTCATCATACACTTTGATATCTCTTGTAAATTGTAAAGTATTGAAATTTTGATTTTTCAAGCCTAAAAATTCAGTATTAAATACCACTCCTAATATAAAAAGCACCAAGCATAGCAGCCCAAGACCAAGTCCTTTAAAAAAACTTTTCATTTTGTATCCTTAAAATTTAAAAATTATTTTATATTTTAACACAAAGCTTTTTGTATAATACTTTAAAAATTTAGAAAATAAATTACACATGGAACAAATTCATCAAAGCATTTTAAAATGGTATGAAAATAATGGAAGAAAAGCTCTTCCATGGAGAACTTTGCATGAAAAATTTAAAATTCATGCTAGCAAAGAGCATTTAGATAAATTAAAAAATATCCACCCTGCTTATGGAGTATATATAAGCGAGATAATGCTTCAGCAAACTCAGGTTAAAAGTGTTTTGCAAAATTATTATTTTCAATTTTTAAATCAATTTGATTCTTTAGTAAAACTAGCTAATGCAAGTGAAGATGAGGTTTTAAAAGTTTGGCAAGGTTTAGGGTATTATACAAGGGCTAGAAATTTACACAAAAGTGCAAAAATTTGTGTTAAAGAATTTAATTCTATGTTGCCTAGCAATGTGCAAGATTTACAAAAACTTCCCGGGATTGGCGCATATAGTGCTGGAGCGATTGCTTGTTTTGGTTTTTTGCAAAATGAAGCTTTTGTGGATGCAAATATCAAAAGGGTATTGAGTAGATTTTATAAGCTAGAAAATGCTTCTTTAAAGCTTTTGTTTCAAAAGGCTAAAGAATTTTTAAATCATTCTAATTCTTTTGAGCATAATCAAGCTTTACTAGACATAGGAGCATTAGTGTGTTTGCCAAAGAATGCAAAATGTCAAATATGCCCTTTGTTTGAATTTTGTGGGGCAAAATTTGATTATGAAAAATACACTATAAAGAAAAAAATAGCTTATGAAAATTTGGATTTATCTTTATATGTGGTATTGAAGAACAATCAATTTATCCTTCAAAAAAGCAAACAAAAGCTGTATTTTAATATGTATAATTTTTTAGAGCTTAAAAATCACAAAAATGCTATTTATATAGGCAAATTCAAGCATTCTTATACTAAATACAAAATCACAGCAAAGGTGTTTTTTGTGCAAGATGATTCTTTTGAAATTAAAGATGAAGAACTTTTTACTTATGAACAATTGTCTAATTTAGCATTGTCAAAATTAGCTTTAAAAACTTTAGAAATTTATAAAAAGTATATACATGCGCTTTGAAAAAATTTATATAGAATTAAGTGATGTTTGTGGTTTAAAATGTGATTTTTGTCCAAGCAAAAAAGGGCAAAGAAAAAGCATGGAGCTTGAAAAATTTGAACATATATGCAAAAGTGTGCAAGGTATGGCGAAATTATATACTTTTCATGTTTTAGGTGATCCTTTAATGCACAAGAATTTACAGGCTTATTTAGATATTGCTTTAAAATATAAAATGCAAATAGAGCTTACTACGAGTGGATTTTATTTTGATGATAAAAACATTAATATGCTTTTAAATACAAAAAATATCCATCAAATAAATATTTCTTTAGGTGCATTTTTAGCTCAAAATAAAATAAGCCTTGATAGGTATTTTGAGAATATTTTAAAATTAATTTTTTTACACCAACAAGAACAAAAATCATTTTTTATCAACTTAAGACTTTGGAATTTAGACAAAAACTTTCAAGCACCTATGCAAAATCATATCATTTATGAGTTTTTACAAAAGTATTTTGGGGTAAAAATTCAAACTCGTAAGGAAAAAAATCGTTTAGCAAGATATATCATTTTGCACCAAGCAAGGCTTTTTAAATGGCCATCTTTAAAAGATAAAATCATTAGAGCTAATGGAACTTGCTATGCACTAAATAAACAAATTGCTATTTTAAGTGATGGAAATTTGGTGCCGTGTTGTTTAGATGTTAAAGCAGATATTAAACTTGGAAATTGTTTTGAGCAAGATTTTAAAACATTACTTCATTCTTCTTTGTATTTAGATTTAAAAGAAAATTTTAAACAAGGCATTTTAAAAGCTGAACTTTGCAAAAGATGTTCATTTTTACAAACTAAAAATTTTGACTAGATTGTTTTTGAAAAGAATTGGAATTTTTAGATATATCATCGACAATTTTTTTTGCTATGTTTTTAAAAGCTCTTTGTTTGCTAAGTGTGCTTGTAGAAGTCATAGTGAAATTTAATTGATTAGAAAGTTTTACTTGCTGATTTTTGCAATCTATTAATTCATAATTAATATCAACTTCATAAATTTGCATAGAATCTTCACTTTGTGTATTTGTGATTTTAGGAGTGAGTATAAGCAAAAAATCAGCTTCTAAATCAGCATAAAGTTTTATTAATTCTATATTTTTATTGTCTTTTTTTAAAATATCTTCTTCATTTTCGTAACTTTCTACATCAGTTCTATCGATAATTTTAAATTTTTTCTCTTGTAATAATAAATTTAAAAATTCTTGCTCAAATTTGATAGATAAAATATCTTTTTGAGTGTTAATCACAATGATAGATTCATTTTTAATAAAACTAGTCTCAATGTCTAATTTTTTATAAACTAGCACTTTGGCATAAAATTGTGAAGGATTAACTCGGGTTAATTCTTGAATTTCATAGCTATTAAAATTTCCATTGCTACTTGAATTTATGTCTTGATTATAACCAATGTCAAAATTTTCATCAAAATAAAATTCAAAATTATGAAGTTTTGAAAAGCCTTTGTTTTCTAGTGCTTGATCTATGGCATTTTTTATCGCTTCATCTTCTGTTAAGCCATATGCTTGGCCATTTATTTGTGTAGAATTTGTATCTTTGGCATAAGAAAAATACAATAAACTCAATACCATAAAAATAATTTTAATCATTTTTTATACTTTCTATTTTATTTTGCAATTTATATTATGCATAATATAAATTATTTTTTGCTTTAAATTTAAAATTAAGTTATAATTTCATTTTTTAGAGAGGTGTCCGAGCGGTCGAAGGAGCACGCCTGGAACGCGTGTGTAGGGAAACTTACCGAGGGTTCAAATCCCTTCCTCTCTGCCACTAAATGCTTTTATTGTATTGATTTCCTAAAGAATTATCTGTAGTGCTTTGAGTGTAAGCTTTGATGGCTTTTGGATCTGAATTTTTGTTAGACTCTTCTTTGTTTTCTTCGTTTTTTTCTTTTAATTCTTGTGCTTTTAATTTAGCTTGCTCCATACGAGCATCATTTTGCATTTGCATTGCATTTGCTGCAACTTTATAATCTTGTGGGCTAGGATCAGTAGGTGCCATTGCTGCAGCTATGACTTGCATTGCATTAGCTATAGTTTCTTCAGGAGTATTGCCTTTTTGCATTCTAATTGGCACTTCACCTTCGACTGCATACATCCTATTATCAGGTCCTCTAGTATAACCATAGCTAGCAGCTCCTGCTAAGGCTCCACCTGCTGCTTGGTGAGCTGCTTCATGGGCTCTTACTTCTCTATCAATTTTTTCAAGTTCTCTTACTTGTCTAACTTGTTCTTCGGTTAAATCTTTACCATTAACTTTTTGAGTATTTTCTTTCTCTTCTTCTTTTTTTTCTTTGTCTTTTGTTTGAGTGTTTTCTTGTGATTTTTCGGTTGAAAATTCAAAATCTTTATTTTCTTCTTTATCTTTGTGGTAATTTTGTTGAAAGTAAAAGGAGTTATTATAGTTAGAACTAACTTGCATAGAAAACTTTCTTAAAATTTTAATTTATATTTTTAGCACAAAAAATATAAAAATATCATAAAAGCGTATAAAAAATTTTTATTAAATGTTAAGCAAAATAAAGTATAATTTTACCTTATTTTAACTTCAAAAAGTCAGGGTAGCTCAGCTGGTTAGAGCGCTGGTCTCATAAGCCGGAGGTCGGGAGTTCAAGTCTCCCCCTTGACACCATACTACTTAAATTAAATATTTCTTGCATTATAAAATAAATCAATTGCTATAGTAAAAATTTAAATTGTAAGTTTATAAATAAAGATATAAAAAATAATTAGAAGTTAAACCACTTTTCAAAAAATGAAAAGTGGTTTGTAGTTTATATCATTCCTACAGCTAAAAATCCTAAAGAAACAGCTATAGCAATGGCTAATACACCTGGTAAAAAGAAAGAGTGGTTAAAAATAAATTTTCCAATTCTTGTTGTGCCTGTGTCATCCATTTGAACTGCACCTAATAAAGTAGGGTAAGTTGGAAGAACAAATAATGCTGAAACAGCAGCAAAGCAAGCAACTAACATATAAGAATCGCTTGGATTGGTAACAGAAATTCCTAATGCAGTAACAATAACTGGAGTAATGGCTTTTGCAGTAGCTGCTTGAGAATATAAAAGCATACTAGCAAAGAAAAATGCAACAGCAAGCATAGCTGGAGTTTGTTTAACCCATTCACCTGCTACATCTTTAATAGCTGCTTCATGTCCTGAAACAAAAGTATTTCCAAGCCAAGCAACACCAAATACACACACAAGCTGTCATTCCTGATTTAAATACACTTGTATCTAAAATTTTAGCTGGTTCAACTTTACAAAAGAATGTAATCAAAGTCGCAGCAGTCAATAAAAAGCTCATAATCGCAGCATCTCTTGGGATAACAACTGGATCAATCCATTTGATATTATTTGAAATTGCTGTAGCATAAAGAACAACACATAATACTGTGATTAAAAATATTGCTACTGAAAGTTTTGCTCCTGGTTTGTCTTCGCTATGTAAAACATCTGAAGCACTTTTTACAAGACCTGCTTGTAAGCGTTCTTGATATACTAAATCTTTGCTAAGATCCATAGGAGTGATTAAGCTTACTATGAAAGCTGTAGCCATACAAGCAACAAAAGTTGTAACAATCCAAATTCCAAGTAAAACAGGATAGCTCCATCCAAGTGGCTCTAAAACACCTGTCATATACACTACCGCAGCACTAACTGGAGAAGCTGTAATACCAATTTGTGAAGCAACTACCATTAATGAAAGTGGTGATGAAGGTTTGATATTTTGCGATTTTGCAACATCAATTACTACCGGCATTAATGAAAATACTGCATTACCTGTTCCTGCTAATAAAGTTAGCAACCAACCACAAGTTGGAGCAAGATAATTAATAAATTTTGGATGTTTGCGTAGAATTTTTTCGGTAACTTTTACCATATAATCTAAACCACCAGCTTGCTGCATAGCCGAAATTGCAGCAATAGCTGCAGCAATAATCAAGATAACATCCCAAGGAATATTACCTGGTTTCATACCTAAAACAAGTCCTAAAATAACCACACCCAATCCGCCAGCATAGCCTATTGCTATGCCACCTAAGCGGATACCTATAAAAATTGCACCTAAAAAGACTACAATTTGTAGTATCAGTGAAATATCCATTGTAAAATTTCTCCTTTTTGTTTGGTTTTTATAATTTTGGATTTAGCATATTTTCTGGGGTTAAAATTTTATCAATTTCTTCTTTTGATAAATATCCTCTTTCTAAACAGATATCACCGACTTTTTTACCTGTTGTTAAAGCTTCTTTTGCAATAGAAGCTGATTTTTCATAACCGATATAAGGATTTAAAGCAGTTACCAAACTTACCGAGTTAAACATAGTTTCTTTGCATTGTTCAGGATTTGCTGTTAAGTGCTTGATAGCTTTATTAGCTAAAGTAAGCATAGCATTTTCTAGTAAAACTAAAGAATTAAATAATGCATAAGCAATGCCTGGTTCAAATGCGTTAAGTTCAAATTCTCCTCTTTCTGAGCATAAAGTAATGGTAACATCATTACCTATAACTTCATAGCAAGCTTCTCCTACAACTTCAGGGATAACAGGATTTACTTTACCTGGCATGATTGAGCTTCCTGGTTGCATTTGTGGTAGATTAATTTCGCCTAATCCACATCTAGGTCCTGAATTCATTAATCTTAAATCGTTTGCGATTTTAGAAAGTCTAACTGCAGCTGTTTTTAAAGCACCACTTACATGAACAAAATCAGCAGTATCTTGAGTAGCAGCTATAAAATCTTCAGCTGGTTTAAAAGTAGTTCCTGTGATAGCACTTAAGTGTTTTTCAACTACATTTTTATAATCAGGATGGCAGCAAATTCCTGTTCCAATAGCTGTTGCACCTAAATTTAAATAAGTCATTGACTCTCTTGCTTTTGTGATTTTTTCTATATCGCTTTTTAAATAACTAACAAAAGCATTGAAGGTATTGCCCAAAGTAGTTGGCACAGCATCTTCAAGTTCGGTTCTTCCTATTTTTAGAATGTCTTTATATTCTTTTGCTTTGATTTCTAATTCTTTTTTTAGAACTTCCATAGCTTCTAATAAATCGCCTATTTTAGCATGAACTGCTACTTTGATAGAGCTTGGATAAGCATCGTTTGTTGATTGACCAAAATTTGTATTATCGTTTGGATGAAGATATTGGTATTCTCCTTTTTTGTGACCCATCATTTCAAGGGCAACATTAGTAATTACCTCATTAACATTCATATTAGTGCTAGTACCTGCACCACCTTGAACCATATCAACAACAAACTGATCTAAAAATTCACCTGCAATAATACGATCGCAAGCTTTTACTATATAATCAGCTCTATCAGCTGGAACTGTTCCTAGCTCTTTGTTTGCTAAAGCTGCAGCTTTTTTAACTTGAGCAAAAGCTTTTACAAAAAATGGATATTCTTTTAAAACTCTTCCACTCATTTTGAAATTTTCCAAAGCTCTGAAAGTTTGCACTCCATAATAAACTTCGTCAGAAATTTCTAACTCCCCGATAAAATCGTGTTCTTTTCTTGTTCCCATGACATTCTCCTTGTGGGATTATTTAAGTTTTATTTATAAACTTGGGGGTATTATATAATAAAATGTTATAAAAGTCGCATAAATTTTTATAATTTTTAATAAAAATCTTCTAAAAAATTATGGATAAAAGGACAATATTACTCCATTTTTTATCAATTAATTTTTATCGCTTTAATAAATTTAAAAATTAATAAAAAATAAACAATAATATATCTTCAATATATTGATTTTACTAAGTAATCATTGCGTATAGAAAATATTTGAAAGTTTTATATTTTTCTTTTGTAATTGTAAATACAAATTATTTTTGCACAAACCTAAACCAATACTATAAATTAAAAATAGATGGTGTATGTTTAAAAACATATATAGTTTAAAAGTAGTTAGTAAATTTAACCAAACCCATCTTGAATAATTATTTATTTATAGAGTTAATAAGCTATCAATTTTGATGTTTTAATCATTTAATTTTTTACTTATATTAAAATCAACAACACTACTAATATAATAAACCTATAATATTATAGGTTTTAATTATAGATTTTATAAGTTTTATAAGTTTTAGTTTTAAAAAACCTCTTAAGCTTATATTTTAAGTCTATATATTATCTATATAGACTTAAATTATTGTTTTATTATTTTGTAGTATATCAAAGCTTTATTTTATTAAAACTTCTTTTTCCTAGCATCTTCTAAGATATCATTAGCAATTTGATTAACATTTTCAGATATTGCAGCACTATCTTTAGCTATTTTAAGATTTTCTTGAGTTACATGATCAATTTGAGCTACAGCATCATTAATTTGAGTAATACCTGTAGTTTGTTCTTTAATACTTTCACCCATTTCATTAATAGATTGAACTAAGATATTAGTATTAGCTTCTATTTCACCTAAAGACTTTTGAGTTCTTTCAGCTAGGTTTCTAACTTCATCAGCAACAACAGCAAATCCACGACCATGTTCTCCAGCACGTGCTGCTTCAATTGCAGCATTTAATGCTAATAGATTGATTTGATCAGCAATATCTCCAATAATAGAAGTAACATTTTTAATCTCTTCACTTTGAGCAATTACTTCACTAGTTTTAGAAGAAACATTTTGCATAGAAGAAGTAATCTCTTCTAAAGCAGCAGCTGTTTCTTCTAAAGAAGAAGCTTGAGAAGATGAAGAATCAGTTAAGTCTTTTACTGCACTTTGTAATTTACCACTTTCAGTAGCAAGTAAATTAGCAAATTCAGAAGATTGTCTTAACATTTGTATGATTTCTTGTCCTAATACATTAGTAGTAATTTCTACTTCACCTTTAGCATCTTTTACTTCTGTAGTAAAGTCTAATGCTTTATAGCTATCAAATACACGGTTGATTTCATTCATATTAGAACCAACCTTTTCTTCTAATACACTAAGCATATTATTTAATACGTTTTTTAATTCTACTAATTGAGGACTAGCAGGAATTGCTGTAATTCTTGCTGTTAGATTACCATGTTCTATTTCTTTAGCTGTTTCAACCGATTGTTCTACTGCTTTAGCATCTTGTTCTAAAGCATTTTTAGTTTTAGTGATGTTTTCGTTGATAGCTTTAGCTATAGCTCCAAATTCGTCATTGGTTTTAACATCTATTAGATTAGAATCTTTGGTTTTATGATTGATAAAGTCAAAGAATGAGTTAAGACCTGATTGGATAACAAAAATTGGACCAAGTAGATAAGATGCGAAAATTTTAACTAAGATTAGTGCAGCAATTAATGCAATAGAGCCAATAATAAGTTGAGTTTTAAGTGCTAAATCGCTAGCTTTTGTATAGGTATCATTTTCCACCATAGCGCAAATATTGATATTTGGATTTGGTGTTCTATCGCATAATACAGCTTGTACAACACCATTATCATCTTTTGCATAAAATAAAGTGTCGATATTTTCAGGATCTAAAAGACCAGGATCATCAGTAATAGCTTTGGCTATGTTTTGCCCTAAAACTGTTTTGGTTAGTATAAGTTTTGGATCTTGATGAAACATAGTTGTTCCATCTTGAGAATATACTGCAACAAATGAATTTTCTGTTTTGCCTACTTCTAAAGCATCTGCTGAATATTGTTCCAAACCATAAATACCAGCAACAACTCCTTTAAATTTTCCATCTATAATTAATGGTGTTGAGTATGCTATACCTTCTACGCCTAAAGTGGTTGATTTATAAGGTCCGCTAGTAAATAAGTCCATATTTTTCTTTGCACCTATATACCATGATCTACTTCTACCATCAAAACCACTGCTTAAAGTTCTTTTAACTCCTCTACTATCATATGTAACGCCATCTTCTGTTACTAGAAATACTATTTCAAAACCAACAAATTCTTGAGTTAGTTTTAATGCACTAAAAATTTCTTTTTCATCATCTAAAATGTGATTTTCTATTGCAAAATTAGCCAAATATTTTATAGCTGATTGATTGTCTGCTTCATAAGTGTTAAAGATATAACCAACATCAAATAAGACTTTATTGTGATTTTCTCTTAAATATTCAAAACTACTTTGTTTTGATTGAAAATATGCTACAGTGCTTATAATAATGATTGTGATAAAAAATAAAATTCCAACTAATATATTTACTTTTGAAACAATACTTTTTATTTTCATATTTTAACATCCTTTTAAAAATGAAATTTAGTATTTTTATTTGTTTGTATAATTAATCAGTAAAACATCAGTAAAGAACAGATGTTTTACTATAATCAAAGCTTTAGCTTACACTAAAACTTCTTCTTCCTAGCATCTTCTAAGATATCATTAGCAATTTGATTAACATTTTCAGATATTGCAGCACTATCTTTAGCTATTTTAAGATTTTCTTGAGTTACATGATCAATTTGAGCTACAGCATCATTAATTTGAGTAATACCTGTAGTTTGTTCTTTAATACTTTCACCCATTTCATTAATAGATTGAACTAAGATATTAGTATTAGCTTCTATTTCACCTAAAGACTTTTGAGTTCTTTCAGCTAGGTTTCTAACTTCATCAGCAACAACAGCAAATCCACGACCATGTTCTCCAGCACGTGCTGCTTCAATTGCAGCATTTAATGCTAATAGATTGATTTGATCAGCAATATCTCCAATAATAGAAGTAACATTTTTAATCTCTTCACTTTGAGCAATTACTTCACTAGTTTTAGAAGAAACATTTTGCATAGAAGAAGTAATCTCTTCTAAAGCAGCAGCTGTTTCTTCTAAAGAAGAAGCTTGAGAAGATGAAGAATCAGTTAAGTCTTTTACTGCACTTTGTAATTTACCACTTTCAGTAGCAAGTAAATTAGCAAATTCAGAAGATTGTCTTAACATTTGTATGATTTCTTGTCCTAATACATTAGTAGTAATTTCTACTTCACCTTTAGCATCTTTTACTTCTGTAGTAAAGTCTAATGCTTTATAGCTATCAAATACACGGTTGATTTCATTCATATTAGAACCAACCTTTTCTTCTAATACACTAAGCATATTATTTAATACGTTTTTTAATTCTACTAATTGAGGACTAGCAGGAATTGCTGTAATTCTTGCTGTTAGATTACCATGTTCTATTTCTTTAGCTGTTTCAACCGATTGTTCTACTGCTTTAGCATCTTGTTCTAAAGCATTTTTAGTTTTAGTGATGTTTTCATTGATAGCTTTAGCTATAGCTCCAAATTCGTCATTGGTTTTAACATCTATTAGATTAGAATCTTTGGTTTTATGATTGATAAAGTCAAAGAATGAGTTAAGACCTGATTGGATTTTTTGGAGTGGGGAGAGGTAATAAGATATGATGAAGTAAAGTAAGATGATGCTAATTGTTATTATGACAATAACTGTTATACTTTGTATAGTTGCAATATCATAAACAGCTTCTTCTATTTTATCTAAAGATTCAGAAAGGCATATAGTATAAGCATCTTCTGTGGTACACATAGCAAATCTTTCACCACCTTGAATTCTTGTGTAATGGAAAGGTTGAAAATCTCCAGTACTAGAAAATCCTTTTAATACATTTGGAATATTTGCATTATTTCCTAAAAAAGCTTTATTTGCGGAAGCAAATACATAATTTGATTTATCAAAAACAAAAGATGTCCCTGGTAATCGTTCTATTTTATTTTGAAGATCTGTTACTAAGATGTCAACCCCTAAAACTCCTATAAATTTTTCATCTTTATACAAGGGTGCAGAATAAGTAAAACAAGGAAGATTGGTAGCTACATCAATATAAATATCTGAAATAAAAATCCCCATTTTTTCTTTAGCACCCTTATACCAACCTCTAGTTGTTGCGTCATATTTGTCGGCCTTACCAAATATATAAGCATTAAGCGCCTTTTCATCACTTCTTGGATCACTGGTGATAAGTTCTCCATTTGGAGCACCTATATAAACTGCTAAAAATCCACTTGCATCTCTGAAAGCTTTAAATTCAGCACCTAAACTTTTTACCATATTCGTTTCATTTTCAAGATCAGAATAGGGATGATTTAAAACAATTTTTGATAATTTTTGTATAGAATCTGAGGTATTTTGTCTAAAATCTGCCATTAAATTCTTTGTTGACTTTAAATAATTTGTTTCAGCCTCTGTAATTTCTTCAAGTAGTGCATTTTTGACAAAAAAGAAAGTCGTTACTCCTAAAATTAATAAACAAATTGCTGCAATAAAATTTGCAATTAAAGATATTTTAATTTTGATACCCATTTAAAACTCCAATATATTTTTTTAAGATTAAAATAATAATTAACAATTTCTTATTTTTTTCTTATTTTTTTTGCTTTTTCCCAAAGTCTTTTTCCTAATTCTTTTGCATCAACTCTATCAAGTTTTTTATATTTATTACTAGCTATTTTTTCAAGTTCATTAAGTTCTTTTGCTAAAAGATTTAGCTTACTTTGAGCAAATTTACTAAAGTCGTCAATTTTTGGATTTTGTTTTAATTCGTTTATTTTTATTAAAATTTGTTCTCTATTTTCTTGTATAAGGCGTTTAAATTTAGCAAATAAGGTGTCAAATTTGTTATGAAGTAAATCTTTTAATATATCTTTAACAGGATTATCTATAGATAAAATTATATTCTTTAATAATTGTATAAAATCGCGTTCTATGTCTATAAGCTCTTTTTCTTTTTGTTTTAAATCTTGCTCTAAAACACAATAAGCAAAATTAGCCTTAAATTTATCCACAGCTAAAGAAATTCCCTCTTGTGTTCCATAAATAACTCCTATACATAAATCATAAGCAAAGGCTTTGGACTCATTGGCAAGTTCAAACGCAGCAATCAAAACAACTTTTGAGATATTGAGGATTCTTTTAGTTTCAAAATCACCTTCACATATGGCATTAAATACTAAATTTTTAGCTATTTCGCAGCTTGTAAGCTCTACATCTTCGCCTTTTTCTAGTGTCGTTATAAAAGCATTTTCTGCTGTTTCTTTTAAAAGTCCTAAAATTTCTATATCATAAAGCATTGCATCATTAATGCTAATGTGAAAATGATTTAAATTTAAATTTTCTAAAGCTTTTTCTAAATCAACAAAATTTTCACAAATCTTGCTTTTTATAGAATCTTTTTGTTCTTCTATTTTGATTTTTAATTTCCCAAGTTCATTTAGATAGTTAAAAAATGTCTTTTTATCATCTTCTACTCTTGCTTGAGTGATAGCTTGTATGAGTTTACTTATATTTTCTTCATTAGCAAGATCTAGTTTTTGTAAAATACTGATAAAATTTGCTAGCAATGTTTCATTGCTTATATGCTCTGTGGAAATTTTTTTATAGCTTAGATTAAAAGCTAATTCGCTAATTAGTTCGGGTATATTTTCTTTTTGTGCTGCTAAAATAGAATTTTCAAAAATTAATGATAAATTTTTCATTTTAATCCTTAAAGTACAAATTTAGTTTTATTTTTTAATTGATTAAAAATATTTAAACGATCATCTTTACTATCTACATACACACTTAATAAGTAGCTTTTGTATTTGCCTT
Source organism: Campylobacter volucris (assembly GCF_008245045.1). Classification (NCBI taxonomy): domain Bacteria; kingdom Pseudomonadati; phylum Campylobacterota; class Epsilonproteobacteria; order Campylobacterales; family Campylobacteraceae; genus Campylobacter; species Campylobacter volucris. The sequence continues at coordinate 117,692 of NZ_CP043428.1, forward strand.
CTTTGCTAGTATTTGACATTTTATATTTAAATTCTCTTTCATTGAAAATTTCATTGAAAATTTCTAATATATCTACATTTGCTTCTACTACTACTTTATAATCCCAAAAAGTAGGGTAATTTATAATAGGTTCTTTATTGAGCTCGCAAATATTTGCCACTTTTTCCTCCTTCTTTACTTTCTAATACTATATCTGTAATTTGCATACTTTTATCAATAGCTTTTACCATGTCATAAATAGTTAAAAGTCCTATACTTACTCCTGTTAAGCTTTCCATTTCAACTCCTGTTTTTCCTTCGCATTTTACGGTTACAAAAAGTTTAAAAGAATGCTCATTTGTATTTTCTTCTAAATGAGTTTGAACTTTAGATATCATTAAAGGATGGCACATTGGTATAAGGTTTGAAGTTTGCTTAGCTCCCATAATGGCTGCTATAATTGCAGTTTGTAAAACAGGTCCTTTTTTTGCTTTATTTTCTATAATAGCTTCAAAAGCTTCTTTGCTCATGTAAATTTTTCCACTTGCTGTTGCTTCTCTTGTGGTGATATTTTTTGAGCTAACATCTACCATTTTAGGATGATTTTTTTCATCTAAATGTGTTAAATTCATTTTTTTCCTTGATTGAAATTTAAAAAATTATATCAAAATATGTATTTTTATATTAAAATATAAAAATACTACAAAAAATATTAAAGGATTGTTAATGGCATATGAAGATGAATTTGAAGATTATGAAGATGAAAATTATGATGATTTAGATGATGATACTTATGCTAGTAATCAAAGAACATATAATTATGATGAGGATGATTATGAGTATGAGGATGATTATGGTGATGATGATACTTATGAAATGGATTAAATTTTAATAATACCCCACACATAAAGAAGGAGTGATTTGAATTCTTTTTTCTAATGGTGTGGGGCTAAAGAAATGACATTTTTCTATATATATATTGCAATCATAACTTAAATTTAAAAAATCATAAAATGCTTTTAAATTTACAAATTTTATACCTTGGATTTCTTTTATTTGTAAAATTTTATAAATTTGAGAATTATTTTTTTCAACTAAATGTGAAGGCGCTAAAGTCGTAAAAGAACAAAACGCACTAGCTAATACAAATCCGTTTAAATTGGTGCATTGATCTATGATATGTTGGTATTTATGCAAGATATTTTTTTTGTGCAAAAAAATCACTCTAGCGCCTTGATATTTTGCAGCTTGAGTGTTTTTCCAAAATTTAAAAGCATTTTTGGAAATACCTGCTAAATGATAAAATTCTACATTTAAAATATAATCATCCAAAAACTGATTAGGCGGTAAAATAGTATAAGTCATTAAAGTTTTTCTTTGTTTTTTCAAAATTATACTAAAAATTGACCTATGTTTATATTTTTATTTTTCAAATAGATTAAAATATATAAAAAAGAAAAGGAAAAATGAATGAAATTTGATAGCATTAACCAAGAAGGTATTGATAAATTGATGGATATTTTTTATGCTAAGGTTAGAAAAGATAAAAATTTAGCTCCAATTTTTAATCAAGCCATTGGTAATGATGAAGAAAGTTGGACTAAACATAAACAAAAAATAGCTAGTTTTTGGAAAGGTATGTTTTTGGGTGAAGGTGGATATAATGGATCGCCTTTAAAAGCTCACCATGATTTACCTCCTTTTCCAAGAGAATTTTTTGATATTTGGCTTGGATTGTTTGATGAAAGTTTGGCTGAAATTTTTACAGATGAGCCAAGAAATATGATGTTAGAAAGAGCAAAAATGATTGCTCAAAGATTTCAAATGATTATTTATGATCATAAATTCATCTAAGATAGGTCTTAGATGAGATTAAATACATGAAGATTTTTACCTTTAGAGTATTCATAGTCATATTTTCCATCCAAGTATATTACTAGTCTATAATAACCTTTATGGGATCCAAATACAACTTTTTTTACATTAGCTGTATTAACTTGTAGTGTTTTGGTGTTAAAGTTTTGATTTTTTGCAAAATCAATGATGATTTTTGTAGGATCTCCAATGGATAAATTTCTTAGCATTTTATCTCTTGTTTTAATATTGATTTTATTATTATAAAAACTAAGAGAAATAAAATTATAAATATCTCCTGTAAATAGCGGTGTTTCTATATTTACAGTGGTGTTGTTTTCTTCAACTTTTTTACTAGATTTTTTATCAACTGTTACCGATACATCAAGAATAGGTGTGGCATTAGGTGTTTTGCTTTTTATAAATGCAAAATTATCATGCCAATCTATACTTTTGTTAATATCTAGCGTCATTTGTTGTTCTGAACCATCAAGATTTATATAAGTAATGGTGATATTTTTTAAAATCCTTGCATTAGAATCAAAATTAAAATCTTGTCTTTGAAAAGGACTAAATTGTGCAAATTCAAAATTTTTCTTCTCGATATTGTTATCAAAAGGATTATCTTTTGCATTTAAAAGTGTTGCAAATAATACAAAAAGTATAAAAAATTTAATTTTCAACATTTGCTCCTTTGAGTCTTAAAAGTTGCAAGTATTCTTTTTGTGCTTGAGCATTTTTTGCTTTTAAGACATCAATTTTATTTTCTAAATTTCTTTGCTCTTGTTTTAAGCTTAATAATACATCCAAAGATGATTTGCCAAAAAACATATTGCCAAAATATATAGCAACAATTATTGCTACAAAAGATAGCATAATAGTTTTGATGAGATTTTGACGAGCTTCTTTTTTCTTAGAATGCTCATCATACTCTTTTAATAATTCGCTCAGAGTTTATCTCCTAAATATTCATCATTATCTAGTTCAATTTCTAATAAACGATTGTATTTTGCAGTTCTTTCGCCTCTTGCTAAAGCTCCAGTTTTGATTTGTCCTGTATTTAGTGCTACTGCAAAATCAGCTATAAACGCATCTTCACTTTCACCACTTCTATGACTCATAATGCATTTATAATTATTTCGATGAGCTAATCTAACTGTTCTCATAGTTTGAGTGATGGTGCCTATTTGATTTGGTTTGATTAATACAGCATTGGCCATGTTTTTTAAAATTCCATCTTTTAAAATTTCTTCATTGGTTACAAACAAATCATCTCCAACAAGTTGTATTTTATGACCAAGTTTTTGGGTTAATTTTATCCATCCTTCATAGTCATCTTCGGCTAAGCCATCTTCTATACTATAAATTGGATATTTTGAGCAAAGCTCTTCATAACGCGCTATTAAATCCTCGCTTGAAAAACTTTTTCCTTCTAAGTGGTATTTTCCATCTTTATAAAGTTCGCTACTTGCTACATCTAAAGCTAATTTGATTTTATTTTCATAACCAGCTTTTTTAATACAAGTCATTAAAAGATCAAGCGGTTCAGTGTTGTTTGCTAAATTTGGAGCAAAACCACCTTCGTCTCCTAAAGCTGTAGAATGTCCTAAATTAGCCAGTTCTTTTTTTAATACTGCATAGATTTCACAAACTGATCTTAAGCCTTCTTTAAAAGATGAAAAACCAAAAGGCATAATCATAAATTCTTGAAAATCCACGCTATTATTAGCATGAGCACCGCCATTTATGATATTGCACATTGGTACAGGTAATACACTAGCATTAGCTCCACCTAAGTAACGATATAATGGAATTTTAAGAGCATTGGCTGCTGCACGAGCTGTGGCCATAGAAATTCCTAAAGTCGCATTAGCTCCTAGGTTTGAGTAGTTTTTTGTTCCATCAAGTTCTAATAGAGTAAAATCAAGTTGAGTTTGATTAAAAGCATCAAGTCCTATAATATTTTCAGCTATGGTGCCATTAATATTTTCTATAGCCTTTAAAACTCCTTTACCGCCAAATCTTTCATCATTGTCTCTAAGTTCTAAGGCTTCTTTTTTACCTGTGCTTGCTCCGCTTGGAACTATAGCACTGCCCGCACTTCCATCACTTAGCATGATTTCAGCTTTTATAGTAGGATTACCTCTGCTATCTAAAACTTCAAACGCCCTTACATCTTCAATCACTATCATTATTCTTCTCCTTCTTCGTCGTCTTTAGAACCTAAAATAACATTATCAATACCGATAGAATTTTGTATAGCTTGAGTGATTTCATCGGCTATGGTAGGATTTTCTTTTAAAAATGCTTTTGCATTTTCTCTACCTTGTCCAAGTTTAGAAGCATTATAAGAAAACCAAGCACCGCTTTTATCAATAATATCAAGTTTCACACCATAATCTATCAACTCACCTTCACGGCTTATGCCTTCTCCAAACATCACATCAAATTCAGCTTGTTTAAATGGAGGAGCTACTTTATTTTTAGCTACTTTTACTTTTACACGATTTCCAATAGGCTCATCATTTTGTTTTAAAGTAGCGGTTTTTCTAACATCTAAACGCACTGAAGAGTAAAATTTAAGCGCATTTCCACCTGTTGTAGTTTCTGGGGTTCCATAGCCCATCATGCCTATTTTCATACGAATTTGATTGATGAAAATTACTGTGGTATTCATTTTATGAACTATTCCAGTTAATTTTCTTAATGCTTGAGACATCAATCTAGCTTGAAGACCAACATGCTGATCTCCCATATCGCCTTCTATTTCTGCTTTTGGAGTAAGTGCAGCAACGCTATCTACTATTATTAAATCAATAGCTCCGCTTCTTGCTATGGTTTCAACGATTTCTAAAGCTTGTTCTCCAAAATCAGGCTGTGAAATATATAAATTTTCTGTATCTACGCCTAAATTTTTTGCATATTTTACATCAAGAGCGTGTTCAGCATCTATAAAAGCACAAACTCCGCCTTTTTTTTGGCATTCAGCGATGATATGTAAGGTAAGTGTAGTTTTACCTGAACTTTCAGGTCCATAAATTTCTATAATCCTTCCTTTTGGAACCCCGCCTATCCCTAAAGCCAGATCAAGTCCAACTGAACCTGTAGGAATAGAATCAATTTTTTCAACTTCTTTATCTCCAAGTCTTAAAATAGTGCCTTTTCCAAAAGTTTTATCTAAGCTTTTTAAAGCCGCATCTAAAGATTTTCTTTTATTATCATCCATAATTATTTTCCTTGCTAAACTGAGTTTAAAATTGTATCAAAAAGAAATTTAATGTAAGTTTTATTCTTTAAATTTGTTAAAATATTCTTTATTAATTGATCAAGGAATAATATGAAAAAAGTTAGTGTTGCTCACTCTCCTGATGCTGATGATATTTTTATGTATATGGCTATAAAATTTGGTTGGGTTGGAAATGCTTATAAGTATGAAAATACGGCTTTAGATATACAAACTTTAAATGAATTTGCCTTAGAAAATATTTATGATGTTAGTGCTATTTCTTTTGCGTTATATCCTTTGATAGCAAATGAATATGCTTTGTTAAAAACAGCTGTGAGTTTTGGGCAAGGTTATGGTCCAAAGCTTATCAAAAAAAAGAATAAAACTTTAAAAACAAATTTTAAAGTAGCTTTAAGCGGAGCACATACTAGCAATGCTTTGATTTTTCGCATTAAATATCCACAAGCTAAAATCGTATATAAAAATTTTTTAGAGATTGAAAAAGCAGTATTAAACGATGAAGTGGATGCAGGAGTGTTGATACATGAGAGCATTTTAGAATTTGATAATAATTTATGTGTAGAAGCTGAACTTTGGGATATATGGCAAGAATTAGCAAAAGATGATTTGCCTTTGCCACTAGGTGGGATGGCTCTTAGAAGATCTTTACCTTTAAATGATGCTATTGCTATTGAAAAAGATTTAATCAAGGCTGTGCAAGTAGCTGATGATAATAGAAAAATTTTAGCACCGATGCTAATGGAGAGAAATTTAATACGCGTTGATGCACAAAAATTAGACACATATTTAAATTTATATGCAAATAAAAATTCAATCAATATGAACGAAAGACAATTTGATGCTATAGATAAACTTTTTGAGTTAGGATATGATCATAAATTTTATGATGTATTAATTAAAAGTAGGGCTTATCTTATACCTAGTGAGTATGAAGAATTTAGAAATTCTTAAAAATTTTTGGTAGAATTTAGTTTTAAATAAAGGAGAAAAGTGATGGAAAATACTTTGGTATCTTTAGGTGTGCAAACTTTTAAAATCACCCTTATGCTTTCTTTACCTATGTTGTTAGCTGGACTTGTTGCGGGTTTGATTATAAGTATTTTTCAAGCTGTTACTCAAATTAACGAAGCTACTCTTTCTTTTGTGCCAAAAATTTTACTTGTTGTTGTCGTGATAGTGTTTTTAATGCCTTGGATGATAAGTTCTATGATGGATTTTACTATTAATATGATCAATCACATTCCAAGTTTTATACGATGATTATTGATTTTTCAAAATATTCTTCTGTGCGAATAGGGCAAAGTTTTGAAGTTCAAGTTTTAGAAGAACTTTGCCAATTTGATGGAATTTTAATAGGCGGAGCCAACAATCTTTTAGTATCTTCTAAGCCAAAAAATATTGCGGTTTTGGGAAAAAAATTTGATTATATTGAAATTTTAGATCAAAACGAAAAAGGTTATTTTTTAGAAATAGGATGTGCAAGCAAAGCGATTAATATATACAATTTTGCTAAAAAAAATAACCTTAAAGGTTTTGAATTTTTACGAAATATCCCAGGAACTTTGGGCGGAATTTTGAAAATGAATGCGGGTTTAAAAGATGAAAATATCAGCAAAAATTTGCTTAGTATTAGAATTTTTGATAAAGAAATTTTAAAACAAGACATAGCTTTTGATTATAGATTTAATCCTATTGTGCAAATAATGTTTAGCGCTAAATTTTTTTTAGAATATGGCTTTGATACAAACAAAGATGAGCTTTTAAAAAATGCTAGAAAAAATCAACCAAAAGGAGCAAGTTTTGGTTCAGTATTTAAAAATCCGCCTCAAGATCACGCAGGAAGACTTATAGAAGCAGTAGGTTTAAAGGGTTTTAGTAAAAACGATGCTATGTTTAGTGATGAACATGCAAATTTTTTAATCAATAAAAAACATGCAAGTTTTGATGATGCAATGTATTTAATTAACCTAGCTAAAACAAGAGTGTTTGAACAATTTGGTATAAATTTAGAAGAAGAAGTGGTAATTATATAGAATTTTGCAAGTCATTGTAAATTTCATTAGCTATGTTTTGTACTAATTCTTGATAAGATGTTTGTTTATTACTTGAGCTAAATTGACTTTGAATTTGTAGTATTTTATGATCTTTTAGTTTGTTTGATTTGGCATTATATATTTTATATTCTATATCAACTAAAACATCAAAATTTGAAAAGAATAAAAAATTTCTTTGAGTGGCTTTTATATTTTTTAAATCAATTAAAACAATAAAATCAGCTTTTTTAAAACGATTAAATTCTAAAAAATCACTAGCATCGATGAAATTTTTTTGTGGATGTATGATGTTTTGAGAGTCAATATAGCTTTGATTTTCTTTTTGACTTAGCAAGATAAAATTATTTTTTTCATTGATGGCGTGGTTTAAGGCTATTAAGGTATCTTTAGCCATTTTATAAGCATTGATTTTTAAATTTGAAAAATAAAAATTGTATTCTTTTTCATAGCTTGGAACTAAAGCTATAGTAGTGATATTAGAAAGTTTTTCATAATTAATATTTTGATTTAAATCAATGATGTTAAATTCATCTTTAGTATCTAATTTTATGATTTTTTTATTTTCAAATGAACTAGCAAAAATAGCACTAACTAAACATAAAAATACAACAAAAAATTTCACTAAAAACCTTTGAGTTTATATTCTTTTTTAGCAAAGCCTATAAAGCTTGGTAAAGAAAGATCTTTGGTGTTATAATCTAATAATTTTTGATCAAAATCTTGCATTATTCCACCATTTTGAATGATTAAAAAATCACCCGCAGCTATATCCCAAGCTTTTGGCCCACCAAAACGAGGATAAATTCCAGCCTTAGCTTCAAGTAAATATACAAATTTTAAAGCAGAAGATACTTTTATACCTTCTAGTTTATTTTGGATAAAAAATTCTTCGTTGTTATCATGATTTTTAGAATATAAAGCAATGTTTTGCACTTTTTTATAAGCTTCATCACTAATATTAAGTAAATTATCATTTTTATATACTTTAGTATGAGTATGAGCATAATAATATGCGTCATTTTCTACATCTACTATCAGTGAAAGAATGGGACGATTTTTATGGATTAGAGCTATTAAAACACAATATTCTTTGTCGTTTTTAGCATAAGATTTAGTTCCATCTAAAGGATCTATTAGCCAAAAATATTCTAAATTTTGTCTAGTTTCATAAGAGAGTATGTTTTCTTCTGAACATATGGCTATATCGCTTGAAGCTAAAATTTCACTAATGGCTTCGTTAGATTTTATATCTGCTAAGCCAACAGGAGAATTGTCATCTTTAACCCAAATTTCGTTTTTGTTTTTATATTCTAATAAAATTTTTGCAGCTTCTTTACCTGCTTTTAAGCTTAATTGTAAAAGTGTGTCTAAATTTTTCATGATCAAAGTATAACATATAAAACTAATGCAAAATCACAATCTTTTAAAATTATTAATAAATTTAATCAAGCTTATAGCTAAAATTGCTTCAAGTAATGCAGTAAGAACCAATCCTGAATAAATTTCTTCAGATATGATTTTAGCACCAAGTGATAAAGTGGCTATAGCAATGAGTAAAGTTAGTGGCATGGAGTGACTAAGTCCAAACAAAAAAGTATTTTTTAAGCCTAAATTTTTTAAAAAAACCATAGCAGATGCAATTCTTACAAATATCATAAAAGCAGTTAGTGAAAAGGCTATAATCAAAACTTCAGGATTTAAAAGTTTTTCGAGTTTAAAACTTGATCCTATATAAATAAAAAATATAGGAATTAAAAAACCATACCCAAAACTTGAAAGTTTGTGCTCTAAATCTTTTTTATGATCAAAAAATGTTGCTATAAATGAACCTGCTATAAAAGCTCCTAATGCTACTTCAAGTTTAAAATAAATCATAATTGCCACAATAGCTATAAAAATTGCCATACAAAATCTTATATCTTTTTCATTATGATCTTGCCAAGGCATAAGTATAGTTTTTAACTGCGGATACCACCAAAAAAGCACCTCTAAAAATTTAAAACCAAATATACAAAGAGCTAAAAATCCCACTAAATACAATAAATTTTGAGTTAGAGAAAAAAGATCTGTTCCTTGTCCTAAAAAAGCTGCTGTAATGGTTAGTAAAACTATACTTACAACTTCTGCTAAGGTTGCAACTATCATGGAAATATTTAGCCAATTGCAGTTTTTTCCAAAATCTCTATACAAAGTAGAAAGCAAGCCTACGCTCATTATAGGTATAATAATGACAAAAATATAAGAAATATTCATACTCTCAACAGCAAGAATGCTAAATAAATACAAACTTGCTATATAGATGAATGCTTTATTTAGCAAAGTTTTTTCAGTATTTAAAAAGGTTTTAAGATTAATTTCCATACCAGCGATAAACATTAAATAATAAAATCCAGCATTAGCCAAGAGTTTGAAATTTTCACTTTCTCCTATAAATCCTAAAAATCCTATAAGCGAACCAAGTATGATCTCAGTTGCTGATAAAGGTAGTTTTAAAAATTTAGCTATATAAGGAGAAGTTAGCAAACAGCCTGCTACAACAAGTAAAATTTGTAAATCTGTTGCAGCTTGAGCGTCAATGACATTGTGTAGCAAAGCTAAATCCCATTTGTCTTAATTTTTGTATATCTTTGCTAGGTTCTTCGCCTTTTGTGGTTAAATAATCCCCTACAACAATGGCCCTAGCACCTGCATCAAAAATTTCATATTGTCTTTCTTTTAGCACTACTTCTCTGCCACCTGCTACCATGATAACAGTTTGTGGTAAAGCTTTAACACTATCTTTTATAATTTGCAAAGCTTCATCAGCACTTAATAAAGACTGTTTTAAATTTAAATTTTCATTAGGAATGAAAAAATTAATAGGAGAAGAAAAAGGTTGAAGTTCTTGTAAGCTTTTTCTAAGACTTATTCTATCATCACAACTTTCACCAAGTCCATAAATTCCACCACAGCAAAGCATTAATCCCGCTTCTTTAGCATAAAGATTAGTTTGAAATCTTTCTTCCCAAGTGTGAGTAGAGCAAATTTGTGGAAAAAATTCTTTTGAGCTTTCAAGATTATGATTGTATGAAAAAATTCCAACTTTTTTTAATTCTTTTAATTGCTCTAAATTTGCTTGTCCATTGCATGCTATTAACAATAAATCAGGCTCTTCTTTTTTTACCGCATGAGCCACTTTGCAAACATATTCTAATTTTTCATCATCTAAGCCAAGTCCAGCAGTAACCAAACAAAATCCTAAAGCTTCATTTTTTTTAGCTAATTTTGCTTCTTTTATGATTTGATCAATATCCTTTTTTTTGTATTTTGGGATATTTGTTTTTATATGAGCACTTTGTGTGCAGTATTTACAATCTTCACTACATCCACCACTAGCTATATTTGATATAGCACAAAGCATTATTTGCATTCAATTTCCTTTTTAATTTTACATTTTAAACACTCTAAAAATGTGCCTTTTTTTAATTCTTTAATTACCATATTTTCATTACATTCTTTGCATTTTTCTTCGCTTGGTTTGTATTTGCTAATAAAATTACATTTTGGATAAGCGCTACATCCATAAAATTTACCACGCTTTGAAAAACGCTCTACAATCATACCTTCCTTACAAGAAGGGCATTTAATACCTATAGAGCTCAAAGGTGCTTTTTCTTGTTTTTGATTTTCTTGTTTTAAATTTCTTGAGTATTTGCATTTTGGAAAATTTAAACAAGCTACAAATTCTCCATATCTTCCTTTGCGTATAGCAAGTTCGCCACCACATTGTGGGCAGTTTTCATCAAGTTTGGTAAAAGTTTTTAAGCTTTTTATATTTTTTTTACCTGCTTCGATTTTTCTCATAAATGGAAAATAAAATTCTTTTAATAATTCTTGCCAATCTAGCTTTCCTTCTGCTATAGCATCTAATTCTTCTTCCATTTTAGAAGTAAAATCACTATCGACAATATCGCTAAAATTTTGCTCTAAAATTTCTATTACACTAAAGGCTATTTCATTAGGAATGAGTTGTTTTTTATCAATGCTTACATAGGTTCTAGCACTTAAAAGCGATATGGTTGGAGCATAGGTTGAAGGACGCCCTATGCCTAAATTTTCTAATTTTTTAACAAGCCCAGCTTCAGAATACCTAGAAGGTGGTTCTGTAAAATGAGAATTTAGCTCTATATTTTGGATATTTAAAGCATCGTTGATGTTTAAATTTGGCAAGATTTTATCTTTGTCCATATCTCCATAGACTTTATAGTACCCATCAAATAAAATTTTTCTACCGCTGATTTTAAAGCTAGCATCTTTAGAATTTACAAAGACATTTTGAGTTTGAGAGATGGCAGCTTGCATTTGACTAGCTACGAAGCGATTGTAAATTAATGTATAAAGTTTTGCTTCATCTTTTTCTAAAAATTCATTTGCAAGTTTAGGAGTAAAGCTTAAATTTGTAGGTCTTATAGCCTCATGTGCTTCTTGGGCACCTTTGGTTTTAGTCGTATAAATATTTGCTTTGCTTGGTAAATATTCCTTACCAAATTCATCTTTTATGAGCTTTCTTACTTGTTCTAATGCTTCTTTGGCTATATTTAAACTATCTGTTCTCATATAAGTAATCACCCCCATAATGCCCTCATGAGTTTTTACGCCTTCATAAAGTTTTTGTGCTATTATCATGGTTTTTTTGGGGTTAAATCCTAAGCGGTTGCTAGCGCTTTGTTGTAAAGTAGAAGTCATAAAAGGCGGTGGTGGGGTGATTTTTCTATCTTTACTTTCTATGTTGCTTACTTTGAATTTAGCATTTTTGCAATTTTCAAAGATTAGTTTTGCTCTATCTTCGTTGGTTATGGTGAGTTTTTCTATTTTTGTATTTTGAAATTCGATTAACTCAGCTTCTAAGTCTTTATCAAAAATCATATCTATACTAAAATATTTTAAAGGAACAAAAGCTTTGATTTCTCTTTCTCTATCTACTATGATTTTTAATGCCGCACTTTGAACCCTACCTGCACTAAGACCTTTTTGAATTTTTTGATTTAATAAAGGACTTAGTTTATAGCCTACAATACGATCAAGCAAACGCCTAGCTTGTTGGGCATTAACGCTGTTTATGTCTAAAAGTCTTGGGTTGTCTAAAGCATGTTCTATGGCTGTTTTTGTAATCTCATGAAAAACTATTCTAGGTAAAGAATTTTCATCTTTATTAATAGCTTTTGCTATATGATAGGCTATGGCTTCGCCTTCTCTATCTTCATCGGTTGCAAGATAGACTTGTTTTGCATTTTTAGCTTTTTCTTTTAATTCTTTAACTAAAGCAGAATGATCGCTTGAAATTCTATATTCTGGTTTAAAATTTTCATCTTCTATTTTTATGCCAAAGCTTGTTTTAGGTAAATCTCTAATATGACCTTTAGAAGCTATAACTTCATAGTTTTTTCCTAAGAAATTTCCTATGGTTTTTGCTTTAGCGGGTGATTCTACGATGATTAAATTTTTCATTTATTGCCTTAAAAAATATAAATTGCCAAAAGTTTATAAAAAAAATATAAATTTTTTGCTTATAAGTATAGATTGTAAATTTAAAAAATAAATAATGATATAATTTAATTTATTTTAAAAAATATGAGGAAAAAATGATTTTACAAAATAATCTCAATGCTTTAGAATTTACCAATAAACCCTTAAAAGAAAAAATTTTAAGTTTAAAAAAAGAAGAATTTATCGATATTTTTCCTAGTCAAACTATTAAAATAAAATATAATTAAATATTGATCGAGATTAAGTTATACTATAAATTTATCTAAAGTATTAACGAACAAAAATATCTAGCAAAGATTTTCAAACTTTTACTAGAATATTTTTTAGAGTTACAAAATTTAAATGTTGATGCTACAAAACTTTTAAGTGTTTTACAAAATTGCAAAGAAACTAATGTTGATTTGGTATTTGAAACTATCTTAGACTTGATTTTAAAATTTAACACTCTTTTAGATGAGGCTAAAATTTTACAAAGTTTTATGTATAAGCCTTTATTTTATCATAGAGGTTTTTTTAATGCTAGTTTATATCAAGATCCACAAAATGCTTTAGATAAATACATAGACTTTTTAAAAATTTTTATAGAATTTAGTAGTTTAAGTCTTGATGCTATGATGCAAGCTGAACAAAAATACAAAAATTTCTTAAAAATATAAATTTTTTTTGTGCTTTTACGATATGGTTTTTGTAAATCGCATGGAAGCGATTAAAATTATTTAAAAGGATTTAAAATGGGATTTCGTATAAACACTAATGTGGCATCTTTGAATGCTCAAGCAAACGCAAATTTAAACTCAAGAGCTTTGGATAATTCTCTAAGCAGACTTAGCTCAGGTTTAAGAATCAACTCAGCAGCAGATGATGCTTCAGGTATGGCTATTGCTGATAGTTTAAGATCGCAAGCTAGCACTTTAGGTCAAGCTATAAACAATGGTAATGATGCTTTAGGTATCTTACAAACTGCTGATAAGGCTATGGATGAGCAACTTAAAATTCTAGATACTATCAAAGTAAAAGCTACCCAAGCAGCTCAAGATGGGCAAAGCACTAAAACAAGAAACATGCTTCAAGCTGATATCAATCGTTTGATGGAGCAACTTGATAATATCGCAAATACTACTTCATTCAATGGTAAACAGCTTTTAAGTGGTGGTTTTATCAACCAAGAATTCCAAGTAGGTGCTCAATCAAATCAATCAATTAAAGCTAGTATTGGTGCAACTCAAAGTTCACAAATTGGTGTTACTAGATTTGAAACAGGATCTCAAGCTAAAAGTAGTGGTGTAGCTCAAATTACTATTAAAAATTATAATGGTATAGATGATTTTAAATTCCAACCTGTTGTGATTTCAACTTCAGTTGGTACTGGTCTTGGAGCTTTAGCTGAAGAGATAAACAAATCTTCTGATATAACTGGAGTTAGAGCTAGCTTTTTAGTACAAACTACAGGTGCTGGAAATATTAAAGCTGGTAAAACTGATGCAAATTTTGCCATTAATGGGGTAAAAATTGGCGAGGTTGAATACCAAGATGGAGATAAAAACGGTGCTTTAGTTTCAGCTATAAACTCAGTAAAAGATACTACAGGTATTGAAGCAGCTAAAGATGAAAATGGAAGACTCGTTTTAACATCAAGAGATGGTAGGGGTATTAAAATAGAAGGAAGTATTGGTGGTGGATCTGGTATAGCTAAAAATAGTTATGAAAATTATGGTCGTTTATCTTTAATCAAAAATGATGGTAAGGATATTTTAATTTCTGGATCTAATCTTAGTGCTATAGGTATGGGTGCAAGAGATATGATTTCTCAAGCTTCAATGTCTTTAAGAGAATCAAAAGGAAATATTGACACCAATGTAGCTGATGCTATGGGCTTTAATGCTTATAAAGGTGGCGGTAAGATGATAGTTACCAATGCAAATGTTGCTTCATTTATGGAGCAAAATGGTATGAGCGGGGGTTCAGGATTTTCTGTAAATAGTGGTAAAGGTTATTCAGCAATTTATGAAAATAATCTTGCCTTTGTAACAGCTTTTTCAATTGCTTTTGGAATAAGTGCTCCTAGTGATGGATCTTCTCAATTTGTAAATATTGCTACTAGCGCAGGCATGGATATAGCAGCTAAAGATCAACAAGCTGGAGTTACCACGCTTAAAGGTGCTATGGCTGTGATGGATATAGCTGAAACAGCTATTACTAATCTTGATAAAATCAGAGCTGACATCGGTTCAGTGCAAAATCAAATTACTGCTACACTTAATAACATCAGTGTAACTCAAGTAAATATCAAATCAGCTGAATCAAACATTAGAGATGTTGACTTTGCTGCTGAGAGTGCAAACTTTGCTAAATACAATATCTTAGCTCAAAGTGGATCTTATGCTATGAGTCAAGCTAATGCTGTGCAGCAAAATGTTATGAGATTGTTACAATAGTTTAAACTTCCCAAAATGCCCTAAATATTTGGGGCATTTTTCTTCTTTTATTTTTTTTGGAATACTTTTTGCTTTAAATCTTTTCAAGCAATATTATTGAAAGGATTTAAAATGGGTTTTAGGATAAACACCAATATAGGTGCAATGAATGCACACGCAAATTCAACTATCACAGCAAGAGAATTAGATAAGTCTCTAAGTAGACTTAGTTCAGGTTTGAGAATCAACTCAGCGGCAGATGATGCTTCGGGTATGGCTATTGCTGATAGTTTAAGATCGCAAGCTGCTACTTTAGGCCAAGCTATAAATAATGGTAACGATGCTATAGGTATCTTACAAACTGCTGATAAGGCTATGGATGAGCAACTTAAAATTCTAGATACTATCAAAGTAAAAGCTACCCAAGCAGCTCAAGATGGGCAAAGCACTAAAACAAGAAACATGCTTCAAGCTGATATCAATCGTTTGATGGAAGAGCTTGATAATATCGCAAATACTACAGCATTTAACGGTAAGCAACTTTTAAGTGGGAATTTCATCAATCAAGAATTTCAAATTGGTGCTCAATCAAATCAAACTGTAAAAGCCACTATAGGGCCAACTCAAAGTTCTAAAATTGGTGTTACTAGATTTGAAACAGGATCACAAGCTAAAAGTAGTGGTGTAGCTCAAATTACCATTAAAAATTATAACGGAGTAGATGATTTTAAATTCCAACCTGTTGTTATTTCAACTTCAGTTGGTACAGGAATTGGAGCTTTAGCTGAAGAGATAAATAGAGTTGCAGATATCACTGGAGTTAGAGCTAGCTTTTTAGTGCAAACTACTGGTGCTGGTCCTATAAAAGCTGGTGCCACAAGTGATGATTTTAAAATAAATGGTGTAACCATAGGTAAGATAGAGTATCAAGATTCTGATCAAAATGGAGCTTTGGTAGCTGCAATTAACTCAGTTAAAGATACTACAGGTGTTGAAGCAGCTAGAGATGAAAATGGAAGACTCGTTTTAACATCAAGAGATGGTAGGGGTATTAAAATAGAAGGAAGTATTGGTGGTGGATCTGGTATAGCTAAAAATAGTTATGAAAATTATGGTCGTTTATCTTTAGTGAAAAATGATGGTAAGGATATTTTAATTTCTGGATCTAATCTTAGTGCTATAGGTATGGGTGCAGGAGATATGATTTCTCAAGCTTCAGTTTCTTTAAGAGAATCTAAAGGTAGGATTGACACCAATGTAGCTGATGCTATGGGCTTTAATGCTTATAAAGGTGGCGGTAAGATGATAGTTACCAATGCAAATGTTGCTTCATTTATGGAGCAAAATGGTATGAGCGGGGGTTCAGGATTTTCTGTAAATAGTGGTAAAGGTTATTCAGCAATTTATGAAAATAATCTTGCCTTTGTAACAGCTTTTTCAATTGCTTTTGGAATAAGTGCTCCTAGTGATGGATCTTCTCAATTTGTAAATATTGCTACTAGCGCAGGCATGGATATAGCAGCTAAAGATCAAACTCCTGGAGTTACCACGCTTAAAGGTGCTATGGCTGTGATGGATATAGTTGAAACTGCTACAGCAAACCTAGATGCTATTAGAGCTGACATCGGTTCAGTGCAAAATCAAATTACTGCTACACTTAATAACATCAGTGTAACTCAAGTAAATATCAAATCAGCTGAATCAAACATTAGAGATGTTGACTTTGCTGCTGAGAGTGCAAACTTTTCTAAATACAATATCTTAGCTCAAAGTGGATCTTATGCTATGAGTCAAGCTAATGCTGTGCAGCAAAATGTTTTAAAACTTTTACAATAATTTTTAAGTGGGTTTTTTACCCACTTAGATTAAATTTCTTTTTTCGAGTATATCTTGTAAGGGCATGATAGCTATTTTTAGAGCTTTTTCTTGTACTAAAACTAACTCACTTATTTCCTCTACCCAAGTTTTATGAGCTTCAATCCAAGCTACAAGCTTGTTTTGCTTGTCATTTTCATTTTGTATGTTATGTACATAAATATTTGAAAAAGTACTTTCTAAATGAAATAAAGAAGGGCCTGTAACTTCTCTTAAAAAAGTGTATTTTTTACTTTCTAATCTTTCTTTTAATTTATCTATTTTTAAATTCAACTCATATAATGTATAACGAATTTTGTTTTTATGATTTAGTTCTTTGTATAGTTTTTTGCATATTTTTAAAAAACTTTGACTTGCTTTAATGTGAATTTTGATTTGTTTATAAGCTTGAAGCATTAAAGCTTCGCTTTCTTTTTGTTTTAAATTGTATAATTTTGCAAAAGGCTTTTTAAGATCTTTTATTAATAAATCTTCGCACAATTTTTTAAAAGGTTTTTCTATGCTTCCTTCTATCCTAGCTCCGCCTTCTGTGGCATTATAAATTTTTATGTTTTTATGTTTTTGTATTAAATTTTCAAATATTTGTTTAAATAAAACCCAAATTTCAGAACTTTGCACCAAGCCTTTTCCACCATATGCTTTGATTTGGTATTTATCTTTATCCCTTTTAAAATCTCCTTTGTGATAATCTTCATGTAAAAATCCTTCACTATGAGTTTTACCATCATCGCTATATGCGAGATCTTGTCCTATTAAAATGATATTTTCATGTCCTAGTGTAATTGCTATTTCACAATTTAAATGAGCTACACTCATACCACCTTGAACATAGCCAAAATCATGCAAACCCAAAGAATATGCAAAAGGTAAAGATCTTGAAACTAAGATATATTTTCTTTTATTTTTTTCTAAAAAATTAATGCTATCTTTATGAACTAAAGAAGCTAATATAAAAGTGATGTCTTTATCAAATTCTTTAAAATCATTATCAAAGCACGATGAAACAAAATTATCTCTTTCTAGCATACAAACATAATCAGGCTTTATACCTTCTTTAGCTAAAATAGCATATGCACTATCAACACAAAATATAGTAGCTTTATTAGCATATTGTTTAAGCAAGGGAAGTTGTTTTTTTAAAGATGGACCAGTAGCTACTAAAATAGCGTTTTTGCTTTTATTACTTCTTTTTTCTTTTAATTCTTTAAAACTTGGATGAGTTAGCATTTTTGGTATATTTAATACAAATTGCTCTATACCTTGCATAGCATCGATTGGATCATTACCTTTTTTTAAAGCTATGCTTTTTATAGCTTGGGAATTTAAATCATTAATGAAGCGTATTTCTTCTTTTTGCTCTTCGTAAAATTCACAATGAATATGTAAATTATAAGTTTTTAAAAATAAATTTAAAAAAGAACAAAGTGTGTCAGCTTTAGTATAGGTCATTTCTTTAGTGTGTATGAGTATAAATCTACCTTGGGCAAATTCTTTAGAAAAATCAATCATGCTTAAAACTAAAAACATTAATTCTAAATCTCTTTCAAAAACTATAATTCTTTCATGTTTTTTATTTACAAGCAAACTTTTGTATAAAATGCCATTTCCTAATCCATAAAAAAATAATACAGGATATCTTGCATATTCTTTATTAAAAAATGCCAATTTTTCTTCTAATTCATTTAAAGGATTTTTATTATAAAGAAGTTTAGAATTTTGAAAAATGATATTACAATGTAAAGGATCTTTGCCAAATTCATAAGCATAATCTTTGCTTTCTTTGATTTTGCTTAGTTTTTGTTTTAAGTTTTTATATTCCTCTCCTTTTAGGGATTTTAAATTTTTTTTAAAAATTTCTGTTTTCATTTTAAATTTCATCCTTGTTTAATTTAAAAATACAATATCGTCAATTTCAGATACAATCTATACCTTTAAATTTTCTTTTATGGTTTGATTATATTTTTCTAAATAAAGAATAATTTCTTCAAAAAAAGCTAGTTGAGAATTTAAAAAATATTCTTTATCTAAATCTTTGCTAACTTTATATCTTAAAACTTCACATTCATTTTGAAAACATCTAGCTTGTAAAATATCGGAGAAAAATTCACTTTTTGGTAGTTTGATTCTTAATTTTTCAAGTTTTTCTAAATTTTGTTCTTTTAAGGCTTTTTGACATTCTTTGACAAAAAGCTCACTTTGTTTGATTTGTTTTTGTAATTTTTCTTTACATTGTTTTAGTTTTTTGTTGGGATTTTTTGGTTTTGATAAAATAAAACTTTTGTTAATTTTATCTTTTAATAAAGTCTCGCACAATTTTTGAAAAGATTCTTCTATGGTTCCTTCTATCCTAGCTCCACCTTCTGTGGCGTTATAAGTGGTGATTTTTAAAACATCTCTTGTTAAGGCAATATCTTTTTCAAAACTTTTTAAAAATAAATACCAAGTTAGTTGAGTTTTAACTTCACCCAATCCACCATAAGCAGGAATTTTTTTATAAACTATCTCTTCATCTCCTTGATCGCCATATAAATGCTCTTTAGGGTGAGATTTGCCATCATCGCTATATGCTAGATCTTGTCCTATTAAAATGATATTTTCAAATCTTAGCGCACCTGCTAACTCATAAGCCATATTTGCAACACTTAATCCATTGCCTAAAAAGCCATATTCTTTTAATCCAAGCTTGCTTTCAAAAAATAAAGGCCTTAAAACAAGCATATATTCTCTACCATTTTTTTCTAAATACTCTATGGTTTTAGGATGGGTTAAAGAAGATATGATAAATAAAACATTTTCATCAAAATCTTTAAAATCGTTATTAAAAAATTCACTTGTTAAATCTTCTCTTTCTAAAGAAAATACATAATCAGGTTTTATTCCTACTTGAGCTAAGATATGATAAGAACTATCAGCACAAAAAATCACAACATTTTCTTGATATTGTTTGAGTAAAGGTAATTGTTTCATTAAAGAAGGTCCAGTTGAAACTATAATGGCATTTTTAGCTTTAGCTTTCCTTTCTTTTAAAAAATTTTGAAAAGGAGGGCTGAAAATAATTTTTTCAAGATTGATAACATTATGTTTAATCCCAATTAATGCATCTTTTGGATCATTTCCTCTACTTAGCATCAGTGTTTTAATAATGTTTAATAAAATTTGCATTAAATCATGGGCATTTTGTGCATAAAAATTGGCATAAAAGTCATTATAAAAATGAAAATTAAAAATTTTTAGTGTATGTTTGATATGAGGGTAATTAAATAAAACTTTAAGTTGGGCTGTATTGATATTTGGCGGGTAAAATAAAATAAGTTTTTCTTTTCTAATAAAATGAGTAAAATCAAACAAATGAAAAGCAAGGTATAAAATTTCTAATTCTTGTTCAAAAACTATAATGTGTTTTAAATGAAGATTTTGTAAAAGAATTTTAAAAAAGCTACCATCTGCAAAACCATAAAAAAATAATACCGGATAAAGTTCGTATCTATCGGTATCAAAGTTGCGGGGTTTGTCTAAAAAAATTTGATTTTGCTCATCAAAAATTTGATTGTTTATAAGTTTAAAACGCAAAGTTTGGGTGATTTTCCTAAGCTCATATGCTAAAATTTGATCTACTTCAAAAAGAGCTTGAGTGTTTTTTAAAAATAATTCTTTATTCATGAAAGTCCTTACCTAAGGTTAAAGAGTATTATAACAAAGTATAAGGATATTTAATAAATCTTTGTATCATTCAAAATCATCTTCTTTTAAAGCTTGTGCAAATTCTATATTAGAAGTTGCTTTTTTCCCTAAAATTATAGGTAAAAATTTAGGATGTAATCCTAAATTTGGTCTAATGCAAGCTACATTTTCTTCGCTAAATATTTCACCTTTTTTTATATTTTTGCTAGCATATAAGCTTCTTGCAAAATGGCGATTTTTTAAAGTCTTTTCATCCATTCTAAATTTTTTACTTCCCAAAGCTTGCTCACTTTGTCGCACCATAAAACACATTTGTTTAAATTCATCAAAATCAAGGCTAAATTTAGCATCAGCACTTTGTAAATTTTTATCTAGTATAAAGTGTTTTTCTATCACTCTTGCGCCTAGTGCTACAGCTAAAACAGGAGCTAAAAAGCCTTCACTATGATCACTTAGACCTATTGTAGTGTGGAATTTATCTTTTAAAGTTTTTATCATGTTTAAATTTAAATCTTGTATTGGGGATGGATATGCTGAAGTACATTTTAGTAAAATTAGATTAGAATTTGATTCTTGATTAAAAATTTTTACAATTTCTTCTAATTCTTCTTCATAAGCTATGCCTGTAGAAACTAAAGTAGGTTTTTTTTCCTTTGCAACAAGCCTTATAAATTCATAATCATTTGCTTCAAAAGAAGCGATTTTATAGGCTGGTGGATTAAATTGTTTTAAAAATTCTAAATCTTTTTTGGAAAATGGACTAGAAAAACATATAAGTCCTTCATTTTTAGCACATTCAAAAAGTTTTTCGTGCCATTCATATGGTGTTTTAGCTTCTTCATAGAGCTCATAAAGTTTTCTTTTTTCCCATAAACCATCTTTGATTATAAAGTCATCTTTATCTGAATTTAGTGTCAAACTATCAGGGGTGTAAGTTTGTAATTTTATGGCATCAGCACCTGCTAATTTAGCTGCTTTTATGGTTTGTAATGCTGTTTCTAAGCTATTTGCATGATTGGCTGAAAGTTCAGCGATGATAAAAACTTTTTTATTAAGATCAAAATTATCTATAAACACAATAATATCCCTAAGTAATGATTATTTTTGAGTATTTTATAATTTTAATATTAATTATGATTAAAGGTTTATTTAGTAAAATATTTATTTTATGTTAAGTTATTTAAGGATTTAGTTATGAATAAAACTTTAGAGTATTCCATTCATCATTTTTGCGTGCAAGTGTTAAAGCTTAAAATCGAACCAACAAGCACGATTAAAGGGGAGCTTTATGGCGCTTCGATTCCTATTTATTTTAAAGATGAAGAATATAGTTTTTATTTATTTTTTCAAAAAAAAGCCTTAAATGAAATCGCTTTGGTTTTATTGCATGAAGAACTAAAAGAAGATGGTTTGGCTGATTTGGTAAAAGAAATTGCAAATCAAATAGTAGGTTATACTAAAAAATTACTCAATGATACTAATGGTAAAGATGAATTTAAATTAGGTGTACCAGAATATCTTGGACATGTAGAAAAACTTTCTTCTATTAAACTCAAAGAAAAATTTACTTATACTTTAAAAGATTCATGTTTTAGAATAGGGTATAAAAAATTATGATTGAAGATCATTTAGGATTATTACAATCTTATGAAGAAATTTTAGATATTAATGTAGATTTTGTTAGTGAGCTTGGCACTACAAATATGAGCGTAAAAGAATTGTTAAAGCTTGAAGTAGGTTCGGTTATAGATCTTGAAAAGCCTGCTGGAGAGAGTGTTGAGCTTTATTTAAATAAAAGAATTTTTGGAAAAGGCGAGGTTATGGTGTATGAGAAAAATCTCGCCATTAGGATAAATGAAATTTTAGATTCTAAATCAGTATTGCAGTATTTTAAAAAAGAATTGCAATGAAATTTTTATTATTATTTTGCATGGCTTTGCCGCTTTTTGGGGCAAAAATACTTGATTATAATATCTACCCAAGAGATGATAGAGTAGATCTTACCTTTTCTTTTGATACTCCATATGATGGAGGTATAAATCAAAGTAAAAAAGATAATATCTTGATTATAACTTTAGACGCTAAGACTTCTAAAGAAGAAGATCAAACTATAGATTCAAATATCATTAAAAAAGTAAAAATATTCTCTCAAGGAGAAAAAACTTTAATTGCTTTAAATCTTGGAGAAAAAGTAGAGATAAAAGCTGATAGTATAGGTGATAAATTTGGCCTTAGATTGCGTGCGCAAAAAGAAGGTGCGGTGTCTTTATCTTCTATAAAGCAAACATCCATGCTACCTGAAGAAAATCTCCAAACAAACAAACAAGAAGATAATTACGATTTTACTAATTATATTTTAGTTATGAGTGCATTATTACTTTTGCTTATAGGGCTTTGGGTTTTAAAAATTTATTTAAGATCAAAATACCCTTTAGATAGAAATTTTAATTTGATTTTTCAAAGACCGCTTGATAGGCATAATCAACTTATAGTATTTGAGTATGGAACAAAGCGTTATACTATGGTCATAGGCAACTCTAATCTTGTTTTAGAAACTAGTGAAGCTATAGCAGAGGAAAAATCTGTAAAAATAAATTCTAAAGAAAAAGATTTTAATTCTTATTTTGAAGAAAATAAACAAAGATTACAAAATTTGCTACTCAAGCAAAAATAATCATTGTGCTTTTTGATTAAAGGCTAAAACTATAAGTTTTGGTTTTGCTATTTTTTTGATTTCTTCTTTTGAAAAATAAATATTTTTTTTATCACAATAAATATATAAAGTATGGTTTTTTAGCTCAAATTCAAGGTTTTCATTTGTATCTTTAGCAAGTCTTTTGGCTAATGCAAGTATGAAATTAAGCCAAGAAATTATATGAGTATGAGGTAATAAATTTTTAAAATGTTCGATACTGTAAGGATTAAATTTTTTACCGCCAAGCTTAAGCAAAGTAGAAATTAAAGCTAAGTCTTTGTGTGAGTAGCCAAAGTTTAATCCATTAAGTGCCATATAAGAGCTATGTTCATTTGAAAAATAAAAATTTAATCTTTCCCCTATGAGTGAAATTTTTGCAGCATCAAGTAAATTAGCTTTGTATAAATTTTCTATTTTATGTAAAGGCTTTAAGCTTTCAAAAATTTTATTTGCAAAATACGCACATTTGCTAGGATAGTTTGTGTTAAAACGATCTTGTAAAGATTTTAAACTTGGATTGAAATTAGGAGGAAATTTAGCATTAAATTTAGTAAAATCGCTTGTATCTTCCTTGATTTTTTCGTGTTTGTTGAAAATATTGGATAAAAATACGCCTTCTCTTACCCCAACCGTAGAAGTAATAACTTGTTTTGCTTTTAAATTTTTTAACAAAGCAAGAAAGATAGCACAACCTTCTTTTATAGTATCAAAACGATCTTTTTTAATACTAAAGTCTATTAAATTTTTAGCATTTAAAATTTTTTCTATATGATTTTTTTCTTTTTCGACTTCATAGCAAAAATTATGCAGCATTTTCAAAGGATAGGAATTTTTTTTCATGATAGAATTAGAGATAGCACGCAAGCTTCCGCCTATAGCTATGATATTATCATTTTGAAATTTTTTAGGCACTTGTAAAAGAATTTCTTGTATAAAATTATTTAAAGCACTAAATTTTTTCTGATCATAAAATAATTCTTTAAGTCTTACCGTGCCAATATCTAAAGAAAGACAATCAACGATTTTTCCATCTTTAATTAGACATAATTCTGTAGAGCCACCTCCTATATCAATAGTGGTAGCATTTTGGATGTTTGATAGCAAATTTAAAGCAGCAAGACCACCTAAAAAAGACTCTGTTTTGCCATTTATACATCTTATATTTAAAGCTATGTTTTGAGATATTCTTTTAATAAATTCTTTAGAATTGGGAGCATCTCTTAAAGCTGAAGTTCCAACAGCAATAATTTTTGCACATTTTTCTTTTAAAACCTTTTCTTTGAAAAAAGCTAAGGTTTGCTCGGCTTTATACATAGCTTCATTTTGGAGAATTTTATTGTTATTGTAAGCGTTTTCTCCAAGTCTTACTTTTTTTTTATACTCGCTACAAATATAAAAACCATACCTTGAGGTTCTCTCAAAAATAACCATACGAATGGAATTTGAGCCAAGGTCTATTACTGCTGTTTTTTTAGCCATTAATTAGCTTTATTTTTATGCTTTAAACGAAGCTCTTCAATGCTTTCAACATTATCAGGATCAGGAATGATACAATCAACAGGACAAGCTACTATACAGGCAGGCTCAGAAAATTCATTAACGCATTCAGTACAAAGATCAGGATCTATAACATAGATTGGATCATTATCATAAATTGCTTCATCTGGACATTCTTCTCTACAAGCATCACACGATATACAGTCTCTAGTGATTAAAAGTGACATTTTTTTCCTTTTGTAAGTAATGAAAAATTTATACTATATAAAAACTTAATATGCAATTTAAACCAATAAAGTTAAGATGTCTTTAGGATTTTCATCCTAAAGGCTTAGTTTGATTTTTTAGGAAAGCAAAAACGATATCCCCTACGACGCACTGTTTCTATGGTAGAAATATTTAAAGGTTTATCCATTTTTTGTCTGATTTGATTGATAGCTACTTCTATAACATTTGGAGTTACAAGTTCAGGTTCTTCCCAAATAGCGTCTAAAAGTTGTTCTTTTGATACAATTTGATCAGAATGTCTAGCTAGGTGAGTTAAGACTTCAAAAGGTTTTCCTTTTAATTCTATATCTTTTCCTTGATAAGTGATTTTTTCCTCATCTGGATCTATGGTTAAATCGTCTATTTTGATTACATTTGTTCCGCCAAATCTAAGTCTAGCTTCTATTCTAGCCATTAAAATATCATAGTCTAAAGGTTTTTTTATAAAATCATCTGCACCTGCTTTTAAAGCTTTGATTTCATTTTCTTTATCTGTTTTAGAGCAAAGTGTTATGATAGCTGTTCTTGGTGATTTTTGTTTGATTGCATTGATTAAATCGCTAGCATCGTTATTGCCAATTAACCAATTAGTCAATACTAAATCATAATGTCTAATGCCTATAAAATATTCAGCATCTTTGAAATTTTCTGAAGTATCTGTTTGATAACCAAATTCGTTTAAAGTATTTGAAACCGTTTTATTTAAAGCTATTTCATCTTCTACAACTAAAATACGCATTCTTTTCCTTTAAGGAGAATTTTAGGAAAGAAGTATAACACAAATTAAGCAAATATTCAAAGTTCTTTAAAAATATTTTAATATTTTTTTGTTAGAGTAGCTCCAACCTTGGCGTTTTTGATGATATCGGGTTTATAGCAAGTTATAGTTATAAATGTAAGTTTTTTATGGTGTTTTTTTATATTTTTGCATACATATTTTAAAGATTTTTCTATAGTTTTAAATTTTTTCTTTTTATAAATTTTTTCTATACGAGCGCAAAGTTTGGCATAGTCAAGAAATTTTTTACTTTTAGCTTCTAATTCTATTAAAATAGTTTGTTCTTGAATTCTTTCAAAATCTAAAAGTCCTATAATGCATTTAAGTTCTAAATTAATTTTTATATGACTTTGCACTCTTTTTTTCCTATAAGTCTTAAAATATTTGGAATGTGCTTATACACCACTATAAAAGCTATGATGAAAATTGGTGCATGAGTGTTAATGACAGGCATATCATAATGGAAAATAAAAGAAGAAAAAATTAAAACTATTAAAGCTACTAAAGAAGCCACACTAGAAATTTTAAAGACTTTTCCTACAATAAACCAAGCGATAAAAGCACTAAGGATTTCTAATGGTAAAAATATACTTAAAACCCCAGCTCCAGTGGCAACTCCTTTGCCTCCTTCAAATTTTAAATATGGAGAAAAACAATGTCCAAATACAGCTAAAACAGCCATAGTCCATAAAATATTATCATCATATCCTAAAAATTTAGCTATTAACATAGGCACTATACCTTTTAAAGCATCTAAAATTACAGTGGCGATAGCGAGTTTTTTAGCTAATTTTGGATTGTGTTCTTTTAATACTCTTAAAACATTAGTAGCACCTATACTTTTACTACCTGCATTTTTGATATCAACCTTAGCAAAAACACGACTTAGTATTAAACCACAAGGAATAGCACCTATAAGATAAGTTAGAAGATAGATGATTAAATTTTCCATGACTGATAAAATCCTAATTAAAATGTAAAATAATTCTTATAATAATATTGCATAAATGCTGAAATTATTATTTAGGATGTTAAATATCCTAAATAATAATTTTTATTTTTTAATTATATTTTTTATATTATTTAAAGAAAGTTTGAGATATATTTTTATAAAGTTTATTTAAATGAGCTTTATTTTATCTTATTTTAGGAGTACTATTATGAAAAAAATTTCATTGTTAATTGCTTCGTCTTTATTGGTATTTTCTTCAGCATTTGCTGATAGAACTTTACTTGATGAGGCAAAAGCAGCAGGTTTAATGCCTTTGCCAAAAGATCAAGCAGGAGTTGAAAAGCTTTTAGAGCAAATGGGAGTGAAGGCAAGTAAATTTTCCAAAGAAAAAGTTAATCTTGGAAAAAAATTATATTTTGAGCCAAGACTTTCTAAAAGTGGCTTGATTTCTTGTAATACCTGTCATAATTTAGGCATGGGAGGTGCTGATGGTATAGCAGCAGCAGTTGGTCATAAATGGACAGTTAATCCTCATCATTTAAATTCTCCTACTGTATATAATTCTGTTTTAAATTCAACACAATTTTGGGATGGAAGAGCAAAAACTTTAGCTGATCAAGCAAAAGGACCTATCGAATCAGAAGCTGAGATGGCAACTCCAGCAAATTTAGCTGTTGAAAAAATTGCTTCTATGCCTGAATATGTAAAAGAATTTAAAAAGATTTATGGTAGTGATGGAGTAACTTTTGATAATATTGCAGATGCTATAGCTACTTTTGAAAGAACGCTTTTAACCCCATCTAAATTTGATAAATTCTTAGAAGGTGATACAAGAGCTTTAAATAAAAAAGAACAAGAGGGTTTAAAAACTTTCATTGATAAAGGATGTACAGCTTGTCATACGGGTGTAAATTTAGGTGGAAGTATGCAAGCTTTCCAAGTAGCAGCTAAATATAAATTTGCAGATATTGGAGACTTTAAAGGCGATGCAAATGGTTTAGTAAAAACTCCTACTTTAAGAAATATTGCTGAAACTGCGCCGTATTTTCATAATGGTGCTATATGGTCATTAAAAGATGCTATTAAAGAGATGGGTAGTGTTCAACTTGGTATAGAAATTTCTGATAAAGAAGCAGCTTCTATAGAAAGATTTTTACATACTTTAACAGGTAAAAAACCAAGTATTACTTATCCACAACTTCCAAAAGCTACTGAGAAAACTCCAAAACCAGAGCTTTAGTGTAATTCCCAAAGAAATTCTTTTATCTTTGGGATAATTTTTTATTGATTTTTATTGTTTTTTCTTGTATATTTTATTTTAATTTTATTTAATTTTTAAGGATTGAATGTATGAGAAAAACTGTCTTTTATGGTTTTGTATTAATTGTTGGATTATTATTTAGCGCTTGTGCTAATCATGGGCAAATAAATAATGATTTTGAACAAAAATTAACCCAAAAACTTTGTTCTGGTGAATTTTTTACTCAAGAAATGAATAAAGTTAATAAAAAAGAAGATCCAGTTTATATAGGCTTAAATGCAGGTTTGATTGCTAAAAATTGTGGAGATTTTAACATTAGCAGTGAATTTTTTGATAAGGTTGAAGAGTCTTATCAAGTAGATGTTGATTTAAGAAGCGGTGCTCAAAAAATTACCAAAACCACAACGGCTGTTTTGGTAAATGATTCTATATTAGATTATGATGGTTCTTTATATGAAAGAATTATGGTGAATGTTTATAAGGGCTTAAATTTTATGAGCCAAGATGATTTTAACAATGCAAGAGTTGAATTTAAAAGAGCTTTACTTCGTCAAGATAGAGCAAAGGATTATTTTAAAGCCCAAATAGCTAAAAATAAAAAAGAGCTAGAAAAAGCTAAAAAAGAAGATCCAAATTTTGATAAAAATTTCAATGATTCTAGAAAACAAATCAATGCTCAATATGATGAGTTATTTGAAGAATTTTCAACTAGTAAAAATTTCACAAATCCTTATGCTACTTATTTAGCTTCTGTGTTTTATTTTATGAGTAAAGATTATACTTTAGCTAAAGGTTTATTTAGAGAGATTAAAATCTTAAATCCTAAAAATAAAGAAATAGCCAAAGAATATAAAATTATTAATGGAGCTAAAAAGAATGCAAAATATGTTTTTGTCGTTTATGAAAATGGTTTTGGCGTGATAAAAGATGAATTTAAAATGACTTTACCATTTATTTTAAGCGATAATGTCACTACCGCTTCTATTGCACTGCCAACTTTGAAAAAAAGAAGCAAGTCTTTTGATTATATCAGTGTAAATGATACCAATACTACTACTTTAGTGAATTTAGATGATGTGGTTGCAAGTGAGTTTAAATTTGAATTACCAACTATAATTACAAAGGCTATTACTTCTACTATATTAAAAACTACTATGAATGCAGCAGTTGCTAATAATGATTCTACAGGTGGATTTTTAAGTATAGCTAGTGGTATAATGAATGCAGCCACAACTAAAGCAGATGTTAGATCTTGGAGAGGATTACCTCAAAGTATTGAAGTAGTAGCAGTTAAAAATACAGGTAAGGTTGTGATTAAAACTCCTAATGGAGAAGAATTGTTTAAAAAACAAGTTAATCCAAAGAAAAATGTGTTAATTATCGTGCGTTCTTTTGCGCCATATATTACACCAAGTATTAATGTGATAGAAAAATGAAAAAAATAATTATTTTATTACTAAGTTTTATGTGTTTATTTTCTCAAGATGTGAGTCAATTTAAACACTCAAATGTTAAAAGTGTCAAAGAAAGAATCAATGATGTAGGATTATTAGAAGTTCAAATAACTTTTTATAGCTTGGTAAATAAAAAAATTTCTTATAAAATTGAATGGTTTGATAAAGATGGTTTTGCTGTAAAAAATACCATAGATGAAAACTATCAAAATATAAGATTATTGAGCGGGCAAGATTATATTGTTCAAAAAGTTGCTACAAATGAAAGAATTAAAAAATATAAAATATATATCAAATAAGGAGTGAAAATGAAAAAAATAAAAATATTAACAAGTATTGTAGCTATTGGTGTTTTATTTAGTGCTTGTGTGCAACAACCTAGTTATGTAGATGGCACTGCTGCAAAGGTAAAAAAAGGTGATTCTTTAAGCATGGGTTTAACTGGAGAAGATTTTGATAATACTGCAAGGGAAATGCTAAATAGCTTATTTAATTCAGCTTATGTTGTCAAAAAAATAGGAAATTCAGGTAAAGCTGTAGTGGCAGTTTATGATGTGGTAAATAATACAGCTTTAAGAATAGACACTAGAAATTTAACAGATTTAATGGTGGAAGAACTTATAAATTCAGGTAAATTTGCAGCTTCAGCTACTCAAGGCAATGACATTGCTACTCAGGATAATATGGATGATTTAATAAGCGATAAAGATGATGATAGATACGATAGATCAACAGTTTTTAAAAATCGTACTCAAATTAGTGCTTCTTTGACTTTACAAGGAAGAATTGATCAAAAAAATATAAAATTAAACGATGGTAAAACTCAAGTAGAATACTTTTTTGTGATGAAATTAGCCGAAAAAGTTAGTGGTTTGGTGGTATGGCAAAAAACTACTAGAATCAACAAACTAGGTTCTAGTAAAACTGTTAGCTGGTAAGAATAAAATTTAAAAGGATATGTAATGAAAAAAATGTTTATTATTGGTTCTTTGGCTTTAGCGAGTTTTCTTTATGCACAAGCAACACCACAAGTAGAAATCACTCAAGAAGATATTAAAACTCAAAATGAAATGTCAGATGCTAGTACTAAAGATATTGCTCCAAAATCTTTAGATGATTTTTTTGAAGAATTTGCAGATAATTTTGATATAGAATATGGTATTACAAAAGATGGAAAAACTTTTTATGTCGGAAAAAGTGTAGTTGCTCTAAACGATAGTGATCCACAATTTGCTCAAGCTTTGCAAAATGCTTATCAAAAAGCTATGTTAAATTTGCAAACTGAATTTATTAAAGATGCTTTTGGAAGAATAGCGGTAAATAAAATTCAAAATTATGAAGCTGATAATTCTACTAATGCAAAAGAATTTGAAGAACTTCCAAAAGGAAGTATTATGAGTCAAATTTTTGACAAACTTGCTCAATTAAGCGGAGCAAAATTAGACAAAGCTTTAAAAGATTTAGGTATTAATGTAGAAGGTTTAACAGAGGAAAGAAAAAAGACTTTATTAAAAGAAGAATTTCTTAATAAAACCATCACAAGTGCAGTTGGTTCAATGAGTGGGTTAATTCCTGTACAAACCATAGTTACACAAAGAAGAGGTCAATATGATATAGGAGTTATTGCAGTTGTTTCTAAAAAAACACGCCAACTTGCTAAAGATATGTCATTAGAGCGCAAAAGCAATATCACAGGTAAAGGTAAAAACATTAGTGAGTATTTACCAAAAGAAGAAAAAGGCTTTCTTAATGAGTATGGTATTCGTTTAGTTTATGATGAAAAAGGCTCACCTGTTGTTTTAAGCTATGGAAATTGGGGTTATATAGCTGATGCTAATAATGCTAAAAAAACTAATATATTAGAAGATAGGGCAAAAGATACAGCTGCAACTATGGCTGATGCTGCTATTGTGGAATTTATCAATACAAATTTAAGTTTAAAAGATGAAAAAACTACAGGTGAAAGTTATGAAGAAATCATCAAGCAAAGCTTAAATATTAACGATAACACTACCCAAGAACAAATTCAAGATTTTACAAATATCATAGAAAAAATCAATACAAAAGTAAAAGCAAATTCTAGTGGAAAAATTAAAGGCATAAGAACGCTTAAAAAATGGAGCTATAAAAGTGAAAATGGCATAGAACATGTGGGCGTTGTAAGATTTTATTCTTATGATAATATAGCTAATATTAATGAAGCTTTAAAATCAAATTCAAACACTCCAAAAGCTGAGCCTAAAAAGTCTTCTAATATACAAAGAAGTTCTAATATTGTTAATGATATAGATGATTTTTAGGAAAATTTTATGAAGATTTTGTGTATTTTTATTTTAACTTTACTTTTGCATTTTACTTTAAGTGCAAAAGTAGTTACTTCAAGCACTACAAAATCAAGTAGCGGAGAAGGTGTAGGTGTTACTAGAGAAGAAGCGATTAACAATGCCATTATAGAAGCTGTTGGAAAATTAAATGGTGTTAATATTGATTCGGTTAAACAATCTTTTGTTGGCATTAATTCAGATGATAAAAAAACCAATATTAAAGATATCTATGAAGAGCAAATCATAAAAGCTACAAAAGGTAAGGTTGATACTTACGAGATTGATAATATAGTGCAAGATAAAGACAAATATATAGCAAATGTAACCGTTTTTAAAACTAATGTTAGTAAAAAATACCAAGCACCAGGGTTAAATGCAGATAGTAGAAGAAGTATCACGGTTTTTAGCACTTCTTCTAATCATCAAGAGCTTGGTAGTATTTTACAGCAAAAAATTATCACAGATTTGATTCAAAGTAGGAAATTTAATGTCTTAGATAGAGATTCTAAGGGCTATTATGAGATGGAAAAAGCTTTGATAAATTCATCCAATGCCCATGAAGATGAAATTTATAAGCTTAAAAATGTAATGGCTACAGATTATATTTTATTATTTAATGTAAATGGGGTTGATCTTAAAACAAAAGGTTCTAAAAATAAAGCAGATATTGTGATTGATTATAGAGTATTATTATTTGCTACAAGACAAATTAAATTTTCAAATACTTTAAGCATGTCAGTTTCTTTTAAAGGTGATTCTTTAGTTGCTAGCGAAAAAGTTAGTGAAAAAATAGCAAAGAAAATTTCTGATGATATTTTAAATGCCATTTATCCTTTAAAAATATCACAAATTCATCAAAATGAAGTAGTATTTTCACAGACTTTAACCATTGATGATACTTATGAGTGTTATTCTTTAGGTGAGGTGATAAAAGATGCATATACCAAAGAAAACACAGGAAGAATTGAAACTAAAACAGGTGTTGTAAAAATCATTCGTTCTACTCCAAAACTTTCTTATGCAAACATTATAGAAGGAAGTGTTAAAAAAGGAGATATTTGCAGGCCTTTGGGCGATGATGGTGAAGGTATGGAAAAACAGCACAGTGTCAATCCAAATGGCACGGTAAATTTGGGTTGGTAATTAACCTAAATTTAAAATTATTTGAGTATAATCTCAAGTTTTAACCATTAGAGCTTTTTAAATTTATGTTTATACATAATGCTTTGTGGTGCTACCAAAATATATTTTAGAAAGGATAGCTGTATGTATGCTATTATAAAACACAGCGGGAAACAATACAGAGTAAGCCAAGGTGATGAGCTTAAACTAGATTGTTTTGAAGCTGAAGTAAAATCAAGCATTGAAGTAAGTGAAGTTCTTGCTGTATGCGATAAAGAATTAAAGGTAGGTGCGCCTTTTGTTGCGGGTGCAAAAGTTGTTTTGGAAGTGATAGTTCATGGAAAAGACAAAAAAGTTGTGATTTATAAAAAAAGACGCAGAAAAGATTCTAAATTAAAACGCGGTTTTAGAAGACAATTTACTCGTGTTAGAGTAGTAGATATTAAAGCTTAAGGAGTAAAGAATGGCACACAAGAAAGGTCAAGGTTCAACTCAGAATAATCGTGATTCTATAGGTCGTCGTTTAGGTGTTAAAAAATTTGGTGGTGAATTTGTTCGTGCTGGAAATATAATTATCCGTCAAAGAGGAACAGCAACTCATGCTGGAAATAATGTAGGTATAGGAAAAGATCATACAATTTTTGCTTTAATTGATGGTTTTGTAAAATTTGAAAGAAAAGATAAAAATAGAAAAAAAGTTTCTGTTTATCCTGCGTAATTTTAAGGCTACTTTGTAGCCTTTCTTCTTAAATCTCATATATTAAAAAAAATATAATATCATTTTTAAAAAATTAAATTCGGTGAAAATATGTTTATAGATAATGTTAAATTGGTTTTAAGTTCAGGAAATGGTGGCAAAGGTGCTGTTAGTTTTCGTCGTGAAAAACATGTCCCGCTCGGTGGCCCTGATGGCGGAGATGGCGGAGATGGCGGAAGTGTTTACTTTATATGTGATAATAATACCCATACCTTAGCGCACTTTAAAGGTAAAAAAGAATTAAAAGCTCAAAATGGCTACCCAGGACTTGGACGCAATAAAAATGGCAAACGCGGGGAAAATTTAGAACTTATAGTTCCACAAGGCACTCAAGTTATTGATGCTCAAAGTGGGGAAGTTTTGCTTGATATGCTTGTAGAAGGACAAAAAGAATTATTTTTAAAAGGTGGTAAAGGCGGTCTTGGTAATACCCATTTTAAAAATTCAACCAATCAACGCCCAGACTATGCTCAGCCAGGTGTAGCAGGTAAAACTATCAATGTGCGTTTGGAATTAAAACTCATAGCTGATGTTGGTTTGGTTGGTTTTCCAAATGTAGGAAAATCCACGCTCATAAGCGTAGTATCTAACGCTCGTCCTGAAATAGCTAATTATGAATTTACTACTTTAACTCCAAAACTTGGTATGGTCGAAGTTGATGATTATAATTCTTTTGTGATGGCTGATATTCCAGGTATTATAGAAGGAGCAAGCGGTGGAAAAGGTTTGGGACTTGAGTTTTTAAGACATATAGAAAGAACTTCTTTTTTGCTTTTTGTGCTTGATCCTTTAAGAGATATGAGTTTAAAAGAGCAATTTTGCATTTTAAGAAAGGAATTAGAAAAATTTTCAAACAAACTTTATGCAAGAAATTTTGGAATAATGCTTTCAAAAAGTGATAGTATAAATTTAGGCGAAGAATTTGCAAAAAAAATTGAAGATGAATTTAATGAACTTACTTCGTATTTAAATGAACTTAATAATCCTCAAAGTTTTTTCATTAAGGTTTCAAGTTTAGAAAAAACAGGTCTAAAAGAGCTTAAATTTATGCTTTTAGAGAGCATTAAAGATTTAAGGATGAATAATGAAAGGAACTGTTAAATTTTACCAAGAGCAAAAAGGTTATGGTTTTATTTTTTCTAGTGAAATTAATGAAGATGTATATTTTAATATTAAAGAATGGAAAAATGAAAGTATTCCAAATGGCAATGATGAGGTGGAATTTCAACTAGATGAAAATAAAAAAGGCAAATTTGCACTGAATATAAATTTGTTAAAATCAGCTTTAGAAAAAAAAGAAGAGCAAAGTACCAAAAAAGATGATCGTATAATTTGTTTTAATTGTAATAAAAAAATAGTTCCTAGGATTATGTATTTAAACGCGGCTCCATATTCTAGCCATTGTCCATATTGTGGAGAAACCATAAAAAAATTTCAACATAATGTGATATTTATTATCTTTACTGTTACGATAATTATTTTTATTGTGATGTTTGTTTTTATAGCATCTACAATATTAAAGATTTTTTAGTGGGTATGTTATGAAAAATATAATATTTATGGGAACACCTTCTTATGCAACTTGTATTTTAAAAGAGTTGATAAAAGAAGGTTTTAATATACAAGCTTTATTTACTCAAAGTGATAAACCTGTTGGTAGAAAACAAATTTTAACGCCAAGTGATACTAAAAAATTTATTTTAGAAAATAATCTTAATATAAAAATTTATACTCCAAAAAGCTTAAAAGATGAAAATATCATAAAAGATATTAAAGATTTAAAACCAGATTTTATAGTAGTTGCAGCTTATGGTAAAATTTTACCAAAAGAAATTTTAGATATTGCTCCTTGTATAAATTTACATGCTTCTTTGCTTCCTAAATATCGCGGTGCTTCTCCTATACAAAGTGCTATTTTAAATGCAGATAAAATTAGCGGGGTTTGTTCCATGCTTATGGAAGAAGGGCTTGATAGCGGAGCTGTTTTAGAAAGTGTGGAATTTAATATAGAAGGTAAAAAATCAAATGAAATTTTTGATATTTTTTCAAATTTAGCAGCAAAACTTTGCGTTAGTACTTTAAATAATTTTTATAAAATAACTCCTAAAATTCAAGATGAAAGCAAAGTCAGTTTTTGCAAAAAAATAAAAAAAGAAGATGGTCTTATAGAGCTTAATGAAGCAAGTGTTATTTATCAAAAATTTTTAGCTTTTTATCCTTGGCCAGGAATTTTTTTACAAAATGGATTGAAATTTTTAGATATTGAACTTTTTGATAAAGATAGCTTACAAGAAAGTGGAAAAATTTTAAATATAGAAAATAATGGATTTTTATTGGCTTGTAAAAAAGGTGTTTTAAAGATAAAAATTTTGCAAGAAAGTGGTAAAAAAGCACTAGATGGTAAAACTTATTTAAATGGTAAAAGGTTAAAAATTGGAGATAATTTATTTTGAAGAATTAGAATCTACTCAAAAATATTTATGCGAAAAAATAAAAAATAATGAAATAAATATAAATACGGCAATAATAGCAAATAAACAAACAAATGGTATAGGGAGTAGAGAAAATTCTTGGCAAAGTAAAGAAGGAAATTTACACTTTTCTTTTTGTTTAAAAATGGATGATTTGTCAAAAGACTTGCCTTTAGCATCTTGTAGTATTTATTTTGCTTTTTTAATGAAAGAAATTTTAAGCGAATATGGCTCTAAAATTTGGCTTAAATGGCCAAATGATTTTTATATAGATGATAAAAAAATCGGTGGATTGATGAGTTCTAAGATAAATGATTTTTTAGTGGTAGGATTAGGGCTTAATTTAGTTTATGCACCTTGTAAAGCACAAGTATTGGATATCAATATAGATACTACAGAGCTTTTAAAAGAATATTTTGTATCTATACAAAAGAAGCAATCATGGAAGAATATTTTTAGCAAGTATATGTTAGAATTTGAAAAATCAAGAAAATTTTTTATACATTATGATGGCAAGCTTTTATCTTTAGATAATGCTTTATTGTATAAAGATGGTTCGATATTATTAGATAATAAAAGGATATATAGTTTAAGATGAGCGAGATAATAACTATAGCAAATCAAAAAGGTGGAGTTGGCAAAACAACAACGGCTATAAATTTAGCAGCTTCATTAGCCGTGGCTGAAAAAAAAGTACTTTTAATAGACATAGATCCACAAGCTAATGCCACTACAGGACTTGGTTTTAATAGAAGCAATTATGAATATAATATTTATCATGTTTTTATAGGCAGAAAAAAACTTTCAGAAATCATTTTAAAAACAGAATTATCTCAGCTTTTTTTAGCTCCTTCAAATATTTCTTTAGTTGGGATAGAGCAAGAAGTTGTAAAAGAAAATGGAGAATATAGAACCATTTTAAGAGAAAAATTAAAAGAGGTTTCTAGTGAATATGATTTTATCATTATAGATTCTCCTCCAGCCCTTGGAAGTATTACCGTAAATGCTTTTGCTGCTAGTGATAGTGTAATAATTCCTATACAATGTGAATTTTATGCATTAGAAGGTGTTGCTATGGTTTTAAATACCATTAAATTTGTAAAAAAAACCATTAATCCTAAGCTAAAAATCAAAGGTTTTCTACCTACAATGTATAGCTCTCAAAACAATCTTTCAAAAGACACTGTTGAAGATTTAAAGCAAAATTTTAAACAAAAACTATTTAAAATTGGTGAAAAAGAAGATGATTTTATCATTATCCCAAGAAATGTTAAATTAGCTGAAAGTCCAAGCTATGGTAAGCCTATCATACTTTATGATATAAAATCTCCAGGTTCTTTGGCTTATCAAAATTTAGCTCAATCAATATTAGGATAATTTATGGCAAAAAAAAGTGCTTTAGGTAGAGGTTTAAGTAGTATTTTAGCAGATATTGATGAGGTTTATGAAAAAGAACTTGGTTCAAGTGATAATAAAATAGAAGAAATAGATATAGATCTTATTACTCCAAATCCATACCAGCCAAGAAAAAAATTTGACAATCAAGCCTTAGAAGAACTTGCAAATTCCATCAAAGAATATGGCTTAATACAGCCTGTTGTAGTGCTAAAAAAAGATGAATTTTCTTATGTGTTAATTGCTGGTGAGAGAAGATATAGAGCTTGTAA
Organism: Campylobacter volucris; assembly: GCF_008245045.1. Taxonomy (NCBI): domain Bacteria; kingdom Pseudomonadati; phylum Campylobacterota; class Epsilonproteobacteria; order Campylobacterales; family Campylobacteraceae; genus Campylobacter; species Campylobacter volucris. The sequence goes on from NZ_CP043428.1 coordinate 155,567, forward strand.
GCTGTTAAATAAAGGAGAGATTAAAGCAATTATTCTTAATGTTGATGATATTAAATTAAGAGAATTAGCTTTAATAGAAAACATACAAAGAGAAAATTTAAATCCTATTGAACTAGCTCATTCTTATAAAGAACTTTTAGATATTCATAATATTACCCAAGAAAAACTTTCAGATATTATCCACAAATCAAGATCACAAATCGCCAACACTTTAAGATTATTAAATTTAAATGATAATACGCAAAATCTTATCATAGAAGGTAAGCTTTCTCAAGGTCATGCAAAGGTTTTAGTAGGACTTGATAAAGAAGATGAAAAAACGATTGTAGATACCATCATTGGTCAAAAATTAAATGTAAGAGATACTGAGAAATTAATTAAAAATTTTAAAAATTCTAATTCTAGCGACAAATCTGAAAATAATTTATCTCAAACAAATCCTATGCTTGAAAATTTGCAAATTAAACTCTCATCTCTTGGTTTTAAATCTTGTATTAAAAATTCAAAAATTATCATTAGTTTTGACGATGAAGCAAAGATTAAAAAGTTATTACAGATATTAGATTAAATATGTTTTTAGGATTTATTTGTTATAATTAAAACCTTTATTTAGAGAATTTTAGGAGTATTAATGTTTGATGATGTCCATTTTTCCATTATGATTGCCACAGGAGTAATTTTTTTACTTATGATAGCAATTTTAAATTCAATACTTTATAAACCTTTAATTGCTTTTATGGATTCTAGGGATTTGGCAATTAAAAATAATGAAGAAAAAATGAAAAAAAATTCTGATGATGTATCTAATGTGGAACTTGAACTTGAAAAAATTCATATTCAAACTAGAGATGAAATTAATCAAATCAAACAAAAAGCTACAGAAGAAGCAAAACTAAAACAAGAAAAAGAAATTGCAAATAAAAAGAAAGAATTGGAAGAGCAAATGAGTGTTTTTCTTAAAAGTTTAAAAGAAAAAGAAAAAGAATTAAAAGAAGAAATGTATTTAAAAATACCAGAATTTAAACAAAGCTTCCAAAATAGCTTGAGTAAAATTTAAAGGATTTTAATGACAAAAATTTTATTGCTTATTCTTCCTTTGTATGTTTTTGGTGCTGGAAATGGAAGTGGAGATTATGATATTTTACCAAGAACGATAAATTTTATTTTATTTGCGGCTATATTGTATTATTTTATTGCTACTCCTTTGAAAAATTTCTATAATGATAGAATTCATAAAATTTCTTCTAAAATGAATGAAATTCAAGAAAAGCTTATTGCAAGTAAAAATTTAAAATTAGAAATGATGAAAAAATTAGATTTAGCTAAACAAGAATCTGCTAATGCGCTTACATTAGCGAAAAAAGAAGCAGAGATATTGGTTGGAAAAATTGAAGCAGAAACGAAAGCAGAAATTGAAGTTTTGGAAAAATTATTTCAAGAGCATAAAGAATATGAAATGAGAAAAATGGAAAAAAGTGTTGTGAGTTCAGTTTTGGATGAAATTTTCAAGGATGAAAAATTACACTTACAACAAAAAGAAATTCTTAACATTATGATGAAAAAGGTATCTTAATGGATAATACTATAGCAAAAACCTATGCTAAAGCTATTTTAGATAGAGGTAATTTTGAAGATTTTTATTCTAATTTATTAGATCTTGCCTCTGCTTTTGGGGTGTCAAAATTTGTTGATATTTTAAATTCTTATGATATAAAACAAGAACAAAAATTAGAATTTTTACTTTCTTTGTTGGATAATCCTAGCCAAGAATTTAAAAATTTTATCACATTAATTGTGATCAATTCTAGAGAAAATTTAATTCCTAGTATAGTAAAAGAATTAAGCGAACAAAAGGCTTTGAAAGAAAATACATTTTTAGGTTATATTTATTCTAAAGAAATTTTGGCTGAAGATGAGATTAAAAATTTAGAAGATAAATTAAGCCAAAGATTTAATGCAAAGATTAGATTAGAAAGTAAAATAGGGATTAATGATGGTGTAAAGATTAGCTTAGAAAGCTTGGGTTATGAGATTTCATTCTCAATGCAAAATTTAAAAGCTAAAATGAACGAATATATATTAAAAGCAATTTAAGGAGACTTGATGAAATTTAAAGCAGATGAAATTAGTTCTATTATCAAAGAAAGAATAGAAAAATTTGACTTTAATTTAGAGATAGAAGAAACTGGTAAAATTATTTCGGTAGCAGATGGCGTTGCTAAGGTTTATGGTCTTAAAAATGCTATGGCTGGAGAAATGGTTGAATTTGAAAACGGCGAAAAAGGTATGGTTTTAAATCTTGAAGAATCAAGCGTGGATATTGTTATCTTAGGAAAAGGTTTAGGACTTAAAGAAGGTAGTTCAGTTAAAAGACTTAAAAAGCTTTTAAAAGTACCTGTTGGTGATGCTTTAATTGGTCGTGTTGTAAATGCTTTAGGTGAGCCAATTGATGCAAAAGGTGTTATTGAGGCTAGTGAATATCGTTTTGTAGAAGAAAAAGCAAAAGGTATTATGGCTAGAAAAAGTGTTCACGAGCCGTTGCAAACTGGTATTAAAGCCATTGATGCTTTGGTGCCAATTGGAAGAGGTCAAAGAGAGTTAATCATAGGCGATAGACAAACTGGTAAAACAACAGTTGCTATTGATACAATCATTAGTCAAAAAGGTAAAGATGTTATTTGTATTTATGTGGCAATAGGTCAAAAACAAAGCACTGTTGCTCAAGTTGTTAAAAAACTTGAAGAATATGGTGCTATGGAATATAGTATAGTAGTAAATGCTGGTGCATCTGATCCTGCGCCGTTGCAATATCTTGCTCCATATACTGGTGTAACTATGGGGGAATATTTTAGAGATAATTCAAGACATGCATTAATTGTTTATGATGATTTGAGCAAACATGCTGTAGCATATCGTGAAATGTCTTTAATTTTACGCCGTCCTCCAGGTCGTGAAGCATATCCAGGTGATGTTTTTTATCTTCACTCAAGATTATTAGAAAGAGCTAGTAAATTAAGTGATGAATTGGGTGCAGGAAGCTTAACAGCACTACCTATTATAGAAACTCAAGCAGGAGATGTTTCAGCTTACATTCCTACAAATGTTATCTCCATTACTGATGGTCAAATTTTCTTAGAAACTGATTTGTTTAATTCAGGTATTCGTCCAGCTATTAATGTGGGCTTATCTGTATCTCGTGTTGGAGGTGCAGCTCAAATTAAAGCTATCAAGCAAGTTTCTGGTACATTAAGACTTGATTTGGCTCAATATAGAGAATTGCAAGCTTTTGCACAGTTTGCAAGTGATTTAGATGAAGCAAGTAGAAAACAACTTGAGCGTGGCCAAAGAATGGTTGAAGTTTTAAAACAACCACCATATTCACCACTTTCTGCAGAAAATCAAGTAGTGATAATTTATGCTGGTACTAAAGGTTATTTAGATGATGTAGCAGTTTCAAAGATTGGAGAATTTGAAGCAGCATTGTATCCGTTTATTGAAGCTAAATATCCAGAAATATTTGAGCAAATTAGAACTAAAAAAGCTTTAGATAAAGATTTAGAAGAAAAATTGGCTAAAGCATTGAGCGAGTTTAAAGCAAATCATATATAAGGTCTTTTGATGTCTAATTTAAAAGAAATAAAAAGAAAAATCAAGAGCGTTCATAACACTCAAAAAACTACCAATGCGATGAAGCTTGTTTCTACTGCCAAGCTTAGAAAGGCAGAAGAAGCAGCTAAAAAGTCAAAGGTATTTGCTCAAAAAATTGATGAAGTTTTATCTGAAATAGCTTTTAAAATGAATCAATATCAAGGTCTTGATGATAAACTTCCATTTTTTAGAAAAAAAGATAATATAGAAAAAATGGATATTATATTTGTAACTGCTGATAAAGGTCTTTGTGGTGGATTTAATATAAAAACCATTAAAGCAGTTAATGAGATGCTTGAAGAATGTAAGATTAAAAAAATAAAAGTAAGACTAAGAGCTATTGGAAAAACAGGTATAGAATATTTTAATTTTCAAAATATAGAAATTTTAGAAAAATATTTAGATACAAGTTCTAGTCCAGATTATGATAAAGCATGTGCTATTATTCATAGTGCTGTTGAAGATTTTATACAAGGTTTGAGCGATAAGGTGGTGATTATCCACAATGGCTATAAAAATATGATTTCTCAAGAACTTCGAGTAAATGAATTATTACCAGTTGCGGCTATTGCAACTAAAGAAGAAGAAAAATCAGATTCATTGCTTGATTTAGAGCCAGAAGATGGTGAGATTTTAAATGATTTATTAAAAACATATTTTGAATATAATATGTATTTTGCTTTAGTAGATTCTTTAGCTGCTGAACATAGTGCAAGAATGCAAGCAATGGACAATGCTACTAATAATGCAAAAGCTAGGGTAAAACAGCTTAATTTAGCTTATAATAAAGCTAGACAAGAATCTATTACCACTGAACTGATAGAAATTATCAGCGGTGTTGAGTCAATGAAATAAATTTAGGAGTGATAATGCAAGGTTTTATTTCTCAGGTTTTAGGACCAGTTGTTGATGTAGAATTTAAAGACTATTTGCCTCAAATTAACGAGGCTATCGTTGTAAATTATGAGTTAGAAGGAAAAGAGTGCAAGTTAATTCTTGAAGTAGCTGCACATTTAGGTGATAACAAAGTAAGAACTATTGCTATGGATATGACAGATGGCTTGGTAAGAGGATTATCAGCACAAGCTACAGGAAGTCCAATCAGTGTTCCAGTTGGAGAAAAAGTTTTAGGTAGAATTTTTAATGTTACAGGTGATTTAATAGATGAGGGCGAAGCTGTAAATTTTGACAAACATTGGTCAATTCATAGAGATCCTCCTCCATTTGAAGAGCAAAGCACAAAAAGTGAAATTTTTGAAACAGGTATTAAGGTTGTGGATTTATTAGCACCTTATGCTAAGGGTGGTAAAGTAGGTTTGTTTGGTGGTGCAGGTGTTGGTAAAACTGTTATCATAATGGAATTAATACACAATGTTGCTTTTAAACATAGTGGATATTCTGTATTTGCAGGAGTTGGTGAAAGAACTCGTGAAGGAAATGACCTTTATAATGAAATGAAAGAAAGTAATGTTTTAGATAAAGTTGCTTTATGTTATGGACAAATGAATGAACCACCAGGGGCTAGAAATCGTATAGCTTTAACAGGTTTGACTATGGCTGAATATTTTAGAGATGAGATGGGTCTTGATGTATTGATGTTTATAGACAATATATTTAGATTTTCTCAATCAGGTTCAGAAATGTCAGCGCTTTTAGGTAGAATTCCTTCAGCTGTTGGTTATCAACCAACTTTAGCTAGTGAAATGGGTAAATTCCAAGAAAGAATTACTTCTACAAAAAAAGGTTCTATAACTTCAGTTCAAGCAGTTTATGTTCCAGCAGATGACTTAACAGATCCTGCTCCTGCTACTGTTTTTGCGCATTTAGATGCTACAACTGTTTTAAATAGATCTATAGCTGAAAAAGGTATTTATCCTGCTGTTGATCCACTTGATTCTACTTCAAGAATGCTTGATCCTCAAATCATAGGAGAAGAACATTACAAAGTAGCACGCGGTGTTCAATCAGTGCTTCAAAAATATAAAGATTTACAAGATATTATAGCTATTTTAGGTATGGATGAACTAAGCGAAGAAGATAAATTAATAGTTGAAAGAGCTAGAAAAATAGAAAAATTCTTATCTCAACCATTCTTTGTTGCTGAAGTATTTACGGGAAGTCCAGGTAAATATATCACTTTAGAAGATACAATAGCAGGATTTAAAGGTATTTTGGAAGGTAAATATGATGATTTACCAGAAAATGCATTCTATATGGTTGGAAATATAGATGAAGTTATAGCAAAGGCTGAAACTTTAAAAGAAGTTAGCAGAAAAGATGTTTGCTTGGATAATTGCAAAGTAGATAAGGCTAAAAAAGGTTAATTTATGAAAGATTTAATATCTTTAGAAATAGTTACTCCTGTTGGAGTAATTTATAAAGATGAAGTAAAGCTCGTTGTTTTGCCAGGAAGTGAAGGAGAATTTGGAGTATTAAAAGGACATGCTTCTTTGATATCATCTTTAAAAGCAGGTGTTATAGATGTTGAAACGGCAAATTCTACCCATGAATTAATCGCGATTGATTCAGGACATGTTAAAGTTTCTGAAACAAAAGTAAGTGTTCTTGCTAAAGGTGCTGTTTGGGTTGGTGGAAACAGCGATAGCGAAATAGCAAAAAAACTTAATGAAGCAAAAGAGCTCATTAAATCAATGAGTAGTGATAATGCAGCTTTAGCTTCTACTTTTGCTAAAATGGACAATAATGTAAGGCAAAAATAGTGGATTTTCAAGCAATTTTTCATTTTTTTGGAAACACAAGCTTAATTACTTATATAGTATTAGCTTGGCTTTCTGTGTATTTTATACTTAGTTTTACCATTTTGTTTTCAAGATTAATGACTATAAATAATTGGATGCAAAATGAATCTCAAGCACTTGAAGCTTTGATGAGAGGCGAAAAAGATTTAAGTCAAAGCGCTTCTATTTTGAAAAAATGCATTGAAATAGATGAAGCTAAGATGAATATTTATAAAAATTCTTTAGAAAAAAAAGCTACTATAGGTCTAACATGGCTTAGTATCATAGCTTCTACATCTCCTTTTATAGGTCTTTTTGGAACAGTCATTTCTATACTTGAGACTTTTGGAGGATTAGAAGTTCAAAATTCTTTAAGTGTTATTGCGCCAAAAATTAGTGAAGCTTTAGTGGCAACTGGGTGTGGAATTTTAGTGGCTATTCCTGCTTATAGTTTTCATTTGATAATTAAGCGTAAAGCCTATGAGTTGATAAATATATTAGATAGTGAGATTAAGTTATTAGTTAGCACAAAGGCTTAAGGTGAAATTTTTAGAAGAAAAACCTGAATTAAATATCACTCCTTTGGTGGATATTATGCTTGTTTTGCTTGCTATACTTATGGTTACTGCGCCAAGTATGACTTATGAGGAAAAAGTTCAACTTCCTCAAGGTTCTCAAAAAAATTCTAGTGCTCCAAATTTAAAAAGTTTAATTATCACCATAAATGCTAAAAAAGAAATTTTTGTCGGTAAAAATAAATTTGATTTTTTGAGTTTTGCTGATAATATGAATGCTTTAAAAGTTCAGTATAACACTAATGAAACAGTATTTATAAGAGCAGATAAGAATTTAAAATATGATGATGTTATGAGTGTTTTAAGAACTATGAAACATATAGGTTTTCATAAAGTTGCACTACAAACTGAGTAAAATATGCAAGAGCATTCTGAATACACTGCTAGATCTTTAATTTATGCTATTTTGATTTATTTTAGTGTTATTTTTTTGGTATTTTTTAAAGTAGTACAATACAAACCACAAGCTTTAGAATATACTGATGATCCAAATAGTTTTATCAATATAGAATTAGGAGATAATGTTAATACAAATCCCTTATCAACGCCACAAGAAGCACAAAAAGAATCTTTACAAGATCTTTTTGAAAAAAATATAGTTCAAAAATATACTACTAATAAAAATGTTAAAACTCAAGATGTAGAACAACAAGCAAGTAAATTTAATGAATTATTTGGAGATTTAGAAGATTATCAAGAAGAAAAAACAACTAAAGTTCAATCTTCAATGCCTTCTAAGCAACCTATATTTTCTCAAAGAGAGCAAATTTCAGATTTTTCTAAACAACTTAATGAAAGCTTGCAAACTAATCAAGAATTAGGTCAATCTTTAATAGAACAAAAAGTTGGAATTTATGATCAGTTTTTAGGAGCTGTTAGAAAATATCTTGAAGAAAGATGGAGGGTGTATAATCCAAGTGGGAATTTAAGCATAGATGTTGAATTTATTATCGATAATAATGGATATTTTCATTTAGTTAATTCCTCTAAATCATTTAGCGAAAATTTTGACACAAAAGCACAAGAATTTTTAAAAAATTTAGAAGGAAAATACATAACTTTACCTCCAAATGGTAAAATACGACAAATTAAAATGAAACTTAGTGATGTAATTGAATTTAATACGGAGAAATAATGAAAAAGATATTAGTTTTTTTATTTTTTTGCAGCATTTTATTTGGAGAAGATGCAACCATATCTGTTATAAATAAAGGTATGCAATTACCAAAAATTTATATTAAAGATCAGTCTAATTTAACAGATTTAGATCTTAAAAAAAGTTTTTACAATATGCTTGTAAATGATATTAAGGTGAGTGCAAATTTTGAATTAGTCGAAGAAGAAGCTAAGGGAGATTATGTATTTTCCTACACTTTAAATAAAAATGGAAAGCTTTTAGATATTGATGTTGAAGTTTTAGCTGGAAAAGAAAGTAAAGCAAGATTTTATGAGCAAATTTTATCAATAGAAGAATATCCATTCTTAGCACATAAGAGTATTACTCAAATGAATAAAAAATTAGGTTTTTCTCCTGTTGATTGGATGGATCATAAAATTTTAATAGCAAGAACTCAAGGTAGCAAACAAAGCGATATTTTACTTGCAGATTATACATTGACTTATCAAAAGGTTTTGATCTCTAAAGGCTTAAATTTATTTCCTAAATGGGCAAATAAAGAGCAAGATGCATTTTATTTTACTGCATATGATGATGAAATTCCAACTTTGTATAAATATAATATGAAAAATAAAAGCACTACAAAAATCATAGCAAGTAAAGGTATGATGGTGGCTTCTGATGTAAGCGATGATGGTAAAAAACTTCTTCTTACTATGGCTCCAAAAGATCAACCCGATGTATATTTATATGACACAAATACAAAAAATTATCAGCAAATTACAAATTATTCTGGCATAGATGTGAATGGAAATTTTGTTGATGGAGATCAAAAAATAGTATTTGTATCTGATCGTTTGGGCTATCCAAATATCTTTATGCAAGATTTAGGGACAAATATTACAGAGCAAGTTGTATTTCATGGGAAAAATAATTCTTCAGTTTCTACTTATAAAAATTATATAGTTTATTCTAGTAGAGAAGTAAATCAAAGTGGAGTTTTTAATCTTTATTTAATGTCAACTCAAAGTGATTACATACGCCAACTCACAGCAAATGGAAAAAATTTATTTCCTAGATTTTCAAGTGATGGTGAAAGTATAGTTTTTATAAAGTATTTGGGTTCTCAAAGTGCTTTAGGTGTGATAAGAATTAAAGCTAATAAAGCTTTTCATTATGGATTAAAAGTTGGCAAAATTCAATCAATTGATTGGTAAAATATCAAAATAATATTTTTTTTGTTATAATTAGCAAGATTTTTATTAAATAAGGAGAGGTAATGAAAAAAATCATTTTTGCTTCAATCACTGCTTTTGCTGTAATTGTAAGTGGATGTGCTACAAAAAATACAACTGTAAGCAGTTCTAGTAGTGTAGATGGTTCTAAGGGAAGCGGCGGATCGGATAGATTTGAAAATTTAGAGTCTTTAAATTCTGTTTCTAGTGTTTATTTTGATTTTGACAAATTTAATGTTAGAAGTGATATGCAAAAAGTTGTAGCAAATAATGCTAAAATTTTTAATGGTGAGGCTGCAAATTCTGCTATCGTTGTTGAAGGAAACTGCGATGAGTGGGGTACTGATGAGTATAATCAAGCTCTTGGATTAAAAAGAGCAAAAGCTGTAAAAGAATCTTTAGTAGCTCAAGGTGTTAATGCTGATAGAATTAGTGTTAAAAGCTACGGAGAAACTAATCCTGTATGCACTGAAAGAACAAAAGCTTGCGATGCTCAAAATCGTCGTGCTGAATTTAAAATAGCAAAATAATTTTTTAATCAAAATATGAAATTTAAATTATTTTCAGTAGCTCTTTTAGGAGCTACTTTTTTACATGCTGAAATTTCAGCTTTTGATGCAGGAAAAGTAGATAGCAAAACACCTTATGGCTTAACTCAAAATGAAAAACTTCAATATGAAAACCAAGAACGCTTAAGAGCATTAAATGAGTATTATACAAATTTAACCAACAAACTTAACACAGCAGTGGAAAATATAGAAGGCTTGCAAAGTGTTACCGAAGGCTTAAATGCTCAGTATTCTAAAGCAAATACTAGATTGCTTTCTTTAGAAGAAAGTCATCAAAATTTAGATTCTAATGTCACTCAAGAGATACAAAATTTAAGAGCTTATATAGAAGAAAGCAGAAAAATTCAAGAAAAAAATTATCAAGAAATTCAAAAAATTTTAAGCGAAATGACTGCAGTGGTAAATAAAATCAATGCAGATTATGTTTCTCAAAGTGATATGAATCAAAGTATAATGTTTTTTCAGTCTGAAATTTCAAAAGTCCAACAAGACAATAAAACATCTTTAAAACCATTGATTATCAATGATAACAACAAAACTCAGATAAATCAAGAATTAAACACTACTGATGATAATGCAACCCAAGAAGTAGTTAAAATCAAAGATGATAGTTGGAAAAAATTACAATCAAATGAAATTTTAAAGAAAGCAATTGATGAAGTAAATAAAAATCAATTTGATGATGCAAAAGAAAAATTTGAACACTTAATAAGCATCCATTATAAACCTGCTAGATCTACTTTTTGGTTAGGTGAAATTCAATACAAACAGCAAGATTATGCAGGTGCATTAGGGTTTTATAAAAAGAGTTCAGCTATAAGCACTAAAGGTGATTATGTACCAAAATTGCTTTATCATACGGCAATTAGTTTGGATAAAGTTGGAGATACAAAATCAGCAAATAAATTTTACAAAGCTTTAAAAACAGCTTATCCAGATAGTCCTGAAGCAAAAGCTTCGCCAGATAGAAAATAAACAAAGGAGTAAAAATGGCGATAGAAAAAAATAGTGTAGTTTCTATGTTTTATGAGTTAAAAGATGCAAATACAAATGAGATTTTAGAGTCAAATATTCATGCAGAGCCTATATCTTTTATTTTAGGTAAAGGTCAAATTTTAGAAGGTCTTGAAGAAGAAATTCAAAAATTAGATGCTCCTTGTAATAAAGACATTGTTGTTAAAAAAGAACAAGCTTTAGGTGAATATGATGCAAATGCTTTACAAACTTTACCAAAAGAACAATTTGCAGGAATTGATTTGCAAGTTGGTATGGAGCTTTTTGGAGAAGGTGAAGATGGTGCAACCGTAAGAGTGATAGTAAGAGAAATTACTGATAATGAAGTAACTATTGATTATAACCATGCTTACGCAGGTAAAGATTTGTTATTTTCTTTAAATATAGTTGATGTAAGACCTGCTACTGAAGATGAAATTTTAACAGGTATTGTTGCAGGTAGTAGAAGTTGTGGATGTGCTAGTGGAGGACATCATGATCATCACCATGGCGGCGGTGGATGCTGCGGTGGTGGCCATGGCCATGGTGGCGGCGGTGGATGTTGTGGGGGACATCATCACTAATGAATAGCGCATTTATATTTCCTGGTCAAGGCTCTCAAAGCTTTGGCATGGGGCTTAGTTTTTATGAAAATTCTAAAAAAGCTAAAGAATTATTAGATAATGCTAGTGATTTTTGTAAAATTGATTTTAAAAATTTACTTTTTAAAGAAAATGATGATTTAAACAAAAGCGAATTTACTCAAATGGCTATAGTTTTAAATTCTTTAATGGCATATGAGGCTTTAAATGAAAATATTTCATTAAGGACTAATTATGCTTTAGGGCATTCTTTGGGTGAATTTAGTGCTTTAGCAGTGCAAGGTGCATTTGATTTTTTAGAAGTGATTTCTTTGGTTAATAAACGCGGAATTTTTATGCAAGAAGATTGTTCTAAAATAGAAGCTGGTATGATGGTGGTTTTAGGCTTAAAAGATGAAGTAGTAGAAGAAATTTGTTATAAAGCTCAGCAAAATGGTAAGAAAATATACGCAGCTAATTATAATTGCCAAGGGCAAATTGTAGTTGCAGGATTAAAGCCTGATTTGATTTTAGCTGAGGCAGAATTTAAAGAAGCTGGAGCTAAACGAGCTATGCTTTTAAATATGAGTGTAGCAAGCCATTGCCCGCTTTTAAAAGAAGCTTCATTAAAATTAACACAAGAATTAAAAAGTATTTTAAAATCTGATTTTAATCAAGTTGTTTCCAATGTAAATGCAACAATTTATACTAACAAAGATCAAGCTTTGCAATTATTAAGCGATCAACTGATTAAACCTGTGCTTTACAAACAAAGCATACAAAACATAGATGAAAAGATTGATTTTTATATAGAATTTGGTGCTAGTGTTTTAAAAGGATTAAATAAAAAAATTAGCCAAAAAGAAACATATGCTTTAAGTAAAATGCAAGATATAGACGAAGTATTAAAGGTTTTGAAATGAAAATTGCAATTTTAGGCGCTATGCCAGAAGAGATTACCCCTTTATTGGAAACTTTAAAAGATTATGAAACTATAAATTATGCTAATAATACTTATTATTTAGCAAAGTATAAAAATCATGACTTGGTTATTGCTTATTCTAAGATAGGTAAAGTAAATTCCACTCTTAGTGCTAGTATAATGATAGAAAAATTTAAAGCAGAAATCTTGCTTTTTACTGGTGTTGCAGGTGCGTTTAATCCAAATTTAGACATAGGTGATTTAATCTATGCTACAAAGTTAGCTCAATATGATTTAGATATAACTGCTTTTGGACATCCATTGGGTTATGTTCCTGGTAATGAAATTTTTATAAAAACAGATGAGAAATTAAATAATCTAGCTTTAGAAGTTGCAAAAGAATTAAATATTAAAATTCAATCAGGCATTATAGCCACTGGAGATGAATTTATTTGCGATGAAAACAAAAAAGCAAAAATAAGAGAGATTTTTAATGCTGATGCTTGTGAAATGGAAGGAGCTAGTGTAGCCTTAGTTTGTGATGCTTTAAAAATTCCTTGTCTTATATTAAGATCAATGAGCGATAAAGCTGGTGAAAAGGCTGAATTCGATTTTGATGAATTTGTAGAAAAATCAGCAAGAATTTCAGCTAATTTTGTATTAAAAATGTGCGATAAATTATGATAAATCTTAGCAAAAGACTCATTAGAGAAGTAGCTAAGGCTAATGCTAAATTTTCTCTTATAGAAGATAAAGATAAAGTTTTATTAGGGCTTAGTGGGGGTAAAGATTCTTTAGCTTTAGCCCATCTTTTATCGCGTATGCAAAAACATGCTCCTTTTAAATTTGAACTTAAAGCTGTAACTTTAAGCTATGGTATGGGGGAAGATTATACTAAGTTGCATAATCACTGCAAAGAATATGGCATAGATCATGAAGTGATTGATTCTAATATATATGAAATTTCTGGTGATACTATAAGAAAAAATTCTAGCTTTTGTAGTTATTTTTCTAGGATGCGAAGAGGTGCTTTATATACTTATGCGTTAGAAAATGGATACAATAAACTTGCTATAGCCCATCATTTAGATGATGCAGTGGAAAGTTTTTTTATGAATTTTATTTACAATGGATCTTTAAGAAGCCTAGCTCCAAAATACAAAAGCAAAAGAGGTATAGAGGTGATTAGACCTTTGATATTTGTAAGAGAAAGACAGCTTAGAGAAAATGCTATAAATAATGAGCTAGAAGTTATAGGTAATGAGTTTTGTCCTGGTATGAAACTTAGTGAAAAAAATGTTAAATTTCCACACGCTAGAGAAGAAGCAAAACAGCTTTTAGCAAATTTAGAAAAAGAAAACCCAAAATTATTTACTAGTTTAAAGACTGCATTTAGTAATATACATTTAAATAGTTTTTTTATAAATGAGTAAGCTTTTAGTTGTAGTAGATTATCAAAATGATTTTATAGATGGTAGTTTGGGTTTTGCTCAAGCTGCTAAAATCAAAGACAATATACTCTTTCTTTTGCAAAATCACCGAGGTGATATAGTTTTTACTTTCGATACACACGAAAAAGATTATTTAGACACTCAAGAAGGTAAAAATATCCCTGTTTATCATTGTTTAAAAGACACAAATGGCTGGAATATGCCAAAAGAATTTGATATATATTTAAAACATGCCAAACACATTTTTTATAAAAATACTTTTGGAAGTTTAGAATTTGCAAATTTTTTAAGAGCTAATTTTTATGAAAGTATTGAATTTTGCGGCTTGGTTTCGCATATTTGCGTTTTTAGCAATATTATTTTAGCTCAAAGTGCGAGTTGTAATTCTGAAATTTTATTACATCAAAAAGCTTGTGCAGGTTTTGATGAAAAATTAGAGCAAAGTGCTTTTGAAATCTTAAGATCTTATGGTGTGAAGATTGTATAATGCAAGGATATATTTTACACACTCAAAGTGTAAAAGATGAAGATTTAATTGTAAATATATTAAGCCCCAAACAAGTGGTTAAATCCTATCGTTTTTATGGAATGAGACATTCAAATATTTTAAATGGCTATAAGATAGATTTTGAATTAGAAGAAAGCTCAAGATTTTTGCCTAGATTAAAAGATGTTTTACATATTGGTTTTTCTTGGATTTTAGATAGAGAAAAAATGTTTTTTTGGCAAGAATTTATTAGACTTTTTTATTGGCACTTAAAAGATGTAGAAAATTTAGACTCTTTTTATTTTGAGCTTTTGGATGAGTGCGCTAAACGCTTTGAAAAGCAAGATTGTAAAAGAGTAATAGTAGATGCGTATTTGAAAATTTTAAATTATGAAGGTCGTTTACATAAAGAATTTGTCTGTTTTGCTTGTGATGAACAGATAATGCAAGATGTAGTTTTAATTAGAGCTTTTTTGCCAGCTCATAGTAAGTGTGTATTTGGTTATGAATTTAATCCTAGACATTTATGCCATTTTTATGAAAAACAAAATTCATCGCATATGTGCGATGAAGAAATTGATAAATTATATAAGATTATCAAAGAGGGGTTTTAAGAGTAATATCATACATTGTAATCGCCTCTTGTCTTAATCTTGCGATAATATCAACATTATTAGCGCAAGCATCTTTGAAAATATCTTCCTTGCTATTTTCTATACTTTTTAGCAACTTGCTAAGTTGATGTTGTGAATCTTGGATACAAGAACTAATGCATTTTGGCTTTTGTTCTTGTAAAATTTGTTCAAAATTTAAAGTTTGATTGTTGAGTTTTGAAGCATGTGCTGCAAGGTTGTTTGCACTTGTTCTAATCCCTTCTACTGCTTTACAAATTCCTTTTGAACTAATATGAGCTCCCATTAACCTTCCTTGTTTTATGGTATCTCTTCATTATATTGCTTGTCATTAAACAAGCAAAAATCATTCCTTATTGAAAAATTCTCTCATACAATCTCGCATAATTTGAGGGTCGTTAATGCGATTTACTTGATCTCTAAAATTTGAAGCATCTTCAAGTCCTTTGGAGTATTCATGTAAATGCTTTCTAAAAATACTAACACCTTGTTCTTTGTAGTGTTTTAACATTTCTTCAAAATGAGCAAAAATGATTTCATTTTTAGTTTTTTTATCTATTTTTACACCTTGCTTGATTTCATAAAAAATCCAAGGTTTGCCTATACTAGCTCTTCCTATCATTAATGCATCGCATTTAGTTTTGTTAAATACTTCTTGAGCATTTAAAGCATCTATATCGCCATTTGCAACTAAAGGAATTTTGATATTTTCTTTAGCTAGTGCTATGGCTTCATAATCAGCATTTCCGCTATACATTTGCTTTCTTGTTCGACCATGCATACTGATAAAATCAACCCCAGCATTTTCACAAGCTTTGGCTATACAGATAGGATCTTTTTTATCATACCCCAATCTTACTTTAACGCTTGTTGTTTTTTTCTTGCTTGTTTTTTTAATGAGTTCTAAAATTTTTTGCAATTTATCAAGATCTTGCAAAAGAGCACTTCCTGCGCATTGTTTTATGACCTTATTTACAGGGCAACCACAATTAAAATCAATTCCATCTATAAAATCAAAACGATTTAAGATTTCTACAGCTTGTTTAATGATTTTTTCATCTGATCCTGCAATTTGAACTATATAAGGATTTTCAAGTTCGGCTTTTTGTAGCATTTTTAAAGTTTTTTCACTTTCATACACTAAAGCATTCGAGCTGATCATCTCGCTAATTGTAACATCAGCTCCAAATTGCTTTACTAAATTACGCAAAGGTAAGTCAGAAAATCCAGCCATAGGAGCTAAAAATAAAGGTTTTTGCTTAAAATCAATCATTGTATCATTTTATCTAAATCAAATTTTTTATTATGTTCTTTTAAAAATAATACAAGTCTAAAATCTTTAAATTCTTGTTGATCATTGCCTAATTCACTCATTAATTCTTCATACATACCAAATTCAGCCAAAATATAGTAATATGCTCTAAAAGCTTGTGCGTGAGTATCTTTGATCTTTTTAAATAAAACTATTAAATTTTGAGGTTCTATTTTTTTACAAAGAATTTTTGCACTTTGTAAAAATATTTGCTCATTGATTTCATTCATACTTAGTAAAATTTCTATTTCAGCAAGTGAAAGTTCTAAATTTCCCAATTCATAGCGTTGAAAAAGGGTTAAAATATCTTCTTGAGTTTTTTGAATTTTTAAGCTTTTTATTTTACCATAAGGGGCTTGTTTTAAAATTTCTTTATAAGCACTAATGTCTAAATCATTGTTTAATTTTTCTTTATTTTTTAAGTATGAAAATGCATAATCATAGTCTTTGCTGAAGTGATTTTTCTCATTGAGTATGAAAATTTCATTATTATAATCTAATTTATATTTTTTAAGATCTACAAAAGATCCATTATAAATTTCATTTAAAATATCAATAATAATATCAATTTTTTCATTTTGCACTTTTTCTTTAAATACTAAAGTTTTGGTAATTTTTTCTATATCTTGGAATTCTTGGGTTTTAAATTTAACTTTAGCATTTTTTTTGAGTAATAAATTTTCGATTAAATTTTCATAGTTTTTACTATCTTTTATAAGATTTTTAAATTGCAAATGTTTTAAAAAGCCATAAAAACTCATATGTAAAAGTGCTAATATCATTAAAATAAAAGCAGGTAAAATAATCCATATACTAATAGGCAAAGTAAGTTCAAAAGTAGAAAGAGTAAAAGTATAATCACCTAAATTTAAATTATAAGCTAAAGCGGCGATGATTAAAAGATAAATCAAACTTGCAAAGAAAAACAATTTTACTTTCATATTTCTTTCCTTTTTTCTAAATTTTCACGACAATTAATACAATATTTTGCATGAGGTTTGACTTTCAATCTTTCAGGATGAATGTATTCCTCGCAATATTCGCAAATTCCATAGGTGTTGTTGTCTATTTTACTTAATGAAAGCTTAATTTCATTTAATTCTTTTTTTAAATTTTCATTTATAGTAAAATCAATGTGTGAGCTATTGTCAATTTGTTGCATATCTACTTCATCGCGTGGTTCGCTACTGTGGAGATTGTTGATATTAGTTATATTGCCTTGAAGCTCTTGTAAAATTTCTTCTTGTCTTTTTTCAAGAATATTTTTAAATTCTTCAAGTTGTAATTCTTGCATAAATGCTCCTATTTGTGGTATGGATGGTTTGTATTAATGCAAAATGCTCGATAAATTTGTTCTAAAAGCATTGTTTTTGCAAATTTATGTGCTAAGGTCATTTTGCTCAAAGCTATATTTATGTCCATTTGATCAAGAAAAGTTTTTTCAAAGCCATATGCTCCACCTATGAAAAAAGAAATTTCATTTTTATCTTGTAAAAACGAAGCAAATTCAGCACTTGTAAATTCTTTTCCTTTTTCATCCAAGGCTATACAAAAACCTTTCTTGTATGGATTTAAAGCTTGAGTGTAAGCTTTTTTTGCTTCATTGGCATTGGTGTTTTGTGCGTTGGCTATTTTGTTATTAAAAATACATATTTGGTTAAAATTTGCAAATTTTTTTATAAGCTTGGTGTAATGTTCATCAAACTTATAAAATTCATCATTATTGTTTTTTTGTATGCTAATAATTTGAATTTGCATTTTTAATTTTTAGAAAAAAATTTTAAAAAATCACCGATAAATTTTTTATGATCATTTCTTTCTACTATGGCATCGATTAAGCCATGTTCAAGT
This sequence comes from Campylobacter volucris, assembly GCF_008245045.1. Classification (NCBI taxonomy): domain Bacteria; kingdom Pseudomonadati; phylum Campylobacterota; class Epsilonproteobacteria; order Campylobacterales; family Campylobacteraceae; genus Campylobacter; species Campylobacter volucris. Next base: position 173,678 of record NZ_CP043428.1, read on the forward strand.
AAAAATTCAGCTCTTTGAAAACCTTCAGGTAAATCAGCTCCTATGGTTTGTTTAATAACTCTTGCACCAGCAAAGCCTACTAAAGCTCCAGGTTCAGCTATGATAATATCTCCAAGCCATGCAAAAGATGCGCTTACTCCACCCATAGTAGGATCGGTTAATACTGAAATAAAAGGCAATTTTTCTTCAGCTAAAAGTTTTAATGCCGCACTTGTTTTACTCATTTGCATTAAAGAGTAAGTGCTTTCTTGCATTCTAGCGCCACCACTAGCACTTACAATTACTACAGGAGTCTTTTTTTCTATCGCTCTTTCTATCGCTCTTAAAATTTTTTCACCCTCAACTGAACCTAAACTTCCACCCATAAAAGAAAAATCAAAAACAACAAGCTGAGTTTTTACCCCATCTATAGTGCATTCTCCGCTTATAAGAGCACTTTTTCTACCTGTTTTTTCTTCATTTTCTGCTAATCTTTTTTTATAAGATTTACTATCAACAAATTTTAAAGGATCTATAGCATGTAAATCTTTATCCATTTCTATAAAAGAGCCTTCATCACTTAGTAATTCTATGCGTTTTAATGGAGAAAGTCTCATGTGAAAATTGCATTTTGGGCAAACATTATAAGAAGTTTCTATTTCTTTATAGTACATTAGTGCATGACAAGAATTACATTTTACCCAGTGATTTGGTGCTTCATTTGGGGTTGCTTGTTTGCGTCTTATACTAGAAAAAATATCTAAAAAATTCATCATCTCTACCTAAAATAAAATTTCAAAATTATAACAAGATTTTAAAATCTTGCACCCAACATAAATTCAAATTCGCTTAAATCATCATTTGATTTAGTATTAAATGGTTTAGCAAAAACTAAATTTAAAGCCCCAAGTGGTGTTAGCCATTCAAAACCCACTCCGGTGCTCCATCTTTGAATTTGAGTGATCGAGCTTTCTCCTATAGTACCATAATCAAAAAAGACACTTCCTCTAAGTTTGATTCTATCAAATATAGGAAAACTAAGCTCTACAGAATTTGCAAATGCTATAGTTCCTCCAGTCTCATCTCCCCATGCATTTTTAGGACTAACACTTCTTCTATCAAAACCTCGAATCGTTCCTATACCACCTAGGTATAATTTTTCATTAATTGGTAAATATCCTTGATCCCATACCTTGTAAAAACTTGCTTTATAACGATAAATTAAATCCCAGCCTATATAATCTTCTAAACCTTGATAATAATTAAATTTACTAGTTGAGCTAATAAATTTTTGATCCCCACCTAATCCTGCATATTCTAAAGTAGTAGAAGCGATAAAACCAGATCTTGGTAAATAATAATCATCTGTATTGTTAAATACAATCGATGGAGCAATAGAACTTTTATAGCTTTTTCCTAATTTATAACCTTGATTGATCAAACGATCACTTAAATGATAAATATCACTTTGTTCAAGATTATAAGTAAGATCTACACTAGTGTATCTTCCTAAAGATTTACCTACGCTAATATCAAAACCATAATTTCTTTCATCATAGCTATCCCATTCAAAACGATCTGAATATAAAGATCCCCCAAGTGAATAATCACTATCATTAACTCTTGGATTTTTTAAAGCTACTCTTCCTGATAAAGTTTCATCGCCTTTATCGATGCTAACACTACCTTTCATACCAGAACCTAAAATGTTTGCATCAGATAAAGAAGCACTAAGTAAAATTCCATCACTTGTGCCATAGCCAATACCACCTGATATAGCTCCAGTTGAAGCTTCTTTAACTTCAACTATCAAGTCCATATGAGTATCATCAACTCTTTGTTCTTTGATATCTACATTTTCAAAATAAGCAGTTCTTCTTAATGCATTGCGTGAATCTATCAAATCTGTTCGGTTGTAAAGATTTCCTTCGGTTAGGTAAAGCTCTCTACGAATGACTCTATCGACTGTTTTTGTATTACCTGAAATTTCAACATTTCTTATATAAACTTTTTCATTCGGTATGACTTTAAAAATTATTATAGCTTCATGTTTTTCTTTGTCTTTTTGAATATCTGGTATAACTTGAGTATAAGCATAACCTAAATCAGCAGTTTTTGTTTCTATTGTTTTTATATCTTTTCTTAATTTTTCTATATTGACTTTTTTTCCTATGCTTAGCTCAAGATCTTTTGCTAATTTTTTATTTTCTTCCTCGCTAAAAACAGGATTGTAAATTTGAATATCTTTGACTTTATAAATTTCACCTTCGTTAATAAAATAGGTTAAATCAGCTTGGTAAGTATCAGTATAAGTTTTTAAAAATGCTGGAGATACGCTAACATCTAAATAACCTTCTTTTAAATATACATCAGAGATTCTTGAGCTATCGCTTTCTAAATCAAAAATTTTAAGTTTTCCATCATTAAATCCCCACATCCAACCTAACAATTCTCTTTGTTTGTTTGCAACAGCTGGTTCTATGTCTGAATAATCTAATTTTTTAGCTCCGCTTAAATGGATATTTTCTATGATAATATTTTCACCACGATTAACGATAAAAGTGACTTTTAAAGCATTAGAATTACTAAGTTTTTCATTTTTTGTTTCTACTACGGTATCATAAAAACCTTTGGCTTGATAGAAAAGTTTTATTTTTTCTATAGATTCTTTAATGGAATTTTCATCATATAAAAGGCCAGGTTTTAAGCCCACAAGATTTTCTATTTGTTTTCTATCATTACTTGCGATTCCTTGTATGTCTATTTTTCCAATAGAAGGCTTTTCAACTACTTTAAAAATAATCACTCCATTATTTTCTTCTACAACTATATCTTTAAAATAATTTCTGCTAAAAAGATTTTTAACAGCTGTGTCTATGCTTGCAGCACTAATTTTTTGTCCAATTTTTAATTTTGAAATCGCTAAAGCACTTTCTTTGGAAAGTTGAGATAAACCTTCAAATTTAATTTCTTTAATAGTAGATGCACAAAGTGAACTCGATAGTGCAAAAAATACAAACCATTTTTTCATTAGTAATTACCTAAAAAATTTATATACAAAAGCGTTATAATAGCAAAATATTTTTAATCAATAGTTTTTAAGGCGAAATTATGAAAGTAGGTATAGTTGGACTTGGTTTAATAGGTGGTTCTTTGGGTATTAGTTTAAGAGAAAATAAGCTTATTGATATAGTTTGTGGATATGATATTAATAAGGAATTTGAGCAAATTGCACTAGAAAAAAAATTAGTAGATAAAATAGTAGATTTTGAAAAAATTAAACAATGTGATGTGATTTTTTTAGCCATTCCTGTAGATGCAATTATTAGCATTTTAAAGGATTTAGAAGATGTTACTCAAGATTGCACTATTATTGAGCTTGGAAGTACAAAACAAGAGCTTATAAAAAATTTATCCATTAATTTAAAAAGTCATTTTATAGCAGCTCACCCTATGGCTGGGACTGAAAATAGTGGTCCAAATGCTGCGGTTAAAGATTTATATAAAAATGCAGTTTGCATACTCTGTGATATCGAAAATGCTACACATTTACACCAAAAAAGAGCTATAGAAATTTTTTCTGATTTAGGGATGAAATTAGTATTTATGGATAGTATATCTCATGATCATCATACAGCTATTATCTCTCATTTGCCACATGTAATTAGTTTTTCTTTGGCAAATTTTGTCATGAAAGAAGAAAATAAAAAAAATATAGCTCATCTTGGAGGTCCTTCTTTTAAAGATATGTGTAGAATTGCTAAGTCAAATCCAAAAATGTGGAGTGGAATTTTTCAACAAAATAAGCAAAATTTGTTAAATTGCATAGCTTTGTTTCAAAAAGAATTACAAGAATGTAAAGAAATGATAGAAAAAAGTGATGCTCATGAACTTCAAACTTGGATAAAAGATGCAAATAAATTAAGAGAAATTTTATAATTTTATCTACTAATTTACTCTTAATTTGCTATAGAATAATATATTGTATAGTAAAAATTAAATTTTTAAGAATTGAAGGTAGAAATGGTTTTTGCTCGTAAAAGATCAAATAAAAAATGGTTTTTCTTGGTATTTTTGGTGCTCATTGTTATAGTTGCTTTTGTTTTAAATACAGGATGGTTTGAAAGAGGAGCTCCTATTATAAAAACCAAATCAGATGTCATATATAGCAATTTAAATGATCCAATTACTATAGAAATTGATGATAAAATAACCCTAAAAGATGTAAAAGTAACTTTATTTAAAGACAATGAACTAAATGGCCAAATTTTAGTCAATGAAAAAGTTCAAGGAAAAAAGAAAAATATACGCTTTGATTTAAAACTTCCAAAATTAGCTTATAAAGAAAAAATAAATTCATATAAGCTTTTAATCGAAGCTAGCGATAATAGCTTTTGGAATCTTTTCTTGGGAAATATTGCCTCTAAAGAGATAAAAATCATAGTAGATACAAAAAATCCTACAGTAGATATTATAAATAATTCTTATCAGATAGAACAAGGTGGAGTAGGTAGTGTAGTATTTAAAGCAAGTGATGAAAATTTAGAAGATGTGTATATAACAACCGATAAAGATAGGATATTTAAAGTAATTCCTTTTGTTAAAGAAGGATATTATACAGCATTGATTCCTTGGGATGTTAAAGATGAAAATTTTAGAGCTTATGTTGTAGCTAAGGATAAAGCAGGAAATATCAATAAACAAAGAATTAGATACTATTTTGCTAATAAAAAATACCGAGTATCTAATATAAAATTAAGTGATAAATTTATAGATGGTAAAATTGAATTTTTAGCTCAAAAACATGCCCCAAAAGATAAAGAATTAACTAGACTTGAAAAATTTAAATTTGTCAATGAAGATTTAAGAAATTCTAATGAAGTATTGATACATGAAATTACAAGTAAAGTTCCAGATGGTATGATTAATAATTTCAAGATCAATCTTTTTATACCTTTAAAAAATGCTCAAAAAGTAGCTGATTATGCTGATCATAGATTTTATTCTTATAATAATGAACCTTTAAGTAATTCTTATCATATGGGGCTTGATTTAGCTAGTGTTAAAGAAGCTCCTATTGTTAGTAATAACGATGGTGAAGTTGTCTTTGTCCAAGAAAATGGAATTTATGGATTAAATATCATTGTTTATCATGGTTTTGGAATTTATACTCTTTATGGGCATTGTACTGATGTGAATGTGCATGTAGGAGATAAAGTCAAAGCAGGAGAGATTATAGGAACTACTGGAACTACAGGTTTAGCACTTGGAGATCATGTGCATTTTGGAGTCTTGGTTCAAGGAGTTGAGGTGCGTCCTGAGCAATGGCAGGATGCAAAATGGATAAGAGATAATATATATAATGTCTTAAATTCAAGTAAGAAAAAAATTTTGAGTGAATAAGATGAATCAAACAACTATAGCAAAGATTGTAAAAGGCGTAGGCATAGGCTTGCATAAAGGAGAACCAATTAGTATTCAACTAGAGCCATTAGAGGCAAATAGTGGCATAGTTTTTTATAGAAGTGATCTTGGAATTTCTTATGAAGCTAAACCTCAAAATGTTATTGATACAAAAATGGCCACAGTAATAGGAGATCAAAGAGGATATATTTCAACTATAGAGCATTTAATGAGTGCTATTAATGCTTATGGTATAGATAATATTCGTATTGTATTAAGCGCTAATGAGGCTCCTGTTATGGATGGTAGCAGTATAGGTTTTTGTATGATGCTTGATGAAGCGGGTTTAAAAGAGCTTGATGAGGTAAAGAAAATTTTAGTGATTAAAAAAACTATTGAAGTTAAAGAAGGTAATAAATTTGTTCGTTTAAGTCCTACAGATATGCCTATTATAAACTATACCATAGAATTTGATAATCCTATCATAGGAAAACAAAATTATTGTTTTGAATTTAGCAAGCAAAATTATATCGAGCAAATAGCAAGAGCTAGGACTTTTGGTTTTTTAAAAGATGTTCAAGCGTTAAGAGCTATGAATTTAGGTCTTGGTGGAAGTTTGGAAAATGCTGTTGTAATTGATGATAATCGTATTTTAAATCCTGAAGGTTTGCGTTTTAAAGATGAGTTTGTGCGTCATAAAATTTTAGATGCCATTGGAGATTTGACTTTGCTTGGATATAGAGTTTTTGGAGATTATACTTCCTATGCAGGTTCGCATAAACTTAATCATCTTTTAACAAAAGAATTATTAAAAGATTCTAGTGCATATGAAGTAGTAAGCTTAGAAAAAAGCACTCAAAAAGTCTATGAAAAGGTTTTTGCATAAAAAAGATTACTTTGCTTTTAAATGCTATTTCTAAGCCTTTAATGCTTGGAATTTATGAAAATGAGAATTTGCTAGAGCTTATTGAAAATGATTTAAAAGTAAGTGAAATTTTACCCAAAATAATGCAAGAAATACTTTTGAAATATGAGCTTGAAAAATTAATTTATGTTCATGGACCAGGTTCGTATATGGGTATTAAGATTAGCTATGTATCGTTTAAAACTTTAGCTATTGTTAAAAATATACCTTTGTTAGCCATAAATGCTTTTGAGTTAAATAATAACGAGCCAATACCAGCTAATAAACATTTGTGTTTTGTAAAAAATGAAAAAGGTGATATTTGCTTACAAAAAGCACAAGCTGGGAAATTTTTTATGCCGCAAAGTTTGAAAAATTTAAATTTGAGTGAGGATAATACTCCTTTTTATGTCTTAGACGCAATTAATTGAGGTTTAAATGAAAATTTTAGTTCCTGCTACAAGTGCCAATTTAGGTCCAGGGTTTGATTGTCTAGGTTTAAGTTTAAGATATTTTAATCAAACCATAGTAGAAAAATCAAAATTTTTTAGTATTAGCGTGCATGGAGAAGGTGAAAATAATATATACCTTAAAAAAAATAATACTTTTGTTAATATTTTTAATGAAATTTATCAAAGATTAAGCGGTAAAAAAGAAAATTTTCGTTTTATTTTTTACAATAAAATTCCTTTATCAAGAGGTATGGGGAGTTCTTCTGCTGTTATTGTAGCAGCTATTGCTTGTGCTTATGGTATGAGTGGTTTTAAGATAGATAAAAATACCATTTTAAACGAAGCTTTAAAATTTGAAAATCATCCAGATAATATAGCTCCAGCTACACTTGGTGGTTTTGTGTGCTCGATAGTACAAAATGATAAAGTTTTAGCCATTAAAAAAAATATAGATAAAGATTTAAAAGCTATCATTACCATACCAAATGTGCCTATGAATACTCAAAAATCAAGATCAGTTTTAGCAAAAAAAATCAATTTTAGTGAAGGGGTTTTTAATCTTTGTCATTCTTCATTTTTAACCGCATGTTTTTTAGAAAAAAAATATGATTTATTAAAATATGCTAGTTTGGATAAGCTTCATCAAGAACAAAGAATGAAAATTTTGCCTGATTTATTTGAAGTACAAAAAATTTCTTTGCAAAATAATGCCCTTATGAGCACACTTTCAGGCTCAGGCTCAAGCTTTTTTACCTTAGCTTATAATGATGATGCAAAAAATATTCAAGAAAAGCTTAAAAATAAATTTGGTAACTTTCGAGTTAAGCTTTTGGATTTTGACAATGAAGGCTTTAAAATTTGCTAAAAATTTAAAAAAAAAGATATAATTTTGAAAAATCATATACCCATTAGAATGTGCATTGCATGCAAAGGTCGTTTCGAGAAACAAAGTTTATACCAATTTCAAATTAAAAACTCTCAAATTATTACAAAAGTAGAATTTGGAAGAAGTTTGTATATTTGCAATTTGTGTTTAAATAAAGATGACAAGACCTTGCAAAAAACTTTTTTAAAAGTTAGTAAGGGTAGTTTTGGTGGTAGTGTAAAACAGCAGGAATTAAAGGAGATATTTTTTAATGGCAGATGTAAAGATTAGCGAGATAGCTCAAGAATTAGGATACTCAAGCAAAGAGATCATAGAAAAAGCAGTTGAAATGGGCTTAGAAGATATAAAATCACCCAATAAGAAAGTATCTTCTGAAATAGCAGTAGCTATATATGAGTATGTTCAATCTGGTAAAATTTTAGATGTGGTTAAAAAAATGCAAAAACCTAAAAAAGAAAGCACTACAAAAAAAACCATCAAAAAAGAAGAAGAACCCAAAAAACAAGAGAAAAAAACTAGCAAAAAAGAACCCAAAACTAGTACTAAAATCCCTCAAATAAAAGAAGAAAAAGTAGCAACAATTGCAAATCCTATCAAAGAAGAAATTACCCAAAAAGAAAAAGAAGAAATTAAATTAGAAGAAAAATTAGGTTCAAATTTGAATTTAGCTAAACGAAGAGGTTTGGTTATTGTTAAAAAGAAAAAAGAAGAAGTTAAAGAAAATTTAGCCCAAAAAGAAGAAAAGCCAACTCAAAATACTCAAGGTTTAAGTTTGAGTATGATTTTTTCTAATTCTGATGAGAATTTAAAGAAAAAGAAAAAAGAAAAAAAACCTCATCATCCAGTTGCAAGTAAAAAAGAAAATACTACCAAAATGGATCTTTTAGGCGATAAAGATTTTGCTGAAATTTCATTAGATGATGAAGATGAAGTGGTTTTACCTGATTTTAGTGTTCAAGAGCAACAAAAACCAAGTGCAAATTTAAACAAAAAACAACCAAGTGTTTTAAGACAATCTTTAAATAATTCTATCAATCCTTTTGGCGAAGGTGGAATTCAAAGAAGAAGTCGTAAAAAACCACCTAAAAAGATAGAAAAAAAAGAAAGTGAAGCTATAACAAGTGTTAATATACCTAAAGAAATTCGCGTTTATGAATTTGCTGATAAAATAGGCAAAAATACAGGTGAGATCATTTCAAAGCTTTTTATGCTAGGACTTATGACTACTAAGAATGATTTCTTAGATGAGGCTGCTATAGAAATTTTAGCTGAAGAATTTGGTATAGAGATTAATATAATAGACGAAGCAAATGAATTTGACTATGTAAAAGATTATGATGAAAATCAAGTAGAAGAAAATTTAAGCCAAAGAGCACCAGTTATTACTATTATGGGACATGTTGATCATGGTAAAACTTCTTTACTTGATTTTATAAGAAAATCTCGTATCGCAAGTGGTGAAGCAGGTGGCATAACTCAGCATGTTGGTGCTTATATGGTAGAAAAAAATGGAAGAAAAATAACCTTTATAGATACTCCAGGTCATGAAGCTTTTACAGCTATGCGTGCAAGAGGAGCTAGTATAACAGATATTGTTATTATAGTTGTTGCAGCTGATGATGGAGTAAAACCACAAACCAAAGAAGCTATAAATCACGCAAAAGCTGCTAATGTGCCTATAATCATAGCAATAAATAAAATGGATAAAGAAAATGCAAATCCAGATATGGTAAAAACTCAGCTTGCTGAAATGGAAATAATGCCAGTAGAATGGGGTGGATCTTATGAATTTGTCCCTGTTTCAGCTAAAAAAGGTGATGGTATAGAAGATTTGCTTGAGATAGTTTTACTCCAAGCTGATATTTTAGAATTAAAAGCAAATCCTAAAACTAAAGCAAAAGCTAGTATCATAGAATCTTCAGTTCAAAAAGGTAGAGGTCCTGTAGCTACTATAATAGTTCAAAATGGAACTTTAAAAGTTGGAGATACTATGGTAGCTGGTGTTGCTTATGGTAAAGTTCGTGCTATGAGTGATGATCAAGGAAAACCTTTAAAAGAAATAAAACCAGGTGAATGTGGAGTTATCATAGGACTTAGTGAAGTAGCTGATGCAGGTGAAACTTTAATAGTTGTAGATAGTGATAAACAAGCAAGAGAATATGCAAATAAACGCCATGAGTATAATCGCCAAAAAGAACTTAGCAAATCAACAAAAGTAAGTATAGATGAACTTGGAGATAAGATTAAAGAAGGAAGTTTAAAAGCATTGCCTGTAATTTTAAAAGCCGATGTTCAAGGATCTTTAGAGGCGCTTAAGGCTAGTTTAGAAAAACTTAGAAATGATGAAATTAAAGTAAATATTATACATAGCGGAGTAGGTGGCATAACGCAAAGCGATATAGAGCTTGCAAGTGCTAGTGAAAATTCTATTATCATAGGTTTTAATATACGCCCAACTGGAGAGATTAAAGAGCGTGCTAAAGATAAGGGTGTAGAAATAAAAACTTATAATGTAATTTATAATTTATTAGACGATGTTAAAGCTTTACTTGGTGGTATGATGAGTCCTATCATCTCAGAAGAGCAACTTGGCCAAGCTGAAATTCGTCAAGTTATAAATGTGCCAAAACTAGGTCAAATAGCAGGATGTATGGTAACAGAAGGCACTATAAATCGTGGAGCTAAGATAAGACTTATTAGAGAAGGTGTTGTAGTATATGAGGGCAATGTAAGCTCACTTAAACGCTTTAAAGATGATGTAAAAGAAGTAGCAAAAGGCTATGAATGTGGTGTAGGTATAGAAGGATGTAATGATATGAGAGTGGGTGATTATATAGAAAGCTATAAAGAAGTTGAGGAAAAAGTAAGCTTATGAATCCATCAGAGATTAAAAAGCTTCGCACAGAAAGCATTTTAAAAGAGCTTATACCTGAAGCTTTATCAAATTTAGATAATGCAAATTTAAAAAATTTATGCGTTGTTGATGTGGAGTGTAAAAAAGGTAGATATGATGCCTTTGTATATTTAGATAAGATGTTTTTTAATACTCATGAACAAGAAATTATATTAAATCAGCTTAAAAAAGCTTCAAAAGCTTTGCAAAATTATTGTATGAGTGAGCAAGGATGGTATAGATGTCCGAATTTTCATTTTAAATTTGATGATAGATTAGAGTATCAAAACCATATGGATGCACTTTTTGAAAAGATAAAAAAGGAAAGAAATGAATCTTGAAGCTTTGTGCAAAGAAGTCGGACTTAGTTTTTATGATGATGAGTTGGTAAGTGAAAATGGTAAAAAAATTTATAGAATTTATGTGCAAAAAGAAGGTGGTGTAAGGCTTGATGATTGTGCTAAGTTAAGTGAAATTTTATCACCTATTTTTGATGTAGAACCGCCTATAAATGGAGAATATTTTTTAGAAGTTTCAAGCTGTGGGCTTGAGAGAAAATTAAGCAAATTAGATCATTTTGCAAAAAGTATAAATGAACTCGTAAAAATCACTACAAATGAAAAAGAAAAAATCGAGGCAAAAATACTTTCTGTTGAAAATGAAAATATAATTTTAGAAAACTTAGAAACTCAAGAAAAAACTACTATAAATTTTAATGATATAAAAAAAGCTAAAACTTTTGTGCAGTGGTGATAAATTAAAATATAAATATTTACCAAATTAATATATAACAACTTATTAATTTATTATATAAACTATAATTTTTTCAATTGTCTATAAATAGACATAATGTTTAGTTTTTAAGTGCTGAAGCTATTTTTTAACTTAAGGAGCGATAATGACCACAGAAGAATTAGGTTTAAAATTAAAGGATATGTATGAAAATGCACCCAAAGGAAATAAAGTTACTTATATTCATTATTTTGGTATTAAATTTGCAGAAGAAATTAGAAAAAATAGTCTCAATGAAATTGTTAAATATGCAAATATACCTGAAAGTTATGCAACTGAAATAGCAAAGGCTATTTCTTTAGCTGATGTGTTAAATCAAAACAATATAATCCAATATAATCACAATGGTTATAAAAATAAAACAAATCAAAATATTCCAAGGTTAAATCAAATTCTTTATGGGCCTCCAGGGACAGGAAAAACTTATCATACTATAGATAGAGCTTTAGAAATTTTAGGCGAAAATTTAGAAAATAGATATGATAAAAAAGCGAAATTTGACGAGTATGTAAAAAATGGACAAATAGTTTTTACTACTTTTCATCAAAGTTATGGATATGAAGAATTTGTAGAAGGTATAAAACCTATAATAGATAATGATGAAAATTCTCAAGAAGTAAAATATGATATAAAAGATGGAATTTTTAAAAATCTTTGTAAAAAAGCTTTGGAAAATAGAGATAGTATAAAAAGTTTTAATTTTTATATAAATGATTTGAAAGAAAAAGCGAAAGAAGATAGCAATAATCCAGAAAAATATTTTAAATTGCCAAATACAAAATATTCTATTCAATATAGAGGTGGAAAAACATTTAGAATTAAATTTGATGATATGAGTAAAAATCATAAAGATTATCCGGTAAATATAGATAATATAGAAAAATTATATAAAACTTCTAGTGTAGATGAAATATATAATTTAGCGTATGTTAGAGCTATATTAAATTATTTAAAATCGCAAGGTTTAAGAGATTATGAAGAAAAAGATGAAAAAACAAATTTACCTTACATAATCATCATAGATGAGATTAATCGTGGTAATGTAAGTAAGATTTTCGGTGAGCTTATAACCTTAATAGAGCCTAGTAAAAGGATAGGTGAGCCAGAAGAGTTAAAGGTGAGATTGCCTTATAGTGGTGAAGAATTTGGAGTGCCTAAAAATGTTTATATCATAGGGACTATGAATACAGCCGATAGAAGCATCACTTCACTTGATACAGCTTTAAGAAGACGCTTTGAATTTGTAGAGATGATGCCAAACTTCATCTTGCTTAATAATATTTTTGTTTGTAAGGATGTAAAAAATCCTAATAAAGACGAATATTATCTAGGTGAAGATGCTAAAACAGAAGGTTACGCTGAAATACTTCAAAATATTTTAATAAGTATAAACAAAAGAATTGAATTTTTACTAGATAGAGAAAAAACTATAGGACATGCGTTTTTTATAAGTGAAGCTGTTAAATTTGATAAAAATAATTGGATTAAGCCTGATGAATATGAAAAAGATTGGTATGTTTTGAGTATTTCAAAATTAAAAAGTATTTTTCAAAACAAAATAATTCCACTTTTGCAAGAGTATTTTTACAATGATTATGCATTGATAAATATGGTTTTAAATGATAATGGTATGATTTTTGAAAATAAAAAAGATGATAAATATCTTCAAAAAATAAAAAATCTAGATAGTGTTGATAGCGAGAGAAGTATTTACAATATTGTTTCATTTGATGATGAAATTTGGGATAAAATAGAAATATATCAAGCAATTTATGATGATAAAATAGCAAATAGATTAAAAAACGAAAATGAATAGCACTTTTTCCATCATAGAACACCAAGCTTTTTCTAAAGAAGATTTAAAAGAAATTTTCAAAGAAAAGGCTGAAATTTTTTATGAAGAATTAGAAAATTTTGCCAAAGATAATGAAAATTTTTTAGGATTTAAAAATAAAAATACCTTAAAAGCTAAAAATTATGTTGGCATTATACAAACAAAAAGCGGTGTTTTAGAAATTTTACCAAAATGCACGGATTTAGATAGTTATAAAGAAGATGATTCTTCAAGTCACGATAAAGAAAAACTAAAAAAATACTACAAATTGGATAATACACCTAAAAATTATGATTTTTATGGAGAAAATTTTAAATTTAATCCTAAAATTCTTTTAATCAATATGCTAAAAACTTTAAAAAATTCTCCATTTAAAAAATCTCAAATTTCATCTTTGCAAATTTCTAAAATGCCTTTGTTTGAGATTTTCATTAAGATGTTTTTAGATGAGTTTGATAGTGTTATTACAAAAGGTTTAAAAAGAGATTATGTAAGTGTTGAAGAAAATAGAGCTTTTTTGAAAGGAAAGCTGCTTTTTAATGAAAATATTAAACAAAATTTAGTCCATAAAGAAAGATTTTTTACCCAAAGTGATGAATTTATTTTGGATATAGCTCCAAATCGTTTGATAAAATCAACACTAAATTTTTTAAAATCAAAAACAACTATGTATAAATTCAAAATCACAAAAGCTTTGCAAATGCTAGATGAGGTGGAATTTTCTACAAATTATGCAAAAGACTTTGATTATAAAATTTCAAGACATTTTGATTATTATGAAAATATACTTTCTTGGTGTAAAATTTTTTTACAAAATCAAAGCTTTACACCTTATAAAGGTCAAAAAGAAGCTTTTGCCTTGCTTTTTCCTATGGAGAAAATCTTTGAAGATTATGTAGCTTATATGTTTAAATTTGCAAATCCAAATAAAAATATCAAAACTCAAAGTAGTGGGAAGTATTTAATCTCAAAAAATGGCGAAAATTGTTTTATGCTAAAGCCTGATTTGTATATAGAAGATGAAATGATTTTAGATACCAAATGGAAAATTCCAGATCAAAATAGTGAAGATAAAAAGCATGGCATAGCACAGAGTGATTTGTATCAAATGTTTGCTTATGCTTGTAAATTTAAGATAAATGATATAAAGCTTGTTTATCCACTTTGTGAAAGAACAAATGAGCTAAAAAACAGAATAAAAGAATTAGAATTTAAAGCAAATGATCATTTATACTTTGAAAGTGAAAAATGTGGTATAAAGGTGCAAATATTTTTTGCACCTTTACCTTTTTGAAATTTTCTAAACCCTACCCCAAATCCTTAAAATATAATTTAACTTTTTTTATTTTTTGAACATATTGATGTAAATTTTGATTTTCAAGTTCTTTTTCTAAATTGATAATATTTTTTTCTAAAGTAATCTTTAATGCTTTTATGTGATCCTTTAACATTAAAATCCATTCTAAATGCTCTTTAATCCAAAGTAAGGTTTTGTTAAAAGCATCTTCTTTTGTTTTAGGATTTAATACATAAATTCGAGCTAAGTTGAGTTCAAATTGGGTATTTAGAGGATTTATAAGTTCTTTTAAAATTAAAATTTTTTCTATTTTACTTTTAAAATAATCTAATTGTTCTATAACATTTTTAAAATTTTTCTCATCATTGCTTAAAAAAATTAAAGTGTTATAAAGATGCAAGCATTCTTTTTCTAAAGTATTACAAATTTTTATAGCTTTATACACTTTATAAAACGCTTTTAACATTAATTCTTTTTGTTTATTTTGATTTAATTTTTCAAGTTTTACAAAAGGCTTATTAAGTTTTTTTGTTAGTAATTGTTCGCATATTTGTTTGAAAGGTTTTTCTATGGTTCCTTTTATCCTAGCTCCACCTTCGGTGCAATTATAGGTTGTGGTATTTAGATATGTTTTTGCATTAAATACAGCTTCTTCTATTTGTGTTTTAAAAAGCATCCAGATTTCATTTGTAAAAACTTTATCTTGCCCACCATAGGCTATGGTAGTTAAATGATATGAAATATCTTTTGGATCATAGGTGTCATATTGTCCATAATAATACTCTTTAGGATGAGAAGAACCATCTTTTGCATAAGCTAAGTCTTGTCCTATAAAAATGATGTTTTTGTGTTCTAAATGTAGAGCTAGAAAATAAGCCATTGTCGCAACGCTTTGTCCCATATTCATATAGCCAAAGTCGTGTAATCCTATAAAATGAGTAAAAAAAGTATAATATGTAGCCGGAATTATTTTTCTATTATTTGCATTAAGATATTGAAAAGTATTAGGATGGGTTAAAGATTTTAATACAAACAACACATCCTTATCTAATTCTTTAAAATCATTATTAAAAAATTCAGAAGTTTCTTTAACTCTTTCCAAAGATAAAACATAATCAGGTTTTATACCTTCTTTAGCTAAGATAGGATAAGCACTATCAGCACAAAATATACTAGCATAATTAGTATATTGTTTTAACAAAGGAAGTTGTTTGATCAAAGAAGGTCCAGTTGAAACTATAATAGCCATATCGCTTAATTTTTTTCTTTTTAAACATAATTGTTTAAAAGAATAATTACTAATAATTTTAGGTAAATTATAGATAAAATTTTCTATTCCCATTAAAGAGTCTTGGGAATCATTTCCATACCTATAAATTGATCTTTTAATATGAAGTTGCATATTAGAATTAGTGTTTAAAATATCTTCTTGATATTTTTCATAATAATCACAATGAATATCTAAAAAATACACACGCAAGAAATTAAAAAAAGGACTATTAGAGCAAATTTCATTATATGAGTTGATATTAATTATATTGGTATCCAAAACAATCAAAGCACCATTTTTTAATTCTTCACTAAAGTCTATATAATGAAAACTTAAATAAATAAATTCTAATTCTTTTTCAAAAACAACAATCTTTTGTCTGTTTTTATTTTGCAAAAGAGCTTTGTATAAAATTCCATTTCCAAATCCATAAAAATAAAGCACAGGATATAAAAGATATTTATCATTGTATAAATTTAATTTTTCATTTAATTGCAAAAGCACATCTTCATAAAGCCTATACCCCCCCCCATTATGGATAAAATTAATATCTAATGCATCATTTCCTACTATAACTTTAAAATTATTCTTTTTAAAATTTTGTAATTTTTCTTTTAGTTTTACATTTTGTAAAGCTTGGATATTTTTTTCAAATAAAGCTTTTTGCATGGGGTTCCTTATTAAAATTATTTTTTATTCTATCAAATTTCAACTTGTGAATAAATTGTATATAAAAATATTTTTGCTATATTTTTAAAATAAAACGATAGAAGGTAGTATGACTCACGATTTTTATATGAATTTGGCTATTGATGAGGCTTGGAAATATCAATTTTTAACTTATCCAAACCCTGCCGTGGGCTGTGTGATTTTGGATAAAAATGGTAAAATTTTAAGCATAGAAGCACACAAAAAAGCAGGCAAGGCTCATGCAGAGCTTGAGGCTGTAAGCATAGCTTTGCAAAAACTAAATCCAAATTTAAACCTACCAAAAAATCCAAATGATTTGCATGAATTTATTTGCAAAAATCATCAAAATTTATTCAAAGATGCCATTGCTTATGTGAGTTTAGAACCTTGCAATCATCAAGGAAAAACTCCACCTTGTGCAAAACTTTTTAGTGAGCTTGGATTTAAAAAAGTTTTTATTGCCATAGAAGATGAACACCAAATAGCAAGTGGTGGAGCAAAGTTTTTAAAACAAAATGGCATAGAAGTTCAAATAGGTATATGTAAACAAAGGGCTAAAGATCTTTTAAAGCCTTTTTTAAAATGGCAAAAATCAAGTTTTAAATTTTTTAAACTTGCTCTTTCGCTAAATGGTTCAGCATATGGAAAAATAGTAAGTTCTAATGCAAGTAGAAGCTATGTTCATGCTGTGCGTTCAAAGCTTGATTTATTGGTGATAGGTGGTGAAACCATAAGGCATGATAGACCTATTTTGGATGCAAGATTAGCTCAAGCTAAAGCACCTAATTTATGTATATTAAGCCATCAAAATTTAGATGAGTTTGATAAAACTATACCTTTATTTGGTGTGCCAAATAGAAAGATTTTTTCAAGCATTCCTAATGAAGCTAAATTTGTTATGTATGAAGGTGGAGAGAATTTTTTAAAAGCTTTCAAAGATGAAATGGATATGTTTTTGATTTTTTCAAGTTCAAATTTAAATACTTTTGAAAATGTCAAGCTAGATATGAAATTAAAACCTTTATACAAAGGCTTTTTAGAAAATGATACTTATGGAATTTATGAAAAATACTAAAACCTTTTTTGGTTTTAGTAAATTTTTTGCGAGTTTAGTTGGGTGAAAATTTGCGTTAAGGTATTTGCAAAAAAACTTGCACTTTGTTCTTCTAATCTTTTTAAGAATTTATCTATAGCATCTTCTTTTTGCCAGATAGGATTTTTTACTTTGGCTAATTTTTCTAATTCTTTTTTAGCAAGTTCATAGTTTCCCACTTTATCAATTAATTTTAATTTTAAAGCTTCATCAGCTAAAAATACTTTTGCATCAGCCCAAATTTGTGTTTGATTTAGATCTAAATCGCGATTTTTAGCTACAAAATTTGTAAATAGCATATAGCTTTGATCGGCTAAATTTTGTAAAAATTCTTTTTCTTTTTCGCTCCATTGTCGCATGAAAGTTCCAGCTTCTTTGTATGTTCCAGCTTTTATGGTTTGATCGCTTATGCCTATTTTTTGAGCTAACTCGCTTGCATTAAAACCTTGCATAATCACCCCAATAGACCCTACAAAACTAGCAGGATTAGCAATGATGGTATTGGCTCCTACAGCACTTAAATAACTTCCGCTAGCTATGGTTCCACCAGCATATGCTATGACAGGTTTTTTAGCTTTTAAATCTTGTATAGCTAAGGCTATTTCCATACTTGGAGCAAATGCTCCACCAGGACTATCGATGTAAAATAATACTCCTTTTATAGCTTCATCATCTTTGAGTTTATAAATTTGCTCTAAAAGATTACTCGCATCGCTAATTTCGCCTTTTAAGTTGATTTGAGCTAAATTGGCATTAGAAAGTTTTGTATTTTCAGAGCTTGGAGAAAGGATTAAAAAAACTATAAATAAAAACACAAAAGTCTTAAAATAAGTGTTTATAAAAGAGATGATTTTGCCTATGCCTTTAAAAAATGATTTTATAATTTGCATTCTTTTCCTTCGATAAATATTTTTGAAACTTCTTTACTTTGTAGGATAAATTGCAAAGGAAGTTGCTCTAAATTAGCACTATTTGGTAGTTTAAAAATACTAAAATCAGCAATTTTACCTTTTTTGATTTCTCCTAAATTTAAATCTAAAGCTTTAGCGGCTTTATTTGTTGCCATTAAAAGCAATATTTTAGCAAATTTTTCTAATTCAAAATCACTATGGATTAATAAATTTGCTCGCATTTCATCTAGTATGCTTAGTGATACATTTGAGCTTAAACCATCACTTCCAAGGTGTATGTTAATACCTTTTTTTAAATTTTGTTTTAAATTAAATGTTTTTTTGCTTAATAATCTATTTGACATCACACAATGAGTGATTGAGTGTAAATTTTTATCCAAATTTTCAAATTCTTTTAAATATACACAATGGGTAAATAAAGTTCTGTGACCTTCAAAAAGTTTTAAAAAACTTGCAGGAGTATAAAAAGGTTTTGGGTTTTTGGTGAATTTGGCTAAACTTTTTTTAAATTTTCCTTTTTGAAAGCGTAGCCAATTGTTTTCATGATTGCTTTCTAGAAAATGAGTGCAAACTAAGTGTTTATTTTTTTTAGCGATATTGAGTGCAAATTGAGCAAGTTTAGGATGCGTAGAATATGGAGAATGTATAGATATAGCAGGGATAAATTTGGAGCTTTTAAATTTTAAGCTATCGTTGTATCTTTTTAAAAATTCTTCTTCTTTTTCTTTTATAAAAGTTTCATTTGATCCTAAAATTTCATTAAAAAATATGATTCTTGCTTGAGATTTTACACAAGATGTTAAATCGGTGCCAAAACTTGATATTTCTCCTATAGTGCTTGTGCCACTTTTTAGCATTTGTTGAATGTTTTTTAAGATTAAATTTTCTTTAGCTTTTTGGCTTAAATCAAAGCGATTTGTAAAAATACTTTCTAGCCAAGCTAAAAAATCTCCAAATACTAAATTTCCATTATTTGCACTATATTCTAAATGCGTATGAGGATTGATAAAAGCAGGTAAAAGAATAGAGTTTTTATCTATATCAATAAGCCTTGCTTGAGGATAATTTTTTTGTAAATTTTCTAAAGTATCTATTTGTAAAATTTTTTCATCAAATAGCAAAGCTTGATCTTTTAATATACTAAAATCATCATCGCAAACAAAAATCATTTTAGGGGCTATTATATACATGTATTATCCTTAATAAAAGGGAAATTGTAGCTAAAATTTAGCTTTAAAATGTTATAATATAGTAAATTTTGCTAAAAAGGTTTGAAGAATGAAAGTTATGGTTATACAAGGTCCAAATGTAAATATGCTAGGCATTAGAGAAACTCATATTTATGGCAATATGAAAATGGACGATATCCATGAACAAATGAAAATGGCTGCACAACAATCCAATGTTGAAATTGAATTTTTTCAAAGCAATTTTGAGGGAGAATTGGTGGATAAAATTCAAGAATGCATGGGAAGTGTTGATGGTATAATTATCAATGCAGCTGCTTACTCGCACACTTCTATAGCGATTCGCGATGCAATTGCAGCGATTAATTTACCTGTGATTGAAGTGCATATTAGCAATACTTATAGAAGAGAAGAATTTAGACAAAAAAGCATGATAGCACCAGTTTGTGCAGGTAGTATTATAGGTTTTGGTCCTTTTGGTTATCATATGGCGTTAATGGGACTTTTTCAAATTTTTGAAAGAATTAATGCTCACAAAGCAGCACAAGCTCAACAAAATCAATGAATTATATTTTAAAAAACGAGAATGCGCTTTTTTATGAGTGCGGATATTCTTGCGATAATGCTTTGTTTTTAAAATTAGAAAATGAAGCATTTTTTATTACTGATGCTAGATATGTATTTGAAGCAAAAGAATTTGTAAAAAATGCTCAAGTTGTATTAGCTCAAGATTTATTTGCTAAGGCAAGAGAATTATTAACAAATAATGCTATTAAAAAAATAAGTTTTGATCTAAAAGATTTCACTTGTTTTGATTTTAAAGAGCTTAGTAAAGATAGCACTATAGAATTTGAAGAAAAATTAGACTTAAGCAAAAACAAACGCATTATAAAAACTGCTCAAGAATTAGAAATTTTACAAAAGAGCGTGAATTTTGGGAAAGAATGCTTTGATGAATTTGCTAAATTTATTAGCAAAGAAGGGCATGGTAAAAGCGAAAAAGAGCTTTGGTTTAAAGCATGTGAAATTTTTCAAAAAAAAGGAAAATTAGGACTTTCGTTTTCTCCTATTGTGGCGATTAATGAAAATGCAGCCAAGGCTCATGCTTTACCAAGTGAGAAAAAATTAGAATTTGGAGATTTGTTATTAGTTGATGCTGGGGTGGTGTATCAAAGGTATTGTTCTGATCGTACTAGAACAGCTTGTTTTGATGAGAATGGAATAATTTTTGACAAAGATAAGCCTAATTTTAAAGACAAAGAAATAGCACAAATTTATGAAGTAGTTAAACAAGCTCAACTTAAAGCCATAGAAAAAGCGCGTGTTGGCATGAAGGCAAGTGAGCTTGATTTTATAGCTAGAGAAGTTATAAAAAATGCAGGCTTTGAGAAAGAATTTATACATAGTTTAGGTCATGGAGTAGGGCTTGATATACACGAGCTTCCAAACATTAGCCCAAGAAGTAATTTGGAGTTAAAAGAAGGAATGGTTTTTACTATCGAGCCTGGAATTTATATCCAAGATAAACTAGGAATTAGAATCGAAGATATGGTTTATCTGACTAAAGAAAAGGCGGTGGTATTGTAATTTGTTAATTAAAGGAGCTAGAAGGATAGAAAAAAATCGTTTTTTTCCTTTTTATTCGAATGAAAAAAAAAGAGGAAAATACATAGCCATTATAGGTTTAGGAAGCAATATAGAAGATGAAAAAAAACGCTTTTTGGCTTTTTTTAGACTTTTAATGCAAGATAGACGCTTGCAAGTGTTGCAAACCTCGCCATTTTTGATAAATAAAGCCTTTGGTTTTGAAGATCAAAAAGACTTTACTAATGCTGTGATGATAGTAAGCACTAGCTTGCATGCAAGAGCACTTTTAAAAGTTTTGTTTTTTTATGAGTTTAAATTCAAAAGAAAAAGAACTTTTAAAAATGCTCCTAGAACGCTGGATTTGGATTTGTTATATTTTTCAAAGAAAGCAAGAAAAGATGAGTATTGCACAGTGCCTCATATAGGGGTAAATGATAGAATTAGTGTAACTTTGCCTTTGGGCTTGTTAAGATAAGGAAAAACATGGGACAATTAATTCATACTTTTACGGTTGAAAGCACAGATGAGATTATACCTAAGGTAAAACAAGATTATGGTGATAAAGCTTTAATTGTAACTAATAAACAAATTAGACCAAAAACAATTAATCAAAAACCTTTATATGAAGTAATTGTAGCGATAGAAGAAGCTGATTATGAAGAGCATTTAAGACAAAATAACAAACCCCTGCCACCTAAGAAAAAACCAAGTATAGCTAATTTTCCTGAGTCAAAAATTCAAACTCCTTTACAAGAAGATGAAAAAAAAGAAGAAGATGTAGTGCTAGATTTTTCTTCAAAAGCAAAGCAAAAACCTATCAATCCTTACACTAGTAGTGATAAAAAAGATGATAATTTTTTAAATTTAAAAAATAAACTTTCTCAAGTTAGTTCAGAAATTAGCAAGGTTTCTAATTATCAGGATTTTTCTATGCCAAGTAATGCAAATTATGATAAAAAGATTGAAGCATTTGAAAAACAAATGAATAAGCTTAATGATAAAATGAATTTACTTGTAGATATGATGTGGGATGATAAAGCAGATTTGCGCAAAGAACTTGTCATACCACCTGAATTTGCAAGTATTTATAAACAAGCTAAGGCAAGTGGTATGCAAGAAGCTCATTTAGAAGCGATTATGAAAGCTACTATTGAAAATATGCCAAGCACTATGAAAGCAAATCAAGAAGCAGTTCAAAGATATTTTTACTCACTTTTAAGAAATATGCTTCCTTGTCGTTTAGAAAATGAAATAAAAAAGCAAAAAATTATGATGTTAGTGGGGCCAACAGGAGTAGGAAAAACAACTACTTTAGCAAAGCTAGCTTTTCGTTATGCTTATGGAGATAGACGCTATAAAACAGGGATTATTACGCTAGATACTTATAGAATTGGGGCAGTAGAGCAGCTTTTTCAATATGCTAAGATGATGAAATTACCTATTATTGATAGTATTGAGCCATCTGATTTAGATGATGCTATAAGAAGTTTAAATACTTGTGAGGTGATTTTAGTAGATACAACAGGAAATTCTCAGTACGATAAAGCAAAACTTGAAAAAACTAAAGAATTTTTATCGCATTCTAATGCGCAAATTGATGTAAATTTAGTCCTTTCGGCTAATACAAAATATGAAGATTTGCTAGAAACTTATAATAATTTTTCATTTTTAAATATAGATACTTTAATCATTACTAAATTTGATGAAACAAAGGTTTTTGGAAATGTTTTTTCATTATTATATGAAACTAACACTCCAATGAGCTTTTTTTCTATAGGACAAGAAGTTCCTGATGATATAGAAATGGCTAGTAGTGACTTTTTAGTGCGTTGTGTATTAGAGGGTTTTAAAAGGGATGAAAATGAGTAATCAAGCAGAAAAATTAAAAGATTTAATAAAAGATGAAAGAACTAGTACTAAACAAACTCATTTTATTGCTGTAACTAGTGGCAAAGGTGGTGTTGGTAAAAGTACTTTTAGTGCAAATTTAGGAAATATTTTATCTAAAAATGGCTACAAAGTAGGGCTTTTTGATGCAGATATTGGGCTTGCAAATTTAGATGTGATTTTAAATGTGCGTGTGGAAAAAAATCTTTTACATGTTTTAAAGGGTGAGTGCTCATTAGAAGATATTTTAATTGAGGTTAAGCCAAATTTGTGGCTTATTCCCGGTGAAAGTGGAGATGAGATTTTAAAATATAATGATAAAAATATTTATGAGAGATTTTTAAACCAAACTAGCATTTTGGATGATTTAGATTTTTTAATCATTGATACAGGAGCAGGTATTGGTGGAAATATAGGTAATTTTTTGGAAATGTCAGATGAGGTTATAGTGATTACCGTTCCTGATCCTGCTGCTATCACTGATGCTTATGCGACTATAAAAACCACTTCAAAAACTAAAGAAAATTTATTAATGGTATTTAATGTAGTCAAAAATGAAAGTGAAGCTTTAAGAATTTTTGATAATATTAAAAAAGTAGCAAGTATCAATATAAAACACAATTTAGATTTGGAATTTTTAGGCTTTTTAGCTCAAAGTAAAGATATAAGTTCAAGTATTAAAAAACGAACTTTATTTAGTGATGAAGATACTAATGCAAGCGATGAGCTCAAAGCTATAGCTTCTAAGCTTTTGTATAGGTTGGAACAAAAAGTGCTTAAAAATATAGGTGATAAAAGCATTATGAGCTTTTTCAAAAAGCTTTTGGATCGTTTTTAGGATTGAAGGAAATTTATGAGACCAGATAATTTTGTAGCTTTTTTTACAGTTTGTGGTTTTTTTATAGGTTTGATGTTTACGATAGTTAATATAAAAGATGCTATAGAAATAGTAGTATATACTTGTTTAATTACCTTTGTTTTTTATGTTTTGATACATATTGTTATTATGGTGTTTGTGGATATTCATAAAATTGGTGGTAGACATTTTAATAAAGAAAAATACGAAACAGAAAATAATAAATTCATCGCAGAATTAGCTGCTAGAGAAAAGAAAATGGATTATTTATTAGAAAAACTTCAAGAAGAAAGAGAAGATCTTAAAAAGCTTGAAACTTCTAATAAACGAAAAAGTGTGAAACATGCAGCCGCATAATGCCTACGCTTCAGCATTAAAAAAAGAACAAGATGATTTAGTAATCTCTTATATGCCTGCTTTAAGAGCTATGGCATTTAGACTAAAAGAGCGTTTGCCAGCAAATATTGATGTGAATGATTTAATTAGCATTGGTGTTGAAGAGATGATTAAACTTTCACGCCGTTATGATAAAGAGCAAAATGATAATTTTTGGGGTTTTGCAAGAAAAAGAGTTAATGGAGCTATGCTTGATTATCTAAGAAGCCTTGATGTAATGAGTCGAAGTAATAGAAAAATTATCAAAGAAATTGATGCTATAATTGATGAATTTTATCAAGAAAATGAAAAAGAACCAGATGATGAATATTTAGCACAAAGACTTAATTTAGAGGTAGAAAAAGTTAAAGAAGCAAGAGCTGCACACGCGATTTCACTTGTAATGCCTTTAGATGAGCAATTAAATTGTTTTAATGATAGTAATATCATAGAGCAAATTGAAAAAGAAGAATTGATAGAAAAAATCAATGCTGTTTTGGAAGAATTTAAAGAAAGAGAAAAATTAGTTATACAACTTTATTATTATGAAGAATTAAATTTAAAAGAAATTGCTGAAGTGTTAGAGATTAGCGAGTCTAGAATTTCACAAATTCACAAACGCTTATTAAAGAAAATTCGTGAGAGGTTAGCTTAGATGGCTGAGATACTTTCCCAAGAAGAAATTGATGCTTTATTAGAAGTTGTTGATGATGATAGCGATGATAGTGCTGCTTCTTCTAAACTTGAAGAATTAGAAGATAAAAGAGATATAGTTGTTTATGATTTTAAGCGTCCTAATAGGGTTTCAAAAGAACAACTTCGCTCTATTAAAGGTATACACGATAAACTTGCAAGAAATTTAGCTTCTCAAATTTCTTCTATGATGAGAAGTATCGTTGAGATTAAACTACACTCAGTGGATCAAATGACTTATGGTGAATTTTTAATGTCTTTGCCATCTCCAACTAGTTTTAATGTTTTTTCTATAAAACCTCTTGATGGAAACTGCGTATTGGAAATAAATCCAAGCATAGCTTTTCCTATGATAGATAGACTTTTAGGTGGGCAAGGTGATAGCTTTGATACTTTAAGAGAATTAACAGAAATTGAGCTTAATTTACTTGATTCTATTTTGCGTATTATCATGCAAAGACTTAAAGAAAGTTGGATGAATGTGAGTGAAATTTATCCAAGCGTAGAAGCAAAAGAGTCTAGTCCAAATGTTGTGCAAATTGTTTCGCAAAATGAAATTGTCATTATGGTGGTAATGGAAATTATCATAGGAAATTCAAGCGGTATGGTAAATATTTGTTATCCTGTTGTGCATTTAGAAAGTATTTTAAGCCGTCTTGCAAATCGTGATATAATGATGGGTGAAACAAGTGCTAAAAAATCAAGAAATAAAGAATTAAAAACCTTAATAGGTCGTGCAGAAGTTATATATGAAGCAATGCTGGGTAAAACTTTTATCAATGTGAGTGAATTTTTAGAGTTAAAACAAGGTGATATCTTAAAACTTGATAGAAGTGCAGATGATAAAGCTTTAGTAGCTATAGATAAAAAAGAAGTATTTTTAGCTCAAGTTGGTCTTCATAGGTTTAGAAAATCAATTAAAATTCTAGAACTCATTAAAACAGATAAAGATGAGATCAAAGAAATGCTTGAAAGATATGAAGATGAAAGAAGAGCAAAAGCAAATTCTTATGATGAGAATGAAGAAGTAGAGGAGGATGAAGATGATTAATAATTTTTTGAGTATATTTGTAAATGAATGTATCAGCACTATTGAAGGTTTGACAGGCAAAAGTGCTGAATTTAGCGAGTATTATGAGTATGATGTAAGTGCTCAAGACTCTATGACTCCTCCTTTAGTTAGTGCTACTTTTATAGTAAATGATGATATGAAAATCAAAGTTTTAGCAAGTGCTGTTTTAATGAGTGCCATTGGTGAATGGATGATGGGCGAAGAAGAAATTTCTAAAAACAGCGAATTAAACGAAGATGAAATGGATGCAGCAAAAGAAGCTATACAAAATATCATCTCAGCATTTTCTACTACTTTAGGTGCTCAAAAAGAAATTCCTAAAATGGAATTTAGTTTAGAAAATTGTGAATTTGTAGCAGATAGTTTAGAACTTGGTGGTTTTCATAAATTATATTTATACAATGTAAAAATTGCAGATTTAGAAGAAAAAGTTTCTCTTGTATTTGATGAAAAAATTTACAAAGTTTTAACTAAAGCAGATTTAGAAGAAGTGGTAGCAAATTCATCTAATTCCACAGATGGAACACAAGATCATAAAATTTTAGCTAATGTAGAAGAGCTAAAAAATATTGGTTTGATTATGGATGTGCGTTTGCCTATAAGAGTGCGTATAGGTAGTAAAAAAATGCTTTTAAAAGATGTTTTGACTATGGATATTGGCTCAGTTATCGAACTTGATCAACTTGCAAATGATCCTTTAGAAATTTTAATAGGCGATAAAAAAATTGCTTATGGTGAAGTTGTAATTGTAGATGGAAATTTTGGTGTGCAGATTACTGAGATTGGCTCTAAAAAAGAAAGATTAGAACAATTAAGATGAAAGAAATCATTGAGGATATAAAATATTTAGATGAGTTAAAAAAATTATCAAAAGCTATAACTTTTTTTGGTTCAGCAAGATTAGCTCAAGATAATGAATATAGCATTCTTGCTTCTAAATTAGCTCAAGAATTAGCAAATTTAGGATATTGTATAGTTAGTGGCGGTGGAGCAGGGATTATGCAAGCTGCTAATTATGGTGCGATGCAAAGTAGCAATTCTCATTTAAAATCCATAGGATTTAATATACATTTACCATTTGAGCAAAAAGCAAATGAGTTTTTAGAGTATAATATAACTTTTAAGAGCTTAGCCATTCGCAAAATGGCTCTTATTCAAAAGAGTTTTGCTTTTGTGATTTTCCCAGGCGGCTTTGGAACATTGGATGAATTTTTTGAAATTCTTACCCTTAAACAGCTTGAATTTAAAAAAGGTGTTCCTATTATTCTAGTTGGGCAAAAATTTTGGCAACCTCTTGATAAATTTATTAAAACTTCTTTGTTAGAGCTTAATGTTATATCCAAAAACGATGAGTTAAAATATAGTATAAGCGATGATTTAAGTGAGATTATAAAAATAATAAAGGACAATGATGAAAATTCTTGTTGCAATGAGCGGGGGTGTAGATAGTACTGTTACTGCTTATAAATTAAAACAAGCTGGTCATGAGGTGCAAGGTTGTTATATGAAACTTCATGGTAAGCCAAATTATCATGAAGAAAATATCAAAAAAGTTGAAAAAGTTGCTAATTTTTTGGGTATTAAATATCATATTTTAGACTTGCAAGAAGATTTTAAAAAGCAAGTTTATATGCCTTTTGTGGATACTTATAAAGAAGGAAAAACCCCAAATCCTTGTGCTTTGTGTAATCGTTTTATAAAACTTGGAAAATTATTAGAATTTGCTAAAAGTTTAGGTTGTGAAAAACTTGCAACGGGTCATTATGCAAGGATAGAAAATAATTTAATTAAATGTGCTTTTGATGAAAGTAAAGATCAAAGTTATTTTTTAGCAAGTGCTGATAAAGATGCTTTAAAATATTTGATATTTCCACTTGGGGATATGAAGAAAGAAGATGTTAAAAAATTTGCTTCTACTATAGAAGTACTAAAATCTTTTGCTACTCAAAAAGAAAGCTCTGAAATTTGTTTTGTGGAAGATACCTATGTGCAAGTTTTAGATCAATTTATGGATACTAAAATTCCTGGAATTGTTAGAGATAGTAGTGGTAAAGAAGTAGGAAAACACGAAGGTTATATGCACTATACCATAGGAAAAAGACGAGGTTTTGAAGTAAAGGGTGCGCATGAGCCACATTTTGTGCTAAAAATTGATCCTAGTAAAAATGAAATTATAGTAGGCAAAAAAGAAGAACTTAAAGTAAGCAGTTTTGAGTTAAAAAATATTAATTTATTTGTCGAACAAAAACAAATTGAATGTGGTGTAAAAATTCGCTATAGAAGCAAAATGACTCCTTGTATTCTTACCATTGAAGATGATAAGATCAAAGTAGAATTAAAAGAAGCAATTTATGGCGTTGCTAGTGGTCAAATGGCTGTGTTTTATGATAAAGATTTGGTTTTAGCAAGTGGATTTATTAAATAGTTAAAAATTAGCAGATGAAAATCTATTAAAATATTAACGCGATTTTTTAAAATCTCGTTAATATTATTTTATTTTATTCAGTCATATCAACAATTGCTCCACTATTTTCACATCTTTCTTTATTCCATTTTCTTGTATCGCATGCTCCATAAACTATTTTATGTTTATTTAAATCTCCATTTTTATAATTGATATAAACAACATCTCCATATTCTATTTCACCTCTTGCGACATCATCTAACAAACCATCTTGTTCTATTTTAATCTCTTCAAAATCTTCAGCTACTTCAAGATGTCTTTCTTTTAAAGCATTTAAATCAACATCTTTAAGACTTTTTATCACAACATTAGCATCTATCTTTTTTTAAAGTTTTAATGAATAAATCATAACCGCCTTTAGAACCTCTACTTGGATCATATTTATAATCTACTCCATTAGCACACGCAATAAAGAAACTAATGCTAAAGCACCAAACATTGTTTTCTTAATCATTTTATATCTTTTCTTATATATTATTTATCATCAAAATAAATTTAATTTTTAAAATATCTCCATAATGCTTATATCAAACCATAAAAGATCAAATTTAAGTAAAATTCCATAAATGACTGCACTAAACAATCCTGCAAAAATTCCTGCCAAAACATCATCTAGCATTACGCCTAAACCACCTTTGGTTTTTTTATCGATTTTGCCTATGATGGAAGGTTTGGTAATATCAAAAAATCTAAACAATACAAAAGAAAGTAAGAATGTAAAAACACTCTGCCCGCAAATTGCTAAGGCTAAAAATACTCCTATAACCTCGTCTATAACGATGTGTTTATCATCGTGTTTGCCTGTTTGTTTTTCATATTGATCTATGATTTTAATAGAGATCAAAAAAAGTAAAATCGCAAGTAAAATTAAAGTTCCTATGCCAAGATATCTTAGTATAAAAAAAGCAGGGATGAGTGCTGCTATAGTTCCAAAGGTTCCTGGAGCTTTACTTACACTACCTGAGTAAAAAAAAGTTAAAAATAATTTTTGCATTTTCACACCATATAAGACATTTGATGGAGTTTTATAAGTTGTTCGTAAAATTCTTTATCGCTTCTGTATTCTAAAATTCCATGCGTTGGGAATAAATTGCTATAAATATTTTGTTTATTATGAAAGCGATTTGGAAAAAGCTCTGATAAAATCAAAGCAGAAATTTCTCTTCTTATAAAAACTGCTGGTGGAATGATACCAAGTCTTAGTAAATTTTTTAAAGAATCCCCGTGGTATTTCATATGATGATGAGCTCCATGTGGGCATGATTTAGTACTTACTATCATTTTACATTCATCACAAAATACAAATTCAGGAAGTATGGTTACTTCTATATTATAATCTTTTGCAAAATCATCAAGCACGGTAAAAGCTCTATTTTGATTAAAAAACATTCCAAGTCCAGCATGATTTTGCCCTACAAAAAGTTTATTACAATTAAAACTTTTGGCTAAAGCACATTCTAAAATAGGATTTAAATGAGAAGCAAAAATTTTTATATTATGCAAAGGTATGAGTAAAACTCTTGAAGAAGGTAAATAATTTTGAGCAAATACATCAAAGCAACGCTTTTTTAAATTTAAACTCAAACCATTATTTTCATAAGATTCTATAAGGAAAATGATGACTAAATCAGATTGCTCTATGGCCCATCTTAAAATTCTCTCATGTGCTCTATGGAAAGGATCAAAGCTTGAAACTATGGCTGTAATGTTAGAAGGATTGAGTCTTTTTTTGATTTTTTCAAAATTTTCTTTGAGGGTTTTAATGCGGTTTTGATAAATTTCAAATTCACCGCTAATACAAATTTCGCCAAAATCTTCAATCAAGCAAGTATTAGGTCTAAAAATATCATTAGTATTTTTATCATTTTCAAATTTACTCTCTAATATGATGTGTCCTACCACTTGATCATTGCAAATAAATTCTAGTTTATCTTGAGTTTTTGCATGTTCTAGGGTTTTTTTGTTTATACTAGATGGAGCAAAGGTCAAAGCATAAGGAATTTTATGCTGATTTACCATTTTTGTTTTTAAAAATTCATCTCTTTGTTCTTGGTTCATTAACCTAGTAAAAGATCCAAAAATCCCTTCTTTGATAAAACATAAAACTTCGTATTCTTCTTCTGAGATTATAATGCTATTTTTTCTTGCTGATGCCATATTTTTTCCTTTTTTCCCATAAAGATTTTCTTGAAATTCCTAACTTTTTAGACAAATCAGTATCCGGAAAGACATTTTGATAACTTACTATAATATGTTTAACATAATCATCAATAGTCAAAATTCCATTAGTCTCAAAGTTTTTTTCTTCGGTCTCAAGCTCTAAAATAGGAATTTCTTTATGCTCTAAGCTTGTATTAGTATGTATGATGATGGATTTTTTTATTGCTAAATTTAAAACTTTTTCTTTTTCAGATGGTTTTAAATTTTGAAAATTAACCAAATAATACAAAGCATTATCTTTTAAAATTTTATCAATATTTTGGGGATGAGAAAGATCTAAATATATGCTAGCAATATTATTTTCATTAGAAAAATTAAATACAAAACAATCTGCGTAGTTTTGGTTGTTTGTTTTTAAAATAAGTGGTAGTTTTATTTTTTTATAGTCAAAACTAGGAAGTTTTATGGTTTCAAATTTATGTTTTAAATATGATTTATAAGTATGATTTAAAATACTCATTTTTTTAAAATCTTGAAAGTGTTTGATCTTTCTTGTTAGTTCTTCTATCATAAAAGGTTTTTGTATATAATCGCTCGCTCCTGCTTTAAGCGGTGATAAAACAGTATCTGAGCTTATATAAGAAATCAATAATATCACAATTTTATGCTTAAAAGTCTCTACTATGTGTTCAAAATTTGCAATACTAGTTGATAACAAAATAATCTCATAATCATGATTTGAAAGCTCATTTACGCTTGTGATAATATCGCATTCATATCCTATGGAATTTAATTTTGATCCTATACTTTGAGCTAAATAAAATTCATTTTCTACGATTAATACTTTCATTGTTTCATCCAATCATAATATTTTAAATTTGCACTAGCTAAGACGGCTATGCCTTCTTTTCTGCCTATAAAACCTAAATGTTCAGTAGTGGTAGCTTTGATATTGATTTTATTTGGCGTAGTTTTTAAAAATTTAGCGATATTAAAAGCAATATCATCTTTAAATTCTTTCATTTTTGGAGTTTGAGCTATGATGGTTATATCAGCATTTACAAGTTCAAACCCATAATTTTGCACCATATTGTAAGCATTTTGTAATAAAAGCATAGAATCTGCGTTTTTATATTGCATGTCATTATCTGGGAAAAGTTCTCCAATATCTCCAAGTCCAGCAGCTCCTAAAAGCGCATCAATTAACGCATGAGCTAATACATCTCCATCAGAATGAGCTTTAAGTCCCATACTAGGATGAATTTTAATCCCTCCTAAAAGCAAAGCCCTTTCTTCTCCAAATTCATGCACATCAAAACCATTACCATTAAATATATCTTGTGAAGGTTTTGGAAGATTTAAGCTCAATAAATCCTCTTTATAGGTGATTTTTTTAGCCATTTCATCGCCTTGGATATACCATATTTTTCCACCAAGTGATTGAATGGCTGTGCTATCATCAGTAAAATCCAAATTTGCTTGCAATGCTTTTTTGAGCATACTTGTTTTAGAAAGTTGAGGAGTTTGTATGAGTTTGATTTTATCCCTTTGGATGCAATTTTCTCCATAAATAGTAGTATCACTTACTTTTAATACAGGGCTTATACAATCTGCTTTATCGTAATTTTCAAGAAGATTGTTAAATAAATTTTTGCTAATTAAAACTCTAGCAACATCACTGACTAAGACATACTCACTTTGGATTAATTCTAAAGCATTAAGTAAAGATTTAGCTCTTGTATTGCCACCTTGAACAAATTTATATTCTGGAGCAAATTTTTTCATATAAGAAATATTACCAGAAGTAACAACTACTTGTTTAAAAGGGTAAAAAGAGCTAAGATTTTTGGTTGCATATAACCATAAAGGCAGATCACCTAATCTTAAAAATTGTTTTTTTACAGGGAGATTGAATCTTGTTGATTCCCCAGCAGATAGCATAATCAAGGAAATATCTAACATCTGTTACACCTTAATTTTTATAAATGTTACGATATTATACATCATAAAAGCCAAAATTAATATTTATACTAGTAGAATTATTTTTTTAAACAATTAAGGAGAACAATTGTGAGAGAAAAAATAGAAGAAAGATTAAAACAAGTCATATATCCAGGTTTTAAAAAAGATATTGTAAGTTTTAATTTTGTAAAGCAAATTGAAGTTAATAACCAAAAAGCACATATTGTAGTTGAAATTGTCTCAGCTAATGCTCAAGTTGCA
The DNA here is from genome assembly GCF_008245045.1 of Campylobacter volucris. Taxonomy (NCBI): domain Bacteria; kingdom Pseudomonadati; phylum Campylobacterota; class Epsilonproteobacteria; order Campylobacterales; family Campylobacteraceae; genus Campylobacter; species Campylobacter volucris. Next base: position 206,586 of record NZ_CP043428.1, read on the forward strand.
CAAGAATTAAGACTTAATATTGCTAATGTTTTAAAGGATTTAAATTTAGAACTTGAACTAGAAATCATCCAACCAAAAATTCCAGAAGAAAAAAGCAATTCAAGAAGTGGTAAAAATATTACTCCACAGATTAAAAATTTTATTATGATTTCTAGCGGTAAAGGCGGAGTTGGTAAAAGCACTACTACTTTAAATTTAGCAATTTCTTTAGCTAAAATGGGCAAAAGAGTTGGACTTTTAGATGCTGATATTTATGGACCAAATATACCAAGAATGCTAGGAGAAAATAAAAGTAAGCCCGAAATTGTAGGACAAAAAATTCGTCCTATTTTATCGCATGGGGTTTATATGATGAGTATGGGTGTATTGATAGAAGAAGGAAAGGGCTTGATGTGGCGTGGAGCTATGATAATGAAAGCTATTGAGCAGTTATTAGCTGATGTGTTGTGGCCTGAGCTTGATGTTTTATTACTTGATATGCCTCCAGGAACAGGTGATGCGCAAATTACTTTAGCTCAAAGTGTGCCAGTTAGTGCAGGTGTATGTGTAAGCACTCCACAAGTGGTATCTTTAGATGATAGCAAAAGAGCACTTGATATGTTTGAAAAATTACATATCCCAATAGCAGGAATTATAGAAAATATGAGTGGATTTTTATGCCCTGATAATAATAAAGAATATGATATTTTTGGTAAAGGCACCACTGAAGAAATGGCAAAAGCATATAAATGTGAAGTTTTAGCTCAAATTCCTATAGAAATGAGTGTTAGAGAAGGTGGAGATAATGGAAAACCTGTGAGTTTTTATTTGCCTGAAAGTCTTAGTTCAAAAAGATATTTACAAGCTGCTGAAAAAATTTGGGAATTTATAGAAAGGGTTAATCAAGAAGGTAAGGTTGATAACGCAGCTATACAACCTATAATGAATGGCAAGAGTGCTTGCTCACAATAAAGGAGGAAAAAATGATTGAAAGTAAGGAAGAATTTTTAGATTTAGTAAAACAAATTGAACAAAGACTTAATTATAAAAAACCAAAAGCTTTTGGTATAGCAAGACTTGATTTAAGTCAGGTAGATTCTAGCAAAAAACTTCAAGCTTCTTTTGCTTTTGTAAATTATGAGCAAAATTATGCAGCAGCAGCCATTATGTTAGAAGCTTTTTTTAGAAGAGGCGTAGAAGTTGATTTTAATGATAGTGAATTTGTAGCTACGCTAATAAAAGAAGATTTGGATTTTGCATTAGAATGCTTTGCACCATTTTTAGAAGAACAAGGTCATAAAAATATCGATGTAATCAAAGCTGTAAAAGAAAATTTTAAAGAAAATGAATTTGTATTTGTAGCTATGTTTGAAGATCAAGCGCCAAAAACTTTAGAAAATGTGTATTTAAAGCTTTATTTACTCTCAGGCAAAAAAGTACCTTTGAGAAGTTTAAATTTAACAGGAGCTTTTGGGCTTTTACCAAATGTTGCTTGGAGTGATAATAATCCAATCGATTTGGATTTTTTAAGAGAAAATGAAATTATTTTAAAAATGAGTAAAAAATATCCTAAAATTGATTATGTAGATAAATTTCCAAGATTTTTAGCTCATATTATACCTGAGGATAATACTAGAATTTTAGAAAGTTCAAAAGTAAGAATGGGTGCAGCATTAGCTGCTGGAACTACTATAATGCCTGGAGCTGCTTATGTGAATTTTAATGCAGGAACAACTGGAGCTTGTATGGTAGAAGGGCGTATTAGTTCTTCAGCTGTTGTAGGTGAGGGTAGTGATGTAGGAGGTGGTGCTTCTATACTTGGAGTTTTAAGTGGTACAAGTGGAAACGCTATTAGTATAGGTAAAACTTGTCTTTTAGGTGCAAATTCAGTTACTGGAATTCCTTTAGGAGATAATTGTATAGTAGATGCTGGTATAGCCGTTTTAGAAGGAACGAAGTTTGCATTGAAAAATAAAGAAGAATTACAAAAAATTAATCCTGAATTTAAATTTGATAAAGACATATATAAAGGTTTAGAACTAGCTGGTTTAAATGGACTTCATTTTAGACAAGATTCTATTAGTGGAGCAATGATAGTAGCTTTTAATAAAAAGGCTGTAAAACTTAATGAAGATTTGCATTAATTCTTAGCCCTTATGGGTTAAGAATTTTAAAAAATTCATCTAGTTTGTAAATGCAAACGCTAGGATGATGTTTGATACTTCCTATATGCAATAAAATTTCTTCACTATCTTTTTCATAAAGTTTTTGTACAAAATTAAAATTCCACCACTTGTAAGTGTTAAAATTTAAATTATGAGTAGTGTTTATATGAAAATTTATATAAGAATGAGTTTGAAAATTTTGTTTTAAACCAGGTGTTTGAAAGGCATAGACTTCTTGTATTGCTTTAGGAAAAGTTCTTGCAAAAATTTGAGCTAAATATCCGCCTAAAGAATGTCCTATGATTATGAGATTTTCATCAATAGTGTATTTTTGTTTTAAGTTATTGTAAAAATGATGCATAGATTGAATTTGACCTTTAGGTTTTTTGTTAAGCAAAATTAAAAAATCACTATAAAAATCTTTAACATCAAAACATAAAGGATTTAAATCACTTCCTGCAAAAGCTAAAATGTAGTTTTTTCTTTTTTTATCATAAATAAAACTAGCTCTAAAGCCCATTTTAGATTGTGGATGTTTTTCATTGATATGCTCAAGTATTTCATAATTTTTTACAAATTTTAAAGCTAAAAAACATTATTTAAACCACCTACAGGAATTTTTTCATATTTATAAAAAGGATTGGTTAAAGCTTTTAAGATGGCTTTGCGTTTTTAAAAACCTTCTTTTTTCAAATTTTGGTTTAAAAATACATTAGCACAACAAGCTACCAAGCTATAATCATATAATTTTTGTAATAAATCAATATTTTTTTTAAAATGATTTTGCAATGCAAATAAAAGTAGTTTTTCTTGAGAGTTTAATTTGTTTTTTGACTTAAAGAGATGAAGCTTTGTAAGTCAAAAAACATTGTAAAATCCTTACATAGAGCAAGTGTTTTGAATGGTTGAATTTAACATCCAAAGTGTTTTTTCATATTTTGCGATATTTTCTTGAGCAAAAGCTGCTGTAGTAGTATCGCTAGCTTTTTCAGCCACTTCGTTTAATTTTTTAAATTCACCCAAAAGATATTTATAATCTTCTCTTATAAGTTCTAATACTTCTACTGGAGTAAAGCAATCTTTTTGAATTTTTGGTGTTTTAGCTTCACTTAATAACTTATCTGGACACACTATAGCTTTTTCTCCAAGTTGTAAAACCCTTTCTGCACAACTATCAAATAATTCAGCCATTTCTTCGTAAGCTTTTTCAGTGTATTCATGGATTGAAAAAAATTGAAGTCCTTTTACATTCCAATGATAATTATGAAATTTAATCCATAAACTATGAGCATCTGCTTGTAATTGTAATAATTGTTTGCTAACTGACATATTGTCTCCTTTTTTTAGTTTTTTGAATATTATAACACAAAATTCTTAAATAATAATTATTATTAATTAATAATTTTATATTATAAAATATCAATATTCCATTATACTCTTTTTTTAAAAGAATGCAAATTTATTTGCTAAGCATATTTTTTAGTATAAGTTTTCCCACTTCAACTCCGGGTTGATCATAGGTATTGATTCCAAGCATTATTCCACAAGCTGAGGTAAAAAGTTCATAATAATACATCAAATATCCACAATGCCAAGCATCTAATTTTTCTAATTCAATTATATCTACGCTTAAATTTTCAGAGATTAAAGCTTGAGCTGTAGCATCACATTGCGCATTTAAAAGATCGTGTAAATTGATATCGTTGGTAAAATCACAACTTTGTAGGTGATTTAAACTTATATTTGGAATGTTAGGTGATTTTTTACTATCTTTTATTTTTAAAAAGGTAATTGTTTTATCTTTAGGTCCATCCATAATAAGCTGTAAAAAACTATGCTGATCTCTAGCGCCAATAAGAGCAATAGGAGTTAATCCTATGCGTTTAAAGCCTTGTTTTTTGCCTAAACTTTCAGCAATTAATTGTACATACCATTCATTAAAAGCTTTAAAAGCATCTCCATAAGAAAACAATACATTAATATGAGCATTTTTATGAGTACAATAATGATATGCTTTTTGCAAAATATGAGTTTCTTTTTTTTCAAAAAAATCAACAAAACAAGCTCTTGCTCCTTCTAATAGTGCTTTTGTATCATAATTACAAAAAGTTAAAGGAACTATACCAATAGCTGATAAAACACTAAATCTACCACCAACATTTTGAGGAATAAAAAAACATTTTATATTTAACTCATCGCCAAGTTTATGGAGTTTTGAATTTAAGTCTGTAATGAAAACAAAATTTTCACTTAAATTTTTATGCTCTAAATTAAAATAAGCTATGATAAGTTTAAATAAAGAAATAACTTCTATGGTAGTCCCTGATTTACTCGCGATGATAAATAAAGTTTTTTTGATATCAAGTTTTTTCATGATATTGGTAAAAGTATGAGAAGAAGTATTGTCAATGATGAAAAGCTCTTTTTCTTCCTCATGATCAAATAAAAGTTCTTTTAAAGCTTTTACCCCGCAACTTGATCCGCCCATACCAACTAAAACAATACTTTTAATATGCGTTTTATTTTTAATAAATTCTTTACTTTGTGAAATTAATTCAAAACTAGTATTTACAAGATGATAATATCCTATATCCCCACTTTTTAGCTCATCATTCATTCTATTTGCATAAGCGCTAATGTTTTGTAAATCTTGAGTTTTAAAAAATAAAGTATTATTTAACATTGATTTTTCTTATAAAAATAATTCGTTGCTTCTACAAAGCCCTCCACGCTACCACAATCAAATCTTTTTCCTTTAAATTTATACGCTAAGACCATATTGTTTGTAGCTTGTGCTAATAATGCATCAGTAAGTTGAATTTCTCCATTTTTACCCGCTTTTGTATTTTCTAATATGCCAAAAATATCAGGTGTTAAAATATATCTTCCTATGATAGCTAAGTTACTTGGTGCATCTTTAGGATCTGGTTTTTCTATCATAGAATTTACCATGATTAAATCATCTTCAACGCTATTTCCCGCAATTACTCCATAATTTTGCACTTGATCATGCTCTACTTCCATAACAGCAACAACTGAACAGCGATATTTTTCATAAATTTTTACCATTTGAGCCATTACATTAACACCATCTTCATTTACGCATAAATCATCAGCTAAAATCACCCCAAAAGCTTCATCTTGCACTAAAGGTTTTGCTTTTAATACAGCATCACCTAAGCCTTTCATTTCATTTTGTCTTGTAAAAGTAAAAGTGCAACGATTAATTAGTGTTCTAATTTCGCTTAAAAGATATTCTTTTTTAGTACCTGCGATTTGATGTTCAAGTTCGTAAGATATATCAAAATAATCTTCTAAAGCTCTTTTGCCCCTACCCGTTACAAAGCCCATTGTTTCCATACCAGCTTCTAAAGCCTCATCAACTCCATAGTGAATTAAAGGTTTAGTTAAAATCGGCAATAATTCTTTGGGCAAAGTTTTAGTAGCAGGTAAAAATCTAGTTCCATAGCCAGCAGCAGGGAAAATACAAGTTTGAAGCATATAAATTCCTTAAAATTTTATAAGTTGTTTTGATTATAATTTTATTAATAATTATAGCAAATTATAAGGCAAAAATGAAAACAATTGATCAAATTTATCATGCTCAAGTTGATATTAAAAAATCAAATTTTTTAGCTTTTTTGTGTCCGTTTGAAAATTTTAAGATTTTATTAAAAGAATTAAAAAATGATCATCCAAAGGCAGTGCATTTTGTATATGCATATAGATATTTAAATGAATTTAATCAAATAGTTGAAGATAAAAGTGATGATGGTGAACCAAAAGGAAGTTCTGCCATGCCTTGTTTGAATGTTTTAAGGGGAGCTTTGTTGATAAATTGTGCCATTATAGTGGTGAGATATTTTGGCGGGATTAAACTTGGTGTTGGAGGATTAGTAAGAGCTTATAGCGAAGCTACAAATTTAGCTATTTTAAATGCACAACTTATAGAATTTGAATTAAAAAAAGTTACCAATATAAAAATACCTTTTGCATTATATGCTAGATTTGAGCATTTTTTAAATAAAAATAATATTGTTTTTGAAAAAGAATTTACTTATCAAGTTGCGTTAAAAATTTGGCTTAATGAAAAAGAGGAAAAAGAATTTAAAATTTTCATAAAAGAGTATGAATTTAAAGATGTTTTCTAAAGTAAGCCTTTTTGGCTTACTTTGTATTATAAAGAATTTAAAAGATCTTTTACCATATCTTTTGGTTCGTCTTTAGTTGCTGCTTGAGCATTTGCTTGAGAAGGTATTTCGTTGTTTTGACCTCTAAAGCGATAATTGTAAATATTTGACATATTAGAGCTATAAATTCCGCTACTGCTAAATTGATCTTGACCCATAGCTTTTGAAAAAAACTCATCAAAATTAGCATTTTGTCCATCAAGGTTTTCATTTGTTTTTTGATGAAGTAAGGATGTAAAATCCTCGCTAGTACCTTGAGTGCTTTTATAGTTACTATTTTGACTATAACCATATTCTCTAACCGATACATTGTCGTGGTTAACCTGCATGTGTTCTCCTTTTCAAAATATTACAAAGAAAAACAAGCAAAAATCATTCCTTAATCACCATGTGTTGGATGATATTCAGCATCTATTTCATTGTTTTTAATAAATTCTTCTCTTGCTTTTTGACATCTTTCATCTCTTAATTTTCTATAAGCATTTCTACTTTCTAATTCTTTTTCATTTAAGGGACGATCTTCTAAAAAAGAAATATGAAAATATGTATCATCTTTTTTACTAAATTTTTCATAAAATTCTACATAGTCAAAATAATCTTTTTCACTTTGAAAATCAACACTCTCTTCAACATAAATTGTAGGTCCAAATCCTTTATGATTTTGTGTAAAATGTCCAAAACCTGCTGCGTATTTTATTTGAAATGAATTCATTCTAAACCTCCTAAAAATTCATCATAACTTCCTTTAAAATCTGTCAATTTTCCATCTTCTAAAAGCCAAATTCTATTTGCAAAGGCACTGATTAATTCTCTATCGTGACTTATGCAAATTACACAACCTTTAAAATTATACAAAGCTTCACCTAGTGCTATAATGCTTTCTAAATCCAAATGGTTATTTGGTTCATCTAAAAGCAAGAAATTCCCACGCTCTAGCATAAGTTTTGAAAGCATTAAGCGGTGTTTTTCACCCCCACTTAAACTCAAAGCTTTTTTTTCTTGATCACTTCCGCTAAAAAGCATTCTTCCAAGACATTTACGAATTTCATCTAAATCTTTAAATTTTTCACTCATTAGCCACTCATAAAGCTTTAAATCTTCATTGATTAAATTAGTAGTATCTTGGGCAAAATATCCCATTTCTATGGTAGCACCTAGATGTATATGACCATTATCAGGTTCTAATTTTGAAGCAATGATTTTAGCTAAAGTGCTTTTGCCTACACCATTTGCTCCGATTAATGCTATTTTATCTCCTTTTTCAAGTTTTAAATTTAAATTTTCAAACAAAACTTTATCATAAGTTTTACTGATACCTTTTAATTCTAAAACTTCATTTCCTATCTCCCTGTTGGTTCTAAAAACTATGCTAGGATCACGCCTACTTGAGGTTTTAATTTCTTCTAGTTCAAGTTTTTCTAAAGCTTTGGCCCTGCTTGTAGCTTGTTTAGCCTTTGATGCGTTTGCACTAAAACGGCGTATGAAATTTTCTAGCTCTTCTCTTTCTTTTAGAGTTTTATCGCGTTTGAGTTCAGCTTGTTTAGCAAGCAAGGTTGAGGCCATATACCAATCATCATAATTTCCTGCAAAATCGCGTATTTGTTTAAAATCAACATCTAAAATTCTTGTGCAAACTTTATTTAAAAAATGCCTATCGTGGCTGATTACTACTAAGGTTCCTTCATGTCTTAAAAGTTCATTTTCAAGCCAAGAAATTGCTTCTAAATCAAGGTTATTTGTAGGCTCATCTAAAAATAAAATATCCGCACCTAAAAATAAAACTTGAGCTAGTAATACCTTAAATTTGTCAGCACTTTGCAAGGTACTCATTAAGGCGTTAAAATCTTTGATATTTAAAGAGCTTAAAATTTTTTCACATCTAAGCTCACAATCATAGTTTGGATCCTCTTCTGCTGTGATAATTTCAAGTTCGCTTAATCTATCATTGATTTCATCGGTAAATTCTTCGCTCATATAAAGTTTTTCTTTTTCTTTTAGTGCATCGTATAATCTTTTATTTGCACACATTACCGCATCTTTTATAGTGTAATTTTCAAAGGCAAATTGATCTTGACCTAAAACAGCGATTTTTAAATTTGGATCTATACAAATTTCTCCACTACTTGATTCTATTTGGCCTGAGAGAATTTTTAAAAAGGTTGATTTTCCTGCGCCGTTTGCTCCTATAAGTCCATATCTTTCACCACGATTTAATTTTAAATTTACATCTTCAAATAAAAGTTGATTTGCAAAACGCATCGTAAGATTTTTAACTTCTACCATTAATATCCTTGCAATATTTTTGCTATAATTTTAACAAAAAAAGGTTTATTGTTTTGGATTTTTCTTATTTGCTATTAAAAACTCTTCCAAGTGTTACTTTAGTATTAAATATTTTAGCTTTATTTTTAGCTTATTTTTTCAAGCAAAATAAAATTTTTTTCTTGCTTTTGTTGATTTTATGTGCTAGGGCTTTATCTTTGGTAGCTAGTGAATACCAAGCACATTTGTTTATTTCTATATTTTTACCATTTTCTTTTGTGCTTTTTGTCTTTTTACAAGATAGCAAACTTGTATTTGAAAAGATAAATTTGGTTAAAATTGCTTATATAGCTTTTATGATTTTGCTTGCTTTTTTACTTAGTACAAATACAAATTTTAACGCAAATATAGCAAGTGAAATTTTCAATTTTCCTTCGTATTTTTTTAAACCTATTAGCGAGCTTAGTTTTTGCGTTTTTTGGGTAGGATTTTTGTTTTTATTGTTTTCTTATTTGAAAAACAATGATTTTCATTTTTTACTAGCTTATATGGGCTTAAGTGTGCAGTTTTTGTTTTATAATAATATTGATTTAGGATATTATGAATTTGCTTCTTTGGTTTTTATAGTATTTTTAGCTTACAAAGCCTATAAAATAGCTTTTTTTGACACTCTTACAAATTTACCTAATTTAAAAGCGTTAAGAAGATATTCTCAAGGACTTGAAAATTTTCATTTAGCAGTGATTGAACTTAAAAATCTTAATGAAATTTATCATCAAAATGGCATTTTTGCGCAAGAATATATTTTGCATTCTTTTGCAAAAATTTTAAAAAAAGCACTACATGCTAGAATTTTTAAAGATGATAAGGATTATTTTATCATCGTGTTTGAAAATGAAAATGTAGCTTTTATACAAAGTAAATTACAAATGCTTGAAAATTTTGTGCAAAAATATGATTTTGAATTCAAAGAACAACGCGTTAAATTAGAAATCAAACTTTGTTTATCCAATGAAAATGATAATATAGAAAATTCTATCAAACAAGCCAAATTAGAATTAAAAAAACAAAAATAAAAGGAAATAAAATGTTAGATTTAATTTTTAGAGAATACGACATCAGAGGGCTTTTTCCAAGTGAATTAAATGAAAAAAGTGTTAAGGCTATAGGCTATGTTTTAGGTTTAGTTATGAAAGAGAAAAATTGCAAAAAAGTTAGCATAGGATATGATGCAAGATATAGTGCCAATGAACTTTTTAATTATTTAGTAAGTGGATTAAACAAGGCCAATTTGCAAATTTTTGACATAGGTTTGGCGCCAACTCCTGTTGGGTATTTTAGTTTGTTTTTTGATGAGATTTTTGATGCAAATATTATGATAACAGGTTCTCATAATCCTAAAGAATATAATGGTTTTAAAATTACCATACAAAAACAAAGTTTTTTTGGAGAGAATTTAAAAGCTCTTTCTAAGAAAGTGCAAGAATATTTAAATTTAACAATAGAAGATAATTTTACATGCGAAAAATATGATGTAAAAAATTTGTATATAGATTTTTTGGCTAAGCAATTTGATCATTTGAAAAACTATAAAGAAAAAATCATCATAGATTGTGCTAATGGAGCTACTGGTGTGATTATAAAGCCTTTAGTAGAAAAATTAGGTTTAAATGCGCAAATTTTGTTTGAAAATCCAGATGGAAATTTCCCAAATCACGCTCCTGATCCAACAGAAATTGAAAATTTACACGCACTACAAAATGCTTTAAAAGAAGATGAAAATGCCAAGATGGGCTTTGCTTTTGATGGAGATGGAGATCGTTTGGTAGTAGCTAGTAAAGATTATGTGTTTAAAGGAGATGAACTTTGTTATTTATTTGCTAAAAATATTGACAATCCTAGGGTTTTGGGCGAGGTTAAATGCTCTAAAAATCTTTTTGATGAGGTAGCTAAATTTGGTTTTATTATGATGGGTAAAACAGGACATTCTAACATCAAAGCAATGATGAAAGAGTATAATATTGACCTAGCAGCAGAACTTAGTGGGCATATTTTCTTTAAAGATAGATATTTTGGTTATGATGATGGAATTTATGCATTTTTAAGAACCTTAGAACTTTTAGCTAAAAATTATGATTTCCAAACAATGCTTAATCAATTACCAAAATTATATTCTAGTGAAGAAATAAAACTAAAAGTAAGTGAAGAAAACAAATTTAAAATCATAGAAAAATTTAAAGAAAAAGTAAAAGCCAATGCCTTTGAAAATGTGCTTGAGTGCAATGAAATTGATGGAATAAGAATTATTTTTAAAGATGGATGGGTGCTTTTGCGTGCTTCAAATACAAGTCCATATCTTATCATGCGAAGTGAAGCTACGACTTTAGAATTTAAAGATTTTTTAGAAACAAAGGCAAAAGAATTATTTTATGAAATTTTGAATTTAGAATAATATTAATTAAATAAATATTTAAAAATTTTTTTATATAAAAATTCATATAATACAATTTTATTATTTAAACTAATAGATAATAAAATATTATTATTAAAAGAATTTTTTATGATAAAGTGGTCAAACGAATATAGTGTTGATAATGAAACTATAGATAAGCAACATAAGAATTTATTTGAGATTGCACAAAAAGCTTATTTTATGGTAGATCGCCATGTAAGTGTATCTGATATAAAACTTGTTTTAATTGAGCTTTTTGAGTATATAAAAATTCATTTTAAATATGAAGAAGAATATATGGAAGCAATAGGCTATCCAGATTTAACTCAGCATAAAAAAATTCATAAAGAAATCACTTCTTCTTTGATTGATTTGGTTAAAAATATAAAAACAATTAATGATTTAAAAGAAAAATTAAATATTATTATTGAAAAATGGCTTGTAGAGCATATTTTGACAGAAGATATGAAATATCATCGATACGAAGAACAAAATCGAAGTTATCAGCTAGAAATAGACAATACAAGTAAAAAAGATTCTAATCAGCATATTATTTATGTTTGTGATTGTAAAAATCATAAAATTCCTTATGATGTGCATTTAACAATATGTAATGGAAAAAAATATATTTGCAAAATATGTAAAAAAGAATTGGTAGAGTTATAGGATGGATACATTTCCTATATGGAGTGATAAATTTAGCATAGATGAACCCAATATAGATTTACAACATCAAACTCTTTTTGACCTAGCAAATAAAGCAGCTAAACTACTAAATAGACATATATATAAAATAGAAATTAAAGAATTGCTAACTGAATTTTTTGATTATATGAAAATACATTTTAAAGATGAAGAAGATTACATGTCTTCTATAAATTATCCATATTTACTAGAACACAAAGCTATGCATAAAAAAATTATTAAAGAAATGAGTGTTTTGTTAAATGAATGTAATACCACTAATGATTTAAAAGAAAGATTATATGAAATAGTTTCGATATGGTTATTAGAGCATATTGTAGAACATGATATGATGATAAATATATGGAAAAAAAGTAATTTAAAAATAGAAGAAAAGAAAAATATTGTTGAAGAAAAAATATTTGATTATGTGTGTGGATGTGAAAATTTCACTCATAAAGTAGATTATGGAATACATATTAAAATTAAATATCTTAATGCATTATATAAATGTAAAAAATGCTTTAAAGAACTTGTTTATGCAGCTCAAGATAATAATGAAGAATTAAAATGAATCCAACGCTTGGTTTAATTCTTTTAAACTAATATCTTTTAAAAAGCAAAATGCTCTTAGTAATTTTGGAATTTTCATTTTTCTGCAATTTTCTCTAAATTCTTTTGGAATTTTTTCACACTTAATAAAAGGAAAAATTAAAGCTTTATCATACATATAAACTATGGCTATTTTATGAGAAATTACTCCATCGTGTTTTAAAGCTTCTTGGCGTTGTTTGGTGCTTAAAAGTATTCCTAAATGTTTAAAGCATTTAGCAATGATATTTTCTTGTTTTAAACATATGTAAATTCCATGAAAGATTTTAAAATTATCATCAAAAAACGATAAATCATTTTGCAAGTATTTAAAACTATTTTTTATACCTTTTTCAAATTTAAGCAAAAATTCATTTGCATAATTAATTCTTATATGATTTCTAAAATATTTCTCATTATCATTGCTTTCATCGTGAAAATATTTGATTTTTTTATCATCTAAAAATTTTAAAATTTCTTTTTTTGAAGTTTCTATTAAAGGTCTAACTATAGTAAAATTTTTCCTTTTTTCAATATCCTTAAAACCTAAAAGCTCAAAAAGTCCAGCACCTTTGCTAAATTGCATTAAAAACCACTCAAATTTATCATTTAAATTATGCGCTAAAATCAAATTTTTATATCCATATTTAAAACAAATTTCATCAAAAAATTCATAACGCACAACTCTTGCATTTGCTTCAAAATTTTTTTCTATTTTAGGTGCTATTTTTATATAAATTTTTTTATTATATTTTTTTGCCAATTCTTTAGCACTTTGCTCTTCTATATCACTACTTAAACGAGTTTTATAATTTATCAAAGCAAGATTAAATTCTATATTTTGCTCTAAAAGCATAAAAAACAAAGCACTAGAATCACTTCCATGAGAAAAAGCTAATAAATTTTTTTCATTTTTTAATAAATTTAAATATTTATCATCTATAAACATTTTAATTCACAAACTAATTATTTATCAACCTTTTTCAAAGTCTTAGCAATAAGCTTTTTATCTACACTTTCAAGCACTTCACACTCATAAAGTTCACCCATTATCAAATCACCACATTCACTTTCATTTATGAGAATTTCTCCATCTATATTTCTATCCCAGCAAATATCCTTAGCTGCTATAAAAAATTCCCCTTCGCTACTTTGACCTTCGCAAAATGCATTAATTTTTTTACCTATTTGTTTATTTAAACTTTGCTCTATAGCTTCATCTACTATTTTTTCTATAACTTTTAATCTAGAATTTATAATCTTACTTGGAACTTGCTCCATATCAAAAGCAACAGTATCTTCTTCTTTAGAATAAGCAAAAACGCTAATCCTATCAAATTTAAATTCTTTTAAAAACTCACAAAGTTCGTTAAAATCTTCATTACTCTCGCCTGGATGGCCAACTATAAAACCTGTTCTTAAAAAAGAATCTTTTGCATTTTTCATTAAATTTAAAAGCTCTAAAAGCCTCTTTTTATCACTTCCTCTTTTCATAATTTTAAGCATTTTATCGCTTATATGCTGTAAAGGCATATCAAAATAATTTACAAAAATTTTAGAATTTATAATCTTTTCTATCAAAGCTTTAGTGGTACTAGTTGGATAAAGATATAAAATTCTAGCCGCTTTTATACCTTTGACATTTTCAATAGCATCTATAAGTTTTATAAGTCCATCTTTAATACCAAGATCAAGCATATAAGAACTACTATCTTGAGCGATGAAAGAAAAATCTTTATAACCTTTATCAACAAGAGTTTTAACTTCATTTACTATGCTTTCTAAGGATCTAGATTTTAATTTACCTTTAAAGGTTGGTATAGCACAAAATGAGCATTTTTGATTACAGCCTTCAGATATTTTTATAAATGCATGATAATTTGATCCTGTTATGACACGCTTTGTGTTTGCATCTTGCAAATAAGTAGAATTTGAAAAAACATTAGTTTTTTTAAGTATCATTTCATCTATTTTTTCATAATCACCCACACCACTAAACAAATCTACTTCAGGCAATTCTTTCATCAATTCTTCTTTATAACGCTGCATTAAACAGCCAGTTACAACCAATAAAGAATCTTTTTTTCTTTGCTCATGTAAATTTAAAATAGCTTCTATGCTTTCTTTTTTAGCACTTTCTATAAAACCACAAGTATTTACTATCAAAACATCAGCAATGCTTGGCTCATCACAAATTTCATAATTGCTTAATCTCCCAAGCATTATCTCGCTATCTACTAAATTTTTATTACACCCTAAAGACATTAAAAAAAGTTTTGGCATTTTTATCACTTTAAATTTTATTTTTTTGCTAAAATTACAATTTATGATTATATCAAAAATTAGAGAGATTATTTATGGATGATTACAAATAATACAGATGGGTAAATATATTACTTTCTCACTTTTTTAAATCTTTCACTAACTTCTAAACTTTCTACTATATCAACTTTTGTTGGAATTTTATATGAAGCTAATTTATCTTTGCAAAAGAGTCTAATTTCTTTTTTAAGCTCTAAAGAATTTATATTTTTTTCTTTAGTTAAAACAACCTTTAAGCATACACTTTGTCCAGTTAGTGGATTACTTTGTCCATATACTAAACAATCTTGTATGAAAGGAATTTGAAAAATAATACCTTCAACTTCTTGAGGTAAAACTTTTTCTCCACCAACATTTATAATTTCTTTGTTTCTTCCTACAATTTTAATATATTCTTCACCATTTTCATTTATTACTTCAACTAAATCTCCGCTAGCAAAATATCCATCATCTGTAAAAACAGAATTATCAGCATTTAAATAACCCAAACTTTGAGTATTGCTTTTAAGATATAATTCACCTTCTATGATTTTATATTCAACATTTTCTAATTTAATAAAATCTTTATAGCTTTTAGTTTGAGTTATACCAACTTCACTAGTGCCAAATGTTTGATGAAATTTTACTTTTGGAAATTCTTGTTTTAATTTATCAAGTAATGTCTCTGGCATTTTTTCTGTTCCATAAGTAATCAATCTTAAAGAACTAAAATCATAATTATTCATAACATTAAAAGCTAGCATTAAACTTAATAAAGAAGGAGAAGCTGGTAATAACGATATCTTATATTTTTCTATATTTTCAGCTAAATATTCTACATTCTTTCTATCTTTAATAGCTACTCCGCAAGCATTCATACTAAGACAATTAAAAAGAGTATTTAATCCACCTATATGATCAAACATTAAAAAAAGCAAAATATTAATATTTTTTGTTTTTTTATTTAAATACGAAGATGTAATTTTATCTAAATCATGAATTATTGCTTTAGGTTTTCCAGTGCTTCCACTAGAAAATAAAATTAAACCTGGTTTATTTTCTTTAATTAATCTATCTACTAAAGGATGGTTTATGCTATCATCATTTTTTAAAATAATTTCTCCATTATTAAATACAAGATCGCATCTAACTTCTTTAAGTTTATTTTCTATTTCTTTTTTATCTACAAACGGTATTATTATTTTATTTAATTCTATACAAGCTAACAATAAACTTATACTTTCAAAATCGTAATCACCTATAATGCCGATTATATTAGCAGTAGTAGAATTTAATAAATTTATATTTTTAAGAACATTTTCACTTAATTGCGAATAAGTATATATAATATTTTCATAAATCAAAGCATTATTATCTTTATTTGAAAATATTTTTCTTAAAAAAATATTTTTAAAATTATGCATTTACTCCGCCTAAATATATTATTTGTCCTGTTATAAAATCACTTTTTTCATCTATAAAAAAATTAATTGTATTAACTACATCATTAAAATTTCCAAATCTTTTTATAGCTTGTTGATTTAACAAATCTTGTATTTTATTTTCTGGAACATTTTTTATCAAGTCAGTTGGAACTGGAGTTGGTCCTATAGCATTACAAGTTATTCCAAAAGAACTTAATTCTTTTGCACAAACTTGAGTTAAATTACAAATTGCTGCTTTAGATGCTGCATATATAGCTTCTCCTTCTAATCTTAAAGGTGCTGCTACTGTGCTAAAATTTACTATTCTATACGGCATAGAAATAGTTTCTTTTTTATAAGTTTGACTCATAATTTTAGCTACTTCTCTAATAAATAAAAAACTACCAAAAACATTTGTATTAAAAATATTTTGCAGAGTTTTTAGCGGCGTTGTTAATATATGATTCATAGAAGCAATACCAGCATTATTGATTAAAATATCTATTTTTCCAAATTCTTTTTTAATATTTCTAATCATATTTACTACAAGTTTTTCATCACAAACATCTAATTCAAAATGTCTATAATCTTTATGTTCTATACTAGATTTTCCTCTTGAACATCCACAAACTATATGATTATTATTTAAATAGTACTCACTAAGTTCTTTTCCTATGCCTTTTCTAGTTCCAGTAATTATAATTATTTTTTGCATTATTGTTCTTGTAATTTTTTTTCTATAAATTCAGCTAATGTTTTAACATCTTTAAATGGAGAATTTCTAGAACTCATCATTTTTTCATCCGCTAAAATAATCTCTTTATTAAACTCTTCGCTCAAAATACTTTCTAAATCAGATATTAAGCTAACTAAAGCTAGGGAATCTAAACAACCACCAAGACCACTATATAATTTAGTTTCTAAACTGACATTTTTTAATTCATTCACCTCATATATATCAGATAAATTTATTAATGTGCTAATTAGTATATGTTGAATTTTGTTATCCATAAAAATAATCTCCTTTTATTTTAATAAAATATTATATATAATTTATATTAAAAAGGAATTATGATGAATACAATTGTTTTGTTAGGCGCCAGCAACTCACTAATGCCAAATAGATTAAGAGCTGGATTGTCTCAAAAAAATATTAATTTAATAAATTTATCCAAAGGTGGTTGTGGCTCATCATTTCAAATTTATAATTTAATAAAAAATAAGAATATAATTAAAAAAGCAAATCTAATCATATTAGAGTCGAATATAGTTGATATAAATTTAGTCAGTAGAAGCGGGATGAACTATTTAAAAATATTAAACAATATAGAAATTTTATTTAGTCATCTTTCTTACATAAATACAAAAATTTTAATATTAATCTTACCATTTAATCCTTTATATTCAAAATCTACTGAATATAAAGAATTGGCTGTAAATTTTGAAGATATTAATAACAAATACAGACAATTGACACTAAAATATAAGTTTAATATTATAGATATGCAAAAATTTTATATAGAAAATAATTTAATGAAATTTTTTATGGATGTTCAAGATACTTGGCATCCAATCCCAAGTATAATGTATGAATTAGGTAAAAATATTGCTGATAATTTATGTTTATTTAAAACAAATATATCGCAAAATACCTATAATAACATCGATAGCATAATATTTAAATTACAAAAAGATCATATGATTAGCAATACAAATTTTACAGAATTAACTCATAAAAATTTTTTAACACTAGAAAATGTAGTCAGACTAAACAAGAAAGATATTTTCAAATTTCCAGGCAATTTAAAAAATTATAAGATATTGGGAATTCATTGTTTTACAAAAACAAACTCTAAAACAGCAGAACAAATGATTGCAAATTATTCTAGTATAGTTTTAAAAAATGAAGATAAAACAATTATCAAAGCAGCTATTTCCATGGATAGATTTTATGATTTACACGAAGATTTTATTATAGATGAAAATACTTACATAAAACTTAATGATACAGACTTGCCGTTAACTGAAAATACTCATGCCGAAATTAAAAAATATTTTAATCCAAATACAATATATTTTATCGATATAGTAGGATTTTTACTAATGAAAAATCATGATATAAATACAAAATCAATATATTCAAAAGATTATAAATATACATATGATTTTAATTATTTAATTCCACCGCTAAAATTATATAAATCAATAATAGAAGAGTATAATAAAGATTCCAATTTTTTATTAGAATATTTAAATTTAAAGAATAGTTATAATTTACTATCTTTCCAAACTAAACATGGCATAGCAAAGGCTAGAATTCAAAATCAACTTTCTTATAAACTAGGTCAAACTTTAATAATAAATTCAAAAAGTATATTTGGCATACTATGTATGCCAATATATATAATATCAACTATATTAACTCACAATCAAGAACAAAAAATATATAAAGCAAAAATAAAAAAAGATCCATCTTTAAAATTACCTCCATTAAAAAACTATCCTGATTATAAAGAAGCTTTAAAAGAAAAAGAATGTTTAACTTACAAACTAGGACAAGCGCTTATAAAAGCCAATAAAACTTGGTATGGGGGGGGGTATATAAAGTTGCTATTTGAAATTCGTAAGCTAAAAAAAGAATTTAAGAAAAAATAAATCAATTCCATTTGAAAGTTTGCTAAAATTACAATTTATAATTATAACAAAAATTAGAAAGAATTTTTAATGGATAATTACGAATATAGCGAACTTTTAAAAAAACTTAAAAATAAAGTAGGCAACATCGCTTCTATCATAAAACCTGAAGAAATTAAAGAAAGATTACAAGAGATAGAAAGTCTTGAAAATTCTCCTTCTTTTTGGAGTGATGTGAAACAAGCTGGTATTATAGGAAAAGAAAAAACTAAAATTTCAAATTTACTTAAAAATTATGATAATGCAAATAATGCATTAAATGATGCAAGCGAGCTTTTTGATCTTGCAAATAGTGAAAATGATTTAGATACTATAGAAGCTTTATTTAACGATGCTTCAAATTTAGAAGAGCTTATAGTAAGTCTTGAAATTTCTATGCTTTTAAGCGGTGAAAATGATAATAAAAATGCCATAGTTTCTATCCATCCAGGAGCTGGTGGAACAGAAAGTAACGACTGGGCTAGTATGCTTTATAGAATGTATTTAAGATTTTGTGAAAGAGAAGGTTTTAAAGTAGAAACACTTGATTTTCAAGAAGGTGAAGAAGCGGGATTAAAAGATGTAAGTTTTTTAGTAAAAGGTGAAAATGCTTATGGATATTTAAAGGCTGAAAATGGAATTCATCGTCTCGTAAGAACATCTCCTTTTGATAGTGCTGGTCGTCGTCATACTAGCTTTTCAAGTGTTATGGTAAGTCCTGAGCTTGATGATGATATAGAAATAGAAATAGAAGAAAAAGATATAAGAATAGATTATTATAGAGCTAGTGGAGCTGGTGGTCAGCATGTAAATAAAACAGAATCAGCAGTGCGTATAACTCATATGCCAAGTGGTATAGTAGTGCAATGCCAAAATGATAGAAGCCAACATAAAAATAAAGCCACAGCCTTTAAAATGCTAAAATCAAGACTTTATGAATTAGAATTGATGAAACAACAAGATGAAGCAAATTCTAGCGAAAAAAGTGAGATAGGATGGGGACACCAAATAAGATCTTATGTGCTTTTTCCATATCAGCAAGTAAAAGATACTCGCTCTAATGAAGCTTACTCACAAGTTGATAATATATTAGATGGAGATATTAAAAAAATAATAGAAGGTGTTTTGATAGCTCAAAAAGCACAAAATTAAAATTTCCTAGTTTTAAAACTAGGAAATTACATTAAAACTTTAACTAGAATTATCCCTGAAGCAATTAACCATACAAATAAAATTAAAGCCATAGCAAATGGTTTAAGACCTGCTTTTAAAATCACGCTTCTGTGGATATTTACTCCTAAGGCTACCATAGCTATAGAAAGTAAAAGTGTATCGATAAATGCTATGCTTGGTTTTACATAAGTTAATGCAAATTCAGTATTTAAAATATTTAAAGAGCTAACTCCGCTTGCTATTAAAAACCATAGTGCAAAATATGGGATATTATCTTTAATAGTTACTT
Source organism: Campylobacter volucris (assembly GCF_008245045.1). Classification (NCBI taxonomy): domain Bacteria; kingdom Pseudomonadati; phylum Campylobacterota; class Epsilonproteobacteria; order Campylobacterales; family Campylobacteraceae; genus Campylobacter; species Campylobacter volucris. Next base: position 226,769 of record NZ_CP043428.1, read on the forward strand.
TTTCTCCATTTTTGTTTAAAAATTTCAATGAAAATATAGCTAGGAAAATCAAAAATGGCACTAGCATTAAAACTCTAATCATTTTTTCAATCACAGCACCATCTCCAGCTTTTATAGCTTCACCTGCTGCTACTGCATGAGCAACTTCGTGTAAGGTAGCTCCCATAAAATATCCCATTTGATTGATATCAAAGAAATTAAACCATCCTAAATTCCAAGCAATTGGAAATAAAAACATTCCCAAAGTCCCAAAAACAACCACAGTACAAATTGCTACCCCAACTCTATCAGGTCCGCCTTTGACTATGCTCTCGCTAGCCATAACCGCAGCTGCACCGCATATACTAGAGCCACTGCTTATTAGCATACTTTCTTTAAGATCAAGTTTAAAAAGCTTTCCAAGTAAAAGTCCTATGAAAAATGTTGAAAATACTATAATCAAAGCTACGCTTATTCCATTTAGTCCAACTTTTTCTATATCATGAAAAGTGATTCTAAAACCATAAAGGATGATCCCTAATCTTAAAATTTGTTTTGTAGCTATGTTTAATACTCCTGTTTTTTTAAGTAAAGTAGTGTTTTGATGAGCAAAATTACCTATCATAGCTCCAAGAGATACAGCGATAATCAAAGCAGAAATTCCAAAACTTTTAAAAACTGCAAGTTCAGATACAGCATATGAACAAAATGCTAAAACAATTAAAAGCATAATGCTTTCAAATTTCCTACCTTTATAAAGGTTTTTTCTTCTATTGTGCATAAATTTCCTTTAAATTTTTGTGCAATTGTAGCTGGTTTTGATTGATTAGAAAAATTAATTTTATTTGATATAATGATAAAAAATATTTATCAAAAAAGGATAAAAATGACTTTTAAACAACTCAAATATTTTCAAGCTCTTAGTAAAAATTTAAATTTAAGAGCTTGTGCTAAAGAATTAAATATAACCCAAGCTGCACTTTCTTTGGCTATTTTTGAGCTTGAGAAAAGTTTAAATGTCAAATTGTTTGATAGAAATGCTAAGTTTTTAACCCTTAATGAAAAGGGTAAATTTTTTTTAAAACAAATTTCACCTTTGGTTTTGGACTTTGAGCGTATCCAAAAGCAAATGCAAGATCAAACGCATTATGAATTAAAAATGAAAGTGAGTCAAAATGTTGGAGTGTATTTGCTATGTGGTGTGTTAAATGATAAAGAAGATCATATAAAATTAGATATCATGATAGCTAATAGTAAAAATATCATTAAAGATGTTTTGGAAAATGAAATTGATCTTGGTATTATCGAAGGTATATGCAAAGATAAAGATTTAAAAAAAATAAAAATTTGTGATGATGAGCTTATAGTAGTAAGTAAAGAAAAATTAGATAAAGAATTTTTTATCGATGAGTTGCAAAATCACAAATGGCTTAGTAGGGAAAAAGGTTCTGGAGCAAAAGAAGTTTTTTTAAATGCTTTGCCTAAAAATGTAAAATTGAATTTAATTTATGAATTAAATTCCACAGCTATGATTAAAGAATTAGTTAAAAAAGGAAATTTTTTAGCGGTTTTGCCTAAATTTAGTGTTAAAGAAGAACTTGAAAGTCAAAAATTATTTCAAGTAAGATTAAAAAATTTTAAGATTTCAAGAGAGCTTTTTTTAATTTATCATAAAAATAAAGAGTTAAATGAAAAATTTGTAAATTTTTGCAATTTTTTAATACAACAAATTCAAAAAGAACTTTAATGCAATTTAGCTATGCATTTTTTAAATTCATCTCCGCGCTCTTGATAAGAAGAAAATTGATCTAAACTGGCACAAGCTGGACTTAAAAGCGCTACTTCATCCATTTTTAATCTTTCATGAATTTTTGTAACTCCAATGTGTAAAAATTCACAAGAATATGCTTGTAAATTTGCATTTTGTGCAAGATTGATGATTTTATTTGTATTAGATCCTATGGCATAAATTGTGATATTTAAAGTTTTCATAAATTCAAACAAAGAGCTAAGATCAACTCCTTTATCATCTCCCCCTAAGATAAGATGAATTTTTTTATCTTTATAGCGTTTGAGTGCTGCTAAGCTCGCATCTATATTGGTAGCTTTGGTATCATTAACCCAAAGCCTATTTTGATAATCATAAATTTCTTCAAGTTTATTTTTTTCAATTTCAAATTCATTTAAAAATTCATATGAGCATCTATCAAGAATGATTTTTTCTATGCTTAAAGCTATGATGGCATCTAGTAAAAAAGGAGTTTTAAAATGAACTTTTTTTATGTCAATTTCCATTTTTTTAGCAAGCTCGTATTCATCTTCATAACTTATAATATAAGCACTAGTTGGATAGTTTTCATATTTTTTAGGCAAAATTGCCACATCATTTTCATTCATTCTATCTAAAACGCTTAATTTTGCATTTTCATAGGACTTGAAATCTTTATGCCATGAAAGATGATCAGGTGTAATGGGCAAAAGTGCATAAATTTCAGGCTTGGCTAGCTTAGTATAAAAAAGTGAAAAAGATGAGCTTTCAAGTATCCATAAATTTGCATTTGCATCCATTGTTGCAAGTGGAATTCCTATATTAGCTCCCATTTGAGCGTTGATATGTTTTAAAAGATGATATGACATTTGAGTGGTAGTGGTTTTTCCATTAGTTCCACTTATCCAAACACTTTTTGGCATCGCATCATAAAAAAAATCATACTCACTACTTAAATTTTTTGCATTTTTTATTAGGAAATGATCATTGGGAAATCCAGGACTTGGAATTTCTAAATCACTTTTTAAAGGATTAAATTCTTGTGGTGGTAAAAGAGTATTTCCAAATTCATCTTTACTAATGCTTGTAAAATGATCATCATAAATATCGCAATTACCAAAACGCTGTGCAAAAGCCTTAGTAGTCTTACCGTATCCAAAGAGTGAAATTTTCATTATCTTAACTTTATACTGATTAATGCGATGATATTTGCAAGTAAAGCTATCATCCAAAAGCGAACGATAATTTTATTTTCCACCCAGCCTACTTTTTCAAAATGATGATGGATGGGTGCCATTTTAAAAACTCTTTTGTTAAAAATTTTAAAACTTCCTACTTGTAAAATCACTGAAATTGTTTCTAAAACAAAAACAAATCCTATTAATATAAGTAAAATTTCATTTTTACTCACTATGCCAAGATAGCCCAAAAATGCCCCAATACTCAAACTCCCACTATCTCCCATAAATACTTGTGCTGGATAGCAGTTATACCACAAAAATCCCATCAAAGCTCCAATTAGTGCTGCGCTAACTACTACAAGCTCTCCTAAGCCTTGAATTTTTGGTAAAAATAAATAAGAACTATAAATAGCATTACCGCATAAATATAAAAATATTCCTAAGCTTAAAAGTGAAAAAATAGAAGGAACCGTGGCAAGTCCATCAAGTCCATCGGTTAAATTTACAGCATTAGAGCTTGAAATGATGACTAAAATCCACAAAGCAAGCATAAAAATTCCACCATCAAATAAAGCATATTTATAAAATGGTAAATAAAATTCAGTATTAACATCCATTACATAGAGTAAGATAACGCAAACAAAAGCTGCACCAAATTGACTTAATAATTTCATTTTAGGACTAAGCCCTGCGTGGTTGTCTTTTTTAAGAATTTTACCTAAATCATCTACTAAACCTATAGTGCAAAACAATACTAAGCATAATAAACCTACAATAACATAAAAATTATTTAAATCCGCACATAAAATACTTGCAATAATAGTAGCAAAGATAAAAATAAGCCCGCCCATGGTTGGGGTGTGAGATTTAGCCTTGTGTGATTGTGGAGCGTATTCGTAAATAGGTTGATTAGCTTTTTTATTTTGAGCCCATTTTATAAATTTAGGCATCATGTATAAGCTTAAAAATAAAGCGATAAAAAAAGCACATCCAGCTCTTACGCTTATATAAGAAAAAAACATATAATCAGTGTAGTTTGTAAGATAAAGCAAAATTTTAACCTTGTATTTGTTTTTTAAAAGCATAATTTTAGTAAAATCATATAAATAAAATATAAAAAAGAGTAAAAATGAGTCAAAAATGTATTTTAATAATAACAGATGGCATAGGTTATAATCAAGATAATAATTATAATGCATTTTTTCACGCTAAAAAACCAACTTATGATGAACTTTTTAAAAATACTCCTAATGTTTTGATTAAAACTAGTGGTTTAGCTGTTGGTTTACCAGAAGGTCAAATGGGAAATAGTGAAGTAGGTCATATGTGTATAGGTAGTGGGCGTATTATTTATCAAAATTTAGTAAAGATAAATAAGGCTATAGAAAATGATGAGCTAAAAAACAATCAAGCCTTACAAGAGCTTTTGCAAAAATGTAAAAGAATTCACATTATAGGTCTTTATAGTGATGGCGGGGTTCATTCTATGCACTCACATTTTAATGCGCTTTTAAAAATTTGTAAAAATGCAAACAAACAAGTTTTTGCTCATGCTATTACTGATGGAAGAGATTGTTCTCCAAATTCGGGTTTAAATTTTATAAAAGAACTTGATGAATTTTGTAAAAATCATCAAATTTGTTTAGCTTCTTTATCGGGTAGATTTTATGCTATGGATAGAGACAAGCGCTATGAAAGGATAAAATCATACTATGATGCGTTATTGGCAAATGCTGTAATTTACGATGATTTTATAAAATATATGCAAGAAAAATATGATCAAAATATCACTGATGAATTTTTAATGCCTATTATTAGTAAAGAATTTGATGGTTTAAAAGAAGAAGATGGTTTGGTTTTTATCAATTTTAGAAACGATAGAATGCGTCAATTAGTTCAAGCTTTAACCCAAGATGATTTTAATGAATTTCAAAGAGAAGTTGTATTTAAAAATGCTATAACTATGAGTTTATATGATGAAAAATTTAAACTACCTGTAATGTTTGAAAAAGAAATATTACAAAATACTTTATCTAGTGTGCTTGCAAAGGCAAATTTAACTCAACTTCATGTAGCAGAAACTGAAAAATATGCCCATGTGACTTTTTTCTTTAACGGAGGAAAAGAAGAATTAGAAGCCAATGAAACACGCGTTTTAATTCCAAGTCCAAAAGTTAAAACTTATGATCAAAAGCCTCAAATGAGTGCCAAAGAAGTTGCTAATGAGGTGATTAAGGGTATAAAAGATGGTATGGATTTTATCGTTGTAAATTTTGCAAATGGCGATATGGTAGGGCATACTGGCGATTTTGAAGCTGCTATTAGGGCAGTAGAAAGTGTAGATGAATGCTTAGGGGAAGTGATTAAGGTAGCAAGAGAAAATGATTATGCTTTTATCATTACTTCTGATCATGGAAATTGTGAGCAGATGAAAGATAAAGAACTTAATATGCTAACTAACCATACTACTTTTGATGTTTTTGCCTTTGTCGAGGCAAAAAATGTAACAAAATTAAAAGAAAATATGGGACTTAGCAATATAGCCCCTAGTGTGCTTAAAATTTTAAATTTACCTATTCCAGAACAAATGGATGAGGCTTTATTTTAATCGAAAGGAATATCAATGAAATTTAGTGGAAAAAATGTATTAATTACAGGTGCAAGTAAAGGTATAGGTGCTGCAATAGCTAAAGAATTAGCAAGTAATGGTTTGAAAGTTTGGATTAATTATAGAAGCAAACCTGAACTTGCTGATGCTTTAAAAGAAGAAATAGAAAAAAATGGTGGCACTGCAGCGGTGATTAAATTTGATGCTAGTATTGAAGAAGAATTTATAAGTGCTGTAGCTACTATTGTTGAAAGTGATGGTGAGCTTAGTTATTTGGTTAATAATGCAGGTATTACAAATGATAAATTAGCGCTTAGAATGAGTATGCAAGATTTTTCAAATGTAATCAATGCTAATTTAAATTCAAGTTTCTTAGGATGCAGAGAAGCTTTAAAAACTATGAGTAAAAAGCGTTTTGGAGCGGTTGTGAATATCGCTTCTATAGTTGGAGAAATGGGTAATGCAGGTCAGACAAATTATAGCGCTAGTAAAGGTGGTATGATAGCTCTAACAAAATCTTTTGCAAAAGAAGGTGCAGCTAGAAATATAAGATATAATTGTATCACTCCAGGCTTTATAAAAAGCGATATGACTGAAGTTTTAAGTGATGAGATTAAACAAAATTATATTAACAATATCCCATTAAAACGCTTTGCAGATGCTAGTGAAGTAGCTCAAGCTGTGGCATTTTTATTAAGTGATCATTCTTCTTATATTACTGGTGAAATTTTAAAAGTAAATGGTGGCCTTTATATGTAAAAAGCAAGGTCAATCCTTGCTTAATTTTTCTCTATAGCAACTACAGCTATAGCAAATCCACCATCATGAGCTATACTTACGCTTGCTGATTTTATATTAAATTCTTTCATAACTTTTGTAGAAAATTTAATATGAGGAGCATTTTTTTTATCTTTGAAGATAATAATGTCAAAAAATGAACATTCTTTTGAAATCCCTACTCCTAAAGCTTTAGAAGCCGCTTCTTTTATAGCCCAAAATCCTGCTAAAGTGTTGGTATTTTTAATATAAGTTTGCTCTTGCTTGGATAAAAATTTATCCAAGAAAAGCGTTTTGTGTTTATTGTAAATGGTTTCTATGCGAGAGCATACGACTATGTCACATCCAATCATTAAGAAACAACAAAGTCAGTAAAATAAATATTTTTGATAAAACCATCAGTTAAAACTTCATTGATCTTGCCAGTTAGTTCATCTTTTAATCTTTCTTTACCTTTTGTAGTGCTAACTTCTTCAAAAGTTTTTGAAGTTAAGGTTTTGATAATTATATCTCTTATAATAGCAACTTTTTTATCAAGTTCAGGGGTAAGTGTTTCAACATTTTGTTCAAGTTGTATAGTGCATTTTACATATCTTGCACCACCATCACTTAATAAATTTAAAGTAAAAGGTGCTAAAGGATACATCACTCCTATATTTGAATAATCACTACCTCGTGGAGCTACTGCATTTGCTTTTTTAGTTACTTGAGCTGGTTGTTGAGCTTGTTCTTCAGCTTGTGGTGCAGGATTTTCTTCTGAATTTCCACTAAACATCAAATAAGCTATAGCTCCCATAATAACTAGCAAAAATACAAATAAAAATACAACGATAATAATAACTAAGGCATTTCCACCTTTTTTCTTGGCTTGGCCTTGTTCATCCATCACATCATCTGCCATATTTTTCCTTCTTTAATATTTAATAAGAGCGTTATTGTATCAAAAAATATAATTTTTTAAAATATTCTTATTTCATTTTTTGTAAATATCTATACACGCTAGGTTCAGAAATACTTAAAATTTCGGCTACTTTAGGTATAACCCCTTTGACATTAAATACACCTTTTTCATAAAAGCTTGCGATGATTTTTTGTTTTTCTTTTGGCTTTAAGCTTTTAGCTTTAAAATTATCTATGTGCATTCCAGTGATGTCTTTTATAAGTTCTTCTAGGTTTATTCTTATATATTCTTTGTTTTCTTCTTGTCCATGGGGATCATCATAAATACAGGCTAAATTTAAAATTTCATCAGAGATTTTTTTAAAAGCTGAAGTGTCGTGATTGATACAAAGTAAACCTTCTAATTTTTCATCTTTTTTGATGAAAAAAGTTGAACCGCTCATTGATTTTGAATTTTCATCTAAGGTTTTATAGTGGGTGATGTAATCACGCTCAAGATAAATTTTATTTTTAATCATTTCCATTGCAAAACCAGTTAATGGAGAATTGATAGTTCTTTTGCTGATGTGATTGTTTGCGATTTCTGCTATATTAGCACCATCTTCGCTTACATCATGTAAAACTATTTCATAATTTCTTCCTAAAGTATCTGCTAAAAATTTGACTAGTTTTATGTAGTGAGCTTTAGTGTATTTGTCCATAGTCTTTCCTTTGTATTTTGTAGTAAATTCAATAATAATTTTAATACAAAATAAAAAATTTACACTTAAAAATTTATCTTTTATAAAAAAATTATATTTTTTATAAATTTTGCAAGTATGTAACATAATAAATAATAATATTTATCAATTAATATTATTTTAATTTTTATAAGCATATAATTTATCAAATAATAAAAATTATTATTTAAGGAGATAAAATGAGAAAATTAACTAATGATTTTGGTAATATCGTAGCTGATAATCAAAATTCACTAAGCGCAGGTGCTAAAGGGCCACTTTTAATGCAAGATTATATTTTACTTGAAAAACTTGCCCATCAAAATAGAGAAAGAATTCCTGAAAGAACTGTTCATGCTAAAGGAAGTGGTGCATATGGTGAGCTTAAAATCACAGCAGATATTTCTAAATATACTAAAGCTAAAGTATTACAACTAGATGAAACTACACCTTTATTTATAAGATTTTCAACCGTTGCAGGTGAAATGGGTGCAGCCGATGCAGAACGCGATGTGCGTGGTTTTGCGGTTAAATTTTATACTAAAGAAGGAAATTGGGATTTAGTGGGTAATAACACTCCTACATTTTTTATAAGAGATGCTTACAAATTCCCTGATTTTATCCATACTCAAAAAAGAGATCCAAGAAGTAATTTAAGAAGCAATAATGCTGCTTGGGATTTTTGGACACTCTGTCCTGAAAGCTTACATCAAGTAACCATCTTAATGAGTGATAGAGGAATTCCTGCAAGTTATCGTCATATGCATGGTTTTGGTAGTCATACTTATAGTTTGATTAATGATAAAAATGAAAGATTTTGGGTTAAATTTCATTTTAAAACTAAACAAGGCATTAAAAATTTAACCAATGAAGAATCAGCCAAAATTATAGCTAATGATAGAGAAAGTCATCAAAGAGATTTATATGAAGCTATAGAAAACGGAGATTTTCCAAAATGGACTTTCCAAATTCAAGTTTTAAAAGAAGATGAGGTAGAAAAACTAGGTTTTAATCCTTTTGATTTAACTAAAGTTTGGCCTCATAGTATTGTTCCTTTGATTGATGTAGGAGAATTAGTGCTAAATAAAAATGTGCAAAATTATTTTAATGAAGTAGAGCAAGCTGCATTTAGTCCAAGCAATATAGTGCCAGGTATAGGTTTTAGTCCTGATAAAATGCTTCAAGCTAGAATTTTTTCATACCCTGATGCACATAGATATCGCATAGGAACTAATTATCATTTACTTCCTATAAATCGTGCTAAAAGCGAAGTAAATACTTATAATGTTGCTGGAGCTATGAATTTTGATACTTATAAAAATGGTCTTGCTTATTATGAACCAAATAGTTATAATGATAGTCCAAAAGAAGATAAAAGCTATTTAGAACCTGATTTGGCAATTGATAATATTGCACAAAGATATGCGCCTTTAGATGATGATTTTTATACTCAACCTAGAGCTTTATTTAATATAATGAGTGAAAATCAAAAAGAGCAATTATTTAGCAATATCGCTGCTTCTATGGATAAAGTAGAAGAAAAAATCATTCAAAGAGCATTAGATCATTTTGAAAAAATTTCAACCGAGTATGCAAATGGTGTTAAAAAAGCTTTGAAAAAGTAGTTTTTACTTGCCACTTTTAAAGTGGCAAACTAAAGATTATAAAAGGAAAAATATGTTTACTTATGAAGAAGAACAAAGAATTCAAGAACTTTGTACTATGGCTTTTGATTATGCAAGAAAAAATGATTTGCAAAATTTAAAGATTATGATAGAGACTGGATTGAGTGTGAATTTAAAAAATCATAAAGGTGATAGCCTTTTAATGCTTGCAAGTTATCATAATTCTTATGATTGTGCTAAATTTTTATTAGAAAATGGAGCCAATGTAGATGAAAAAAATGATAAAGGGCAAACTCCTTTAGCTGGGGTGTGTTTTAAAGGGTATTTGCCTATGTGTAAGCTTTTAGTTAAATATGGAGCAAATATTGATGAAAACAATGGTTTAGGTATGACTCCATTTACTTTTGCTGTGATGTTTGGACGCACAGATGTGGTAGAGTTTTTATCACAAAATTCTAAAAAGAGTTTTTTGAAAAAAATTTCTTTATTTCTTTTAAAAATTTTTAAAAGAAATAAAAATTAAAGTAATTAATACTATAAAAATTATAAAATATCCTTATTTAGATTATTTTAAGGATATTTTATGCCAACACATAAAGAAAAATTATGGGGTGGTAGGTTTGATTTACCTACAAATAAACTTGTTGAAGAATACACAGCTTCTTTGCTAGTTGAACCTAGACTTGCTCCTTTTGACATACAAGGAAGTATCGTTCATGCTACTATGCTTGCTAAGGAAAAAATCATAAGCAAAGATGATGCAAATACCATCATAAAAGGTTTAAATCAGGTAAAAAAAGAAATAGAAAATAATGAATTTATTTTTGATATTGCTGATGAGGATATTCATATGGCAATTGAAAAAAGAATGACCCAAATTGTAGGGAGTGTAGGAGGTAAGCTTCATACTGCAAGAAGTAGAAATGATCAAACTACGCTTGATTCTAAAATGCATATGCGTGCAGTGATTAAGAGTGTTTTGGCTCAAATTTTGACTTTACAAGAAGAAATCATCAATCAAGCTCAAAAAAACATCAAAGCTATTATGCCAGGTTATACTCACCTACAAACTGCTCAACCTATTTTATTTTCTCATTGGATTATGGCATATTTTTGGATGCTAAATAGAGATTTTTCTCGTTTTGAAGATCTTTATAAAAGAATGGATGAGTGTCCTTTAGGAGCAGCTGCGCTTGGTGGAACTACTTTTAATATAGACAGGCATTTTACAGCTTTAGAGCTAGGATTTAGCAAGCCAACTGAAAATAGCATTGATAGTGTAAGTGATAGAGATCATATGGTGGAATTTACAGCTATTGCTGCGATGTGTTTTATGCATCTTAGTCGTTTTTGTGAGGAACTTATAATTTTTTCAAGTCAAGATTTTAAATTTATAGAATTAAGTGACGATTTTTGCACAGGTTCAAGCATAATGCCTCAAAAGAAAAATCCAGATGTAGCTGAAAAAATGCGTGGTAAAACAGGTAGGATGTATGGAAATGTCATGGCTATGCTTACCATTATGAAAGCAATTCCACTAGCTTATAACACTGATATGAGCGAGGATAAAGCTCAAGTTTATGATTCTATGGATACTCTTATGAGTAGTTTAAATATCTTAACTCCAATGATAGCCAAAATGCAAATTTGTGCTGATAATATGTATAAAGCAGCAGCAAAAGGGTTTTCAAACGCTACTGATATGGCTGATTATTTAGTTAGAAAAAATATCCCATTTAGAAAAGCCCATGAGATTGTAGGCGGGGTGGTAAATTACTGCATTAAGCATCAAAAAATGATTGAAGAGCTTGCTTTAGAGCAAATGCGTGAATTTGAGCCTAGCATTGAAGAAGATGTCTATGAAGCTATTGCCTTACAAACTTGTGTAGATACTAGAAATTCATATGGTGGTACAGGGACAAAAGCTGTGTTAGAGCAAATCGAACAAGCTCAAAAAATTTTAAATTTATGTAAGAAAAATTTGTAGAAAGAAGCTAATGGAGATTATTTTTTTATTGGAACTTTTTATTATATTTTCTATGATTGCTATAGGTGGTAGATATGGCGGTATAGGACTTGGTGTAGCAGGTGGGCTTGGTATGTGTATTTTGGTTTTGGTATTTGGAATGAAACCAGCTTCGCTGCCTGTAAATGTTGTTTTTATTATATTAGCTGTAATTACTTGCGTGAGTGTTTTACAAAGTGCAGGCGGGCTTGATTTATTAGTAAAAATAGCAGAGAAAATTCTTAAAAGAAAGCCTCAAGCTATTAGCTTTATGGGTCCATTTATTTGTGCTTTATTTACTATTTTTTGCGGGACTACTTATGTAGCATTTTCTATTTATCCAGTGATTGCTGAAGTGGCTGCTCAAGCTAAAATTAGGCCAGAGCGTGCTTTGTCTGCTTCGGTTGTAGCTGCGGGTATTGGTGTGATAGCTTCTCCTATGAGTGCAGCTACTGCCACTATGATAGCTATATTAGCTTTTAGTGGTGTTGGAGTATTGCAAATTTTAATGATTAGTTTGCCTGCTTTTTTAATAGGAGTTTTTTGTGCTTGTTTGAGTGTATTTAAACGCGGTAAAGAGCTTGAGCAAGATGAAGAATTTCAAAGAAAAGTGCGTTTAGGTGAATATCATTTTATTAATGAAAATTCGCAACAGCAAGATTGTGAGAATGATTTTAAAGCCAAAAGATCTTTATACATTTTTGCTTTAGGAATTTTAGCCATTATTTTCTTTGGTACTTTTACAAATTTATTACCTCATTATGAGCTTGCAAATGGTGATATGGAAAGACTTTCTACTCCAAATTTAATCCAAATGCTTATGCTTGCAACGGCTTGTTTAATTATGCTTTTTGCCAAAGTCCCTGCTAATAAACTTGGTGAAGCTTCTGTTTTTAGATCAGGACTTGTTGGAGTGGTTGGAGTTTTTGGTGTAGCTTGGATGACTGGAACTTTTTTTGAAGCTTATAAGCTTTTCTTTAGTGATGCCTTATCACATATTGTGGAGGATTATCCATATTTATTTGGTTTGATTTTATTTGCTTTTTCTATGGTTATTTTTTCTCCTTCTGCGACAGTAGCAGCTTTAATGCCTTTGGGTGTTAGTTTAGGAATTCCACCTCAAATTCTTATAGTGCTTTATCCTTGTGTTTGTGGAGATTTTATAGTTCCTGGTGCAAATCAAATTGCTTGTGTATCGTTTGATAGAACAGGCACAACTAAAATAGGTAAATTTGTAATCAATCATTCTTATTTGCGTCCAGGTTTTGTTTTAATTATTAGCGCGACAATCGTAGGATATGTGTTATCTAAAATTTATTTTTAGCTTTAAATTATTTTTTAAGTTTTTGTAGATATCTATAAACGCTAGGTTCTGACATATTTAGGAATTTAGCGACTATAGATATACTTCCTTTGATATTAAAAATTCCTTTAGAGTGTAAATTTTTAATAATCTCATCTTTTTGTTCTATGCTTAGATTGTATCCTGAATTTAAATAATCTAAATTTACATGTTCGGCTAAAATATCTTCTATAGAGTGACTTAATGTTTCTATATTACTCATATTTTGCAAATTCATATTATTTTGATTATTTATATTTAATAAATCACTAAAATCATTAATTTTTTCAAGTTCTATGATCTTGCTTATAGCGCTTCTTAGTTCTGTGGTATCGTGATTTATACATAAAATTCCAACTATTTTATTGTGATTTTTTATAAAAAAAGTTGATCCAGTTACTATTTTAGAATTTCCAACCTTTGCCTTATAATCACATAAAAAATCTTTAGTTAAATATTCTTTTTCCTGGATGAGTTCGCTTGCAAATGAAGTTAAAGGAGAATTTATAGTTCTACCGCTTATGTGATTGTTTGCAATAGCTGCTATGTATGAACCTTCTTCTGATATCACATGAAAAACTATTTCGTATTTATCTCCAAGAACTTGACCTAAAAATTGTGTTAATTTGATAAACAATTCTTTTTGTAATTCATCCATTATAAATTTACCTTTTTTTGTTTTTATTATATTTTACATAATATTTTCACACAAATGAGTAAATCTTTCATAATATTAAAAAAAATTATTATTATGATAAAAAAATATTGACATTTCATTTTCTTAGTGATAATATTATTTACACATCAAATATTAACAAAGGAGATAACATGGCAAACTATCCAAAGGCTATAGGACCATATTCAGCTTACAAAGAGGCAAATGGTTTATTATTTATTTCAGGACAACTTCCTATAAATCCAGCAAGTGGCAATATAGAAAGTGAAGATATAAAAGAACAAACTAGACAATCTTTACTTAATATAAAAGCAATTTTGGAAGAAAATAATTTGTATTTTAACAATGTTGTAAAGACTACTTGTTTTTTAGCAGATATTAATGATTTTCTAGCTTTTAATGAAATTTATTCTGAATTTTTTGCAGCTCCATACCCGGCAAGAAGCGCTTTTGCGGTAAAAGATCTTCCAAAAGGAGCTAAGATTGAAATAGAGGTTATCGCACATAAAGGATAAAATATGTTAGGTCTATTTTTTGCAGGATGCTCTGTATTTTTACTCGTTTTTATGCTTTATAAAAAAATCAATGCCCATATGGCATTGCTTTTAAGTGGTTTATTTTTATTAGCTTTGGCAGGAATTTTTGGACTTTCGCCTATTATTAATGAAAAACAATCATTACATCTTGGAATTTTTGATATTTTTCAAGTAGTAAATACTAAAATGTCAAGCACTTTGGCAGGACTTGGGCTTACTCTTATGTGTATAGCAGGATTTTCAGCTTATATGGATCATGTTGGTGCAAGTTATGCTTTATTTAAGGTATTTGAAAAACCATTAAAAGCGGTTAAATCACCATATGTTTTATTGTTAGTTTCTTATTTTGTTATCCAGTTTTTAGTGCTTTTTATACCTTCTCATGCGGGTTTGGCATTATTGCTTATGGTAACTATGTATCCTATTTTAGTGCGTTCAGGTGTTTCTAAACTTTCAGCGCTTTCGATTATCGCAGTGTGTCAGTATATAGATCATGGACCAGGAAGTGGTAATGTGATATTGGCTTCAAAAACTGCTGAGATTGATCCAGCTGTGTATTTTGTGCATTATCAATTACCTGCAACTATACCAATTATCATAGCTGTAGGCATTGCGTTTTATTTTTGCTCAAAATATTTTGACAAAAAAGAAAATTTTGTATTTAATCGTGAAGATGTTGAAAAAGAATTAATGGAGCATGATGGCAAAAAAGAAGAATTAAAAAAACCACCTAAAATTTATGCAATTTTACCAGTGATACCTTTGGTATTGATTTTAGGTTTTAGTAGTGTTTTAGATAGTATTTTGGTTCTAATGGGGCTTACTACTATAGAAGAAGTTCAAGCAGCTTCATCGACTGCAATTAGAATGAATGTGCCAGTTGCAATGATGATTTCAACCTTTATAGCAATTATTTTTGAAATTATTCGTTATAGAAGTTTAGTAGATACTTTAAATTCTATTATGGTTTTCTTCAAAGGTATGGGGCATTTGTTTGTTATAACTGTTTCTTTGATAGTTTGTGGTCAGGTTTTTGCAAGCGGACTTTTATCAGTTGGTTTTGTGGATACTTTGATAAATTTTGCAAAAGATGCAGGTTTTGGAGTGCTTGCTATCATCATAGCAGTTTCAATTTTGCTTGCTGTGTGTGCATTTTTAATGGGTTCAGGAAATGCTGCATTTTTCTCTTTTGCGCCACTTATCCCAAATATAGCAAAATCTTTTGGAGTAGAAACTATCACTATGATAGCACCAATTCAAATAATGACAGGCTTTGGAAGATGTGTCTCGCCAATAGCTCCAGCTATTTTAGCAATTTCGGCTATGGCAAAGGTCAATCCTTTGCAAGTTGTAAAAAGAACGGCTATTCCTATGCTTGTGGCTGCTATTGTTAATGTCATAATGACTTATATTTACATATAAAAAGGAATTAATAATGCAAAATAAAACCAAATTAATCCAT
The DNA here is from genome assembly GCF_008245045.1 of Campylobacter volucris. Classification (NCBI taxonomy): domain Bacteria; kingdom Pseudomonadati; phylum Campylobacterota; class Epsilonproteobacteria; order Campylobacterales; family Campylobacteraceae; genus Campylobacter; species Campylobacter volucris. The sequence continues at coordinate 242,347 of NZ_CP043428.1, forward strand.
TTAGGAAGAGGCGATGTTAATGCAGAAGCAAGATCGGTTAATCCGACTTTAATGCGTGCTTCAACTATACTTTTTAAAGATCATGCTACTTGGCAAAAATATAGAGATTTAAGAAAAACCGAGCGTGTTTTAAGCTATGGTGCTAGAGGAACGACTACAAATTTTGAGCTTGAAAAATTAATTTGTGAGCTTGAAAATGGTTATAGAGCTCAGCTTTTTCCAACAGGACTTGCAGCATTAGCTATGGTGCTTTTAAATTATGCTAGCAAAGATGCACATTTTTTAATTACTGATGCTATTTATGGACCTGTTAGAACAATTTGTGATTTATTTTTAGCAAAAATGGAAGTAGAAGTTGATTTTTTAAAAGCAGATGCAAGTGATGTAGAAGAAAAAATCAAACCAAATACAAAATTAATCCTTTGTGAAAGCCCAGGTTCTATACTTTATGAGATTATAGACTTGCCAAAACTTTGTGAAATTGCACATAAACACAATATACCAGTAGCTATTGATAATACTTATTCAAGCGGGTATTTTTTCAATCCTTTAGAATATGGAGCAGATATTTCTGTGATTGCAGCTACTAAGTATTTAAGCGGACATTCTGATGTTACTATGGGGATAGTAGTAGCAAATGAAAAAGAATGGAAAAATTTTGACAAATTACCTGAAGCTTTAGGCTTTACTACTAGCCCAGATGATTGTTATTTAGTGCTTCGTGGTATGAGAACTTTAGATGTTAGAATGAGAGCTCATGAAAAAAGTGCTGATGAAATAGTAGAATTTTTACAAACTAGAAAAGAAGTGAAAACTATTTTTTATCCAAAATTAAAAACCCATCCAAATCATGAAGTTTTTATGCGTGATTATAAAGGCACTAATGGTATGGTTACTATTGAATTTAATGATGGAATTTCAAAAGAACAAGCAATTAAATTTGTAGATGATTTAGAGTATTTTTCAATTGGAGCTAGTTGGGGTGGATATGAAAGCTTAGCTACTGTTACTACTCCACCTAGAACTGCAACAGACCTAAGCGCTAGAGGTCCTTTTGTGAGATTTCATATAGGTCTTGAAGATAGTAAAGATTTGATTGCTGATTTAAAACAAGCGTTTGAAAAAATAAATTTTAAAGGATAAAACATGGGTGTGAGTGTATTTGATATGAGATTGCTTCAAGATTCTTGGAGCACTCCTGCTATGAGAGAAATTTTTAGCGAAGAAAATAGAATTCAAAAATGGCTTGATGTTGAAGCTGCTTTGGCAAAAGCTCAAGCAAAACTTGGCATTATCCCTAGTGAAGCTGCTGAAGAAATAGCTAAAAAAGCTCACTATAAATTTATGGATATGGATTTTATTTTTGCTGAATTTAAAAAGACTAAGCATCCATTAGTTCCAACTGTTAGAGGTTTGGAAAAAGCTTGCGAAAATGGTTTTGGTGAATATGTGCATTTTGGAGTAACTACTCAAGATGTTATCGATACAGGTATAGTTTTGCAATTTAAAGAAGCGATGAATTTGATCAAGCAAGATTTAAAAAATATAGCTAAAAATTTAGCCTCTATAGCAAAGGAACACAAAAACACAGCTATGATGGGTAGAACTTTAGCTTTGCAAGCTTTGCCTATTACTTTTGGACACAAGGTTGCTATTTGGCTTAGTGAGCTTAATCGCCATTATGAAAGGATAAACGAACTTGAAAAAAGATTATATGTAGGTTCTATAGTAGGAGCTGTTGGAACTAAAGCTAGTTTGAGTGAAAAGGCTAATGAAGTAGAAAAATTAACTTTGCAAATTTTAGGTTTAGAAGTACCTGATATTTCTTGGCAACCAGCAAGAGATCGCTTTATAGAATTAGGTTATGTTTTAGGTAATATCAACGCAACTTTTAACAAAATCGCACACCAGCTTTTAATCTTAACTCATAATGAAATTGATGAATTAGCTGAGCCTTTTGGTAAAGGTCAAGTAGGAAGCTCTACTATGCCACATAAAAGAAATCCAGCAGTAAGTGAAAATGCAGTTACCGTAAGCAATGCTTTAAGAGCAAATATAGCGATTTTAAGCGATATAGAAAGACACGAGCATGAAAGAGATGGGCAAGTTTGGAAAATGGAATGGAAATTATTGCCTGAAACATTTTTGATGCTTTCAGTGGTTTTAGCGAATATGAAATTTGTCTTTGATGGTTTAGAAGTTAAAAAAGATAAAATGCTTAAAAATTTAGATATTTTAGATGGTTTTGTATTAGCTGAACGCGTGATGTTTGCATTAAGTGATCATTATGGAAAACAACATGCTCATGAGATTGTATATGAAAATGCCATGAGAGGTATAGAAAATCATAAAACTTTTAAAGTTGCTTTACTCGAAGATGAAAGAGTAAGTAAGGTTTTAAGCGAAAAAGATATCGATGCTTTAATGGATGCTACAACTTATGTAGGCTATGCTCCAAAATTAGTAGATGAATTTTTAGAAAAAATTGCTAATGCACAAATTTTAAAGTAGGATAAAATGTATTTAAGTGAAAAATTAGCTGAATTTATCATAAATTTAGATTATGAAGCCATTCCAAGTGAAGTAAAACAAAGAGCTAAAGAATTGATGTTTGATACTTTAGGAACGGCTTTAGCTGCTAAAAATGAGCAATGTGTTTTAAATGCAATTAAGGCTTTTAAAAATTTAAGTCTTAACAAAGACACTAAAATTTGGATAAATGATGAAAAACTTGATCTAATCTATGCTGCTATGCTTAATGCCATAGCAGCTCACGCTCTTGATTTTGATGATACTCATACAGAAGCTATTTTACACGCTAGTGCTATTTTAGCTCCACTTTGTTTAACTTATGGCTTTAATGTAAGCAAAGATGGAAAAAAAGTTTTAAAAGCTTTTATAGTAGGTTGGGAAATTGCTGCTAGAGTTGGTATAGCAAGCAAAGGAAGTTTTCACAAACGAGGATTTCACACTACTGCTATAGCTGGAATTTTTGGTGCAGTTAGTGCGTGTTGTGTTTTACTTGATTTAAATAAAGAACAAGTCATAAATGCTTTAGGTTTGGCAGGAAGTTTTGCAAGCGGGGTAAATGAATTTTTATCAAATGGTTCTAATTCAAAAGTTTTGCATATAGCTAATGCTTTAAAAAACGCAATTTTAGTAGCAAATTTTGCCAAAGCAAATATGAGTGGGCCTTTGAGTATTTTTGAAGGAAGAGATAATATATTTAGAGCCTTTGGTATAGAAGAAGAATGTGATAAAAACGAACTTTGCAAAGGATTAAATGAGATATATCAAGTGATGCAAGTATCTTTAAAGCCATATCCAAGTTGTCATTTTGCTCATGGGCTTATTGATTGTGCTATGAGTTTAAGAAATGATGGTTTAAAAACACAAGATATTAAAAGCATCCATTGTTTTGTAGATGAGGTTCCAATTTCTTTTATTTGCGATCCAATTGAGGCAAAATATGCTCCAAAAAGTGCTTATGAAGCTAAATTTTCTATGCCTTTTTTAATGGCTCTTGCTTTTATTGATGGTAAGATTACTTTAAAATCGTATGAGAATTTAAACCGAGTGGAGCTTTTAGAATTTGCTAAAAAAATTAGTTATGAAAAGAAAAAATCAAGCGGTTTTCCAAAATACTTTCCTGGGCATTTAGAAGCTATTTTAGCTAATGGAGAAGTTGTAAAAAAAGATGTATTTATTAACAAAGGAAATTTTGACAATCCTTTGAGTTTTGATGAATTAAAAGATAAATTTATAATCAATGCTACTATCAATATATCCCTAGATCAAGCCACAAAACTTATAGAAAAAATTCAAAATTTAGAAAATCTTAGTCATTTTGATTTTTAGCAATCTCTTTTTTTGAGATTGCTTATTATTTTAAATAAAGTATTTTTATATATAATGCTTTTTTTAGTGTTGATAAGGAAAAAAATATGACTTTAGATACTTTAAAAGATAATGAAGAAGCTTATATACTAGGTTTTAATGCAGAAAAAAATTTACAAAATAGGCTTTTTAGTTTTGGTTTTGTTAAAAACAAAAAAGTTAAAAAAATTCGCTCTTCTGCTGCTAATTCTACTATAATGGTAGAGCTTGATACAAGCTGTGTTATTTTAAGATTAAATGAAGCAAAAACCATACTTGTATCAAAAGAGTTAAAATGAAAGAAATTATCGTAGCTTTAGTGGGTCAGCCAAATGTTGGTAAAAGTTTGCTTATTAATGCAATATGCAAAGCAAATATGAAAGTTGGAAATTTTAGTGGAGTTACAGTAGAAAAAGCTCAAGCTAGTATCAATTTTAAAGATTATAAAATCCTTTTTATAGATTTACCTGGAACTTATGCTTTAGATGGTTATAGCGAAGAAGAAAAAATCACTAAAAATTTTTTGCAGAATGAAAAATATGATTTAGTAGTAAATGTTGTTGATTCGACAAATTTAGAAAGAAATCTTATTTTAAGCACTAGTTTGCTTGAAGAAAAAATTAAAACAATTATTGCATTAAATATGCAAGATGAAGCTAAAAATGAAGGATTTAATATAGATTTTAAGAAGCTTAGTAGCTTATTAAACACTCCTTGTATAGGAGTATGTGCTAAGACTAAAGAAAATTTAAATGAGCTTTTATCTTTAATTATTTCAACCTATGAGTCTAAAATTCAAGCTTTTGAAAGAATTTATACTAAAGTTATAGAAGAAGAACTTGAAAAAATTAGTATATTTTTAAAACAAAATAACATCACTCAAGAAAATTTAACTCACAAAGAATTAGCACTTTGTTTGTTAAAAAATAAAACTTTCATAAAAACTAATCCTAGTTTGCAAACAATAATCATCCAATCTTTAGAAAAAATTTATTCAATTTATAATCACAATAATATAGAAAATATTTTCAAAGAAGAATCTATCAATTTTGCTAATGAAATTTGTAAAAAAGTTTTAAGTAAAAATTCTAGCAAAACAAATCACACTAAAACAATTGATGCAATTTTAATCAATAAATATTTAGGAATTCCTATATTTTTGTTTTTAATGTGGCTTTTGTTTCAGCTTACTTTTACCTTGGGTCAAATTCCTATGGATTATATAGAAGCCTTTTTTGGACTTTTAGCAGATACTACTAAAGAGTATATTGGTAATGAATTTATAGCTTCGGCTTTAGCTGATGGAGTCATAGCTGGGGTAGGAGCTGTGGTAACTTTTTTACCAAATATAATTATTTTATTTTTTGGTATAGCCTTACTTGAGACAACTGGATATATGGCAAGAGTAGCTTTTTTGCTCGATGGAATTTTGTACAAATTTGGCTTACATGGGAAAAGCTTTATACCATTGATCACAGGTTTTGGTTGTTCAGTCCCTGCTTTTATGGCTACAAGAACTCTTAAAAATAAAAAAGATCGTCTATTGACACTTTTTATTGTAAATTTTATGAGTTGTGGTGCAAGACTTCCTGTGTATGTGTTGTTTGTTGGTGTATTTTTTCCAAGTGAATTAGCGGGAAATTATTTATTTGGAATTTATATTTTGGGTGCTTTTTTGGGTTTAATTGCAGCTAAAATTTTAAGAATTAGTGTTTTTAAAGGTCAAGATGAACCTTTTGTAATGGAAATGCCAAAATACAGAATGCCAAATTGGCATTTAGTGTGGTTTATGATTTATAATAAAGCAAAAATGTATCTTAAAAAAGCAGGAAGTTTTATTTTGCTTGCTTCTTTGGTAATTTGGTTTGCAAGTAATTTTCCAGCACAAAAAATAATCAACGAAGATGAAAACATACAAAAAGAATTACAAATTAAAAATAGCTATTTAGGGCAATTTGGTCAATTTATAGAGCCAGTGTTTGCTCCGCTTGATTTTGATTGGAAACTTAGCGTTTCATTGGTTAGTGGTTTAGCAGCTAAGGAAGTGATGATTTCAACTATGGGAATTTTGTATTCTTTAGGCGAAGAAGTAGATGAAACTAGTGCTAATTTAAAACAGATGATAAAACAAAATATCCCTTTTAGCACCGCTGTAGCTTTTATACTTTTTGTGATGGTTTATAATCCTTGCTTTGCAGCAACTATAGTTTTTGCAAAAGAAGCCGGAGGTAAAAAATATGCTTTTTACCTTTTTATATTTACATGTTTGAGTGCTTATTTAATAGCTTTTATAGGTATAAATATCATAAAATTAATGAGTTGAAATTAATTAAAAATTTAAATGTTTTTGTGAAAAATTTAATTTTTAAACAAAAAATTTAGATTTTTTATTGTAAAATACGCTTTATTTTTAAATTTTAGGAGATAAAAATGGCAACTTTTGATGATGTTAAAGCAGTTGTAGTAGAGCAATTAAGTGTTGATGAAGATACAGTTAAAATGGAATCAAAAATTATTGAAGATTTAGGTGCTGATTCTTTAGATGTTGTTGAATTAGTAATGGCTTTAGAAGAAAAATTTGATGTAGAAATTCCAGATAGCGATGCAGAAAAACTTGTAAAAATAGAGGATGTTGTAAATTATATCGATAATCTTCAAAAATAATATTTTTTATAAATTTTTAAGGAGAATATGTTGAAACGCGTTGTAGTAACAGGTATAGGCATGATTAACGCTCTTGGTTTAGATAAAGATAGCTCATTTAAAGCTATTTGTGAAGGTAAAAGCGGCGTTGATAAAATTACCCTTTTTGATGTTTCTGATTTTCCGGTACAAATTGCAGCTGAAGTTAAAAATTTTGATCCTTTAAGCGTAAGTGATGCAAAAGAAGTGAAAAAAATTGATCGTTTTATACAACTTGGTATTAAAGCTGCAAGAGAAGCTATGGAAGATGCCAAATTTGATGCAAATTTAAATAAAGAAGAATTTGGAGTAGTTTCAGCTGCTGGTATAGGTGGATTACCAAACATTGAAAAAAATTCTGTTATTTGTGCTGAGCGCGGTCCTCGTAAAATTTCTCCTTTTTTTATACCTTCAGCTTTAGTTAATATGCTTGGTGGGTTAGTATCTATTGAGCATGGATTGCAAGGTCCAAATATTTCTTGTGTTACAGCTTGTGCTGCTGGAACGCATGCCATAGGCGAAGCTTATAAAAGTATTGCTTTAGGTAATGCAGATAAAATGCTTGTTGTAGGAGCAGAAGCTGCGATTTGTGCTGTGGGTATAGGTGGGTTTGCTGCGATGAAAGCGCTTTCTACTAGAAATGATGATCCATCAAAAGCTTCAAGACCATTTGATAAAGAAAGAGATGGTTTTGTCATGGGTGAGGGTGCTGGAGCTTTAGTTTTTGAAGAGTATGAAGCAGCTAAAAAACGCGGAGCTAAAATTTATGCTGAATTAGTTGGTTTTGGTGAAAGTGCTGATGCGCATCATATAACTTCTCCAACTTTAGAAGGTCCGTTGCGTGCTATGAAAAAAGCTTTAAAAATGGCTGGAAATTTGAAAGTAGATTATATTAACGCACATGGAACTTCAACCCCTGTTAATGATAAAAATGAAACAGCGGCTATTAAAGAACTTTTTAAAGATCAAATTCCTCTTGTGAGTTCTACAAAAGGTCAAACAGGTCATTGTTTAGGTGCGGCTGGAGCTATAGAAGCAGTTATTTCACTAATGGCACTTGATCAAGACATCGTTCCTCCAACTATTAATCAAATCATCCCTGATGAAAATTGTGATCTTGATTATGTTCCTAATGTTTCTAGAGAATGTAAGCTTGAAGTGGTAATGAGTAATTCTTTTGGTTTTGGTGGAACCAATGGCTGTGTGATTTTTAAAAAAGTAGATTGATATGTCATCGTATTTAGATTTTGAAAAACATATACAGCAAATTGATGAAGATTTAGCTAACGCTAAAATAAAAGGTGATGTTGAAGCAGTTAAAATTTTAGAAAAAAATCTTGAGAAAGAAACGCAAAAAGTTTATAAAAATTTAAGCGATTATCAGCGTTTACAGCTCGCAAGACACCCTGATCGTCCTTATGCACTTGATTATATACAAGCTATTTTAACCGATGCTTATGAAATTCATGGTGATAGAGCTTTTAGAGATGATCCAGCTATTATCTGCTTTGCAGGGTATTTGGGTGGAAAAAAAGTTATAGTTATAGGCGAGCAAAAAGGAAGAGGCACAAAAGAAAAACTTCATAGAAATTTTGGTATGCCTCATCCTGAAGGCTATAGAAAAGCTTTAAGAGTAGCTAAAATGGCTGAAAAATTTGAAATTCCAGTAGTTTTTTTGGTAGATACCCCAGGTGCTTATCCAGGTGTTGGTGCTGAAGAAAGAGGACAAAGCGAAGCTATTGCTAGAAATTTATATGAACTTAGTAATCTAAAAACCATTAGTATAGCTATTGTTATTGGCGAAGGTGGAAGCGGTGGAGCTTTGGCTATAGGAGTTGCTGACAAACTTGCTATGATGAAAAATTCAGTTTTTTCTGTGATTTCTCCAGAAGGTTGTGCTGCGATTTTATGGAATGATCCATCTAAAATAGAAGCTGCTACAAAGGCTATGAAGGTAACTGCAGATGATTTAAAAAATCAAGGTTTAATTGATGATGTTATAGAAGAACCTATAAGCGGAGCTCATAGAGATAAAGAAAGTGCTATTAAAAATTTGAGTGATTATATCTTAAAAAGTATTGAAGAATTAGAAAAATTTGACAAAAGAGAATTAGCTGCACTAAGAATGCAAAAGATTTTCAAATTAGGTGCTTTTTCAGAATAATCTTAAATTTCAACTTTTTTTAAAAAAAAAGTTGTATAATTATAACTTCAATTTTTGGTTGGATAGCTCAGTCGGTAGAGCAGCAGACTGAAAATCTGCGTGTCGGCAGTTCGATTCTGCCTCTAACCACCATTATAAAAATTTTCCATTTCATCTAATTCTTCTTGTTGAAATCCAGCTTTGATTCTAGCTTCTTTATTATATTTTTTTCCTAAAAGATTGAATTCTTTAAAGTTTTTACATAAATTGATGTATTTTTCATTTTTTTCTTTTGCATAATTCCACCAAATATCACCTTTGCTTACATGTTTTATTTCATCATCAAGAATTATTTTAAATATTTCATTAAATAGAGTTTTTATAGGATGATTAGTTGAGTTTAATTTTTTTAATACAAAAGGATTTGCATCAAGTCCTTTTGCTTCTAATCCTCTATGCACTATACCCATTCTATGAGCTAGATTGTCTTTGGTTAAAAATAAAGCTTGTTCGAGATTATCATGAGCATCAAAATCTCCATATTTAAAACCTAATTCATTTAAAACATTTTCTAATAACAAAAAATGTTTTATTTCCTCATCTGCAACTTCAAGCCAATCTTGATAAAATTTGAAAGGTAAATTTTTAAAACGATAACTTGCATCTAAGGCTAAATTGATAGCACTGTATTCTATATGAGCAACAGAATGAAGTATTTTTGCTAGTGCGGCTGGGCTATTTGCTTGTTTGGGTCTTCTTATTCTAGTAGGATGGAGTATATTTACTTGAGAATTTTTTCTAATGATTGCTTGATGATCGTGATTAAATTCACATAGGTTTAGTTTAAAATTTTCATAGAAGTTTTTAAATTTATCAATTTTTATTTGAGTATTTTTTTCATATAAAATTTCTTCTAAAGTTGTGAAAAAATTTATTTTCATTTTTTGCCCTATTAAATGTTATATAAGAATAAAAAGTATAATATAAAAATTTTGAAAATTTATCAAAGGCAATAAAATATGATCGATGTCATTCATGCTCTTTTTTTTAGAGAGCTAAAGACTAGATTTGGTGTTAATAAGCATTTAGGCTATTTTTGGGTTGTCGGTGAACCTTTGTTGATATTATTAGTAATACTTTTTATAGTAACAGCTATTAGAGAATTTCACCATCAAATCATGCCAGCTAATATACCTATTTTTATGTTTTTAGCAGTGGGTATTATCCCATTTTTTATGTTTAGAAGTACAATCAATCAAATCATTACAGGTATAAGTTCAAATTTAACATTATTTGCTTATAAACCTGTAAGACCTATTCATGTTTTTATTGCTAGGGCTTTGCTTGAATTTTGTATTTATTTTACTATTTTTATAGTTGTGATGTTTATAGCAGGATGGTTTTTGCATTTAGATGTATTACCAAAGCACATTTTAGAGGTTTTGATTTTATTTTTTTTATTATTGTTGTTTGGGTTTTCTTTAGGTATATGTTTTGCTATAGCTGGACATTTTGTAGAACCTTTAAAAATATTTTTAACTTATTTTAGTATAGTATTTTATTGGACTTCTGGAGTTATTTTCCCTACTTTTTTAACTCCTAGGAATATTTTAGATTTACTTTATTATAATCCACTTTTACATATCTTTGAACTTTTAAAATACAATTTTTTTGATGATTATCCTCTGATGGATGATTATAATTATATATATCCTGTATTATGTATTTGTGTAGTTTTATTTGTAGCCTTATTTATATATTATTATAATAGACAAGCTCTTATTGCGGTAAGAAAAACATGATAAAACTTATAAATTTAACAAAATCGTATCCATTGACCAATGGAAGACATTATGTTTTTAAAGATTTAACTTTTGAATTTCCAGAAAATTGTAGTATAGGTCTAATGGGTAGAAATGGTGCTGGAAAATCTACTTTGATGAGATTGTTAAGTGGCTCAGAATTGCCAGATCGTGGAAAAATAGTAACTAATAAAAAACTTTCTTGGCCTTTGGGTTTAGCTGGAGCTTTTCAGCATCGATTATCAGCTAGAGATAATGTAAAATTTGTGGCTAGAGTGTATGGTTATAAAGGTGAAGAATTAGAAAAAAAAATCCAATTTGTAGAAGATTTTGCAGAACTTGGTAAATTCTTTAACGAGCCAATGAATACTTACTCATCTGGTATGAGTGCTAGAATAGGCTTTGGTTTGAGTATGGCTTTTGATTTTGATTATTATCTAATAGATGAAGCAGGAGCTGTTGGAGATCCAAATTTTAGAGAAAAAAGTGTAAAGTTATATAAAGAAAAATTAAGTAGGTCAAAAGTTATTATGGTTTCGCATGATGTAGCTGAAATTAAACAATGGTGTGATAAAATTATATTCATGCAAGATGGAAAAGCTACTATATATGATGATGTGGATGAAGGTATAGCTGTATATCAAGGAAAAATCAATGCAAAATAAAATACTAAAAAAAATTCGAAATTCAAAAATTTTAAATTCATTCAAAATAGTATTAATTTTGACAGCATTTGTAGTATTTTACTATGTTTTTATAGCGGCAAATCGTTATGTAAGTGAGAGTGTTTTAAGTATAAGATCAACTACTGGCAATAATATTGCTATAACAGGACTTGCATCCTTGCTTACAAATAATTCTTTTTCAAGTGATGATATAAGTTATTTAAAATCTTATATTTATTCTTTGGATATGCTAAATATTTTAGAAGAGAAAATTAAAATTCGTGAGCTTTATCAAAAACAAAAATTGGATATTTTTTATAGTATTTCTGATTCTGCTAATCAAGAAGCGTTTTTAAAATACTATAAAAATCGTGTTAAAATTGTCCAAGAAAACTCAGCAAATGGTCTTTTAAGAGTAGAAGTAGAAGGTTTTAGTGCTAAAGATGCTCATTTGATTGCTACTACTATAGTAAAAGAAAGTGAAAGGTTTATCAATGAAATTTCACATAAAGCAGCAAGAGAACAAATGGCCTTTGCTGAAAATGAACTTTTGCAATTTAAACAAAGATTTCAAAAAGCAAAAGATGATTTATTGGTGTTTCAAAATAAATATGGAGTGTTTGATCCGCTAAAACAATCAGAAGGTATTTTAAAACTTGTAGGAGAGCTTGAAGCAAAAGTAGCGGCAAAAGAAGCTGAGCTTTTAATGATGCAAAGTTATATTAATGATAATGCTCCACAAATCATCACTATAAAATCAGAAATCAATGCTTTAAAAAAACAACTTCAAAGAGAAAAGGCTAAAATTACTTCATCAAAATCTTCTCAAAAACTTAACGATCTAGCTGCTAAATTCCAAGATCTTACCATAGAAGTAGGTTTTGCAGAGAGTGCTTATACTACAGCTTTAAAAGCTTATGAGAGTGCTAGAATTGAAGCTTTAAGAAAGATAAAACAAGTAGTAGTTATACAAAGTCCAAGTTTGCCTCAAAGTGCAAAATATCCTGAAATTTTATATAATATACTTACAGCTTTTATGATTTTATCTTTGATATATGGAATTATTAAATTTATTAAAATGATTATTGAGGAGCATAGATACTAATGAAAAAAATATTTTTATTATTAATTTTACCATTACTAATTTTTGGTGCAGTAGATGTTTCTCAAATAGCAAAAATTCAAAATGAACCATTTATGCCTACTATGGATACACAGATTGCAAAATATGATTACAACCAAAGTGATTTTAATCAAACTCAAAGTCTTACTCCTACGGTAAAAGTTTTTGGCTCTCATTTATTTAATGGTAATTTTACCCAATTTACTCAACATGTTTACAACCCTGATTATAGATTGACAGTTGGAGATAGGATTAATATTAAAATTTGGGGAGCTGTAGAATTTATACAAACTTTGACTGTGGATTCTCAAGGAAATATTTTCATACCAAAGGTTGGAGCGATTAATCTTTTAGGGGTTAAAAATAGTGCCTTAGTGAGCGTTATTTCAAAGGCTATTGGTAAAATTTATAAAAGCAATGTTTATGTTTATGCTGATATGGATATTTATCAAAATGTTTCAGTGTTTGTGACAGGAAATGTTAATCAACCAGGATTATATCAAGGACTTAGCTCTGATTCTATCATCCAATACCTTGATAAAGCTAAAGGTATAAATTTAGAATATGGAAGTTTTAGAGATATTGAAATTTTAAGAGATAACAAAGTCATAAAAAAAGTTGATTTATATGATTTTTTGCTTAAAGGTGAGCTAGAGCTTTTTCCATTTAGAATGGGTGATGTGATTTTAGTTGGTAGCGTGAAAGATTATGTTTTTGTTAAAGGTGATGTGCAAAAGCCTTTTAGATTTGAATTAAGTGATGATATAAAAACTTTATTAGATATAGCAAATATTTCAGGTGCTAAGCCTATAGTAACCAATGCAGTAGTAAAAAGCTATAGAGCAAATCATCATCTACAAGTAGATGCATATACTAAAAAAGAATTTTTAGATGTGATATTACATGCTGGAGATGAGATAGAATTTAGACCTGATTATACAGCGCAAAATATCAATATACAAATAGAAGGTGAGCATAATGGTTTGCATTCTATAGTGGTAAAAAAAGGCACTACTTTAGAAGATGTAGCACAAATGATTATTGCAAATCCACAATCAAATATGCAAGCTTTGCAAATTTTTAGAAAAAGTGTCGCAGCTACTCAAAAACAGCTTATCAATGCTCAGCTTAAAGAACTTGAAACACTAGCTTTAACAAGCTCTTCGGTAAATGCTGAACAAGCTAGTATAAGAGCTACTCAAGCTAAGACGATTTTAGACTTTATAGAGCGTGCAAAGCAAGTACAGCCAAAAGGACAAATTGTTGTGGATAGTCCAAAAGCCTATAAAGCTGTGGTTTTAGAAGAAGGCGATGTGGTAAATGTACCAAGTAAAAACAATATCGTTTTAGTTCAAGGTGAAGTATCTATACCAGGAGCTTTTGTATATATAAATAGAGAAAATTTAAGGTATTATATCAATTTAGCTGGTGGATACAGCGATAGAGCTGATACTTCAAGAATTTTAGTCATTAATGCCAATGGTAAAGCAACTAAATATAGTAGCAGCAGTTCAGCAGATATCAAAGCAGGAGATTCTATACTAGTTTTACCAAAAGTAGATAGTCAAAATTTACAAATTTTTAGCATGCTAACGCAAATTTTATATCAAATAGCAGTAGCAACTAATGTTATACTTAAAATATAAGGTAAATTATGAGCAAAATAGATAGTATTAAAATAGCCAAAGAAGTATTTGAGATAGAATCAAAAGCTATTTTAGATTTAATTCATAATTTAAATGAAGATTTTAACAAAAGCATAAGCTTGATACTTTCTATCAAAGGAAGATGTATAATAAGCGGCATGGGTAAATCAGGTCATATAGGCGCTAAAATAGCTGCTACCTTAGCAAGCACTGGAACTCCTAGTTTTTTTGTCCATCCTGGTGAAGCTTTGCATGGTGATTTAGGTATGATCACAAATGATGATGTGGTTTTAGCCATTTCAAATTCTGGAGACACAGAAGAACTTTTAAAAATAATACCAGTTATTAAAAAAAGAAAAATTCCACTAATTGTTATGAGTGGGAGAAAAAATTCTACATTAGCAAAACAAGCTGATGTATTTTTAGATATAAGCGTTGAAAAAGAAGCTTGTCCATTGCAGCTTGCTCCAATGTCTTCAACTACTGCTACTTTAGTGATGGGAGATGCATTAGCTGCTGCTTTGATGAAAGCTAGAAATTTTAAACCTGATGATTTTGCTTTATTTCATCCTGGCGGAAGTTTAGGTAAAAAACTTTTAACTAAGGTTGAGGACTTGATGGTAAAAGAAAATTTGCCAATAGTAAGTTTAAATACAAATTTTAGTGATTTGATAGATGTGATGACTAGTGGAAAATTAGGTCTTTGTATAGTTTTAGAAAATGAAAAATTAGTGGGTATTATAACAGATGGAGATCTAAGAAGAGCTTTAAAATCCAATGATAAACCAAGATTTGATTTTAAAGCAAGTGAAATAATGAGTGCTAATCCTAAAGTAATAGATGCAAAAGCTATGGCTAGTGAGGCAGAAGAACTTATGCTAAAACATAAAATAAAAGAAATAGTAGTAAGTGAAAATGACAAGATAGTAGGCATTATACAGCTTTATGCGATAGGAAATGTGTGAAAATTCTTTCTATAATCATACCTTTTGGTTTAAGTAAAGAAAGAGCTTATATACAAGATAGGATAATACAAAAAGCTAAAGAATTTAAAAGCAATGAAAAAATAGACTATATTTTTGTAGAAGGGTATTCATCTTTAGAAAATAATTTAAAAAAAATCATAGAAGATAATGGACATATTTATATAAAAGATGAATCGCAAAAAGAGTATTTTTCTCAAGGAAAATGTAGAAATTTAGGTGCTGTTTTTGCAAATTCTAAAGTTTTAATGTTTTTGGATGCTGATTGTTATATTTCTAATTTTTCATTAGAAAGAATTTTAAATCTTATACAAATTAAAAATATAGCTCAAAATATAAATGAAATTTTAGTATTGCCAGTTGTTTATCTTAGCAAAAATGGAAGTGATTATATATACAATCAAGAACAAATCTTATGGGATGATATAATAAAAGATGATTTGATAAGTGGAAGAAATAAATTTATAAAATATTTTTCATTAATATCTAGTTCCATTGTAGTCAATAAATATAAATTTTTAGAGCTTGGTGGAAATAACGATGAATTTATAGGACATAGCTATGAGGATTTTGATTTTTTAGCAAGATTATTGTTTGATACGACTGAATTTGAAAAAATGCCTAGAGTAATTTGTTATGATGAAGGTAATTGGAATTTAGCTAGTTTTAAAGGTTTTAGAGCTTGGTTTTCTTTGCTTGGATATGAAATGAGTTTTCATGGAATTTATATATATCATTTTTTTCATGAAGAGCCAAATCAAAACAATTATATGTCAAATCGCAGAAAAAATCACAAAAAATTCTATAAAAATTTAGCAAATTTAAAAAATTATAAAATAAAATCTTTATTGTCAAATAATGAGCCGGATAATTATGGATTAAATTTTGATAAAAGATATATATCGATTAATTCTTTGATTTATGATAGATATTTATATGAAATAAAAAATACTAAATTGAAATTTTTAGATATATTTAACTTTTTTATTGTGAAATTTTCGCATACTAAATTGTATAGAATTTTAAAGAGGAAATTTTATGCAAACTAAATCAGTAGGCGTAGTAATCCCAATATACAATGTAGAAAAATATCTAAAAGAATGTTTAGATAGTGTAATCAATCAAACTTATAAAAATTTACAAATAATATTAGTAAATGATGGAAGTACTGATGAAAATTCATTAAAAATAGCTAAAGAATACACCTTAAAAGATAAAAGAATAACTCTTTTTGATAAAGAAAATGGAGGACAAAGTACAGCTAGAAATGTAGGTATAGAATACTTTAGTGGAGAATACAAACTTAAAAATATAACTACACAAATTAAAGAAAATTCTTTAATAGAATTTGAATTAGATGATAATAATCCTTATAATATATATAAAGTGTATAAAAGCTATAAAGCTTTTAATAATGAACAAGATTTAACTAACTTTACTTATCCTATTATAGATTATATTATCTTTTTAGATAGTGATGATTATTGGGAATTAAACTGCATAGAAGAATGTGTTCCTAGAATGGATGGGGTAGAGGTGCTTTGGTTTGATTATAAAGTATTAAATGATAAAGTTAAAAAACAACATATTAGCCAAATGACTTATTTTGATTATAAAAAAGAAATGATTATTACATCAAAAGACTGGATGGAAAAAGCTAAAGAAAGGAGATTGTATTATTTTTGGTTTGCATGGCAGGGTATGATAAATTTTAATTTTCTTAAAAAAATAAAATTAAAATTTATTGATGGGATTTTTGCAGAAGATTGTCATTTTGGAGTATTGTTATTTACTCAAACTAAAAATATTTACATATATCCTAAGAAAAATTATGTTTATCGCATACGAAAATTAAGTTCTATGAATTTTACCAATAAAAAATGGGTAATACATTCTAATTGTCATCTAAAAAGAATTGATGTTTTTGAGAATTCAAACATAACCAGATTATATTATGAAACTATAAGCTGGATGAAAATTGCTTTAGAATTTATAAATTATAATCATCAGTTAAATCGAGATGTTAAAACACATTTTCTACCAGTAGTTTGTAATAAAGCTTTAACTTTACAAAAGTTTGATAAAGATCCATTGTGTTTAAAAAAATATACTAAAAATTTAAAAATATATATACAAAATCAACCCTTAGGAGCAGTTGATAGAGTTAAAGAGTATCTATCTTACAAAATTGCAAAAGAAATATCTAATAGTAATGGTACAATTTTGTTTTTATTGCCTTTTAAAATCATTTGCATAATTTTAAAGCATCAAAAAGAAGTTAAAAAATATAAGCAAAATATAAAAAAGAGTTTTTCAAATAAAAGACTGCCATTAGAGTTTTATAAAGATTATCAAGAGGCTTTAAGACTTAAAAAATTAACTTTATTTTAAATTTTTTAAGATGTTTTAAGAAAATAAAATGTTATACTTTTAATATAATAGTTTTATAGAAAGATAAAGATGAAAATTTGTGTTGTAGGAATTGGTTATGTGGGGTTGGCAAATGCCTTGATGTTATGTAAAAATAATAATGTTATAATGTTAGATATTGATCCTGACAAAGTTAAACAAGTCAATCAAAAACAATCTCCTATTAAAGATACAATGATTGAAGAATATTTAAGTAATACTCAAAATAGTATTAATGCTACATTAAACAAACAAGATGCTTATGAAAATTGCGATTATATTATTATAGCTACGCCAACAGATTATAATGAGGATGCACAATGTTTTAATACTAAAACTATTGAAAGTGTTATGCTTGATATTGTTAAATATAATAAAAATGCCGTGGTAATAATTAAAAGCACAATACCTATAGGTTATATTAAATATTTAAAAAGTACTTTTGCTGTTAAAGATGTTATTTTTTGTCCCGAATTTCTGAGAGAAGGTAGTGCATTGTATGATAATTTATATCCAAGTAGAATTATTATCGGTAGTTATAGTGAAAATGCACAAAATATTGCTAAACTTTTTAGTGATTCAGTTTTAAAAAAAGATGTACCTGTATTATTTATGAGTTCTGAAGAAGCAGAGAGTGTGAAGCTGTTTTCAAATACTTACCTTGCAATGAGAATTGGTTTTTTTAACGAATTAGATATTTTTGCTAAAAATTATAACTTAGAAGCAAAAAATATTATTGCCGGTGTTTGTGCGGATCCTAGAATTGGTAATTATTATAATAATCCGAGTTTTGGTTATGGGGGATATTGTTTACCTAAAGATAGTAAACAATTATTGGCAAATTTTAAAGATATACCTAATGCTTTGATTCAAGCGGCGGTAAAAACAAATGAAATAAGAAAAAATTTTATTGTAAAACAAATTTTATCTCTATCTAAAAATATAAATAATATAGGATTTTATAGATTAATTATGAAGCATAATGCAGATAATTTTAGAAATTCTATTATGCTTGAGTTGATTGATGAAATTCAAAAATATAGAAATGTTGTAATATACGAGCCATTAATTAATACAAATAAATTTAGTAATTGTAACATTGAAAATGATTTTAATAAATTTATTAATGGGACAGAAATAGTTGTGGCAAATAGATTAGACGATCAAATTGCTCCATATAAAAATAAAGTTTATACAAGTGATATTTATACAAGTGATATTTAAGGTTTTTTGAAATGGAAAATATAATCATGCAAACTAAATCAGTAGGCGTAGTAATCCCAATATACAATGTAGAAAAATATCTAAAAGAATGTTTAGATAGTGTAATCAATCAAACTTATAAAAATTTACAAATAATATTAGTAAATGATGGAAGTACTGATGAAAATTCATTAAAAATAGCTAAAGAATACACCTTAAAAGATAAAAGAATAACTCTTTTTGATAAAGAAAATGGAGGACAAAGTACAGCTAGAAATGTAGGTATAGAATACTTTAGTGGAGAATACAAACTTAAAAATATAACTACACAAATTAAAGAAAATTCTTTAATAGAATTTGAATTAGATGATAATAATCCTTATAATATATATAAAGTGTATAAAAGCTATAAAGCTTTTAATAATGAACAAGATTTAACTAACTTTACTTATCCTATTATAGATTATATTATCTTTTTAGATAGTGATGATTATTGGGAATTAAACTGCATAGAAGAATGTGTTCCTAGAATGGATGGGGTAGAGGTGCTTTGGTTTGATAATCAAAATAAATTCGAAGATAATATACAAAGAGAGTATTTTAGTCTATTGTCTGTTTGTAATTATACAGAAGGGATAATTACTTCAGAAAAATGGATTTTAGATATGCATAAATTAAAAATGAAAGCTTTTTGGTTTGTAAAACAAGGTATGATAAATTTTAATTTTCTTAAAAAAATAAAATTAAAATTTATTGATTATATTAAGCATCAAGATCATTGTTTTGGTATGATTTTGTTTTTTTATGCAAAATTTATTTATATTCTTCCAAAGATATTATATATATATAGATTGAGACATAATAGTGCGACTCATGAACATACTCATATTGATAAAACAGATATCCCATCTTATACGAAAGATATTTTTAAAGCTTTTAAGAAAGATGTAAAAAAAACAAGAGGATACCATTCAGCTGTTAGTTGGGTAATTAGCTTGATGTATTTATTAGACTTTATCAAAAAAAATACAGATGATAGTAAGATAATAATTTTTAAATCAATGTATATTCCATATATTTACGAAAATGCTTTAAAAATTTTTAATTATGATCGTGATCCTTGGGGTGCTAAAAGTAAAATAGTAGAAGTAACAAATTTTAGATTAGAAAATATTTTTAATGTCGGCCAAGATTTTTATAGAGATTTTATTTTTAGAGATAAATATGGAAGTGCAAAACAAAGAATTAGAAGTCAGCTTTCATATAGATTGGGACAAATTATGTTGTGTAGTTCTAAAAATTTTTTAGATATATTATGTATGCCTATATACTTAATGGCAGAAACAATTTCCTATTGCCAAGAAAAGAAAATTTATAGACTTAAAACAAAAAAAGATTCTTCTCTTGTTTTGCCATATATTGAAAGTTATCCCGACTATCAAGAAGCAATGCAACTTAAAGAACATCTTTCTTATAGACTAGGAAATGTTTTAATTAAAAGTTTTAAAATGTGGTATAAAGGTAAAATTTTTGTTTTACCTTTTGATATGTTTAAAGCATATAAATTATATAAAAGAAATTTGAAAAAAAATCAAAATATTTCTATAAATTATAATTTACAACAACTTTCAGATGAAGAATTTCATATAGATAGATTTCAAAAGCGTTTTGGCTATGTTCCAGATTTTAAAAATCCTCAAACTTTTAATGAAAAATTAGTATATAGAATTCTTTATGATAGAAATCCTATTTATACTTTTTTGACAGATAAACTTAAAGCTAGGATATTTATTTCTCATGTTTTATCCAATAGTGTAAAAGATTATGAAATTTTATCTAATAATTCTATTCTATTTAAGAAAATAGAATATATAAAAGATGAATTATTTGCTACAAATTCATGTAAATTTCTTCCAAAATTGTACGGAATTTATGATAGTATTTATGATATAGATTTTAAAGCTCTTCCAAATTCTTTTGTTTTAAAAACAAATCATGATTGCGGTGGATATATTATAGTAAAAGATAAAAAAGATTTTTTAAGAAATACAAATTTTTTCTCAGAAAGTATAAATAAATTGAATGAGCATTTTAAATTTAATTACTATTATAAACATAAAGAATGGCATTATAAAAATATAGAACCTAAAATATTTGCTGAAGAGTTATTGTTTGGAGAGAATGAAAAACCAGCAGATACTTATAAATTTCATATATTTGATCATAAACAATTAAATAATAATTATATTCAATTTACAATGGATAGATTTGATAATTATAAAAGATTAATGTTTGATATTAATTGGAATTTAGCACCTTTTAACTTTGTTTATGAAAATTCATGTGATCAACTGCCACCTAAACCCAACAATTTTAAGGAAATGCTAGAAATTTCTCTAAAGCTATCTAAAGTTTTTGATTATGTTAGAGTTGATTTGTATTCTGTAAAAAATTGTATCTATATAGGTGAGTTGACTTTTACACATGGTGCTGCAAGTGAAAGAGTTATTCCAAGTCATTGGGATAAAAATCTTGGAAAATTGTGGAAAATTAAAGAATAAATATTAATTAAAGGATTTTATTTTGATAAAGCTTACTGAATATGAAAAAAACATACAACAAAAAATAATAAAGTTAAAAATGGAATCAGGAAGTCATAGTCCTAGTATATTTACTATAGCAGAAAAATTACCAGAACTAAAAATCAATATTGATTCGTGTTTTTTATCTAATCCATATGCAACAGCGCTATTCTTAAGGCATGTAAAAGAGGATTTGATTGATACACAAAAATTACGTTCAATTTTAGAGTTCTATCCTTCACAAAATAATGTTATTTCTAAAATTGTGGGCGATTTTATAGGTATTAATGCTGATAATATGTTTATTGGTAATGGTGCCATAGAGATTATTCAAGCAGTCATGCATAATTTTGTAGGAAGTAAAATTGTTATTAATATCCCTACTTTTTCTTCGTATTATGAGTTTGCAAAAGAAAGTACAAAAGTTGTTTATTATCAGCTATCTAAAGAAAATAATTATATGTTAGATTTGGATGATTATATTAACTTTATCAAACTTGAAAAGCCAGATAGTATAGTATTGATTAATCCAAATAATCCAGATGGTGGTTATATTTCTTATGAAAAATTAAAATTTCTATTGAAAGAATTATATTTTGTAAAAAATATAATTATAGATGAATCTTTTATTCATTTTGCTTTTGAAGATTTGGAATATAATCAAATTAATATTGAATTTCTATTTAAAGAGTTTGATAATTTAATATTTATTAAAAGCATGTCTAAAGACTTTGGAATAGCAGGAATTAGAGTTGGTTACGGCATTATGTCTAAAGATAAAGTTCAAAAATTATTATATAATGGATATTTATGGAATTCTTCTGGTTTTGCTGAGTATTTTTTAAGACTTTATACAAATAAAGATTTTTTTGATGAGTATAATAAAATAAGAATAGGGTATATTAAAGAAACTCAAGATTTTTTTAATTCATTGGGAGCAATTGAACAATTTAAAGTATATCCTAGTAAAACTAATTTTGCACTTGTAGAAATTTTAGATGGTACTTCTAGTGAAGATTTTGTATCAAAAATGTTAATTAAATATGGTATTTATATGAGAACTTGTAAAGACAAAATTGGATTAAATGGAGAATTTGTCAGAATAGCTAGTAGAACTTTTGATGAAAATGAAATTGTAATCAAATCAATTCATAATGCTTTTAAGGAATAATTTATGTCCAAAAAAATCCTAGCTTTATTTGACTTTTGTGAAACAATAACTAATTTTCAAACGCTTGATAGATATTTACCCATGGCGGCAAATCGGAATATTAATTATAGTTATGAAAAAAATATTATTCGGAGAGAAAATTATAAATCGCAAAATATTCCTTACCCTAGATATGAATGGTTAATTGATCTTGATTATTTTTTAGCTACAAAAATAGGAAAAGAATTTATATATATGGATGTTATGTGTAATTTAAACAAAAATATTATGGATAAGCTTTTTTGGCATCAAGATGCTGGACATGATATAGCTATTGTATCTGGAGGCTTATCTATTTATATCAATGAATTCGCAAAAATCTATAATATAGATAATGTAATTGCTGTTGATTTAGAAGTATTGAATGGTAAATTAACTGGAAATATAGATGGAATTCATACTATGCAAGAAAGAAAGTTATATAAACTATCTCATATGTTAGATTTAAATAATTATGATTTGAAAAAATCTTATGCATATAGTGATTGCGTTAGTGATATTCCGCTTTTATCCTTGGTTGGCAATCCAAATGTTGTAAAATGTGGAAAAAATTTAGAGTGGGCTAAAATATTAGGATTTAATATTATAAATCCTTAATTTGTGTAAGGACTGGCATTGGAAAAAAAATTAGTTTCTATTTTAGTATCAGTATATAATGTAGAAAAATATCTTGAAGAATGTTTAGATAGTTTAATTTATCAAACTTATAAAAATTTAGAAATTATTTTGGTTAATGATGGATCAACAGATAATAGTTTAGATATAATCAATATGTATATTCAAAAAGATCCAAGAATTGTATTAATCAATCAAGATAACCATGGAGCCGGATATTCTAGAAATATAGGTTTTGATAATGCCACTGGAGAATATGTTATATTTTTTGATTCAGATGATTATATGAGACAAGACGCAATTGAACTACTTCTCAATCAAGCTTTGAAAACTGATGCAGATATAGTATTAGCTAAAAGTAAAAGCTACTGTGATAAAACAAAAAAAATCGACAAAATGGATTATGCTATAAGATGTGATAGAATAAATATAGATAGTGTTTTTAACTTTAAGACTAATGGCAAATATGTATTTAATTTTTGCATAGGATGGGCTTGGGATAAACTATATAAACGAGAATTTTTGTTAAAGTATAATCTTAAATTTCAAAATATAAACTATGCAAATGATGGATATTTTGTTTGTCATAGTTTATCTTTGGCTGATAAAATCAGTATTTTAAATGAATATATATTCTATCATAGAATAAATAATCCTTTATCAATATCGAATTTTGCTAGAGATAAAGATCCTTTAGAGGGTTTTAAATCTTTGTTTAAAATAAAAGAAGGATTGGAAAAAGACGGAACTTATAATAATTTTGAACAAAGTTTCATTAATATGTCCATAGGTTATGTGATTTGGCATAGTAGCACCATAGGGGAAACTTCAAGAGAGCTTGTTATATTGTATATGAAAGTATATATATTTAAATTATTTAATATTTTAGATAAACCTGAAGAATATTTTTATGAAGAAAATTATTATAAATGGATTAATAAAATTAAAAATAATGAAAAATATGATCAATTTGATTTTAAAGATTTTATTATTTATTCTATGGGGTATGAATTTATAAATATATGGAAAAATAAAAGTATTAAAAGTATCTTTAAGTGTTTTTTTGCCTATTTATTTTTTAAAACTGCAAAATTTAATTTCAGTGGTTTAAATAATTATAAAGAGCATCTTTCATATAAATTTGGCTATAATATAGCTTATAATAAATTACGAAAGTTATTAAAAACATATAAAGAATATAAAAATAAATAGAGATTATTTATGTTTTTGTATATTTTATCAATAAGTTAAAATATATTTTATTTAGGAGTTATAGTGAAGGTTATAATTTTAGCAGGTGGGCTTGGCACTAGGCTTTCAGAGGAAACTGGTTTAAAACCAAAACCTATGGTAGAAATAGGTGGTAAACCTATTTTATGGCATATAATGAAAATCTATAGTTATTATGGTTTTAATGATTTTATTATTTTAACAGGATATAAAGGACATATTATAAAAGATTATTTTATCAACTATTATACTCAATATAGCGATATAACAGTAGATATGTCGGATAATTCTGTTCAAATTCATAATACTAGACATGAGCCTTGGAAGGTCACTATGCTTTATACTGGGCAAGAGTCTATGACCGGCGGTAGAATTTTATATGCTAAAGATTATGTAGGTGATGAGACTTTTATGCTTACTTATGGAGATGGTGTTAGTGATGTAAATATAAATAATTTACTTAAATTTCATAAAAATCATGGCAGAGCTATCACTATGACTTCTGTGCTTCCTGAGGGAAAATTTGGTGCTTTAAATATTGATAATACAACAAATCGTATAAAAAGTTTTACAGAAAAACCTAAGGGTGATGCTAGTTTAAATAATGCAGGTTGGATAAATGGTGGTTTTTTTGTATGCGAACCTAAAGTATTTGACTATATCAAAGAAGGTGATATGACGATTTTTGAGCAATCTCCATTAAAAAATTTAGCACAAGATGGAGAGTTATATAGTTATCAACATCATGGTTTTTGGAAATGTATGGATACTTTAAAAGATAAAAATGATTTAACTAAAATGTGGGTAGAAAATAAAGCTCTATGGGCTTTATGGAATAATTAAAAAAAAGGAGAGAAAGTGAATCAAGAAAATATATGCTTTAGTAATCCAATTGTAAAAGAAGATTTGGAGTATATTTATAATTCTTTAACGAGTAAGCAAAAAGAAAAATTTAATAATTCTACAATTTTATTTACTGGAAGCGCAGGTTTTTTAGGATTTTATTTTATTAATTTTTTTGTGAAATATGCTAATGATTTAAATATTAAAAAAATTATTGCATTAGATAATTTTATGCTAAGAAAACCAAAATGGTTAGAGCAATTATCAAATGACTATTCTGAAATTTTAGAGCTTTATAAATTTGATATTATTAGTGATAAAATTGATTCTTTACAAAGTGCTCATACAGCTGATTTGATAATTCATGCAGCAAGCATAGCAAGCCCTATGTTTTATCGTACTTATCCTATTGAGACTTTAGATGCAAATGTTTGGGGTTTAAGGTCTTTACTTGATTTTTACAAAGATAAAAATATTAAAGGATTTTTATTTTTCTCAAGTTCTGAAATTTATGGAGATCCTGATATAGCTAAAATTCCAACGGATGAAGAGTATAGAGGTAATGTAGCTTGTATAGGTCCTAGAGCGTGTTATGATGAATCTAAGCGTTTTGGAGAGACTATGTGCTCATTGTTTGCTCAGAAATTTAATATGCCAATTACTATAGCAAGACCATTTAATAATTATGGTCCTGGTATGAGCTTAAATGATAAGAGATTGCCAGCTGACTTTGCGAAAGCTGTTTTAGATAAAAAAGATATTACAATTTTTAGCGATGGAAAACCTACAAGAACTTTTTGTTATATAGCTGATGCTATTGCAGGATATTTGAAAGTTTTGGTTTATGGAGAATTTGATTATTTTAATATAGGTATTGATCAGCCTGAAATTTCTGTAAAAGATTTATCTTTTATTTATGCTAAACACTCAAAAGATATTTTTAATTTTGAACCACAAATTAATTTTGCTATTTCAGAAGACAAAAATTATCTCAAAGATAATCCTAATAGAAGATGTCCTATCATTGACAAAGCTAGAAATAAATTAAACTATAATCCTAGTATTTTAGTAGATGAAGGTGTTGGTAGATTTTTAAAATTTTTAAAATTTGAAAAAGAAAATGGAGAACTTTTGTGAAATCATTAAAAATAGCAGTTTTTGGTTTGGGTTTTGTGGGGTTAACTACGGCTGTTGGATTTGCAAAAAAAGGTTTTGATGTTGTTGGTTATGAAATAGATAAAAACAAATTTTTATTGCTTAATGAAGGTCAAATTCCATTTCATGAAGAAGGATTACCAAAAGCTTTCAATGAAGTATTAGGAAAACAACTAAAAGTCACCAATGATGTAGTAGAAGCTTTAAAAGAAGCAAAGATTATATTTTACTGTATTGGCACACCTATGAGTGAAGATGGAAGTGCTGATTTAAATTTTTTACTGAGTGCGCTTAAAACTACTGCTGAAAATTTAGCTTTATGTCAAAAAGAACCAATTTTAGTAATTAAATCTACTGTTCCACCTTCTAGTTGTCAAGATATTTTTATACCACATTTAGAGTCTTTAGGTGTTGTTGTCGGAGAAAAATGTCATCTTGTAAATAATCCTGAATTTTTAAGAGAAGGATTTGCATATAGTGATTTTATGAATCCAGATAGAGTGGTTGTTGGAACTCAAAATGCACAAAATTTTCAAGAATTAGAAGAAATTTATAAACCTTTTAATTCACCTGTATTTTTTACTTCTTTAAATACGGGTGAGTTTATTAAATATCTTAGTAATACCACTTTAAGTTTAAATATAAGTTATGCTAATGAAATGAGTATGATTGCTCAAAGTATAGGAGATATAGATATTATCAGTGCTTTTAACATTTTACATAGCGATAAAAGATTTAGTGGAAGTCCTGCTGGTATAGCTAGTTATTTATATCCTGGGATGGGTTTTGGTGGATATTGCTTACCAAAAGATACTCTTGCTCTTTATAAAAAAAGCAAAGATAAAGGATATGAAGCAAAAATTTTAAATGATATTTTAAAAGTAAATGAAGAAATTCTTGATTTTTATGCTTATAAAATACAAAAAGAAATTTCCAAAGATAAAAAAATAGCTATTTTAGGATTGAGTTTTAAACCGGAAAGTGATGATGTCAGAGATACAAAGTCTGCTACTTTGATTTCTAAGCTTTTAAATTTAGGTTTTCAAAATATTTATGTTTATGATCCTATAGCAAATGATATATTTGCCAAGACTTATGATTACAAATTAAGCTATAAAAATAATCTTGATGAGATTGTTTCTGAGTGTGAAGTTTTGATTATAGCGACAGCTTGGAATGAATTTAAGCCTTTGGTTAATAGACAAGATAAGATTGTTTATAATTTAAGATGGATGAAATAATAATAAGGTAAATAAAATGAGTCGATTTATTTTTACTTCTACACCAATATCAGGTGTATATGTTATAGAATCTAAACCAATAGAGGATAGTAGAGGTTATTATGAGAGGTATTTTTGTGTTGAAGATTTTAAAGAAATCGGATTAAAAAAACCTATTGTTCAAATCAATCATTCAAAAACCTTTATTAAGGGTTGTATAAGAGGTTTTCATTATCAAAATTACCCATTTTCCGAAGTTAAAGTTATAAGATGTATAAAGGGTGCCATTTATGATGTTGCGGTTGATTTGCGAAAAAATTCTCCGACTTTTTTGAAGCATTTTGGAGTAGAATTAAGTGAATTCAATAGTAAATACCTTTATATTCCAGAAGGTTGCGGACATGCTTTTCAGACTTTAACAGAAGAATCTGAGCTTTTATATCCTGTAACAGAGTTTTATCATCCAGATAGCGAAGGATCTTTAAATCCATTTGATGAAACAATAGGAGTTTGTTGGCCGTTAGAACCTAAAGGACTTTCTGATAAAGATCAAAATGCTCCTTATGTTGATTCGTATTTTAAAGGATTGGAAAATTAATATGAAAAATGCAATTGTTTTTGGTGCGACTGGATATATAGGAAAAGCATTAGTTGAAAAGTTGTTATCACAAAATATTAAAGTTTTAGCTATAGGTAGAAGAAATCAATATATACAACATACAAATTTAAAATATGTATATATTGATACAATTTTAGAAGTATTTTTTGAACAATTAATGGTTATGAAAAATGATTTTAAAGATGCGGTATTTTATAATGTGGCTTGGTCTGGTTTAGACAGACTTACAAATGGAGAAATTCAAGATCAAGTAAAAAATATTGCTATGAGTTCAAAAGCTATTCAATTTGCCAGTAAATTAGGTTGTTCTAAATTTATTAATATAGGTTCACAAGAAGAAGCAATATTTAATGATTTTATTAGCTCTGAAAAGTGGAAAACTACTACTTATACTTCTAGTCCGATTTACTATGCTGGAGCAAAATTTGCCAATATGGAAATGTTAAAACTTTTAGCTTATTTGGAAAAAATTGATTTTATTAATACACGATTTTCAATCGTGATAGATAAAACACTTTCGGGTGTAAGTTTTGTTGCTAAAAATTTAAAATCAATTGTTGATGGAGAAATACCACAAGAGGTTAGAAATACACAACCTTGCGAGATAATTTTTTTTGATGAATTGATTGAATCTTATTATCAAATTGGAAAATTTGGAAAAAATAAAGCTGATTATTATTTAGGAATTGGCAAAGTAGATGTTTTAGCAAACTATTTGTCAAGTTTTTATGAATATAAAACAAATTCTAAAGAGTATATTCAATCGAAATTAAATTTTGACAAAAAACTTTTAGATACTTTCGATCCATCTTCTTTGTGTAAAGATACTAATTTTTATTTCAAAAAAGATTTTTCTCAAATAATGCGGGAGATTTTAGAATGAAAAAAGTTATTATTAGCGGTGCTGCTGGCTTTATAGGTTCAAGACTTGTCAGGCTTTTATTAAAAAACAATGTAGAAGTGTTAGCTCTTGGTAAGAAAGATAGAAAAAATGTTAATCCATTGAGATTGCCAGAAGATCCTAAATTGACTTATTTAAAGTTAGATATGGCCGAAATTTCTAATTTGCCTCAAATTTTGAAGAGTATAGGATGGGATCCGATAGGTTCTGTTTTTTATCATTTTGCATGGGGTGGAAAAAATGGTTTATCTGATTTGATAGTAGAGGATCAGTATGAAAATGTTACTTGGACTATTAATGCTTTTATAGTTGCAGATAAAATGAAATGCTCTAAATTTATCCATGTAGGTACTATGGAAGAAGCATTTGCTACGCCTTATCTTGAACTAGATTATCATAAAGAAAAACATTATAACCGTCATGTGGTATATGCTCTAGCTAAGAAAGCTACGAGGGATTATCTTAAAGCAATTTCAAGTCAATTTAATATCAACTTAATTATTGCTACCAATTCTCATGTTGTAGGACCAAACGATTCAAGAGATTCTTTTTTGCTGGTTGTTGTTCAAAAAATCATCAATGATGAAAAAATAGAAATGACTAGTGGTGAACAAACATTTGATTCTATTTCAGTTACTGATTGTGCTAAAGCTTTTAAAGTGATTGGAGAAAAAGGTAGTAAAAATTCAGAGTATTGGATAGGCTCAGGTAATCCTAGAAAACTTAAAGAATATGTAGAAATTATAGCAAGTTTATATCCTCCAAAATATGCTATTGAATTTGGGAAAATTTCTTATAGTGATGTAAAATTAGAAGAGCAAATTTTTTCTTCAGAAACATTAAATAAAGAATTAGCTTTTAAGTGTACTCAAAGTTTTGAATCAGCTATAGATGAAGTTTATAAATGGCTAAAATTCAAAGAGATGTTTGAAGAATAGAATGAATTAAGTTATTGTGGATTTTTATAAATTTTTAAAATGTGTTTTGATGTTAAATAATAAAAAATCTTTTAAGGAAATATTTTATGGATAATAAAAATATGGTAGTATTAGGAGCTGGTATAGCAGGGGTTTCAGCTGCTTACCATATAAAACAGCAAAATAAACAAGTAAAAGTTTTTGAAAAAAATGATGATTATGGCGGTTTATGTGGAGGATTTTTTGTAGATTCTGTTAAAGGCAAATTTTGGTTTGATAATGCTGTGCATTTATCATTTGCAAAAGATGAGAATGTAAAAAATGCTTTTTTTGCTTCTGCAAAGCATTATACACATATACCACAATTGTTAAATTATTATAATGGAATTTGGGTAAAACACCCTGCACAAAATAATCTTTATCCTTTACCTTTAGATGTAAAGATAAAGGCTATCAAAGATATGTTGCAAAATACTTATAAAAATGATAAAGTGCAAAATTTTGAACAATGGCTTAAAGCTCAATATGGTAAATTTTTTTCAGAAGAATTTGCTATGAAATATACTAGGAAATATTGGACTTTAGATGCAAAAGATTTAAATACCAACCCTATGTTTGTAGGCCCAAGATTTTATAAACCAAGTATAGATGAAATTTTAATAGGTGCTATGAGTGAAGATACTCCA
This sequence comes from Campylobacter volucris, assembly GCF_008245045.1. Classification (NCBI taxonomy): domain Bacteria; kingdom Pseudomonadati; phylum Campylobacterota; class Epsilonproteobacteria; order Campylobacterales; family Campylobacteraceae; genus Campylobacter; species Campylobacter volucris. The sequence goes on from NZ_CP043428.1 coordinate 272,857, forward strand.
GTGACTTACTATGCCAAAGAGATGTATTATCCTATAAAAGGGGGATATAGAGCATTTTTACAAAATATGGTTAAAGAAATAGATATTGTATATCAAAAAGAAGTTGTAATTATAGATAATAATGAAAAAATAATTTATTTTTCAGATAATACTAAAGTAAAATATGAAAAGTTGGTTTCTACCTTGCCTTTGCCTTTGTTAGTAAAAATGTTAAAAAACACCCCGCAAGACATCTTAGAATCAGCTAAACATCTTCAAGCAACTTCTGTTGCTTTAGTTTCTTTAGGTTTTGACAAAGAAATTCCAAAGAGATTGTGGTATTATGTTTACGATGAGGATATATTTTTTGCAAGATTTTATAGTCCATCAGTAAAAAGTAGTTTTAATGCTCCAAAAAATTGCTCGAGTATGCAAGCCGAAATTTATTTTTCTGATTTTAAGTCTTTAGAAAAAATGAGTGGTAATAGTAGTAATTTAGCAGATTTTTTCATAAAACATGTTAAAGAAAAACTATTGCAAATGAATTTTTGTAATGAAAAAGATATTATATGTGAAGATTTTAGAATTATCCCTTATGCAAATGTGATTTTTAATCATGGCATGGAAAAACATAGAGATAAACTTCTTAATTATGTAAAAGATTGTAGTATATTAACATGTGGTAGATTTGGAGAATGGGATTATTTATGGAGTGATCAAAGCTTTTTATCTGGGAAGAATATTATAAATAAAATATAAAAAGGATTGTTGTGGAAAATAATATAGAACAATTTATTACCAAAATAAAAAAAGGATTGGATAGTTTTAAAGGACAGTTGTATGACTATCAAAATTATAATTGTGAGATGGCTTCATTTGCCAATATGATAAAAAACTATGATGTAGATGGAATGATAAAGTTTTGGAATGATAAGCAAAATTATAATTATTTTGAACTACAACATCCAATTTATAATAATATTAAAACTAAAGCTGTATATTCGATCCAGCATCTAGGACACAATTATGTATTTTTTGCTGATGAAACTAATGAATATATTTGGTGTGGTATACAAGGATTTGATGTTTTTAATTATTTTATAGTTGAAGATACTTTTTATACAGTTGTTCGTCAAGATTGGAGAAAATTAGACTTACAATTTATTGGAAATACTTTGTCTTATGAGTTGCTAAAATATAAAGAAATAGATTTTGGTTTTACTTTTGATCCAATTCTTCCATTAACACATTTTTTTGATAGCAATTTAGTTTATATATATTCTATAATTGTGAAAAAATTTGTACAAAATGTTCCTAGTTATTTTATTCCTAAACATGTGCAACTTACAGATGAAAAGCTTGTTTTTTTACGACCTATAATTATTATGGCAGAAATTACAAATTATCATTTAAAGCCTATAGAAAAGTTAATTAAAAGATTTGCAAAAGGAGTTTATAATGATGCTTTAAGTGATTCAAATAAATTTTTATCAGATGAAAAAAAATATGATTTAACACTATGGCTTGGTTTAACTTATAGAAATGGTGTTAAAACTTGGTTAAACCAAGTTGAAGCAAGTATTAATATCATTCAAAAATTACAAAAGACATTTAAAAACATTAGGGTTTATGTTGATGGTTTGAAAGAACGGGAAAACATACTAGGGCTTGGCGATTCTGCTGGTTATAATAATTCTTCATATGAGTATGCAGATTGTCTATTTAAACAAATTGCTAACAACTTAAATGCTGTGGATATTATTAATCTTAATAATTGTACTGTTAGAGAAGCTATTTGTATTTGTTCAAAAGTTGATATAGCAATAGCTGATGTTGGAGCGGGATCGTTTATTCCATTTTTATTTTGTCAAAAACCAACTATTATGTATGGAAATCATAATTATATAAAATATAGTGCGCGGCATTATCCTGATGAAAATACAAGAATTGTAAAAAAAGAATACTCTATGTCTATAGGTGTTTATAGTGGTGGTTGGGATGATCGTAATTATTGCATCTCTTGGGAGCATATATATAATTTAGCTGTTGAACTTTTAGAACAATCAAAACAACAGGGTAAAATTCAAATACCTAATAAAATGGAATTTTTAAATGTTACTTCAGTTGAATTACTTGTGAAACAATATGAATTAAAACAAGAATTAAAAACAAAATTACCTAATTTGCATCTTGATGAAGAAATTCTTAAATTTTTTAGCGAAAAAGAATTAAATCATTCTAAAACTATAATATTATTAACTAAAGAAAATAATGAGAAAGATAAGCATTTAAAAGATAAAAATGAAGAATTAAAGCAGCTTGAAAATACTATACAATCTTTACCTATTAAAAAACAACAACTAGAAATTTTTAATCTTGAACAAGATTTAATTAATAAAAAATTACAAACGAAACAATTATTTAAAAAATTAGATTATAAAATGTTTATATCAGACATGGTTGTGATTTATCCAAATTCAGCTAAACAAAAAATTCAAAACCAACTTTCATATAAGTTGGGTCAAGCTATGATAATAAATTCTAAATCTTTATTGGGTTATCTAAGAATGCCTTTTGTATTATCTTACATAAAAGATAAGCACCATCAAGAGCAAAAAATATACAAAGAAAAAATAAAAAAAGACCCATCTTTAGCTTTTCCTCCTTTAGAAAGCTATCCAGATTACCAAGAGGCTTTAAAAGAAAAAGAGTGTTTTACTTATAGATTAGGACAAGCCCTTTTAGAGGCTAGTAAAGAATGGTATAAAGGTGGATATATCAAGTTGCTATTTGAAATTAGAAAATTAAAAAAGGAAATTAAAGAAAAGAAATGATATTAAAATAGCACTAGTAAAAAAGATAATTTAACAATAAAAAATAAATTGTGAAAATAAGATAAAAATTAATTAGTTTAATATATAAAAAAGTATATAAATTTATATTTGTAGCGGAGTAAAATGATCCATTTAAATTATCTAGAATCACAATCCATCTACATCATCCGTGAAGTTATAGCTGAGTTTGAAAAGCCTGCTATGCTTTATAGTATAGGAAAAGATAGTGCGGTGATGCTTCATCTTTTGCGTAAGGCTTTTTATCCAGCTAAACCTCCACTTCCTTTAGTGCATGTTGATACTACATGGAAATTTAAAGAAATGATAGAATTTAGAGACAAACAAGCTAAAGAGCTTGGTATAGATTTTATAGTTTATCAAAATCCAAAAATCAAAGAGTTAAATCTCTCTCCATTTATACATGGTTCTGCTATGCATACTGATATTGCTAAAACTCAAGCTTTAAAACAAATGTTAGATTTGTATAAATTTGATGCAGTTTTTGGCGGAGCAAGAAGAGATGAAGAAAAATCGCGTGCAAAAGAAAGAATTTATTCTTTTCGTGATGAAAATCATTCCTGGGATCCTAAAAATCAGCGTCCAGAACTATGGGATATTTATAACGGTCGTCATAAAAAAGGTGAATCCATAAGAGTTTTTCCACTTAGCAATTGGACTGAGCTTGATATATGGCAGTATATTTATAAAGAAAATATAAAAATTCCAAGTTTATATTTTGCTAAAAAGCGAAAAGTGGTTGAGTATATGGGAACTAAAATTTTGGTAGATGATGATAGAATGCCAAAAGAACTTGTTAAAAATGCCAAGGAAGAATTAGTTCGTTTTAGAACCTTAGGATGTTATCCATTAACTGGAGCTATAAACTCAAGTGCAAGTAATGTTTTAGAGATTATTGAAGAGCTTTTGCTTTCTAAAACAAGTGAAAGACAAGGCAGATTGATAGATAGTGATGAAGAAGCAAGTATGGAAAAGAAGAAAAAAGAAGGGTATTTTTGATGAATATAGATTATGAAAAATACTTAAAAGAGCATGAAAATAAAGAGCTTTGTAGATTTATTACTTGTGGTAGTGTAGATGATGGAAAATCAACTCTAATAGGTAGAATGCTTTATGATGCAAAAATGCTTTTTGAAGATCAGATAATATCTTTAAAAAAAGATAATAAAAAATTTGGCAATGCTGGAGAAAAGCTTGATTTTGCACTTTTGGTTGATGGGCTTTCAAGTGAAAGAGAGCAAGGCATCACTATAGATGTAGCATATAGATTTTTTACAAGTAATAAAAGAAAATTTATCTTGGCAGACACTCCAGGTCATGAACAATACACTAAAAATATGGCAACAGGTGCAAGCACTGCTGATATTGCTATTATACTTATAGATGCTAGAAAGGGAGTTTTAACTCAAACTAAAAGACATTCATATATTGCAAGTTTATTTGGCATAAAGCAATTTATAATTGCTATAAATAAAATGGATTTAATTGATTTTGATCAAAATATTTTTGATAAAATTTGCAAAGACTATGAAAAAATTATACCTTATTTAAAAAATTCTAAAAAAATCAATACCCATTTTGTACCAATATGTGCTATAGATGGAGATAATATAGCTCATAAAAGCACTAATACTCCTTGGTATAAAGGAAAAACTTTATCAGAGCTTTTAGATACTTTGCCAATTTATACTCAAGATGATAACGAATTTATAATGAGTGTGCAATATGTTAATCGTCCAAATTTGGATTTTAGAGGTTTTTGTGGGAATATTGCAAGTGGTAAGATAAGTGTTAATGATGAAATTGTGATTTTACCATCTTTAAAAATAAGTCAAATTAAAGAGATTATCACTTCTAATGTAAATTTAGATAAATCTGTTCAAAGTTCTAAAAATGCAAGTTTTCCAAGTGCTATAACTTTAACCTTAAAAGATGAAATAGATATATCAAGAGGTGATGTGATAGTATCTAAACAACATGATGTGAAAATTTCAAATACCTTTAAAGCTATGATTATATGGATGAGTGAAGTTAAATTTGAAAAATATGGTAATTATTTAATAAAACTTGCAAATTCTACAAACAATATACAAAATATAAATATTGATTTTAAGAAAAATATCAATACTTTTGATGAATATACTAGCGATGAATTATATATAAATGATATAGCAAAATGCACTTTAACTCTCAATAAGAAAATACCACTTAAAAATTATGATGAAAACAAAACTTTAGGAAGTTTTATCATTATAGATAAATACTCTAATGAAACTTTAGCAGCTGGGATGATAGAAGAAATTTTAGATTTCAAAGAAAAATTAAGAATTTACACTCAAGAAGAAATCGAGCTTAATGCTTATATAAGAGAAAATTATCCTGAATGGGGATGTAAGAAGATATGAAAATAATTGTTGCATCAAGTATTTTGATTTTACTAATTTTGTTAATACAAAATAAAATTAAACCTTTTATACTTTTTGGAAGTTTGGCTTTATTGTATTATCTTTTAGAATATTTAAATTTAAACACTTGGCTTAGTTCTTATACGAATGATTCTTTAATAGTGCTTGTTTTATTGCTTTTAGTATCAATTGCTATAGAAAAAAGTGTGATTATAAATTGGTGTTCTAAATTTATCATAGGCAAAAATTATTATTTATCTTTGTTAAAATTAGGCATTATAACAGCCAGCATCTCAGCTTTTTTAAACAATACTGCGGTAGTAGCAAGTTTTATGAGTGTTATAAAAAATAATAAATTTCAAGCCCCTTCGAAACTTCTTATCCCACTTTCATACTTTTGTATAGTTGGTGGTACTATGACTTTGATAGGAACTTCTACAAATCTAATAGTTAATTCTTTTGCCGTGCAAAATGGTTTAAATAGTTTTAAAATTTTTGATTTTTTTACTGTTGGTTTTTGTATAAGTTTTAGCGTGATTGTAGCTATATTGATTTTTAGTTTTTTATTGCCTAAATATAAAGATGAAGAAAAAAAGCTTGATGAGTATTTAATAAGTGCAAAAGTTTTAAAAGATAGTTCTTTGATAGGAAAAAATTTAGTAGAAAATGGTTTAAGAAATTTAGAGTTTTTATTTTTGTTTGAAATTCAAAGACAAGATGAAATTATTTCTCCTGTAAGTCATAATGAGATCATAAAAGAAAATGATGTGTTAATTTTTAGTGGCGATGTTACTCATTTAGAGCTTTTAAGAAAATTTGATGGCTTAAAAATCGGTACTCAAGAAATAAAACACAATACATTAAATTTAGTCGATGTAATTATTAGTGCAGAATCAAATTTAATAGGAAAAAGCGTAAAAGAAGCAAATTTTAGAACTAAATTTGATGCTGGTATCATAGCTTTAAAAAGAGGTTCAAAAAATATTTCTAAAATTGGTCAAAGCTTTTTGCAAGCTGGAGATAGACTTATTTTAAGTGTGGGAAATGATTTTTACTCAAGAGATAATCTCAGTAAGAATTTTTATATTATCTCAAATATTATGCAAAATAAAAAATTAAATAATATTCAAAGTTTTATAGTGGTTTTTATATTTTTAGCTATTATTGCTTTATCTGCTTTGAAAATTGTAACTTTGCTAAAAGCATTGTTTGTTTTTTTGGTATTTTTGATTGTGTTTAAATTTGTAAGTTTTGAAGAGCTTAAAAGACGCTTTCCTTTGGAAATTTTTATCATAGTTGGATCATCTTTGGCTATAACTAAAGTTTTAGTTGATAGTGGATTGGCAAAAGATTTTGCTCAAATTATAATAGAAATTTTTGGAGTATATGGAGTATATGGAAGTTTCATTGGAGTGTATTTACTAACTTTACTTCTAACTGAGATGATTACAAACAATGCAGCAGCAGCCTTAGCTTTTCCTATAGCATATAGTAGTGCGATAGCACTTGAAGCAAATCCTACTCCATTTATATTAGCAGTTGCTTATGGAGCAAGTTGTGGATTTTTAATGCCACATGGATATCAAACACATTTAATGGTAAGTTCGATTTGTAGCTATAAAACAACTGATTTTATCAAAATTGGTTGGATAGTTTCTTTGGTTTATTCAACTATAGTTTTAAGTTTAACTCCAATATTTTTTAAATTTTAAGGGCTAAAATGAGTAAAAATTTAACTTGGCATACTAGTAATATAACAAAGACTCAAAGAGCTAAACTCAAAAATCAAAAACCATGTGTTGTATGGTTTACAGGACTTAGTGGTAGCGGTAAATCTACATTAGCTAATGCCTTAGAAGAAAAACTTTTTAATCTAGGATATCATACTTATATTTTAGATGGGGATAATGTCCGTCATGGACTTAATAAAGATCTAGGTTTTGATGAAGCTTCAAGGATAGAAAACATAAGACGCATCGGTGAGCTTTGTAAGCTTTTTGTAGATAGTGGTTTGATAGTAATTTGCGCTTTTGTATCTCCTTTTGAAAAAGATAGAACTTTTGTTAGATCTTTACTTAAAAAGGATGAATTTATAGAAGTATTTGTAGATACTCCTTTAGAAATTTGTGAAAAACGAGATCCAAAAGGCCTTTATAAAAAAGCAAGAAATGGAGAAATTCAAAATTTCACAGGTATAAATAGTCCGTATGAAACACCTTTAAACCCAGAAATTCACATACGAAAAGAGGATATTAAAGAAAATGTGGGTATGATTTTGGAATTTTTAAATGAAGGTAACATATGACTTGTTATTTGCATATAGGTACTATGAAAACAGGTACTACAAGTATTCAAAAATTTTTATATTTAAATCGTAATTTATTAAAGACGCAAAATTATTATTATCCTATAAGCATTAAACATCATAGACGAGATGATCATAATTTTTTTGCGCATAAAATTTATGATTTTTTGTGTAAAAATGAAAAAATTGAAAATATATGTTATTTTTTTAGTGTTCTTAAGAAAGAAATTATAGAAAGTAATGTGAAAAATATTATCATATCGTCAGAAAATATACAGTGGTTGTTTTTTGATAAGGAAAAAATTTTACATCTTAGAAAAATATTAGAGTATTTAGGTTTTGTTGAAATATTTATTATTGTGTATTTAAGAGAAAGTGCAGATTTATTTATATCAATGTGTTCAGAATTAATAAAAGGTGGTGAAAATTATGATTATTGTTACTTAAATCCAAATAAATTACATTCACATTATATGGTTTATGATTTTAAAACATCATTATCTTTATGGGAAAATATTTTTAATAAAAAAAACTTGATTATACGGTTATTTGATAATACGGAATTTTATAATAAAAATTTGTTGAAAGATTTTATATATAGTGTTAATATGAAATGGGATGAAAATTTTATATTGCCTCAAAAAGAAAATGAAAGTTTAAATTTATTCGGATTCGAATTATTGCATAGATTTAATAGGCTTAAACTAGGAGGATATTTATCAGGTAATCCAAATACTTTACTTTATTTTGTACAAAAATATACTCAGAAGATTAAAGATTTAAAATTTCAACCATCTAAAGAAATTATACAATCTTATATAGATCATTTTGAAGAATCAAATGAATGGGTAAGAAAGGAATTTTTTCCTCATAAAGACACATTATTTCCTAAAAAAGATTTAACTAATTATAAAGAAAACTATGAGCTTAAAGAAATGAAACCAGAATATTGGGATGCAATAGCTGAATTTGTAGCAGATATAATTCAAACTAAAAATCAAATAATAGAAGATAAAAATCAAATAATAGAAGATAAAAATCAAATAATAGAAGATAAAAATCAAATAATAGAAGATAAAATTTTGCAAATTCAGAATTTAGAACAAATCAATAATTTATTATCTTTTCAAACCAAACATGGTGCAGCCAAAGCTAGAATTCAAAACCAACTTTCTTATAAACTAGGTCAAGCTATGATAATAAATTCTAAATCTTTATTTGGTTATATCAAAATGCCTTTTGTGTTATCTTATATAAAAGATAAACACAATCAAGAACAAAAAATATACAAAGAAAAAATAAAAAAAGACCCATCTTTAAAATTACCTCCTTTAGAAAACTATCCTGATTATCAAGAAGCTTTAAAAGAAAAAGAATGTTTAACTTATAAATTAGGACAAGCTCTTATAAAAGCTAATAAAACTTGGTATAAGGGTGGATATGTTAAATTATGGTTTGAGATTAGGAAGTTAAAAAATGAATTTAAAAATAAAATGATATAATCTCTCTTTAAATTTTTAAGAGAGATTAATGGCATTTTATAGTACTTCAAAAAAACTTATAATTAATGTTAAAAATTTTTATAAAGCAAGATTTTTTAATATATTTAAACCCATAAATAAAGAAGATATTTTTTTGGGTTGGGGTAGAAAAAAATCAGGTTTCAAAGCTATAAAATTAGCTAAAAAGTATAATAGCAAGTTTTTGCTATTAGAAGATGGTTTTTTGCGTTCTTTAAATTTGGGTATAGAAAATAGTCCTAGTTTTTCTATTGTCAAAGATGATGTGGGAATTTATTATGATGCGACTGCGCCATCTAGACTTGAAAATATTTTAAATACATATGAATTTAACGAAGAAGAATTAAAACAAGCAAAAAAAGCTATAAAGTTGATAAAACAAGAAAAGCTAGGTAAATATAATAATAATTTATCCTTGCCAAAAGATTTGTTTAGCCAAAATGAAAAGCGAGTATTGATAATAGCTCAAGTTGGTAATGATGCTTCTTTAAAATACGGCCTAGCAGAAAATTTTTCCACTCAAGAAATTATAAATGATGCTATAAAAGAAAATCCTCAAGCTAAAATTTATATAAAAATTCATCCTGATGTGTTAAGCAGCAAAAAACAAAGTGATTTTGATGTTAAAGATATTCCAAAAGAATGTATTTTAATAAAAGAAAATTATAATCCAATAGAGCTTTTATCCTTTTTTGATAAGGTTTATACAAAAACTTCTGGTATGGGTTTTGAGGCTTTGATGATGGGGTTAGAGTGTGTTTGTTATGGCAAGCCTTTTTATGCTGGTTGGGGTTTAACTAAGGATAAGTTAAAATGTAAAAGAAGATTTAAAAAAAGAAAACTAGAAGAAGTTTTTTACGCTGCTTATATTTTGTATAGTGAGTATTTTAATCCTTATTTGGATAAAAAAAGCGATATTTTTGATACTATAAATACTTTAGCAAAATATAAAAAAATAGAGCAAATAAATTCAAATAATTTATATTTTTTAGGATTTACTTTATGGAAAAGATGGTTTATAAAGCCTTTTTTTCAAGCTAAAAAAAATAAAATTATATTTTTAAATTCTTTTGATGATATATTAAAATATAAAATTAATGAAAATGATAATTTTTTTATATGGGGAAAAAGATTTGAAAAAAAAGATTTAAAATCTTATTTGTATAATAAAAATATAAAAAACGACAATATTTTTTTAGTCGAAGATGGTTTTTTGCGATCTATTTTTTTAGGATCTGATCTTACTAGGCCTTTTTCTTTAGTGGTAGATAGCAAGGGTTTATATATAGATCCAAATCAAGAAAGTGATTTGGAGTATATTTTGCAAAATTATGAATTTGATGAAAATTTAAAGCAAAGAGCTAAAAATTTAATAAATACTATAATTACAAATAAATTTTCAAAATACAATGGCTTAAAACATGAAGATTTGAAATTTAATACAAATAAAAAGGTTATTTTAATCCCAGCTCAAGTAGAAGATGATGCTTCTATGATCTTAGGTGGAGCAGGTTTTGATACCTTAAAACTTTTGCAAGTTGTAAGAGAAAATAACAAAAATGCCTTTATAGTTTTTAAGCCTCATCCTGATGTTTTAAGTGGAAATAGAAAAGGTTTAAAAGATAAAAATATAATTTTAAAATATTGCGATGAAATAATTGAAAATGTAAGTATAGATAGTGCTATAAATGCAAGTGATGAAGTGCATACCATAACCTCTACTAGTGGCTTTGATGCGCTTTTACGTGGTAAAAAAGTTTTTACTTATGGCAAGCCTTTTTATGCTAATTGGAGTTTAACTAATGATATGCATAATATATCAAGAAGAACTAAAAAATTAAGCTTAGAAGAATTAGCAGCTGGAGTTTTGATACTTTATCCAAGATATATACATCCAAAAACTAAAAATTTATGCGAAGTTGAAGTTGCTTTAGATATAATGTTAAAAATGCAAGAAAAATATTTTTCAAATTTTTATTATAAGATGATTTTAGATTCTAAAATCTTTATACTTAGAAAAATTAGAAGAGCAATAGAGTTTGTTATAGGTAGATGAATTTAGGTAAAAAATTAAAAAAATTTTCTGGAAAAAATGTTTTATTACTTCAAGGACCTGTTGGAAGTTTTTTTTATAAAATTTCTAAAAAGATACCCGATGCTAATGTGTATAAAATCAATTTTAATGGCGGAGATTTCTTTTTTTATCCTTTTAAAAGTGTAAATTATAGAGGTAGTTTAGAAAATTTAGAAAATTTTTATATTAATTTTTTTAAAGAAAAAAATATTCAAATTATTATCATGTATAATGATTGTCGTAAAATTCATGAAATAGCCATTAAAGTAGCAAAAGAAATGGGTATAGAAATTTGGATATTTGAAGAAGGCTATATAAGACCTAATTTTATAACCTTTGAAAAAGATGGAGTAAATGCAAATTCTACCTTGCCAAGAGATAAAGAATTTTATTTAAATCATAAAAAATTTGACAAAGAATACAAAATAAAAAATTTTTCTAGCACTTTTAAAAATATGGCTTTTGCTTCGTTTTTGTATTGGTTTTTTGCTGCTTTGTTTGCTTGGTATTTTAATAATTCTTTGCATCATAGATCGTTAAAGTTTTTTGATTTTACTCCTTGGCTTTTGTCTTTATATAGAAAGAAAAAATACAAGATCACTGAAAAACCAATCAATGAAAAAATCATTAATCTCAAACAAAAATATTTTTTAGCCATTTTACAAGTTTTTAATGACACACAATTGTCCCATCATTATAAAAAAACTACGGAAAAATTTATAGAAGAAGTGATTATTTCTTTTGCTAATCATGCTAGAGCAAAATCTTATTTAGTTTTTAAACATCACCCTATGGATAGAGGCTATAAAGACTATACTAAATTGATAGAAAATTTAAGTTTAAAATACAATGTAGAAGGTCGAATTTTATATGTGCATGATTTGCATTTACCTATGCTTTTAAGCAACGCTAGAGGCACTATAGTTATAAATAGCACGGTAGGACTTTCAGCCTTGTATCATGGGAGTTCTTTAAAGGTCATGGGAAAAGCATTTTATGATATAGAAGGATTAACCTATCAAAAAAGTTTGCATACTTTTTGGAAAGAATGTAGAGCTTATAAACCTGATGCAAGATTGCATGCTAAATTTAGAAATTATGTCATTTATAAAACTCAAATAAATGGGAATTTTTTTAAAAATACTAGTTTAGATTAAATTTTCTTTTTATAATTTTTAGCAATTTTTTTCAGCTTAAAAGGCAAACTTATATAGCCAATCTTAAAAGGAGTTCTTGAAGCTTGCAAAAGTGCATTTCCTAAAAGATAAGGCAAATGAGTTTTAGCAATTTGAGCTTGTTTGTAATCAGCATAAGCTTTTAGAGGCGGTAAGTCTTTAGTATTTGTTTGGTTTTTCAAATGATGTTTTTTGATTTTTATTAATTCAAAAGGCATTTTTAAATATCCTGTAAAACTTTTACTATTTTTTATAATTACTTCTCCGAGCTTATAGCTTAATCTTTCTTTGATTCTTAAATTAGCCCCGTAAAGCTTGGTATTTTTAGATATAAAAAGCTCAAATTCATTTTTTAAATTTTTATGTGTTAAAAATTGCATGAGATTGTGATTTTGACTTTGTAAAAAAGATTGTTTATCAAATTTAATATTTTCTTCGTATTCATGGATTAATTTTGCATAAAATTCTATAGGAGGGATTAAAAAATTTTCATTTTTTTTCTCAAGATTTAAATTGCTTTGATAAAAATCATCATTTTGCAAAAGTAATATTCCTATTAAATCAATATGATTTAATTTAGTAGTTTTTTCACTTATATTAACCCCGCTACTTGCTTCGCTTTGTTTAATATTTTGAGGATTAACATAAAAATAAGTTTGAGTATCTATAAAAGCTTTATCGTTTTGTAAATCTTGAAAATTATTAATCATATTAAAATTTTTATGGATTTGAAAATTAGCATTTTCAATACTTATGGTAGATATAGCATGAGTAATTAAATTACTTTGAGTCCAAGTATGAATTCCTAAAATTTGATATCCTAGGTATTCTTGTGGGAAAAATATTTTTTCTAAAGCATTAATTCTTATTACTTTTTCACAAAAAAATGAATTTTTATGTTCAAATTTAGCTAAATTTGGAGTAAAAATAAAATATTTTCTCTTAGAACAAGGGATATTTTCTTTGGATTTTTTAAAATGATTTAAATGATTGATGATATTTTTACCAAGTTCTTGCATAGCAAGTGGCATAGGATGGAATTTATAGTTTTGATCAAAGGCATAAAGATTATTTTGCTTAAAATAAAGATCTACATCGATTAAATTAAAACCATAGTGATAGCAGTTTTTCCTATGAGTTTCATTAATGGCTTTAGCTTTATCATTTTGTGCAGGTATAGGTAAGATTAAAACAATAGTTGTTTTTTGCATTTTATATAATTGCTCGTAAAAATAATCAATATTTCTAAGCAAAATAGTTGTGTTAATAGGACTTAAATAATCATTGATGTTTGATTCACTGATGATAAAATCAGCATTTTTTATGGTTTTTGCATGACGGATTAGTTCGTATAAATTTTGCAAAGAAGTGCTAAGTCCTAGGGCAAAATTATGCAAGATGGTATTTTTGTGTTCAAGTCCTATTCTAAGACCATTTTTAACAACACTATTACTCCCACCTAGTAAAACTATCTCCATAGCACCTTCTTTAATTTTTATTTATGAATTTTATAAAATATTTTTTAATAAATAATGTAAGAGTAAAAAACTCTTTTAGTCTTAGTATTTAAGCATTTGACAAAGATAATAACTTTAGCTATATTTTTGAGTTATTTTTAAGTTGGGTTTGCTATGGAAAAAGAGTGTAAAAAAAGAGATGTTTTTTATATAGCTGGTTATGATCCTAGAGGATATAGGCATTATTATACTATGTTTAAAAAGAATTTATCTTTGCAAAATGAAATTTTAAAATACAACTATACAATTTCAAAAAGCCAAACAAAACCTAATTCCTTTCCTTTTTGGGAGATAAATACTGAAAAAACTGAGATTAGATACACTTTTTTAAGCTGGAATGATATAGTTAAAAAAAATTGGTCGCAAGATTTAAAAGATGCTTTGTATGATTGTTATGGTTTTTTTAGAATTTATACCATCACAGGGCTTTTTATAAAATTTGGAAAAGAATCTTTTAATCAACTTGCTACAGGGTATTATCCATTTTTTTATGTATTATTGAGTTTGATTTTTACTTTAAGTTGTGCTTTTGGAGCTTTGTTTTATCTTAAAAATTTTCATTTAGCATTAGGAATTTTAGCTTTTATTGTGTGTTTATTTGTTTTGCCAAAAATATTATTTAAATTTGGAAAAAAATTAGCTGTGTTTTGGATAGCTAGAATTTGTTCATTTTGTGCAAATTGGGAAAAAAATAGACAGGGTCAATTAGAACAAAGAATGCAAGAATTTTCTCAAACAATTTTTGAAAATTTAAAAACTCATTCTAAAGAAAAAGATTATGAATTAATTTTAATAGCTCATAGTGTAGGAACGATTTTATGTATCAATGTTTTGACTAAAGTGCTAAAAAAATGCGAGCAAGAAAATATTGATTTTTCAAATTTAAAAATACTCACTTTAGGAGAGTGTATTCCACTAGTAAGCTATCAGAAAATATCACATGAGTTTAGAAAAGATTTAGAGTATTTAGGAAGTAAAAATTTAATATGGTATGATTTTACTTCTATCATTGATGGAGCTTGTTTTGCACAGGTTGATTTCATACGCACAAGTGGAGTAAAAGCTAACTTTAGTCCAAAATATCTTTCAGCTAAATTTCATACTTTATATCACAAGCAAGATTATAAAAAAATCAAAAAAGACAAATATAAAGCACATTTTTTATATTTATTTTCTACGCAAATTAAAGGCGTATATGACTTTTTTGACTTTATAATGGGCAAAAATATGCTAGAAGAAAAAATCAAATAAAGGAGTAAATCATGGGTCAATGTCCTTTTCATCCAAAGCCTTATAAAAATAAGGCTTCTACTCTTATGACTTTTTTACTTAAAAGAAGATCTTGGCTTGATGGGTTGTATGAAAGAAGCTATAAAATGATGATGGGTAGAGTCCAAATGCCTGGTTTTGATCTTTATGTGGTAAATGATCCAAAAGAAGTAAGACGCATTATGGTTGATGAGGTAAGAGAATATCCAAAAAGTCAGCTTTTACATGAATTACTTGAGCCGCTTTTGGGTGTTAGTATCTTTACTACTAATGGCAGGGTTTGGGAAAAACAAAGAGAATTGTTAAGGCCATCTTTTGAAATGACTAGAATTTCTAAGGTTTTTGGCTTGATGAGCGAGGCAGCTTCTGATATGATGGCAAGATTTGATAAATATGAAGATGGTGCCATCATTGAAGTAGATGAAGCGATGACTTTTGTCACTGCAGATGTGATCTTTAGAACCATTATGTCTTCAAAATTAGATGAGGTTAAAGGAAAAATAGTTTTAGATGCTTTTGTAACTGTGCAAGAACAAACAGTCAAAACTGCTATGAGAAGAATGTTTCGTTTTCCAACTTGGCTTTCAAATCTTTTGGGTGAGAAAAAAAGATTAAAAGCTGGTATGACTATAAGAAAAGTTTTATCTGATATTATCAAACCAAGATACGAAAATGCTTTAGCTGATAAGGGAAAATACGAAGATATTTTATCTTCTTTGCTTATGGTGGTAGATGCAGATACTAATGAAAGATTTTCTTTTAATGAAATTTTAGATCAAGTAGCAATGTTATTTTTAGCAGGTCATGAAACCACTGCAAGCTCGCTTACTTGGACGCTTTATATTTTAAGCATCAGTGAAAAAGAACAAGAAAAAGCTTATGAAGAAATCATGCAAGTTGCAGGGGATGAAAAATTTACCATAGAGCATATTAAATCGATGAAATATCTTACTAATATTTTCAAAGAAAGCTTAAGACTTTATCCTCCTGTGGGATTTTTTGCTAGAGAAGCAAAACATGAAAGTAAAATGCGTGATAAGCTTATAAAAGAAGGTTCAGGAGTAGTGGTAGCTCCTTGGCTTATACACAGACATGATAATTTTTGGGAAAATCCTCATGAATTTGATCCAAGTCGCCATGAAGATAAAAGCAAGATTAAAAAAGATACTTATATGCCTTTTGGTATGGGAGAGCGTATTTGTATAGGGCAAGGTTTTGCTATGCAAGAAGCAATTTTAATTTTAGCAAATATTTTAAGGACTTATAAGTTACAATTAGAAGAAAATTTCACACCAGATGTTGTAGGAAGACTTACTATAAGATCAGCTAATGGTATGAATATTAAATTTATCAAAAGGAAAAAATGAAAGAAAAATTAGCAGGAACAATTTTACTTTGCGCTATCGTTCCTTTGGCGGTGATTAGCTATCTTTTTATAGTTATAGTGGGTACTTTTGGAGATGCAGCTAGAGTTAGACAAGGTGTTAGAGCATTAGATCACTTTGTCAATGCGACTTTGTTTAATGGCTATGCTTGGGAGTCTTTGTCTTCGCATGCTTGGAGAGAGCGCCATAAAAGATGGGCAAAAATAGTGATAAAAATAACAGATTTTTTTGATAAAGATCATTGTCAAAAGGCCAATAAAAGAGAACAAGCTATCGTTGATTTGGTATTAGAAAAAAAACTTACCGAGCAAACTGTCGGTAAGCAGCTTTAGCTTTCTCCAAATAAAGCTTTAAGGTTTTTCAATGCTTCTTCTTGATTTAAAGTTTTATCCTCGCTATTTACTTCATTAAGCTCTATTTCATAACCAAGCAACATTGTAGCCAAGCGTATATTAATACCACTTTTACCAATAGCCTTGCTTTTTTGCTCACTATTAATGCTAACAATAGCTTTTTTATCTTCAATTTGCACTGAATTTATAATAGCAGGAGCTAAGCTTCTAGTAATTAAAATTGCCATTTCATTAGAATACTCAATACAATCAATGTTTTCATTTTTTAATTCTTTACTAACAGCATTGATTCTTACTCCTTTAACTCCCACAGTTGCACCTACTGCATCAACACTTGGGCTATTTGCTTGCAAGATAATCTTAGCGCGCTCACCTGGAATTCTAGCACTTGCATAAATATTAATTAACCCATCTTTAATTTCAGGAACTTCAGCTTTTAACAAAGCTTCTAAAAATTTAGGACTCGTTCTGCTAAGTTCCATTCTCATACCAGTTCTATCTATATATACATGTCTAATGACAGCTTTTATTACATCGCCAACTTTAAATTTTTCACCTTTAATGCGATTTTTTCTAGGTAAACAAGCACGAAATTCATCAATTTCTACATAAGTATTTTCTTCACTATCTATTCTAACAACACTACCAAATACCATATGTCCAACCATTTTTTGATATTTTTCGTATATTTTTTCTTCTAAAAGTTTTTGTATGTTGTATTCTAATTCTTTATGTAAGATATTTACAGCAGTGCGACCTAAATTTTCCAAATAGCACTCATAAGTTAGTTCATCTCCTATTTCTACATCTTTTGCTTCTGCTTTTGCTTTGCTTAGAGCGATAAAATGCTCATTTTCATTTTCTAATCTTTCATCATTATCAGCAACTACGATGATTTTTTGATAAAGTTGTAAATTTTTTCCTGAATCAACAAAAAATTCATATTTATCACCATAAATTTTTTTAGCTGTATTAATAAGTGCTTTTTTTACTCTTTGACGCACATCTTCAATTTGTAAATTTTTTTCATTAGCAATGGACTCTATAATATCTGTGATTTTTTCCATAATGACAATACTACCTTAATTTTGGGATTTTAATTTTTGTAAGGGTTAAATTATATCTTTAATAAGTTTAATTAAAAGTAAAATTTGTTATAATTTTAG
Source organism: Campylobacter volucris (assembly GCF_008245045.1). NCBI lineage: Bacteria > Pseudomonadati > Campylobacterota > Epsilonproteobacteria > Campylobacterales > Campylobacteraceae > Campylobacter > Campylobacter volucris. The sequence continues at coordinate 290,857 of NZ_CP043428.1, forward strand.
ATTAAAAACATTACGAGGATGATGATATGGATTTAAAAATAGCAAGAACCTCTGTGGATGAAAAGCCAAAAAGTATAAGTTTAGAAAGTATTGAAAAGGCTATAGATAAAGAAGGTCAGAAATTTTTTTATTTTGATAAAGATAATGCACATAAGCAGCTTATAGCTTTGGTTGAGCACTTTGAAAAAAAAGGAAAATGTGTTTATCATAGAACGATTAAATATGGCTTAGATGAGGCTGATTATATGTATGAGGTACATATTCTTTGAGTAAAAAACTTTTTATACAAACTTTAGGTTGTGCTATGAATGTAAGAGATTCAGAGCACATGATAGCCGAACTTAAAGAAAAAGAAAATTACGAACTAACTCAAGATGCCAAAGAAGCAGATTTGATTTTAATCAATACTTGTTCAGTGCGTGAAAAACCTGTGCATAAACTTTTTTCAGAAGTTGGAAGTTATGAAAAAATCAAAAAAAATGGTGCAAAAATAGGAGTTTGTGGATGTACTGCTTCTCATTTAGGGGATGAAATTTTTAAACGCGCTCCTAATGTGGATTTTGTTTTAGGCGCTAGAAATGTTTCTAAGATCACTCAAGCAGTTAATACCCCTAAATTTTTAGGCAATGATATAGATTTTGATGAGAGCAATTATGCTTTTGCTGATTTTAGAAATAGTTTTTATAAAACTTATGTAAATATTTCTATAGGATGTGATAAACATTGTACTTATTGTATAGTGCCACATACTAGAGGGGATGAAATTTCCATACCTTTTGAGATTATTAAAAAAGAAGCATTAAAAGCTGTTTTTAATGGTGCTAAAGAAATTTTTTTATTAGGACAAAATGTTAATAATTATGGTAAAAGATTTTCAAATGCTCATGAAAAAATTAATTTTTCTGATCTTTTAGAAAAACTCAGCGAGATAGAAGGTTTGGAGCGTATTCGCTTTACAAGTCCACATCCTTTGCATATGGATGATAGATTTTTAGAAGTTTTCTCAAAAAATCCAAAAGTATGCAAATCCATGCATATGCCATTGCAAAGTGGCTCGAGTGAAATTTTAAAGGCTATGAAGAGGGGTTATAATAAAGAGTGGTATTTAGATAGAGCCTTAAAACTTCGTTCAATGTGTGATGAAGTGAGTATTTCTACTGATGTTATTGTAGCTTTTCCAGGTGAGAGTGATAAAGATTTTGAAGATACTTTAGATGTGCTTGAAAAAGTGCGTTTTGAGCAAATGTTTTCTTTTAAATATTCTAAAAGACCGTTGACTAAAGCAGCAACTATGCCAAATCAAATTCCAGATGATATTGCTTCAAAGCGTTTGAGTGTTTTACAAGCTAGACATACTGAAATTTTAGACGAAATTGTTTTAAGACAAAAGGATAAAGAAGTAGAGGTATTATTTGAAGAATTAAGAAGCGAAGGAAATATTGCAGGCAGAAGTGATAATAATTTTTTAGTTCAAGTAAAAGGAAGTGAAGAATTATTAGGTCAAATGAAAAAAGTAAAAATCACCAATCCTAAGCGTATGGTGTTAAATGGCGAAATCATTTAAAATCGATTGTATAGCTTTTGGAATTTTTTTACTTCAATGGCTGATTTTTTTAACTTGCAAAAAGGTGTATTTAGGAGAGGCATTACCTAAAAAATCTTGCGTTATACTTTTTTGGCATGGAAGATTAGCCTTAATGCCTTTTGCATATAAAAAAATGGGTATTAAAGAAAAAAAAGCTTATGTGATGATTTCTCATCATAAAGATGGAGAAATCATTGCTAGAAATATTGCATTTTTTGGCTTAAATACTTTAAGAGGAAGCACAAGTAAAGGAGCTTTGGCTTTATTAAGACAATCTTTTAAAATTTTAGATCAAGGAGATGATATCATCATTACCCCAGATGGACCAAGGGGACCATTTCATAGCATTTCAGATGGCTCTGTGATAATAGCATTAAAAAAACAAACTCCTCTTTATTTGCTTAATTATGAAGCAAGTTCATTTTGGGAATTTAAAAGTTGGGATAAAATGATACTCCCTAAGCCATTTTCAAAAATCACTTATAGATTGAGTGAAGAAATTAAAATTCAAAATTTAAATTTAGAAGAAGCTAAAGTGTTGATAAAAGAAAAATTTGATATTATAAGTCAAATGGATAAAGGCTAATTATGCTATCTTTTCTTAGAAAATACATTTTACAACTTTTAGTATGTATATGTTATGATAAAAAACAATATACCATTAGATGTCATACTTGGAAAAATTCTAAAGCTGTTGATACTTTTGAAAAAACTTTTGAAGATAAAGCTAGGGCTGTTGAATATGTTAAAAATTTAAGTAAAGATTTTCAAATTTATTATATTAACACCTTTTTTACTTCTATAGCTCAAGGTGTGGCTCCAAGTTCTAATTATAAAGAACTTTCTAAATTTGGAGTTGATACAAATACGGTAAAATGCCTACCATTAAATAATGCTTTGATGTATGTAGCAAATTCTTCTTTAGAACTTTATCAGCAAGATTTTGAAGATTTTGGTGGGCTTGATTTGTTGTATTCTCCATTTTTCTTGCTATATCATAGTATAGAAAAAAAAGGTTTTGATGATAAGGTAAGTTTATATGTGTATAGATATCATGATTTTGTAGCAATGTTAATTTGTAAAAATAAAGAAATATATTTTGGTAGTTATTTTGATATAGCTAGTCAAGATTATAATGAAGAAGAAATTTTTGAAGATATGCAAGATGAAGAAGAGCCTTTAGAATTAACCCAAGAGTTAGAAGGTGAAAAAAATGAAGAAGATGTTGAAAATACTGAAGAAAATTATGAATTAAAAAGTTTAGAAGAAATGGGTGAAGATTTTGACAAAATAGAATCTTTAGAAGAACAAACAGAGCAAGCACCTATGGAAGATTTAGAAAATTTTAGCACCAATATGAAAATGATAGAATTTATCATTGATAGTGTAAAAGAATTTTATAACAATCCTTTATATAATAATAATTTTTTGGAAAAAATAGTGATTTTTGACGAAGAAGAATTTAGCAATACTTCATTAGATTATTTAGAAAATGAGCTTTTTATAAGACCAGAAGTAGAGTTAATTGATACTCTTGATATCATGAATGAGCTTGTAGTAAGGGATTTAAAATTATGAAATATAGTTTGATAGAGCCTAAAGCAAAACCTGTATTTAATCTTTTTACTAGAATTTGGATTTATTTTACACTAATTAGTGTTTCGTTGATTTTGATGGTTTTTGTGATAGTTGTTTTTAAAAGTTCATATGCTTTTATACAACTTAATAATAAACAAGAAGAACTTATTCAAATTTTATCTCAAATTGAAAATAATAAATTAAAATTTTCCGAGCTTCAAAAGCAAAATTTTCAAGCTGTGGCTGTTGTAGGCGATGATGATGAAGATGGAAAAAATTTAACTTTATTAAAAAGTGTGAAAAATTTATTCACTTTAGTTCCAAAGGATATTTCTTTAGACGAGGTTATTATAAAGGATAATTCTTTAACTTTGCGAGGTATAACTCCAACTAAAGAGATGTTTTCTTTGTTATTAGAAGCTCCATTAAAAAGTGTTTTTACGATTTCTAAAACGAGTTATTATCCACTTGAAAATGGTTGGTATAGATTTGTAAGCATTAATACATCTGGGGATAATTATGAATAAAAAAGATAGAAGTCTTGAAGAAGTAGATATATTAAAAATTTTAATTTTTTCTTTTTCTTTTATTGTTATTTGTGCGGTTTTGATTTTATTTTTAATTGTTCCTTTTTTAAAAGATTACAAGCTCACTCATTCAAAACTTGCTAGACAAGAAATTCAAAATACAAAAGCATCTACTGAGCTTGAGAGTTTAGAAAAAATTATTGCAAGTTTTCAAAATACCAACCAAACTCGTTTAGCTCAGATAAATTCTGAATTTTCTACTAAAGATTTTTTAAAATTTATGCAAAATTATTTTGAAGAAGTCCAATTTAAATCAGTTCCAATTTCTAAACCAAAAGATTATTTAAAATATAAATTTAGCATTGAAGCTAAAATTAAAAATCCCCAAGCTTTTTATTCTTTTTTAAATGATTTACAAAAATACAAAAATTTAGTGGAGATTGATTCTCCGGTTGAATTTAAATCTAAAGAAAAATACATTGAGTTAAAATTTAACGCAAATGTATTTTATGCTAAAGCTATTGAAAAATAATCACTTCATTATTTTGATAAGGGTTTGATTCTTTTGTTGTGTTAGTGTCTTCTTCAACTAGATCTTGTGTTTTTATTTCTGTGGTAATTTTTTCATATTTTGGGATAGAAGTTTGCAAATTTACACTCATTTCTTTATAAAATTTGATAAATAAATTATCCACTTCTAAAACACTAGCTGAAGTATTTTCATTGATTTGAGTAGGAACAGCGCTATAAACTTGTTTAAAAGTGTCAAATCCTGCTTGAGATTTGATTGGATAATTAATTGTAATAGCATCATCAAATTTAGTAGAGCTATTAATAGAAGTAGTATTTCCGTCTAAGTTTGCTAGGGTGTTTTGCGCTTCAAGTATTAGCATAAAAGAAGATTCAACATTTTCTCCACCAAGACCTGAACTTCTTAAAACCTTATCTTCATATAAACTTGCGTTTATAATCATCGTAAAAGTATAATCAGCACCATCTTGGACTATTTGATAACCTTTGTTTTCTAAGATGGTTTTTACATCTTTTATAAGTTGATCTTTTAGTAGTTGCAAACTTTTGTCTATTCTTTGATTAAGAGTTGATTGTTCAAAATAAGAACTATAAAAAGTATTTTTTGAAATTTGAGCTTCTAAAATTTTTATTTTTGGCCCATCGACATTAGTTGTAGTATTATGCTCTTGAATTTGGGTTTTAAAACTAGGCATAGAAATATGATAAGTTTTTTGATTATCAGCACAAGCTATGAAAGATAGTATTGTTATTAAAAATATTAATATTTTTTTCATACATAAACCTTAAAAATTAATTTTTATAATTATAACAATTTTTTGATATATTATGACTTTTATATAAAGGTGTATTATGGAGTATTGGCAAAATATTTATGCAAATTTTGATGTAGTTGCTTTTGAGCTTTTTGGTTTAAAAGTTCATTGGTATGGCATAATGTATGTTTTGGCTTTATTGGTTGCATTGTTAATAGCAAAGTATTTTGCAAAAAAAGATAAGATGGGAATTTCAAATTCCATGCTTGATAGTTATTTTATATGGGTTGAAATCGGAGTGATTTTAGGAGCAAGATTAGGGTATATTTTAATTTATGATGCAAATACTTTATGGTATTTGGCAAATCCTTGGCAAATTTTTAATCCTTTTTATAATGGTGAATTTGTCGGTATTAGAGGTATGAGTTATCATGGTGCTGTAGTGGGATTTTTAATCGCAACTTATGCTTTTTGCAAAAAAAATAAGCAAAATATGTGGAAATATCTTGATTTAGTAGCTATTAGCGTTCCTTTAGGATATGTTTTTGGTAGGATAGGAAATTTTTTAAATCAAGAATTGTTTGGAAGAGCTACAGATGTGCCTTGGGGTATTTATGTAGATGGAGTATTGCGTCACCCTTCACAACTTTATGAAGCATTATTAGAAGGAGTGGTGGTTTTTGGAGTTTTATTTTTTGTTAGAAAATTTAAAAAATATGATGGTCAATTGATAGTTTATTATACTATGCTTTATGCTGTGGCTAGATTTATTTGTGAAGCATTTAGAGAGCCTGATTTTGGTTTAGGCTATGTATTTATAGGACTTAGTATGGGTCAGATATTAAGCATTATAATGTTTTTATTAGGACTATTTTTATCTTTTTATTTAAAAAATATTAAAAAAATTTTTTAATTTTTTATTTTTTTAAGAAAAAAAGTTTTATAATTGCTCCGATGTTAAACTTATTAACTTTTCAAAGGAGCAAACATGAGCCAACTCATTGAGGGTTTTTTAGGCAAGGGTGTTGATGGCAAAAAAAGCAAAATGCCAGCAAAACTTGACTATATTCAAAGTGCTACAGGCTTAATCTTAGGGTTATTTATGTGGGCACATATGTTTTTCGTTTCTACCATTTTGGTTAGTGATGATTTTTTTGATTCAGTTGTTCATTTTTTAGAGCTAAAATTTATTATTGATAGCCCTATGATGAGCTATATTACTTCGTTTTTAGCTGCCTGTGTTTTAGTAATTTTCTTTGTACATGCAGGTCTTGCAATGAGAAAATTTCCTATCAACTTTAGACAATATCAGCTTTGTAGAACACATTTAAAATATATGAATCATGGTGATTCTTCTTTATGGTGGGTTCAAGCTTTCACTGGTTTTGTAATGTTTTTCTTAGGTTCAGCTCACTTAATTTTTGTGATCACTAATGCTGATAAAATCAGTGCTGATATGTCAGGTGAGAGAGTTGTTAGTCATTTTATGTGGTTATTTTACCTTGCTTTATTAATCTGTGTTGAATTGCATGGAAGTATCGGTCTTTATAGACTTTGTGTAAAATGGGGTTGGTTTGAAGGAAAAGACGCAAAAGAAAGTCGTAAAAAGCTTAAAAAAGCAAAATGGTTTATAAGTATTTTCTTCTTGGTTTTAGGATTATTAAGCTTAGCTGCTTTTGCAAAAATAGGTTTAAAAAATTATCAAAATAATTCTGTAGCGCAAATAGTAAAAACTTATGATGGAGCTAAATATGAACATACAATATAGTGATGCTTTAGTTATTGGTGGTGGTCTTGCTGGACTTAGAGCAGCAATTGAAGTTGCAAAAAGTGGTCAAAGTGTAACACTTTTGAGTATTTGTCCTGTTAAAAGATCTCACTCAGCTGCTGTACAAGGTGGTATGCAAGCAAGTTTAGGAAATAGTGTAAAAGGCGAAGGTGATAATGAAGATGTGCATTTTGCTGACACTGTTAAAGGATCTGATTGGGGTTGTGATCAAGAAGTAGCTAGAATGTTTGCTCAAACTGCTCCAAAAGCGGTTCGTGAGCTTGCTGCTTGGGGGGTTCCTTGGACTAGAGTTACAAAAGGACCTAGAACTGTTGTTATAAATGCTCAAAAAACTACTATTGAAGAAAAAGAAGAAGCGCATGGTCTTATAAATGCAAGAGATTTTGGTGGTACTAAAAAATGGAGAACTTGTTATATAGCTGATGCCACTGGACACTGTATGCTTTATGGTGTTGCAAATGAAGCGATTAAGCATCAAGTAAAAATCATCGATAGAATGGAAGCAGTAAGATTAATTCATGATGGTAAAAAATGTTTAGGAGCTATTGCTAGAGATTTAACTAATGGGGAATTAATCGCTTATGTTGCAAGAGGAACTATGATAGCAACAGGTGGTTATGGAAGAATCTACAAACAAACTACAAATGCTGTTATTTGTGAAGGAACTGGAGCGGCTATTGCTTTAGAAACTGGACTTTGCAGGTTATCAAATATGGAAGCGGTGCAATTTCACCCAACTCCTATAGTTCCTAGTGGAATTTTATTAACCGAAGGTTGTAGAGGTGATGGTGGTATCTTAAGAGATGTTGATGGATATCGTTTTATGCCTGATTATGAGCCAGAGAAAAAAGAACTTGCAAGTAGGGATGTTGTAAGTCGTAGAATGATGGAGCATATTAGAAAAGGAAAAGGTGTAAAAAGCGCTTATGGCGATCATTTATGGCTTGATATTTCAATTTTGGGTCGTGCTCATGTTGAGAAAAATTTAAGAGATGTTCAAGATATTTGTAAAACTTTCAATGGTATAGATCCAGCTGATGAAGGTCCTAAAGGTTGGGCTCCTGTTTTACCAATGCAGCATTATTCAATGGGTGGAATTAGAACTAAACCAACTGGTGAGAGCCAATGGCTAAATGGTCTTTTTGCATGTGGAGAAGCAGCTTGTTGGGATATGCATGGTTTTAATCGTTTAGGTGGAAATTCATGTTCAGAAACTGTTGTTGCAGGTATGATTGTTGGTGATTATTTTGCACAATATTGTAAAGAAAATGGTTCAGAAATTGATACTAATATCGTTAAATCTTTCCTTACTAAAGAATATGATTATTTAAAATCTCTTGTAAGTAAAGAAGGTAAACATGATGTGTTTGAAATTAAAAACAGAATGAAAGATATTATGTGGGAAAAAGTTGCTATCTTTAGAACAGGTAAAGGACTTGAAGAAGCTGTTAAAGAGCTTGAAGAGTTATATCATAAATCATTGGATTTAAAAGTACATGATAAAGAATTAAAATGTGCTAATCCAGAGCTTGAAGAAGCTTATAGAGTGCCAAGAATGCTTAAGATTGCTCTATGTGTTGCATATGGTGCTTTACTTAGAACAGAAAGTAGGGGAGCTCATTATAGAGAAGATTATCCAAAAAGAGATGACTTAAATTGGATGAAAAGAACTAATACTTACTGGGTAGAAGGTGAGAGTATGCCAAGAGTTGAGTATGAAGATCTTGATATTATGAAAATGGAAATTCCACCTGCATTTAGAGGATATGGTGCAAAAGGAAATATCATAGAAAATCCATTAAGCGAAAAACGCCAAGCTGAAGTAGATGCAATTCGTGAAAAAATGGAAGCTGAAGGCAAAGGAAGATATGAAATTCAACATGCGTTAATGCCTTATGAATTACAAGCTAAATTTAAAGCACCAAATCAAAGAATAGGAGTTGATTATGAGTAGAAAATTAACAATAAGAGCATTTAAATATAATCCATTGAGTAAAATTTCTAAGCCTCATTTTGTTACTTATGAGCTTGAAGAAACTCCATTTATGACTATTTTTGTGTGCTTAACTCAAATTAGAGAAAAAATGGATGCTGATTTGAGTTTTGACTTTGTTTGTAGAGCAGGAATTTGTGGAAGCTGTGCTATGATGATTAATGGTAAGCCAAAACTAGCTTGTAAAACTTTAACAAAAGACTATGAAGATGGTGTTATAGAGCTTATGCCATTACCTGCTTTTAGACATATAAAAGATTTAAGTGTAAATACAGGCGAGTGGTTTGATAGTATGTGCAAACGCGTTGAAAGCTGGGTACATAATGAAAAAGAAACAGATATTTCTAAACTTGAAGAGCGTATAGAGCCTGAAGTTGCAGATGAAACTTTTGAGCTTGATCGTTGTATAGAGTGTGGAATTTGTGTTGCTTCTTGTGCTACTAAGTTGATGAGACCTGATTTTATAGCAGCAACTGGACTTTTAAGAACAGCTAGATATCTACAAGATCCACACGATCATAGAACTATAGAAGATTTTTATGAGTTAGTTGGTGATGATGATGGAGTATTTGGTTGTATGTCTTTACTTGCATGTGAAGATAATTGCCCTAAGGAATTACCTCTACAAAGTAAAATAGCTTATATGAGAAGACAGCTTGTCGCTCAAAGAAACAAATAATCCTAGCCCCTTAGATAAAGGGGCTATTAAAACATTACTCAAGCAAATTTGGCAAAATCATAGTGTTTTTCTCGATATAAATTGTATATTTGAACAAGACATTATAGATGCTCAAAAAGCTGCAATTATTTTAAGTACAAATTTAAACAATTATGAAAGATTTAGTGCTTTAAAAGAATTTAAAAAAATTATTAAAGATTTAAATTTGCGTTTGGATCTTTATAATATACAATATGCTCAAGTTTGTTTTATTAATGCTTTAAAACTTGCAATGATTGATAAAAATGAAGTTTTAAAATTCTTAGAAAATTTGCAAAAAATTACAGATAATTCTTTAATGTATGCTTTTATTTTAGGTATAGAAAGTGCAAAAAAAGACTATAAAAAAGAAATTTTTAATGCACATCAAAATTTAGACTTAATTAATCAAAATTTACAAAATTTATGCAAAGATGAAAATACTAAAAAAACCTTGCAAGAATCTTTACTCAAATTTGCACAAGTAGATTTTTCCATAGCAGTTACAGGTGTGGTAAATGCTGGAAAATCTAGTATGCTTAATGCACTTTTAAAAAAGAACTTTTTAGGAGTGTCTAATGTCCCTGAAACAGCAAATTTAACCATTTTAAAATACGGACAAAATCAAAAAGCTAAAATTTATTTTTGGAATCAACAAGAATGGCAAAATATCTTAAAAAGCTCTACTAATAATGAAGATATGCTAAATTTACTCAAAGAGTTAAAGCATGATTTTAATCTTGATGAGTATATCAAAGAAGAAAATAAAATCATAGAAGTTGATTTTGATTTATTAAAAGAATACACAAGTGCAAAAAATAAAATTTCAGCATTAATCAAGCAGATTGAAATTTATTCTTTGCTTGATTTTTTAAAAGATAATGTTTATATAGTTGATACCCCAGGCCTTGATGATATAATCATTCAAAGAGAACTTTTAACAAAAGAATATATCCAAAAGGCTGATTTTTTAATCCACCTTATGAATGCTTCTCAAAGTTTAAGCCAAAAAGATTGCGATTTTATTATAGAATGTTTGCTAACTTCAAGAGTGAGTAAGCTTTTAATAGTGCTTACTAAGGCTGATTTGCTAAGTGAAAAAGACTTGCAAGAAGTGATTGCTTACACTAAAAATAAACTCAAAGAATCTTTAAAAGCAAAAAATTTAGATGTAAATTTGATTTTAAATATAGAATGTATTTGTATTTCTTCTAAATTCGCTAATGATTTTTATCAAAAAAATGAAGGAAATTTAGAAAAAAGCAATATTTTGTCTTTAGAGAATTTAATTCATAAAAGTTTATATGAAAAAAATACCATTGCCATGCAAGCTTATAAAAAAGAATTGTTGCTTATTGCTAATTTACTTATACAAAAAATTGACACAGAAAATAAAATGCTAAATTTTAAAAATTATGAATTAGGCGAAGAAAATCAAAAACTTATTAATGAATTTAAAAATTTGCAAAATAAATTAGAGCAGGTTAAAGAAGAATTAGAACACATTTTTACTTTAAAAGATGATGGCAAAGATGAAACTAGTGCTCTTTTGCGTTTGCTTGCTAAAAAATTACAAGAAAAAATCATCGATGAGTTAAAATATAATCAAAACAATAAAAAGAAAAACGATATATCTCGTTTAAATACCATTATAGAAACGACTTTAAAAGATGGAATTTTTGATCTTTTAAGAGAATTAAAATATGAAAGTCAATTAAAATTAGATGAAATTAAAAATAATTTAAGTTTAAAATATGACTTTTTAAATGATATATTAAAATCAAATCATAGCGATTTTAAAAATTTAGTCCAAGAAAAAATTGATAATATCTTTAATAATGATATATTATTTAATTTAAAAGCTAGTTTGATTGAAAGTATTCATCAAACAAATGATATATATAAATTGCATTTAGAGCAACAAATTTTAGATAAATTAAATGAACTAAATATACAAAATTTAGCCCAAAACATCAAAAATAATCAAGAATTTATTATACTTTTAAAAACAAAACTAGCCCAATATGAAAAAGAACAAGAGCTAAAATTTAAAGATTTAAAAGAGCTTATTTTAAGTGTAGAAAATAATGAGCAAAAATCAAAAGAACTTTTAAATCAAAATCAAAAAACACTAGAGCAATTGCAAAATTTAAAAATGGAACTTTTAAATGCAAAATAATTTAATTTTTGATTTTATAAAAGCTTATGAGAATTTATATTGTCAAAAATTTGATGAGAATTTCCAAGGGCGATTGTTAGCTATAAAAGCTAGTTTTTGCGAGCCTAGTTTGCGTTTGAATTTAGAATTTTTAAAAGAAATTGATGAAATTATTTTTAGCTATAAAAGACCTATCAATATAGCAATCATAGGTCAATTTTCAAGCGGAAAATCCACACTTTTAAATTTAATCTTACAAAAAGAATGCTTACCAACTGGTGTGGTGCCTGTAACTTTTAAGCCTACATTCTTAAGATATGCAAAAAATTATTTTTTAAGAGTTGAATACGAAGATGGAAGTGATGAGATAGTTGATATAGAAGAACTTTGTAAATTTAGCGATCAAAGAAATGAGATCAAACCAACTAAAAGTTTACATCTTTTTGCTCCTATTGAGCTTTTAAAAAATATTACCCTTATAGACACTCCTGGTTTAAATGCAAATGATATTGATACGCTTACTACCTTTAAAGAACTTTCTTTTATGCATAGTGCTATATGGTTAAGTTTGATTGATAATGCTGGTAAAAAAAGTGAAGAAGAGGCTATAAAGGCAAATGCTTTGCTTTTAAAGCGTGGTGGAATTTGTGTTTTAAATCAAAAAGACAAGCTTAGTGAAAATGAATTAGAAAATGTTTTACAATATGCTCATTTAGTGTTTGATAAGTATTTTACAAAGCTTATTGCTATTTCTTGTAAAGAAGCTAAAGAAGATTTGCAAAAGTCTAATGTGCCTTTGCTTTATCAGTATTTACAAGAGCTTGATTTTGAGCATATAAAAAAAGAATTTATCAAAGAAAAGCTTGAAAATTTATGCTTTGTGTTGTTAAATCAATATGATTTTTTTATAAAAAATTTAGAAAATTTAAATGCGAAATTTGATTCTTTTGCTAAAAATAAGAATTTAGAAGAGCAAATTAACATCTTAAATCATACTTGCCTTGAAAAATTAAAATTAGTTAGTGATAAAATCGCAAAAGAGATTTTAAAATTTATTAAAGAAAAAGATAGCAGTTATTATAAAAAAGCACAAGGCTTGTTTAAGAAAAATCTATACGAAAAGGTTGATTATAAAGCCCCGTATTTATCTAGTGATGATGCATTTTTAGCAATGTTTTACAATAGCGATACTATGAACAAAGAATTTAAAAAAATGAAAAATGAAATTGCTTTGGAGTTTAGTGAGTTAAAAAAAGGATTTTTAGCATATTTTTCGAATTTACAAGAACAAATTTTACTTTTTAAATCCCAATTTTCAAATTTAAAAAAAGAAGAATCTTTGCAAAGTGATGATGAATTTGCTTATTTTAGAAGTTTTGCTAGTGCGGCTGAAGAAATTTTTATAAAAGATTTTAAAGAATTATTGTTTGAGAGTGAATTAGAACTTGATTTATTTTTGGAAAAATTAAATTTAAAAGCATTAGCTAATTATGAAAATGCGACTAAACTTGCATTGGGATTTTTTAGCACTAAGATGAATGCAAGTAAAGAATTTTATGAGCTTGATAGTGCTGAATTTAGTTTGTATCATCCAAAAGCAAGTGAAATTTATCAAAGAGTATTAGTAGAATTAAATGTGCATGAATTTGAAGATTTGCTTTTAAATAAACCTGTGATTTTAAAAATTTATAAAAATTATATGCAAACTTATGAAAGTCTCATCCAAGATAAAAAGACATATATACAAAATTTAAAAAATGAATTTGAAATCAAAAAAGAAATGGTATCAAAAATTAAAGAGCAAATTTCTAAACTTAATTGACATAAATGTGTTTTAAGATAAACTTAAAACACTAAAATTATTTTTCATTGTTTTTTTCTTTGCTTTTTTTCCAAAAGTGTAAAGCTACTCCACATAAACCACCTACTATAGCAGCAAGAAAAAGTTGAGTGATAAAATCCATATAAGTCCTTTGTTGTAAAAATATTTGGTATTATATTTATTTATGATTAATCATTTAATATTTAATTAATTTTTCGTTTTAAATAGTATTTTTGTAAGCTTTATAAATAAGCACTTTCGCTTTTTTATTTGAGTTTAAGTAAAAAATATCTGATTTTGCTTCATTTAAAGTCGCACTTGCTAGAAATGGTAAAGATATATTTTTTAATGGATATTTTAAATTCTTAGAATTAAATTTTATATTTTTATCAAAACAAAATATAGATATTTGTTCGCCTTTATAGCTTTGTATTTTGCAAGGAGTTTCATAAAATTTAAATTCTCCATAATCGCTTTTTATAGTTAAATTTTTACAATCTTTGCTGTATTTTATCATTAAAGAAATATTAGCTAAGGTATGATCTTCTCTTTTTCCAGTGCTTGCCAAAAATACAAATTCATCAAAACCTAAATTTAAACAATGATAAAAAGCTTTTGATAAATCATTACTCATTTGTTCTTTTATATGTATTAATTTATCTTTATATTTTTCTTTTAATTCTTTGCTTATGCTATCTAAATCGCCTATTATTAAATTTGGCATTATTTTTAATTTATCAAGATACTTAATAGCTCCGTCGCAAACTGCTATAAAATTTGCTTTTTTTAGTTCGTTTATTATTGATTTTTTTATAGGAAATTCTCCATTTGCTATTATGTAAGCTTTCATTGTGCTTGTTTTTTCCATATGAAAAAATAATAAATTCCTATAATAAAAAATACTAAAGTATTTAAAAGTTGAGCTATGCTTTCTTTGCTTTGTTCAAAAATCAAAAACCAAATTATTAAAGAACTTATATTTGCTAAAGTTACTAAAAAATAACTCTCCATATATCTTTTAACTTGCATATAAAAGGCTATTAATTGTCCCATAACAGCAAAAGAATTTAAAAAAATAAAACTAGCATTCATATTTTTCAATATATAAGCATAGATTATAGTTGATATTATTGTTATAATAGCATATATCAATCTTTGATTATTTTTTAATTTTGTTATTATTATTTTGGTTTTTTCTTTGTTTTGATTATTTTTCCAATTATAAATTCCATAGATATTAATAGGCAAATAAAAAAGATTTAACATAACATCGCCGTATAATTTTAACTCATAAGCTATATATGCATAAGATGTAGAATATAAAATTCCAAAAACAAAACAAATCATCTTGCCAGCACCAGCAAAAAATACATATAGCACAGCACAAAAAGCACTAAAAATACTTAAACAATCTCCACCGCTAATATAACTTAAGATACCTATAATGCTTAAAGTTGTAAAAAGTGTTAAGTAAAATTTAAAAGATGAAATAAATTGTAGTTTTAAATTCATAAAATCTTTCCTTTCGCGAGCATTATCTCACAAGTTATAAGGGTATAATCTCAGCCTTAGCACCCCTTGATTTTAATTTATAATGATACAAATATATTAGTAATTTTAATTGTTTTTTTGTAAGAAAATTTAAGCTTTTTGGTTAAAAATTAACACAAAAAGCTTTTTGATTATTCATCATTCATATCGATAACATAACGAAATTTTGCTTCACCATTTGTTAGTTTTTTGTAAGCTTCATCTATTTGTTCAGGTTTTATTAGTTCAATTTCAGGATAAATTTCATTTTTTATTGAAAAATCAAGCATTTCTTGAGTTTCTTTTATGCCACCTATTAATGAACCATAGATTTTTTTATTTGCATTAAATACAAATTCATTTGCACTGATTTTAGGGCTTATATCATGCGGTGGTAAGCCAACTATACATAATTCTCCGCCTATTTTTAAAAGTTTCATATAAGCACTTATATCATAAGGAGTTGGTATAGTTGAAATGATAAGATCAAATCTTTCATTTATATTTTCTGTGCTTGTGTAAAATTCACTAGCTCCAAGTTCAATTGCTTTTTGCTTTTTATTTTCATTTCTTGCAAAAATACTTACTTTAGCACCCATTTTAATAGCATATTTTAAAGCCATTACTCCAAGACCGCCAAAACCTGCTATGGCTACTTTTGAACCTTCTTTTATTTTAGAAAATTTAAGCGGAGAATAAGTAGTAATACCAGCACAAAGTAAAGGTGCTACTTTTTCTAAAGGTGCATTATTTGGCACTTTTATGGCAAATTTTTCACTTACTACTATATTGTTAGAGTATCCACCATAAGTATTTTCATTATCGTGAAATACATCTTTACTATTGTAAGTGTATATGGTTTTTCCATTTTGGCAAAATTGTTCCAATGATGCTTTGCAAGCTTCACATTCCCCGCATGAATTTACCATACATCCAACACCTGCTAAATCACCCACTTTAAATTTACTTACTTTTCCACCTACTGCTATAACTTCTCCTGCTATTTCATGTCCAGGCACACAAGGATAAGTAGCTTTTCCCCATTCACTTCTTGCTGTGTGTATATCGCTATGACAAATTCCTGAATATTTTATAGCTATTAATACGTCATTTTTTCCTATTTTATGACGAGTAAATTCAAATGGAGTAAATTTAGCATCTTTGCTAAGCATAGCATAACCTTTACTTTTTATGCGTCCATTTTCTAAAAATATTTTAGAATCCATTTTATTTCCTTTCATTTTTTATGTAATTATAGAAAAATATACTAAATGTTGTATTTTTATAATTGTTATATTAATAATTTTTATTTTTAGTATAATTTTGTAAAAAATTCTTTGGATGAGATATGAAAAATTATTCAGAAGATGATACTAGAGTTAAATTTATAGATACAAAGCTTTATGAGAGTTCTTATAAAGAAGAAAATATTAGACGAAATTATTATTTTACAGATGGTAGAAAACTTTTAGGCGGTAAAAGAGGTGAAAGAAAATTTGCTGATTATTTGCTTAGATATGAAGGTAATAACCTTGCTATAATAGAAGCAAAAAAACTCAGTAAAGATCCACTAGATGGCTTATCTCAAGGCATAGAATATGCAAAAATTTTAAATATATCTTTTGTATATAGTAGCAATGGAGAAAAAATTTACGAATACGATATGAGAAGCCACAAAGGAGAATACATAGACAAATTCCCAAGTCCAAAAGAGCTTTTTGGTAGAATTTATGGCAATGTCAAAGAATGGCAATACAGGCTTTTAACTCAAAATGTTATGTATATTCCGCAAAAAGAATTAAGATATTATCAAAAAATAGCCATAGATAAAGTCATAGAAGCCATCATAAATGATAAAAATAGAATTTTACTCACTCTTGCTACTGGCACAGGAAAAACTACTATAGCTTTTAATTTATGCTATCGTTTGCTAGAAGCAAGATGGAATAAAGAAAACAAAGATCAAAAACCTAAGATATTGTTTTTATGCGATAGAGTAAGTTTAAGAGATCAAGCCTTAGGAGAATTTAATCCCATAGAAAGTGATTGTAAGGCAATTAGCGCCCAAGAGATAAAGAAAAATAATGGAAAAATCATAACAAATGCAAATGTTTTCTTTGGAATTTATCAAAGCTTAGCCGCAAATTCAAAAGAACAAGAAAACACTCAAGAAGAACAAGAGAGTAAATTTTATCTTCAGTATCCAAAAGATTTTTTCGATCTTATCATCATAGATGAGTGCCACAGAGGTGGAGCAAACGAAGAAGGAAGTTGGAGAGCTGTGCTTGAGTATTTTTCTTATGCGACTCAGCTTGGCTTAACCGCTACACCAAAAAAAGAAGAAAATATAGACACTTATGAGTATTTTGGTGAGAGTGTTTATGATTATAGTCTTAAAAGTGGTATTGAAGATGGATTTTTAACACCTTATAAAGTCAAACTCATAAAAACAACTTTGAGTGATGGCTATACTTATAATCCTGATGATTTGATACAAGGTGAACTTGAAAAAGGATTTTATAAACAAAGTGAATTTGAAAGAAATATTTTTTTACCAAACTATAATGACTTTATCGCTAAGAAAATTTTAGAATTTATAAATCCTATGGATAAAACTATAATTTTTTGTGCAAATCAAACTCACGCAAGCGAAGTAAAAAGAGCTATAGATAAATATAAAAGTGTTAAAAGAGATGATTATTGTGTAAGAGTTACTAGCGATGAAGGTAAAATAGGGCTTGATTATTTGAAATTGTTTCAAGATAATGATAAAAGCTATCCTGTCATACTTACTAGCTCTAAAATGCTTACAACTGGAGTGGATGCAAAAAATGTGCGAAATATAGTATTGCTAGCAAATATAGGTTCTATGGTGGAATTTAAGCAAATCATCGGGCGTGGCACTAGGGTTTATGAAGGTAAGGACTTTTTTACTATACTTGATTTTGTAGGCACTACTAAGCTTTTTTATGATCCAAAATGGGATGGTGAGAAAATAGAAGATTTAAAAGAAAATGATGAAAAAGAAAAAATTACTAAAGAATATATAAAACAAATAAAAGAAGAAAATAAAGAGAAAAAGAGCGTAACTATACACTTAAAAGGCACAAAATTAAAGGTTTTAGATATCACCACAAGTTATGTAGGAGCACAAGGAAAGCCACTTAGCACTAAAGAATTTTTGGAATTTTTAATAGGAAAGCTTGGTGAGTATTATGATGATGAAGCAAAATTGCGTGAAATTTGGAGTGATCAAAAAAATAGAGAAAGATTTTTAAAAGCCCTTGCAAATGATGGAGTAGATGAAGATGCTTTAAAAGATCTAAGAGAAATTTTTCAAAAAGATTGTGATATATATGATGTTTTGGCACATTTAAGCTTTAATAGCGAGATAAAAACAAGACAAGAGCGTGTTTTGCAAGTAGAAAATGGTGAGTTTTTAAAACGCTTTCAAAAAGAAAAGGCTATAAAATTTATAGAATTTTTACTAAATAGATATCAAGAATATGGCATAAAAGACTTTGATGATGGCTTAAAACCGCTTATAGAGCTTAGTTCTTTAGGCAATGTAAGAGAATTAGCCGATAAATTTGGTGGCTTAGAAATTCTAAAACAAAGCTTTGATGATTTACAAAGGGAGATTTATGCGGGGTGAAATCAAGATTATTTAATATAGTTATGATAAAATTTTTATTATAATAGATTATTAAAAAGAGAATTAAGATATTAATGGCTAATATAGATATTAATTTTAATAGATTAAATTATTTGTTAGAATTGTTTGATTTTAACTCTATTGATGAATTTGCGAAATATATTGGGCTTGAAAAAATTCAAAATCCTTTAACAAAAGGTGATTTGCAAAAGATTGATGCAATTTTTAAAAGAGGATTAGATTTTTATACAAATCCAAATTCTATCATAAATAAATCAAGTATTTTGTTTAGAAAAAATAATATAAAAGAAGAATTAAGTATAGGAGATAAACAATTAATTTCTAAAATGGAACAAAATATTTCTTATATTACAGGTTTAGCTAAATTAACAAATTTTGATTTCACTTCGCGAAAGTTAGAAAAATTTTCTATCAATGATAAACCTTGTGAAGTTGCTACACAAATGCAATTTTTGTTAGATAAAAATATTAGCGATGATAAAAAATTTTTAAAATATTTTATAGATAATCTTGCAAAACATAATATTCTTGTAATAGAAGAAGTGCAACATTCAAATTTAAAATTTAAAAGTAATTTATGTGGTTTTTTTATGAAGCCAAATATTATAGTTTTAAGAAAACAACAATCTAGAAAAAGAGAAATTTTTACATTAGCTCATGAACTTGGCCATTATTTATTGACTCATGAACATATTGATAAAAATATTTTTGATGAAAGTGTGGATTTAGAAGAAAAATGGTGTAATGAATTTGCTTTTAATTTTTTAATAGGTAGCGAAATAGATGAATTGAATAATATTGCTAAGCATGATATAGATATCAATAATGAAATGATTTTAGAAATTTCCAAAAAAAAACATATTAGCAGACTTGCCATCTTTTATTATTATACTAATAACAAAAAAATTAGTTGGCAAAGATATCACGAATTAAATAAAGAATTGGAAGATGATTATAAAAATAAATTAGAAATATCAAATTCAAAAGGAACTATTTATAGACAACCTAAGCCTATTATCTCTTCTCTAAAAAAAGATATTTTTATAGATGCATTTTTAAATGATATTATTGATGAATATATAATACGCACAGAATTTTCTAAAGAAATAAAAAACGATGATTTTGAGGGATTTATCTATGGATAAATATCTTTTTGATTCTAGCTCGTTAATAAATTTAGTTAGATATTATATTCCATTTGACAATAATTCAAAATTAAAAGAATTTATATTAGATGAATTTATGAAAAATAATTTTTTATTATTAAACGAAGTTAGAATAGAATGTAAAAGAAAGTCATCAGGTTTAGTTTTTAAAGAAATTCCAGAGTTAGATAAAATAGAATTTATAAAACAAAAAGATTTTATAATTGATGCAAAATGGCATAATTTAATTGATAATAATTTTGTTATAAAAGGAATGAAACAAAAATTAAATCAAGATGAATATGAAGCACAAAAAAAGCAATTTATTAAAAGTGCTGATTTTGCATTGATTTATTATGTTTTTTATAATAAAAATATAACAATAATAACAGAAGAAACAATAAATAGTAATGATAATAAATTTTTTAAAAAAATTCCAGCAATATGCAAATTTCAAAATATAAATTGCATAAATCTACCACAATTTCTTCAAGAACAAATACAAATACATTATGAAATATTAAATTGTTTTTAATTTAGTACTAGAGAGCAACACAATGACAAATTTACCGCGGGGTTGGGAAGTTAAAAAGCTTGGTGAAATAGGTGAAATTGTTACAGGTTTAACACCTAGTAAGAATAATTTAGATTTTATGGAAAAGATTATCCATTTTTTAAGCCAAGTGATTTTGAACAAGGATATTTTTTAGAAAGTGCTGTAGATAATTTGTCTAAGTTGGGTTTTGAAAAAGCTAAACAACTTCCATCAAAAACAATTCTTGTGGTTTGTATAGGTTCTTTAGGTAAAGTAGCATTAACTAGAGTTATTGGAAGTTGCAATCAGCAAATAAATGCAATTATCTCAAATAAAAATATAATTCCAGAGTATATTTATTATTGCATATCTTCTAAATTTCAGTCTATATTATTTTTAAAAGCACCTCAAACAACTTTACCTATTTTAAATAAAACTGAATTTTCTAAGCTAGAAATTATGTATCCAAAAAATGTAAAAGAGCAAGAAAGGATAGTGGAAATTTTAGATGAGAGTTTTGCAAATATAGATGAGAGTATAAAAAATTTAGAGCAGGATTTGCTAAATTTAGATGAGTTAATGCAAAGTGCTTTACAAAAGGTTTTCAATCCTTTAAAAGACAATACTAAGGAAAATTATCAACTTCCGCAGGGTTGGGAATGGAAAAGTTTAGAAGATATAGCAAATATTAAGGGTGGTAAAAGACTCCCAAAAGATGAAAAATTATTAGATTATAAAACTCCTTTTCCATATATTAGAGTATCAGATTTTCAAGATGATGGAACAATAGATTTGCATAATGTTAAATTTATTAATGAAAAGACTTATAATATTTTAAGTAATTATCAAATTGATAATACAAATTTATATATAAGCATAGCTGGAACTATTGGTAAAAGTGGCATTATACCAAAATCATTAAATGGTGCTATTTTAACCGAAAATGCTATTAAGTTGGAATACAAAAATTATAATATTTATAATAAATTTATGTATTATTTTACAACTTCATCTTGTTTTAAAAATCAAGCAATAGAATCCACAAGAATTGTGGCTCAACCCAAGTTAGCTATTAGTAGATTAAAAACTATTCAAATCCCCATACCACCTTTACAAGAGCAAGAGCAAATCGCATCATATTTAGATGAGCTTTCTTTAAATATAAAAGATTTAAAGCAAAATTATCAAACACAGATAAAAAATTTACAAGAGCTTAAAAAATCATTGCTAGATAAAGCCTTTAAAGGAAGATTATAAATGTTAAAAATTTTATCAAATTTTAACACATTAGCTAGATATGTTAAAAATTTTTGATTTTTTTAACATATTTTTTGAAGGATAAAAATGCAAAAAAAATATAAAACGAAATCTTGCTATGGATTTTTTAAGTTTTAGCTTGGAAAATCAGGAAGATTTTTTAGAAGTGATTTATAAAGATGATGATATATGGCTTAGCGTATCTTTAATGGCTAAGTTATTTGAATGTTCTAGTGATAATATTTATCTACATCTTAATAATATTTATAAAGAAAATGAGCTTGATAAAAATTCAACTTCCGAGGAAATCTCGGTAGTTCAAAAAGAAGGAAAAAGAGCAGTTAAAAGAAAATAGCATTTTATAATCTTGATGCTATTATAAGCGTAGGATATAGAATAAATTCTTATAAAGCTACAAAATTTAGACAATGGGCTACGACAATTTTAAGACAATTTGGCATTAAAGGGTATGTGCTAGATAAAGAGCGTTTGAAAAATGGTAGTGCGATAAATAAAAACTATTTTAAAAATTTTGAAGGATAAAAATGCAAAATAAAATAGATAAAATCACAGATATTTTAAGAAGAGATGATGGCATAAGCGGTGCTATGCATTATAGTGAGCAAATTAGCTGGATATTGTTTTTGAAATTTTTGGATGATTATGAGACAAATTTAAAAGATCTAGCCTTTTTAGATGGTAAAGATTATAAAAGCATTTTAGAAGAAAAATTTAGCTGGAGTGTTTGGGCAGCACCAAAAAAAGATGGCAAACTCGATGTAAAAAATGCTTTAAGTGGTAAGGATTTGCTTGATTTTGTAAATAATGAATTGTTTGTTTGTCTTAAAAATTTTAAAAGTAATGATGATTTTAAAAGTATAGAATACAAAATAGGTGGAATTTTTGAATTTATAGACAATCGCATCGCAAACGGCCATACCTTAAGAGAAGTGATAAATATAGTCGATGAGATGAGTTTTAACAAAGAAGATGATGTTTTTGCTTTGGGTGAAGTTTATGAAAAGCTTTTAAAAGATATGGGGAGTGATGGTGGAAATAGTGGAGAATTTTATACTCCGCGTCCTTTGATAAAAGCTATGGTAGAGGTTATAAACCCTAAAGCAAAAGAAAGAATTTATGATCCTTCTTGTGGGAGTTGTGGCTTTTTAGTGGAGAGTTTTTTGCATATTTTATATGAAGATAGAGTTAAAGGAAAAAAGGCAAATTTGAGCGTAGAAGAGCTTGAATTTTTAAAAAATGATGCACTTTTTGGACAAGAAAAAACTCCGCTTAGCTATGCAATGGGCGTTATGAATATGATACTTCATGAAATTTCAAGCCCAAATATCATAAAAACAAATACTTTAAGTAAAAAAATCACAGATATAACAGAAAGCCAAAGATATGAAGTAATACTTGCAAATCCACCTTTTGGTGGCAAAGAAAAAGAGCAAATTCAAGAGAATTTTCCTATAAAGTCAAATGCTACTGAACTTTTATTTTTACAGCATATTTTAAAATCTTTAAAAAACAATGGAAGATGTGCTATAGTAGTGCCTGAAGGTGTGCTTTTTCAAAATTCAAATGCCTTTGTGAGTGTAAAAAAAGATTTATTAGATGATTTTAATTTAGAGTGCGTTTTGAGTTTGCCAAGCGGGGTATTTTTGCCTTATAGTGCGGTTAAGACTAATGTGCTTTTTTTCTCTAAAGGTAAAAAGTGCATTTGTGAAGGCGATGGAGTGTATTATTATGAGCTTATACCGCCTTTTAAACTTACTAAAAATAAGCCTTTAGAATATGCACATTTTAAAGAATTTCTAAAATGCTATAAAGAAAGAAAAATCACGCCAAATTCTTATATAGTAAGCTTAGAAGAATTAAAAAATAGAAACTATGATCTAAGCGCTAAAAATCCAAACGCAAAAGAAGAAAAAGCCTTGCGTGAAGTGGAAGAAATTTTAGATGATTTAAAACAAAATCAAGAAAAAGCCAAAGAGCTTTTAGAAAAAATTCAAAAAACTCTTGTTTAAGGCATCAAAAGTATATCTACTAAATCATTTTCTTTTATATCATCATTTACTATCATAAGTGCAGCTTTGTTGTTTAGGTTGTTTATGATGGCACTTGAGCCTTCTTTTTTGCCTTTTAAATTTGCATAAATTTTTCCATCTTTAAATTCTATATTGCAAGCTACAAATTCTAAATGTTGGCTTTTTTTCTTATAATCAGTATTTAAAAATGCTTTAAATACATAGTCTTTTTCTTGTAAAAGCCAAGCATTTAGCAATTCTCTTACATAAAGATTAAACATCACCATAGCTGAATATGGAAAACCTGGCAAAGCAAAGATAAATTTTTCTTCACATTTAGCTATTTTTATGTGTTTGCCAGGTTTGATATTTACTTTATCTATGATGATTTGATAATCTTTTATAGCTTGTTTTAAAAAGTCAAAATCACCCATAGAAACTCCGCCTGTGGTTATTAAAATATCGCAAGAATTTAGTGCTTGTTTTAAAGTTGAATTTGTTTTTTCTTTATCATCCTTTAAAAGTGGAAAAATTCTAACATCACAATTTAATTTTTTTGCCATATTTGCTATGGCTACATGATTTGAGGAGCGGATTTGAGCAAGATTGTCTAAGCTTTCTCCAAGATCTTTTATCTCACTACCGCTGCTTAAAACTCCTATTATAGGTTTTATAAATACACTTATATGAAAATATCCAAGCTCTGCTAAAAGTGCTATCTCGCTATAATTTATTTTAGTGCCTTTTTTTAGTAAAATTTCACCTTTTTTATAGCTTTCTCCTATTTTTCTTACAGCAAAGCCTTTATTAACTTTTTCTTTTATAATTAAAGTATTTTCTTTTACTTCTATTTTTTCTATAGGTATTAAAGTATCACTTCCTTCACTCATCAATGAACCCGTAAAGGTTTTAACACATTCTTTATCTTTTAAATTAAAACTAGGAAAAATTCCTGCTGGTACTTCTCCTATGATCTTTAAATTCTCATCTTGATCTTTAAATTTTATAGCATATCCATCCATAGCTGAAGTTGGAATTTCAGGATAATCTTTTAAAGCTATGATATCTGTTGCTAAAATTCTATCTAAGCACTCTGTTAGCGCTATTTTTTCTATCTTTTCATAAGAATTTATAGCTTGTTTTAAACTTTTTAAACTATCTTCATAAGATTGCATTTTAATCCTTTAAAATTCCTGCGCCTTTAAGTTTTAAAGAACGCTCTTTTGCATAAATTTTTTCTCCATTTATAATATCATATTTCCATATAGGAGCACTAGCTTTAAAATCTTCTACAAAATCATTTATAAGTTTTAAGCCTAGCTTTCTTTGTTTGCTTAAAACTCCGGCAAAATAAGAACTCTCATGCACCTTAACTTCGCCAATAGAATGAGCAAACATTAAAGTTATATTATCATTTTTTACTTTTTCACACCATTTTTCAAACCAATTTTTAAGCAAAGGTTCGTATATATCAAAACTTAGAGCACTTATGTTATCTTCAGCTCTTACTATGCCACAAAATGTTATTAAAGCTCCACAATTTTGATTTTTGGAAAATTCATACCATTTTGTATAAATTTGATTTATATCTAAAGCTCCATTATATAATTGAAACATTTATTAACCTCCACATACTGGAGGAAGTAAGCAAATTTTATCTCCATCTTTAAAACTTGCATTTTCATCAAACAACATTTCATCATTTAAAGATATGGCACAAAGTTCTAGCCATTCTTTTAGACTTTTATCTTTTTGTAAAATTTCTTTTAATTGTTTTAAATTTTTTACATCAAGTTCTATACTATCTTTATTTATTGGCCCTAAAAATTCTACTTTTATCATATTTTTCCTTTAATTTTCTATTTTTAAAATTCCCATCATTCCTAAGTCTTCATGTTCTAATATATGACAATGAAACATTCTTATACCTGTGAAATTTTGAACCATTTTTAATTTTATTATTTCTTTTGGTTTTATATTTATTGTATCTTGCAAAGCTTTAAAATTAGGTTTAATGGTTTTATTATTTATTGTAGAAGATATTAATTCAAATTGTGTTCCATGTATATGAAAATTATGATCCATATGAGAATCATTTATTATAGTCCATTCTTCTATTTCTCCAATTTTTGATATTAAATCTATTCTATGCATGTCAAATACATTTCCATTTATCAAAAACATTGAAGCTAAATTTTGTTTTATTTCTTCTGAAGTTTTTTTACTTATGTTGTGCATTTTCATATGATCTTCGCTAAAAATTATTTTTTTAAAACTAGTAGCTTTATCTAATGAATTTATTGTTCTTAATTTTTCTGGTATATTGTTTATAGTTTCTTCTATTTTTATATTTGCTAAAAATATATTTTTAGGTTTTTCTTTTACCATCATTTTATCTCTATTATAATATAAACTTTCTAGCTTGAATTCACCTTTGTTAGCTTTTATTATTACTTCGACTCTTGAAGCAGGCGCTAAAAATAAATTTTGCATTTTTACAGGTTTTTCTATTAATCCACCATCTGTTCCAACCAATATAAATTCTGCATCTTTTATATGTAAATTTAAATATCTAGCTGAACATGAATTATATATTCTTATTCTTTGTTCTTGATTTATTGTTATTTTTGGTTTAAATTGTCCATTTATTAATACAAATTCACCTTCTCTTCCGTTTAGCCAATCAAATAAATTATTATCAGGAATTTGTGCATTTTCATCAAGTCTTAAATCGCTAATCATCCAATCTTGTTCTTTTAAATGAGATAATGCATCTTGTTTTGCTTTTACTACAAATACACCCGCTAATCCTTTATAAACTTGTTTTGATGTTATATAATGAGGGTGAGGATGATACCAATATGTTCCAGCAGAACCTTCTTTTATTTTAAATTTATAAATTCTTTCTTGTTTTGGCATTATTGGATCATGAGGATTTCCATCTTGTTCTGGTGGTATATCAAGTCCATGCCAGTGTATAGTTGTTGGTTCATTTAAATTATTTTTAACTAAAATTTCTACAGTATCTCCTTCATAAACTTCTATTTTCGGACCAGGGGTTAATCCATTGTAAGTAAAAAATTTTGTTTTTTTACCTTTTATAATCTCTATCTCACTTTCTTTAATTTCTATAATTGATTTAAAAAAACCTCTTTTTTTACTTTTGTTTTCTAATAATTTTAGTTTTTGTAATTTTTCATTTTTTGGAAAATATTTTTCTTGTAATAATTTTATATTAGGATTTTCTAAATTTATAAAAGAAGTGTTTATATTATTAAAGTTATTTATATTATTCATTTTGTGATTTGAATGATCTTTCATTGCATATAAGCTAGTAATACTAGCTAGACTTAACATATTTAGTTTTAAAAACATTCTTCTGTCCATTTCAACTCCTAAATTATGATAAAATTTATTGTTTTATAAATAATATAAAAATATATTTAACATTTTTGATAAAAAATATTTTTTAAGGAAAAAAATGCAAATTAAAAATCATTTAAATGAGAATTTTACTACACCTGCTTATGTTATAGAAGAAGATAAATTAAGAAAAAATTGCGAACTTTTAGTTAAAGTAGGTGAAAAAAGTGGTGCAAAAATTTTACTGGCATTAAAAGGTTTTGCTTTTTCAGGAACTATGGGTATAGTTGGTGAGTATTTATCAGGATGCACTTGTAGTGGCCTTTGGGAAGCAAAATTTGCAAAAGAATTTATGGATAAAGAAATCCACACTTTCTCTCCTGCTTTTAAAGATAATGAAATAGATGAGATTATAAAGCTTTCAAATCATTTAGTATTTAATTCTTTTAATCAATTTAGAAGATATAAAGAAAAAGCAAAAATAAAAAGTATAGGATTGCGTGTAAATCCTGAAATTTCTATAGCTCCAAAAGAAATTTATAATCCTTGTGGAAGATATTCAAGACTTGGTATAAAAATAGATGATTTTAAAAATGAAGATTTAGGTAATGTAGATGGTTTGCATTTTCATGCTTTATGTGAAGAAAGTGCTGATTCTTTAGAGCTTGTTTTAAATGCTTTTGAATCTAAATTTGCAAAATATATAAAAAAAATGAAATGGGTAAATTTTGGCGGTGGTCATCATATAACTAAGCAAGGTTATGATGTAGAAAAACTTATAAATCTTTGTAAGAATTTTTCTGATAAATATGGAGTGCAAGTATATCTTGAACCAGGGGAAGCTGTTGGATGGCAATGTGGTACTTTAGTAGCAAGTGTAGTAGATATAATAAAAAATGAAAAAGATATAGCTATTTTAGATACTTCAAGTGAAGCTCATATGCCAGATACTATAATAATGCCTTATACTAGTGAAATTTTAGATGCAAAAATTTTATCAAATCGTAATGGTGAAAAATATAATGAGTTATTAAAAGATGAATTTGCATATTTACTTGGTGGCAATACTTGTTTAGCAGGAGATATAATGGGGGAATATGCTTTCAAAGATAAGCTTAAAATAGGTCAAAAGATAGTATTTTTAGATCAGGCTCATTATTCTATAGTAAAAAATACTACTTTTAATGGCATAAAGCTTCCAAATTTAATGCTTTTAACTAAAGAAAATAAACTTGTTATGGTTAGAGAATTTTCTTATGAAGATTATTCAAAAAGAAACTAAAAACAAGTTTAATTTAATGTTTTTGTAAAAATTTATTTTTTTTAAATAAAACTTTTTTTAGAATAAAAACCAAAACTAAAAATAAATAAAATTACAATGCTCTTTTTTATAAAAATACGCCTTGTAAAATTTTAGGAGATGATTGATGTATAAGGTTTTGCTGGCTTTTTTTACCTGTTTAAATTTTTTGTTAGCTGAAGAAGCTTTTGCTCCAAAAAATACACAAATTTGGGACGAGCAACGCGTGTTGAATATAACTCATTATGAGAATTTTGGTGCTTTATGGACAAAACTTCAAGGTGAGTATATAGCAAGTGCAGTATTTGTGATACTTCTTGTGGTGATATCAGCATTTGCTTTACATTATATGGTTATAGGGCCGAAGAAATTTTCTCACGATGGAAAGAAAATTTATGCTTTTTCTTTGTTTGAAAGATTGTTTCATTTTGTCGCTGCTATATCTTGGATCATTCTTGTGCCAACAGGTTTGGTTATGATTTTTGGATCTTATTTTGGAGGTGGATTTTTTGTAAGAATGTGTAAAAATTTACACGGCATTGCTACGATTTTATTTATCATTTCTATCATTCCTATGCTTGTGTGTTGGATTAAAAGAATGCTTCCTGCAAGCTATGATCTAAAATGGATGATGATGGTTGGTGGCTATTTAAGCAAAGAAAAAAAGCCCGTTCCAGCAGGTAAATTTAATTTTGGACAAAAATCATGGTATTATATAGCAGTTTTTGGTGGTTTTATGATGATAACCACTGGTGCTTTTATGTTTTTTTTAGATTTTAATTCTTCATCTTTACAATCAATTTTTGGAATTTCTCATATAGATATTTTAAGAATTTCAGCAATCATCCATAATATTTTAGGAATTTTATGCGCGGTATTTTTTGCTATACATATTTATATGGCTGTATTTGCGATTAAAGGTAGCATACATTCTATGATCAATGGTTATAAAGAGGAAGAAGAAGTTTATATTTTACATCATTATTGGTATAAAGAATTAAGCGAAAAAAAACAAATCAATCCTACTTTTACTAGTGATTTTGAAGTAAAAAACAATCTTTAAAATAACATATAATTTAAGGAAATACATTATGATTGAAGATATAGATCTTTCTCGTAAATACTTTTATGAATTTTTTTCCAAGGTTTTTAATTTTATAGATGAAAATGAATTTAATATCTGGCATAAGCAACTTTTAATTTTAGCTAAAAGTCCATTAGATGAGAGTTTGGTAAGTGATTTTAACAAACTATGTGAATGCGATTTTACTCAACTTAAAGCCGAACAAAATGCTGTGTTTTTTGATTTTTCTTATGTTAATGTTCCTATAAGTGCTTCTTTTTATGATGAAGGAAGAGATGATGGCAAAATGAAACTACAAGCTTGTGAAATTATAAGAAAAAGTAAATTTAGAAAAAAAGAAGAATGCAGACAAAGCGAGGATGAATTTGGATTTTTATTTGCTTTTATGGCTAGTGTTATAGAATATGATTTAAAAATAGCTCAGCAGTTGTTTCGCTTTGTGATTAATCCTGTGATCGATGAATTCATACAAAAATTACAAATTCATAAAAATTCTAATCTTTATATTTGTATAGCAAATATTATGAAAGTTTTTTTTGCAAATGAAAGAGCTTATCTTGAAATTCAAGCTCCTATTAAAAAAGAAGGCAAAAGTATTGCTGATGAGGCATTAGCGCGCTTGCCATACGAACCACGACTTCCTACTAAATTTAGTAAAATTAATATCGAAGAGCTTAGTAAGCTTTGATTTTTTATGTATTTTGGTAACAAAATACATATTATCGATTAATCTTTTTTAAGAAAACAAAAATTAAATAAAACCTTAAGTGAAAATATGCAAAAGTTATGATGTTTGGTGTGTAAAAGCTTTGTATATAAAGTTTTTGCAGTTATTCTTGACTTTTTTTAAAGGAGAGTATATGGAGACTAATCAAAGAAGAGATTTTTTAAAAAAATCTTTGAAGATTGGTGCTTTAGGTGTGGTAGCTGGTGCAAGTGTAAATGCTTTAGCTAAGGATGATTATCAAGAGCAAAATACCGTAGTTTTGGGAAAAAGCACTAAAAAAGAAGTGCTTTATAAAAAAACTATGCACTGGGAAAAATACTACAAAATAGCGTATTAATTTCAAAGAAAGGAAAAACATGGCATTAGCAAGAAGAAATTTTCTTAAGCTTGCTGGTATTGCTGGTCTTGGAAGCGCTGCATTTGGTAGTGAAAATAAAGCTATTAGAAATGCTAGTGAAGAAGAGATTGCCAATCCTTATCCAGATTCTAAGATTGTTAGAACAATTTGTAGTATCTGTAGTGCAGGCTGTGGAATCAAAGCAGAAGTGCAAGATGGTGTTTGGGTGCGTCAAGAAAATGCTATAGAGCATCCTATTTCTCAAGGATCTCATTGCTGTAAGGGGATAGATCAAATCGATCTTACAAAATCTAAACAGCGTATTAAATATCCTATGAAAAAAGAAAATGGCAAGTGGGTTCGTTTAACTTGGGAACAAGCTATCGATGAAATTGGCGATAAAATGCTTCAAATACGCAAAGAAAATGGACCAGATAGTG
Source organism: Campylobacter volucris (assembly GCF_008245045.1). NCBI lineage: Bacteria > Pseudomonadati > Campylobacterota > Epsilonproteobacteria > Campylobacterales > Campylobacteraceae > Campylobacter > Campylobacter volucris. Next base: position 321,716 of record NZ_CP043428.1, read on the forward strand.
TGATGTTTTTAGGCTCTGCTAAATTTAATAATCAACAAGCTTATTATTTTAGGAAATTTGCAGCCTTTTGGGGAACAAACAATATAGATCACGTTGCTAGAATTTGACACAGCGCAACAGTCGCCGGTGTGGCGAATACATGGGGTTATGGCGCTATGACAAATCATTTTGGTGATGTAACAAAACATTCAAAAATGATGATTATTTTTGGAGCAAATACTGCTGTAGCTAATCCTATTGGATTTAAACATTTATTACAAGCAAAAGATCGTAATAATGCAAAATTAGTTGTTGTAGATCCTGTTTTTACAAAAACTGCTGTGCATGCAGATGAGTATGTAAGAATTCGTCCAGGAACTGATATAGCGTTAGTTTATGGTATGCTTCATTTGATATTTAAAAATGGTTGGGAAGATAAAGAAATCATCAAAACTAGAACTTATGGAGTAGAAGAAATCAAAGCAGAGGCTGCTAAATGGACTCCTGAAGTTGTAGAAGATGTTACAGGTGTTAGTGCTGCTCAACTTGAAAAAATCACAAGAATGCTAGCAACAATTAAACCAGCAACTTTGTTTTGGGCTTTGGGTATTACTCAGCATTCAGTAGGTAGTTCAAATACAAGAATTTTAGCGATTTTACAACTTGTTTTGGGAAATATTGGCAAACCAGGTGCAGGAACAAATATCATTAGAGGTCATGATAATGTTCAAGGTGCTACTGATATGGGTTGTTTGGCTGATACTTTGCCAGCATATTATGGATTAAAAGATGATGCATGGGATCATTTTGCTAATTTTTGGAATGTAGATAGAGAATATTTAAATTCAAGATTTTATTCCAAAGAATGGATGCATGAGAAAGGATTTTCACTAGCAAAATGGTGGCAAGGTGTATTGCATGAGGAAAAAACTTATTCTAACTCACCTATTAGAGTTCTTTGGGTTCAAGGAACGGGTATTACTTCTATGGCACATACTGTAAAAATTCAAGAAGCACTTAAAAAACTTGATATGATAGTAATTGCTGAACCTTTTGTTAATGAAGTAGCGGTTTTAGCTGATCGTCCTGATGGAATTTATATCATTCCAGCATGTACTCAATTTGAAACCGAAGGCTATGTTACAGCTACAAATCGTGCTATGCAGTGGCGTTCTCAAGTGGTAAAACCAATTTATGAAAGCAAAGAAGATCAAGAGATTATGTTTGCTTTTGCTAAAAAATTTGGTTTTTATAAAGAATACACTCGCGGTATGAAAATGCAATTAAAAGATCATAAGCTTGTGCAGATAAAAGATGATGCAGATGATACTTTCATATGGCCTGATGATGCTACAAGAGAGATGAGTAATGGGCTTTTAAGTATAGGATTAAGAGGAATTTCAGCTCAGAGATTAAGAAAACATCAGCAAAATTGGGAGCATTTTGATCCTGATACTCAAAGAGGCTTAGGCGGTGATGTTAAGGGTGAATATTATGGGTTACCATGGCCTTGTTGGGATGAAAAACACCCAGGGACTTCTATCATGTGGAATACAGATATTCCTTATGAAGAAGGTGGTATGGGCTTTAGAAATCGTTTTGGTTTAGAACACGATGGACATTCTCAATTAGCAGATGAAAGCTTTACTCCAAAAGGTTGTAAAGTAAAAGGTGGTTATCCACAAATTACTAAAGCAAATATAGAACAAGTTTTTAATATCAAGCTTAGTGATAAAGAAAAAGAATTAATGGGTGCTAGTTGGAGCACTGATATTTCAGGTATTATCCTTGAAAAATGTAGAGAAAAAAGCGCTTGTTGTTTAGGTAATGCTAGAGCTAGGATGAAAGTTTGGGAATTTGCTGATCCTATTCCTTTACATAGAGAACCTATACATTCACCGCGTTGGGATTTGGTGAAAAAATATCCTACTTGGGGTGATCAAGAGAAAAACTTTAGGGTAGAAAGTAAATTTATTAGCGAACAGCAAAAAACAGATTGGAGTAAAGAATTTCCAACTATTATTTCAAGTATGCGTTTAGTAAATTTAAGTGGAGCAGGTATGCTTGAAAGAACGAGCAAATATCTTGCGGCTATTACTCCTGAAATGTTTGCAAATGTTCATCCAGAGCTTGCTTTAAAATATGGCATTAATGATGGAGATATGATGTGGATTCATTCTCCACAAGGCACAAAAATCAAAGTAAAATGTGTTCATAATCAATCAGTTACTCCAGATAGAATTTGCTTGCCTTATAATTTTGCAGGTATTATGCAAGGGGTGGATTTAAGTTATAATTATCCAGAAGGAACTAAACCTTATACCATAGGTGAAAGTTCAAATACTGTGACAAATTATGGTTTTGATATTAACACGCAAATTTCTGAATTTAACGCAGGACTTTGCAGACTTGAGAAAGCTTAAAAGGATAAGTCATGGCTAGAATGAAATTTTATGTAGATAATAATCGTTGTATTTCTTGCTTTGCTTGTCAAGTGGCTTGCTCAAGTGCTCATGAAGTTCCAGTTGGGATAAACAGAAGAAAAGTGATCACTTTAAATGAGGGTATTGAAGGAAAAGAATTTTCTACAACCCTTGCTTGTCAGCATTGCACTGACGCACCATGTGCGCAAGTGTGTCCTGTGAAATGCTTTTATATCAGAGCTGATGGTATAGTTTTGCATGATAAAAAAACTTGTATAGGTTGTGGGTATTGTCTTTATGCATGTCCTTTTGGAGCTCCACAATTTCCAAGAGATGGCGCTTTTGGTATCAAAGGAGAAATGGATAAATGCACCATGTGTGCAGGTGGTCCTGAGCCTACTAATTCTTACGAAGAAAGAGAACTTTATGGGCAAAATCGTATCGCAGAAGGTAAAGTGCCTATGTGTGCAGCAGTTTGTTCTACTAATGCACTTTTGGTTGGTGATGCAGCTGAGGTAAGTGCGATGTATAGAAAAAGAGTTATGCTAAAAGGACAAAATTTAGGACTTGATGCAAAATAAATTTAAAAGAGCACTTTTAGTGCTCTTTGATTTAAGGTTAGTAAATGAAAAAACTTATGGAAGAAATTCAAAATAATCTTGATAAAGATAACAAGCTTCCTTGTGTCAAAGCTTTACAGATACTAAAAAAATACTCAAAACAAGATTTTGCAAATGCTATTTTAGAACTTAATATTAAAATTTCAGATTGTGAGCTTGGGCAGTTTGGATCTTTAGAAAAAACTTTTGCTAAAAGTGAAATTTTTGAAATTTTAGAGCCATTATTAGATCAAAAAAATCGTATAGAGTGTAAGTATGCTTTAGAAAAAACTAAAAATTTTGATATGAAAGAAGTGAGAGCTACTTTAAAAGATTATAAAATTGATATTAAATATTGTGAATTAGGATGTTTTAAAGAAAAAAAAGGTAAAAAATTTAATGTAAAAAGTAAAATTTGGATTGAAAATCCTGATGGAAAATTGCTTTTTGGAAAAGGCAAAACAGATATTTTAGAACTTATTGGAGAACATGGGAGTATCGCTAAAGCTGCTAAAATTTTGGGTATTAGCTATAAAAAAGCTTGGCTTTATATACAAGATTTGCAAGTAAATATGAAAGAAGAATTGATTGTTGCAAAAAAAGGAAGAGGGGAAGAATCAGGAAGTAAATTAACCCCAAGAGCCTATGAATTGATTAAAAATTATAAAATTTTACAACAAGATGTAGAAGAATTTACAAATAAGCGTTTTAAAGAATTATTTTTCAAAAAAAATGAAAAAAATAAATAAAGTTAATTTCCTTACAAGTTATAAGACTATATCATTATCTTTACTTTAGTTAAAAGGATAAATATGAAGATTGATTGTAGAGATTTAGCTTGTCCGCGTCCTGTTATAGAAACTAAAAAAGCATTAGAAGAACTTTCCAAAGATGAGAATTTGCAAATTCTTTTAAATTCACAAACTTCTAAAGAAAATGTTATGCGTTTTTTAAAATCTTTAAATATAGAATTTGAAACTAAAGATATAGAAGATGAAAGTATAATAAGCATCAAAAATAAAATGCCGTTGCAAGAAAATCAATACAACAATGATGAATTTAATGTTTTGTTTTTAAAAAGTGATAAAGTCGGAGAAGGAGAGCTTGGCCAAAATTTAATGGTGGGTTTTTTAAAGACTTTAAAAGATTTAGATAATTTTCCTAAAAAAATTTTATGTGTTAATAATAGTGTTTTGATTAATACTGATTCTTCTCATATAGCTTTTGAAGCTATGAAAGAATTAGAACATATGGGAGTAGAAATTTATAGTTGTGGAGCGTGCTTAGAGTATTTTGGTAAAACTCAAGAATTAAAAATAGGCAAAATAGGTAATGCTTATGAAATTTTAAATGAATTATTTGGAAAGGCTAAAATTATTTCTTTATGATTTATAAGAATCAAAAACTAACTCAATATGTTAAAGCTGCGGGTTGAGCTGCCAAATTAGACCCGTTGGGTCTTGACAAAATTCTTGGTATTTTAAAACCTCATGCAAACATTCTTAGTGGTATTGTTAATAACGAAGATGCAAGCGTATATAAGCTAAATGAAGATTTAGCTTTAGTTCAGACTTTAGATTTTATAACTCCTATAGTAGATAGTGCTTATCATTTTGGTGCTATAGCAGCAGCTAATGCACTAAGTGATGTATTTGCTATGGGTGCTGATGTGATTAGTGCTTTAAATATAGTAGGTTTTGATAAGTGTCATTTTGATGATGAAGTTTTATTAGAAGTTTTGCAAGGAGCTAGGGATAAGGTTGAAGAAGCTGGAGGCGTTATAGTAGGTGGTCATACTATACAAACTAGTGAATTTATTTTTGGTTTGAGTGTAACAGGTAAAGTTCATCCTAAAAAATTTTTTGCAAATAACCATGCTAAAGAAGAAGATGTGATTTTACTTACCAAGCCTATAGGAAGTGGTATTTTAAGCACGGCTTTAAAGGCAAATTTGCTAGAGAAAAAAGATATTTTTACAATGTGCGAGCAGATGAGCTTTTTAAATCTTTACGCAAGTAATATTTTGAAAAAATTTAAAAGCTTAAGTGCTTTGAGCGATGTAACAGGATTTGGACTTTTAGGACATTTAAAAGAAATGTTAAATTCTACTATCAGCATAGAAGTTTATAAAGATGAAATTCCTTTAATGGACAAAGTGGTAGATATGGCAAATATGGGTATCATACCTCAAGGAGCTTATGATAACAAGCAAGCTTTAGATAAATATGTGATTGTAGATAAAGAAAAAGAAGATGATATTATATTATTTGATCCACAAACTTCAGGTGGGCTTTTAGCTGCTATGAGTGAAAAAGAAGCCAAAGAAGCTTTAAAAATTTTGAAAGATAATAATATTCATACTAAAATTATCGCTAAATGTGTAAAAAATACCCATAATTGTTTATTTTTAAAATAAATTATTATTTATATTCTTTTACAAATAATTATTTATGTTACTTTTTTTCCTATTTAAGCAAATTTTTAAATCAATATCTGTTAATTTATGTTTCGTTTTTTGTATTATAGAAATATATTAACTATCAAGGTGGAGGAAAAAATGATACAAAAAGCTTTACTTTTAGCAGAAGAATTGCAAAGAAAGATTGAAAACAATATTTCTCAAAATGAAAAAGAATTTCATGCAAAAATGCAAAAACTTCTCAATAATCCAAAAAACAAAGTAATGCTCATAGAACTTTTAGATCGTTCTTTTAGATGTAAAGATAAAAGTGCAAGTTTTGAACTCATAGAACACACTTTAAGTAAATATGGAATAGCAGATTTTTTTAGTGCTTTTGAAAAATTTCTACTTTTTTCGTTTTTAAATTTTGGAAAATTGGCACCAAAATTAAGTGTTCCATTTTTTGTTAAGCATTTAAGAGAAGATACAAAGGCTATGGTTTTGGATGCAAATCCTAGTGTATTAGAACCTCATATGGTAAAAAGAAAAAATGAAGACAATATCACTTTAAATGTGAATTTAATCGGGGAAGAGGTTTTAGGTGAGGCTGAGAGCTCTTATAGAATGAGAAAATATGAAGAAGCTTTGAAAACTAGCTACATTACTTATATTTCGATTAAAATTACGACTATTTTTTCACAGATTAACATTATTGATTTTGAGTATTCTAAAAATGAGATTGTTAAAAGATTGGATAAATTATATGCTCTTGCTTTAGAAGAGGAAAAAAAACAAGGTGTATCTAAATTTATAAACCTTGATATGGAAGAATTTAGAGATTTAGAATTAACCGTTGAAGCTTTTATGGAAAGTGTTGCTAAATTTGACATTAAAGCAGGTATTGTTTTACAAGCTTATCTTCCTGATTCTTATGAATATCTTAAAAAGTTATTTGCTTTTTCTAAAGAAAGAGTTTTAAAAGGCATGAAGCCTATAAAAATACGCTTTGTTAAAGGTGCTAATATGGAAAGTGAAGAAACCATAGCATCTCAAAGAGGATGGGCTTTACCTACTTTTTATAAAAAAATCGACACAGATAGTAATTATAATAAAATGTTAGATTTTGTTTTAGAAGATGATAATTATAAATACATTAATGTAGGGATTGCAAGTCATAATATTTTTGAAATTGCTTATGCTTATACACGCATAAGCGAGGCAAATGCTTTGGATAGTTTTACTTTTGAAATGTTAGAGGGTATGAGTTTGCAATGTTCTTATGAATTATCAAAAATGCACGAACTTATACTTTATGCACCAGTTTGTGATGAAGCTCATTTTAATAATGCCATTGCTTATTTAGTTAGAAGACTTGATGAAAATACAAGCGAAGATAATTTCATGAGATATTTTTTTAATCTCAAAGTTAATGACTCTAATTGGCAGGCTCAAAAAGAATTATTTATTAAATCTTTAGAAGGCATCAAAACCCTTGATAATTCCACTCATAGAACTCAAGATAGAAACAAAGAGCAAAAAGCTATAAGTTCTTATGAAAGTAAAGAATTCAAAAATGAACCAGACACTGATTTTATCTTAAAAGCAAATAGAGAATGGGCAAAAAATATTAGATCTCAATATGAAAATTTACAAAATTATGATGTTTATCCAGTTATCAAAGAAGAGATTAAAAAAGATGGCTTAAAAGTTGTAGAAGTTAAAGATAAAATTCAAAACCGCACTATAGGAAAAGCGTATTTGGCAGGCCAAGCAGAGATTAAATACGCTTTAGATGTAGCTAAGAGCTCAAATTTTAGCGATTTAAGTCATGATGAAATTTATAAAATTTTAGCAAAAACTGCTCAACTTGTGAGAGAACGCAGAGGTGATTTAATAGGTATAGCAGCATTAGAGGTAGGAAAAACATTTTTAGAAATTGATCCTGAAGTGAGCGAAGCTATAGACTTTTTAGAATTTTATCCACATTCTTTAGAAAAATTAAAAGAGCAAAATCCAAATACAACTTTTAAAGCAAAAGGAGTAGGGGTTGTTATAGCACCATGGAATTTTCCAGTAGGAATTTCAGTAGGAACCATAGCAGCACCTTTGGCAGCAGGCAATAGAGTAATTTATAAGCCATCATCTCTTTCTATGTTAACAGGTTATATGCTTTGTAAATGTTTTTGGGATGCGGGTATTCCTAAAGATGCATTGATTTTTCTACCATCTAAAGGAAGCGATATTTCAAAATATCTTTTAGTGGATGAAAGTGTTAAATTTTCAGTATTAACAGGTGGAGAAGAAACTGCTTATGCAATGCTTAAAGCAAATCCAACCTTACTTTTAAGCGCTGAAACGGGTGGAAAAAATGCAACGATAGTATCTAAATTTGCTGATCGTGATAGTGCGATTAAAAATATCATTCATTCAGCATTTTCAAATTCAGGTCAAAAATGCTCAGCTACTTCTTTGCTTGTATTAGAAGAAGAAGTATATGAGGATATAGAATTTAAAAAGACTTTAGTAGATGCAGCATCATCTATGGCTGTAGGAAATCCTTTTGTATTTAAAAATAAACTTGGGGCTTTAGCAGATAAGCCTGATGAAAAACTCACAAAAGCACTTGAGGAATTAAAACCTTATGAAAGTTGGGCTTTAAAACCAAGATTTGTTGATAATAATCCTTATCTTTTAACCCCTGGTATTAAATACGGAACCAAAAAAGGTGATTTTACTCATATGAATGAACTTTTTGCACCAATTTTGACCGTAATGAAGGCAAAAAATTTAAAAGAAGCCATTGAAATAGTAAATTCTACTGGCTATGGTTTAACAGCTGGATTTGAAAGTTTAGATGAGCGTGAGTGGGAATATTTTCATACTAATATAGAAGCTGGAAATATATATATCAATAAACCTACCACAGGTGCTATAGTTCTTAGACAACCTTTTGGAGGAGTAAAAAAATCAGCTATTGGTTTTGGTAGAAAGGTTGGAATTTATAATTATATTACTCAATTTATGGATTTAGAGCAAGAAAAAGCTGATTTAAATGTTTTAGAAAATGATTTGGTAAAAAAACTTCAATCTATACATTTGAATTTAAATGACAAAGATAAGCTTGAATTTGAAGCGGTAAAAGACATGGCAAAAAGTTATGCTTATCATGCTAAAAATGAATTTGCTTTGGCTAAAGATTATGTAAATATTAGAGGTGAGGATAATTTATTTTCTTACACTAAAGTTAAAAATATTGCCTATAAGGTGTATAAAGATGATAGTTTAAAAGATATTTTAGGAGTTATTTTAGCAGCTAGTATTTTAAATATTGATCTTATTTTAAGCTATGATGAGCATGAAAAAATTGATTTAGTCAAAGAAATTAATAAACACATTAGCACTAAAACTTTATTCCTTAAAGAAAGTAAAGAAAATTTTGTTAGCAAAATTGGTGAATATGAAAGAATTCGTTATTTTGCGCCTTTGGATAAAAATGATGAAATTTTCAAAAAAGCAGCAAGTTGTGCAAAAATTATCGCAAATACCAAACCTTTGCTTAATGGTCGTTTTGAGTTGCTTTTATACCATAATGAAAAAGCATTAAGTATATCTTTCCATCGTTATGGAAATTTGGGAATTCGTGCATTAAAATAAGAAAGGAGTATAAATGGAAGTGGTTCAAATTAATACGCAAATTGCGATAATGTTTGTCGCATATTCAGCTTTAATGCTTTTTATAGGTTTTTATTTTTATAAACAAAATAAAAATTCAGAAGATTATTTCTTAGGCGGTCGTTCTATGGGGCCTGTTGTTTCAGCGCTTAGTGCTGGAGCTTCTGATATGAGCGGATGGCTTTTGATGGGTTTACCTGGAGCTTTATATGTGAGTGGTTTAGCTGAAAGCTATATAGCTATAGGTCTTAGTATAGGAGCTTTTTTAAACTGGGCTTTTGTGGCAAAAAGACTTAGAATTTATACTAGTGTAATTGCAAATTCTATTACGATTCCTGATTATTTTGAGACTAGATTTGATGATGATAAGCATATATTAAGAGTGATTTGTGCTTTTGTTATTTTGACATTTTTTACTTTTTATGTTTCTTCAGGATTAGTTGGTGGAGCAAAACTTTTTGAAGCAACTTTTGGAATCGATTATGATTATGCTTTGACTACTGGAACGATTATTATCGTTGCTTATACTTTTTTAGGTGGATATAAGGCAGTTTGTTGGACAGATTTAATTCAAGGGCTTTTAATGATGAGTGCTTTAATCATAGTTCCTATAGTGATGATTTATCATTTAGGTGGCTTTAATGAGGCTTTAAATATAGTTAGTGAAATCAAGCCAAATGCTTTATCTATGGGAGAAGGATTAAGTTTTATAGGTATAGTTTCAGCATTATCTTGGGGGCTTGGATATTTTGGCCAACCTCATATTTTGGTGCGTTTTATGTCTATACGCTCAACTAAAGATATCCCAACTGCTACTTTTGTAGGAATTTCTTGGATGGTTATATCATTAATCGGAGCTTGCATGATAGGAATTTTGGGCATAGCTTATGTGAGTAAATTTGAATTAAGCTTGCAAGATCCTGAAAAGATTTTTATAGTGATGTCGCAGTTACTTTTTAATCCTTGGATAGCTGGAATTTTATTAAGTGCGATTTTGGCTGCTATTATGAGTACGGCTAGTTCGCAATTACTAGTTTCAAGTTCAACTATAGCTGAAGATTTTTATAAAAGAATTTTCAACAAAGAAGCTTCAAATCAAACTGTTATGACTTTAGGTAGATTTGGAGTTTTAGCAGTTGCTGTAATTGCATTTGTGATTTCAACCGATAAAAATTCAAGTGTTTTAAGTATAGTTGCTTATGCTTGGGCTGGTTTTGGTGCTAGTTTTGGATCTGTTATGTTATTTTCGCTGTTTTGGTCTAAAATGACAAGATATGGAGCGATTGCAGGTATGATTACTGGTGCTGTGGTTGTAGTTGTTTATAAAAATTTCTTAGCTACTAAGTTTGATTTTAGTCTTTATGAAATTGTACCAGGATTTGTAGCTGCTTGTATTGCTATTGTAGTAGTGAGTTTATTTACTACTGTTAGACCTGGAACCAAAGCAGCATATGAAAAAATGTTACAGCATTTGTGATTTTAAAGATAAGGTTGTTTAACCTTATCTTATATAACTTTTTTTAATATAAGATGTTATTTCTTTAGCACTTTCATCTAATACACCTTTAGCATCTCCTCCTAAAAATCCCATTTTCATTTCCGAAGAGCTTTCAAAGCTAGCTATACTAAAGCCAAAACGATTTTTTAAGATTATTTTGATTTTAGACTTTGCAGCACCTACTCCCATTGCACCTGTTGGAGCAAAATGTCTAAAAATTCTATTGCCTTCATCATAGTATTTGATATTGCATTCTATTTTTAATTCATTGCCATAAATTTGTTCTTCTTTTAAATAGTGGTTGATTTGTTTTTGTAAGTATTGTTCTTCTTTTGAATTCCCGCATTTAGCATAAGCACCTTCATATTCTTTATAGCTTGCCTTTCCTTTGATTTTTCCAATTGTAGTACTTGCACATGCAGTAAAAAGCAAACTTAAGCTTATTAGTAAGGCGAATTTTAGATATTTCATTGATAGACCTTTTTGAAAAATGGTGCTTATTATAACTAATTTTTCTGTATTTATAAAGTTTTTATATAATTGTGTTTTGGAAGGTTAGTTTATCTGGTGATGACCACTGACTTCAAATCAGATGAAAGGATAGTTGACTATTCTTTGGGGAGTTCGATTCTCTCACCTTCTCGCCAATTTTTATTAAAAAGTGGAGTTTTTTATGAATAAAGCAGATATAGTTGTAGGAATTCAATGGGGTGATGAAGGAAAAGGTAAAATAGTTGATAAATTATGTGAAAATTATGATTATGTTTGTAGAAGTGCTGGCGGACATAATGCTGGACACACTATATGGGTTAATGGCCAAAGATATGCTTTACATTTAATGCCATCAGGAGTACTTCATAATCAATGTATAAATATTATAGGCAATGGCGTGGTTGTTAATCCAGATGTTTTAATTAGCGAAATGGCTCAATTTGAAAATTTAGAAGGAAGATTATATATAAGCGATAGAGCTCATTTAAATTTAAATTACCATGCCCTTATTGATCAAGCAAGAGAAAAATTAAAAGGCGAAAAGGCTATAGGAACGACTGGTAAAGGTATAGGGCCAAGCTATGAAGATAAGATTAGTCGCACTGGACATAGAGTCGGAGAGCTTTTAGAGCCTGAAAAACTTTGTGAAAATCTAATGAAAGATTTTGAATTCAAAAAAACTTATTTTGATGCTTTAGATATCACAATGCCAAGCTATGATGAAATTTTGCAAGACTTAAAACGATTTAAAGAAATTTTAGCACCTTACATCACAGATACTACTAGAATGCTTTGGAAAGCTTTGGATGAAGATAAAAAAGTACTTTTAGAAGGTGCTCAAGGTTCTATGCTAGATATTGATCATGGAACTTATCCTTATGTGACTAGTTCAACTACGATTGCAGCAGGAGCTTTAAGTGGTTTGGGATTAAATCCAAAAGAAATAGGAAAAATTATAGGTATAGTGAAAGCTTATACAACTAGAGTTGGAAATGGTGCTTTTCCAAGTGAAGATTTAGGTGAAGATGGAGAAAAAATAGGACTTATAGGTAAAGAAATTGGTGTAAGCACAGGTAGAAAAAGAAGATGTGGTTGGTTTGATGCTGTGGCTGTAAGATATACAGCTAGATTAAATGGTTTAGATTATTTATCTTTAATGAAACTTGATGTTTTAGATGGTTTTAAAAGTGTAAAAATATGCAAAGCCTATGAATACAATGGAAAAGAAATTGATTATGTTCCATGTGATTTAGAAAATGTAAAGCCAATTTATGAAGAAATGGAAGGTTGGGATAAGGTAGCTGGCATTAGAGATTATGATTTATTACCTGAAAATGCTAAAAAATACATTAAGCGTTTAGAAGAACTTAGTGGAGTTAAAGTTGGATATATATCTACAAGCCCAGAAAGAGATGATACTATCATTTTATGAAAAGCAAATATTCTTCTGTTATAAAGCTTAGAAAACAACAACTTGATAAAGCAGAAGCAAATTTAACTAAAACTAGGCAAAAAATTCTACAATGCGAAGAAGAATTAAAAGAAGCCACAAAAACTTGTGAAAGCTTAAGTTTAGCAGATAAAGGTTCTATAGCACTTTTAAGGTCTTCTTTAAAAATGCAAGAAATAGCAAGAGATGGGAAAAGACTTATTAAGCAAAAATTGGACTTATTAAAAAAAGAATTAGCCCATAATCACCATCTTTATAAAAGAGCACATTTAGAATTTGAAAAAATGAAAGTTTTAGAAAATGAGGAATTAAAAAAAATTAAAAAAATATTACAAAAAGAAGAAGAAAAATTTATTGATGAACTTGCTATCACAAGACATTTTAACAAGGGAAAATAATGAAAAAAATTATTTTAGTATTTAGTTTATTTGCATTATATCTTCATGCTCAAGAAAATTGTGAGCAGTATTTTGAAGCAAGAAAAGCTCAAATGCAAGATCAAATTAGAGAGTATGATGAAGCAAAACAAAGTTTAGAAGCATATAGAGCATCTTTTGAAGCTCTGCAAAAAGAAAAAATGCAAGCTTTGTTACAAAAAGAAGCAGATATTAACGCAAGTTTGCAAGAAATTAAAACCTTAAAAGAGCAAAATGAGCGTATTTTAGAAGCTACTAAACAAAATCTTCAAGTAATTAATGATAAAACTATGGGTCGTATCACTGAAATTTATGCCAAAATGAAAGATGTCGCAGTAGCCGGGATACTTAGTCAAATGGATGATGAGGAAGCTTCTAAAATTTTATTATCTTTAGAGCCAAGAAAAATTTCTTCTATCATGGCAAAAATGGATCCTAAAAAGGCCTCTGATTTAACATTGCTTTTAAAAAATTTAGATCAAAATGCAAGTTCACAATAAGTTTTAAGGAGTTTTTAGCTTTTTTTAGTATTATTTCAATAAAAATAAAAAGGTGGATAAATGCGTATCAAACCAGCTCATATACCTTATATTGCAAATAAAATAATATTAGATTTGATGCATTCTTCTTTTGTAAAAATTAAAGATGATAGTCAAAAATTACTCAAGATTATTAAAGAAATTTTAGAAATTGATGTTTTAAACGAACGCAAACTTGATGAAAAAGCTAAAGAATTATTAGAAAGTCAAGAAGAAGAAATTGAATTTATGCAAATTGATAGAAAAAGTATGTTTTGGATGATAAAGAAAAAACTTGCAAGTGAATTTAAATTTATGCTCGATAAAGAAGATAGATATAACAATCTTGCACATAAAGTCTTAGAAAATTTAGTTAATGAAGATTTGATTAATTATAATGTTTCAGAAAATCGTGTTAAAAATTTGATTTTTTCAAGCATAATGACTTATTTAAAAGAGTATGAAAATTTAGAAGATTTAGTTTATGAAAAAATTTCAAATTATAAAAGAAAATTAATCCCTGGTTCTGAAGAATATGAACTAGTTTTTGAAAAATTATATCAGGAAGAACTAAGAAAAAAAGGGCTTTTATGAAAGCTTATATTTATATAGAAAATGATGTTTTTTTAACTGCTAGAGCTTTTGGTGCAAGTGGGACTTTTTTTGGGGAATTAGTTTTTAATACTTCTTTAACAGGTTATCAAGAAATTATTTCTGATCCTTCATATGCAGGACAATTTATAGTTTTTTCTATGCCTGAAATTGGCATAGTGGGTGTAAATGATGATGATAATGAAAGTAAACACATTCATGCTAGTGGGATAATTATTAGACAATTGAATGATTATTATTCTAATTTTAGAGCAAAAGAAGATTTAAATTCTTATTTAAAACACCATGGAAAAATAGGGCTTTGTGAAATAGATACTAGATTTTTAGTAAAAATAATTAGAGATAATGGAAATTTAAGAGCTGTTATATCTACTGAAATTAAAGACAAAGAAGAGCTTAAAAAAATGCTAAATTCAAGTGCTAAAATTGATGAGGTAAATTATGTAGCACAAGTGAGCACAAAAACTTCTTATAATCATAAAAAAGGTTCCTGGGATCATAGCAGCAAGACTTTTAAAAATTTAACAAAGACAGATAAAACAGTTGCTGTTATTGATTATGGTGTGAAAGAAAATATACTTAATGAGCTTGTAAGTGTTGGTTTAAAAGTACAAGTATTTCCATATAATGTAAAAGCTAAAGAATTAATAGATCTTTATGAAAAAGGATTAATTCATGGCGTGTTTTTATCTAATGGTCCAGGAGAGCCAAAAATATTAAAAGAAGAAATTGCTCAAATAAAACAACTCATCCAAGCAAAAATTCCTATGTTAGGGATTTGTTTAGGCCATCAGTTATTGAGTAATGCCTTTGGATATGAAACTTATAAGATGAAATTTGGCCAACATGGTGCAAATCATCCTGTGATTAATCTTACTAATAATACAGTTGAAATTACTGCTCAAAATCATAATTACAATGTCCCTGAGGAAATTGCAAAAGTAGCAGTTATAACTCATAGGAATTTATTTGGAGACAATGTAGAGGGTGTAAAATATAAAGAATATCCTATCATTTCTGTACAACATCATCCAGAAAGTTCCTCAGGACCACACGAAAGTAAGTATATTTTTAAAGAATTTTTAGAGCTTTTGTGAATTTAGATTTTATCGCATTAATTAGCATTGCATTTCTTTCTAGTTTTGGACATTGTTATGGAATGTGTGGAGGATTTATTTTAGCTTTTAATCAACTTGCAAAAAATATTAAATTTCCATTTTTTTTATTAATTCTTTCTTATCATTTAACAAGAGTAGTTGCTTATATTTGTTTGGGTATTTTTTTTGGATATTTTGCAAAATTATTTTCTTTTAGCGAATTTGCAAAGGCTATGATGTTGTTTTGTATTGGTATTTTTATGATAATTCTTGCTTTTGCTCTTATTTTTAGGGGAAAATTATTAGCTTTTTTTGAAAATTCTTTTATTTTTGATTGTATGATTAAAACCAATATGCAAAAACTTTTTCGACAAAAATCCATAAAAAGTTCTTTGATTTTAGGATTTTTAAATGGCTTTGTGCCTTGTGGCTTGGTTTATTTTTATATAGCTTTTGGAATGAGTTTGCAAAGCATATATTATTCTGTTTTAATAATGCTTCTTTTTGGTATAGCTACTTTACCAGGGATGATTTTTCTTGCATATTTTAGTAAAACTTTAAATGATAAATTTCAAAAGATTGGATCTTTTGTATCTTATGTATTGATGCTATGCTATGGTGTGAATTTTGCTTATACAGGCTTTATTTTAACAGCATAATTTTTGATAATTATTTCCAATATTAACCAAGTGTTAAGAAAATCAATTTTTAAGCTAAAAAAGATATTAATTGTCATATAATAAAACAATTGCTTTATTGCAGAAAAAAAATTAAGGAGAGGAAATGCACCCAGGAAATGCATTAAACTATGACTATACGGTTGCTAAATATTTTATGTTTGCTACCTTATTGTTTGGTATTATTGGTATGGCCATTGGGACGCTAATAGCTTTTCAAATGGCATACCCAGACTTAAATTACTTAGCTGGTGAGTATGGTACTTTTTCAAGACTTAGACCATTACATACTTCAGGTGTGATTTTTGGTTTTATGCTTTCAGGAATTTGGGCAACTTGGTATTATATTGGTCAACGCGTGCTAAAAGTAAGCATGGCTGAATCAAGCTTTTTGATGTTTATTGGAAAATTGCATTTTTGGCTTTATATGATAACTATGATTTTAGCAGTTGTGACTTTATTTGCAGGCGTGAGCACTTCAAAAGAATATGCTGAACTTGAATGGCCTTTGGATATATTGGTAGTTTTGGTTTGGGTTTTATGGGGTGTAAGCATTTTTGGTCTTATTGGAATTCGTAGGGAAAAAACATTATATGTTTCATTGTGGTATTATATAGCTACATTCTTAGGTATAGCAATGCTTTATTTATTTAACAATATGGCAGTACCTACTTATTTTGTAACTGGAATGGGTGATTGGTGGCATAGTGTTTCTATGTATGCAGGGACAAATGATGCATTAGTGCAATGGTGGTATGGACATAATGCGGTTGCGTTTGTATTTACTGTAGGTATTATTGCTCAAATTTATTATTTTTTACCAAAAGAAAGTGGCCAGCCAATTTTCTCTTATAAATTATCTTTATTTGCATTTTGGGGATTAATGTTTGTTTATTTATGGGCTGGTGGGCACCATTTGATTTATTCTACAGTTCCTGATTGGATGCAAACTATGGGTTCAGTATTTTCTATAGTATTGATTTTACCTTCTTGGGGTTCAGCGATTAATATTTTACTTACCATGAAAGGTGAGTGGAGTCAGCTTCGTGAGAGTCCATTGATTAAATTTATGATTTTAGCATCAACATTTTATATGTTCTCGACTTTAGAAGGTCCTATTCTTTCTATTAAATCAGTTAATGCTTTAGCACACTTTACAGATTGGATTCCAGGACATGTTCATGATGGAACACTTGGTTGGGTTGGCTTTATGACTATGGCTGCACTTTATCATATGGTTCCTAGAATGTTCAAAAGAGAACTTTATAGTAAATCATTAATGGAAGCTCAATTTTGGATTCAAACTACAGGTATAGTGCTTTATTTTAGTTCAATGTGGATAGCAGGTATCACTCAAGGTATGATGTGGAGAGCTACTGATGAGTATGGTAATTTATTATATACCTTTATTGACACAGTTGAAGCTATTGTTCCATATTATTGGATTAGAGCTGTGGGTGGATTATTATATTTAATAGGATTTTTCATGTTTGTTTATAATATTTATAAATCAATTTCAGTGGGTAGAGTGCTTGATAAAGAACCAAAAAGTGCCTCACCTATGGCAGCATAAGGAGAGAAGATATGTTTAGTTGGTTAGAAAAAAATCCATTCTTTTTTGCTGTAGCAGTATTTGTAGTTATTGCTTATGCTGGAATTGTAGAAATTTTGCCAGACTTTGCACAAAATGCAAGACCTATTGAAGGTAAAAAACCTTATACAGTTTTACAATTAGCAGGTCGTAATGCATATATCAAAGAAAGCTGTAATGCTTGCCATTCGCAATTAATTCGTCCATTTAAATCCGAAACAGATCGTTATGGTATGTATTCAATTAGTGGAGAATATGCATATGATAGACCATTTTTATGGGGATCAAAAAGAACAGGACCTGATTTATTGCGTGTAGGAAACTTTAGAACTACAGATTGGCATGAAAATCATATGTGGGATCCAGTTTCAGTTGTCCCTGGTTCTATAATGCCAGCTTATAAACATATGTTTAGTAAAAATGCAAATATACAAACAGCATATGCAGAAGCTCTAACGGTTAAAAAAGTATTTAATGTTCCTTATGATGTAGAAAATGGAACTAAACTTGGAACTTGGGAAGAAGCACAAGCTGAAGTGATGGCTGAAGCTAAAACTATAGTTGATCAAATGAAAAATCAAGATGTTAAAGATGCATTTGCAAGAGGTGAGATTAAAGAAATTGTTGCATTGATTGCATATCTTAATAGCTTGAAGTAAGGCAAAGTATGAATTTAGAACTAATAAGAGAATTACAAGCTTATGGTTTTTTTGCACTTGTAGTATTTTTGGTAGTTGTTTTATATTCTTATTGGTTTCATTTATATAAATCTGAAAAAACAGGTAGAAGAAACTATGAGCAATACGCTGATTTAGCTTTAAATGATGAAATCAGCGATCGCGTTTTAGAGCAAAATAAAAGGAGTGCTTAATGCAATGGTTAAATTTAGAAGATAATGTAAATTTATTATCTTTTATTGGTGCAATTTTAATCATTTTAATCACACTTTTTGTGGTTGGAAGATTATTTAAAAGTATGAAAAGTGAAAAAAGCGAAGGTGAGTTAAGTGAGCATAATTGGGATGGCATAGGAGAATTTAAAAACCCTGTGCCACTTGGATGGGCTGTAGTGTTTTTCTTAGCTATAGTATGGTGTATTTGGTATTTTCTTTGGGGATATCCTTTAAATAGTTATTCTCAAATAGGTGAGTATAATAAAGAAGTTCAAGCGCATAATGAAAAATTTGCTCAAAAATTTGCAAATTTAAGTGCTAGCGATAAAAAAGAAATGGGTAAAAATATTTTCTTAGTGCAATGTTCAGCATGCCATGGAATCACAGGAGATGGCATTAATGGAAAAGCTCAAAATCTTACTATTTGGGGTTCAGAAGAAGGACTTATAGATGTTATTACTAAAGGCTCTAAAGGTTTAAATTATCCAATGGGAGAAATGCTAGGTGCTGCTGATAATGGCATAGAAGAAGCTGATATCCCAGCTATTGCAGCTTATGTTGCTTCTGAAATTTCAGCTATTAAAAAAACAGATAATCCTCAGCTTGTAGCAAAAGGAAAAGAACTTTTTGCAACTTGTGCAGCTTGTCATGGTGAAAATGGCACAGGAATGCTTGATGGACAATTGGTTGCTCCAGATCTTACAAAATATGGTAGTGCTAGTTTTGTTGTAGATGTGTTAAATCGTGGTAAAGCAGGAAATATAGGCCAAATGCCTCATTTTAATAATGGTATATTAAATGAATTACAAAAAGAAGCAGTTGGCGAATATGTAATTTCTCTTTCAAGGGGTGAGTAATGGAAAATTCAAATAGATGTGTGTTTTCACTTTCTGGAGTTAGCGGTATGCTTGTTGCAACTGTATTGTTACTAACAATTTTAGCCGCTTTAACAGTTTGGGGACTTAGAACGCAGCAAGAAGTAATGCAAAAGCCTTATAAACTAGAAAATGCAAGTGAAATCAAAATGTTTAACTCTAAAGAAGCAGATCATATTATTATAAAGGAATAATTATGGTTAAAGTTGTAGAATATCTAATTATCGCTGGTTTAATTGTAGCAGCTGCCATTACAGCTTGGTCAGTTTTAACTGCGAACAATTTACATATAGGATGAAAACTATATTAAAAGGCGGTATTTTTACCGCCATTTTTATGTTTTTTATGAATTTTTCTTATGCTGAGATTTTGCTAAATGATGGTGTGTTAAATCAAGCTATCGAGCAAAATATCACTACCACTTCTAAACAAATCAAAGAGCTTACAGGTGTTGATATAGCACTAGCTTTAAGCGATAAAAAAAGTTTTGAAGAACTTAGATCTTATGAGCATAATTTGACTAGTCCTTATATTTTATTGGTTTTTTCTAAAGCATCTCATAGGGTTGATATTTTTTCAAGTGAAGATGCTGCGAATTTTTTTGATAAAGAAAAAACTTTAAGTCCTTACCCTGAAAAAGGAACAATCTTACCAATTCTTGCAAATCCTAAACAAAAAGATATATATAATGCAGCTATTTTAAATGGATATGCAGATATTGCTGATCAAGTTGCAAGCTATTTTAATATACAGCCATTTTATGGAAATTCAAATAGAGATACTCTAAATATTATGCGAATTTTAATTTATGGTTTTATTTGTATAGCTATTTTAATGCTAGTGCAAAGAAAACTAAAAAGGAAAAAATAATCAATGGAAAATAAAAAAACATTTTGGCCTTATGGAATTTTAATATCTATTATATTAATTGTGATTGCTTGTATTGTTACTATTTACATAGCAAGTAAAGCTCCAGTTTATGATGATAATTTTTATTTTGATACTTATGAAAATGTAGATAGAAATTATAATGAAATTCAAAAAAGACAAAAGCAATTTGATGAAAATTTCAAACTAAGCTTGGATAATGAAAGTTTTGAAGATCAAAACAAAATAATATATTTAATAAATGATGGAAAAAATTCACTTAAGATTAATGTAGAAAATTTTAAAAATTATGATTTAAATCAACTTCAAATTCAAGCCTTGCTTACTCGTCCTCATACTAATGAGATGGATCAAAAATTAGAAGCGATAGTGGTAAATTCTTCTTTGGTTTTTGATTTTAATATTAGCGAAAAAGGAGTTTGGAAACTTCTTATTAAAATCACGCAAAATGAAGAGAGTATAGGTTTTTTTGAATTTTTTATAAAAACTAAATGAAACTTTTTGTTTTTAGCTCATCAAGAGCTATAAGAAAATATTATGAAGTAAAATTACAAGATAATGCATTAATCGATCAAGCTATAAATATAGCTGATTTTATGGAGAAAATCATCTTTTCTCCGTATTTAAAAGCTACTCATTATGAATGTTTGCTTTTAATGAGACAAGCTTGCAAGATGACTAAAAATTTAGAACAAGAATTAAAAATTCCTAGTAATTTTTTTGCTTTTTTAAAAAATAATTCTTATTTGTTTAGTTTTTTCAAAGAGCTAAGCTTAGAAAGAAAAGATATTGCTAGTTTATATTGTGCTGATACTTACGCACAATATGATGAGCATTTGCAAATTTTAGATGAGCTTTTTAAAAATTATTTAACTCTTTTAAAAGAGCAAAAATTATACGATGAAATTTCTTTACCTTTTGATTATGAGATTAATATTAATTTTTTAAAAAATTATGATGAAATAATCTTTGATTTTCAAGGATTTTTAAGTGGTTTTGAACTTGAAATTTTATCTAAATTAAAAGATTTAATTCCTTTAAAAATTCAATTTTCATGTTCTAAATTTAATAAAGATTTTTTAGATAATGTAAAAATATTTGAAAATGTAAATTTTAAAGAAAATTATCATTATTTATACGATTTAAATTCTCACCAAATTTTAAAAGAGCAATCTTTTGGCAGTAAAGCTTTGGTTTCTTATAAAAGTTTTCATTTAAGATCTTTACAAGCTGCTTTTGTTTTTGAAAAAATCAATACTTTTTTAAAAGAAGGAATAAAAGCAAAAGATATCGTTGTTATTACTCCAGATGAAAATTTTACACAAATTTTAAAACTTTTTGATAAAAACAATATGCTAAATTTTGCAAGTGGTTTAAGTATCAAAAATACTCTTTTTTATCATAAATTAAAAGCTTTATATGATAGTGCTAAAGATGAAAAATATTCATACCAAACTTTAAATTTAGAAGAAGATGAGTATTTAAATTTGCACACTTGCAATCTACATATTTTTCAAACTGAAGAACAATTTAGCCTATTTAAACAATCTTTTGATGAAATAATTGATTTTGCTTTTTTTGAAAATTGTATCAATGATTTGCTTATAGATAATGAAGAAGAGCTTGTATATAAAATTCAAGAAGAATTAATTTTTATCAAAGAATTAATCAAAACCCATCAATTGACTTTTTGTCAAATTTTAGAGCTTTTTTTCATGCAAATTGATGGTATAAAATTAAGCAGTGTAGGTGGTGGAGAAGTTACTGTAATGGGGCTTTTAGAAAGTAGGGGGCTTAGCTTTGATGGGGTGATTGTGGTGGATTTTAATGATGAATTTATTCCAAAAAGAGTTTCTAGTGAGCTTTTTTTAAACAATCAAATTCGTAAAAATTCAGGCCTTATCACGCACACTCAAAGAGAAAATTTACAAAGGCATTATTATTATATGCTTTTAAGTAGGGCTAAATTTATAGCTATTTCTTGTGTAGAAAATGAAGATAAAATCGCATCAAGATTTTTAAACGAGCTTGATTTTGATATTAGATTAGATCAAAAATATAGCCTTTTAGCTTATGCAAGATATTTTAAAACCCATAATAAAAAATGCTCTTTTAATCTTAACCCAATTACTCATATAAAGGCTGAGCATGATTATTTTGCAAAGGATTTGTCTTTTTCAAGATTAAATCTTTTGATTAATTATGGTTTGGACTATTATTATAAATATATTATTGGATTAAAAGAACCAAAAAAATTAGATAATACTTTAAAAGCTAATGAATTTGGTGTTTTGATCCACAAAGCTTTGGAAATTTATTATAAAGAAAAGTCTAAAAATTATTTTGATTATAAAGTTTTTATGCAAGTAGTGAAAAATTTAAAAGAATACAATATAGATACATTAAATTTAGCTTTAATAGAAGCTATTTTTAAAGAATTTGAAATATTAGAAAATGAACATTTTGCTCAAGGTTATGTCGTAGAAAAATGTGAATTTATGCCTCCAAAAAAAGAATTTATCACAGATAATGGCGTAAAAATTTGTGCTATTGGTTATTTAGATAGACTTGATAATAATGGTCAAGAAAGAATGATTATAGATTATAAAAGTGCAGATATAGATGATAAATCATACCAACTTGCTTTTTATAAATTTTTATTAGAAAATGATAATGGTATCAATAATACAAAAGCTTGTTTTTATGATTTAAAAAATATCAACATAGTCTATGAAAATGCTAAAAATAAAAGCGTACAAGAGCTAAAAAATTTATTCAATGAGCTTTCAAAAGAGCCTTTAGAAAAAGAATTTTGCAATCAAAGTAATAAAAATACCTATAGCCCCTATACTATGCTTTATAAAAAGGAGTTTAAACTTTGAAAGCAAATTTTGAACCTTTTTTGGCTTTAGAAGCTAGTGCAGGAAGTGGAAAAACTTTTGCTCTTAGTGTGCGTTTTGTAGCTTTAGTTTTAATGGGTGCAAAGATTAATGAAATTTTAGCTCTTACTTTTACCAATAAAGCTACAAGTGAAATGAAAGAAAGGGTTTTTAAAACCTTTTTAAAATTTGATCTTTTAGAAAATAATCAAAACAAAGCCGAATGCAATGAGCTTATGAAAATGTTAGGTAAAAGCAAGGAAGAATTGGTATTTTTAAGAGATAAATACAAAGATGAATTTTTACGATCTAAGCTTAATATTTACACTTTTGATAGCTTTTTTTCTCAAATCATTAGAGCTTTTGCTTTAAATTTAGGCTTTATGAGTGATTTTAAAATCATACAAACACAAGATAGTTATGGCAATTTTATTAGTAAATTAAATGATGAAGAATTAAAAGCTTTAGCCTATTATATGATACAAACTAAGAGTAAAAATGATTTTTTTACAAACCTTACAAAGCTATATGAAAGATCTTGCGAGATTGATTTTAGTCAAGATGTGCATTTTCCAAGTAAGGTTTTAGTAGAAAAAAGTCTTGAAAAATTTGTATCTTATGCCAAGCCTTTAAGCACAAATAGACATTATCTTTCTAATTTTACTTTTGAAGATATAGAAGATTTTTTATCTAAGCCTATTATTAGCGATTTGGGTAAAAAATATTTTGAAAAAATCATTGATAGTGAATTTTTACAAAAAAGATCAGAATTTTTACAAAGTGCTAAAGAGTATTTTATTCAAGTAGAAAATTATCGTATTAATATGCTTGCAAGACTTTTAAAGCATTTTAAACAAGCAAGAAATGAAGAAAATATCAAGCAAAATGCTTTGACTTTTTCAGATATAGCTTTAAAATGCTATGAGTTAATTAGTGATAAATCTTATAAGGATTTGATTTATTTTAGGCTTGATGGGTATATATCGCATTTATTAATTGATGAATTTCAAGATACCAATGTCTTACAATATCAAATTCTAAAGCCTATTATAGCTGAATTAGTTTCTGGAGAAGGTGTTAAAAAAAATAGAAGTTTTTTTTATGTGGGTGATAAAAAACAAAGTATATATGGTTTTAGAGGTGGTAAAAAAGAGTTGTTTGATCAGCTTTTAAAAGATTTTCCACAGATTAAATTACAGCATTTGGATACAAATTATCGTAGTAGAAAAGTTATAGTAGATTATGTCAATGAAGTTTTTAAAGATAAATTCCAAGATGCTAATTTAAATTCTAGTTTTACTTTACAAAAAAGCATTAAAGAAGGTGGATATGTAAAAATTTTACAAAATCAAATTCCACCAAAAGAGAGTCTTAGTGAAGCTAGTGGAAAAGAAGTTTTAAAAATCATTAATGAGCTTTTAGAAAAAGGCACTCAAATCAATGAAATTTGTATTTTAGTATGGATAAACAATGATGCTACTTTAATGAAAGATTTCCTTGAAAAACACGACATTAAAGCTTATACTCAAAGTAATGTTGCTTTGATTGATTGTATTAGTGTGAGAGTGTTGTTTGAGTATGCTAAGGCGTGTGTTTTTAAAGATGAGTTTTGTTTGTATTTTGTAAAGAGTATTTTAGAAAAAGAAATAGCTTATTTAGAGCTTGATTTAAATCGCAGCGTGGTTGATATTTTAAAATATTTAGCTAATGCTTTAGGGCTTGATTTGAGTGATTTAAATTTAATTGCTTATTTAGAATATGCAAGTGCTTTTGATAATTTTATAGAGTTTTTATTTACTCCTTGTGAGCTGCAATCTTTACAAGAACAAAACGATGGTGTAAATATCATGACCGTGCATAAATCCAAAGGGCTTGAATTTGAAAATTTAATAGTGCTTGATAGACTTAGTAAAGGAAGTAGTGATAACGATACTTTAATGTTTGAGTATGATTTAGAGCAAAGTTGGCAAGTAAAATATAGACATAGTGCTAGAAAATTTTTAGAAGATGAAATTTATGATGCTTTTTTAGCTAAAAGAAAAAAACTCATGGAAGAAGATAGGATTAATTGTTTATATGTAGCTTTTACTAGGGCTAAAAATTCTCTTTTTATTATCAAAAATGATGAAAGCTTTACAACATTGCAAAGTTATTTTAAAGACTATGAAGAAAAGCAAATAGGCTTTTTAGAAAGTAAAACCATCAAAGATGAAAAAAATGTTAAAGATATAGAGCAAATCGAAGAATTTGAAGAATTTCAAAAAGTAAATTTACAAGAAATTAAAACAAAAAATAATTTTTCAAGCAAAGAAATCCATTTTGGTTTGGCTTTGCATGAATTTTTGCAGTATTTTGATTTTGTTACAAAAGATAATTTTGAATTTTGCAAACAAATGATATACAAAAAATATCGTTTTTACTTAAATGATGAAGATTTTACAGATCTTTTTGCAAGACTTACCATGCTTTTAAATAATGAAAATTTTAATACACTTTTGGCTAATAAAAAGCTACTAAAAGAGCAAATCATTGCTTATAATGGTGAGCAAAAACAGCTTGATATGCTTGCACTTGGTGATGATGAAGCTATTGTAATAGACTATAAAACAGGCTTAAATTTAAATGAGCACAAAAGTCAAATTTTACTTTATAAAGAAGCTATAGAAAAAATCTTAGCTAAATCTTCTACCAAAGCTTTTTTAGTGTATATTTTCAAAAATAAAATAGAAATTATAAAAATATAAAATAAATATTTAATAATTTATATGATAAACTACATAAATTTCTAAAATTAAAGATTAGGAGAAAATATGGATTTTGAAAGTCAAATTAATAATATAGTGGAAACTATTGCAGAGAAAAAGAATTTGGTAAATACTGAAGAAGCTACAAAAATGACTTTTATTATGCCATTTTTAAAAGCTTTGGGATATGATGTGTTTAATCCAAGTGTAGTTGTTCCAGAATATATTGCAGATATAGGAACCAAAAAAGGAGAAAAAGTTGATTATGCTATTTTTAAAGATGGAAAACCTTTTATATTGATAGAAGCAAAGTCTCATACTGAAAATTTAAATAATCACAATAATCAATTACTTAGGTATTTTAATACAGCTCCAAGTATAAAATTTGCAATTTTAACAAATGGTGTGGAATATAGATTTTTTACAGATTTAGAGCAAGCAAATTTGATGGATAAAAGCCCTTTTTTGGTTATTAATTTGGAAAAGTTAAAACCTAGAGATATTAAAGATTTAAAGAATTTTATATTCCATGATTTAAATGTAGAAGGTATTTTAGATGTTGCTATAACTAAAAAATATTATAGAGGAATCCAAGAAATATTCAAAAATGAAATAGAAAATCCAAGCGATGATTTTGTATCTTTTTTTGCAAAGCAATTAACAGATAAAAGGATGACAAGTGCTGTTATAGATGAATTTAGAGAACACATTAAAAAATCTTTCAAAGAGCTTATTAATGATATAGCTTATGAAAAAATTACTAGTATTAAAAATAATTTACAAAGTTTAAATGACGATGAAGAAAATGACGAAGAAAATTCAGATAAAGAGATTATAACTACAGAAGAGGAATTGCAAGGTTTTTATATTGTAAAGTCTATTTTAGCTAGTGAAAATATAAATTTAAATGATATAACATATAAAGATACATTAAGTTATTTTGGAATTTTGTATCAAAATAAAGTTACTAAATGGATATGTAGATTATATTTTAATAGTTCTAAAAAGAGCATAAGTTTTCCAAGTGGAGAATATTTTAATATAGATAAATTAGAAGATTTGTATAATTATAAAGAACATATTATTAATTCTTATAACTCTAGGCTTTAGTATTTTATCAATGTTATAAAATATTGTTTTATATTTTTATAGCATATTTAAAGCCTAAAAACTTTAAATATGCTTAAATTAAGTAATAATTAAGATAAAATAATTATAATCACATTTTAAAAATTTTTTGGCAAAGGTAAGATGATGACAAAGATAACAAAGCCAAACGAAGTAAAACGCGAATGGATCGTTTTAGACGCTGAAGGAAAGCGTTTTGGTCGTCTTTTGACAGAAGTAGCGACTATTTTAAGAGGTAAAAATAAACCTTGTTATACTCCAAATGTTGATTGTGGAGATTATGTAATTATCATTAATGCTTCTAAAGCAGTTTTTACAGGTGCAAATAAAGCAGAAGATAAACTATATCATAGACATTCAGGATATTTTGGAAGTGTTAAAAGTGAGAAATTTGGTGATTTATTAGAAAAAAATCCAGTTAAATTATATAAATTAGCAGTTCGTGGTATGCTACCTAAAACAAATTTGGGTAGAGCTATGCTTAAAAAATTAAAAATTTATGCAGGTAGTGAACACCCTCATACTGCTCAAATTGCTAATAAAGGAAAATAATCATGGCAACAACATACGCAACAGGTAAAAGAAAAACAGCTATTGCTAAGGTTTGGGTAAAACCTGGTAGTGGTAAAATTATCGTTAATGATATGGATTTAAATACTTGGCTTGGTGGGCATGAAGCTATAAAATTAAAAGTAGTTCAACCTTTATTAGTAACTAAGCAAGAAACTTCTATGGATATTAAAGCTACTACTTTAGGTGGTGGATATAGTGCTCAAGCTGAAGCATTAAGACATGGGATTTCAAGAGCTTTAGCTGCTATGGATGCAGATTTTAGAGCATTGTTAAAACCAAAAGGACTTCTTACTAGAGATAGTAGAACTGTTGAGCGTAAAAAATACGGTCGTAGAAAAGCAAGAAGAAGCCCACAATTTTCTAAGCGTTAATCATTATTGGATCCTTTTTTGGATCCATATTTCTACATATATTTTATAAATATTTTTATTTCATTTAATAAAACAAGATTTTTTATTTATAAAAAACATTTACAATTTCGTTTGTCCGATCAGGGAAACCTCCTTTTTGTAGTAAATTAAGCCTCTACTAAAGAGGCTTATCTTTCTTTAATCTTCTTTTTAATATAATATCTGACAATTTACTTCATTTAAGGAAAAACTATGAAAAAAATTATAAGTTTGTTGAGCTTAACTAGTGTTTTATTTGCTTTTGATACGAGTAAAATAGAAATTACTCCAACCTTTAACTATACAGTTCCAGAGGGAAATTTAGATCTTAAAAATTACGGCGGAGCTGGTATTAGATTTGGTTATCATCATGACACTTTCTGGATAGATCAAGCTGAATTAGGTATGGAATATACTAATAAAGCAAAATATAATAATCCATCTAATACTCATACAGATACTAATGTGGCAAGATTTTACACAAATGCTATTAAAGGAATGGATATAACAGACAATGTTTATTTATATGGTTTGTTAGGTCTTGGCTATGAATATTTAAGTAATGGTGCGTATGAAAATAAAAGTGGTATGTTTGCCCAATATGGTGCGGGGATGAAATTTGCACTCAGTGATAGTTTAGCTTTAAGACTTGAAGCAAGAGATCAAATTAAATTTAACAACGGTGATCATAATTTAATTTCTAGTGTAGGTTTGAGCTTTTATTTTGGGAAAGATACACCAAAAGCACCACAAACTACAAATACGACAGTGCAAGCTAAAGAGCAAGTTAGCAGAAGTTGTCCAGAACCAAGAAAAGGTGCCTTGCTTGATCATATAGGTTGTGAAAAAACCATTGCTTTAGAGGGGCATTTTGGATTTAATCAAACTACTATTAATCCTGAATTTGAGCAAAAAATTCAAGAAGTTGGAAAAGTTTTAGAGGAAAATCCACAATATTATACAATCTTAGAAGGACATACTGATAGTACAGGGCCAAAAGCATATAATCAAAAATTATCTTTAGATCGTGCTAATGCAGTAGCAAAAGAACTTGAAAAAGCAGGTGTTTCTAAAGATAAAATCACAACAAAAGGTTATGGTTATGACAAACCAATAGCTAGTAATGATACAAAAGAAGGTCGTGCGCAAAATAGAAGAGTGGAAGCTAAATTTTTTATAAAAGAATAATCATTGTATAAAAAAACTATTTTATTTGATTTAGATGGCACTTTGATTGATTCAACAAGTGCCATTTTAAAAGGGTTTGACGATGCTTTTAAAGCTTTTGGGCAAACCCCAAAAGATCATGAGTGGGTTAAATCTTTGATAGGTTTTCCGCTTGATATTGCTTTTGAAAAATTAGGTATCCCAAAAGAAAAAACTCAAGATTATATAACTGCTTATAGAAATACTTATAAAGATATTTATATTGATCAAACATATTTATTGCCTTTAGCAAAAGAAAGTGTAGAAGAAGCAAGTTTATTTGCTAATTTAGCGGTAGTAACTACCAAAAGTTCTAAATTTTCAAAGCCGTTATTGGATCATTTGGGTATTGGAAAATATTTTCAAGTTATCATAGGAAGAGATGATGTGATTTATCCAAAACCAAATGCAGAGCCTATATTTTTAGCTTTAGATAGATTAGAAAAAGATACCAAAGATGCTTTTATGATAGGCGATACTCATCTTGATATCTTAGCGGCAAAAAATGCTAATATCATTCCTATAGCAGTTACAAGTGGATATGAATCAAAAGAAAGTTTGCAAGAATTTAATGTTTTGATGTTTGAAAATACTTATCAGGCTGTGCAATATTTAAAAAATATCCAATAAATTCACACTCTAAGTATATGCTAGATTTATGTAGAAGATTTTTTATTATTGTTTAAGAGAATAAAAGATAAAGTAGCTATTGATTTTAAAGTAAATAATTGAATTAAGGATAGATTACAATGAGTAAAGTAATGAAAACAATGGATGGAAATGAAGCAGCTGCTTATGCTGCATATGCATTCACAGAGGTTGCAGGAATTTATCCTATCACTCCAAGCTCTCCTATGGCAGATTATACAGATATTTGGGCATCTCAAGGTAAGAAAAATTTATTTGGAGTGCCTGTTAAGGTAGTAGAGATGCAAAGTGAAGCAGGAGCTGCTGGAACGGTTCATGGATCTTTGCAAGCAGGCTCTCTTACTACTACTTATACAGCTTCTCAAGGGCTTTTATTAAAAATACCAAATATGTATAAAATAGCAGGTCAATTGTTACCAGGTGTTATACATGTAGCAGCAAGAGCTTTAGCCTCTCAAGCGCTTTCTATTTTTGGAGATCATCAAGATATTTATGCGGCTAGACAAACAGGGTTTGCAATGCTTTGCTCGCATTCTGTGCAAGAATGTATGGACTTAGCTGGTGTTGCACATTTAGCAGCGATTAAAGGAAGAGTGCCTTTTATGCATTTTTTTGATGGTTTTAGAACTTCACATGAAATTCAAAAAATTGAAGTAATGGATTATGCACATTTTGATCGTTTGTTAGATCGTAAGGCTTTAAATGAATTTAGAGACACCTGTCTTAATCCAGAAAATCCTAAAACAAGAGGAACAGCGCAAAATGATGATATTTATTTTCAAACAAGAGAATTGGCAAATAGGTATTATGATGGTGTTGCTGATATTGTAAATGAATATATGCAAGAAATTTCTAAGATTACAGGAAGAGAATACAAACCTTTTGTATATTATGGAGATCCACAAGCTACAAGTGTTGTGGTAGCTATGGGTTCTGTAACTGAGGCTTTAAAAGAAGTAGTGGATTATTTAAATAATAAAGGTCATAAAGTAGGAGTTTTAAAAGTTCATTTATATAGACCTTTTAGCTTAAAATATCTTTTTGATGTAATGCCTCAAAGCGTTGAAAAAATTGCTGTTTTAGATAGGACAAAAGAACCAGGTAGTTTAGGCGAACCATTGTATTTAGATTTAAAAAGTGCATATTATGGTAAAGAAAAAGCACCTTTGATAGTAGGTGGTAGATATGGTTTATCATCAAAAGATGTTGATCCTGCACAACTTTTAGCTGTGTTTGAAAATTTAAATCAGCAAAATCCAAAAGATGGTTTTACTATCGGTATAATCGATGATGTTACTCATACTTCTTTAAGTGTTGGAGAAAAAATTTCACTTAGCGATGATAGTACTATAGAATGTTTATTTTATGGACTTGGCGCAGATGGAACAGTAGGAGCAAATAAAAATTCTATTAAAATTATAGGTGATAAAACAGATTTTTATGCACAAGCTTATTTTGCATATGATTCTAAAAAATCAGGCGGTTATACAAGAAGTCATTTAAGATTTTCTAAAAAACCAATTACTTCTACTTATTTGGTTTCAACTCCTCATTTTATAGCATGTTCGGTGGCTGCATATTTAGAAATTTATGATGTTTTAGCAGGAATTAGAAAAGGTGGTACTTTTCTTTTAAATAGCATTTGGAGTGCGCAAGAAACTATTAAAAAAATTCCAAATTCAGTTAAAAGAATTTTAGCGCAAAAAGAAATTAATTTTTATATCATTAATGCTACAAAACTTGCTAGAGAAATAGGGCTTGGAAGTAGAACAAATACTATCATGCAAGCTGCATTTTTTAAACTTGCCAATATTATTGATTTTGAAGATGCTAAAAAATATATGAAAGAATTAGCATATAAATCATATAGTAAAAAAGGTGATGCTATAGTTGAGATGAATTATAAAGCTATTGATATGGGTGGAGATGGACTTGTAAAAGTTGATATTGATCCTTCTTGGGCAAATTTAGCTGATGAAATAAAAGAAGAAACTATAGCCTATAAAGGAACTGAGTTTGTAGAAAAAATTGCTAAACCTATGAATGCGGCAAAAGGTGATGATTTGCCAGTTTCTGCGTTTTTAGGATACGAAGATGGTAGTTTTGAGCACGGGACGACTGAATTTGAAAAAAGAGGTGTTGGGGTTATGGTGCCAAGATGGATAGAGGCTAATTGTATACAATGCAATCAATGCGCTTCTGTTTGCCCACATGCTGTTATTAGACCATTTTTAATTGATGAAGAAGAATTAAACAATGCCCCAGTTGGCGTAAAAGAGCATAGTTTAAATGCAAAAGGCGTAAAAGAGCAAAAGCTTAATTTTAAAATTCAAGTATCTCCACTTGATTGTACAGGATGTGAACTTTGTGTGCATGAGTGTCCTACAAAAGAAAAATCTTTAGTTATGGTGCCACTGGGCGAAGAGCTTGAGCATGGAGAGCAAGAAAATGCTGATTATTTATTTAAAAAAGTTACCTATAAAGATAATGTTTTAAATAGAGAAAATACTAAAGGAATTCAATTTGCTCAACCTTTATTTGAATTCCATGGTGCTTGTCCAGGATGTGGGGAAACTCCTTATATTACTTTACTTACAAGATTGTTTGGCGAGAGAATGATTGTTGCTAATGCAACAGGTTGTAGTTCTATTTATGGTGGATCAGCACCTTCTACGCCATATAGAAAAAGCAATAAAAATGGTCATGGACCAGCTTGGGGTAATTCTTTATTTGAAGATAATGCTGAATTTGGTTTGGGTATGAAAATTGCGACTGAAACAACAAGACATAAAATAGAATATATTATGAATGAAAGTATGCAAGAAGTTCCAAATGCACTTTCAGCTTTATATAAAGAATGGATTGTAAATAAAGAAGATGCTAAAGTGTCTTTAGAATTAAGAGATAAATTGGTGCCGCTTTTGGAAGAAAATAAATCAATTAAAGCTGTAAATGACATTTTAGAACTCAAAAGCTTCTTAAGTAAAAAATCTCATTGGATTTTTGGAGGAGATGGTTGGGCGTATGATATAGGCTATGGTGGGCTTGATCATGTTTTAGCTAGCGGGGAAAATGTTAATATTTTGGTTTTAGATACTGAAGTATATTCAAATACTGGAGGGCAAAGTTCAAAATCTTCAAGAACAGGTGCTGTAGCACAATTTGCAGCTGCTGGAAAACCTGTGCAAAAGAAAGATTTAGGGCAAATTGCTATGACTTATGGATATATTTTTGTAGCTCAAGTAAATTCTAATGCAAATTATGCGCAATTATTAAAAGCAGTGATAGCCGCTGAAGCTTATGATGGACCATCATTGATTATTGCTTATTCTCCTTGTATAGCTCATGGTATCAAAGGCGGACTTGGAAATTCAGGAGATCAGGCGGATTTAGCTACTAAGTGTGGGTATTGGCCAACTTATATTTTTGATCCACGCTTAGAAGCTGAGGGTAAAAATCCTTTGACAATTTCATCTAAAGAGCCTGATTGGGATTTATATGAGAGTTTTTTAATGAATGAAGTTCGTTATAGTTCTTTGAAAAAATCAAATCCAGAGCAAGCTAAAGAATTATTTGAGAAAAATAAAGCAGATGCTCAGCGTCGTTATAGACAATTAAAGCGCTTGGCTAATGCTGATTTTAGCAATGAAAATTAAAATTGCTTAAAAATTTTTTTATCTTTATAATGGTGATTAGTGCTTATAGCGCTGATCATTTTATTTTTAACAAATCTTGTGATGTGGATTTAAGCACATTACAAGATCCTTTTTTTCAACAAAAATCTCATGTAGATTTTAATTTTTCATTACAAGCTATAATGTCAAACAAAGTTAAAATTAATGATGTATGGTATATGTTAAATGATGAAATTAATGGATTTAAAATTATTAAAATAGATAGATTTCAAGTTTTACTTATAAAAAATAATAAAGAAGAGATGGTTTTAAATTTATATGAGAAAAATAATAATATTATTATTTATTAGTATATGTTTTACTCAAGTTTTTGCAAATTCATGTCATCAAAGGGTTTTTGATATCAGTGTTGATTCTAAAAGTACATTATTAGAAATTTTAAATGAGCTTGGTAAAGAATGTGGCTTTAGTATCATTGTAAAAGATTCTTTAGCGCAAAAGAAACTAAATACCGCTCAAAATTATCTTCACATTAGAAAAATGTCTTTAAGAGAAATTTTTAATCTTTTGTTGAAAGAAAATAATCTTGCTTATGATTATGAAAAAAATATTTTAAAAATTTATGGAAAAGTAGTAAAGACTTTTAAAATTCATTATATTAGCTCTATTAGAGAAGGACAAAGTATCACTAAAGCTTCAGTGGATTCAAGACCAAGACAAGGAGAATATGAACATTCTAATAAAGAAGCAGATAATTTGGTTATAAGCACTGATAGGTTTGATTTTTGGGAGAAAATTGCAGAAGAAATTCAAGCTTTACTTGATGAAAATACTACTAAGCCCATTATTAATACCAATGCGGGAATCATTACCTTACAAGCTACTCCATATGAAATTACAAGGGTGCAAAATTATTTAAATGATTTAAATAAACGATTGAAAAAACAAGTTTTAATTGATGTGAGTATAGTTGCTGTACATTTAAATAAAAATCATTCTAGTGGAATTAATTGGCAAGAACTCGCTTTTAGGTTAAATGGCGATGATAAAGATTTTATCATAAATAAAGGTGGTATTAAAAATATCAATTTAAAAGCAAATATCCAAACTCAAGCAATTATAAATTTATTGCAAGAAAATGGTAAAACCACGGTGCTTTCTAATCCAAAACTTATGGCTTTAAATAATCAACAAGCAATTATTTCTATAGGTGATACTATAAATTATCAAGTTAAAGAAAGTTCTAAAGGCACTGAAAATGGAAGTACAATTAGTGAAACTTATAATAATTATTCTATTTTTGTAGGAATTTTACTTAATATTTTGCCAGAAATTTCAGATGATCATAAGATTATGCTTAGGATAAATCCTAGTTTGAGTGATTTTAAATATAGTGTTGATAATCATCGTCAAAATAAACCAAGAAATATTGCGCCCGATACTATACAAAAAAAGCTTTCAACTGTTGTAGAAGTGGAAGATTCTCAAACTTTAATTTTAGGTGGTTTGATTAGTAAAAATAGCATTAACAATCAAAATGAAATCAATTTACTTTCTAAAATACCTATTTTTGGATTATTATTTCAAGGTAAGCAAAATATAGAAGATGTTAGCGAAATTGTTTTTATCATCAAGCCAACTATAATCAAAGAAGATAAAAAGATACTAAATTTAAAAGATTTGGGTTTTAAAAATGAAGATCATATGTTTTAGTATGTTAATCATGTTTTTAGCTTTTTCAAAATTAAAAGCAAAAATTAGCATTAAAAAAGAGAATATAGATTCTTTGATTTTATATGAAAAATTTATTAATGATCCAAGTTATATCAATGCTTTAAATTTAGCCCAGTATTTTTATAGTATAAAAGATTATAAAAATTCTTCATTTTGGGCTATAGAAGCAAATGAAATTGAGTATTTAGAAAAAGATGCTTGGCTAATTTTTATTAATTCTAAAATGAAACAAGGGCAAATTGATCAAGCATTAAAAGCTAAAGAAGAATATGAAAAAGTATTAAATGCAAGTTATTAAATATAGAGATATTGTTCAAAACTTGATAGATAATATGCTTACTCATAATGAGCTTTTATCATTAGATAAAGATTTTTTTCAAAAATTAGCTTTAGAATATGAACTACAATTTTTAGATTTAAATGATAAATTTGATTTTGAAAAATATTTATATAACTTACCTCTTGCTCTTATAGAAAAATATGAAATTTTATGTTTTGAAGAAAATGATGAGTGTATAAAAATTATTTCTTACAAGCCTTTGTATGGTGAAGTTTTAGAAAAATTACAAAATATTTTTCGAGATAAAAATATCCATATTTTTATAGTTGAATTTACAAAATTTGAATATTTTTTTGAAAAAATTAAATTTTTAATAAAATTTCAAAATTATTCCTATGAAGTAGAAAAAATTTTAAATTCTCAAAACAATAAAGAAGGGGATTTTTTAGAGCAAATTTTATTTTTGATTTTATCTTATGCTAGTTTTTTAAAAGCAAGTGATATTCATTTTGAACCTTTAGAAAATATGGTGAAATTAAGATTTAGAATCGATGGAATTTTACAAATTATTATTTGTTTTACTCATGAAATTTATCAAGCATTGCTTACTCATATAAAAATTATATCTTTGCTTAATGTTGTAGAGCAAAGAAATGCTCAAGATGGAAGTTTTAGTAAATGTATCCAAGATCAACAATATGATTTTAGGGTTTCTATTATGCCTTTATTGTTTGGACAAAGTACGGTAATAAGGATTTTAAAACAAGAAAAAAATATTTTTCAGTTAGAAAATCTTTTGATTAACGATAAGATTCTTAAGAAAATAAAACTTAATATACAAGCTTTGAGTGGTTTGATTTTATTTTGTGGGCCAACAGGAAGCGGGAAAAGCACTTTTATGCATAGTTTGTTAAACGAACTTGATGAGAATAAAAAAATTATCACTTTAGAAGATCCTATAGAATATAAATTAACAAAAGCTCAACAAATTCTTTTAAATTCTAAAGCCGATTTTGATTTTTCTAGGGCTTTAAGGGGAGTTTTAAGACAAGATCCTGATGTTATAATGATAGGAGAAATTAGAGATGAAGAAAGTTTAGATATAGTTTTAAAAGCTTCCTTGAGCGGACATTTAGTTTTTAGCACTTTGCATACTAATAATGCTTTAGAGGCAATCTTTAGAATGATGCATATGGGAGCTAAGTCTTATCTTATAGCAAGATCTTTAAATTTAATCATTGCTCAGCGTTTGGTGCGTAAGCTTTGTGAATGCAAAGAAGAAATTAGCGAAATTGTTTATAAAAATCAAACAATAAATGGAAAATTTTATAAAGCTAAGGGTTGCCCAAAATGCATGATGAGTGGCTATAAGGGAAGAATTATGATAGCAGAGTTTTTATTTTTAGATGCAAATGTTAAAAATTTGATTGAAAATAATTCTTCTTTTGAACAAATACAAGCTTATATTTTAAAAAATGATTTTTTATCTTTAAGTGAAGATGCATTGGATAAGGTCAAAAAAGGCCTTACTTCTATAGAAGAAATTTGGAAAGTTTTATTTTGAAAGAGTTTATAATAACTTATATTTTTAATCACAAAGAAAAACAAAGCATCATTAAAGCAAAAAATCTTTATGAAGCTAGAATTAAAGCTTTGCAAAAATATGATACTTTGGTGGAGGTAAAAGAGTATTTTGCGCAAAAAAATATAAAAATCAAAGAAGAAGAGTTAATTTTTATCCTTAAAGATTTGCATATGATTTTAAAAGCAGGTCTTAGTTTGCAAGAAGCAGTTTTAGAATTTTCACAGCATTCTTATGACAAAAAAATAACTTTTATGTTTAATCAGATATATCAAAGACTTAAAAATGGTTCAACATATGAAGAAGCTTTTAAAGATTTATTTAATCCTAGAGAACTAGCTATTTTAAAAATTTGCGAGGGTAAAGAGGAATTAAATGAAGCATTTAAAATAATCATAGCTTTAAAAGAAAAACAAATAAAAAATTTAAAACAATTTAAAAAAGCTATTTCATATCCTATTTTGGTTTTTATAAGTATAATTTTTGCTTTTTTTGTATTGATGTTTTTTGTATTGCCTGAATTTAAGAATTTATTTATTCAGCTTGATTTGCAATTGCCTATGATTACAAAAATTTTATTTTTTATAGGAGATTTTTTAGCTAGTTATTTTTGGGCTATATTTTTTTGCTTGGGTGTTTTGACTACATGTGTGTATATTTTATATAAAAAATCTTTTTTGTTTGATAAGATACTTTTTCATATGCCTATATTTGGAAATATCATCGCATATCAGGATAAATTTTGTTTTTTTATCATTTTTTCGTATTTATTAAAATCAGGTATAGATGCTAAAAAAGCACTTAAAATGTCTAATAATGGTGTGCAAAACAAATTTTTAAAAGCTAACATTGCTAAAGCTATAGTCTCATTTGAATCAGGATTAAATTTGGCTGAAGCTTTTTTACGCATTAATATTTTTGAATCCTTTGTTATTAGAATGATAAATTTAGGTTTGAAAAGTTCTAAGCTTGAGGAAAGTACTTATGAGCTTGCTTTATTTTTTGAGCAAAAAAAAGAAGAATATGTTCGAAAAATCTTTATAATGCTTGAACCATTGATGATTGTATTTATGGCATTGATGATTTTAATTCTTGCTTTGGGGGTATTTTTACCAATGTGGCAAATCACGCAAGGAATTTAAGAAATCAAATAATCATACGCAACTTTAGCTATGGTTAGAGCTACCATGGTTAAAAAAAGTTTTTTAATGAATGTTCCTTGAGTTTTTAAAACAAGTTTTGAACCAACAAATGCGCCTAAAATTTGTCCTATGCCCATTAAAATCCCAACTTTCCATAGTACTTCATAAGAATATAAAAATACAGCCAAGGCTACTATATTGCTTGTAAAATTTAAAATTTTAGTGTTAATGCTGGCATTTTTCATGCTAAAACCTAAAAATATCACACAAGCAAATATCCAAAAAGAACCCGTCCCAGGCCCTAAAAAACCATCATAAAAACCTATTAATAAACCAAAAATGATTTGAAAGCTAGTAGTGCTCATTTTGGCTTTGTGTTGAGTATTTCCAATATTTGGTTTAAAAATAGTATAAAGAAAAATTAAAACAAGACATATTAAAACTATGATTTTCACACTATCTTGATTGATTAGTAAAACGCTATATGTTCCTAAAATAGCGCCAATTGCAGTAAATAAAATTCCCAAAGCAATTTTTTCTATTTGCATGGATTTTCTATAAGCTAATACAGCTGTAAAAGAGCCAAAAGTGCTTTGAAGTTTATTTGTAGCTAAAGCCAAATGAGGAGGTATTCCACAAGCAAATAAAGCAGGTATAGTGATAAGCCCACCTCCTCCAACTATAGCATCAACACATCCTGCAAAAATTGCTACAAAAAATAATATTACATAATAGCTTAGCTCAAGTTCCATAAAATTTCCTTATTTTGTCCGATTCTGTATAAAGCAAAGTCATATTTTATAGGATCTTTTGGATCTAGTTTTTGTAAATTTTTAGTCAATTCCAATACGCTTTTAAAATCATAAATCTTACGCCTTAAAAGCTTAAGCTCTAATGAAATTTTGTGAGTATGAGTATCAAGAGGTATTAAGAGATCTTTTTTATCTATATCTTTAAAAAGTCCCAAATCTATTTCATCTTTTCTTACCATCCATCTTAAATACATATTGTATCTTTTGAAGGTAGATTTTGGTCTTTGAAATTTTTTAGAAAAGAAAAATTCATAACCATAGCTTCGATAAGGGTTTATTTTATATATAGTATCGATAAAATTTGAAATTGCATCTATGATATTTTGTTCTTTTTTGTAAGCTTTGGTGAAAATATTTTCTATACTATCTTCATTTTGCAATCTTTTTAAGGTAATAAATATTTGAGCAATATCTTGAGAATTTTGAAAACGATATGTTAAGTTTTTGCTTTCTTGCATGATAGTTTTTTCATTGCTTTCTAAAAGAGAAAAATCAAGTTTTTGTAAAAAATTGACAATATTTTTTGCATTACCATATGCAAACAAAGCACAAATTAAGGCTATGGTTGGATTTTTATATATACTTGCAATTTGTAAAGGATCAGGGTGAGAAAAAAGCTCTTTTTGTGTATTTTTATCTAGTACAAGATCATCTAAAAGAGCTTTTATATGCATTAAGATTTTAAGCCAAGTAGGGTATCTAGCATTTGATCTACTGTGGTTACTATTTTAGCTGCTGCTCCATAACTTGCTTGATATTGTATAAGAGACGCTAATTCTTCGTTTGTATTCACACCGCTTTTTGATTGATATTCTGCATAAACTGTATTTAAAACAGTTGAATTTGTAGCATGTGTAAAGCCATTGCTTTCAGCATTGGAAGCAATTTGTCCAGTGAATTTTCTATAATATCCATCTAGTGTTAAGCTATCTACTGTCCCATCTTTGTTATAAAAATTTACTTTTTTGGTTTGAAGTTGTAACATAGCATTTGCCACTTCATTATTACCATCTATTCCAGTAGCACTTCCTTTTAAAGTGTTTGGATCATTTCTAATACTTGAATTTACATTGATATTGCTTGCATCTTGTCCGTTAAAAAATGATGAAACATTTAAAGCTCCTGGGAAATTCGTGCCATTATCTTTAAAAGCTATTTTATAACCTTCTTTTAAAGCTCCAACTTGTAAATTTCCACTATCACTTTGTCCATCGTAGTGATAAAAAGCATTAAAAAAGTCATTTAAATCATTTTCAGGTTTTCCATCTTTATTATCATCAATATCTGCATTGATTTGTTTAACTACATCTTCTATGGTGGTATTAACATCTATATTTATAGTTCTTTTGGCAACTTCTTTGCCTTGATTATCATATATAACAAGATCAAAACTACCAGCTTGGATATTTTTATCATAGCTCATTAATGAGGTATTTGGTTTCAATCCTTTTAAATCATCAGAATTTACTTTATCTGTGGCAGCTTGGGCATAGACATTATTTGTTTGGGTGATAAGAGTTTTAGTGAAAGTATTTAGCATATCTTTATAATCTTGTAAGATACCATCGCTATAAGTATCATGATTTCCATCATAATTTCTTCCTCTAAGGTCTAGTTGAGCACCTAATTGACCCCCTGTTATTTTGCTAGTTAAATCATATCTATTTTCATCATTTACTTCATAATAAATTTGATAAAATCCTTGAGGATTATTATCATCAAGTTTTAAAGGATGAAAACTTGATCCATTAACTATACTAAATCCTTGAATACTTAAATCATAGTATTTTCCAGAATCAGTCATAGTCGTTTCTAAAGTGTTATCTTGGGTAGCTTTTCCTTTCCAAGCTACCGCATCAACTAATTTTGAAAGTCTTAATTCTAACTCATCTCTTCTATCTCTTAGTTGATTAGCATTATCAGTTGGTAAAACTTCTGCTTGTTCAAGCTGTTTATTGATATTTGCGATTTCTTCGCCTATGCTGTTAATTTCATCTACTGTTTGTTTAATTTGTTCATTAACAGTTTGTTGCATTTGATCAAGAGATTGTAAGGTTTTTTGAATATTTTGAGTTAGAGTATTAGCACTTTCTACTAGATCTATTTTACTAGCTGTGTCATTTGGATTTGAAGCAAAATTATTCCATGCATCATAGTAGTTTTTATAATCTTGCAATATACCAGTTCCTTGCATATCAGGAAATCTTTGACTTGCTTCTTGTAAAATTTTTCCTAAATAGTCTGTGTATTGTTGTTGGGTGGTGGCATTTTTTAATTTATAATAAGAATGCTCATCATGCAATCTTTTAATGGTATCAATTTGAGTTCCAGTTCCTAAAGTTAAACCACCTCTTTCTACTGACATAGCAGAGCTTTGCACAGCTCTTTGTCTTGTATAAAAAACCGCACCTGCGTTAGAGATGTTATTACCTGTTGTGTTGATTTGAAGTTCAGCAGCTTTTATACCACTAACTCCAGTATATAAACTATCAAAAATTCCCATGCTTTAGCCTTTAAACATTCATTTTAAACAATGAATCTGGAATAGTTTTTTTATCTCCATAAGCATTATTTGTTCCATTTTGTTCAAACATGGCATTTAAAAGATTGTCATAAAAATCTTTAATCACAAGAACTAATTTAGCGTATTCTTTATTTTTTTGATGTAAGGTATTTAAATTTTGCTTTAAAAGAGCGAGTTTTTCTTTATCTTCATCATCTAAAAGCTCATCTAAGCCTTTATTGTTACCTTGATTGCTTAAATCTATCAAGGCTTGATCAAGATTTTTTTTGGCAAGTTGAAAATCGCTTATAAGTTTTGTTTTATCTTCGACACTTTTACTTACATGTTTATGATTTGCAGCTTGAATTTGAGTGATATCTTCGATTGTAAGATTGATTAATTTTTCTAAAATTGAATTTGTTTCGTCTAAGTATTTTTTAACCATTTTCTATCCTTTCTTGGGCAAAACCCAAAAAAGGATGGAAAATTTATAGTAAAGAATCTGCTATTGCTTTTGAGGTTGATGGTAAATCTATTTTATAATCACCATTTTTAATCTGAGCAGCAATCTGAGCAGCTTTACTTTCCTCTGTTTTTTGAGTTTCTTTTGCCTTGTTGTTTTCTTTATTTTCTGTTTTATTTAAATCTGTAGCAATTTGTTGAGCTACATAACCTTGATGTACCGGGTTTATCATTTTAAGCCTCCGCTTCTATTAAAACTCTAGAAGATACATCGACAAATAAAAAAATAACTTAACCCCTTTCTTTTAAATAATCAAATAATAATTTTGAAAATCCTAAGCCACCGCTTAAAGCCTTACTCATAGTATCATTATACATAGATGAATAAATTTCATCGCTTGCATCTTTGCCAAACAAAGAATTTTCTTGTTTTAAAGAAATATCTAAAACACTTTTAATTAAGAAAGCTTCAAAAGCATCAGTTTGTTCTTTTAAGGCTTTATCTTCATCATTTAAGGCTTGGATATGAGTTATATCATTTTTAAAAGCACTATCTGCATAGTTTTTAGCTGCTTTGTAGCTATTGTTATGTTTAGTGATGCTTTCATAAAGATTGCTACTATAATTTTTACTAGCTAAATAATTATCAACTCTCATTATATCACCTCTAATTCAGCACTAATTGCGCCAGCTCTTTTTAAATTTTGCATGATAGCTATGATGTCATTTGGAGTAGCCCCAAGTTTATTGAGCATTCTTGCTATATTTGCTACTGTTGTTTTGGTGTTTGTGATTTTTAAAGTATTTGAAACAGGATCTAAAATTCCACCATCTTTCATATCTATTTCATTTTGTGCTAATGCTGTATTGTTGTTTGGATCGATTTTTATAGTTATATCTTTGTGAGTGATTAATATAGGTTCTACTTCTATATTTACACCAGCTACGATAGTGCCAGTTCTTTCATCTATAATTACTTTACTTTCAGGAGTATAGGCAATATCTTGTTCTAAAACTCTAGCCATAAATTCTACATGAGAAAATTCTTCAGGTTTAACGAGCTTGATAGTTCTAGAATCTAAAGCTTTAGCTATGTCTGTATCAAAAACAGCATTTAAAACTCTTTCTATATTATTTGCTGTTTTAAAATCAGCTTCTTTTAAACTTAGTATTAAATCATCATTTTGACTAAAATTTTGTGGAATTTCTCTTTCAACAACTGCACCATTGATAACATTAGCTGAAGTTGAGTGTGTTCCAGCTGCACCAGGTCTTGGGCTAAGTCCGCCAATAGCTAATGAACCTTGAGCTACTGCATAAATTTCACCATCTACACCTTTTAAAGCAGTCATAAGTAAGGTTCCACCTTGTAAAGATTTAGCATCGCCTAATGAAGCTACGCTAACATCAAGCTTATCACCACTTCTTGCAAAAGCAGGTAATTTAGCTGTAACCATTACCGCAGCAGTATTTTTTGATTTGATATCTCCTGGACTAACTTTTACATTCATACCTTGAAGCATATTTGAGATTGATTGTAAGGTAAATTCACTACTTGTTCCATCACCACTTCCGTTTAATCCAACAACTAAACCATATCCTATAAGCTGATTATCTCTAACGCCTACAACATTGGTTAATTCTTTGATAGTAGCTGCATATAAACTAATGCTAAAAGCCATGAAAAATAATAATATTCTCATCGATTCTTCCTTTAATCTGTT
The DNA here is from genome assembly GCF_008245045.1 of Campylobacter volucris. NCBI lineage: Bacteria > Pseudomonadati > Campylobacterota > Epsilonproteobacteria > Campylobacterales > Campylobacteraceae > Campylobacter > Campylobacter volucris. The sequence continues at coordinate 365,237 of NZ_CP043428.1, forward strand.
GCTTTTACATTAGATTAAAGCAAAAATGATTCCAAAATTATTTTGATGTATAAAAACTTAAAGTGGTATTGCCAAATTTTTTTTCTTTATTTTTAGTAAAATGGTTAATTTCTTGCGGAGTTTTAAAAGCACTAGAGTGTTCAAGTATTATAAATTTAAGATTATTAGTTTGTAGTGCTTGAATCATCTTTAAAGTTTTTTCATAAATATCTATAAAACCCTCTCGTATATCAAAAGGTGGATCAAGATATAAAATGATTTCTTCTTTTGTATTTTGTATGATTTGCGGTGTTTTTATAAAAGTATCATCATTAAAACAAATAGTATTTTTATCTATATTGCAAGCATTTTTCAAAGCTATTTGATAAGCTTTTTTATCTAATTCTATAGCATAGCTTTTTAAGCAACCATTACTGCGTGCTTCAAGAGCCATAGAAGCGCTTCCTCCAAATGCTTCAATAAAAATTTTATTTCGTAAGTGAAAACGCAAAACATTAAAAACACAAGCTTTTACTATGGATTTAGTGCTTCTAGTTGTATTTAAATTGGGCAAAAGAATTTTTTTACCTTTATAAGAACCACTTTCTATACAAGAATATAGTTTTTGATTTTTTATTTTATTTTGTTTTTTATCTTCTTTTGTGTAAGAATTTAAAAAGTCTTTGACGCTTTTAAATTCTTCATTTTTAGGCATTATTGTGTTCTTCTTGGATGAGATTTTTTATTTGCATTTTATAAATATCAAATATTTCATCAATTTTTTTATGACTTTCATTACGAAGTTCTTCTAATATCGCTTGGCATTTTTGATTCATCAATTTTTTTTCACGATATGCTATTTTATAAGCAATATTTTGCAAACTCGTATTATAATCTTCTAGAGCATTTAATAGCTCTTCGCTACTAAAAGGTATATTTAAAAAAACGGAATTTTTACTAATAATAAATTGTGGTTTTTGTGAGTGAATTTTTTCATCACAAATTATAAAATCACAATCTTTTTTTAAAACCAAATGATCTTTTAAAAGAAGTTCTAAAGTTTTTTCTAAAATTAAATCTTTACACTCAAGAGAAATTTTCATTCTACTAAACTCACTTTTAAGGAATGTTTTTTCAAAGTATATGGTACTATACCTAAGGCTAAATTTGCAAGTTCTGCAAAGGTTAAAATATAAAAATCTTCAAAATTTCTTCCAGAAATAGTTTGTAATTGTTTAAAACATTTATCAAACATATAAAAAGCATAAAAATCTTCAACGACTAAAAAATCACTTCCGCTATCATAAGCATCTAAGACAATCGCTGCTGCCATTTGATATGCTAATTCTGGATTTAAATTTAAAAAGCTATATCCGCAAGATTTGTGTTTTCTTTCAAAATCTATAATTTTAGCATCAAGCAAATTTAACAATTTCAAAGATGATTGTGTTTCAAATTCTCCTTGGTAAATACACGCATTAAAATTGCTAAAGTTTTTTATAATATGATTTTTGCTTAGATGTTGTAGAAAAATATCAGGTGCATATTGAATTTTTTCAATTTTATTCATAATATCATAAGAGCTAAATTCGCATGCTAAGATATTATCATCATTCATCATTCTTTCGTATTCTTTTAGGATATGTTCAGGATTATAATCAATGATAAAATAATTTTTTCCTAAAGGTTTTTCGCAAATTTTATTTTTAATTTCTATCGCATCTAGAGCATCTTTTATGATATCAAAAAAACAAAATAAATCGTTATTGTTATTAGTGTAAATATTATACATTAAAATATCCTTTAAAATATACTTCTTGCATAGCCTGCTTTAACAAGCATTTTTTTAAGCTCTTTAATGTAAGCTTCATAGTCTGATTCATTAAATGAAATAAAATTTTTAAAAGTTGTATGATAGTAAATTCCATTTTCTTCATTGGCAACTAATTTTAAAAATTGAGGAGTTTTATCAGGATATTTTAGCAACATTTTGTATGCAAATATAAAAAAGCTATCTCCTAAGTATTGAGGTAAAAATTCCCTAACCTCACTTGTGTAATATAAAAAATCATATTGTTTATAAAGTTCTATATCATGAGTATCTATTAGACCATCAAATAAATGAAGTTTGTCATAAAAATCACTTTTATCCATGATGAGATCTTTAATAGCTCTTTTGGTATCAAGCGGTTCTATGATAAGTTCTGTTCCAAATTCTTGGATAATATTTTTTAAATTTCTTCTTTGTCTGATTGCTATTTGATTGATTTTGATACAACTTTCAGAGTTTTCATCAAAATCAAAATATATATCATCTTTTTTTACTTGTAAAAGTAGATCATAAACGCTTTGAAAATCATCGCTATCATAAACATAAGGCTTATAATAAGCTAAATAATCACTATTTTTATCAAAACGAAAAATTCTTAAAATGATTTTCATATCCTAATCCTTGGTGTTATTTTTCATTATATACATTTTAAACTTATAAAAATTTGATTATTATAGAAAATTAAATTCATTTTGTATAAAATATTCACATGGATAAGGAAAAATTGATTATTAAAGCTTTTGCTAATCCTATCAATGGCGATGATGGAGCTGTTGTTGATGGGTATTGTTATTCTAAAGATTTATTTTGTGAAAATGTTCATTTTAAAAGATCATGGATGAGTTTAGAGCAAATTGGAGCAAAGGCTATGCTTGTTAATATTTCTGATGCAATTGTAATGAATTCAACTCCAAAATATGTTCTTTTAGGACTTTCATTGCCAAAGGATATTTCTTTTGATGAGGTAAAAAAACTTCAAAATGGTTTGCTTAAAGAAGCAAAAAAATTTGATATACAAATCATTGGTGGTGATACAATTTCTGATGATAAAATCAATATTTCTTTAACCCTTATTTCTAAAATCAACCAAAAAGCTATCTATCGTAAAGGTTTAAAAAAAGGCGATCTTTTAGCTTTTAGTGGAAAATTAGGTGATAGTATTAAGGGTTTAAAAATTTTACAAAATGGATTTTTCTTACATTCTAACCATCGCTCTATAAGGCCCAATTTAAAACAAAAATTTTTTTACGATATAGCTAAAAAAATAAGAGTAAGTATGGATATATCAGATGGTTTGAATAAAGATTTATCAAGAATGCTTGCTATAAATCGCTTAAGTGTTACATTTTTAAAAAAATTAAATTTCTTTGAATTAAATAGTGCAGAAGAATATGAAATTTTATTTGCATTTGATAAAAAATATAAAGCTTATATTAAAAATATGGCAAAAAAACATAGAGTAAAATTAAATATTTTTGCCAAAACTAAAACTGGAAGGTATAAATATTATGGAAAAGAACACCATTTTTAAACCACTTTATGCTTTAAAGCATAGCCTTATTGATGTATATTTTTCCAAAAATAGCAATGATTTTGTGGTTAGAGAAAAACCCTTGTATGAATTTAGTGGTAAGGGTGAGCATCTTATTTTACATATACAAAAAAAAGATTTAAGCACAAGCGAGGCTTTAAGAATTTTAAGTGAGCAAAGTGGTGTGAAAATAAGAGATTTTGGATATTGTGGATTAAAAGACAAGCAAGGTTTAACCACGCAATATATCTCAATGCCTAAAAAATTTGAAGAAAATTTAAAAAATTTTAAACACGAAAAAATGAAAATTTTAGAAACTTTTATCCATGATAATAAACTTCGTATAGGTCATTTAAAAGGAAATTCATTTTTTATAAGATTAAAAAAAGTTTCTAGTGTGGATGCGCTTAAGATAGAGCAAGCTTTTAATAATTTAAAAATTCAAGGTTTTGCTAATTATTTTGGCTATCAGCGTTTTGGAAAATTTCAGGATAATTTTTTGCAAGGTTTGGAAATTTTACAAGGCAAAAAAATAAAAAATAAAAAAATGCAAGAATTTTTAATTTCTGCTTTTCAAAGTGAGCTTTTTAATAGATATTTGAGTAAAAGAGTGGAAATTTCTCATTTTATGCAAGAATTTAGTGAAAAAGAAATCAAACAAATTTATACCTTTAATACACAAGAATACAAAAATTTAAAACAGCAAAAACAATTTTTTAAATTGCTTCAAGGGGAAGTTTTAGGTCATTATCCTTTTGGAAAATGTTTTATTTGTGAAAATTTAGAAGATGAGGTGCAAAGATTTATACAAAAAGACATTAGCGCTATGGGGCTTTTAATTGGAGCAAAAGCTTATGAGAGTCAAAATGATAGCTTAGCTTTAAAAATAGAAGATGGAATTTTTAGTGATTTTTATAAGTATAAAGCTCAAATGCAAGGTTCTAGGCGATTTTTATGGTCATATATGCAAGATTGTAAGTATCATTATGATGAAGAAAAGGCTCATTTTATTTTAGAATTTTTCTTGCAAAAAGGTTCTTATGCAACTGTAGTTTTAGAGGAGATTTTGCACAAAGACATTAACGAATAAAATTTAAAAATGATATTTAATATCAGTTAAAATTTATTTTTTATAAATTATAATAACCATTATCATTTTTTACTAAAGGAGTAAAATGTCAGTTTTGGTTATTGGTGCAGATGAGATCACCCCTATTAAGGCAGTTTTAACAAATTTAGGTGCAAAAGATATAGAACATTGGGATGCTAGAAATGAAAATAGGGTAAATAGAAAACCTATCCCGCAAAACACACAATGTATTGTTATGCTTACAAGTTTTTTAAATCATAATACTATGAAAAAAATCAAAACAGAAGCTAAAAAAAGAAATATACCATTAGTATGTGCTAAACGAAGTGTTAGTTGTGTGTATTGTGAGTATTGTAAGGTATTTGGATTAGATCAAGAGTATAAATGTGCAAAAAAAGGATAAATCGATGTTTGGATTTAGTCAAAATCGCCAATTTATCCCAGATGTTTTTAAAAATTATTCCTTATATGAAATAAATTATATATTTTTAAATTTTTATAATGCTTTAAATGAAGATGATATGAAAATTCCATATAAATATGCAAATAAAGCACAAAATTTAAAAGAATTATTTATTTTAAGGATTAAAGATTTATTACAAGAAAGTGATGATATTAAGTGTTTTTATTCTAAAAATATTATTCAAGCTTATGTAAATAGCACTAGTATTAAACTAGAAAATAAAATTCCAAAATCATCACTTGCAAAAATGATATTAAGTATATCAAATGATAGTTTTTTAATAAACCCACAAATTGCATTTGAAAATTTTGTTTTTGATAAAATTTGTAAAAGCAATCCTAAATTAAAAATGAGATTTAAAAATAATTTGTGCATTATAGAAGATAAAATGGCTATATTAGCAAAATTTGATCAAAATCAAGATAAAGATATACAGCAAGCATTAAGGTATATTAGTGAAAATTCGTTTGAAAAATTTTACATTGTGTATCCAAGGAGTGAAAATTTCACTCATTATAAACAAATAAGAGCTTTTTTATGTGAAAATAATAATACTTTGCTAAAATTAGTACCTTATACTATTAATAATCAAATTTTAAGGAGATGTTGATGTCAGTAGCAGTAATTTTTGGAAGTTCTATGGGGAACACAGAAGGTGCAGCTAATATGATCGCTGAAAAATTAGGTATTTCTGATGTATTAAATATCGCAGATATTGATGCGGATAAGATTAATTCTTATGATAAATTAATTTGCGGAACTTCTACTTGGGGAAGTGGTGATTTACAAGATGATTGGGATGGATTTGATTTTTCAAAATTAAATCTTAGCGGTAAAACAGTAGCGGTTTTTGGTATGGGAGATAGCGAGAGTTATTCTGATACATATTGTAGCGGTATGGGAAAACTAGCTCAAGGGCTTAAATCAGCTGGTGCAAATTTAGTAGGTGCGGTTTCAACTGGAGGTTATACTTTTGAAGCAAGCGATGCGGTTGAAGGCGATAAATTTGTAGGATTAGCATTAGATAATGACAATCATGAAGATTTAACTGAAAATAGAATTAATACTTGGATAGAACAAATCAAACCTTCTTTTTCTTAAAAAATCAAAGATGTCTTTATAGGCATCTTTTAAATTCTAATTTTTTATTTAATAAAATTTGATTATCTGTATATTTTGCCCATTGAATTTCTAGCGCGTATAAATTTGCATCACTAAATTTAGCAAAGGCAAATTTTTTAAAATATATTTTTTCTTGTTCTTTTGTTGCTTCTTTGAAAATTGCTTTGATTTGAAGTCCTTTGATAAATTTTAATGTGTTGTTATCATAAGCAATATTTGCTGAAATATTTGGATATTTATAAGCAAGTTGTATGTGTTTTGTATGAGAATGACTTGCAAAAATTAAAGCTAAATTTTTTACATCAAAAGCATAGTAACAACTTGCACAATAAACTCCTTGATCATCATCAAGAATGCCTAAGCTTAGAACTTTTTGTGAAAGAATAAAATCTTGAATTTTTTCATGCATAATTTTTAGCTTGTAAAGATAATGTTTTTTGATAAAACATATGACTTAAAAAAATTACATAAAATACTTGTAAAAACAAACCAAGCAAAGGAATACTAGAAAGCATAAAAAACACAAAGGTTGTAATTTTAAAATACAAAGGAGAAGAATTTTCAAAAAAAGTTTGAAATTTTTCTTCATCTAAAACACAACTTGATACATCAAGAATTAAAAATTTATGAAATAAATAATAAAAAACTCCATAATATATAAAAATACTCACAAAAGGAATGATGAGTAAAATAGTTGCCAAGATAAATAAAATACTTCCTATAATTAAAATTTTAAAAATTTTAAATAAAACTACAGAAAATTTAACCTCTGTATCAATGCTATAGTTGTAATACTTAGCATTAATTTTTTTTACAATATAAGGTGTTAAAAAAGATATAATCAGCATAGACATGAAAACAGAAGCAAAAATAATGATAAAAAAACCACCTATAGCACTTAAAAATGCTAAGGAAAACTGAACTATGCTAAAACTAAAAAACCAAGCAAACCAAGAATTGCTTGTAAAAGAATCTAAATAAGAAAAAAATGCATCATAAGTAAAATATACACATAAGCTTAAAAGTATTACACTAAAAAACAAAGGCAAAAAAGAAAATTTTAAAAATGGTTTGCTAAGAAAATCTTGCAAACTAAGATAAAATATACTCATTTTATATTTTTATAGACTTCTTGGAGTTTTTTATAAATTTCTTGATAATCTAAGCTTTCTTTTAGAATTTGGTTTAAAACTTCATTATCTTCTATGCCATTCCATATTTTTTTATAAGTGCCATTTTTATAGCCATTTTCTTGTCTAAATTGATTTAAGATATTTTTGCCTATGTAAATTTTATAAAGATCAAAAAAGCTCAATCCACATTTTCTAGCTAAGACAAAATATACACTCAAAAGCTCACCTAAATCATAGTCAAAACCGCTACATTTATGAATGATTAGTTCAATATCATTTAAAATTCCATATATATCAGCATCATTTGGAATAGTATTGTCTTTACAAAAATCATCAAAAAAAGTTACAGATGAAACTTCTTCTGCGATGAAATTTTTATCTGTAACATTTTTTTCTTTGTATTCTTCTAAAATTAAACTCATAATAAAATGCCAAATATCTACAATTTCAATGCGAACATTATCCCAGTTTGCAGGTGTATTGATATTTTTCCAATGTTTCCAAGCAAAAGAATCTATAAGTTCAGCACATTCCATATAAATACATCTTCTAAAACTAATTAATTTACCTTCTTTTGTATAGCCATTTTCCCATCCTATGCCATTGGTATCATCATTTAGTTTTTGTTGAAGTTCGAGCATACTTTTTAAGATATCTTTTGCTTTCATTGTTAAGCCTTATGCGTAAAATCCAAATTCTTTATTATTTTCTTCTTTTTTTTCTTTTTGTTTATTGTAATTTTCCCAAATTTCTTCTAGTAATTTAGCACTATCTTGGAAAAGTTGTTTTTTAACATCATCAAGATCAGTTTTGCCCAATTCTTGTTTTAAGCTCTTATCCATAGTATTGAGTAATTCATGTAAGGTAGCTTTTTTATACTCTTCGCTTTTTGGCTCAGGTAAAGCATCGCCTATTTTCATTGCAGCGGTGATTAATTCTTTAGGCTGTAAGCTTCCTACTCTTGAATTTTTCATAAATTCATCAATTTGTGGTTGGAATTTAGCAACTGCATCTTTAATTTCTTTTATATCATCTTCTGAAAGTTTGGTTCCAGTATATGAAAAAGAAAAACCAAATTGTCGTCTTAAACTCAAAGAGGTAGAGTTGTCATCTTTTTCATAATTTACCTCTTTTTTGTCATACATAGCAAATGAAAGATGATTGCCACTTTTTGTTTTAATATCCATTGAAAAACTTTGAGAATTCAAACCAGAAACTTGCATGCTATATCCTTTCAAATTTAGTCAAAAATTAAATCGGTAAAAGTGTTGAAAATTTAACTAATTTCTTAAATTAAAACTATAAAATTTTTAATATTTAAAATATTGTAATATCAAGTTTTAAATGCTCGATAAATCCCCAAAAACTTTAAGTATTTTTTCATTGTCACAATGAAGTAAAATTTGTTCTTTTTGGTGTAAATTTTTACAAGCTTGCAAGGCTTGTTTTAAGTGTTCTTTTATAGAATATACCAGTCCATATGCAATAGCTTCTTTATCGAGCCCACCAAGCATATAAATTAAAGGCATTCTTAAAGCCTTATTGATATCTAATTTTGCTTGCTCATTAAGTGTGGTTTTAAAATCAAATTTGCTAGGATGTTTAAATTTATAAGCAAGTGCAAGATCTAAAAAATCATCAATAGTTTTTAATTTTTCTCCACTGATAAAAGGATATGTAAAATAAAATAAATCAAGTATATTTTGACTTATTTTACTTTCTTCATCGTAAGAATTTTGTATAAAATCATAATAATTTTTAAAAGAATCTTTATAGTTTTGAACCAAAGTTAAAGCAATTTTTGTTTTAGCAAAAGTATTTAAGAATAATCTAGGATTGCTTTCAAAAGAAAAATCTAAAAAATTACAATTTTGAGCACTTTGGTATAAAATTTGAGTTGGATTTGTAAAAGTTAAAATGATATTTTTTGCATTTAAATCATTTAGTTTGAAATTTTTAGCTTGTGAAATTTGATGTAGTGATGAAAAATTATTATAAGCAAATTCATTACTCATGGGTTTTTCATAAAATCCAAAATCATCCCAAAAATTTTCTTCACTACAAGCTATACATCCATGTCCTGCAGCTACTGGCCAAGAGGTTTTGGAATTAAATTTAACTTTAGGACAATTATTATAAGCATAGGGTCCTTTGCAACCTACTTTAAATAAGCAATATCCTTGTTTTATATTTTCATCATCAAAACTTTGAGCAAAATTTCCAGCTTCAAATTTGGCTTTTCTTTCGCATAGATCATGTAAGCATTTTCCATAAAGAGCTAAAGGTCTATTTTGTTCATCTAGGGCCATATTTTGTTCAAAAAGTATATAAAAACAAAGTGTTGCAATGATATTGATATCACTTGGAGGACATCCTGGTACATTGATAATCTTTTCTTCTAAAACCTTAGAGATTCCAATGCTTTTGGTAGGATTTGGATGTGCTGCTTGAATTCCTCCATAACTTGAGCAAGTTCCTATGGCAAATATGCTCTTAGCGTTTTTTGCACATTTTTGTAAAATTTCATATCCATTTTCTCCGCAAGCTCCTATGGTAAGGTAAAATGGATCTATCGCGCATACTCCGCCTTCTACTGCTAAAAGATAATCTTTTGTGTTTAAAATTTGCTCTAAATGATTTTCAGCTTGATGCCCACTTGCACTCATAAGAGTTTCATGATATTCTAACGAGATAAAATCAAAAATTAAATCTAAAAAATCAGGCAAAGATGTCCTAAGCAAACTTTCACTACAACCTGTACATTCACTTAAATGTAGCCATATTAAACTAGGTGGCGTGTGAAGTTGAAAATATCTATGAGCTAATGGTATAAACTCATTTGGAAGAGCTAAAATTTTAACAATAGCACTAACGGCTTCTAAATTGATATTTTTTTCTTCTTTATTTTCTTTTTCTAAAAGTGCAATTTTTTGTTCAAGAATTTTTTGTAGCTCTTCGTTGCTTAAAGACATATTTTATCCTTTGGCAATTTGTATCATTTTTAAAAAATTATCTGCTTTTAAAGCAGCTGAACCCACTAATACCCCGTGGCAATTTTTTAAACTGCATATGGTTTTAATGTTTTCTTGATTAACACTTCCACCATATAAAAATTTATTTGAACCAAATTGGCTTAAAAAATTCAAAACTTCTTCGATATCTTTACTATCTGCGCTAACTCCTGTGCCTATAGAATAAATTGGTTCATAAGCGATGATAAGTTTATTGTAATTTAGATCGATATTATCTAATTGGTTTTTTAAAAAATCTAAACTTTTTTTAGCCTGTTTTGTTTCTAGACTTTCTCCTATACAATAGATAATGTTATAGCCAAGATTTTTTGCAAAATCAAATTTTGCTCTTAAGAATTCTTCACTTTCTCCTAAAGTTCTTCTTTCAGAATGACCTATTAATACACTTTGAATGTTAAATTCTTCTAAGTGTTCTTGAGCGATTTCTCCAGTATATGCCCCATTTTTGCAAGGGTAAAAATTTTGTGCACCTTGGAAAAAATTAAGTTTTAAGTTAGAAAAAGCTGTACTTGGAGGGAAGATGAAAATTTCATCTTCATTATTTTGATAAGAATTGATTTCTTTAGCATAATTTTCAAAACTAGCTCTTGTGTGATTACATTTTAAATTTGCAGCAAAAATCATTCATCGCCTTTTGCCATTAAAGGTTTAACTCCAGGGAGTTCTTTTCCTTCTATAAGTTCTAATGACGCACCTCCACCAGTAGAGATAAAGGTCATTTCATCAGCATCACCAGCTCTTGCTACAACATCAGCAGTATCACCACCGCCAATGACAGTAGTTGCATGAGATTCGCTAATATAATGACTCATTTTGATACTACCTTTTGAGAATTTATCTATTTCAAAAACCCCCATAGGTCCATTCCACCATATAGTTTGCGCATCTGAAAGCGCTTCTTTAAATAATCTCACACTAGCAGGTCCTATATCAAGTCCCATCCAGCCAGATGGAATTTCTTGTACAGGAACATACTTCATCACTGCTTCTTGCGAGCAAGTTTGTGCAGCAGTTACATCAACAGGAAGATAAATTTTTACTCCTAATTCTTTACTTTTTGATAGAATTTTATTTGCTTCTTCTATTAAATCTTCTTCTAAAAGCGAATTTCCTATGTCATAGCCTTGTGCCTTTAAAAAAGTAAAGGCCATACCTCCACCTATGATAAGTTTATCCACTTTTGGAAGTAAATTAGTCAAAGCTTGTAATTTACCACTTACTTTAGACCCACCAACCACAGCTACAAAAGGACGAGCAGGATGCTTGATAAGATTACTTGCAAATTCTATTTCTTTTTGTAGTAAAAATCCAGCACCTTTGTGGGTATTATCAAAAAATTTTGTAATAGCTTCTACACTTGAGTGAGCTCTATGGCAAACTCCAAAAGCATCATTAATATAAACATCAGCCATAGATGCAAGTTCTTTGGCTAAATTTTCATCATTTTTTGTTTCACCTTTTTCAAAGCGTAAATTTTCTAAAAGTAAAATTTCACTTTTTTGTAATTGACCAGTTTTCTTTTTAGCATCTTCGCCGATAATATCTTTAGCCATGATTACTTCTTTATTCATTAACCTAGCAAGTCTTTTTGCAACAGGTTCTAAAGAATATTTAGAAGCAATCTCTTTTGGACGACCTAAATGTGAAGCTAAAATAACACTGCAACCATTATCTAAGCAATATCTTATAGTAGGAATGGCTGATCTTATGCGACGATCGTCTGTGATATTTAAAAATTCATCTTGAGGCACATTAAAATCACATCTTATAAAAACTTTTTTATTAGCTAAATCTATGTCTTTGATTGATAAAATATTACTCATTATTAAGCCTTTGCGATAAATACTGCCATATCAACTAAACGAGAAGAATAACCCCATTCATTATCATACCAAGCAACTACTTTAACAAAATCATCACAAATGACTTGAGTTAAATCACTCGCAACAATTGCTCCATATGAGCAAGTTATAAAATCGCTTGAAACTCTTTGATCATCATCAACAAGTAATAAGCCTTTTAAATTTGTGTTTGCGGCTGTTTTGAAAGCTTCATTGATTTGTTCTTTGGTAACTTTTGTTTTTAAAGTTGCGGTTAAATCTACAGTTGATACATCAGCTACTGGAACACGCATACTTTGGCCATGTAATCTTCCATCAAGTTCAGGCATGACAAGTTTCATAGCTTTAGCAGCTCCGGTAGAAGTTGGGATGATATTTTGCGCAGCAGCACGAGATCTTCTTTTATCTCTAGCTTTTGCATCGATAATACTTTGGCCATTGGTGTAAGCATGTATAGTGGTCATTAAACCTTTTTCTATACCAAAATTATCTTGTAAAACTCTACATATTGGTCCTAAACAATTTGTAGTACAACTTGCATTAGAAATAATTTTTTCACCTTTATAATGATGTGCATTTACTCCTAAAACATAAGTTGGAGTGTTGTCTTTTGCTGGAGCACTCATGATAACTTTTTCTATACCATGATCTAAAAACCCTTGACATTTTTCTAAGGTTAAATGTGCTCCTGTGCATTCTAAAACAATTTGTGCTCCATATTTTGCAAAATCTAAATCCGCTACATTTCTGCTTTTTAAAACTTTTATTTTTTTATTATCAATAATTAAATCATCTCCATCATTTTCAACACTACCTTCATATACTCCATGCACTGTGTCGTATTTAAAAAGATATTTAGTAAGTTCTATATCGGTAGTATCATTGATCGCTACAAGTTCTATATCATCGCGTTTCATGATAATCCTTGCAACACATCTTCCAATGCGTCCAAAACCATTTATTGCAACTTTTACAGCCATTTTCATTTCCTTTTTATGATTAAGTGCTAAAATTCTACTAAAAAAAGGTTAAAATTTTATATGAAAATCGCACTTTTTGGAGGTAGTTTTGATCCGCCTCATTTAGGACATAATGCTATCGTATTTAATGCTTTGGAATATTTAGATATTAATAAATTAGTCATTATGCCAACTTTTATTAGTCCTTTTAAGCAAAAATTTACCGCTAATGAGCAAATGCGTTTAAAATGGTGTGAGGCAGTTTGGGCAAATATACCAAAAGTAGAAATTTGTGATTTTGAAATTTTAAAACAAAGACCTGTGCCTAGTATAGAAAGTGTAGATTTTTTATATCAAAAATATGAAATTTCAAAATTTTATTTAATTTTAGGTGCTGATCATTTAAAAAATTTACACCAATGGCATGAATTTGAAAGATTGCAAAATTTGGTAGAATTCGTCATAGCAAAAAGAGATAATATATTTATCCCTAAAGAATTTAAAACCTTAGATACTAAAGTAGATATTTCTTCATCTTTTATAAGGCAAACTTTGCAAACAACTCAAGTTTGTGAGCAAATCAAAGAAGAGGTTAAGCTTTGTTATTCTAAATTTAAAAACACTTAGAAAAAGGAAGAAAATGCAAGAAAGAATTGATAATATAGTTCAAATTTTAGATGATAAAAAAGCAGATTTAATAGAAACTTTTGATATGCAAGATAAAGATTATTTTGTTAAATTTGTAGTGATTGCTACTACTATGGGAGAAAGACATGCGCTTTCTTTGATTGATGATTTAAAAACCAATCTTAAAAGTAAGGGTGAGGAATTTTTAAATATAGAAAGTAGTGAAGAATGGACTGTGCTTGATTTAGGTGATATTTTAATTCATTTGATGAGTGAAACTTATAGAGCAAAATATAATATAGAAGAATTTTTAAAAAGTTTAAACAAGGAAAGTCAGAATTAGGAAAAAGATTTGGATAATTTAATTGCTGAATTATCAGATTTAGCCAAAGAATATTTTGAAAATTCAGAGTTTGAAAAATGTGAAGAGATTTTAAATGAGCTTATAGCTTTTTGCAATGGCAAAATCATGCTTGTTCAAGATGGTCAAATGATTTTTATAGATGATGAAAATAAACATCATTTGCTTTTAGAAGCTTATCATAATAGAGCACTTTGCAGGTTTAATTGTTTGAAATTTCAAGAAGCGCTTAAAGATGCAGCTATAGCTGTAGAGTTTGATCCTGGTAATGTGTTTTTGTTTAATCTTTTGGGTTTGTGTAATTTTAAGTTAAATTTGTTACAAGAAGCGCTTTTAGCTTTTAATAAAACTATAGTATTAGATAATGCCTATCATTTAGCATATTTTAACAGAGCTAGAGTTTATGTGCTTTTAAATGATTATAAAAAAGCTTTAAGAGATTTGCAAGCTTGTATTGATTTGGCTCCAGAATATTATGGTGCTTATTATATCAAAGCCATTGCTTTACTTAGTATTGATCCAAAACAAGCTTTGCTTGATTTTAAAAAAACGCAAGAATTGGGTTTTGAGTGTGCAGAATTGTTTTATTATCAAGGTATTGCTTATGAAAATTTAAATGAGCATCAAGAGGCGATAAATTGTTTTACCAAAGCTATTGAAAATGATAAAAATTACGCTGATGCTTACTATAAAAGAGCAAACAATAAACGCAAAATTAATGATTTAAAGATGGCTTTGCAAGATTGCTTAAAATCAATTGAATTAGATAATAAAAATGCAACAGCATATTTGATTTTAGGGCATATTTATAAAGATTTAAAAAAGATAGAATTATCAATAAAAGCTTTAAAAAAATCAATTGAACTAGATGAGAAGTTAGAATATCCATATTATGTTTTGGCTAATATTTTGTATGATTTAAAAGAATATAACCAAGCTTTAAAGTATTATGATAAAGCAATTGAGCTTTATGAATAATATACTCAAGCTTACATTAATAGAGGCAATACTAAACTCAATCTTGAAAGAACAGAAGATGCGATTTTAGATTTTGATTTAGCAGCAAAGTATTATGAAAAAAGAGTTAAAGAACATAGCTTTTCTCTATCAGAATTAGAAGAACTTGAACACGCAATTCCTTATGGTTTTTATCATTTGGGCAATACTTTATATGAGACAAATAAATACGAAGAAGCTTTGATAAGTTATGAAAAAGCTTTAAAATTTCAAAAAGAATATCCTGATGTTTTTTACAATAGGGCTTATTTAAAATCTGATCTTGAAAAATATGATGAGGCTTTAAAAGATAGTGAGCTAGCTATAAAATACTACAAAAAACAAAATAATACTAAAAATTATGCTAGAGCTCTTTTTCAAAAAGCTTGGATTAAAAGTAAGCTTGAGAGATTTCAAGAAGCTATAAAATGAATATAATGAACTTATAAAATCATATAAAGATTATATTGATTTAAAAGATGTGTTATTTAAAAGAGCATATTGTGCAAAAGAGCTTGAATCTTATGAAGAATTAATAACTTATTGTGATGTGGCACATAAAGTATGTAAAAATAATTTTAAACTTTATCTTTGGCAAGGAATTGCTAAATATAATTTAAGCTTAGAAGAAGAGGCTATAAAATATCTTAATAAAGCTTTAAATTTAAATAAAGATGAAAATTGGACATATTATTATAAAGCAGAATGTTTAAGAAATTTGGGTAATTTTGACGATGCATTAAAATGCTACGAAGATTGTCTAAAAATATTTAGTGAAAATATCAAAGCTTTAATAGGAAAAATTCAATGCTTAGAGCAGCTAAAAGAATATAAACAAGCATTAGAATGTACCAAAGAGCTATTAAGTTTTGATAGAGAAAATGAATTTGCATTAAAATATCAAAGTATTTTAATGCAAAAACTAAAACAATAAAATAAAAAATGGTAGCAAATTTGGAATTAAATTAGAGTTTGTTGATATATTCTTCAATCTCTTCTTTGATTACATCTTTTCTTTCTTTTAAAGCTTCTTTTTTGCTTTTATATTCTGCTTTGCTCATGTAATCTTTTTGTTTTTTTAATTCTTTTAATTCTTGTTCGATTTTTTCTATTTCTTGCTCTTTTAGTTTTTTAGCTTCTAGTTTTTTATCGTAAAAATAAGGATCTTTGGCACAATCTGCTTGTATTTCTTTAAGCACTAATTCTAATTTAGAAGCTTTGCTGTGGTGATTGTATTTTTTTGCATAAGTTATTTCTTTTTGAATTTGCTCTATTTTTCTTTCACATTGTGTAGAAAATGCAAGAGTGCAAAGAGTAAGTAAAAATAAAATTTGTTTCATTTTAATCCTTTTATTTAGTATTTTTAATAAAAATGTGAGCTTTAAAATATATAAGCTTTCCTTCTTTATCTATGGTAAATTCCAAAGGAAGAAAAGTTATAATTAAGTCATTATCAAGTTTATATGTTAATGGCAAGTTTATATTATAAGCTTTTAAAGTTTGATTAAAATTTGAAATTTGTAAAATTGTTTTATCTTGCTCATAAAAATATAAAGTATTATCTTTAAAGTCCATGCTATATTTGTCATTTTTATTTTTATTGGAAAAATTAAACAATACTTCATCATAAGCTTCATTTAGTTTGATATGATCTATAGTAAAATTTTTTTGCATAAAAAAATCAGGTTCTGAAATTAATTTTTTTGTTTGATTGAGATCGTGTTTTGTTAAGAAATCTTCAAGATTGTCATAAGAGCTATTATGATCTAAATCTAGCTCATTTAATGTGTTATGGATGTCTTTAATTTGATAGTAGTATTCCATGCTAGTTTCATAATTAAGATGTGATTTATTTTGAGATATGATATTTTCTAATTTTTGTAGTTGGTATTGTTGAGAATATATGCTGATTTTTGTAGCAAAAATTCCTAAAAATAAAGATATTATCATTAGTATATAAAAAGATAATCTAAGTGCTTTATTTTGATGAAAAGTACTTAAATAGCTTGCGATTAAAAGCCACAAATTAGCACCCAAAACAGCTAAACGCGTAGGAGTAAAACCATACTCAATAATTCTAACAATCACAGCATAAAATACAAAAGTAGTTAAACACAATAATGTTATAAAAAAAGCATTAAGGATGATTTTTTTAATTTTATAAAAAGATAAATTAATCCAAAGTGCGCACAATAAAACATTACCAAACCAAAGACATAAATGAACAATACTAAGTTTTTCTACAAAATTTAAAAATACTCCAAAGGCATAACATAAAAGTAAAATAATATACAAAACACTAAAAACATTGAGCATAAATATAAAAATTTTTTTAAAATTATATGATTTAAAATCTCCAAGTAGAAAAAGAGAAAAACACCCAGCACTAAAAATCCAAAAATTTAAAACATAAGGAATATCATAAGATAAATTGAATAAAAAAGAAAAAGATATAAAAAATATACCTATGAATATCCCAAAAATTACCCAAAATCCTATGCTAAAAAAAAGTGCAGCTAAAAAATGTTCAAAAGTGTTAAAATCTTGAAATTTTCTTGCGCATATAAAAGCCATAAGAGCTATAATTAAAGAGATGTAAAAATTAAACAAGGTAATGTTGTTTGATAAAGAATGGTTTTCTTTAAAGATGAAATAAATAAAGATATAAAAAATTGTAGTTAAAAGTATTATCCATAAATTATTTAAATTTTTATATGCTTGTTTTAAATTTAAACTTGTTTTTGTAAATGTCTCACAAGCAATAATAAAAAGCGTTAATAACAAAAAATCAATTATATTAAAACTAAAACCTGCTAAAAACCAAAAATATAAATAAAATATAGCACCAAGTGGATGATTTAATAAAGCTATATAAGTAGAATTTATAAAATTTTTAAACATCAATAATAGACCTTATGTTTTTAAGTAAAAGTAAAGTAAAACCTTCAAAAGAAGGTAAATTTAAATCTTTCATTTTTCTTTGTTGTTTCCCCCACATGCATTCAGGAAAAAAAGCATCTTCTTTAAATCTTGCCATGACATGAAAATGTACTCTTGGCACATAGTTTGCAAAAGAAGCAATGTTGATTTTTTCAGGATTGTAATACTCTTTTAGACTCTTTTCGCTAATCAATATAAAATCAAAAAGCATTTTTTGTATAAAAATTGGACAATCACTTAATTCTTTGTAAGATTCTTTAGTAAAAATTTTAATCCAAGGAATTTGAGAATTTTCCTTTTCTATATATAAAAAATCATTTTCATAAATCATATTAATTCTTCAAAAAAGACTAGGATAATCCTAGTCTTTTGATTATTTTTTTGGACCTATCATTTTGGTAGGATCTACAAATTTAGCAAAATCTTCTTGACTAACTAAACCAAGTTCCATAGCGCTTTCTTTTAAAGATATTCCTTTTTTGTGCGCATTTTTAGCTACTTTTGCCGCATTTTCATAACCAATATGTGGATTTAATGCAGTAACTAGCATTAAAGAATTATGCAAGTTAAAATCAATTTTTTCTTTATTTGGTTCTATGCCTACTGCACAATGGATATTAAATGAATGCATAGCATCAGCTAGTAAATCAAGACTTTGTAAAAAATTATAAATAATTACAGGCTTAAAAACATTAAGCTCAAAATTTCCCTGACTTGCTGCAAATCCTATCGTAGCATCATTTCCCATTACTTGCACAGCTACCATGGTGATAGCTTCACATTGAGTAGGATTTACTTTACCTGGCATGATAGAGCTTCCTGGTTCATTTTCTGGTATGTTAATTTCTCCTAAGCCACATCTTGGTCCTGAAGCAAGCCATCTAATATCATTTGCTATTTTCATTAAATTTGCAGCCAAACCTTTCATAGCACCATGAGTAAAATTAATCGCATCATGGCTTGTTAGAGCATGAAATTTATTTGGACTTGACACAAATTTAGTGCCTATTAGTCTGCTTAGTTCTTCGCTTACTTTTTCACTAAGTTCTGGATGAGCGTTCAATCCTGTGCCAACTGCTGTTCCACCAATTGCTAATTCTCTTAATGTTGGTAAAGAAGCAATGATTTGCTCTTTTGAATGAGTAAGCATAGATAAATATCCGCTAAATTCTTGTGCTAAAGTTAGCGGAGTAGCATCTTGAAGATGTGTGCGTCCTATTTTTATAATACCTTCAAAATCTTTTACTTTTTTTTCAAAAGTAGCTATAAGTTCATCTAAGGCTGGTATTAATTTTTTTTCTACTTGTTCTACTGAAACTATACTCATGGCAGTTGGAAAAGTATCGTTTGAGCTTTGAGACATATTTACATGATCATTTGGATGAACGAGTTTTTCTTTTCTAAAGTCTCCACCCATAATTTCAGTAGCACGATTTGCAATCACTTCGTTCATGTTCATATTGCTTTGTGTGCCTGAGCCTGTTTGCCATATAGCTAGAGGAAAATTATCATCAAATTTGCCTGCTACTATTTCATCGCAAGCTTGCACTATGGCATTTTTTTTAGCATCATCTAATTTTCCAAGTTTATTATTTACAATAGCTAAAGATTTTTTCAAATTTGCAAAAGCATAGATTAAAACTTTTGGCATTTTTTCTATACCAATCTTAAAATTTTCAAAACTTCTTTGAGTTTGAGCACCCCAATATTTTTCATCAGGAACTTTAATTTCTCCCATAGTATCATGTTCGATTCTATATTCCATGGACTTTCCTTTTAAATTAAAATTGTAATTATATTTAAACGCAAATAAACCTAAAATTAGCTTTAATTTAAAAAATATTTTTTAAAAATTTATTTAATTGTAGTTTTTTGACAAAACTACACATTGTATTTATTCTACGGTTACACTTTTTGCTAAATTTCTTGGCATATCTACATCATTGCCTAATCTTATGGAAACTTCTAAGGCTAAAAGCTGTAAGATTACCATCATTTCAAAAAATTCACACATATAATGTTCTTGATTAGAAGTTTTGATAAAATCATCGCTTAAATCAAAATCAATAGGCGATATAGCAAGCAAAGTAGAATCTCTTGCTGCAAGTTCTTCGACATTAGATTTAGTTTTTTCATAAAGACAATTTTTTGGCATTAGTGCAACGGTGAAAAGTTCGCTATCAGCTAAAGCTATAGGCCCATGTTTCATTTCACCTGCTGGATAGCCTTCGGCGTGTAGATATGAAATTTCTTTGAGTTTTAAAGCTCCTTCTAAAGCCAAAGGATAAAACACATCTCTTCCTATAAAGAAAAATCCATGCCCATGTAAGTATCTTTTTGAAATTCTATGTACTTTTTCATGTAAATTTTGACTCACTTTAACGATATTTGGCAAAGTTCTTAAGGCTTGAATTTCTTTACTCATATCAAAATTTGCTTTTTGTGCAAGATAGATTGCAAACATCCATAAAGTTGCAACTTGTGTTGCAAAAGCTTTTGTTGATGCCACACCCTTTTCAATACCTGCTCTAGTGAGTAAAGATATATCAGCAAGACGCACGATGTTAGAATTATCTACATTGCATATTGCTAAAGTTTTTACCCCTTGAGCTTTTGCTATTTTTAAAGCTTCAAGTGTATCAGCAGTTTCTCCACTTTGTGAAATTACCACAAAAAGAGTATTTTTTCCTATAATAGCTTCTCTATATCTAAATTCACTTGCTACTTCTACTTTGGTTTTAACTTTAGCAAGTCTTTCAAGCAAATATGCTCCACTTAGTGCTGCATGATAGCTTGTTCCGCAAGCACAAAAAGTGATTTCTTCAATATCTTTTAAAATTTCTTCATTGATATCTTCAAAAACGATTTCTTCTCCTTGCAAACGCCCCATTAAAACTTCACCTAAGACCCTGCTTTGCTCATAAATTTCTTTTTCCATGAAAAATCTATAGCCATCTTTTTGTGCAAAGCTTTTATCTTGACTTAAAACTACAAAGTTAGGTTGAATGCAAGCTTGATCATGACAAAGTTTGCATTCTTTTAAATTTACATAACCATAATCACCATCTTCAAGATAAGCTACTTTATCTACCAAAGAAATTAATGGCGCATCACTTGAGGCAAAATAATATTCGTTTTCATCGCCATTTTTGCCTATGATTAAAGGCACAGCATTTTTTGCAAAATAAATAGTATTTGGATCCTTTTTGCTAATAAGTAAAATTGCATAAGCACCTTTTAATTCGCTAATTGTTTTTTTAAAAGCTTCAAAAGGCTCATGATTGCGTGCATGATATTCAAACAAATGAACTATAACCTCAGTATCAGTTTGACTTAAAAAACTAATACCTTTTTGGCTAAGTTGGTTTTTTAATTTTTGATAATTTTCGATAATTCCATTATGTATCACACAAGAATACTCTCCTAAATGTGGATGAGCATTTATTTCTGTTGGTTTTCCATGTGTTGCCCAGCGTGTGTGTCCTATAGCCAAACCAAAGCCTTCGCTATCAAATTGTTTGGTTTTATTAGCTAAATTTTCTAACTTTCCTACTGCTTTGAAAAAATCAAGCTCTCCATCTTTCATTACAGCTATACCAGCACTATCATAACCTCTATATTCTAATTCTTTTAAACCATCAAGAATGATTTTTTTCTTTTCTTTGTTGCCTATGTATCCTACAATTCCACACATTTTTTACTCGCTTATTAGTGATTTTAAAATTTTTTCCTTATAATCATGCAAATTTTCATTTTTATGCAAGATTAAAACATTTCTGGTTCTTTCCTTTATAGTCTGGATTTTAGCTGCACTTAAAACTATGTCATAATTTGCCAAAACACTCATAACATAAGCCATTAAACCTTTTTGGTCTTTTGTGTTTAAGGTTATCTTGGCATAGTTTTTAGAATAATCCATGTCTAATTTTAATTCATCTTTTTTAATGTTTGGTTTTTTTAATTTTTTTTGTATTTTTATATGCAATTTTGAATTTAACAAATTTTCTAAACTTTGTTTTTGTTCATCACTAACAATGTCAGAATATTCAAATTTTAAATACACCTTATCATCAAACAATTCAAAATAACTCATAAAAATTAAATTTAAAGAGCTTAAAGAATTGAGTATATTTTCTATGTTATTTTTTTTATTCATAATGATTTCTAGGGTGAAATTATCTTTATTATCAAGCCAAAATGCAAAAATTTGTTCTTGGGCGATTTGAGTAATTTTGATGATTTTTTCAAAACTATTTTTGATAAAAAACAAATTTGATTTTATGTGAGCGATATTTGTTTGTGTTTGTTTGTCAAGATCTATAAAGGCTTTACTTCTTTTTAAAGTTTGTTCTTTTTTGACTCTTCTTTGCCCCTCATCAATTAAATTTTCATCTTCAAAGCCCTCAAGAGCATTTTGATATAATTTTTCTAAGCTTTTATAATAAAAATTATTTTCTATTTTTAAAGCTTTAGCATTGCATAAAGATAAAATTTGAAGTATTTTTAAAGTATTTATATCACAAAGTTTTGCTATGAAATTTAATACTATAGTTTGATTATAAATATCTTCTTTTTCTATGATATCTTTAAAAGCATTAAAATTTTTAAATAATCTTAACCCAAGTTCTAAAATTTTATCTTCTATATTAAATTTACTAACATAGGCTCTATAAATATTAGCCAAAGATATTTCATTTTCTTCTTTAATGGCGCTTAAAAGTATGGTTAATTTAAGAGTTAATAAAATATTTTCATTAAATTCTGTTTCTTGTTCTTCAAAGTAATACAAGCAAAGTAAAGCTCTATCAAGAGCACTATAAATGCCTTCTTCTTCGAGTAAAAACCTGCTTTGAGTTAAAGGTTTGCAAAAATCTTTTAAAACATTTGCATCTAAAAGAAGTTTTAAAATGCTATAAGAATGTTTTCGTTTTAAAATTGCTTCAAAAAGCTCCAAATTTAATTCTTTATTTTTGGCTCGTTTTATGGCAAAAATAAGTTTTATATCAAAATGATAATTTTTATCTTCTAATTTCAAAAGATTTTGTAAGATATGGTTTAAGTCTTTTTCTTGGTTATTATAAGCAAAATAATCATTTTGTAAAAAGTTAGAATTTAAAATATTAAAGTGTTTTTCTTGCACACATCTTGATAAAAAATGCGTATAAATTCCACAAGTGTGCATACTTTGTAATGCTTTTTGTGTGAGTATAGAACTAAGATCTAAATTTTTCTTTTCTTTTTTATGCATTAAATTTGCAAGTTCTTGGGTATTATGTATAAAAAAAGTATTGGTATTTTTACCTTCTAAAAGATTCATAGCACATTTAAGTGAAAACAAAAAATCACTCGCAAGCTTAAATTCACTCATTTCTTTTTCATTAATAAAATTTAACATATAATTTTTTGGACTATCTTTGTATAAGATATTTAAATTTTCAATATCTAATTGCTCATCAAGTCCACCAAAGTTTTTATTGATATCAAATTCTTGTTGGAGAAGTATTTTTTCAAAAGAATTAAATTTTTGGATAATTTTTAAAGCAAATTCATCTTTTAATTCAGTTTGTACTTGAGTAATTTTTTCTTTGATTTGCTTAAATAAAAATTTCGATCCGCAGATAAATCTGTATTGTAAAATATTTTGTTTTAGCTCATTTTTTGCTATATTATAAAGCCCATTAAGCTCACAAATTTGATAGTTTATATTTAAATTAATATCGTTTAAAATTCCTATAAAACTTTTCATTAAAGGCTTGACATTATACGCTTTGATATCTTTATATATTAAGAGTAAGTCTACATTTTCTTTGATGCTTAAATTATTTTTTGCATATTGTTTGATAGCTAAAATACAAAGTGGAATTTTTTCATCGTTTGGGAAAAAATCATCAAAATAATCATTTAAAACTAATTCATAAGAATCTTCTATAAAATGATCTATTTCTTTAGAATGATAAAAGCTAAAAGAACCTTGCTTTAAAAAAAGCCTTGAGCAGTAAGCTTCATAATCTTTTAAAGAATTTTTTAATTTTTGAATTTTTTCTATATTAAGGCTCACAATTTATCCTTAAATTATATTTTTTAAATCATATCAAAAATATTTTGTATTAAATTTTAAGTAAGTTGAAAATATAATTATGTTTTTAATTTCTAAAAATGGTTAGATAATGCAAACAATTATTCAAAAATTAGATAACGAAGAAAGATTAAATGAAGAAGAAGCTAATCAACTTTGGGATTTAGATCTTTTTACTTTAGGTAAATACGCTCAAAAAATTCGCACAAGATTACATGGAAAAAAAGTTTATTTTAATATCAATCGTCATATAAACCCTACTAATATTTGCGCAGACACTTGTAAATTCTGTGCTTTTTCAGCTCATAGAAAAAATCCAAATCCTTATACCATGACTCATGAAGAGATTATGAAAATCGTAGATGAAACAGTTCAAAGAGATACTAAAGAAATTCACATTGTTTCAGCACATAATAAAAACACTTCATGGCAGTGGTATTTAGAAATTTTTAGGATGATAAAGCAAAAATATCCATTTTTACATATTAAAGCCTTAACTGCTGCTGAGGTTGATTTTTTAAGCAGGGCTTTTGATATGAGCTATGAAGAAGTTATAGATAAAATGCTTGAATATGGTGTTGATTCTATGCCAGGTGGTGGTGCTGAAATTTTTGATGAAGAAATTAGAAAAAAGATTTGTCATGGCAAGGTTAGTAGTCAAAATTGGTTAAAAATTCACAAACTTTGGCATGAAAAGGGAAGATTAAGCAATGCTACTATGCTTTTTGGACATATAGAAAATAGAACCCATCGTATCAATCACATGATAAGACTTAGAGAACTTCAAGATCAAACCAAAGGTTTTAATGCTTTTATTCCACTTGTTTGGCAGCAAGATAATAGCTTTATAACAGGTAAAAAACCTTTAGGTTCAGTAGAAATTTTAAAAACACTTGCCATCGCAAGAATAGTTTTAGACAATATTAAAAACATCAAAGCTTATTGGGCAACTATGGGGATAAATTTAGCCATGGTAGCGCAAGATTTTGGTGCTAATGATTTAGATGGCACTATAGAAAAAGAAAGCATACAAAGTGCAGGAGGTGCAAAAAGTTCTAATGGATTGAATTTAAAAACTTTTATAGAAATGATACAAAGTTCAGGTTATGTTGCCATAGAGCGAGATAGCTTATATAATGAATTAAAAAATTATTAAGGATATATAAAATGGATTTTTTTAAACTTAAAGAGCATAAAAGTGATGTAAGAACTGAAATTTATGCTGGTATTGTTACATTTTTGTCGATGATTTATATCATTCCTGTAAATGCTAATATAGTAAGCAATTCTGGTATGCCATTGGAAGCTTTAATTATTGCAACTGCTTTGGTAACTATCATTGCAACTGCTTTTAGTGCTTTATTTTCAAATACTCCTATTGCTATGAGTGTAGGTATGGGACTAAATACTTATTTTACTTTTGGGGTTTGTAATACTTATCAAATTCCTTGGCAAACAGCATTAGGAGCTGTATTTATTTCAGGAGCTATTTTTACTTTACTTTCTTTTACAAATTTTAGAGTTTGGGTTGTAAAAAGCATTCCTGAAGATTTAAGAAGAGCAATTTCTGCAGGTGTTGGTACTTTTATCGCTTTTATAGGTTTATCTCAAATGGGAATTATAGTCAAAAGTGAAGCAACTTTGGTAACATTAGGAGATCTTTCTAGCACCAAGGTTTTATTTGGCTTATTTGGCTTATTTTTAGTTTTTACTTTTTGGGCTTGGAAGATTAAATCAGCTTTTATTTTAGCTGTAATCATTAGTGCTTTATGTGCATGGATTTTTAATATAGATGGAGCTTCTTTTCCACAAGAATTTATTTCTTTACCCGTGATTAATGGAGAAAATGGTTTAAGTGCTATTTTTGGTCAGCTTGATATTAAGGGTGCATTAGAATTAACAATGATTCCTATTATATTAACTTTTTTTGTAACCCAACTTTTTGATGGTATAGGGACTATAACAGGTGCTGGTGCTAGAGGTAAAATTTTTGATAGCAAAGATGGTGAAAAAAAATTAGGAAGAACTCTAGGAGCGGATGCAGCTGGTTCGGTAATGGGATCGGTTGTTGGTACTTCTACTGTAACTGCATTTGTGGAAAGTTCAACAGGTGTAGAAACTGGTGGCAGAACAGGACTTACTGCCTTAGTAACAGCGATATGTTTTATTTTTACTTTATTTTTGCTTCCAGTATTTAAAGCAATCCCTGCAAATTCTATTTATCCGATTTTAGTTTTAGTAGGTGTTTTGATGTTTATGGAAGTTACTAATATAAATTTCAAAGATAAATCTATCGCCGTGAGTGTTTTTTTCATAGTTACTATGATGCCTTTAACTTATTCTATAACAAATGGTATAGCCTTTGGATTTATAGCTTATATCTTAATGTGCATTATGCAAAAAGAATTTTCAAAAATCACTTTTGGCGTGGTTGTTTTAGGTTTTATTTCTTTATTAGTATTTTTATTACAAGGACATTAGAATGTATTATTACTCTTATGAAGAATTTCAACAAGAAATCATCCCTTTTACGCGTAAAATTAAAGAAGAATTTAATCCAGAAGTTTTACTAGCTATTGCAAGAGGTGGTATGACTTTAGGACACTTTTTAGCTGAAGGTTTAGAAAATAGAAATTTATTTTCTTTAAATTCTATCCATTATGAAGATACGCAAAAACTAGATACTTTTAAAATTTTTAATATCCCTGATCTTAGTGCATATAAAAAAGTTCTTTTAGTAGATGATATAATCGATAGCGGCGAAACAATGATGGAAATTAAAAAAATTTTAATGCAAAAATATCCTCACTTAGAGCTTCAAGTTGCTAGTGTATTTTATAAAAGCTCTGCTTTGCTAATTCCAGAATTTTATATCAAAGAAGCAAAAGAATGGATAGAATTTTTTTGGAGTATCAAAATTTAGTCTTTTAAAAGTAATATTGTAGTAATATTTGCATATTACTTTTGAAAGGATATTTCATGAAAATAACAAGAAGAAAGTTTCTAAAATCTCTTGCGGCAACTTCAGCGTTTGCTTCTGTAAATCCTTTAGTAGCTGCAACTCAAACTGCATTTTATGACACCAAAAAGATTCCTCATGCAACGCATTTTGGAGCTTTTTGGGGTGAAGTAAATTCAGAAGGTAAGCTTATAAAAGTGATACCACAACAATCTGATAAACATCCTTCTATTATCACTGATGCTATTATAGATAGGACTTATTCAGACACTAGGATTAAATACCCTTGTGTTAGGAAAAGTTTTTTAGAAGGCAAAAAAAGACCACATTTAAGAGGTAAAGAGCCTTTTGTAAGAGTAAGTTGGGAAAAAGCTTTAGAACTTGTATTAGAAAAACTAAAAGAAACTCCAATTGAAAATTTATTCAATGCTAGTTATGGTGCTTGGGGGCATGTTGGATTGCTTCATAATTGCAATTCAGTTGCAGGAAGATTTTTTAATACAGCCTTGGGTGGTCACATAGGAACAGATGGTGAGTATAGTAATGGTGCTGCTGGTAGGGTTAATGCAACTGTAATGGGGGATTTAGAAGTTTATTCTTTACAAACTGCACATGAAGTAATTTTGAAAAATACCCAAGTATATGTTTTATGGGGTGCTGATCTTTATAAATGCAACCAAATTGATTTTAAAGTAGCTAATCGTGGAAATGACGAATATTATAAAAAATACAGCAAATCAAATATCAAATTTATCACTATTGACCCACAATACACAACAACAGCTGAGATTTTAAATGCTGATTGGATAAAAATTCGTCCAAATACTGATGTGGCTTTAATGCTTGGTATGATGAATTATCTTTATAAAAGCAATAAATATGATAAAAAATTTATAGAAAAATACACCGATGGCTTTGATAAATTTTTACCTTATTTATTAGGTAAAAGTGATGGTATTGATAAAACACCTGCTTGGGCGGCAAATATAACAGGAGTTGATGAAAAAGTTATCACAGCTTTAGCAGATACTTTTGTAAATAATAGAACATTTTTAGCGGGAAATTGGGCTATGCAAAGAGCTCATCATGGAGAACAGGCTGATTGGACTTTAATGGTTTTAGCTTCTATGATAGGACAAATTGGCTTACCTGGTGGAGGCTTTGGTTTTTCCATGCATTATTCAGGTGGAGGACAAGCTTTTTCAGGAGTTAGACTTCCAGTAGGCTTGCCACAAGGAAAAAACAATCTAGATAGTAATATTCCAGCAAGTAGAATTTCTGAAGCTATTTTAAATCCAGGTAAGAAAATAAAATTTAAAGGTAAAGAAATAACTTTTCCTAAAATAAAACTCATGTATGTAGTTGGTGCATCAGTTTTAGGACATCATCCAAATACAAATGAGCTCATAAAAGCTTTAAGAACTCTTGATACTCTTATAGTTCATGAGCCATGGTGGACTCCTATGGCAAAAATGGCTGATATAGTTTTACCATCAACTACTACTTTAGAAAGAGATGATATAAGTTTTGGTGGATCTTATTCTCAAGATTATGTCTATGCTATGAAAAAAGTAATTGAGCCTTATTTTGAAAGTAGAAATGATTATGATATCTTTGAAGAATTGGCAAAGAAAATAGGTGAAAGAGAACATAAAAAATTTACAGGTGGAAAAACGAAACAGCAATGGCTTGAAGGATTTTATGGAAGAAGTGATTGCCCTTATTATATGGAATTTGCAGATTTTTGGAAACAAGGCTTTGTGCATTTTGAAATTCCAAAAGAAGCATATAGCTATGTTAGACACTCTGCATTTAGAGCAGATCCAGTAGCAAATAAACTTGCCACTGAAAGTGGAAAAATTCAAATTTATTCTCCTAAATTTGAAAACTATAAATTAGAAGACTTTAAAGGACACCCAACTTGGTTTGAACCAGCTGAGTGGTTGGGTAATAAAGAATTAACAAAAAAATATCCATTCCATTTATTAAGTCCTCATCCAAGATATAGAGTGCATTCTCAACTTGATAATACTTGGGTAAGAGATTTGTATAAAATTCAAGGAAGGGAACCTGTGGTTATCAACACTCATGATGCGCAAAAACTAGGTATAAAACATGGTGATGTGGTAGAAGTGTATAATGATAGAGGTTCATTGTTAGCTGGTGCTTTTGTAACAGATAAAATTATGCAAGGAGTTGTTAGTATTCAAGAGGGTGCTTGGTATGATCCAGAAGATGTATCTGATAGTAAGCCAAGATGTAACGCAGGTCATGTAAATGTTTTAACAAGTTCAAGACCAACTTCTACTATGGCACAAGCAACGAGCGTTAATACTTGCCTTGTAGGTATTAAAAAATTAAAAGAAGTTATTAAACCTTATAACTCAACTACACCGCCAGAAATTATAGGAGCTTAATATGAAAAAAATTATATTTAGTTTATTATTTTTAATAAATGCATTATTTGCTAAAGATATGTTTATTTTTAATGAAAAAGTAGATCTTTTAGATGCTTCTAAAAAAGTTATAGGACAAATTTATGAAGGTTCTAAAGTGGAACTTTTAAAAGATGAAGGAGAATATTCATTGATAAAAGTTAAAGGTGAAGTTGTGGAGTCAAATCCAAAATCTTTAGCTTATACAAAAGATGGCATTTATCTTTTACTGACTTTAAATTCTCAAAATGCAAAAAATGAAATGGAATTTTTAGTTAAAAGTAAAGATTTAACTGATAAAGAAATAGATGCTTGGGATGAAATAGAACTTGTATATTATGATACTTGCACAAGTTGTCATGCAGCTCATAAACCAAAAGAACATTTAATGGAAGAATGGGATGCTTATCTTTCAGCTATGCAAGGATTTGCTAAAATAACAGATGCTGAAAAAGCTAGAATTTTAAGATTTTTACAATCTCATGCAAGCAATGGTCCTGTAAAACTTGACTAAATATGAAAAAATATTTAGCAGCTCTTTTATTGCTTGATTTTTGTGCTTTGCTATATGGCATAAGCACTTTATCTATTAGTTATAATGAGGCTAAAATTTTTTTCTATGATCATAGCTTGATTGCTATGATCGCAAGATTTGGAACTACTCTTTTAGGGCAGAATGATTATGGTTTGAGAATTATTTTTGTTTTGCTTCATTCTTTAAGTTGTATTTTGCTTTACATCTTAGCTTTAAAATATACTAAAACTTCTTTTGACGCTCTTATGTCAGTAGTTCTTTTTATTCTTTTACCAGGTAGTGTTGCAAGTGCTCTTTTGATAAATGAATCATCTATTGTGATATTTTTTACTCTTTTGATATTGGTCTTATTTGAGTATAAAAAAACTATATTTTTTTATATTTGTTTGGTTTTTTCTTTATATATAGATGGAAATTTTGCTATTTTGTATCTTGCATTTTTCTTTTTTGGAATTTACACGCGTGATAAAATTCTCATTGGTATAGCTTTGCTTTTGTTTGCTATTGCAATGAGTATTTATGGTTTTGATACAAGTGGTAAGCCTCAAGGATATGTTTTAGATACTTTAGGTATTTTTGCTGCTTGTTTTTCGCCTTTAGTTTTTTTGTATTTTTTTTATGTTATACACAAAATGCTTTTTCAAAAAGACAAACCTTTATTATGGTTTGTTATAGCCACAACTTTCATATTTTGTTTGATTTTTTCATTAAGACAAAGACTATTTTTAGAAGATTTTTTGCCATTTTGTGTAGTTTGCACTCCACTTTTACTGCGTTATTTAATGTCTTCTTATCGTGCAAGACTTCCACAATTACGCTTAAAACATAATATTTTTATAGAATGTTCTTTGATATTTTTGATACTTTTTTATTTAGGTATAATCTTTAATCATTCTTTTTATTATGTTTTAAAAAACCCACAAAAACATTTTGCTTATGATTATCATATAGCTAAAGAATTAGCAAACAAATTAAAACAAAAAAATATTTTTCAAGTGCATACAAAAAAAGAGCTCGCATTAAAACTTAAATTTTATGGTATTAAAGAAGGTAAAAAAGAATTATCTTTAACAAATAAACCTAGTGATATTACTATCAAACTAGCAAAACATTCTTTATATTTTGATTTAAAATGATTAAAGCTTTTACTCTTATAGAGCTTTCTTTGGTATGTATCATACTTTCTTTGATTTTTTCTATGGGATATTTTCATGTAAAGCCAGATTATTTGCGTTTGGGTGCAGAGCAAATTTTAAATGATATCAAATACACTAGACACTTAGCTTTAATGCAAAATGATTTTAGAGCTAAAGAATTTAACATCGCTAAAAAATCATGGTTTCAAGCTAAATGGCAACTATATTTTATCAAATCAAAAACAGCTACTAATAATGAACAAACCTATACTATATTTTTAGACAAAAATGGTGATGGTAATGCAAATATCGGAAAAAACATCATCAATAAAGACAGAGAAATAGCCATAGATTTGTTAAATCCTAACATTTTAATGAATTCAGGACAAAGTGGGGTTATCATCCAAGGTGATGCAAAGACTAATCCTAGATATAACATAGAAAAAACATATGGAATTTCAAAAGTTTTATTTGAAGGCTCATGTAAAGGCAGCACTCGTTTGGTATTTGATGGTTATGGGCGTTTGTATTCTCCTTTAAAAAATGCTTTAAGGCCTTATGATAAATTACTTGATTTTAAAAATGATTGTATTATAAGATTATCCACCAAGCAAAATCAACACCTTTGTATTATCATAAATTCTCAAACTTCTTATGCATATATACCTGAATTTAAAAAAGATTTTAAGCAGTATTTAACCTTAAACAATAAAATAACAACTTGTGATAAATTATAATTTTTATTGTTTCTAAGTATTAACTTTAAAAGAGCATAATTACACTCGTAAAAGCAAACATTCATAGATAACTCCTTAGTTTTTAAAGATCTAGCAAAATGTTAGATCTTTAAAGATCTTTTAGTAATTTTTTATTTATTTTTTCTCATTTATCACAAATTTTATTTACTTTAAGAATTTTCATATAAAACTATGGTATAATTTCGCTACATTTTTAATTTTAATAAGGAGAATTCTCATGAAACTAGTTAAACTTAGTTTAGTAGCAGCTTTAGCTGCAGGTGCTTTTTCAGCAGCTAATGCTGTTTCACTTGAAGAAGCTATAAAAGATGTTGATGTATCAGGTATGTTCAGATATAGATTTGAATCTGATAGATATACTATGGGTGATCAAGTTGATAATGGTTACAATAGCTCTAAAAGCAATGCTCATAAATTTAAATCTCAATTAAATTTCAAAGCAGCTTTAGATGATAATTTCAAAGCTTTCGTTCAATTCCAATACAATTCAAAAGATTTAGGTTGGGGTAGTATTGTTGCTGATAAAAATGAAGGTACAGACACTCATTCTACATTTGGTGTTCAACAAGCTTATTTAGAATATACTAACGAAGCTTATGCTACAAGTGTTATGTTAGGTAAAATGGAAGTAAATTCTATTTGGACTGACGATTTAGTAGGAACAGGCGCTAAAGTTATTAACAATTCTATAGATGGTTTAACTTTTGCAGGTTTCTGGTTTGATGCTTTCAACTGGAATGATGATGGTGATACAGGTGTAGATAATTTCACAAGAAATGGTGCTTCTATTAAATTAGCTAAATCTTCATTATACGGTGCAGCTGTTTTAGGTGATTTTGATCCATTTGCTTTCCAATTATGGGCAGCTTACTCAGCAAATAATGCTTTCTTGTATGCAGTAGATGCTAGCTATAAATTTGCTTTTGGTGATAATATGAACTTCAAAATCGAAGGTCAATATTTAGGCAATAGCTTAGACAGTGATTTTGAAAAATTCTATAGTAATGGTGTAACAGATGGCAATTTCTATGCAGCTAAACTTTCAGCTGATATCTCAGCTTTTGATCTACAAGCTGGTGTAGTTGGTTATGGTGATAAAGACAAATTTAGTGTAGTTACTTTAGAAGATACAGGTAGAGTAATAGCTCCAGGTAAGCAAATTTTCTATTCTGAGGGTAGTAGATTAACAGGTGATGTAGGTGAAAACTTCTTCTATTTTGCTGGAGTAGGTTATACTTTTGCTGAGAAACTAAGATTAGGTTTTGACTATGTAGGTGGTAAATCAAAAGCTGCTTCTTCTATTGGTGGAGATATAGATAAAAATGAATATCTTGGAAGCGTATCTTATGCTTATAGTCCAAAACTTACATTTAGCGGATTCTATTCTTATTTAACTGAAGATTATGGTCCAACAGATGGTGATGATCAATTCATCAGACTTGAAGCTCTTTACAAATTCTAATTTTAAAAGCTAAGCCTTTTTTTGGCTTAGCTTACTATTTCTAAAATTATCTCTTCTTTTAATCCTTGTATTTTTATCTCTTTTATTTTTAATTTTTCAGGTAAATTGGTTAAAATTTCTTTTTTATTTTTGACTGAATTTTGTGCTAAAAAATTTAAAATTATTCCTCTATACGCTTTAGCATAATGACTCAATACCTTATTATCTTTTAAAAAAGTAAAACTTATATAATTTTGTTTTAAAGTATAAAATTTTTCATAAAATTTCGCTCTTAGATCTATAATGATTTCATCTTTTAAAAGTTCATCTAAATTTTTTGAAAAATTATCCTTATAAAATTTTTCTATATTAAAATTTTCTATCTTTTTACCTTGTTTGAATTTATAATAAGGTAAAAAATCACCAGCACCAACTGGACCAAATAAATTAGAAAATATAATCACATTATTATCAATATACTTTTTAGCATTATTATTTAACTTATTATAATTTAAAAATTCATAGGCTACTCCATTATATCTTTGTATAGCTTTTGTGGTTTTTCTTTTAAAAACATCATTACTTAAAATATCTATCTCATCATCATTTTTTATCCCAAAAAAATCTTTTAAATCTTCATGGTTTAAAGCATTGATATAATCTTGATATTTCTTTATAGCTTCTATCCTTTTTTTATATAAATTTTTAAATATAAATGATTTTTCATTAATTTCATCACTATCATTTATAGTAGTTTTACTTTCACTAGGAGAAAATAATATTTTCATAATTTATTCCTTAATTTTGATTTTGTAAATTATATAAAATTATATAAAATATCTTGACAATGTTTTAAATTTAGAATATAATTCAACTTTATTTTTTGCTGGTTTAGCTCAGTTGGTAGAGCAGCTGCCTTGTAAGCAGCAGGTCGGGGGTTCAAGTCCCTTAACCAGCTCCATTGTTGATAGCAGTGTTTGACCAGAGATGAAAAGCATTTTTATTATGGTGAGTTACTCAAGTGGCCAACGAGGGCAGACTGTAAATCTGCTGGCTTTCGCCTTCCGTGGTTCGAATCCACGACTCACCACCATTGCTTTGCGGGAGTAGCTCAGTTGGCTAGAGCATCAGCCTTCCAAGCTGAGGGTCGCGGGTTCGAGTCCCGTTTCCCGCTCCAACCTTAATTTTGGTAGAGTGAAACTGGGAGCTGTTTTTATTTATTTCTAGCAGTTTCAAATTTCCAAAATTTTTTAATTTATGTTTTTAATTTTTCTGAGCGCTCGTATGGCTCAGAGGTAGAGCACTCCCTTGGTAAGGGAGAGGTCGCGGGTTCAAGTCCCGCTATGAGCTCCATTAATTTCAAAAGATTATAAAACATAAATTGGTATTTGTCTGAAAAATTTTATATGGAGGAAAAATATGGCTAAAGAAAAGTTTTCACGAAATAAGCCTCATGTTAATATCGGTACTATCGGTCACGTTGATCATGGTAAAACTACTTTAACAGCTGCGATTTCTGCTGTTCTTTCTAGAAGAGGTTTGGCTGAGCTTAAAGATTATGACAATATCGATAATGCTCCAGAAGAAAAAGAGCGTGGTATTACTATCGCTACATCACACATTGAATATGAAACAGAAAATCGCCACTATGCGCATGTTGACTGTCCAGGACACGCTGACTATGTTAAAAATATGATCACTGGTGCTGCTCAAATGGATGGAGCTATTCTTGTTGTTTCTGCAGCAGATGGCCCAATGCCACAAACTAGAGAGCATATTCTACTTTCTCGTCAAGTAGGTGTTCCATATATTGTAGTATTTATGAACAAAGCAGATATGGTTGATGATGCTGAGTTATTAGAATTAGTTGAAATGGAAATTAGAGAATTATTAAGCTCTTATGATTTCCCAGGTGATGACACTCCTATTATTTCAGGTTCAGCATTACAAGCACTTGAAGAAGCTAAAGCAGGTCAAGATGGTGAATGGTCTAAAAAGATTTTAGATCTTATGGCCGCGGTTGATGATTACATCCCAACTCCTACTCGTGATACAGATAAAGATTTCTTAATGCCAATTGAAGATGTTTTCTCAATTTCTGGTCGTGGTACTGTTGTTACAGGTAGAATTGAAAAAGGTGTTGTAAAAGTTGGTGATACTATCGAAATTGTTGGTATTAGAGATACTCAAACAACAACTGTAACTGGTGTTGAAATGTTTAGAAAAGAAATGGATCAAGGTGAAGCAGGTGATAATGTTGGCGTGCTTCTTCGTGGTACTAAAAAAGAAGATGTTTTACGCGGTATGGTTCTTGCTAAACCAAAATCAATCACCCCGCATACAGACTTTGAAGCTGAAGTTTATATTTTAAATAAAGATGAAGGTGGTCGCCACACTCCATTCTTTAACAATTATAGACCACAATTTTATGTAAGAACGACAGATGTTACAGGTGCGATTAAACTTGCTGATGGTGTTGAAATGGTTATGCCAGGTGAAAATGTAAGCATTACTGTAAGTCTTATTGCTCCAGTTGCACTTGAAGAAGGCACTCGTTTTGCTATCCGTGAAGGTGGCCGTACTGTTGGTTCAGGTGTTGTTTCTAAAATTATTAAATAATCATAAGCGAGATTTTTCTCGCTTTTTATAAGGATAAAAATGAGAATTAAAGTTGGTTTAAAGTGTGAAGAGTGTGGAGATATTAACTATAGCACATTTAAAAATAGTAAAAATACAACTGAAAAGTTAGAATTAAAAAAATATTGCCCAAGATTAAAAAAACACACTATTCATAAAGAAGTTAAATTAAAAAGTTAAGGCTTTTTAAGCCCTTAGGGCAATAGCTCCAATGGTAGAGCGCCGGATTCCAAATCCGATGGTTGGGGGTTCGAATCCCTCTTGCCCTGCCACAAAATAAGGTTAAGTATGGAAAAAATAATAACTTATTTTAAATTATCAAAAGCTGAATTAGGAAAAGTGATTTGGCCTTTAAAAGAACAGGTTAGAAATGCCTATATTACAGTTTTTGTTGTTGTTGCTGTTGTTTCATTGTTTTTGGCATTAGTGGATTTACTTATGTCGTTTTCGTTATCTAAAATTATAGGATAATAAAAATGAATCATAAATGGTATGCAATTCAAACTTATGCTGGTAGTGAAATGGCGGTAAAAAGAGCTATTGAAAATTTAGTAAGAGATCATGGAATTCAAGATCGCTTGCTTGAAGTTATAGTTCCAACTGAAGATGTAATTGAATTTAAAAATGGTAAAGAAAAAATAAGCGAAAGAAGTTTATACTCAGGTTATGTTTTTGCAAATATTGATTTATCAACAGAGCTTTGGCATAAAATTCAATCTTTGCCAAAAGTGGGTCGTTTTATTGGTGAAAGTAAAAAGCCGACTCCATTAAGTGAAAAAGATATTAATCTTATTTTAGAAAAGGTGAAAAATAAAGCAGCACCTAAACCTAAAATTTCATTTGATAAAGAAGAGAGTGTAAGAATTACTGAAGGTCCTTTTGCAAATTTTGTTGGTATAGTAGAAGAATATGACATGGTAAGAGGTGTGTTGAAATTAAATGTTTCCATTTTTGGAAGATCAACACCTGTAGAAATTTTATATTCTCAAGTTGAAAAAATTGTTTGATAATTAAGTAAAGGAGAAGGTTATGGCTAAAAAAGTCGTAGGTGAAATTAAATTACAAATAGCTGCTACTAAGGCTAATCCATCACCTCCAGTTGGTCCTGCTTTAGGTCAACAAGGTGTGAATATAATGGAATTTTGTAAAGCATTTAACGAAAGAACCAAAGATATGGCTGGTTTTAATATCCCAGTTGTTATCACTGTTTATGCTGATAAAAGTTTTACATTTATCACAAAACAACCACCAGCTACAGATTTAATTAAAAAAGCTGCTGGTATAAGCAAGGGAGCTGATAATCCACTTAAAAATAAAGTTGGAAAATTAACCAAAGCTCAGGTTTTAGAAATTGTTGATAAAAAAATTGCTGACATGAACACAAAAGATAGAGAACAAGCTGCTAAAATCATAATGGGTTCAGCTCGTTCTATGGGTGTTGAAATAGTAGATTAATACTCTTTACCGCCAAGAGTATAAAAAGGCGGAAGCACTTTATATAAAATGCGGAGAAAATTGATGTCAAAAAATACTAAAAGATTTACTGAATTATTAAAAAAAGTTGATGCAAATAAAAATTATTTAATGGATGAAGCAATCACTACTGTAAAAACTCTTGCTTCTGCGAAATTTGATGAAACTGTTGAAATTGCATTAAAATTAAATGTTGATCCAAGACATGCTGATCAAATGGTAAGAGGTAGTGTAGTATTGCCTAGCGGTACAGGAAAAAAAGTTCGTGTGGCTGTTATTGCTAAAGATGCTAAAGCAGATGAAGCAAAAAATGCAGGTGCTGATATAGTTGGTAGTGATGATTTAGTAGAAGAAATTCAAAAAGGTAATATGAATTTTGATGTTTTAATCGCAACACCGAATTTAATGGGCTTAGTTGGTAAAGTTGGTCGTATTTTAGGACCAAAAGGTTTAATGCCAAATCCAAAAACTGGAACTGTTACTATGGATGTAGCACAAGCTGTAAATAATGCTAAAAATGGTCAAGTAAATTTCCGTGTAGATAAACAAGGAAATATCCATGCTGGACTTGGAAAAGTTAGTTTTACTCAAGAGCAATTAAAAGAAAATATGGTTGCTTTTATAAAAGCGATTAATAAACATAAGCCTGCAGCGGCAAAAGGAAGATATATCAAAAATGCTTCTCTTTCTTTAACTATGAGTCCTTCTCTTTCTTTAGATACTCAAGAGCTTCTTGATACAAAATAATTAATGAGAGTTTTTCTCTCATTAATAAAATTTAGATAAAATAATCGATTGTTTTATTTTATCTAAATTTTATCTTAGATTGGAGATAGCCGAGGTCTTTGACTTAATTAGATTTTCTACTCTGCTTGAAATCACCGGTCGGAAAGGAGTAAAGATGACAAAAAGCCAAAAAATTGAACTTGTTTCTAAACTTGAAGATAGTTTTAAAGCTAGCGAAGCTGTTGTAGTTTGTAACTATAAAGGTTTACATACTAAAAAGCTTGAAGAGTTGAGAAACAATGCAAGAGAAATGGGTGTTAAAGTTCAAATCATTAAAAATACTTTAGCAAGTATAGCTCTTAAAAATGCCGGCAAAGATGGAATGGAACTTAAAGATACAAATATTTATCTTTGGGGAGAAGATCAGTTAAATGTTTCAAAAGTTGCTGATAAATTTAGCGAAGCAAATCCATCATTTGAAATTAAAACAGCATTTATTGATGGCGAAGTTGCTGCTGTTAGCAAAGTTAAAGCTCTTGCTAAAATGCCTTCTCGCAACGAGTTGCTTGCTATGCTTTTGCAAGTTTGGAATGCGCCAATTACCAATTTTACAATTGGATTAAATGCATTAAAAAATAAAAAAGAATCAGAATAAAATTATAAAAAGGATAAAAAATGGCAATTACTAAAGAAGATGTATTAGAATTTATTTCAAATTTAAGCGTTCTTGAGTTATCAGAATTAGTAAAAGAATTCGAAGAAAAATTTGGTGTTTCTGCTGCTCCAGTAATGGTTGCTGCTGGCGGTGCTGCTGGCGGTGCTGCTGGCGGTGCTGCTGAAGAAAAAACTGAATTTGATATTGTTTTACAAGATGGCGGAGACAAAAAAATTAATGTAATTAAAGTTGTTCGTGCT
Organism: Campylobacter volucris; assembly: GCF_008245045.1. NCBI lineage: Bacteria > Pseudomonadati > Campylobacterota > Epsilonproteobacteria > Campylobacterales > Campylobacteraceae > Campylobacter > Campylobacter volucris. The sequence goes on from NZ_CP043428.1 coordinate 404,233, forward strand.
TTAACTGGTCTTGGCTTAAAAGAAGCAAAAGATGCTGTTGAGCAAACTCCATCAGTTCTTAAAGAAGGTGTTAGTAAAGCAGAAGCTGAAGAAGCTAAAAAACAACTTGAAGAAGCTGGTGCTAAGGTTGAGCTTAAATAATTTTAAATTTGACAAAAGAAAGGATGAAAATCCTTTCTTGTTTTCCTTATATTAGGATCCTTTCTTACAATACTTTTACCATGGGGTATAAAAATGTTAAATACACAATCAGGAAATCGTTTAAGAATAGACTTTTCGAATGTTCCTCAGCAAATAGACATTCCAAATTTATTACAATTACAAAAAAAGAGTTTTGATTATTTTTTAAATGTAGATGCAAAAAATTCTGAAAGTGGAATTGAAAAAGTTTTTAAATCAATTTTTCCAATCCATGATCCGCAAAATAGATTAAGTTTAGAATATGTTAGTAGTGAAGTAGGTAAGCCAAAATATACTATTAGAGAATGTATGGAAAGAGGCTTGACTTATTCAGTAAATTTGAAAATGAAAATACGCCTTACTTTGCATGAAAAAGATGAAAAGACAGGTGAAAAAATTGGTATAAAAGATATTAAAGAACAAGAAATTTATATTAGAGAAATTCCTTTAATGACAGATAGAATTTCTTTCATTATTAATGGAGTTGAAAGAGTTGTAGTAAATCAACTTCACAGAAGTCCAGGTGTTATCTTTAAAGAAGAAGAAAGCTCGACTGTAGCTAATAAATTAGTTTATACTGCTCAAATAATTCCAGATCGTGGTTCTTGGCTATATTTTGAATACGATGCAAAAGATGTTTTATATGTGCGTATTAATAAAAGAAGAAAAGTGCCTATTACGATTTTATTTAGAGCTCTTGGATACAAAAAACAAGATATTATAAAATTATTTTATCCTATTCAAACTATACATGTTAAAAAAGATAAATTTTTAACCCAATTTAATCCAAATGATTTCCTTGATAGAGTTGAATATGATTTAAAAGATGAAAAAGGAAATATTATCCATCAAGCTGGCAAAAGAATGACTAAGAAAAAAGCAGAACAGCTTATTAAAGATGGTCTAAAATGGGTTGAGTATCCAGTTGAAATTTTAACTAATAGATATTTAGCAAATCCAGTTATTAATAAAGAAACAGGTGAGGTGCTATTTGATTCTTTAACTTTACTTGATGAAGCAAAATTAGCCAAAATTAAAGAAGAAAAACAATTTGATATTGCAAATGACTTAGCAAATGGAGTAGATGCTGCAATTATAAATTCATTTATCCAAGATAATGAAACATTAAAATTATTAAAGCAAACAGAAAATATTGATGATGAAAATGATTTAGCAGCAATTAGAATTTATAAGGTTATGAGACCTGGTGAGCCTGTGGTAAAAGATGCTGCTAAAGCTTTTGTAAATGATTTATTTTTTAATCCTGAAAGATACGATTTGACTAAAGTTGGTCGTATGAAAATGAATCATAAATTAGGATTAGATACACCTGAGTATGTTACGGTTTTAACTAATGAAGATATAGTAAAAACAGCAAAATATCTTATAAAAGTTAAAAATGGTAGAGGTCATATAGACGATAGAGATCATTTAGGTAATCGTCGTATTAGATCTATTGGAGAGCTTTTAGCAAATGAATTGCATGTTGGTCTTGCTAAAATGCAAAAATCTATTAGAGATAAATTTACTGCTTTAAACACTGATATCGATAAAGTTATGCCTTATGATTTAATAAATCCTAAAACTATAACGGTAACTATTATGGAATTTTTCACTGGTGGGCAATTGTCTCAATTTATGGATCAAACCAATCCTTTGAGTGAAGTAACTCATAAACGCCGTTTATCAGCACTTGGAGAAGGAGGTTTGGTAAAAGAAAGAGCTGGATTTGAAGTGCGTGATGTCCATGCAACTCATTATGGTAGAATTTGTCCAGTTGAAACTCCAGAAGGTCAAAATATTGGTTTGATTAATACTTTATCAACTTATGCTAAGGTAAATGATTTGGGTTTTGTTGAGGCACCTTATAGAAAAGTTGAAAATGGAAAAGTTAGCAATGAAATTATTTATCTTACGGCTACTCAAGAAGAAGGGTTGATTATAGCCGCAGCTTCTACAAAGATAGACAATAAAGGAAATATCGTAGAAGAATTTGTAGAAGCTAGACAAGATGGCGAAACAATTTTGGCTAGAAAAGAAGAAGTGCAATTAATCGATCTTTGCTCTGGTATGATTGTGGGCGTTGCAGCATCTTTGATTCCATTTTTAGAGCACGATGATGCAAATAGAGCTTTGATGGGTTCAAACATGCAGCGTCAAGCTGTTCCGCTTTTAAGAGCTGAAGCTCCAATTGTCGGTACAGGTATGGAAAAAATCATAGCTCGTGATGCTTGGGAAGCAATAAAAGCTAAAAGAGCAGGTATAGTTGAAAAAGTGGATAACAAAAATATATTTATTTTAGGTGAAGATGAAAATGGACCTTTTATAGATCATTATAAAATGGAGAAAAATTTAAGAACCAATCAAAATACAACCTTTATCCAACATCCTATAGTAAAAAAAGGTGATTTTGTTCAAGCAGGACAAATCATTGCAGATGGTCCAAGTATGGATCAAGGTGAACTTGCTATTGGTAAAAATGCACTGATTGCTTTTATGCCTTGGCATGGTTATAACTATGAAGATGCTATAGTAATTAGTGAAAAAATTCTAAGAGAAGATACTTTTACTAGTGTTCATATCTATGAAAAAGAAGTTGAAGCTAGAGAATTAAAAGATGGTGTAGAAGAAATTACCAAAGATATTCCAAATGTTAAAGAAGATGATTTAGCTCATCTTGATGAAAGTGGTATAGCAAAAATAGGAACACATATTAAACCAGGAATGATTTTAGTAGGTAAAGTTTCTCCAAAAGGAGAGGTGAAACCAACTCCAGAAGAAAGACTTTTAAGAGCTATTTTTGGTGAAAAAGCTGGCCATGTGGTAAATAAATCTTTATATGCAACTGCTTCTATGGAGGGTGTTGTTGTTGATGTGAAGATTTTTACCAAAAAAGGTTACGAAAAAGATGCTAGAGCTATAAAAGCTTATGATGAAGAAAAGTTAAATTTAGAAAAAGAGCACCATGATAGACTTTTAATGATGGATAGAGAAGAAACTTTAAGAGTTTGTTCTTTACTGTCTAAGTCTGCTTTAAATTCAGATGAAGAAATAAATGGTAAAAAATACAAAAAAGGTGCAAAGGTTGATATTAAAGAACTTGAAAAAATTAATCGCTTTGCGCTAAATTCTTTGGTAAAAGCATATTCTAAAGATGTTCAAAAAGAATACGAAGAATTAAAAAATCATTTCCAAAATGAAAAGAAAAAATTAAAAACAGAACATGATGAAAAACTTGAAATTTTAGAAAAAGATGATATTTTACCAAGTGGTGTGGTCAAGCTTGTAAAAGTTTATATAGCAACCAAAAGAAAACTCAAAGTTGGTGATAAAATGGCTGGACGCCATGGAAATAAAGGTATAGTTTCAAATATCGTTCCTGAAGTTGATATGCCATATTTACCTGATGGAAGACCTATTGATATAGCTTTAAACCCTTTGGGTGTTCCAAGTCGTATGAATATTGGCCAAATTCTTGAAAGCCACTTAGGTATAGTTGGCATGAGACTTGGTGATCAAATTCAAGAAATATTTGACAAAAAACAAAAAGATTTTATTAAACAATTGCGCACAAAAATTCTTGAAATTTGTAGCGTGTCAAGATTGACTTTAGAAAAGAAATTTGTAGAAAGTTTAAATGATGATCAATTAATTGCCTATGCAAGAGATTGGACTAAAGGTGTTAAATTTGCAACTCCTGTTTTTGAAGGTGTAACTGTTGAAGAATTTGGCAAGCTTTTTGAAATGGCAAAAATAGCTATGGATGGAAAAAGCGAGCTTTATGATGGAAGAACTGGAGAAAAAATGGCAGAGCGTGTGCATGTAGGATGTATGTATATGTTAAAACTTCATCACTTAGTAGATGAAAAAGTTCACGCAAGAAGCACAGGGCCTTATAGTCTTGTTACCCAACAGCCTGTTGGTGGTAAAGCTTTATTTGGTGGGCAAAGATTTGGTGAAATGGAAGTTTGGGCTTTAGAAGCTTATGGTGCTGCACATACTTTAAGAGAGATGTTAACAATAAAATCTGATGATGTTGAAGGTAGATTTAGTGCTTATAAAGCTTTAACAAAAGGTGAGAATGTTCCAGCTACGGGTATCCCAGAAACATTCTTTGTACTTACAAATGAATTAAAATCTCTTGCTTTAGATGTTGAGATTTTTGATAAGGATGAGAATAATGAGTAAATTTAAACCTATCGAAATAAAAGAAGATGGCAGACCAAGAGACTTTGAAGCTTTTCAATTAAGACTTGCAAGTCCAGAAAAAATTAAATCTTGGTCTTATGGTGAAGTAAAAAAACCTGAAACCATTAATTATAGAACTTTAAAGCCTGAAAGAGATGGTTTGTTTTGTGCAAAGATATTTGGTCCTGTTAGAGATTATGAGTGTCTTTGTGGTAAATATAAAAAAATGCGTTTTAAGGGCATTAAATGTGAAAAATGTGGTGTAGAAGTTACAAGCTCAAAAGTGCGTCGTTCTAGAATGGGGCATATTGAATTAGTAACTCCTGTAGCTCATATTTGGTATGTAAATTCTTTACCTAGTCGTATTGGAACTTTACTTGGTGTTAAGATGAAAGATTTAGAACGCGTATTGTATTATGAAGCGTATATAGTTGAAAATCCAGGTGAAGCATACTATGATAATGAAAATTCTAAAAAAGTTGAATTTTGTGATGTTTTAAATGAAGAACAATATTTAAATTTAATGCAACGCTATGAAAGTAGTGGTTTTAAAGCTAGAATGGGTGGAGAAGTTGTTAGAGATTTACTAGCAAATTTGGATCTTGTTGCGCTTTTAAATCAATTAAAAGAAGATATTGCTTCAACTAATTCTGAAGCAAAGAAAAAAACTATTATTAAACGCTTAAAAGTAGTTGAGAATTTTTTAAATAGTAATTTAAATAGTAATACAAATAGTGATGAAGTAGTGCCAAATCGCCCTGAATGGATGATGATTACAAATTTACCAGTTTTACCACCAGATTTAAGACCTTTAGTAGCTTTAGATGGTGGAAAATTTGCAGTTTCTGATGTGAATGATTTATATAGAAGAGTTATTAATAGAAATACTCGTTTAAAAAGGCTGATGGAGCTTGATGCGCCAGAAATCATTATAAGAAACGAAAAAAGAATGCTTCAAGAGGCTGTTGATGCTTTATTTGATAATGGTAGAAGAGCAAATGCTGTAAAAGGTGCAAACAAGCGTCCATTGAAATCTTTAAGCGAGATTATAAAAGGTAAACAAGGTCGTTTTAGACAAAATCTTTTAGGTAAAAGGGTGGATTTTTCAGGTCGTAGCGTTATTGTTGTGGGTCCAAAACTTAGAATGGATCAATGTGGTCTTCCTAAAAAAATGGCTTTAGAATTATTTAAACCACATTTATTAGCAAAGCTTGAAGAAAAAGGTTATGCAACTACTGTAAAACAAGCTAAAAAAATGATAGAAAACAAAACTAATGAAGTTTGGGAGTGTTTAGAAGAGGTAGTTAAAGGTCACCCTGTTATGCTTAATCGTGCTCCAACTCTTCATAAGCTTTCTATACAAGCATTTCATCCAGTACTTGTTGAAGGTAAAGCCATACAACTTCATCCTTTAGTTTGTGCTGCTTTTAATGCTGACTTTGATGGTGATCAAATGGCTGTTCATGTGCCTTTATCTCAAGAAGCAATTGCTGAATGTAAAGTGTTGATGCTTTCTTCTATGAATATATTATTACCTGCTAGTGGTAGATCAGTAACTGTTCCATCTCAAGATATGGTTTTAGGAATTTATTATTTATCTTTAGAAAAAGATGGTGCTAAAGGTGAGCATAAAATTTGCACTGGTATAGAAGAAGTAATGATAGCTTTAGAAGCTAAATCTTTAGATATACATGCAAGTATTAAGAGTGTCGTTGATGGTAGAAAAGTTACTACAACTGCTGGTAGATTGATTATTAAATCTATCTTACCTGATTTTGTTCCAGAAAATATGTGGAATAAAGTTATGAAGAAAAAAGACATTGCTGCTTTGGTTGATTATGTGTATAAAGTAGGCGGATTAGAAGTTAGCGCAAGCTTTTTAGATAAGCTTAAAGATCTTGGGTTTGAATATGCTACAAAAGCAGGTATTTCAATATCAATAGCAGATATAATCGTGCCAGAGCAAAAACAAAAAAATATTGATGAAGCAAAAAAACAAGTTAGAGAAATTCAAAATTCATATAATTTAGGACTTATCACTTCAGGTGAAAGATACAATAAAATCATTGATATTTGGAAAAGTACTAATAATATTCTTTCTAAAGATATGATGGATTTAATCAAAAAAGATAAAGAAGGATTTAATTCTATTTATATGATGGCTGATTCTGGTGCTAGAGGTTCTGCTGCTCAAATTTCTCAGCTAGCTGCTATGAGAGGTTTGATGGCAAAACCTGATGGTTCTATTATAGAAACGCCTATTATCTCAAATTTCCGTGAAGGACTTAATGTTCTTGAGTATTTTATTTCTACTCATGGTGCTAGAAAAGGTTTGGCAGATACTGCTTTAAAAACAGCAAATGCGGGTTATTTAACAAGAAAACTTATAGATGTTGCTCAAAATGTAAAAGTTACTATAGATGATTGTGGTGCACATGAAGGTGTTGAAATCAATGAAATTACAGCAGATGGTGTGGTAATTGAAACTTTAGAAGAGAGAATTTTAGGAAGAGTTTTAGCTGAAAATATTATTGATTCTATTACGAATGAAATTTTATTTTCTGAAGGCACTTTGATAGATGAAGAAAAAGCAAAAATTATAGTTGAAAGTGGCGTAAAAAGTGTAAGCATAAGAACCCCTATCACTTGTAAAGCTAAAAAAGGTGTTTGTTCAAAATGCTATGGTATTAACTTAGGCGAAGGAAAGCTTGTAAAACCAGGTGAAGCAGTAGGTATTATCTCAGCTCAATCAATTGGAGAGCCTGGAACTCAGCTTACTCTTAGAACTTTCCATAGTGGTGGTACAGCAAGTACTGATTTACAAGATCGTCAAGTTGTGGCTCATAAAGAAGGTTTTGTGAGATTTTATAATTTAAATACTTACAAAGATAGACAAGGTAAAACTATCGTTGCAAATCACCGCAATGCTGCTGTTTTACTTGTAGAACCAAAAATTAAAGCGCCTTTTAAAGGTGTGATTAATGTTGAGTATGCTTATGAAGATGTGATTGTAAGTATAAAAAATAAAAATAATGAATCAAAATTCATCTTAAGAAAATATGATCTAGCTAAAGCTAATGAGCTTGCTGGAGTTAGTGGAAATATTGAAGGAAAATTATATATTCCATATAACAATGGAGATGAAGTTGGTGAAAATGAAAGTATTGTAGAAGTCATCAAAGAAGGTTGGAACATACCAAATCGTATTCCATATGCAAGTGAATTACTTGTAAATGATGGCGATCCAATAACTCAAGATATCATTGCTGGTGCAAAAGGAACTTTGAAATTTTATATTCTTAAAGGTGATGGTTTAGACAGAATTAAAAACCTCAAAAAAGGTGATATAGTTAAAGAAAAAGGTGTATTTGTTGTAATTGCTGATGAAAATGATCGTGAAGCAAAAAGACATTATATACCAAGAGATTCTGTGATTGAATTTAATGATAGCTCAGTGATTAGTGATCCTAAGACTATTATTGCTAAATCAAGCAAAGAAGATAAAGTAGTAATTGCTGAATGGGATGCTTATAATAATACTGTTATTGCTGAGATAAATGGAACTATCAGCTTTGAAGATATAGAATCAGGTTATAGTGCTGATGAGCAAATTGATGAAGCAACAGGTAAGAGATCTTTAGTGATAAATGAATATTTACCAAGCGGAGTGCGCCCTGCTATCTTAGTTTTAGGAGATAAAGGAAAAATGATCCGTTATCAATTAGAGCCTAAGACTGTTATTTATGTAAATGATGGCGATAAAGTTAAGCAAGCTGATATTTTAGCTAAGACTCCAAAAGCTGCTACAAAATCAAAAGATATTACAGGTGGTCTTCCAAGAGTTTCAGAATTATTTGAAGCAAGAAAACCAAAAAATACTGCGGTTATCGCTGAGATAGATGGTGTTGTAAGATTTGACAAGCCTTTAAGATCTAAAGAAAGAATTATCATTCAAGCTGAAGATGGCAGTAGTGCAGAATATTTAATTGATAAATCAAGACGCATTCAAGTAAGAGATGGAGAATTTATCCATGCAGGTGAGAAATTAACCGATGGTGTTGTTTCAAGCCATGATGTACTTAGAATTTTAGGTGAAAAAGCGTTGCATTATTATCTTATATCAGAAATTCAGCAAGTTTATCGTGGGCAGGGTGTTGTAATTTCAGATAAACATATTGAAATTATAGTTTCTCAAATGTTAAGACAAGTAAAAATAGTAGATAGTGGTCATACTAATTTTATAGTTGGAGATTTGGTTTCAAGAAGAAAATTCAGAGAAGAAAATGAGAGAATTTTAAAATATGGTGGAGAACCAGCTGTAGCTGAGCCAGTTTTACTTGGTGTAACAAGAGCAGCTATAGGTAGCGATAGTGTGATCTCTGCTGCTTCTTTCCAAGAAACAACTAAAGTTTTAACAGAAGCTAGTATTGCTGGTAAATTTGATTACTTAGAAGACTTAAAAGAAAATGTTATTTTAGGTCGTATGATACCTGTTGGTACTGGGCTTTATGGAGAGCAAAATTTAAAACTTAAACAGCAAAATTAGTATTTTATCCTAGCATTTTTGCTAGGATTTTTTTGGAATTTTTATGTTTAAAAAAGTTAATTTAGATAAATATAAAAGAAAAGAGCATTTTGAGTTTTATACACAAAATATTCCATGTTCTTTTGAACTTACTGTTAAATTAAATATCACCTCTTTTTATTCTTTTATATGTAAAAATAATTTAAAATTTTATCCTTGTTGGATTTATTGTATTAGTAAAAGTGTAAATCAATTTGAAGAATTTAGGTTAAGCTTGGATGAGAATGAAAAATTGATATGTTACGATATTATTCATCCTTCTTATACAATTTTTCATAAAGATACTAAAACTTTTTCTGTTCTTTGGACTACATATCAAAAAGATTTAAAAGATTTTTTAAATCTATATGAAGAGGATATAAGATTATTAGAAAATAACAAACAAATGTTTATAAAAAATATCATCAATAATACTTTTAATATTTCTGCTATTCCTTGGATAGCTTTTGAGAATTTTTCATTACACTTACCTAAAAAAGATAAATACTATTTTCCCATTTTTACTAGCGGTAAAATCATTAAAGAAAACAATAATATTTTAATTCCTTTTAGTATAAATGTAAATCATGCAGTTAATGATGCTTATCATGTGAGTGTGTTTTTAAATAAGTTACAACAAGAGCTTGATAGTTTATAATTTTATAAGTAAAATTTAGATAATATCTAAAGTTTATTATTTTATTAATGAAAGGAATTACTGTGCCAACCATAAATCAATTGGTTAGAAAAGAGCGTAAAAAAGTTTTAGAAAAATCTAAATCTCCAGCGCTTAAAAATTGCCCACAAAGAAGGGGAGTTTGCACTAGGGTTTATACTACAACCCCTAAAAAACCAAACTCAGCGTTAAGAAAAGTTGCCAAAGTAAGACTTACAAGTGGCTTTGAGGTTATTAGTTATATTGGTGGTGAAGGTCATAACTTACAAGAACATAGTATTGTTTTAGTAAGAGGTGGTAGGGTAAAAGACTTACCAGGTGTTAAGTACCACATCGTTCGTGGTGCATTAGATACTGCAGGTGTTGCAAAAAGAACAGTTTCTCGTTCTAAGTATGGTGCTAAACGCCCTAAAGCAGCTGCTAAGTAATCAATATACAGACAAATCCGTTAGATTTGATTTTGTTTGAGTAAAATTATAAATTTGAAGGAATAATTATGAGAAGAAGAAAAGCTCCGGTAAGAGAAGTCTTGCCTGATCCGATTTATGGAAATAAAGTAATCACAAAATTCATTAATTCTTTAATGTATGATGGTAAAAAAAGCACAGCTACTACTATAATGTATGGTGCTTTAGAAGCTATTGATAAAAAAGGTGGCGAAAAAAAAGGTATTGAAATTTTTAATGATGCTATAGAAAATATAAAGCCTTTATTAGAAGTTAAATCTCGCCGTGTTGGTGGAGCTACATATCAAGTTCCAGTTGAAGTTCGTCCGGCTAGACAACAAGCTTTAGCTATAAGATGGATTATATCTTTTGCTAGAAAAAGAAGCGAAAGAACAATGATAGAAAAATTAGCAGCTGAGTTATTAGATGCTGCAAATAGCAAAGGTGCTTCATTTAAGAAAAAAGAAGATACATATAAAATGGCTGAAGCAAATAAAGCATTTGCTCACTATCGTTGGTAATAAGGAGAAGAAAGTATGTCAAGAAGTACTCCTTTAAAAAGAGTTAGAAATATAGGTATTGCAGCACATATTGATGCAGGAAAAACTACTACTAGTGAAAGAATTTTATTTTTCACTGGTATGAGTCATAAAATAGGTGAAGTTCATGATGGTGCTGCTACTATGGACTGGATGGAGCAAGAGAAAGAAAGAGGTATTACTATTACTTCTGCTGCTACAACTTGTTTTTGGAAAGATCATCAAATAAATCTTATAGACACTCCAGGCCACGTTGATTTTACAATTGAAGTTGAAAGATCTATGCGTGTTTTAGATGGTGCTGTAGCTGTATTTTGTTCTGTTGGTGGTGTTCAACCTCAAAGCGAAACCGTTTGGAGACAAGCAAATAAATATGGTGTTCCTAGAATAGTATTTGTTAATAAAATGGATAGAATCGGAGCAAATTTTTACAATGTTGAAGATCAAATTAAAAATAGATTAAAGGCTAATCCTGTTCCAATTCAAATTCCAATAGGCGCTGAAGACGAATTTAAAGGTGTTATAGATTTAGTTACTATGAAAGCTTTAGTTTGGGAAGATGATACTAAACCAACTGACTATGTAGAAAAAGAAATTCCAGCTGAATTACAAGAAAAAGCTCAAGAGTATCGTGTTAAAATGGTTGAAGCTGTTTCGGAAACATCTGATGAATTGATGGAAAAATATTTAGGTGGAGAAGAATTAACTCAAGAAGAAATTAAAGCAGGTATTAAAGCAGGTTGTTTAAATTTAAGTATAGTTCCTATGCTTTGTGGAACAGCATTTAAAAATAAAGGTGTTCAACCTTTACTTGATGCTGTTGTGGCTTATTTGCCAGCTCCTGATGAAGTTGCAAACATCAAAGGTGAATATGAAGATGGTACAGAAGTTTCTGTAAAATCAACCGATGATGGAGAATTTGCAGGACTTGCGTTTAAGATTATGACAGATCCTTTTGTTGGACAATTAACTTTCGTGCGTGTTTATAGAGGAAGCTTAGAAAGTGGTTCTTATGCGTATAATTCTACAAAAGATAAAAAAGAAAGAATTGGCCGTCTTTTAAAAATGCACTCTAACAAAAGAGAAGAAATTAAAACTTTATATGCTGGAGAAATTGGAGCTGTAGTTGGTTTAAAAGATACTTTAACAGGTGATACTTTAGCTAGTGAAAAAGATAAAGTTATCTTAGAAAGAATGGATTTTCCAGATCCTGTTATTTCTGTTGCGGTTGAGCCAAAAACAAAAGCTGATCAAGAAAAAATGTCTATTGCTCTAAATAAATTAGCACAAGAAGATCCTAGCTTTAGAGTTTCTACTGATGAAGAAAGTGGTCAAACTATCATTTCAGGTATGGGTGAGCTTCACCTAGAAATCATTGTTGATCGTATGCTTAGAGAATTTAAAGTCGAAGCTGAAGTTGGACAACCTCAGGTTGCTTATCGTGAAACTATTAGAAAAACAGTTGAACAAGAATACAAATACGCTAAACAATCAGGCGGTAGAGGTCAATATGGTCATGTATTCTTAAGACTTGAACCACTTGAGCCAGGTAGTGGATATGAATTTGTAAATGATATTAAAGGTGGTGTTATACCAAAAGAATACATACCAGCTGTTGATAAAGGTATACAAGAAGCTTTACAAAATGGTGTTTTAGCTGGGTATCCAGTTGAAGATGTAAAAGTAACTGTTTATGATGGATCTTATCATGAGGTTGATTCTTCTGAAATGGCATTTAAACTTGCTGCTTCTATGGGATTTAAAGAAGGTGCTAGAAAAGCTGGTGCTGTGATATTAGAACCTATGATGAAAGTTGAAGTTGAAACTCCTGAAGAGTATATGGGGGATGTAATCGGTGATTTAAACAAACGCCGTGGTCAAGTAAATTCTATGGATGAAAGAGGTGGTAATAAAATCATCACAGCGTTTTGTCCATTAGCTGAGATGTTTGGATATTCAACTGATCTTAGAAGTCAAACTCAAGGTAGAGCTACTTATTCTATGGAATTTGATCACTATGATGAAGTTCCAAAAAATGTTTCAGAAGAGATTATCAAAAAAAGAAATGGATAATCTATTTATTCCAAGATGAAAATTTTCATCTTGGATTTTTATGTTCTTTTGAATTTGCTAAAATGATATTATCTTCATTTATATCATAAGCTTGTCCAAAACCTTTTACAAATCTTCCTTTTTTAAAAATCAGTTGAAATAAATGAAAATCTTGCATATTTTTAATGATTTTAATAGTCTCATCTTGAGGATTTTGTTTTATGAAATTTTCAAAAATGAAATTAAATTTTTCATCTTCTCTATGAATTTCTTGTGCATTTGTTTTAAATTTAACTCTTTTTCTAGCATAAATATTAGATGAGTATTTTTCATCTTCTATGAACATTATTTCTATATTATTGTTATTATGTTTAATCCCTTCGTAATGTTCAGCAATCTCACTAATATAAATAAAAAATTCATCATTGATATGGATAATTGGAGTATAAGAACATACAGATTCATTTTTTAAATTAATAGAAGCAATATAAATACTCTTGCAATCTTTTATAAAATTTGTTATTTCTTCTTTAATTATGTTAGTTTTCATTGATAAACCTTAAATAAAAGTAGATTTTAGAGATTTTTTATAGATGAAGAATTATTCTTCATCTATATTATTTTTGCGTACAACTTTAATGCGTGCTATGCTATTGCCATCCATTTTTTTAACTTCATAGTGACAAAATTCATCATCTATTTTATCGCCAACTACTGGTAATCTACCAAGAAGATTAAATACATAGCCACCTATTGTTACTTGTTCTAATTCTTCATTAAAATTAATATCTAGAAGTTCTTCAACACCGCTAATTTCATAACGACCTTGAAATTCATAAATATTTTCTGCTAGTTTTTTATAATTTGGACTAGAATCATCATGTTCATCATTGATATCGCCAATAATTTCTTCCATAATATCTTCCATAGTCAAAATTCCAGCAGTTCCGCCATATTCATCTACGACTAATGCAGTATGAACTTGCTCTTTATTCATCATAAATAAAATTTTTGAAATGCTGATATTTTCTGGAACTAGTATCATTTTAATTAAAAAATCATCAAGATTTTTTTTGCGTCCATTAAATTCATTTTGCATGATATCTCTAATGTGTACCATACCTAAAATGACATCTTTAGAACCATCTATATAAGGAAAACGAGTATGTTTATGTTTTGAAACTACTTGCATATTTTCTTCATAACTTTTTTGTTTATTAAGACAAATCATATCTTTTCTTGGAGTCATGATTTCTTTTGCAACGGTATCTGAAAAATCAACTGCATTGCGTATGATTTCGGTTTCAAATTCATCTAAAATTCCCCCTTTTTGACTTTCACTAGCTATAAATTTAATTTCTTCTTCAGAGTGAGTTAATTCATGCTCTTTTACAGGTTTTATACCTATAATTTTTAGAGAAATTGCTGCTAAAAAATCAAAGGTTTTAATGAAAGGTAAAAAAAGCAACCAAAATAAATGCAAAGGTCTAGCTATCCATAAAACAACTTTATCAGCTATGGTTATGGCTATACTTTTTGGAACTAATTCTCCTAAAACTACATGAAGTAAAGTTATTGTCGCAAATGCTATGATAAAGGCTATAGTATGAACCAATGCTGGAGCGAGTCCTAAATTTGTTAGTGGCACTTCAAGAATTTTAGCAATAGCAGGTTCGCCTATCCACCCAAGAGCAAGTGAGCTTAAGGTAATACCTAATTGACAAGCACTAAGATAAGTATCAAGTTTAGAAGTGACATCTAAAGCTTTTTTTGCATTTGGTTTTTTTTCTTTGATCATTTCTTCAAGTTTTGATCTTCTTACTTTTACAATGCTAAATTCAGAAAGAACAAAAAAGCCATTTAAAAGCACTAAAACTAATGCAACAATAATCATAAAAGTAGAATAGCCTACATCAAGCGAGGCAACTGCAGGTAAAGTTTGATTTAAGTCTAAATATTGACTGGGGTCCAATAAAACTCCTTATTTAAAATAAAATGTTTAATTATACACAATAAAAAGTAAAATTTTAGCTTAAAATTATTTTCATTAAATTGAATTTTTATAAATTTATAGCATTTTATATTTTAAAAATAAAAAATTATTTTCTATACTCAATATTTTTTTCAAATTCATCTAAACGCTTGTAAATACTGCGTAGTTGAGTGATAGTTGTCCAATTTGTTATAAAAATACTAAAAGAACTTCTTACTTGATCAAAAGCATTGCCAACTTGTATAATGATGCCAAGTTGTATAACTCCTAAAAACAAGCTTGGAGCCATAATCAAAAAAGGCACTATAACCATAATTTGTTCAAATAAATAAAGCCATATATTAAAATATCCATAGTGTAAAAACAATCTTTTATAATTTATTTTAAGTCCTGTAAAAAGGCTTACGATGCTTTCATCGTTTGCGTAATTTTTTCTATCATCTTCAGCATATACAAGTTCTTTTCTAAATGCTGCTTCTGCTTTTTGGTTATTATATTCAAGTCCTGGAAGTTTAATACCTACAAACCAAGATATAACCAATCCTCCTAAAGAAACCAAAAATGCTATCCATACCAAAGAGCCTTTAATATCTTTTAAAATAGGCAAATTTACATGCTCGCTAAGCATCCATAATATTGGTATAAAAGCAATTAAAGTCATTAAAGCTTTTACAAAAGCAAGTCCTAAGCTTTCGATAATTTTTGAAAAATTATAAATATCTTCTTGAATTCTTTGTGAGCTACCTTCTATATTATCATCTTTTTTTTGCCAAAATTTAATATAATCAAAAGTCATAGCTTCACGCCATTTAAAGGCATAAATGCTTCCAAAATATTGTGTAATAGTAGCTATTAAAACATAAGGCAAGGCTAAATATAAAAATTGCTTTATAAAATGATAAAAATCATTAATGTTGTGATCTTTAGCATTTTGCAAAACATCATAAAAATCTTTATACCATTCATTAATAGCTACATTAATAGATGTTTGAGCTAATAAAGATCCAAGCAGAAAAAATAAGCCTAAATATGCCCATAAAGCCCATTGTTTTGATGCGAAAAACGATTTAAACATTACAACTCTTTTTGCATTTTTTCATAGTGTCTGAGTGTATTTTCATGTGCTTTAAAAATCCAGCTAAATATAATAATACAAATACTTGCTACTAAAAATCCAGGGATGATTTCATAAATTTCTAAAAAATACACACCAAAATGTTTATACATTATAACAGTTAATGCACCACTTATCATACCAGCCATAGCGCCTTCTTTGCTCATATTTTTATAAAATAAGGAAAAAAGTATCACGCTTCCAAAACTAGCACCAAATCCAGCCCAAGCATATGAAACTATACTTAAAATTTGACTTTGAGTGTCTAAAGAAAGCAAAAAAGCCATTATAGCGACAATCAAAACACCAAAGCGAGATAAAAATGTGATTTTTAAATCGCTTGTTTTTTTCTTTAAAATTTGAGTGTAAAAATCTTGTACCAAACTAGAAGCACATACTAAAAGTTGAGAGCTTGCAGTGCTCATGATAGCTGCTAAGATTGCAGAGAGTAAAATTCCAGCAACCCAAGGGTTGAAAAGAATTTGCGACATTACTATAAAAATTCTTTCAGGATCATCTAGGCTAAGATCAAATTTATAAATATAAGCTATTCCTAAAAATCCTATCATTGCAGCACCAAATAAAGATACAACCATCCAGCTTATCCCTATAAAAGTAGCAGTTGGAATTTCTTTTATATTTTTAATGGAAATAAATCTTATTAAAATATGTGGTTGTCCAAAATATCCAAGACCCCATGCAAGAGTTGAAATAACAACAATCCATCCTCCACCATCTAAGCCAAAAGCTTGCGGTTTAATTTCGTTTATGGTAGAAAAAGCCTCCCCAAAGCCCCCTAGCTCATAAATCATCACTAAAGGAATTGCGATTAAAGATCCCATCATTAATAATCCTTGGAGCATATCAGTCCAGCAAACTGCTTTGTATCCTCCTAAAAATGTATAAAGAACGATAATTATAAAGCCTATACTCAATGCTAAAATGTAAGATAAGCCAAATACGCTTTCAAATAATTTTGCGCCACTAACCAAACCAGCGCTAATATAAATAGTAAAAAATATTAAAATTACAATAGAGCCTATGGTTCTTAAAATATGCTTATCATCACAAAAACGCGTTTCAAAAAAATCAGGTATAGTGATGCATTCTTTTGCAATTTGAGAAAATATTTTTAATCTTTTAGCAACAAATGTCCAATTTAAAAACATTCCAAAGGTTAAACCAATGGCGATGTAAATTTGTCCAAGTCCAGCTGCATATAAAGCTCCAGGAAATGCCATCAAAAGCCAACTACTCATGTCAGAAGCTCCTGCGCTAAGTGCAGATACAACTGGACCCATAGACGCATTGCCTAAAAAATAATCTTTACTATTTTTATTTTTTTTATAAAAATAAAACCCAATAAAAAGCATTAAAAAAGCATAAGTAACAAAAGTTGTAATAATAGGTAGAGAAAATGTAACATTTTGTAAATTCATAACTAGCCTTATAAAATTTAAAGTAATTATTTTACTAATTTTATATTAATAATATATTATAATATTAGATTTTATTTTGTTATAAAATAATATAAAAAGTTTTTTTGTTACAATAATTTAAAATTTTTAGAGGATAAAAAATGAAAAATCTTTTAATAATAGGAGCTGGTGGGGTAAGTAGAGTAGCTACTGTAAAATGCGCTATGAATTCAGAAGTATTTAGCAAAATAACTTTAGCAAGTAGAACAAAAAGCAAATGTGATGAAATAGCTAAATTTATAAAAGAACGCTTGGGAGTGGAAATTCAAACTGCGCAAATTGATGCTGATGATAGTGAAGCTGTAGTAGAACTCATTAAAAAAACTGGTGCTCAAATTTTACTAAATGTAGCTTTACCTTATCAAGATTTAAGCTTGATGGATGCTTGCATAAAAGCAAAAATTCATTATGTAGATACAGCAAATTATGAACATCCTGATTTAGCAAAATTTGAATATAAAGAACAATGGGCAAGAAATGAAAAATTTAAAGAAGCTGGAATTTTAGGGCTTTTAGGAAGTGGTTTTGATCCTGGTGTAACTAATGTATTTTGTGCTTATGCACAACAAAATTTATTTGATGAAATTCATTATATAGATATATTAGATTGCAATGCAGGAGATCATGGTTATGCTTTTGCTACAAATTTCAATCCTGAAATAAATTTAAGAGAAGTATCTGCAAATGGAAGATACTGGGAAAATGGAAAATGGATAGAAACAAAACCTATGGAAATCAAAATGGAATGGGATTATCCAGAGGTTGGAGTAAAAGATAGTTATTTGCTTTATCATGAAGAATTAGAAAGCTTAGTAAAAAATATAAAAGGCTTAAAAAGAATAAGATTTTTTATGACTTTTGGACAAAGTTATTTAACTCATATGAAATGTTTAGAAAATGTTGGGATGCTTGGCATTAAACCTATAATGCACAAAGGTGTAGAAATAATTCCTATAGAATTTTTAAAGACTTTGCTTCCTGATCCTGCTAGCTTAGGTCCTAGAACAAAAGGATATACAAACATAGGGTGTGTTATAAGAGGCGTTAAAGATGGCAAAGATAAACAAATTTATATTTATAATGTTTGCAATCACGAAGAATGTTTTAAAGAAACAGGTGCACAAGCTGTAAGTTATACTACTGGAGTTCCTGCAATGATAGGAGCAAAGCTTATAGCTAAAGGAATTTGGAGCGGACAAGGCGTATTTAATATGGAAGAATTTAACGCTAAAGCTTTTATGGATGAGCTAAATACTCAAGGACTTCCATGGAAAATAATAGAAATGGAGCCAAATTTAGGAAAGTAAAATAAAGTCTAAAAAGTGTTGAAAAATTTAGAAAGTATAGATTGGGAACCTTTTTTGGTTTCCATTAAATTATCTTTTATTACTTGTGTGGTTTTATTTTTATTTTGTATTTTTCTTGCTTGGTTTTTTGCTTTTAAAAAATTTAAATTCAAAAATTTTTTAGAAACACTTATATCTTTACCTTTAGTTTTACCACCATCTGTCATAGGTTTTTATCTTTTAATTTTATTTTCAAAATATTCCATAGTAGGAGAATTTTTAGAGAAAAATTTTAATATATCTTTGGCTTTTACTTTTGAAGGATTAGTGATCGCTAGTTGTATTTATTCTTTACCTTTTATGTTTAATCCTTTATATTCAGCTATGTTAGCTCTTCCAAAAAATATTATAGAAGCAAGTTATTCTTTAGGAAAAAGTGCTTTAGAGACTCTTTTTAAAGTGATTTTACCAAGTATAAAACCAGCTATAATGAGTGCTTTGGTTATCACTTTTGCTCATACTATGGGCGAATTTGGCATAGTGTTAATGATAGGAGGTTCATTAAGCGGTGAAACTAAAGTAGCAAGTATAGCTATTTATGAAAGTATGGAAAATTTAGATTTTACAACCGCACATATATATAGTTTGATTTTATTGATTTTTAGTTTTGTAGTTTTATTTTGTGTAAATTTTTTTAAAAAGAAAAAAATATAATCAATTATTGTATAATTGCAAATCAAAATTTAAAGGAGAAATAATGGATAATTCATTATCTGGATATACAAAAAAATATGACAATGAAGGGTATGGATTGCAATATCCTGATGGACATGTTATTAGATTTTATGAAAGAATTTTAAAGTACAAGTTAAATAAAACGAGTGGAAATTTGCTTGATTTTGGATGTGGAAATGGTGTTCATTCTAAATATTTTCAAGATATAACAGGGGGGGGTATTAAAGCATATGGTTTAGATATAGTTCCTAGTTTAGAAAATACTTGGAAAAATGATCCAAAATTAATTACAGAAAATTTTCATGTAATTACTCCAAATTCTAGCTTTAAAGATCTGTTTAATGTTAAAATGGATTTTATTTTTGCAAATCAAAGTTTATATTATCTTCCAAATGAAAGTTTTAAACAAACTATAGATGAATTTTATCAATTGTGCAATGATAAAGCTATAATATTTGCAACCATGATAACTTCAAAAGCATACCAAGAATTTACCACAGGAAATGTTAGCGAAAATGGCCTGATGGAGGTAAAGTCTAGCCCAAGAATTAATGGAGAATCAACTTATATTAATTTTACAAATAACATTGAAGAATTAAAAGAAAAATTTAAACCATTTAAGCCATTATTTTGGGGAGATTACGAACTCATCAATCTTTATAATTTTGAAGGTAGTGTCCAACATTTTATTTATATAGGACAAAAATAATTTCTTTACTATATGTGTATATAAAAATAAATTTATATACACACCACAACCTCTTGCAAAAAACAAATTTTTATTTTTAAAATAAATTTATACCATTTTCTACCTCCCCATCCCCCTTTCTTTTTCTTTCTCTCTCAATCCCTTCCACCATTTCCACTTTCTTTTAAATTACTTATTAAAACTAAAGCTGCGAAAATCCACTTAAAATTTCTAAAATACTATTTTTCAAATCAAACCCTTTTAATGTTTTTATTTTTTTAATTTATATCCTCCATATCTTTTCCTCTAACCTAATAAAACTTTAAGCTTATATAGATATAATTTCATTTCCTTTTTTTAAAAAAAGGTAGTTAAAAATTAAGATATTTCAATCTCTAATTTTTAAATTGTTCTTTAAATTATTAATATTGTTAATCAAATCTTATAGTCAATCTTTGAAATCTAAATAAGTGATCGATTGAGCCAGAGATTTATATTATTTTATAATGTAAATCTATCATACGAATAATTCAAAGA
This sequence comes from Campylobacter volucris, assembly GCF_008245045.1. Classification (NCBI taxonomy): domain Bacteria; kingdom Pseudomonadati; phylum Campylobacterota; class Epsilonproteobacteria; order Campylobacterales; family Campylobacteraceae; genus Campylobacter; species Campylobacter volucris. The sequence continues at coordinate 424,709 of NZ_CP043428.1, forward strand.
TTATTTTATTAATCTTTAAAATACTTTTTCTTTGAAGAAAAAGATTAAACTATCTATAATTTTTATGGAGAGTTTGATCCTGGCTCAGAGTGAACGCTGGCGGCGTGCCTAATACATGCAAGTCGAACGATGAAGCAACTAGCTTGCTAGTTGTGGATTAGTGGCGCACGGGTGAGTAAGGTATAGTTAATCTGCCCTACACAAGAGGACAACAGTTGGAAACGACTGCTAATACTCTATACTCCTATTTAACACAAGTTGAATAGGGAAAGTTTTTCGGTGTAGGATGAGACTATATAGTATCAGCTAGTTGGTGAGGTAATGGCTCACCAAGGCTATGACGCTTAACTGGTCTGAGAGGATGATCAGTCACACTGGAACTGAGACACGGTCCAGACTCCTACGGGAGGCAGCAGTAGGGAATATTGCGCAATGGGGGAAACCCTGACGCAGCAACGCCGCGTGGAGGATGACACTTTTCGGAGCGTAAACTCCTTTTCTTAGGGAAGAATTCTGACGGTACCTAAGGAATAAGCACCGGCTAACTCCGTGCCAGCAGCCGCGGTAATACGGAGGGTGCAAGCGTTACTCGGAATCACTGGGCGTAAAGGGCGCGTAGGCGGATTATCAAGTCTCTTGTGAAATCCAACGGCTTAACCGTTGAACTGCTTGGGAAACTGGTAATCTAGAGTGGGGGAGAGGCAGATGGAATTGGTGGTGTAGGGGTAAAATCCGTAGATATCACCAAGAATACCCATTGCGAAGGCGATCTGCTGGAACTTAACTGACGCTAAGGCGCGAAAGCGTGGGGAGCAAACAGGATTAGATACCCTGGTAGTCCACGCCCTAAACGATGTATGCTAGTTGTTGGGGTGCTAGTCATCTCAGTAATGCAGCTAACGCATTAAGCATACCGCCTGGGGAGTACGGTCGCAAGATTAAAACTCAAAGGAATAGACGGGGACCCGCACAAGCGGTGGAGCATGTGGTTTAATTCGAAGATACGCGAAGAACCTTACCTGGGCTTGATATCCTAAGAACCTTATAGAGATATGAGGGTGCTAGCTTGCTAGAACTTAGAGACAGGTGCTGCACGGCTGTCGTCAGCTCGTGTCGTGAGATGTTGGGTTAAGTCCCGCAACGAGCGCAACCCACGTATTTAGTTGCTAACGGTTTGGCCGAGCACTCTAAATAGACTGCCTTCGTAAGGAGGAGGAAGGTGTGGACGACGTCAAGTCATCATGGCCCTTATGCCCAGGGCGACACACGTGCTACAATGGCATATACAATGAGACGCAATACCGCGAGGTGGAGCAAATCTATAAAATATGTCCCAGTTCGGATTGTTCTCTGCAACTCGAGAGCATGAAGCCGGAATCGCTAGTAATCGTAGATCAGCCATGCTACGGTGAATACGTTCCCGGGTCTTGTACTCACCGCCCGTCACACCATGGGAGTTGATTTCACTCGAAGCCGGAATACTAAACTAGTTACCGTCCACAGTGGAATCAGCGACTGGGGTGAAGTCGTAACAAGGTAACCGTAGGAGAACCTGCGGTTGGATCACCTCCTTTCTAGAGTACAAACTGATAAGTCTCACAACTATCAGTTCATATAAACTCAATCATCCTTGTTTAGATTTCAAAGATTGATGAAAAGCTAATTTTGGGGAATTAGCTCAGCTGGGAGAGCGCCTGCTTTGCACGCAGGAGGTCAGCGGTTCGATCCCGCTATTCTCCACCATTTATTAAGGGCCTATAGCTCAGCTGGTTAGAGTGCACCCCTGATAAGGGTGAGGTCACAAGTTCAAGTCTTGTTAGGCCCACCATAAAAAAGATTTGTTTATCAATTAATTAAAAGTTTTAAAACTTAAAGTAAGTATATGAGTAATTATATTTACTTTAGGTTTTAAGACCTAAGCTAAATAAAATATTTGAATAAAATACTTTTATTTAATGTTATTTGAATTATCATTGTTAAGAGTCACAAGCAAGTTTTAATAAAAACAATTTTACAGGACTTGTTAAAGAATAAAATTATTATTATCTTTGCTTTAATCTTGAAAGATTAAAGATAAGTTTTAAACTCACAGCTTATTAGCTATATTTAGTTATTAAGTGTTTAAATGCTTTCCGTCTTAAGATAGTAAGGTTTTATTATAAAAACTTTAACAAGGAAGTGATGCGTTTTAGAATAAAAGGTAAAAAAGGTAAGCTATTAAGAGCGAATGGTGGATGCCTTGGCTGGTAAAGGCGATGAAGGACGTACTAGACTGCGATAAGCTACGGGGAGCTGTCAAGAAGCTTTGATCCGTAGATTTCCGAATGGGGCAACCCAGTATATAGAGATATATACTACCATAATGGAGCGAACGTAGGGAATTGAAACATCTTAGTACCTACAGGAAAAGAAATCAATAGAGATTGCGTCAGTAGCGGCGAGCGAAAGCGCAAGAGGGCAAACCCAGTGCTTGCACTGGGGGTTGTAGGACTGCAATGTGCAATAGGTGAGGTTAGTAGAACACTCTGGAAAGTGTAGCCATAGAGGGTGATAGTCCCGTATACGAAAACCAAACCTTAGCTAGCAGTATCCTGAGTAGGGCGGGACACGAGGAATCCTGTCTGAAGCTGGGTCGACCACGATCCAACCCTAAATACTAATACCAGACCGATAGTGCACAAGTACCGTGAGGGAAAGGTGAAAAGAACTGAGGTGATCAGAGTGAAATAGAACCTGAAACCATTTGCTTACAATCATTCAGAGCACTATGTAGCAATACAGTGTGATGGACTGCCTTTTGCATAATGAGCCTGCGAGTTGTGGTGTCTGGCAAGGTTAAGCACACGCGAAGCCGTAGCGAAAGCGAGTCTGAATAGGGCGATTAAGTCAGATGCTGCAGACCCGAAACGAAGTGATCTATCCATGAGCAAGTTGAAGCTAGTGTAAGAACTAGTGGAGGACTGAACCGATAGGCGTTGAAAAGCCCCCGGATGACTTGTGGATAGGGGTGAAAGGCCAATCAAACTTCGTGATAGCTGGTTCTCTCCGAAATATATTTAGGTATAGCGTTGTGTCGTAACTAAAGGGGTAGAGCACTGAATGGGCTAGGGCATACACCAATGTACCAAACCCTATCAAACTCCGAATACCTTTAGTGTAATCACAGCAGTCAGGCGGCGAGTGATAAAATCCGTCGTCAAGAGGGAAACAACCCAGACTACCAGCTAAGGTCCCTAAATCTTACTTAAGTGGAAAACGATGTGAAGTTACTTAAACAACCAGGAGGTTGGCTTAGAAGCAGCCATCCTTTAAAGAAAGCGTAATAGCTCACTGGTCTAGTGATTTTGCGCGGAAAATATAACGGGGCTAAAGTAAGTACCGAAGCTGTAGACTTGACTTTGTCAAGTGGTAGGAGAGCGTTCTATTTGCGTCGAAGGTATACCGGTAAGGAGTGCTGGAGCGAATAGAAGTGAGCATGCAGGCATGAGTAGCGATAATTAATGTGAGAATCATTAACGCCGTAAACCCAAGGTTTCCTACGCGATGCTCGTCATCGTAGGGTTAGTCGGGTCCTAAGCCGAGTCCGAAAGGGGTAGGCGATGGCAAATTGGTTAATATTCCAATACCAACATTAGTGTGCGATGGAAGGACGCTTAGGGCTAAGCATTGCTAGCGGATGGAAGTGCTAGTTGAAAGTCGTAGGAGCTTATATAGGCAAATCCGTATAAGAATACTCCGAGAACCTATAAGCTTTTTGAAGTCTTCGGATGGATAAGAGTAATGCTGATGCCGTCGAGCCAAGAAAAGTTTCTAAGTTTAGCTAATGTTGCCCGTACCGTAAACCGACACAGGTGGGTGGGATGAGTATTCTAAGGCGCGTGGAAGAACTCTCTTTAAGGAACTCTGCAAAATAGCACCGTATCTTCGGTATAAGGTGTGGTTCGCTTTGTATTAGGATTTACTCCGAAAGCAAAGAAACTTACAACAAAGAGTCCCTCCCGACTGTTTACCAAAAACACAGCACTCTGCTAACTCGTAAGAGGATGTATAGGGTGTGACGCCTGCCCGGTGCTCGAAGGTTAATTGATGGGGTTAGCATTAGCGAAGCTCTTGATCGAAGCCCGAGTAAACGGCGGCCGTAACTATAACGGTCCTAAGGTAGCGAAATTCCTTGTCGGTTAAATACCGACCTGCATGAATGGCGTAACGAGATGGGAGCTGTCTCAAAGAGGGATCCAGTGAAATTGTAGTGGAGGTGAAAATTCCTCCTACCCGCGGCAAGACGGAAAGACCCCGTGGACCTTTACTACAGCTTGACACTGCTATTTGGATAAGAATGTGCAGGATAGGTGGGAGGCTTTGAGTATATGACGCCAGTTGTATATGAGCCGTTGTTGAGATACCACTCTTTCTTATTTGGGTAGCTAACCAGCTTGAGTTATCCTCAAGTGGGACAATGTCTGGTGGGTAGTTTGACTGGGGCGGTCGCCTCCCAAATAATAACGGAGGCTTACAAAGGTTGGCTCAGAACGGTTGGAAATCGTTCGTAGAGTATAAAGGTATAAGCCAGCTTAACTGCAAGACATACAAGTCAAGCAGGGACGAAAGTCGGTCTTAGTGATCCGGTGGTTCTGTGTGGAAGGGCCATCGCTCAAAGGATAAAAGGTACCCCGGGGATAACAGGCTGATCTCCCCCAAGAGCTCACATCGACGGGGAGGTTTGGCACCTCGATGTCGGCTCATCGCATCCTGGGCTGGAGCAGGTCCCAAGGGTATGGCTGTTCGCCATTTAAAGCGGTACGCGAGCTGGGTTCAGAACGTCGTGAGACAGTTCGGTCCCTATCTGCCGTGGGCGTAAGAAGATTGAAGAGATTTGACCCTAGTACGAGAGGACCGGGTTGAACAAACCACTGGTGTAGCTGTTGTTCTGCCAAGAGCATCGCAGCGTAGCTAAGTTTGGAACGGATAAACGCTGAAAGCATCTAAGCGTGAAGCCAACTCTAAGATGAATCTTCTCTAAGCTCTCTAGAAGACTACTAGTTTGATAGGCTGGGTGTGTAATGGATGAAAGTCCTTTAGCTGACCAGTACTAATAGAGCGTTTGGCTTATCTTATTTAAGCATCACTTCCTTGTTAAGGTTTTTCATAATAAATCTTAATAAGAGTTTTTATAAAACTTGCTCTTAACATTGTTTTTTAAGTATTCTTATAAAGAATATTTAAATAACAATGTCCGTGATTATACAGATGTGGAGACGCCTTGATCCATCCCGAACCAAGAAGCTAAGCACATCGTGGGTGATGATACTACGCCTTACTGGCAGGGGGAAAGTAGCTCATTGCGGACTTGTTAATTACTTATTTTTATTCTTCTATTTGTATTAATTCTTTATAGTTTAATTTATTTACTAGCTTTTATTTTTATCAATTCTTTATTATTTATTTATATTTTTTATTTGTTGGATTTTTTATAAATAATTTAAATGTTTTTAGGGTTTTAGGGATTAATTATCGTTGATATTTTATTCTTTCTTAATGTTTATATCTTTTTTTATTTTTAGTTTTTTTAGTTTTTTTAGTTTTTTTAGTTTTTTTAGTTTTTTTAGTTTTTTTAGTTTTTTTAGTTTTTTTAGTTTTTTTAGTTTTTTTAGTTTTTTTAGTTTTTTTAGTTTTTTTAGTTTTTTTAGTTTTTTTAGTTTTTTTAGTTTTTTTAGTTTTTTTAGTTTTTTTAGTTTTTTTAGTTTTTACTTAGGTTAAATTATTGATTAAGATTAGTTTGTGTTAATTATATTTATAAGTATTGGTAATTATATTTAGTTTGTTTGTATTTGTTGATTGTAGTTTGGATTTTAGTTTATTTATTGGATTAGGATTTGTTTTTAATATACAAATTTATTAATATATTTATTTATGAATTAATTTTAGTTTTTTTATTTGTTTTTAGTTTTTAATCCTTTAAATGTTTTTATGGGTTTATAATTAAATTAGTTATTAAGTGAGTTTGAGTGATTGAGTGATTGAGTGATTGAGTGATTGAGTGATTGAGTGATTGAGTGATTGAGTGATTGAGTGATTGAGTGATTGAGTGATTGAGTGATTGAGTGATTGAGTGATTGAGTGATTGAGTGATTGAGTGATTGAGTGATTGAGTGATTGAGTGATTGAGTGAGTTTGGCGGGCGAAAAATAAAAAAGCTTATAGATTATGAATTTAGTTTTTTATTAGGATGTATGGTTTTTGTATAGAGATGATAAAGATTATAATTAAGGTATTTTTTGGAGGGGTTATTTTATTTTATTTAAAGATTTTTAGTTTTTTAGGTTGGGTTTTTGAAAAAAAAGGAGGTTAAGTTTGATAAATTGATTGATACTGGTTAGTTTAATTACAACAAGCATATAAAGATATTAATAAAATATTAAATTATAAAAAAATATAGTTTTTATATAAAAGCAAATTTTAGTAAAATACAAATTATTTTTTTATAATATGATGTAAGATTATTGATGATTTTTTAATATGAAAAAAGTTAGAAAATAATATTTATTATAATAAATTGTGTTTTTAAATTTGTAAGATAACTTTTAAGTGATGATTATAAAAGTGTAAGGTTATGTAAGTTTGTGGGATAAAATTTTTTTAGCGTAATTTGAAAATTTATTATTTAATATATTTGGATTAGTATATTTAATTGTATTAGATAACTTTTTGATTATTAGTTTTTATGAGAGTTTGTGAAAAACAAGAATTATATATGATTAGATTGATTTTAAATTTTTGTGATTAATATTTGTAGCTTGTATGTTAAATTGTAATAAGTAATATTTTATAAAGTGTTGCTTGTATTTGGATAATTATATAAAGATATTGGTATAAATTAAAACATAAAGATAATTTGAAGTAAAATTAATATTTAGTTAAATTAAAAATTGGAAGATTATATTTTTTTATATTAAGAGTTGTTATTGTGTTTGTAGTGATTAGAAAGTTTCTATAAGAGTTTGACTAGTTTAGGTAAAATTATATAATTTATAAAATGAGTAGAGAAGTTAATGGTTTGTTGTTGAGGGTTGTAAAATAAGAAAATTTAGATTTTGTGTGATATTTGCATTAATGGATTTTTTATAGATTAGTTTAAATTTTAATTATTAAAACAAGCAAGCAAATATAAGATTTGTTTTTTAATTTTTTAGATGTTATTGGAATACTGAAAATATAAAATATCTTTAAAAATGATATATGATATTAAACGGGGCAATGCTTTATGGTGTTAGTTAAATTAATGGAATATTTAAAATATAATAATATTTTTTTAAGCGGTGGAGCTGGAGTAGGAAAATCTTTTTTAATTTCTAGGCTAATAAAAGAGTATAGGAAAAATGGTAAGATAGTCATAGCTTTGGGTTCAACAGGAATCAGTGCATTCAACATAGGCGGAGTTACGCTACATAGTTTTTTTAGATTTGGTAGGTGTGCAAGTCATGATGAATTATATTATGAAGATAGAAAGCAAAAAGATAAAATAGAAAAATTAAAAAGAATTTTAAAACAATGTGATTTATTAATCATAGATGAAATTTCTATGGTTAGTGCTTTGATTATGGATATGATTTATTATAGACTCACTCGACTTGAATTTAATGGTAAATTAGTCGTTGTTGGAGATTTCTTTCAGCTTCCACCTGTTGTGCGAAAAGAACAACAAAATTCATTATTTCAAGACAGTCATTATGCCTTTGCATCAAATGCTTGGAATGAATTTAATTTTATAAATGTCAAACTTACTTTATCCAAAAGAACTAGTGATAATAAATTTTATGAGTATTTGTTTTATATTAGATTAGGTCAAATAAATGATGAGATTATAAAATATTTAAAATCCAAATTAGTAGATAAAAATAAATTACTCTCTTATGAAGATAATTATACTTTATTATGCGCAACCAATAAAAAAACAAATTTTATCAATGAAGTAAAATTAAAAAATTTAAAAACAAAAGAATATATTTTTAATGCTACATTTGAAAAAATGGATTTAAATTTAGATGATAAAAGTTTTAAGCAGTGGATTGATGGTTTAAATCTAATGCAAAATTTAAAAATAAAAATTGGAGCTAAGATAATTTTTTGTGTCAATAATAAAGAAGAAAACTATTATAACGGAGAACAAGGAAAAGTTATAGATATTTCATATGAAAACGATGAGTGTTTTATTGTGATAGAAAAGAGCAATGGTGAAATATTAAAACTAAAGCCATATGAGTGTCTTTTGGAAGATTATGAGTTAGATAATGAAAATAAAATAGAAGTTAAAATAAAGGCTAAATTTATACAATATCCTATAAAATTAGCATATGCTATAACTATACACAAATCACAAGGAATGAGCATAGATAAATTAATTTGTGATATAGATGGGATTTTTGAAAAAGGGCAATTGTATGTTTGTTTATCAAGGGCCATTGATCCTAATAATTTAAAAATTACATACAATTATCAATTTTCTTTCGAAGATTATTTTTTAAAAATTTTAAAATTTGATAAAAAAGTTAAAGAATTTTATTTAAATACATATTTTATTGACTTAGAAGAGGAAAATTCAAATGAAATGGATAATATTTAGTTTTATAATAGTTGTAAATATCTTTGCAAATACTTTAAGTATTGAAAATTTTAAAACTGATTTGTATTCAAAAACTGGAAATAATGTATTAAAAACTATAGAATTAAATTTAGAATTTGAAGGCGAAAATTTAGAGGAAAAAAAGATTATAGATGCTTTAAATACTATAATTTCTAGTTATTTTTATGAAGATTTATTTACCGAGATTGGTAAAACTAACTTTAAAGAAACCTTGCTTAAATTTAGCAATAAAAAATACAAAACTCAAATTAAAAATATTTATCTTTTAAAAGTTAATTCTGTAAAAGAATTTGATATAGAAGAATTGAAAAAATTCTTACAAGAATTAGACCCTAAAGAGGAAAAAATCACAAAATCACAAAATCTAGTAAAAGAAGAAAAATCTACAAAAGAAGAAAAGCCAACAAAAGAAGAGCATAATAGCACTAAAATTCAAGATTTAAACACCAGTGGTGAAAAAATAAATTCAGATTTTAATACCACTATAGACAAAGAAGCAAATGTTAGCAAAGAAGCTATGGATATGATTTTAAAAACTATGGAAAATTCTCAAATGCAAATGCTTGCTCCAAGCAAAAATGAAGAGTTGTTTAAAGAATTACCTTTTTAATTAACGCACGATATCGTAGTGATTTGGAATTTTTGGTATAAATATATTTTCTTTTATATTTTGATTAAATTTTTGATTAAAAAATTCAATGATAATGGTATTTTGCAGCTCATCTTTATAAGAAATATTTGTTAAAGTATCATTTTTTAATTTAATTTTATATTGGATATTTTCATAGGTTGCTTCATAAGTATCTTGAGATATTTTTTTAGCTTGTTTAAAAATTTGTTGTAGGTTTGGTAAATTTTGTATTTTTGTGAAAATTACTTGTTCTAGTTGTGGTTCAATGATTGTTATTTCGTGTTTATTGATATAAATTTGTTTTGAAATAGGATAAGTATAATTCCAAAATGCTTTATTTTGAGTGATAATAAAATTTCCTTTATACTCTAGTGAAGATTTGTTACTATGTACTTTTTGCACAAAATCACTACTAAAATTTTTAAAATTAACATCAAAAGCTAAAAGTTGTAAAAATGTAAAAAACAATATCAGGATATATCTCATATTTCAAGCCTTAATTTTATTTTTTAAATTATATAAAATTTGCATAAATAAAGATTTTATATAGTTCTAATCAAAATAAAGATATAATATTTTTTATTCTTATAAAAGGGCAAAAAATGTTTTCTAGTATATTTAAAGCAATATTTGGGACTAAAAATGATAGAGAAATAAAAAAATATTTAAAAAGAGTAGCTCAAATCAATGCTTTAGAAGCAAAATATCAAAATTTAAACGATGAAGAATTAAAAAAAGCTTTTGAAAATTTTCAACTTCAAATTCAAAATGAACAAGCCACTTTAGATCAAATTTTAAATGATGTATTTGCGATCGTAAGAGAGGTTGGCAAAAGAACTTTAAATATGCGTCATTTTGATGTGCAACTTATAGGTGGTATGGTATTACACGAGGGCAAGATAGCTGAAATGAAAACAGGTGAGGGTAAAACTTTGGTAGCGACTTTACCTGTTGTTTTAAATGCTATGAGTAAAAAAGGTGTGCATGTAGTTACTGTCAATGATTACCTAGCAAAAAGAGATGCAGAGCAAATGAGCGCTATATACAATTTTTTAGGTTTTAGTGTGGGTGTAATTCTTTCTGAGCAAAATAGCGATGAGGCTCATAAAAAAGCTTATAAATGTGATATAACTTATGGCACAAATAATGAATTTGGTTTTGATTATTTGCGTGATAATATGAAATTTTCTAGTTTAGAAAAGGTTCAAAGAGAACATAATTTTGTAATCGTTGATGAAGTGGATAGTATTTTAATTGATGAAGCAAGAACTCCGCTTATCATAAGTGGTCCTACTAATAGAACTTTAGATGGTTATATTAAGGCAAATGATGTGGCTAAGCAAATGCAAAAAGGTCAGGCAGCTGCCACTCCTCAAGAATTACCAAGTGGGGATTTTGTAGTTGATGAGAAAAATAGAACTATAATGCTAACAGAAGCTGGAATTTCAAAAGCTGAAAAGCTATTTGGTGTAGAAAATTTATATAGTCTTGATAATGCTATTTTGGCTCATCAATTAGATCAGGCTTTAAAAGCACATAATCTTTTTGAAAAAGATGTGCATTATGTTGTAAGAGAAAAAGAAGTCATTATAGTTGATGAATTTACAGGTCGTTTGAGCGAAGGAAGGCGCTTTAGCGATGGTTTGCATCAAGCGCTTGAGGCAAAAGAAGGGGTAAAAATTCAAGAAGAAAGTCAAACTCTAGCAGATATTACTTTTCAAAATTATTTTAGAATGTATAAAAAGATAGCCGGTATGACAGGAACTGCACAAACTGAAGCTACAGAATTTTCACAAATTTATAGTTTAGATGTTGTATCTATTCCTACAAATATACCTGTTGCAAGGATAGATAAAGATGATTTAATTTATAAAACACAAAATGAAAAATTTAAAGCAGTGATTGAAGAAATCAAAAAAGCCAATGCTAAAGGCCAGCCTGTCTTAGTTGGCACTGCAAGTATAGAACGAAGTGAAGTTTTTCATAATATGCTTGTAAAAGAACGCATTCCTCATCATGTACTTAATGCTAAAAATCACGAACAAGAAGCTTTAATTATCCAAGATGCTGGTAAAAAAGGTGCTGTTACTATTGCTACTAATATGGCAGGTCGTGGTGTAGATATAAAAATAGATGATGAAGTAAGAGCATTAGGTGGGCTTTATATCATAGGAACAGAACGCCATGAAAGTAGAAGAATAGACAATCAACTTCGTGGTCGTGCAGGAAGACAAGGTGATCCTGGTATGAGTAGATTTTATCTAAGTGTTGAAGATAATCTTTTGAGAATTTTTGGCGGTGATCGCATTAAAAATATCATGGATAGATTGGGTATAGAAGAGGGTGAGCATATAGAAAGTCGTATTGTTACAAGAGCTGTAGAAAATGCCCAAAAAAAGGTTGAAAGTTTGCATTTTGAAAGCAGAAAACATTTGCTTGAGTATGATGATGTAGCTAATGAGCAAAGAAAAACAATTTACAATTATAGAAATGAATTGTTAGATGAAAATTATAATCTTCAGGAGAAAATTTTAAAAAATATTAGCGAGTATAGTAATCATATAGTAAGTCAAATTTATGTTAATGCAGAACTTGAAGAAAATGTAAAGCATTTTGATGCCTTAAAACAAAAGATAAATTATGAGTGTAATATAGAATTAAAAGAAGAAGATTTTAAAGACTTAAATGAAATTGAAGCCGAAAATAAGCTTGGTGAAATTTTAGAACATGCTTATAAAGAAAAAATGAGTATTATCGTTGAAAAAGAGGCTAGAAAAATTGAGAGAATTTTGTATCTTCAAATTTTAGACAATCTTTGGAGAGAACATTTATATCAAATGGATATTTTAAAAACAGGTATAGGTTTGAGAAGTTATAACCAAAAAGATCCATTGGTTGAATATAAAAAAGAAAGCTATAATCTTTTTATGGAGCTTGTAGAACGCATAAAATTTGATAGCTTAAAATTGCTATTTAATGTAGTATTTACACAACAAGAAGCTAAAAATTTTGAAGAAAAATCGCATGAGCAAAATGAAAAAATTATTGCTAGTACCACAGAAAGTGGTGTAGATGAAGATGGAAACATGGAAATTAAGAAAGTTCCAAGAAATTCCCCATGCCCTTGTGGAAGTGGAAAAAAATATAAAGATTGTCATGGCAAAAGTGGGCCAAAAAAAGGCATTTTAGCATAAGGTTTATGAATGAATTTGGTAATAGTTGAAGATGATATTAATATGAGAAAATCGCTTGAAATAGCATTGAGCGAGTATGAAGAATTTAAAATAAAATCTTATAAATCAGCCACAGAAGCTTTGAAAAAATTAAACGATGATGTTGATTTAATTATTACAGATATTAATATGCCAGGGATTGATGGGATAGAATTTGTTCAAGCTTGTGAGAATAAATATGATTTTATTATCATCACAGGAAATGCAACTTTAAATCGTGCTATAGAAGCGGTAAGACTAGGCGTTAAAGACTTTTTGGTTAAGCCTTTTGATATTAATACTTTAGTTACTGCTATTAAAAGAGCTAAAATTATACAAGAAAAAACTTCTAAAAAAAGCACAAAAAAGACTGAAAAACAAGAAGTTAAAGAAGATTTTTTTGGAAAATCTCAAGCTTTAGAGCATTGCTTAAATTTAGCAAGCAAGGCTGCTAAAACTGATGCTAGCGTTTTATTGTTTGGAGAAAGTGGCGTAGGAAAGGAAGTTTTTGCTAATTATATACATAAAAATTCAAAAAGAGCTTCCAAGCCATTTATAGCTATTAATATGGCAGCTATTCCTGCTAACTTAATTGAAAGTGAGTTGTTTGGCTTTGAAAAAGGTGCCTTTACGGATGCTAATGCTACTAAGATAGGGCTTTTTGAATTAGCTAATGAAGGAACCTTGTTTTTAGATGAAATTGGTGAGATGCCTTATGAGATACAAGCAAAATTACTAAGAGCATTGCAAGAAAAAGAAATTACTAGATTAGGTGGAACTAAGAGTGTCAAAATAGATGTTAGAATAGTAAGCGCAACAAATGCAAATATAGAAAAAAAGATTGAAAATAATGAATTTAGACAAGATTTATATTATAGATTAAACACTATTCCTGTTAATATTCCACCACTTAGACAAAGACAAGATGAAATTTTACAAATTGCGCAAAAAGTATTACTAGATACTTGCAAAGAATATGAATTTACAGAAAAAAAATTGAGCAAGCAAGCTCAAAATGCTTTATTATCTTATGATTTTCCAGGTAACATCAGAGAGCTTATTTCTATCATACAAAGAGCTTGTATTTTGAGCGAAAGCGATGAAATTAGCGAGCAAGATTTATTTTTAGAAAGCAGAAAAAGCAAAGATATAAAAAATTTAGAAAAAGAATTAATCTTAGAAGCATTAAAAAATTCAAGTGATATTGCTCAAGCAGCTAAATTAATAGGCATGAGTGAGCAAATTTTTTGTGAAAAAATGAAAAAATACAATATTAACTAAAGGAAAGTCGGATGAAAAAAATAGCTATAGTTGGAGCAACAGGAGCAGTTGGCGAGGAGATTTTAAATGTTTTAGATGAATTAAATTTTCCAGTTGAGAGTATTTTACCTTTAGCTAGTGCTAAAAGTGTAGGAACTAGTGTGGAATTTAGGGGCAAAACTTACAAAGTTCAAGAACTCACCAAGACAGTTTTTCAAGAAAATCCTGTAGATATTGCATTTTTTAGCGCAGGTGGTAGTATTAGTGAGCAATATGCTAAATATGCAGTAGAATGTGGTGCAGTTGTGATTGATAATACAAGTCATTTTAGAATGAATGAAGATGTTCCTTTGGTCGTTCCTGAGTGTAATAGTGAAGATATTAAAGATTGGGAAAAAACAGGAATTATTGCTAATCCAAATTGTTCAACTATACAAATGGTGCATATTTTAAAACCTCTTGATGATGTTTTTAACTTAAAAAGAGTAGATGTTAGCACATATCAGGCTGCAAGTGGAGCTGGGAAAGAAGGAATGGAAGAGCTAGTTCAAGGTTTGCAAAGTTTTTTTGCTTTTAAATTGGACGAATTTGAAGCAAAAACTTTTCCATATACTTTAGCACTAAATTTAATTCCTCAAATTGATCAGTTTTGTGAAAATGGTTATACCAAAGAAGAATTAAAAATGGTCAATGAAACCCAAAAGATTTTGCATAAAAAAATCGAAATTTCAGCAACTTGTGTTAGAGTTCCAGTGCTTAGAAGTCATAGTGAATCTATCACTATGCATTTTGAAAAAGATGTTGATCTTAATAAAGTAAGAGAAATTTTATCTAAAGCTCCAAGCGTTGTAATGATAGATGATATTGAAAATAAAAAATATCCTATGCCGCTTTTTACAAGCGATACAAATGAAACTTATGTTGGTAGAATAAGACAAGATATTAATCATAAAAATATCATACATTTATGGTGCGTGGCTGATCAAATTCGTGTTGGGGCTGCGACTAATGCTGTGCGTATTGCTCAAAAATGGCTAGAGATGGTATAAAGGAAAAAAATGTTTGAGAAATTTTTTGAAATTTTATTAGTTAAGAGCCGTTGGGTTACAATTTTACCTGTAATTTTTGGGCTTGTTGGTGCTTTTGTTTTATTTTTTATAGCTAGTTATGATGTGATTAAGGTTTTAAAATATGTAATTGAGTATTTCACTCTTGCAAATTCAAGCGTTGATTTGCATGAAGATGTTGTAGGGTTGATTATTGGGGCTGTGGATTTATATTTAATGGCTTTGGTTTTATTTATATTTTCTTTTGGAATTTATGAATTATTTATTAGCGAAATAGAAGATTTTAAAAAAATCAAACAATCAAAAGTTTTAGAAGTACATAGTTTAGATCAGCTAAAAGATAAGCTTGCAAAAGTTATCATTATGGTTTTGGTTGTAAATTTCTTTCAAAGAATTTTGCAAATGCAATTTAATACGGTTTTAGATATGACTTATCTTGCAGGTTCTATTTTAGCACTTTGTATAGGTTTGTACTTTTTACATAAAAGCGATCACTAATTTAAAGGTTTTATATGATTTTTATTGATGCATGTTTTAAAAAAACTACTTCTTATACTCCTATATGGATGATGCGACAAGCAGGAAGATATTTACCAGAGTATATGAAAGTAAGAGCTCAAGCTGGAGATTTTTTATCTTTATGTAAAGATTATAAAAAAGCAAGTGAAGTGAGTTTGCAACCTGTTGATATTTTAGGTGTTGATGCAGCTATTATTTTTTCAGATATTTTAGTAGTGCCTTTAGAAATGGGAATGGAGCTTAAATTTGAAAAAGGCGAAGGTCCTATTTTTACAAATCCTATTACAAATGAAGATGATTTGAACATTTTAGATGTAAATAAAAGTGTTAAAAATCTTTCTTATGTTTATGATGCTTTAAAATTAACTAGAGAAAAATTACCGCAAGATAAAGCCTTGATAGGATTTTGCGGAAGTCCTTGGACTATAGCTACATATATGATAGAAGGTGGAGGTAGTAAAAATTATACAAAAAGTAAAAAAATCCTTTATCAAAATCCTGAATTTTTGCATAAAATTTTATCAAAACTAACCCAAGCATTAAAATTATATTTAGAAGAACAAATCAAAGCAGGAGCTAATGCTGTTCAAATTTTTGATAGCTGGGCAAGCGCTTTAGAGCAAGATGTTTTTTTTGAATTTTCTTTTAAATACATGTTAGAAATTTCTGATTATATCAAAACAAAATATCCACACATTCCTGTGATAATTTTTCCTAAAGGTATAAGTGGCTTTTTAGATAAAATCGATGGAAATTTTGATGTTTTTGGTGTTGATTGGAGTACGCCTTTAAATTTAGCAAAAGAAAAATTATCTCACAAATATACCTTACAAGGTAATATGGAACCATGTAGATTGTATGATCAAAAAGCTATTAAAATAGGTGTTGAAAATATCTTAAATACAATGCAAAATGCACCGCATATTTTTAATCTTGGTCATGGAATTTTACCTGACATTCCTGTTGAGAATGCAAAATATTTTATTAAATTAGTACAAGAGAGCTCAAGAATTTGAATAAGATTGTTTTTGGTCCTATCAACTCAAGAAGATTTGGAATATCTTTAGGGATTGATTTAAGTCCTGATCAAAAACAGTGCAATTTTGATTGTGTATATTGTGAGTTAAAAGCTGCTAAACCTCAAGAAAAATCTTTGGTTTATCCTAGCATAGAAGATATCATAAAAGAGCTTGAACAAGCTTTAGCGCGTCATAAGCATATTGATTTTATCACTTTAACTGCTAATGGAGAGCCAAGCTTGTATCCTTTTTTAGATGAGCTTATAGTAAAACTTAATCAAATTAAAAATGGTAAAAAACTTTTGATATTAAGCAATGGAAGTGCAGTTTTAAATGCAAAAGCATATAAAGCTTTACTTAGTTTAGATGTGGTTAAATTTAGCCTTGATAGTGCTATAGAAAAAACATTTTATAAAATCGATAAGGCTTTAAAACAAATAAAAATTCATGATTTGATTGAAAAAATGATAGCTTTTAGCAAAGATTTTAAAGGCGATTTGATCATGGAAACTTTAATAGTAGAAGGAATTAATGATATAAAAGAAGAAATGCTTGCTTTAAATCAAGCTTTTGCTAGTATTAATCCGCTTAGAGTGGATTTTAGCACTATAGATAGACCTCCTGCATATCCGGTCAAAGCAATTGATTTTAAAAAACTACAAGAGCTTGGTTTATATATTACTAGTGTGCCAGTGGTTTTAGCTAAACATAATTATGATGGTATTAAAAATGATTTTAGTGAACAAGAACTTTTGAAAATGCTACAATTAAGATCTCAAAGTGAATTTGATGTAGAAAACAATTTTAGTCAGCTTAGCAAAGACAATCTTGCTAAATTACTTAAAGAAAAAAAGATTGTGGTTAAAAATTTATCAGGTGTGAAATTTTACAAAACTTTGCAAAATACTTGACAAATGTATTCTTTTTATATATAATACCATTTCTTTTTTAAAAAATGTTCCGGATTAGCTCAGCGGTAGAGTAGTCGGCTGTTAACCGATTGGTCGTAGGTTCGAATCCTACATCCGGAGCCACTTACATTTTTCAATCAATCATTTTTTTATTATTAGTCCAATTATAATTTAGTTTTAATATTTTCTATGTTTTCATAGAAAATATTAATTTTTTATATCAAAAGTGAAAAATTTACTTTCAAAACCATCTCCTACTTTTTCGTATTGAAATATAGCTGGTTCTAAATTTTGAACTTCATGATATAACAAACCTAAAGCAAGGCGTGCTTCTAAAGTTTCTTCACTTTCTAATCTTGCAAGTTCTAAAAGAGCTATGGCCGAATTTGGATTGTTTGAACCAATTGCTGAAACTGCTGCTAAAAATAGAGTTTGAGCATCTTTTATTTTATAATCATCTATGAGTATATTATAAAGTGTATATGCTTCTTGGTATTCTTGTGCAAAAATATCAATATATGCTAAGGCAAAAATCAATCCTATTGAGTTTTTATCGCTAGTTGCTAGTTTTTTCTTTATATCATTTCTTACATGATTGATTAAGCCTGTAATTTGCATTAAACTCACAAAGCTATCTTTGACAATGCCTGCTCCACCAAACAAAGAATTGTAATCAAGTTTTGTATTTTGAAAATAAATTTGAGCTTGTTTAGCATAAGCTTTGATATCTAAATTCATATTTTTAGCATTAAAATACAAAATATTACTAATAATGTCTTTATTGAGTAGTTTTTTTAAGGCTACTACAGCTTCGTTTCTTACTTCAAGTAAATTATTTCCATTGGCAGCAATGATTGCAAACATCAATTCTAAAGGACTTTTTTGTTCAATACTAAAATCATCAAGATAAGGCAGCATTGCGCTATAATCTTTGTTTGGAATATAAAGTAAATATTTATAGATATTATTGTTATTTAAATTTGTATCAGCTTGTAAATTTTCTATCACTTCATTTTGGAGTTTTGTGTAATCTTTTTTAATCAAATCCATACAAAATATAGCAAAAATACCCGCTAAATGATTTTTAGGATTAAGATGATAAGCGGTTGAGAAATGATTAGCCGCGTTATTGTAATCTTGTAATTGCGCATAAGTCAGAGCAAGATTATAGTGGATTACATCGTGTGAGCTATAGTTTTGATTGATTTTTTTAAATTCTTGATTTGCTTCTCTTAGACGCAAGTTAAAAGCTAGATTGATTGCACGAGAAAGCTCGATATTTACACCAGATAGCATTTTACTTTCAAGAAGAAGTTTGCTTTCATACTCATAAGCTTGCACAAAACTTCCTAAATCAGCTTTGGTTATAAGTTCCATACTTTGTTTGACATCAAAAACCCTATAAGGAGAAAAATAAAATAACAAATCATAAATTTGTTGTTTTGAGCTAATTAATTCTTTAGCAAAATCTTTTTGTGCTATATCAATGCTGTATAGATTTTTCTTTAATCTAGTTTTTATACCATAGTATTTAGTAGCTATATCTTTATCTGAAGTAAATAAATTTTGTAAAATTTGCGCGCCTTTGTTATACTGCCCAGTTTTAAGTTCTACTAAAGCTAAAGCTATGGAGCTTCTTGATTTTTGAGAATCAATTTTTGTAGCTCTTGTTAGATATTCTTTTGCTTTGGAATATTCTCCTAATTTAGCATATAACAATCCAAGCGGCAAACTCGCTTCATAATTTTCTTGTTTTAGTAAAAAATTAATCGCATCTTTATCAGCTTGTAAAAGAGAATAAATTTTGGCTCCAAGATAATATGATTCATCTTTATAGCTTGAAACATTATTAGAGTGAGCAAACATCTGTAAAGCTTCTGGGTAAAACCCTTGATAATAATTAATTAAGCCTAGATAATAATTATATAAAATAGAATCAGCATTTTGTGGTAAATGAACTTTGGCTAAATCAAGATAATATTTAAATTTTTCTTTATCGTTAAGGTAAAAATAACATACAGCGATATTAATAGCAGCTGCTACTTTGTGTTTTTCTAAATCTAAAGATTGTTTAAAATTTGATATTGCACTTTTATAATCTTGTTGTTTCATTTGAGCTACTCCAAGATTGTAGCTTGATAATGATTCATTAAAGATATTAACACTATCATAAAGTTCTAATGCGCCTTTAACATCGCCTTTTTCATACAATAAATTTGCCTTTTGGATGACTAAATCAAGCGCAGATTGTTGAATTTTTGTAATTTCTACTGAAGTATTGGTTTCTTTTATCGTTTCGTGTGCAACAACTGCTTGAGGTTCTTTTTTAAAAACTATAAGTAAAATTAAAACTATAAGTAAAATTAAAACAAGCCCCACAAGAGCACCTATTATGATGAGAAAATTTTTATCAAAAAGTTTTTTATTTTCTTCTTTTTGTGTTTCTTGTGGTTCTTCTTCAACTCTTTGAAAAGTATTTTCCTCTTCTAATTCAGGAGGAATAGTTCCAGGTGGAATTTCAGGTTCTAAATTTTCTTCAAGATTGTTAGTATTTTCTTGATTGTCTTGTTCTTTTAGTGTTACTTCTTCTGCCATTTTTTATTCTTAAAAATATTTTCTTAAAACATCAGGTATTGTTATTTTGCCATTTTTATCTTGATAGTTTTCCATTATAGCTATCAAAGTGCGTCCTACGGCTAAAGATGAGCCATTTAAAGTATGAACTAATTCGTTTTTGCCTTTTTCATTTTTATAGCGAATTTTTGCTCTTCTTGCTTGAAAATCTTTGCAATTTGATACTGAAGAAATTTCTCTGTATTTATTTTGAGAAGGTAACCAAACTTCTAAATCGACAGTTTTTGCAGCAGAAAATCCTAAATCCCCTGTACAAAGCATTAGGTGTCTGTGAGCAAGTCCTAAAGAGCTTAATAAATCACTAGCACAAGCAACCATTTCTTCAAAAACTATATCGCTTTGCTCAGGTTTTGTTATGCTAACAAGTTCTACTTTTTCAAATTGATGTTGTCTTATAATTCCTCTTGTGTCTCGTCCAGCGCTTCCTGCTTCTTTTCTAAAACAAGCACTATAACAAGTCATTTTTATAGGTAAAGATTCGCTTGTTAAAATTTCATTTGAGTAAAGATTGGTTACTGGAATTTCAGAAGTTGAGATGAGATATAAATCTTCATTATCTATTTTATACATATCATCTTTGAATTTTGGAAGTTGTCCTGTTCCATACATAGTAGTACTATTAACTAAAAATGGGACATTTACCAAATCAAAACCCCTGCTTCTATTAAAATCAATCATATAATTTACTAAAGCTCTACTTAACAAAGCTCCTTCATTTTTCAATACACAAAAGCGACTTTGAGAAATTTTTACCCCTCTTGCAAAATCAAGCCAATTTAAATTTTCTCCTAAATCATGATGTTCTTTGATTTCAAAATCAAATTGAGGAGGAGTTAGAACTTTTTTTAATTCTATATTTTCATTTTCATCTTCACCAATAGGAACGCAATCATCAGGTATATTTGGAATAGCAATTGCAATTTCTTCAAGTTTTTCTTCAAGATTAGCAACTATTTTTGATTGAGTATTGATTTTTTCTTTGTTTTGACTTAATTGAATTTTTAAACTTTCTTTATCAGCAGCACTAGCTAGTTCTTTGCTAAATTTATTTTGAAAGGCTTGGAGTTCTTCTAAAATAGCTTTTTCTTTTTTTAGCTCGATAAATAATTGCTGTAATTGTTTTAGCGTATTTTCATCTACTTTTTTTGCTTTTAATTTTGGTGAGATTTCTTCAAAATTATTTTGTAAAAGTCTAAGATCTAACATATTTACTCCTTAATCATAGTCCTATTTTAGCATAAATTTTTTCCATTGTTTCTTGAGCTGTTTTTTTGGCTTTTTTTGCGCCAAATTCTAAGATTTCTTTAATTTTAGATGGATTTTGTAATAAATTTTCATATTCATTTTTAGCATGGGCAAAATAATCATTAATTATATCATTTAAATACATCTTAAAATGTCCATAACCTTCTCCACCTTTTTGATATCTAGCTTTTAATTTTTCTTGCTCGTTTTCATCAAGAAAAAGTTTTGCTATGTTAAAAATATTGCAAGTTGTATAATCTTTTGGATCTTCTAAAGCAGTGCTATCAGTTATAATAGAAGAAACTTGCTTTTTTAAAGTTTTAGCAGAACTAAAAATATCAATAGTATTTTGATAAGATTTGCTCATCTTAGCTCCATCAGTACCTGGGACCACTGCTACTTCTTCGCTTACTTTTGCACTTGGTAGAGTAAAAATTTCTCCCCATTCGTTGTTTACTTTTAAGGCTATATCTCTTGCGATTTCTACATGTTGAATTTGATCTTTACCAACTGGAACGATATTAGGGTTAAAAAGTAAAATATCAGCAGCCATTAAAACAGGATAAGAAAAAAGCCCATGGTTTGAATTTAATCCTTTTGCGATTTTATCTTTATAAGAATGAGCTCTTTCTAAAAGTCCCATTGGAGTAAATTGTGACAAAATCCAATAAAGCTCCAAAACTTCTTTTACATCACTTTGCAGCCAAAAAACACTTTTTTGAGGATCAATGCCTAAGCTTAAAAACGCAGCAGCTGCTTTGAGTGAGTTTTGTTTTAAAAATTCACCATTTTGATTGGATGTCATAGCATGATAATTAGCTATAAAAATATACATTTGATTTTGTTCTTGCAAATCAAGCATTTGTTTGATAGAGCCAAAATAATTTCCTATGTGTAAATCCCCGCTAGGTTGCAATCCTGTTATAACTCTCATTTTACCTCTTTTTTTATTTGTGTGATGATTTGATCTATGCTTTTATCTTCGATATCTATGATAAAATCAGCTTTTTTTTCATATTTTTGAATTCTTTGATCAAAAAGTATTTTGGCATTAGCTAAGTTTGAAAGTAGGGGTCTTGAAAGAATCTGTGTTTCATCTAATCTGTTTAAAATATAATCAAAACTTGACTTTAGATACACTATAGTGCCAATTTTTTTAATCTTTTTATGTTTGATAAACCCTCCGCCACTTGCAATAGAAGCATTTTTAAGGTTTTTTAAAAAATAAATGAGTTTTTTTTCTTCATTTCTAAAAAAATCTTCCCCGTATAAAGAAAATATTTTATGAATTTCAAGATCAAATTTTTGTTTTATTAGCTCATCAGTATCTAGGAAGAATTTATCATATTTTTTAGCATATGCTTTAGCTATGGTGCTTTTTCCACAACCCATAAAGCCAACAAAAAGGAGATTATCCTTCTTGTTCATCTTTGCTTCCTTTTTTTCTTGAAGCTATGATTAAAGGAACACCCTCAAAATTAAATTTCTTTCTAATTTGATTTTGCAAATAACGCTTATAGGAAAAATGCAAAGCTTTTGGCCTATTCATAATTAAAGCGATTTTTGGAGGTGCAAGATCATATTGAACTGCATAATAAATTTTTACCAATTTTCCATAATCATGTGGTAAAGGATGAGCTCTTGTAGCTTCTTCTATTAAAGTATTTAGTTTAGCAGTTGGAATTTTTTGAGTAAAATTTGCAAAAATTTCTAAAATTTTATCTAAAAGCACATGCACTCTTTTGCCACTTAAGGCTGATACGCTAACAACTGGAGCATAAGCCAAAAATTTAAAGCGATCTAGTTTTAATTCTTTTAAAGTTTTATCAAAATCAAGCTCGCTTTTATCCCATTTATTTAAGACTATAATCACTCCTAGATAATGTTTTGCAGCAAGCCCTGCAATTCTTTCATCAAGCTCATTAAAGCCTTCTGAAGCATCAAGGACTAAAAGTGCAATTTGTGCATTAGCTAAAGCATATTCGGTTCTATTTAGCGCATAGCGTTCTAAGCCTTGAATTTTACCTCTTTTTCTAATTCCTGCAGTATCTACAAATTCAATGATTTTATCTTTATGCATAATACATTCATTAACAGGATCTATGGTTGTACCTGCTATATCACTAACCACACTTCTTTCTTCTTTAACCAAAGCATTTAAAAGACTTGATTTGCCTACATTTACCCTACCAATAATTCCAACTTTAATATGATTTTCATCAATATTTTTGAGTTTAAAATCACCACTATTTTCATCAAAATTTTCTAAATATGCATCAAAATCTTCTTCTTCATCTTGGCTTAAAAAATTCTCATTTAAAAATTTTCCTGCCCACATACAAAGCTCATCTATGCCTATATTATGTGTAACTGAAATATTAAAAATTTCTTTTACTCCAAAGCTAGAAAATTCCCAAGATCTTTCCTCGTCTTTTTTGTTATCTATTTTGTTGATGATTAAGGCTATGGGCTTGTTAAGTTTTTTCATTTCATAAAAAAATGCTTTATCTTCATCACCTGGTAAAAATTTTCCATCTACCATGTAAAAAATGATATCGCTATTTTTGGCAGCTTTTAAAGAATTTGCTTTTACATTTTTAAAAAGTTCATTACTCTCATCAAGTCCGCCACTATCTATCAATAAAGCTTTTTTACCATCTATTTGAACTTCTACTTTATTGGTATCTCTTGTGGTGCCACTTATATCACTAGTAATGGCTATGCGTTTTCTTGCAAGTCTATTAAAAAGACTTGATTTGCCTACATTAGGTTTTCCTATTAAAATAATACTTTGCATTTATATCCGTTGAGATTTTTATTCGTGATTATATAAAATTTGCCTTAAAATTAAGCAAAAAAGACTAAAATTATGGCAATTTTTTATGGAAATCATATGTTAAGAATAGTCAAGAAAAATTTAGGTATATATTTTATGATTATAGCTTCGATGGAATTTGCATTGGTTGGAGCTTGTGCGAAAATTTTAAGCGAAGAAATATCATCGATTGAAATCATGTTTTTTAGAAATATTATCGGGACTATTTTTATGATTTATTTGCTTTCTAAATTAAAATTTCATAAAAATGGTGGTCATTTTGGTTTATTAATTTTTAGAGGAGTTATAGGAACTATAGCTTTGTATCTTTTCTTTTATAATGTTGCAAATATCTCTTTAGGTGGGGCTTTTGCTTTTCAAAAAACAGCTCCTATTTTTATAGCTTTGATTGCTTTTTTCTTGTTTAAAGAAAAACTAGGATTAAATGCTATTTTTGGAATTTTTATAGCTTTTATTGGAGTTTTGTTGGTTTGTCAGCCTTTTGTTGATGAAGCAAATCATTCAGGGTTTGATTTAAAAAATAGTATTTTAGGAATTTTAAGTGGATTTTGCGCAGCTTTGGCTTTAACTAGTGTAAGAGAGCTGAAAAAATCTTATCCAGCACCTTTTATAGCTTTATCTTTTGTATTGATTGGCACTTTAATGCCTATGTTTTCTATGATTATAGGTTCTTTTTATCAGGTAAAAGAGCTTGATTTTTTGATCGCTCCTTTTGTAATGCCTAGTTTTAAAGCTTGGATTGTTATAGTTTGTATGGGCATATTTGGAGCAATGTATCAAATTCATATTACTAAAGCTTATGGAGTAGCTAAAAAGGCTGGAGTTGTAGCAGGGGTTAGTTATATAGATGTTGTTTTTACTTTGTTTTTAGGGATTTTATTAGGAGATAGTTTTCCTAGTATTTTAGTGTTGATTGGAATTTTTAGTATAGTTTTTGGTGGATTAATTTTAGTAATAAGACAAAACTAAAGGAGTTAAAATGATAGAAAATAAAGTGAATTTAATTTATGGTTTAGAGGATAAACCTCCATTTACAAAAGCTTTTTTTGCAGCTTTGGTGCATTTGATGGCTATGTTTGTAGCTGTGATTACCCCAGCTTTACTTATATGTAAAGGACTTGGTGTTGATGATGAAAATACTACAAGAATTATTTGTATGTCATTATTTGCTTCGGGTATAGCTTCGCTTTTGCAAATTAAAACTTGGGGGATTGTAGGTAGTGGGTTATTATCTATACAAGGAACGAGTTTTAATTTTGTCTCTCCTTTGATTTTAGGTGGCCTTGCTTTAAAAAACGATGGTTTATCTCAAGAAGCTATGCTTGGAGCTATTTTTGGTACTTTAATGTTATGTTCAACCACGGAAATGATAATTTCTCAAATTTTACCTTTTGTAAAAAAGATTATTTCTCCTTTGGTTTCTGGTATTGTTGTTTTGATTATAGGTCTTACTTTGATTAATGTTGGTCTTGTTAGTGCAGGTGGAGGTTTTGGTGCTAAAGCAAATGGGGAATTTGGTTCTTTACATAATTTATTTTTAGCTGGTATTGTGATTTTATGCATTATAGTTTTAAATCTTTTTCGTAATGCTTATATTAGAATTTCATCTTTATTTATAGCTATGATTATTGGGGTTTTGGTTGCGATGTTTTTTGAAAACTTTAATTTGAACTTAAATGAAAATTTACCTATGATATTTTTGCCAAATCCTGTGCATTATGGTTTAAGCATTGATTATAATTTGATTTTACCTTTGATTTTGGTTTTTATGGTAACTTCTCTTGAAACCATTGGTGATATTAGTGCAACAAGTGAAGTTTCAAATCAACCGTTAAAAGGTGAAATTTATACAAAAAGATTAAAGGGCGGAGTTTTAGCAAATGGCTTAAATTCTTTTGTTTCAGCTTTGTTTAATACTTTTCCAAATTCTTGTTTTGGACAAAATAATGGAGTAATAGCTTTAACGGGTGTTGCAAGTAGATATGTTGGATTTATTGTAGCTTTTATGTTGATGATTTTAGGATTGTTTCCAATTGTTGCTGATATTGCACTACAAATTCCTGAACCTGTTTTAGGCGGAGCAACTTTAGTGATGTTTGGAACTATTGCAGCCACTGGAGTTAGGATTATTTCTAAAGAAAATTTAAATCGTAGGTCTATTATTATCATTGCTATGAGTTTGGGTATAGGACTTGGAGTTTCTAACAACCCTGATATTTTAAATTTTATGCCATCATGGTTTAAAACTTTATTTTCTTCAGGAATAGCAGCAGGTGCAATTACAGCTATTATTTTAAATTTTATCTTTCCAATTGAAGAAAATCAAAGAAAAATAAAGTAAAATACGAAAAAAATAAGGAAATAAAATGCAAAAAATGATATTACTTGCAGGTCCTTGTGTGATAGAAAGTGAAGAGCTTGTTTTTAAAGTCGCACAAGAGCTTGAATGTTTTTTAAAAGATGATAGGATTGATTTTTATTTTAAATCAAGTTTTGATAAGGCAAATAGAACTAGTATCAGTAGTTTTAGAGGTCCTGGTATAGAAAAAGGCTTGGAAATTTTACAAAAAGTTAAAAATAAATTTGGTATGCAAATTTTAACTGATATTCATGAGAGTTCTCAAGCTAAAATTGCTGCTGAGGTTGTAGATGTGTTACAAATTCCTGCGTTTTTATGCAGACAAACTGATCTTTTAGTAGCCGCAGCACAAACTAAAGCTAAGGTTAATATCAAAAAAGGCCAATTTTTAAATCCAGATGATATTAAATTTAGCGTGAGTAAAATTTTACAAACTAGGGGTATTAACGCAG
This sequence comes from Campylobacter volucris, assembly GCF_008245045.1. Taxonomy (NCBI): domain Bacteria; kingdom Pseudomonadati; phylum Campylobacterota; class Epsilonproteobacteria; order Campylobacterales; family Campylobacteraceae; genus Campylobacter; species Campylobacter volucris. The sequence goes on from NZ_CP043428.1 coordinate 451,495, forward strand.
AAGGTTATGAAGTAGCTAAAGAAAATGGAGTGTTTGTAGCAGAAAGAGGCTCAAGCTTTGGTTATGGAAATTTGGTTGTTGATATGCGAAGTTTAATTATAATGAGAAAATACGCTCCTGTTATTTTTGATGCGACTCATAGTGTGCAAATGCCTGGAGCTAATAATGGAAGTAGTGGTGGTAAAAGTGAATTTGTAGAGCCATTAGCAAGAGCTGCAGCTGCAGTTGGGGTGGATGGGTTTTTCTTTGAAACACATTTAAATCCTTGCGAGGCTTTATGTGATGGTCCAAATATGCTTGATATTTCAAGACTTAAAAAATGTGTGGATACACTTTTAAAAATTCAAGAAAATATTTAAAAAAAGGAAAACAATGAAAATCATAGAAGGAAATTTAAATTTAAGTGGTAAAGAAAAAATAGCAATTATCAATGCTAGATTTAATCATATCATTACTGATCGTTTGGTTGAAGGTGCAAAAGATGCTTTTTTAAGACACGGGGGTAAAGAAGAAAATTTAAGTCTTTTACTAGTTCCTGGTGCTTTTGAAATTCCTTTTGCATTAAAACAAGCCTTAGAGAGTAAAAAATTTGATGGAGTGTGTTGTTTGGGTGCTGTTATAAGAGGAAGCACCCCGCATTTTGATTATGTAGCGGCTGAAACTACTAAGGGTATTGCAAGTGTGAGCTTAAATGCTAACATACCTGTAAGTTTTGGAGTATTAACCACTGATACTATCGAACAAGCTATAGAAAGAGCAGGAAGCAAAGCAGGAAATAAGGGATTTGAGGCTATGCTTACCATCATTGAAATGCTAAATTTAATTAACAAAATCAAGGCTTAATAATGGCTACAAGACATCAAGTAAGACAAAGCATCGTTTCATTATTATATGCTGCGCAGTTAAATCAAGAAAATCAAGAATTTATCGATGAGTTTTTAAATGAGAAAAAAATTCGTAATGATCAAAGAAAATTTACTCTTAATTTATACCAAGGTATCAATGAAAAATTAGAAATTTTAGATGAGAAAATTAATGCATGTTTAAAAGAATACAAGCTTGATGGGGTGGCAAATATAGAAAAAGCTATTTTGCGTTTGGGTGCTTATGAAATTTTATTTACTCAAACACAAAAAGCTATTATTATCAATGAAGCGATCGAACTTGCTAAGGAAATGGCTGGAGATAATGCGCCAAAATTTATCAATGGAGTTTTAGATAAAATTAACAAGGATGCAAAATGAAACTTTGCGTGGCGTTTGATCTTTCTAGTTTTGATGAGTGTGTGAATTTAGCTAAAGAGTTAAAAGGTTTAGATATTTGGATAAAAATAGGGCTTAGATCTTATCTTAGAGATGGAGTGAGACTTTTAGAAGAAATTAAAAAAATTGATGATTTTAAATTTTTTTTAGATCTTAAACTTTATGATATACCAAATACCATGGCAGATGCTTGCGAAGAGCTTGCTAGATTAGATGTTGATATGATTAATATCCATGCAAGTGCAGGTCAAAGAGCTATGATGAGTATAATGGAGCGATTAAGCAAGTTAAGTAAAAGACCTTTGGTGCTTGCTGTTTCTGCTTTGACTAGTTTTGATGAGAGTGAATTTATAACTTTATATAATCAAGATATTAAAAATGCTGTGTGTAATTTTTCTAAAATAAGCTATGAAAGTGGTCTTGATGGCATGGTTTGTTCGGTTTATGAAAGCTTATTAATAAAAGAAAATACTTGTAAAAATTTTATCACGCTAACTCCTGGAATCCGTCCTTTTAAAGAAGATTCAGATGATCAAAAAAGAGTAGCTAATTTACAATGTGCAAAAGAAAATTTATCTGATTTTATTGTAGTTGGAAGACCTATATATAAAGCACAAGATCCTAGAAAAATTTGTGAAGATATTTTAGCTAGTATTTAAATATAAGCCTTTAAAGGCTTATTTAAGATATATTTTCATTTTTTTGTTATCTAGTACAATACTTTCATTGCCATTACTTTGAATTTTAAATTCTCCACTGAAATTTCTTAAAAAATTATCTTCAAAATTCATAGATTCATTATCACAAAGCATTTTTGTAGAAGCAAGATTATTGTCTATTTTTATAGTGTTGCCATCTTCTGTGTATGTTCCAAAAAATCTATTACAAGCTGCTATTCCAAAAACTCTTTTGTCTTTATTATCAAAACTGATATTTGCTTGTGCATTTTTTGGTAGAGTGTAAGTTTTTCCATTGGTTTCAAAATGAGTAATTGTAAATTCTTTATTTTGCAACTCATTAACACTCAAAGTCGCTACCGAACAAGCACTAAAAATCAAAGCCGCCACTCCTAATAAATATGTTTTTTTCATTAATTCTCCTTTTAAACATGAAAATGTTTTAATTCGCTTTCTAAATTTTTACACACTATATTTAACTCATGAGCAACATCGAGTAAAATTTTAGAAATTTCTTCATTTTTGTCGCTTAATTCAACGGTTTCTTGCATTTTACTTAATAAATTTTGCAAAGTATTTTGCGTAGTTGATATTTTTTGCATACAAGCATTGGCTAGATCTCTTGCATTTTCATTACAAATTTTTACTTCATTTGTGCCCTCTACAAGTTTTTCTGCATCTTTATTTAAAGAATTTATTTCTTGAGCGTTGCGTTTTAATTCTTTAGCAACTTCGTTAATGCTTCCTACTAATTGCTTTGTAACATCAGCGATATTTTTTAAAAATTCTTCTGAGTTTTGGGCTAAATTTCTAACATCATCAGCAATCACTGAAAAACCTCTACCAAATTCTCCAGCTCGAGCAGCTTCTATACCAGCATTTAAAGATAAAAGATTGGTTTTATCAGTAATTTCTCCCATCATATCAGAAGCTTTTTTGATCTCTTCTGCTTGCTTTTCCATTACTTCTACTTTACTAGATAAAACATCCTCATTTTGTGCAGCGTATTTTACCTTTTCTACCACTTGGTGTAAAGAATCAAGCATAGTGTTTAACACTTCAAATGATTTTACATTAGCTATATTTGCATCATTTGAAAGTGTTGCTAGCTCATCAAGCTCGGTGTGAATTTGCTCACTTAAACGATATGATTCATCTGTTTTTATATGACCTTCTTTGGTTCTATTTGCTAAATTTAGTGCATTATCGTTAAGAAGTTTTGCTTGAGAATCAACCATTTTAGAATTAGAATTAGTAGCAACAACGGTATTTTGAATTTTTTCGATAAATTGGTTGATATATCCGCAAGCTTGACCTATCTCATCTTTGCTTTTTATGTTAATTCTTGCTCGTAAATCTCCATCGCCACTTGCTAGTTCTTTTGCGTGTTTTAAAAGATTATTAACAGGGGTTCCAACTACTAATTTTAATATATAAAGCACTGCAAAAACAGTAAAAATCAATGCAATGGTAAATATCACAATATAAGTTTTAGCAGAATTTCTTAAGTCATCATCAATGTATTTTAAGTCATTATACATATCCATAACCCCTAAAACATCACCTTCTTTTGCATTAGCATGACACGCAAGACAAGATTGATCAGCCACTAAAGGCCTAATTAGTCTTAAATAATGACCATTTGTATCAGTAATTTCTAGTGTTTTAATACTTGGATTTGAAAATTGTTCGAGTATAACTTGTTCATTACTTTTTGCAAATTTTTTAATCTCAAAAAGCTCTATGGTTTTATCAGATGGATAAATTTTTATACTTTTAACCCTTGTATTTGTCCAGCTTCTTTAATGGCTGCTTCTATGATGCCTGGATCACCTAAATTCATAGCCATTCTTAGTGTTTGGAAAATAGAAGTACTAAGTGTGTCTAAATTTGCTCGACTAATTCTATTGGTTGTTTCTTGAGAATCTTTTTGCAGTATCATTTGCATGATGATAAAACTTATTAATAAAGTCAAAACCATTGCTAATGATATTTTTACACCAATGCTTTTAAACATCCTTAACTCCTTAATGTAGAAAATGTCTTACGCCACTAAAATAAAGTGCTATATTGTGTTCATTTGCAGCTTTTATCACTTCATCATCTCTTATGCTTCCCCCAGGTTGCACGATAGCTTTTACTCCTATTTTGCTTGCTTCATCTATACTATCTCTAAAAGGAAAAAAAGCTTCACTTGCTAAAACACAACCTTGTAAATTAATTTTCATTTCTTTGGCTTTAGCAATAGCAGCTTTAGCAGCATCAATGCGACTTGTCATACCCATACCAATTGCGACCATAGCTTTGTTTTTAACATAAACAACATTGTTTGATTTGGTAAAAGCTGCTATTTTTAGAGCGATTTTAAGATCTTGTAATTCTTCTTTGCTAGCTTGTTTTTGACTTTTTAGTGTTAAATTTTCAATTTCTACATCACTAATTTCATCGCTATTTTGATAGACAAAGCCCCCATCAATATGTTTAAAATCATATTTATCATAAGCTTTAATTAAAAATGGAGATTTTTGAGTGAAAATTTTTATACGCTTTTTGTCTTTAAAAACCTCTAAAGCTTGTTCATCGACATTAGCTGCTATGATGACTTCAATATAAATTTCATTAATTTTTTTTGCAAGTTCTTCATCTAATGTCCCATTAATGGCCACTACGCCTCCATAAGCACTTACACTATCGCATTTTAAGGCTTCAATATAGCTTTGTAATAAATTTTCTTTTATAGCAAAACCACAAGGATTACCATGTTTTATAATAGCAACAGCTGGAGCTTGATCAAAAGCACTTGCTAAATTTAATGCTGCATTGATATCGGTTAGATTATTAAAACTTGCTTCACCTTTTAAAGCGATGAAATTATTGGTAAAAAAATCATCAAATTCATATAAAGCTCCATTTTGATGAGGATTTTCACCATATTTAGTATCAAAAACTTTGCGTCCTACTATGAATTTATCATTTCCAAAGCCATTATTAAATCGTTCATTCATATAATTTGCTATATAAGCATCATAGTTTGCTGTATGCTCATAAGCTTTTATCATCAAATTTAAGCGAAATTGTTCATTATTTTTATGTTCTTTTAAGGCTAAAATTATATGTTCATAATCATTTGGATCACACACGACTATCACATCTTTGTAATTTTTAGCAGCACTTCTAATCATAGCAGGACCACCAATATCGATATTTTCAATGATTGTATCAAAATCATCACTCATTATGGTAGTTTTTTTAAAAGGATATAAATTTACACACACTAAGTCTATGCTTAAGATATCGTGTTCTTTAGCTTGTTGGATATGGTTTTCATTGCTTCTTTTGTGTAAGATTGCTCCATGAATTTTTGGATGTAAAGTTTTTACGCGTCCTTCAAAAAGTTCAGGGCTTTTTGTAAAATCACTAACTTCTGTTGCTAAAATACCATTGTCTTTTAAAAGTTTAAAAGTTCCACCTGTTGATAGAATTTCAAAGCCTAAATTTTGAAGTTCTTTAGCAAATTCGACTATACCTTCTTTTTCGCTTACACTTAGTAATGCTCTCATAATCATCCTTTTTCTAAATATTTTTTAATTTTTTCATACGCTTTGTTAATTTTTTGAAATTTTTCTACGCCTTGTTTTATTTCTTCTTCACTGACATTGTTTGCATTTAAGATATCAGGATGGTATTTTTTGGCTAATAATCTATATTGTTTTTTAACTGCATTTAAATCAGCAGTATTTGAAAGCTCTAAAATGCCAAAAGCCTCATCAAGACTCATTTCTTTTTTTGAAGATTTTAAGTTAGATAAATTTTGTATAAAAGAGATAAGCTCAGCTTTTGCTATGTCAAAAGCTTTGGCGATTTGTTCTAAAATTTCTTGTTTTTTTGGAGTTAGTTCTCCATCAATTAATGCCATAAAAACAAGCACCCTAAGCACATTAAATCTTTCGCTTTTTGGAAGCGGAACTTCTTTTATAAAATCTTTTGCTACATAAAAAGCATCATTTAAATTTTCTTTGTGTTCGTTAAAGCTGGTTTTTAAAAATTTTCTTTCTCTATCATCTTTAGCATTTGCATCTAAAATTTGACTGATCATATCAGCTTCTTCTTCACTAACGCGTCCATCGCTTTTAGCTATTTTAGCCAAAAGTGCTATGGTGTAATAATTCATTTTTCTTTTAATTTCTTCTATTCTTTCTTCCATCATACCGCGAGCAAAACCTTTTGCAAAACCCTTTGCTCCACGACTTGCTGAATTTAAAAAATCTTGTTTACCCCAAGTTTTATAATACCAATAAAACACCAAAATTGCTAAAACTAAAATCACAAAAATCATTTTTTATCCTAAATACTCTTCAAATTTTTTAAAATAAATTTCTTGTAGTTTATCTAAAGAAATTTTTATATTATCTAAAATAAATTCTTTTTCGTTGATATTTCCGAGTTTGTTTATTTTAAGATTGAAATGTTTTATAAATTCTAAAAATTGCACTTCATTTTTCACGCCCACTATCACACGAGTTGGACTTTCTTCAAAAATAAAACTTTCATCATTAAAATAGCTTTTTGCATCGATGCCTAAATTTGCTTTTGCACTCATTTTGGCCAAAGTTATAGCAATGCCACCTATACCAACACTATTAGCACAATCTAATAAATTCAATTCATTAGCTTTAAATAAAAAATCCCATAAAGTTAATTCTTTACCAAAATCAATTTCATCAAGTTTTCCTGCTACTTTTTGATCTAAAACTTTTGCGATTAAAGAGCCGCTAAAATTTCCTTTAGTATCACCTATGAGATAAATTGCTTGAGTGTTTTTGCTAAAAAATGACTTTAAAACTTTATTAGCATTTTCATTAACCCCCGCACAAGCTATAGTCGGACTAGGAAAAATACTAATTTTATCAGTTTCATTATATAAAGATACATTACCGCTTACAACAGGAGTGTTAAGTTTTGCACAAGCTTGTTTTATACCTTCACAGCCCATTGCAAATTGCCACATAACTTCGGGATTTTGCGGATTACCATAATTTAAACAATCACTAATTGCTAAAGGCTTTGCACCCGAACATGCTACTTTTCTACCAGCACTTGCTACGGCCGCTGAAGCTCCTATTTTAGGATCAACATAGTTTAATCTTGAATTACATTCAATTGCTACTGAAAGCAAACATCCATTTTCTTTTACTCTTATGCAGCTTGCTCCAAGTGCTCCATCGCTTTTTAAGGTATTTGTTTGCACGCTAGAGTCAAATTGCTCATAAATATAAGCCTTATCGCTTACATTTTCATTAGCAAGTAGTTTTTCAAAAGCTTCTTGAGCGGGAATTTTTAATTTAAATTGATAATTTTGAATTTCTTCTAAATATTTTGGTTTGGCAATAGGTCTATTTAATATAGGTGCTTTTTGACTTAAAGGTTCAATCGGTATTAATCCTACTAAATTTCCATGCCAAAAAAGCTCCATTTTTCCTGTGTCGCTAACTTCTCCTATAATAGCTGCATCAAGCTCCCATTTTTTAAAAATTTTAATAACTTTTTCTTCGCAACCTTTTTTTGCACAAATTAGCATTCTTTCTTGAGATTCACTTAGCATGAGCTCATATGGAGTCATTCCTTCTTCTCTCATAGGGGTTTTATCTAAGAAAAGTCTCATTCCACTACCTGTGCGTCCTGCCATTTCAAAAGAACTTGAAGTAAGCCCAGCTGCACCCATATCTTGAATACCTATAATATAATCAGTTTTAAAAAGCTCTAAACAAGCTTCCATTAAAAGTTTTTGAGTAAAAGGATCGCCAATTTGCACTGTAGGTCTTAAATTTTTATTAGCTTGATTGAAACTATCACTAGCCATCACAGCTCCACCAAGTCCATCTCTACCGGTTTTTGAGCCTACATAAATTACAGGATTTCCCACGCCTTGAGCTTTTGCATAAAATATATCTTTTATTTTGCAAGTACCAAGCGCAAAAGCATTGACTAAAATATTACCATTAAAGCATTCATCAAAAGCACATTCTCCGCCTATGGTCGGCACTCCCATGCAGTTTCCATAGTGTGAAATTCCTTTTACCACACCTTTAACTAAGTATTTTTGATGTTTGGCAATTTTTTCATCATGGATATTTCCAAATTTTAAAGAATTAAGTCCTAGTACAACCCTTGCACCCATAGTAAAAACATCACGCAAAATTCCACCCACACCTGTTGCAGCTCCTGCAAAAGGCTCTATAAAACTTGGATGATTATGGCTTTCTATTTTAAAAACTGCCCCCATACCTTTACCTATGTCGATAACTCCTGCATTTTCTCCAGGTCCTTGTACCACCCAAGGAGCTTTTGTGGGAAAACCACTTAGGTATTTTTTGCTTGATTTATAAGAGCAATGCTCGCTCCACATAGCAGAAATAACCCCAAGTTCGAGCAAATTTGGTTCTCTTCCTAAGATATTTAAGATTTGTTCATATTCTTCATCGCTAAGTTTGTGTCGAGCAATAATTTCTTTGTCCATACTTTTTCCTTTTTTTATTTACCTAAACAAAAATTACTAAACATTTCTTCTAAAATTTCATCTCTTTCAAATTTGGTTGTAAATTTGGATATTTCTTCTATGGCTAAATTTAACTCAAACGCAAAAAGCTCCAAAGAACTTTCTATGAGTAAATTTTTAGCTCGTAAAATTGCTTCACTTGCGTTTTTGCAAGCGTTTAAGATTAAGGTGTTGCTTATTAGCATATCATCTCCATCTAAAGTATTTAGATAATCATTTAAAGCATCTTTTATAGCTGAGCTTGATTGCTTTGCGCAAATTTTTATACACGAATTTTTAATTTCATGATCGAATTTATATTCTAAATCGCTTTTATTTAAAACATAAAGAATTTTTTTATCAGTATTTTTTAAAGCTTTTAAAATTTGCTCATCTTCATCATCAAATTTTCTTGATCCATCAAAAACTACTATGATAATATCTGCTTCATTAATGCTTTCATAGCTTAAATTTACGCCTATTTTTTCTATCTCATCGCAAGTGTTTCTAATACCTGCTGTGTCGATTATTTTGATTAAATGAGAACCGATTTTTAAATTTTCTTCTATGCGATCTCTTGTGGTTCCTGCTATGTTTGAGACTATGGCTCTATCGTAAGCTAATAATGAATTTAACAAAGAGCTTTTTCCTGCGTTGGGTTTTCCAATGATCGCTATTTTAAAACCTTCAATCAAGCCTTTTTTTCGCAAGGAAATATCTACAATTTCGCTCAAAAGTGTTGAATTTTTTTCACACATTAAGATGATTTGATCTAATAAATCCTGCGGCAAATCATCATCTGCATAATCAATGCTAGTTTCTACAAATGCTAAAGTTTTAACCAAATCAACTCTTATAGTATTTAAAAATTTATGCAAATCACCTTTTAAATTTTTTGCGATAATACTAGCAGCACTTGCTGATTTTGACATGATAAGTTCTTGTGTGCTAATAGCTTTTAAAAGATCCATTTTTCCGTTTAGACAAGCTCTTTTACTAAATTCTCCAGGTTGTGCTAAACGGATGTTTGAGTTAATTAGTTCATCTAGTAAAATCTCACTCAATGCAAAACCACCATGTAGATGAAATTCTACTACATCTTCACCTGTAAAAGAAAAAGGAGATTTGAAATAAAATACTAAAGCTTCATCCAAAAATTCGCCATTATTTTTGTAGATTTTACACAAGTGTGCATAACGCGGAGTGAGTTCTTTTTTATGAGTAAATGCAAGAGCAATTTCTAGTGCTCTTTGCCCGCTTACTCTAATTATACTAATAGATCCTAAGCCATGTGCTGTAGCTATGGCTGCTATGGTTTCATTCATTCATTTTTCTTCAAGAAATCATTAACAATGATATATCTTTGCTCATCGTTATTTTTAATCGCCACATATTTATCAGGGAAGCGTTCTCTAAGTTTTTCTAGTATAAGTTTTAACCAAATTCCTTCAAGTGGTTTTGTTTGAACTCTTCCTGTGTTTTCTACTTTTTCTATGAGAATTTTTAAGTAATTTTCTATAGCTTGGGTTTGATTTTCTAAAAATTGTGCAATTTCAAGCCTTGGTTGAATTTTGTATTTTAAATTTAGCCAATTATAGAGCAAATAAGAAAAAGCTTTGTATCTATGAGCTTCCTTGCCTATAAGCAAAGCTGCATCTTGTCCATCTAGTTTTATCAAAACACAATTTTCATCCCAAACACTCACTTCAATCACTTTAATATCAAAATCAAAAGTAGAAAGTAGTTTTTCAAGTGAAATTTTTATCTCATCAATATACAAAGATATATCTTTTTTTTCATTAGCTTCTTTGTGAAAAGAAGTAAAGATGTCATCGTCTTTGACTTTATAGTGCTCTTTTTGTGGAGTTTGATGAGGTTTTGTAGAAACAGTTTCTTTGTATTCTTTTTTTATTTCATTTTTTTCATAATTTTTATTGTGAGTGTGTTTAGTTTTTTCATTAAAATTTTTCTTATTTTTATAATCTTGTGAAGGGCTTTTTTTATGACCTTTGACAAAAATCACTGCATTTTTTTTAAATAAGCCAAAAAATCCAGTTTTAGAATGCTGAATTACTTCATATTCTAAGTCTATGACAGAGCACTCAAAGTGTTTAGATGCTTCTATGAGTGCTGTTTGTAAATCTTTAGCTTCTATGTTCATGTTTAGCTATTCCCTCTTGTTTTTGGTTTTTAAAAAGCTTATTAACAATTACTTGTTGGATTAAAGAACAAATATTATTTACACACCAATATAGTGTTAATCCAGCAGGGAAAGTTAAAAAGAAAAATGTGAAAATCAAAGGTAAAAATTTCATAATTTTTTCTTGCATAGGATCTTGTATGGCCATTGGAGTTATGAGTTGTTGCAAGAACATTGTAAGTCCCATAAAAATTGGCAATATAAACCAAGGATCCATCACTGATAAATCTGTAATCCAAAAAGCCCAAGGAGCAGCTTTTAATTCTATAGCGTTAAGTAAAACTCTATAAATAGCAAAAAATATTGGAATTTGTATCAATATAGGCAAACATCCACTCATAGGATTAGCGCCGTGTTTTTTATATAGTTCCATCATATGTAAATTCATTTTTTGTGGATCGCCTTTGTAGCGTTCTCTGATTTCTTTCATTTTTGGAGCTAAATCTTTGAGTTTATTCATAGATATCATTGATTTATAAGTTAATGGGAAAAGAATAATACGCACAATCAAAGTCATAACTACTATAGCCCAACCCCAATTTCCCATATATCCATGCAAGAAATTTAAAAATTCAAACATAGGCTTTGCTATAAAAGTAAACCAGCCATATTCAACCACATCATCTAATCTTGGATCAATACTTCTTAAAACATCATGTTCTTTTGAGCCTATGTAGCCACTTGCTTTAAAATCCCCATTAGCACTTGCAAAAACGATAGAATTTTCATTGCTATCTTTTGTTACTACTGCATTGAGTGGATTTTCGAAATTGTAAAAGAAAGCACTATAATAGCGATCAAAAGCTGACATTAAAGTAACATTTGAAAAACTTTCGTCATTTTCTACATCACCATCTTCTAAGATGGTTATTTTGTCTTCTTTATTAAGGATTAAAGCACCATGGACAGTGTAGCTATCTACTGCTATATTTGGACGATAACCAGGGGTTATAAAATATGGTATTTCTTTGCTTAATTGCACTTGTATATCGTAATTTCCATATTTATAAAATGTAAGTTTTTTAGTAATTATCACATCATTTAAATGCTGAGTTAATATAAGAGTATTATTTTCATCACTTACTTGAATTTGTTTTTGATTTGCTGTATAGGAAGTGTTAAAAGCTTCTTGGTTGATTTTGCTATCGCTAAATCTTATTTCTAATGGTAGTGGTGATAAAGAAGTATCTACTAAGTTGATATTGTTTCCATTTTCATCTTTATATTTTTCATCACTTAAATAAAATTTAGCAATTCTACCTAAAGAATCAATGTGCGCTTCAAAATGCTCACTTTTAACAACAGCTATTTGTTCTTTTTGATTGACGCTTAATTCTGTTTTTGGTGTTTGTTTGGCACTGGTATTAACCGAAGCTTGTGGGGCTGAATTGTTTTGTTCTATTTGTGTTGTATTTTGTTCTACGATAGGAGTTTTTGGGATGAAAAAATAATCATAAACTACAAAAAATAAAAATGATAAAACGACAGCAATTAATATGCGTTTTTGTTGAGATAAATTGTCTGACACGGATTGTCCTTTGAAAATATAATCTTAATGAGAAAAAATTGATTATCCTTACAAGGGATATATAAATATTTTAGTTGTTTTAAGGCATTGATTTTAGGTTTGAAGCAAATACCTGAGTCAAAATGTTTGCTAATCTTTGGATAATCAATGCCACCTTTAAAAAACGGATTACATTTTAAGATTCTTAAACAAACTGCACCAAAAGCTTTGAAGATATTATTTTTTTTAAACTGCCATAAAGCATATTCAGAGCAACTAGGATAATACCTACAACATCTTGGTTTTAAAGGGCTTATGAAGAGTTGATAAAATCTGATGAGTTTAATACAAATTATTTTATGCATCCTATTTTTTTAAAACCCCATTTTAAATTTTTTTCCAATTTCGAAAAAGAAATCTCATCAATACCTGTTTTAGCAACAAGTATGTATTTTCCGTTTTCAACTTGATTTCTAAGCTGAAAAAAAGCTGATCTTAGCAGTCTTTTAGCTCTATTTCTTACCACAGCTTTTCCAACTTTTTTACTAGCTACTACAGCGAATTTTTTTTCTAGGCTAGGGATATAAAAGATAATCACACCCTCACAATGCCACTTTTTACCATCTTTATAAATCGCTGCAAATTCGCCTAAGCTATTAATACTTAGAAAATTTTTTATACAGCTAATCTTTTTCTACCTTTAGCGCGTCTAGCATTGATAACTTTGCGTCCGTTTTTTGTTTTCATACGCACACGAAAACCGTGAGTTCTTTTTTTAGGAGTATTGTGCGGTTGGTATGTTCTTTTCATATTTTTTCCTTAAACTTAAATTAAAAACAAATAATAAAGCTCATATGCTATCAAATTCTTACTTAAATCTGCTTTTAATTAAGAGTTGTTTTTAAAAGTTTTTGATAAATTTTTGCGTTTATTTTTTGGAGGTTTGAAAATGGGATTTGAAATTTGTGAAAGCAAAAAAGAAGATTTAGAGCAAATTTTAGAGCTAATCAAAGAGCTTGCAATTCATGAAAATATGCTTGAAGATGTAAAGTGTAGTGTAAAAGATTTAGAGCAGTCTTTTTTTGAAAATAACTATGCAAAGGCTTTAAGTTTAAAAGTAGATGGAAAAATCATAGGCTATGCAATGTATTTTTATACTTTTTCATCTTTTTGGGGTTTTGGTGGATTGTATTTAGAGGATATTTATATACAAAAAGATTATAGAAAAAAAGGTTATGCAAAGGCTGTATTTAAGTATCTTGCAAAAATTTGCAAAGAAAAAAATCTCAAACGCTTAGAATGGGTATGTTTAAATGATAATGATTTGGGTATAAATTTTTACACAGCTTTAAATGCTAGACATATGAACCAGTGGAGAACTTATCGTTTAGAAGGAAAAAATTTAGAAGCTTTATTTTGATGGATAAAAGAAATTTACATTATCTTAAAGCCTTTGGTTTTGAGTATATAGAAGAAATTAAAGATATTGAAAGATTAAATTTAAGTTTTAAGCAATTGCAAAATGCAGTTAAAAAATGCACTCTTTGTAATTTTTCAAAATTAAGAAAACATTCTTTAATGGAAAAAGAAGTTAAAAAGGCTAAAATTTTGATTTTTCAAAATTATGCCGATAAAGAAGAAAATGAAAGTGGAAAGCTTTTTGCTTCCAAGCTAAAGCAGGATTTTTTGCATAATTTTCAAGAAATTTTAAATTTAAAAGAAGAAGAAATTTATTTTTCTTATATGTTAAAATGCTTTAGTAATTTTAAATTTGATGAAAATGCTGTGAAATTTTGTTTGCCGTATTTTTATAATGAGCTTGAAATTATAAATCCTAAGATGATTTTTTGTTTAGGCGAAGAAGCTTTTTTAAGTTTGGGATTTGAAAATTTTAAAGTGCATATTGGACAATGGATTAGGTTTAATCGATATTTTATCATGCCACATTATGATTTAAATTATTTGAGTAAAAATCCTAGTTTGTATGCAAATTTTATAGAAGATATTAAGAAAATTAAGGGTTGTTTATGAAAAGAATTTTTCTTTGTATGATGGTGAGTTTTACGCTAGTTTTAAATGCTTTTTCAAAAGAGCAAAAACTTTCTTTTGTGGAGCCAAGTGAGGCGTTTTATCCGAATTTAGAATTTCAAAATTGTGATAATGAGTGTTTATTTACCCTTTTAGAATCAGGGCTTTATTTTAATTTTTTATCAAGATTTAACTCACAAATTAACAATGAACTTTTGGTAAATATCTACACAAAACTTTTAAATTCCATTGTTGATTTTGAAAAAAAGATTCAAAAAAGTGCAAGCATAAAACTTGCTATCATCATACCTGAACAAACTATAAAAAGCTACTCAAATACCATTATAAATTCAAGTATAGCTTATCTTTTAAGACAAAGAGCACAGATTAAAGTCAAGGTATTTTTAATAGGCACTGAAGAAGATGGCAAAATCGCAAAAGCTTTAGATGAAATTCAAAGCGAAAAATTTAATTATGTCATCGCAGGTTTTACAGAAAAAGGAGCAGGTATCTTGCTTAAGCAAGATTTGCCAATAAGTATCAAATTTTTCATCCCTACAACCCATAAAAAATACTTTGATACACAAAAAGAAAATGTTTATTATGGAAGCATAGATTATCAAAAACAAATTCAAAAACTTTTAGAGTATTCTAATGGTAGAAATATCATTTTTTCAGATGGCACTAATCTTGCAAATCGTCTTGATGAAGAGGTTTTAAATGCAGGAAATGGTAATGAAAAAATTTACACTGTAAATACTTCTAAATTTGATTTTAGAAGTGTATTGCATAGAAATAAAAGTTTTAACAATGCAAGTGTATTTTTAAATACTTCCTTGATTAAAACAGCTTTGATTAGCTCTCAAATTCGAAGCTATGATTTAGAACCTTATGTGCTTTTATCTACTCAGATAAATTATAATCCTGTGTTATTAAGCTTAACTCAGATTAATGATAGAAAAAAGCTTTTACTAGCTAATTCTATATCTAATGAAGATCAAACCTTGTCTTATCTAAATGAGCTTTTTTCGCAAAATATTAATTATAATTGGATAGCTTATGCAACTAGTGTAGGGCTTGATTATTTTTATACACAATTTTTAGAAAAAGACGCTCAAAGCATTTTTGAAGAAAAGCTTAATGAAAATCAATTTGACTATAAAGTAAAAATCATTAGCTCTAAAGGATTAGGTTTTAATCCTTTATAAAAGCACTTAGAATTTTTATAAATTTATCTTCGATGATGGCTACTTTACCAGCTTTGATAAAAGCAAGAGTAAATTCAGCTTCGAAGATTTTGTCTTCATTTTTGTAAATTTCTTGTTTGATGATCATAGAAGCTTTTTTTAGTTTGACAAGATGGGTTTTTACTTCTAAGATATCACCTAAAAAAGCTGATTTTAAAAAATTACAATTAGCCTTTGTCAGCAAAAAGTGCCCTAAATCTTTGTCAAAAATTTGCGTATCATTTTGAAAAAAAATCTCACTCCTAGCCCTTTCACAAAATTTTAAATAATTACTATGATAGACTACTCCACCTGCATCGGTATCTTCATAATATATGCGTATTTTCATAAAAACTCCTTTTATTTTGGAATGATAGTGTTTTTTCTAGCAGTTTTTTGCAATGAAAAAATCACCAAAATAACAAATACAAAATACATCACCGAAAAACTAAGCATTAAAGGATAGTCTCCTTTGATATTTTTTTCTAATAAATTTCCAAAAATTGGTATTAGCAAACTAGCTTTAGTCAGTAGTATAAAAACAAAACAAATATAAGCACAAAGCACAACAAAAATTCTTGTAAATTTTTCTTTGTTCTCATCAAGCATGGCAAAGGTCAAAATAAAAGCCATTAAAAGAATTATCATCAAAATATGTGCAAACAAGCTTGATAAATTTAAAAAATCAAACACTAAAAAGCATACATTGCTAAATAAAAATAATTTCACAAAAATATCAAAACGCATTAAAATCATCAAAAAAATCAAAGCACTTATAACAAATGTATTTATAAAAATTTTATTTTTTAAAAAGAATTCTAAATTGGTAAAATCTTTTCTTATGTCAAAATTCAAAAAATTATAAGTGGTTTTGTTTGCGTCTTTGATAAGATATGTTGTTTCATTAGAGATGGTGCTGATTATGTTGTATTTGGTTTGTTCTTGGGGTGGTGGGGTTTTAAAATGATTAAGTGTAAAAGAAAAAATTCCAAAAAGCATAAAAACTATCAATAAATTATGAAAAACTTTTAATAAATCTGTGTGATGATCACAAAGTTTTCTATAAAACACTAATTGCAATAAGTCTATTTTTTCTTTTGAGGTTTTGTCTTTTTTGGCTAAAAGTTCTATTTCTTTGCAATAAAGCTCATATTTGTGAAATTTGGAAGCATCTAGGAGATTGTTATCTTTTATGAGAGCATTTTTAAAGGTTTTAAAAGAATCTCTAAAATCATTAGCTCTATACTCGATTTTAGAATTTAAATGGATATTGTTTTGATTATAGATATTTTCTTGTAGTTTATCAAAGGTAAAATCTAAATTAGTATTTGTAGTGTTTAAATTTTCTTTGATATTGTTTTGAAAAAAAACAAAGCATTGTGAAAATATACAATTATAAAAAGATAAAGATTTTTCAAAAGAATTTTTAAAAAATACACATTCTTTCTCAAAATTATTTTTTGCAAAATAGGCATTTTCTTTGAAGATATTGTTGTAAATGCTAGTATTTTTTACTTTATTTTCTTCAAAACAAAAATTTAAAAATTGATTTTCAAATATAGAAACATTTTGGAAGTTATTTTGTCCGATGTATATTTTGTGTAAAGGTTTTTCTACCCATAAAATTTGAAAGTCTTTGTAAAATATACTATCTTTTATGATTACGCTACCACTGAAATTTTTCCTTATCAAAAAGCTATCTTTAAATTCGCAAAGTTTAAATTCTATAAAGTGTATAGGGTTTTCTAAAATGAAATTTTGTATTTGGCAATTATAAAAAAATAAATGATATTTTTCAAAAATTTCTATGTTTGTTTTTTTGATAGCACAATTTGTGATTTGATATAAATCAGAATGTTCTATATATGAAATTTCATTTTTAGATATGTCTAATTTTTGTGCGATTTCTTCTTTGATTTGCTCGTGATTTTGCATTATTTTCCTTTTAGTTTGGCATGATGGAATTTTTTCGTGCGGTTTTTTGGAGTGAGAAAAGGATTAAACCAACTATTATAGTATAAATCGTAATCAAAAGATTTTCGTAAATATTATAGTTGTTATCGCCAATAAGATTTGCAATACCAAAAATTATTTTAGGTTTATAGCAAATCACCCAAAAAATGATTATTAGATTGACACACACAAAGGCTTTCATTTTTTCTAAACATTTAAAAAAAGCTAAGACAAATAAAAGAAAACAGCCTAAAGAACTCGCATATATCCCATAAGTGTTAAATATATCTAGTATGTTAATTCCGTATTTGTTTATTTTTATTATGAGAAATATACTTGCAAAAATGCCTAAGGTTATCACTAGCCATTTTAAATTTAAAAGCAAATTGGTATGATGATCGCAAAGTTTGCGATAAAAGAAAAGTTGCCATTTGTCCATCCACTCTTTAGAAAACATTTTAGGCTTTTTCTCTTCTAACTCTATCTCTTTACAATAAAGTTCATATTTATGAAAATTTGAAGCATCTAAAGCATTATTATCTTTTACCAAAGTGCTCTTAAAAACTCTAAAAGAATCTCTAAAATCATTTGCAAATTCATCCAAAGGTTTTTTATCTTGTTTTTGCGTATTTCTATTAAAATCTTTATATTCTTTTTCTATTTGCACTTTTAAATCGTCAAAATAAAAATTTGAAGTAATATTTAAAGCATTAAAATTATCCTTTAAAACAACTTGAGAAAAATTTGGAGCTTTATCAAATGTAACCCCATAAAAACAAGCTGTTTTTTCAAATTCACACGCATGAAAATCAGCATAATCTTTGAAATGAGAATTAGTAAAATAAACACCATTGATAAATTTAGAGTTATGAAAATCAACTCTATTTTTAAAAATACAATTTTCAAATATGGTATTTTGTTCATTATTATAATACTTACTATCAGGTAGTGGTGAGCCTGATACAAATCGTTTAAAATTTATTTCATCTTCAAAAATACAATTTGTAAAATCTATACCATTAAAAAAGGTAATTATATTATTGCTACCATCTATACGATGTAAAGAAACTTTGGATTTGAATTCGCAATTTGAAAAATATAATCTTTCAAAACAACTATAGTTTATATAAACTTCTTTTTTAAAAATACTTTTATAATTTTTTCCTTCATAACCGTAATCATTTTTTAAATTTTCTAATTCAATTTTAGGAATAGTGGCAACATCCCCTATTATCTCATAAGAAAAAAAGCAATGAGACAAAAAAGCTTTCGCTTCTTTTAATTTTTTTAATTTTTTTAATTTTTTTAATTTTTTTAATTTTTTTAATTTTTTTAATTTTTTTAATTTTTTTAATTTTTTTAATTTTTTTAATTTTTTTAATTTTTTTAATTTTTTTAATTTTTTTAATTTTTTTAATTTTTTTAATTTAATCGTATCTATGTCTTTTTGTATATTTCCTATAAAAGCATGCAATATTAATCCAAAATTAAAATTATAAATAATATTATTTTCATCTTCTACTTTCTCTATAATTTTTATGCCATTAAAGTTATTTATGTGATTTTCTTCTAAAGTTTTGTAAATAATATATGGATTTAACGGTTTAGCTAATTCTCCAGCATCTAACTTATCACCTAAAGATATTATTTTATCTCCATAAATTTGAATAAACCTAGCCAAATCTAAAGAAATAGTTAGTTTTTCATCATCTAAACCCTTTATAAAAATACCACTATTTGGTATCTCTAGTTCGATATTATGTATATTTCTTTTCATTACTTTCCTTCAATGATTTTTATTTCTTCTTCAGTTAAATTGTAAAGTTTATAAACTATAGAGTTTATTTTGTTTTCTTGTTCTTGGGTGTTTGCGTTTTTGTTTTGCCCTTTGGCTTTTAAAATTTCATCGACTAGACTTACTAGCTCATTTGCTAATTTTTCATTTTTGGAATTTATTTTTGGTATAGGAAGTTTTTCTAAAAATGCTTTTTTATATATAAACCCATCTATGGTGTTTTTTGGTGGAATTTTTATAGAGTATTTTTTGATGAATTCTTTGAGTGTTAAACGATTAAAATGCATAATTTTCCTTGATTTAAATCAATAAATATTTTATCTAAAATGCTATAAGAAAATCATAAAATTAATTTTATTTAGAAATATAGTTTAAATTTTATTTATTTTAGTTTATTTTGTGGAAAAATTTCTATGATATGTTAAAATTATATTTTTATTAAATTTTTTAAGTAAGGAAAGCAATGAAAATGTTTAAATTTTGTTTTAAATTTGTGGCTATTTTGGCTTTTGTTTTTAGTGCGAGTGCTCATGCACTTAGCGAGGGTAAAGAATATATAGTGCTAAAAAATCCTATACCAAATGCACAAAATTCTTTGATAGAAATTTTTTCTTATCGCTGTGTGTATTGTTACAATCATCATCAGTTTAATACCCTAGCTCAAGTGAAAAAAGCTCTTCCAAATTTAAGATATGAAGTGTTTTCGGTAAGCTCTATGAGTGAAAATGGCGAGGCTTTAAATGAGATGTTTGCTTTGGCTTCTTCTAAAGAAAAAGCTTTAGGTAAAGATAGTGGTAGCGATGATAGTTTGACTCATAAATTAGCTGATGTGTATTTTGTAAGTCATTTTGAGCAAAAGCAAAATTTAAGCGATGTGGAATTTTTTTACAAATTAGGCTTAAATGCAATTGGTGCAAGCAAACAAGAATTAGATGAGTTTTTACAAACACAAGAGGCTAAAGAAATCTTAAATGCCTATGCTTTAGCAAATGAAATTTCAAGAAATTATGGAACTCCCGCATTTGTAGTAAATGGAAAATATCAAATCAACCCTGAATACATCACTTCTTTAGAAGAACTCGTTAAAATCGTAAAAGAACTCTCTGCTAAATAATACCCTTAATTTTAAGGGTATTTTCGAAATTTTTATTATAATTTATTTTTAAATTTCCAAAAAGGAAAAATATGAAAATATCTAAAATGTTTAATACAAGCTTGATTGTAACTACTATAATGATACCTAGTGTGGTTTTTGGGATAGGCGGAGCTAGTGGGACTAAAACGGATTGGCAAATTCAAGGACAAATTGGGGCTGTTAAGTTAAATCCTTATGGCAAGGCTCCTTTAACTGCGGTTATTTTAGATGGTGGTTATGTTTTAAGTGATGTTAGAGTAAGTGTATTGTCAAAAGATAAAATTAGCGAACTTAGCTATAAAGTAGATGATAATAAACTTAAAACTTATGGCGGGATACCAATTTTTGGTTTATATCCTTCATATTTAAATACAATTAAGGTAAGTTATACTAAAAGCCTTTTTGGAAAAAGTGAAAAAGTTGAAAATGAATATTATAAAATCGCTACTTCTGGAGTAAATATAAGACCAAGTGGTAATACTCTTCAAAGAGGTATTCCGTTTGAAAAAATAGAAATTTTAAAAGTAGAAAAAGAATTTGAAGATAGACTTTATTTGATCAATAACGCACCTGGTAAATTTAATGGCATAAGCTCTTTAGCTGTATGGAATAATCCTGTAGGCGGAGCTTTAGAATGGGATGAGAGTTCTAATGCTTTTATCATTGATACCAAAGGTGAAATTCGTTGGTATTTTGATAGTGATAAATTGATGGATTATGATAATATTTATAATCGTGGTATTATGATGGGCTTTCGTCAAAATAATGATGGTGCTTTGACTTGGGGTTTTGGTCAAAGATATGTAAAATATGATTTAATGGGAAGAGAAATTTTTAATCGTATTTTACCTTCTTCTTATATAGATTTTTCTCATTCTATGGATAATATGCAAAATGGAAACTACCTTTTAAGAGTAGCTTTGGCTAATGTTAAGCGTCCTGATGGAAAAAATGTGCGTTCTGTGCGTGATGTGATCGTTGAAGTGGATAAAGATGGAAATGTAGTTGATGAGTGGAGACTTTTTGAAATTTTAGATCCATATAGGGCTAATGTTATCAAAGCATTAGATCAAGGTGCTGTGTGTTTAAATGTAGATACTTCTAAAGCTGGTCACACTTTAAGTGATGAGGATTTAGTTAAAATGGATACAAGTGATATTTTTGGAGATATTGCTGGAACTGGAGTAGGTCGTAACTGGGCTCATGTAAATAGTGTTGATTATGATCCTAGCGATGATAGCATTATCATTTCAAGTCGTCATCAAAGTGCTATCATAAAAATAGGGCGTGATAAAAAAGTTAAATGGATCTTAGGAGCTCATAAGGGTTGGGGTGATAAGTATAAAAAAGCCCTTTTGCAACCTGTGGATAAAAATGGTAAAAAAATTATATGTAAAGATGAATATAGTAAGTGCGATGTAAGCACTAATGGTGGGTTTGATTTTCCTTGGACTCAGCATACTGCTTTTAGAATAGATGAAAAATCTAGTAAAAGATATATTTATATTAGTGTTTTTGATAATGGCGATGCAAGAGGATTAAGTCAACCGCCTTTTGCAAATTTAAAATACTCAAGAGCAGT
This sequence comes from Campylobacter volucris, assembly GCF_008245045.1. Classification (NCBI taxonomy): domain Bacteria; kingdom Pseudomonadati; phylum Campylobacterota; class Epsilonproteobacteria; order Campylobacterales; family Campylobacteraceae; genus Campylobacter; species Campylobacter volucris. Next base: position 473,395 of record NZ_CP043428.1, read on the forward strand.
GGTTTATAAAATAGATCAACAAAATAAAACAGTAGAGCAAATTTGGGAGTATGGTAAGCAAAGAAAAAATGAGTGGTTTTCGCCTATTACTTCCTTAGTGGAGTATCATAAAGATAAAAATTCTATTTTAGTTTATAGCGCAAGTGCTGGTATGAGTTTTGATTTAAATAAAGGCATTGCTTTAGGGGAGCCAAAACCTGAAATAGATGAATTTAAATGGGGCGCTAAAGAACCATCAGTGCAAATTAAATTTAGTGGCGGTGGAGTAGGGTATCAAGCTATGCCTATAGATTTGAAAAAAGCGTTTGAGTGAAAAAGGGCTTTAAGCCCTTTTATTATAAATATCCTGCGCTTAAAGCTAAGAAATATCCTGCTATACAAGATACCACAACTCCTATTAAGCCTGGTAATATAAAACTATGATTGATTACATATTTGCCTATTTTTGTAGTGCCTGATCTGTCAAATTGTATAGTAGCTAGATCGCTTGGATAAGTTGGTAATATATAATAACCATAGCAAGCTGCTGCAAAAGCTATAATAATACCTGAATCTACACCAATGCCTAAAGCAAGTGGCACAAAAGCTGATATAGCTGCTGCTTGAGAATTTACAAATTTAGATATAAGCAAAAGCATCAATGCATAAGTCCAAGGATGTTCTTTTACAATATCCCCTAAGGCTTGTTTCATCATAGGTGTATGCACTGCAAACATAGTATCTGCCATCCATGAAATTCCAAAAACCGCAACAAGTGCTATCATGCCTGATTTGAAAATTTCATTTTTAGCGATTTTACTAGGATCTAATTTTGTAAAAATTATTAAAGCTGAACCTGCTAAAAGCATAAACATTTGTATAGTAGCAACCATACTCATAGGTTTAGTTACGCCTTTTGCGTCTGTAAATTGCGGTCTAAGTTCTGAAAATGCACCCAAAATAGCTACTACAACAATAGCACCTAAAAATATCCACATAGCAAGCCATTGAACTTTAGGTAATTGTTGCCCAAGTAAGGTTTTGCTTTCTCCATAGATGTATTTTTTAGTTTCTGGATTTTGTAATTTAGCTAAAAATTCTGGATCCTTATCTAAATCTTTACCCCTAAACCATGAAAAAATTCCAATAGCCAAAACCCCAATTAGCGTAGAAGGTATAGTAATAGCTAGTAAATCCACATATCCATCAAATCCTGCCAAAGGGTGTTTGTTGATTTCTGGATTTAAAAGTAGGGCTGTCAAGCTAACAACTGCTACTGAAACTGGACTTGCTATGATACCAAGTTGGCTTGAGATGCTTGAAGCTGCCATTGGTCTTTCTGGGCGAATTCCGTTTTTAATAGCTATGTCATAAATAATTGGCATCATGGTATAAACTACATGGCCTGTTCCACAAAGCATAGTCAAAAAGCAAGTGGTAAATGGTGCTAGGATGGTTAAAAATTTTGGGTTTTTTCTCAAAACTTTTTCGGCTATTTGAAGCATCACATCTAAACCGCCGCTTGCTTGTAAAGTTGCACTTGCAACAACTACTGCTAAAATAGTAAGCATTACATCAATAGCAGGCTTTCCTGGTGCCACAGCAAAACCAAAGCTTAGTATCAATAACCCTATACCGCCTAATAAACCCAAAGCAATTCCACCTTTTTTTGCTCCATAAAAAAGGCAAATCAAAACAACAGCTAGTTGAATGCTAAATTGCATACCCTCGCTAAGACTAGTTAGCACTTGCATTTTTACTCCTTGACTTGAAATGAGTTAAAGTATAATGCAAGAAATATTAAGAGTAAATAAAATATAAATTATTTTAAATATATATTTACCAATATTTATGATAAATATTGGTAAAAAAGTTATTGGTATTTTTTTAGGATATTTTTTAGAATTTTATCGATCTTTTCAATTGATGCTATTTCGCATTTTTCATCTGTAGAATGAGGGCTAAAAATATTTGGCCCTATGGAGCAACATTCTAAAGGTTGTTTAGTGCTTAATATACCACATTCTAAACCCGCATGGATGGAATAAAGTTTAGCATTAACATTTTCTTCTTCAAAGCATTTTAAAATTTCTTCAGCAAATTTAGTGTCTGTATTTTCCCAAGGAGGGTAAAAATTTGCACTGCTGATTTGACAATTTTGCATTTTAAAATAAGTTAAGGTTTCAAATTCTATATTTTTTAATTCTTCAAGATTGTTTGATCTTGCAAAAAGTTCAAAATGAAATTTACCTTCTTTTTCATAAGCTAAAGAAAGATTAATACTAGTTTGAACTAAATTTAATTGAGAATTAAAACTCCTAACACCTTGTGAAAAAGCATTGATGAGGTTTAGAATATCTTTTGAATTTTTGTAGAATGTTTTTTTGATTTTTCCTAAATTTTTGATTTTAAAATGCTCATTTTCTTGTGGTTGATTTTTAAAAAATGCAACAGCTTTTGTGTGTTTTGGGATGGAATTAATTCTTTCTCCACCACTAAATTCACAAATTTCACCATCATTTTCACTAATAAATTTAGCCATTTCTTTTATGGAATTTTTTATATTTTTGACTATATCAATTCCTGAATGCCCACCTTTAAAATTAATCGCTTCAATCTCATAGCAATTTTCTTCTTTTTCATCAAAAATGATGGCTAAATTTGCAAAAATATCCACTCCACCAGCACAAGAAATGACGATTTCGCTATCGTTTTCATGATCTAAGTTTAAAAGTTTTTTTGAAAGGAGTTTTAATTCTAAATTATTTGCCCCATTTAGCCCAACTTCTTCATCATTTGTAAAAAGACATTCTATATTTTCGCAATCTTTTAAAGCTTGCATCATCAATGCTACGCCTATGCCATTGTCTGCCCCAAGACTTGAATTTTTTGCTTTTAAAAATCCTTGTTCTTCATAAACTTCTACATTAGGTGCTTGTCCCATACACACCATATCATAATGACTTTGTAAGCAAATTTGTGGTTTGCCTTTGTAAGCTTGGATGTTACCCGCTTTATCTACATTGACAATACAATTTTGCTCTTTTGCATAAGAAATTAAAAAATCTTTCAATTGTTCATTTTCATAGCTACAATGTGGTATTTTAGAGATTTGCTTAAAATTTTGTATAATTTGCGTCATATTTTCTCCTTTTTTGGATATTATGACATATTTTTGGATATAAAATGAAAATTTCAAAAAAACAATTAAAGCTTATATTGGATTTTGCAAAAGATCCTAAAAAATTTTTAATTATAGTCTTTTTGGCTCTTTTTTCTTATGTATTAAATTATGATCCAAATTCATATATAAATGCAAAAATTATCAAGGTTATTGATGGTGATACTATTGAAGTGAAAACAAATGATAAAGAAATTATTGTGAGATTGTTTGGTATAGATGCACCAGAAAAAGATCAATCTTATGGTCAAATGTCGCAAAAATTTTTAAATGCTATTGTTTTAAATAAAGAAGTGGTTTTGGGTGTGAAAGATGAAGATAAATATGGTAGAATTTTAGCCATAGTTTATCTTAATGATAGAGATATTAATCAGGTTATGGTTGCAAATGGTTATGCTTGGGCATATGAGCACTATAGTGATTTATATGTTAAGGATCAGCAATTAGCTCAAAATGCTAAAAAAGGATTATGGGAAGAAAAAGATCCTATAGAGCCACATAAATGGCGTAAGCAAATAAGATTTAATCAGGAATGAGATGCTAAAAATAAGTTTGTTGGTAGTGATTGGGTTGTTTTTAAGTGGATGTTTTGTTAATGAAAGAGGTATTTCAAATCGTTTTTATGATGATTGTAAAGAATACTATGATGCTAGTGGGACATATCATAAAGAATGTCCGCAAAATTGGGTTGATTTGCCATTAACCCCCGAGGCTCTTAAGGACGGCATTTAATTCTGCTTGAGAAGGGTCTTGCTGAGGAGCTTCTTGGGCTTGTTGTGTGCTAGTGCTTGAATTTGTTTGGGTTTTTAGTTTAAAAATATGCTCTTCGGTGGTGATTACTTGAAAAGAAGCATCAAAGATTTTAATTTCATTAACAAAACCGACTACTTTTACTTCTCTTTTTTTAGAATCATCGCTAAATAAAGCACTTGCTTCAAGATTTAAAATATCTCCGACTTTTAAAGGTGCATAAAAAAAGCTTCTTGAGCCTATTAAAACACTAAATTCTTTATTTATCGCAGCTTGTGCGATATAGTTTGCAGCATTAAAAACAAAACCACTATGAACCAAACCAAGCTCATCTACAGCCATATCTCCAGTAGTGATCAATATACCTTTGGCAAAATTTTTTTCTATATGAGATATACTTCCTGCTAGGTTATTATTAATACTTGGACAAGTAATGAGCTCAGTTTTGATACGATTTAATTCTTCAGGATCTATTAATTCTTCTATATTAACTATACTTGCACTTTTTGCCATTTTAAACCTTTAATCTTACATAAATTCTTTTGGGTGCTGGATAGCCTTCGCAAGTTAAATTTGAATCTTTTTCATCTAAAAACTGATCTAAAGAATAAGAATCAATCCATTGAGTTTTTCTTTGTTCTTCTAAATCTGTTTGTTTAGTAGCTAAAATTTCAAATTCGCTAAAACCAGCCCTTTGGCACCAATTTCTTAAACCCAATATCGACGGAATGAAAAAAATATTTGGTATTTTTGAGTAAGTTTTTTTAGGAATGAGTGCAATTTCTCTTTCATCTTCTATATACATAGTGTCTAAAAAGACTATGCCATTTTTATTTAATGATTGTTTGAGTTGTTTAAGCATCATTATAGGATCACTTCTGTGATAAATCACTCCAAGACAAAAAATCACATCAAATTTTATAGGATAATTTGGCACATCGCTAACTCCTAATAATTCATATTTTACAGGAGTTTTTGCTAAAGAATTAATCAATAAAAATTGCAAAAAATATTTTATAGATGGATCAAAACCAATGATTTTAGTAGGATTAAATTCAAGCATTTTAAACATATAATATCCATTATTGCACCCAATATCTGCTACTATTTTATTTTCAATGCAATGCATATGTTCTTTTAAGATATTAAATTTTATAAAACTTCTCCACTCAGTATCTATAAAAAGATCATTGATTTTAAAAGGTCCTTTACGCCATGGTTTAAGTTCAAGAGCTATATTTTTAATTTCTTCGTTAAATTTTTCATCACAAAATATATCAAAACTATCATTAATTTCTATCATTGAGTTTGAAATTTGATGATATAGATTTTGAATTTTTTGATAAAGTGGATGATTTTGAGCTTGTTTAAGTAAAGTATTTTCTTGCATTTTGTGTATGGTAAAAACTCCAAAAAGGAGTTTTTATTATTGAAGTAAGCTTGCGATTTTGGTTTGTAAAACTACATTTGAGTGAGCATTAGCAAATAAATATGCATTTTCTTTTAAGTAGTTTGCGTTAAAATCATTTACATTTTGAGCTAAATCATTGTTTTGTAACTTACTTTCAGCTTCTTTTGTATTGATACTAGTTTGTAAAGATGAATTGATATTGGAATTAATAGCATTGATCCCAGCACCTATATCTGCACGCAAGCTTCCAACTTGATCAAGAAAATTACGAATTCCATCTTGATTATCAAGATTTAAATTTGTAGTGCTTGGTTGATTTAAATTGATATTTTCTACACCAGAGCCAACTACAAAATCCATACTTTGAAAAACATTTTTTCCATTAAATGTTGCACCTGCAAAAGCATCATTTATAGAATCAACTAATCTTGTAGCTTCAGTATTTAACATACTTTTTTGTCTTTCATTTAAAGCAGTGCTGTTTGAACGCACTGAAAGTTCATTGAGTCTATCTGCTGTGGCTGAAATATTATTTAGCGCTGAATCTGCAATTTGTAATACACCTATGGAGTCATAAGCGTTTAAAATACCTTGATCTATAGTGCTTGATTGGCTTCTTAAAGAATCAGCTATAGCTAAATTTGCTCCATCGGTGCCATCAAGAGCACGGATTGCTGCTATATTTTCTAAAGCTTTTTCTTGATTTTTTTGAGCTTGATTTACATATTGGCTTGCTTGGGTAGATCCTATATCGTTTATTTTCATCTTTGACTCCTTTTAAAGACTTAAATTATTATACTATAGTTTTTTTAAAATTTAGGAAAAACAAAACAACTTGAGCAAACATAATGATTTTCATCACCACTTCACTAGCTCCGTGAATTTTTATAAATTCTTGTGTTTTGGTTGCTTCTTCTCCTAAAGCTTGTGCTTGTAAAACATAAGCACTAAAGTAAAAAACAAAAAGCAAACTTAGTGCCAAAATGATTAAAGACAACATAAATTTAGAAAAATTTATTTTAAAAGTAAAATTTTTATCTTTAAAAGAAAACATTTCTATTAGCAAAGATATGGCACTAATTGCAAGTAAAACATAACCAAATTGCACAAAAATATTTGTCATTAAAAGTCCGCTTTGAAAATGATTTAAAACACCTTCTCCTATGAATTTTTCAGGATAAAAAATGGTAGGAGCTAAAAAAGCACCAATACTAATTTCTATACCAATTAAACTTGCAAGTAAAAATAAATATACAGCTTTCATACTAAAATTCTCCAAAATAAAATAAAATTATAATCTAACATTCTAAATTATATGCAACAAAAGCTCTATCAAAACCATTATAATCAGTAAAAAATTCGCACTTAAATTTATAAAAATTTAAAATTTGATTTAAAATTTCTTTTTGATCAAAACCAAATTCACAAGCTAAAATTTTACATTGTTTTTCTTTTGCAAAGATGATTATTTTTTCTAAAATTTCCCATCCTTTTTCTCCTCCATATAAGGCATTGTGCGGTTCGTTTTTTACCCATTTGTCCAAAGGATAATCATTTTTAATATAAGGAGGATTAGAAAAGATAAAATCATAATTGTTTTTTAAATTTTGAAAATCACAAAGTTGAAAATCAATATTTTTTAAAACTTTATGATATTTTGCATTTTTAATGGCAAGCTCTAAAGCCAAAGGATTAATGTCACAAGCTTGGATGAAAATATTTTTCAATTTTGCTAAAGTGATACTTAAAATTCCACTTCCAAAGCCAATTTCTAATACATTTTTAACATTATTTGTATTTAAAATTTTTATACATTGTTCTAATAAAATTTCACTATCAAAACGAGGGATTAACACGCCTTTTTCAACAAAAAAATCCAAACCATAAAAATTTGTTTTTTTAAAAATATATTCAAAGGGTTCACCATCTAAAAAACGATCAACAAAAGTAAAAAAAATACCTTCATCAATGAGAAAATCCGAATTTAAAAAAATCCAAGCTTTATCTTTTTGCAACAACTCACAAAGTATAAAAATAATATATTCTTTTTGAGAAGGATCTTTTTGATAAGCTAGGTTTAAAGCTTTTTGAATTTGCATCATTGCAAAGCTTTAATCCTATCATCGATACTAGGATGGCTTAGGTGAAAAAATGCATAAATTTTGCTTGTTTTAACAAAGGCTTTGTTTTCTCTTGCTAAAGCTATTAAAGCATTTGTCATATCTTCTTTAGAGCTAAGTTTGGCTCCGTGTAAATCAGCATTAAATTCATTTTTTTGACTCATTTTGTTAATCAAAGGAGAGATAAAAAAGGTAAAAATATTTCCAAATATTAACAACAAAGCAAAAACTCCAGCATTTACGCCATCTAAATGACTTTGTTCATAAAATAAATTTGGCAAATGTGCAAAAATAAAAAATAAAGCAAAGAGCATCAAAGCACTTGCTATAAGCATTTTGATTAAATCTTTATGCACAAAATGTCCAAGTTCATGGCCTAAAACGGCTATGAGTTCATTTTCTTTTAAAGCTTTTAATAGTGTATCAAACAATACCACTCTTTTGCTTTTAAACAAACCTCCAAAATAAGCATTTAATCTCTTATCTCTTTTGCTTGCATCAATAATATAAACTCCATTAGCACTAAAACCACATTTTTGCATTAAATTTGTGATTTTTTCTAATAAATTTTCATCTTCTAATTTTGTCATTTTATTAAAAATAGGTGCGATTAGAGTAGGGTAGATTAGATTAATAACAATAATAATACTAAAGCTTAAAGCAAATGCAACAATCCACCAATAAGCTCCAAAATATTCAAAACAAAAAACCAAAGCATAAATAATCAAAAATCCAAAAATAAGCATCAAAGCTAAAGATTTTAAACTATCTTTTATAAATAAGGCAAAAGTCATATTAGAAAAGCCGTGTTTTTTGTCTTTGACAAAACTTTCATAATACCCTAGTGGTAAATTTAAAACACTAAGGATAAACAAAAACGAAAGTAAAAATAAAGTATTTTCCAAAGTAGAATTTTCATTAATCCAAAATTCTTTTAAGTATAAAAATCCAAAACTTAGCCAAGCTATGTTGATAATGAGATTATAAACATTTGAAAATATTTTATATTTTTCATTTTCTATGGCAATATCTGCAGCATTTTTATACTCATTTTCATCTAAAATTACTGCTTTTTGTTCTTTTTCTTTTTTAAGAAATTTAATTTGCTCATAAGAGATGTAAAGTATAAAAATCGTATAAATACATAAAATAGCTATTAAAGTCATTGCAAATCCAATTAAAAATTTTCTTGCAAGTATTTCACAACAAGGTAAAAATCAGGCAAACAAAATATTTGTTTGCCTAAATGTTAAGAAGAATTCTTTTTATTTAAAAATCAAAAAGAGTATTTAAAACCTATGTTTCCTGTAAAGTATGTTTCATCAGTGTTATCGTCTTTGTTGCCTAAAATTTGTTTAGCACCTAAACTTAAGTCCACTGAAAGATTTTCTGTAATACCAATATTGCTACCTATAAGAAGTTTTCCAAAAGTTTTATCTTTTTCAGCTCCAGATACATGATAGTTCATATCACTTCCTGCGAAGCGACCTTTGAAATCATTTCCACTAGTAGCAAAAAATTGCTCAATTTTTGGAGTTATATAAAAATAGCTACCACCATCAAATCCTTTTCTAAACTCTGCTCCGATTTCAGCACTTGCTGCGAAACTATCCATTGAATAGACTTTTTGAGCCCAAACTCCATTTTCTGTATAATCTGGAGTTTTTCCATAGTAAAGGTTTAATCCAATTAATGGTTTGATAGCAAATTTATCTCCCATATCAAGCACATATCCATATGCACCACTTGCACCTAAGAAAGTTTGAGTGTAATCAGACTTATTATTGGTTCCATTTAAAAATCTTTCTTGGTCTGTATAGCTAAATTGCGCATATGTTTTAATATCAAATTCATGTTGTCCATTGGTTATTCTTGAATATGCACCAAATTGCAAGTTATCTGCATCTTGATTGATAGAGTTATGACTTAATTTAGAGTCAGCATATGTTAAATATGTACCAAAAAGTATAGAATCACTAAATTGTCTATCTATACCTAATGTTATACCATATATAGAATCATTTTCGCTACCTATCATATTTGCTCCACCAAATGCATTAGACCAAATACTGTTTTCACCTTGATTTCTACTTTGGATCATTCTAGTTGATATAGCCATTTCATTTGCTAGGTTGATAACTTGGATAGCACCTTGGCGATTAGAATTATTTGCACTTTCTCTAGCTGAATTTATGACATTTTGAGCTTGTTGTGCTTTGCCTATCATAGCATCAGTTAAAGCACTACCTGCTGCTTGTTGTCTATTTGATGTTAAAAGAGATCCCAACACCGCATCAATTTGACTGTTAAATACTGGAGATTTGCTATCAATGTTAATTGCATTCATTTTTCCGGTTAAATCTTTAATTATTTGTTTATAATCTGCTTTGGTAAATTCTTGTTTGTTTGCTGCTTTTGGTTCTACACCAGGTGCTTCATTCATTAATTTTGTGTATTCTTCAATCATAGATTGTAAAGCTAGTTTTTGTGCTTCTCTAAGTGATTTAGCAAGTCCATCTGTTTTGATGCTATTTTGCCAAGATTTTGTATCCACTTGTGCACTAATATATAAAGAATTTCCTACTACTTTTATTTTATGATCAACACCTTTTATATCTACTTTAATCGAGTCGATATTTTCTTCATATTTTTTAGCTTCTTCTGCACTTAGTCCAAGAGCTTGCGCAGTTGATATAGCGGTGTAAACACCTGCTGTGTTGGTTAATTCAATATCTTTATTAAAACCTTTATCAGCGCTCAATAAAAAAATACCATTTTCGCTTATTGGTGCATTTGTAGCGCTAAAATTTGAATTTCTTATAAATGCTGTGCCAGTTACATGAAAGTTGTGATTCCCGTAAAAATCAAGATTAGCATCAGTGGCTAAGAAATCACCTTTTACAAGCAAAGAACCATTTGCACTTTGACTTCCTAAAGTTCCGTTAGAAATAAAAAGATCAGCGCTGTTAAGCAAGGCTAAATTTCCTTCTATAACTCCAGTATTACCTACATTTAAAGAGGTTTCTTTACCCATACCATCGCTTGCACCATTAAAAATTATTTCTTTTGCTTTAATATTGAAAGAATAAAACTTATCCTTTTCGCCGTCAAAATAATGACCAATTTCTGCATCTTTATCTTTAACGCTGATATTAAAAGTGCTTTTAGCTGCGTCTATATTTAAGTGATTAATATATTTGTTTGTTTTTCCATCGAATGTAGATCCAATGATAGAAGTGATATTGTAAGTAGAACCTGTGTTTTTATCTATAAAAGAATAATTTCCATTTTTATTTTCATCTTTTAGGTTAGTGTCGGAAAACGGATTTCCCCCCCCCGTAACGGCGTGAGCTGAACTAGCTACCATAGTAGCAACACAAGCTGAAAGAAAAATTTTTCTATTCAAATTTTTCATTTTTATTTACTCCTTATTAAAAATATAGAACCAAAATTATAGCAAGATAATGAGTAAAAAATCAAGAATTTTAATAAAAATACCAAACACTGATAAAAATTTTGAAAATAAATATTATATATTTTGAGTTTTTTCTAAAACATTAAAATATTCTTCTTCTAAGATTGTTAATTTTTCTTCTAATTGATTTAATTTTTCATATAAAGTGTTAATCCCTAATTCTTGATAGATTTTAGGATCACTTAAAGCTAGTTTAGTTTCTTTAATTTCTTGTTCTAAAATGGCGATTTTGTCAGGGTGTGAATTTAAAATTTCATTTTCTTTGTAGCTTAATTTTTTGCTTGTTTTTTCTTTGCTTTTGTTTTGAGTTTGATTTTGTTCTAAATTTTTAGAAAATTCTTTAAATTCTTGATATTCTTTTTGAATTTCTAAATACTCACTGTATGAAATTACTTCTATATTTATAGTTGAATTTTCTTCAAATGCATAAAGTTTTGTGGCTATTTTATCTACAAAATATCTATCGTGTGAAACTAGTAAAATAGCTCCTTCAAAAGCAAGTAGGTATTCTTCTAAAATATTAATCGTAGCAATGTCTAAATCATTCGTAGGTTCATCTAAAATCAAAACATCATATTCTTGAGTAAAAAGTAAAGCTAGGGCGACTCTATTTTTTTCACCACCACTTAAAACACTAACACTTTGATCTAAAAATTCTTTTGGAAATAAAAATTGTTTTAAGTATCCATAAACATGCATATTTTTGCCACGCACTTGGATATGATCGCCACCATTTGGGCAAAAAATCTCTAAAAGTTTTTTATCGGTATTTAGCAAACTTCTGCTTTGATCAAAATAGCCTATTTTCACCTCGCCTCTTTTGATCTCACCGCTATCAAGTGGAATTTGATCTAGTAAAATTTTTAAAAAAGTAGATTTTCCACAGCCATTTTTTCCTACTATAGCTATGCGTTCACCTTGTAAAATTCGTGCATTAAAGTCTTTAAAAAGTGTTTTATTTGCGATAGTTTTGGTGATATTTTTAAGCTCAAAAAGCATTTTTTTGCGGTTTTGGCTTTGAGTTTGATTGAAATTTTTACTTGCTCTTTTTATTTCAAGTTCTAAGCGTTTAATGGCTCCTGGATTTTTTTTGGCTTCTTCACGCATTTTAAAAATTCGTTCTTTACGCCCTTCATTGCGTTTAAGTCTTGCTTTTACACCTCTTCTTAGCCATTCTTCTTCGCTTTTTAATTGTTTAAGTAAGGTTTCATGACTTTTAGCCAAAGATGCTAAAATAGCAGCTTTTTTCTCCAAATACTGCGTGTAAGCTCCTTCAAAAACACTTAGCTTACCCGCTTCTATTTCAACGCATTTTTGTGCTATAGCGTCTATAAAATATCTATCATGAGAGATGAAAATTACGCACATTTTTGTAGCTTTTAATCTTTCTTCTAAAAAGCTACTCATATAAACATCTAAGTGGTTAGTAGGTTCATCTAAAAGTAAAATATCAGGATTTTTTAAAAGCAAAGTACAAAGCCCTACGCGTCTAATCTCTCCTCCGCTTAAAGAGCAAAGTGGTCTATCTTTATAATCAAATAGGTTAAATTCTTCTAGTATTCTTTGAATTTTTTGATCTAAATTCCACGCGTCTTTAGATTCAATGAGTAAATTTAGCTCATCTAATCTTTTTAAATATTCTTTATTTTCTGGATCTTTTGCTAATTTTTCATTGTATTTTTCAAATTCATTTAAAGCTTGATAAATTTCTTCTAATTCTTTTTTAATAGCTTCAATCACACTCAAAGAGCTTTCAAAACTAACTTGTTGAGAGAGCATAGCTATGCTTGTGTTGTTTTGTCTTATGATTCTTCCACTATCTAATTTTAATGTCCCCATCAAGGCTTTTAAAAAGCTTGATTTGCCTTCTCCATTTTTACCAATGATGGCTATTTTTTCGCCTAAATTAGCACTAAAATTTGCATTTTCTAAGATAATTTTTGTATTAAATTTTTTATTTGCATCGATTAAATCTATTAAAGCCAAAGATATTCCTGAAAATTTTTTGTGATTTTACTTTAAAAAGTATTAATTTTGCTTAAATAAAATTACACAATGAGAGTTGTTATATTTTTTGGTTTATTGATACTTTTTTTTGCATTAGCAAATTTTTATATTTACAAAAGATTTTTAAAAAGGATTGATTTTTTAAAGCCATATAAAAAATTTTTAATTTTTTTTATGCTTTTTATTTTTTGTATGCAAATGTTTTTTTTCATTAGCATGCGAGAAGACTTTTTAAGTGAAAAAATATATTATATACTTGCTGTTTTTCCGACCATTACTTGTTTTTTGCTGATGTTTGCTGTTATTTTTGAATTAGGCACTTGGGCGTTTTTTAATGAAAAGACAAAAAAACAAGTTTTTAGCACTCAAAGAAGAAAATTTCTTAAGCTTATTTTTGATTCTTGGTTGATTATATTAAGCATAAGTATGATTTTCAAAGGTTTTGCAAATGCTGTTAGTGTGCCTAAGGTTAAAGAAATTGATTTAAAAATTGATAAGCTTAAAGAAGATTTAAATATAGTTTTGATTTCAGATGTGCATTTGGGAAAAAATTTAAGAGAGGAATTTTTAAAAGCTTTGATTGAAAAAATCAATGCCTTAAATGCTGATATGGTTATCATAGCTGGAGATTTAATCGATACAGATATTAATAAAATACACTATTTAGAACTTTTGCAAAATTTTAAATCCAAATATGGCACTTTTTATGTATATGGAAATCATGAGTATTATAATGGTATGGAAGAAATTAGTGCTAAATTAAAAAAATTACAAAATTTTAAAATTTTAGAAGATGAAGGTATAAAATTTGATAATTTTACACTTAGTGGGACTTTAGATCTTAGTGCTGAGCGTTTAGGATATAAAGCTAGTGATATTAATAAAGTAAAACAACATATCAATAATGAAAAATTTAATATACTCATCACCCATCAACCAAAATATGTAAAAACTTATGATGTAACTGGATTTGATTTAATTTTATCAGGACACACTCACGCTGGACAAATTTTTCCTTTTTCTTTACTAGTTTTTTTAGAACAAGGTTTTGTTTATGGTTTGTATGAGCTTGGCAAGAATGCTTTATTATATGTAAGTAGTGGAGCTGGTTTTTGGGGTCCTGCTGTAAGATTTTTAGCACCTAGTGAAATAGCTTTTTTAAAATTAAAAGGAGAATAAATGCCATTAAGCAATAATGTATCAAAAATTTTTGGAATGATAGCTGGATTTAAATTTCCAAAAATGATACAAAAAAATATTAATAAAGCTTATATCAATGCTTTTAATATAGATATGAGTGAATTTAAAAATTATGAAGAATATGAGAGTTTAAATGCTTTATTTACAAGAACTTTGCAAAATGAAAGAGTATTAGAGGATGATTTTATAAGTCCTTGTGATGGAAAAATTTTAGAACTTGGCTCTAGTTTTCAAAATGATTTAAAAGAAAATATTGCTCTTAGTATAAAAGGAACAAGTTATAGTATAGAAGGGCTTTTAAAAGATTGTGCAACCAATTGTGAGTTAGAAAATGGTGTTGATTATGCAAATATTTATCTTTCTCCAAAAGATTACCATCATTATCATGCTCCATGTAATATGCAAATTTTAAGTGCTACTTATGTAAGCGGGGTTTTATTTAGTGTAAGTGAGGCTAAATTAGCAAAGATAGCAAATTTATATGTTAGAAATGAAAGAGTGATTGTAAAAGCTTTAATAGATAATCAATTTATACTTTGGATGGTTTTTGTCGGTGCGTTAAATGTAGGTAAAATGAAATTTGATTTTGATGCTAGCATACAAACTAATGCTGCTAATTTTGATTTTACTCATACTTATGAAAATCTTTTTGTGCAAAAGGGACAAAAACTTGGAAATTTTGAACTTGGATCTACTATAGTTTTAATAGCACAAAAAGGAAATTTAAAATGGACAAAAAAAGCTTATGAAAATGTCAAATTTGCTAAGAAGATGGCTGATTTTCTTTAGTAGTGTCTTCATTAGCTACTTTGTATAAAAATGCAAAAATTTCTGCTACGGCTTTATACATATTAGGCGGGATTTCATCGCCTAGATCAAGTTTGCTTAAAACCTCTACTAAGTCTTTATCTTCTTTTATAGGTATGCCATTTTCTTTTGCTAAAGAAATGATTTTAGAAGCATTTTCACCTTTAGCATTAGCTAAAATTTTTGGTGCATTTTGATCTTCTTTGTTATAGCCTAGTGCAACTGCTTTTTTAATCTTTTTAGCCATATTTATGCTCTTGTATCAAAACCCATATTAAAATCATTGTATTCATCTTGATTTTGAAATTTACTTTTTGCTATATCACTGATGAAAAAATTGGAGCTTAAAAGTCCTACTTTAACCAAAGCTTTTTTTAGCTCATGTGCTCTTTCATATAGTTTTTTTCTAAATTCAAGATTTTCTATCATCATATTTATATCTATATATTTATCGTTACTTAAAGATAAAAATACATTGATTTTACCTAGTTTTTCAAATTCAAGGTTAATTTGTGCATAAAATTTATCTTTTTTTCCGCGTTTAAATACTACATTAGATTTTTCTAAATCATCCCAAAAAAATGGTAAAAAAGTATGTATGCTGTTATTAGCTAGTGATAAAAGTTGATTAAATTCAAGTTGAGCTATAAGTCTATTGGTTTGATTTAAAATGCTTTCGTTGTCTAAACTTTTAGCTAAATTAGAAACTTGTAAAAGAGTAGATTTAATATCTTGTTGTAAATCTGTGCTTATTTGATTTGAGTCTTTTGGGGTGATTTTGTTTAATTCCTTAATGGAAAGTTCTAGTTTTTTTTCTATATTTTTAATATCATCTAAAGAATTTTTAGCTTCATAATTTTTAGGATCTAAAGCTTTTAAAACTTCATTAAGTTTTTTGCTTGTTTGGGTTAGTTCTTTGCTAAGACTACCTAAAAGATCTTCTTGTAAATTCTGAGAAAAATTAAGATTTTTACTCACAGCTTGTTTAAAAATATCTTCAATATTAGCCTTAGTTTCATTTTTGCTTGTAAATATATTATTAGTTTTATTGGTATTTTGTGTATCTAAAGGTTTTGAATCATTTTTTATATCTGAATTTTTTATATCTGTTTTGTTTTCATTTTTTGTATGATTTTCTTCTTTTGTGTTATTTTTAATGTCTTTGGTTAAATGCTGTTCTTTATTTTCGTTTTTAATATCGTTTTTGGATGCATCTTTATTTGTAGGTTTTTTAGGTTCTTCTTTGGGATTATTTTGAATTTTATCTTCATTTTTAGTTTCATTAGGGGTTTTATCATTTTGTGTGTGTTGATTTGTTAGATTGTCTTTTTGTGGTTCTTTTTTAATGTCTTTTGTTTTTTGTGTTTGATTTTTGATATTATTTAAAAAATGGATCAATTCTTTGATATTTTGACTTAGTTCTTTTAAGATATAGGTATTTTGAATTTTAATGTTTTCAGGCTTAGCTAGTTCTTTGTTGATCAAACCAAGATTTTTATTTAAATCTTTAATGAAATTATCTGCTAAATTTTGTATTTTTTCTTTATTGATATTTTGAGAATTTTTACTCAAGTAGTTTTTAAAATTTTCAATTTTATCAAATAGTTTAAATAAAGTTTTATAATTGGTATTTTCTAATGATGTTTTATTATCTTGCTTGTGATTTTGTAGGATATGGACTAATTCTTTTAAGGTGCTTGTTGTGTCTAAATTTTTAAGATCTAGTTGGGCTATGTCTTTTTTTAAATTTTGATTGCTTGTTGATTTTATACTATTTAAAAGATTAAAAAAACTTTGAGGAAGGTTTTGTTCTTTTAAAGAATAATTTAATTTTGCTTCTAAAAATACTCCTGAATTTTTGATTAAAGAAGAAAGATTTTTTGGATTTGCTTCTTTGGCTGGCTTGACTAGTTCTTCTAAAATTTTTAAAAATTTTTCAAATTCAGGGCTTTTGGAAAGTTCTGTTTGGAGTTTTTTTAATTCATTTGCAACATTGGGTGCAAAATTTAAATTTTTGTGATTTTTTAGTACTGCCAAGTTAGGATCTTTTTGGGTTGTGATTTGATCTAAAAGTTTATTGAGTAATTCTTGTAGTTTTTGATCTACTTTGCTCACATAATCTTTTGGAAGCTTAGCTTCAGTTTTAGAAAGAAAAGGATTTTTTAAAGCTTCTTCTAAAGATGTTTTTTTATCTAATTTTTCTTTACCATCTTTATTTACATCTTTTGTGCTTTCATTTTTAGCAAATTGGTTTTGATTGGTAATATTAGTTATCATCGAGCATCACCATATTTCCAGGTTTTCTTTTAAATTTAGTAAAGTTTTTAAATTTAGGTTTATCAATGGCAAAGAGTATTAAAATTCCAAGTAGGCAAATATAAAAATATATAAACCCATAAGCTTCAAAATAATGCATCAAAGTCCCTAGTATAGCAGGAGCAAACAAAGCTCCACTAGAGTAGGTAAATAATACTGCTCTACCAAGCTCAACTCTTTTGCTAGGATTATCTAGCATATCATTAGCCCTTGCAAGAGAAAGTGCATATAAACAACACATCCCCATACCCAATAAAAATCCAAAAAGATATTTAAGATAGATATTTTGACCAAAAAATAATATGCAAATCATTGCACTTAAAGCCGTAAAAGCACATAAAATAATGGCAAATTTTCTGCTGATTTTATCTGAAAGTGTGCCGATGAAAAGTTGAGAGATAAATCCTCCTAGCATGGTGCAAAATATAAATATAGAAGCTTCTTTTGTCCCAAAACCTTGTATAAGTACAAATAATGAAGCCATTGAAAAAAATCCATTTAAAAGCATACCTGCTATAAAACTTGTAGCTAAAGCTAGTGGAACGATATCAAAAATTTTAGGTATGGAAATTTTTGTTTTTTGTGGTAAAACAGGCTCTTTGATTTTAATTAAAAATAAAGGTATAGAAGCAAACATAATAAAACTAGCACTAAGTATAAAAACAGTGTCACTTGGAAAATTAAATGACATTAATAAAATTCCAAAACCAGAAGAAGAATAAAACACAACTTCATAAAATGCTATAACTCTTGATCTTATAGCATTTTTTGCCTTTTCATTTAGCCATGATTCTATAACCATCAAAAGAGCATAATAACAAAATCCTAGTAAAAATCTCAAAACCATCCAAAAATATAAATTAGAATTTAAACTATGAAGCATGGTTGCTATGCCAAAGATAATAGCAAAAATCCCAAAAGATCTTATATGCCCTACTTTTGATACGATTCTATGAGCACTAATTGTGCTAACCATAGCCCCTAAAAAATAGCAACTTCCTATAAGTCCGATATAAAAATTACTAACATCATTTTGTTTAAGAATAATAGCTATAGAATTAACAGTTAATGCACTTCCTATAAAGACAAAAACCATTCCTAAAAACAAAGCAGTTAGTGATTGTATAGTTCTTTTTGAGCTTAGCATTTTCTTATTAAAAAATTATAAATTAACACCGCCAAAGGCGTGATAAACATCGCACAAAACAAGGCAAAAATATCTAGTAAGCCTTGAAACTCTAAAGCTAAAAATCCTAAGATTAAAAATACATATGCTAAAAGCTTAAATACAGAAAAAAAAGCTAACGCATGTTTGAAAATACTTTTAAATCTACTTTTTTCCAAATCGTCTTTTAAAACTATAAATTTTACAATTTTAGGAAAAGAATGTATTTTTTTTGCAAAAATTTGTAAAGGTTTTTGTGTAAATTGGTATGTTTTTGCATTTTTAAAAATAAATTTTTTATAACTCATAAAAGAAAAAAAAATGATTAAATTTTGAGCCAAAAAGCCAAATTCAAAACTTATAAAAGTGCTTAAATTTATACCCTTATAGCTTAACATTCCTACTAGGAAAATTAAATTTAATCCTAGTAAAAGCAAGAGTAAAATTTTAAGCTTTAGTATCATTTTTAAATTCTTTATAGCGGTTTTCTTCTTTAAATTCCTCATAGCTTTTAACTTGAGCTTTATAGGCTTTAAAGACATTTAAAATTGCTGCAGCTACTCCTATAAAAACACCAATCCAAAAAAGCCAAGAAACTCCAAATAAATTTTTTAAAAAATAACCAATCCCAATACCGATTAAAACCGCCACAACCATGGAAATTCCAAGGCTTAATCCATCGGCTGCTTCTATGCTTTTGCGTATGATTTTTTTTCTCATAGGGCTTTAAAACTTTCATGTGCTGCTTGTATGGTTTTATCTATGATTTTTTTATCCATACATTCGCAAATAAAACCTGTTTCAAATTGAGAAGGAGCAAGATAAATTCCTTTACTTAGCATTTGAGTGTGAAATTTTGCAAACAATTTTGTATCAGATTTTAAAGCATCTTGGTAATTATAAACAGGATTTTCACAAAAGAAAAATCCAAACATAGAACCTATATTATTTACTTGTAAAGCAATACCACACTCATTAGCAGCTTCTTTAAAGCCTTGCATTAGTCTAGATCCTAGTTTTTCTAAATTTTCATATAAATTTTCACAAGCTCTTGCTTTTTTAACATTTGCATATCCTGCTGCCATTGCTAAAGGATTTCCGCTTAAAGTTCCTGCTTGATATACTCCACCTAATGGGCTTAACAAATCCATTATCTCAGCTCTTGCAGCAAAAGCAGCAGCAGGCATACCTCCGCCTATAACTTTGCCAAAAGTTACTATATCAGCTTTAATTTGATTTATACCAAAAGATCCAAGATAAGAAGCTCTAAAACCGCTCATCACTTCATCAAATATCAATAAAATTTCATATTGATCACAAATTTTTCTTAATTCTTGTAAAAATTCAATTTTAGCTGGAACCAATCCCATATTTCCTGCAATAGGCTCAATGATGATGCAAGCTATATTTGTATCTTTTTCTACTAAATTTTTAACACTATCAATATCATTATAAATTGCAACAAGAGTATTTTTAGCTACATCTTCTAAGACGCCAAGCGAACTTGGAGTATTAAAAGTAGCAGCCCCACTTCCTGCACTTACTAATAATGAATCAGAATGTCCATGATAACACCCTTCAAATTTAATAATTTTATCTTTTTTAGTATAGCCCCTTGCAAGACGAATTGCGCTCATAGTAGCTTCTGTGCCACTACTTACAAAACGGATTTTGTCTAAGTGCTCCCAATCTTGTAAAATAAATTTTGCAAGTTTGGTTTCAGCTAGTGTTGGTGCTCCAAAGCTAGAGCCATTTTTTAAAGCTTTTTTGCAAGCTTTTTCTATATCTTCATCACAATGCCCAAAAAGCAAAGGGCCCCAACTTTGAACATAATCAATATAAATATTATCTTCAATATCAGTAATGTAAGCACCTTTGCCTTGTTTGATAAATAAAGGATTGCTTCCTACACTTGCAAAAGCACGAACAGGGGAATCAACCCCTCCTGCGATAAACTCACAAGCTTCTTCAAAAGCTTTTTTGTTATTTTTCATTATTTCTCCTTTTTATTGTTTTGTATATACATATAAAGTGATTTGATCTCATCTTCTGTGAGCGAATAAGTAGGCATAATACTTTTTGAGCCTTGTTCTTGATTTAAGACATTTTTAAAATGAGTGTAGTTTATATCTTGAATACTTGGCACGATAAATGGAACCTTTTGTCCATTTTGAATGTAATATCCTAAAATTTGCTTTTGGCCGTTTCCATGACACTTTGCACAGCTTATGCCTCTTGGGTTTTGATAAAGGGATTCTTGATATTCTTTAGGTGAGATAAAATCTTCTGCGAAAATATTTATCACAATTAAAAGCAAAATAAATATAAATTTCATTAAGCACCTTTAACAAAAAAGAAGTTTTGTTATGATACAATTTTTTAAGTTAAACAAAGCTATAAAAGTTTAAGGAAAAAAATGACACTTTTAGATGGTAAAAAATTAAGTAGTCAAATAAGAGAAAATTTAAAAGATGAGGTTTTAAAGCTCAAAAACAAAGGCATAGAACCTTGCTTGGCTGTAATTTTAGTTGGAGAAGATAGTGCAAGTGCTACTTATGTATCATCTAAGGCTAAAGCTTGTGAGCAATGTGGTATTAAATCACTAGTTTATCGACTCGATACAAATACTACTCAAAATGAACTACTTGCTTTAATTAATACTTTAAATCATGATGATAGCGTAGATGGAATTTTAGTCCAACTTCCACTTCCTAAGCATATTAATAAAGATATTATTTTAGAAAGTATTAATTTTAATAAAGATGTCGATGGTTTTCATCCTTTTAATGTAGGAAATTTAAGCTTAAATTTAAAAGGAGGTTTTTTACCTTGCACCCCTTTAGGAGTAATGAAAATTTTAGATTTTTATGATATTAAATTAAAAGGAGCTGATGTTGTAGTTATAGGTACTTCAAATATAGTCGGTCGTCCTATGGCTACAATGCTTTTAAATGCAGATGCTAGTGTGAGTATCTGTCATATTTATACTAAGGATTTAAAAGCTTATACAAAAAATGCAGATATTGTTATAGTAGCTGCAGGTTGTCCTAAGCTTATCAAAGAAGATATGATTAAAGAAGGTGCTGTAATTATAGATGTAGGCATAAATAGAGTAGATGGTAAAATAATAGGAGATGTTGATTTTGAAAATGTTAGTAAAAAAGCTAGTTTTATCACCCCTGTGCCTGGTGGAGTAGGGCCAATGACTATAGCAATGCTTTTGGAAAATACAATAAAATCTGCTAAAAATAGGATACAACTATGAATTTTTTAAAGAAAATTTATAAATTTATTCAATCTTGGACTGGAACCTTAGTCGTAGTTTTATTAGTGATGTTCTTTTTTATACAAGGTTTTACCATTCCAACTGGATCTATGAAAAATACTTTACTTGTGGGGGATTTTTTATTTGTAAAAAAATTCTCTTATGGTATTCCAACCCCACATCTTCCTTGGGTTGAAATTCCATTATTGCCTGATTTTAACAAAAATGGACATTTAATTAGCTCAGAAGGACCAAAAAGAGGTGATATAGTTGTTTTTAGATATCCTAATGAGCCTAGAATTCATTATGTAAAAAGATGTGTTGCCAAGGGTGGAGATGAAGTTGTAGTAGCTAATAAAACTTTATATGTTCGTATGGTTGAAGGCGATGAATATATGAAAGATTTTTACCCAAATAAAACCAAAATCATTAATGGTAAAATGTATGTAAAAGAGCCTTATATCAAAAAAGGTATCCATTATGATAGTAGGGTAGATATTGAAAGTACATTTTTTAAATATTTGCAACTAGGCCAATTTGCTATGAAACCTATGTCTTTTAAAGAATTAGGACCTAATAATATTTATGGATACAATGCATATTATTTTAAAGTTCCTGAAAATGAATACTTTATGATGGGAGATAACCGCGATCATTCTAGCGATAGTAGATTTTGGGGAAGTGTTGAATATAAATACATTGTTGGACAACCTTGGTTTATCTATTTTTCTTTAGATGAAAATAAAAAAGTAAGATGGGAAAGAATAGGGCGTTTAATAGACACTTTAGAAAATGATGAAAAATATATCCATCATAGCCCAAGCGATATAGATGCTTTAGAATGATTACTGAAAGAAACAAAATATTTTAGTGTAGAAAAATTTGTATAGTTTCTACACAAATTTTTAAAAATACTTTTTTATAAACTTCTTAGTATATTTTTTTAAGCTCCAAGCTGTAACAATTACTAGGAAAAATTTAAAGACACACAAAAGGATAAAAAATGCTAAGTCAAAGATCTCAAAATCTTGGAGAATCTCTAACTTTAGTTATGACAGATATTGCTAAAAATTTAAAAGCAAGTGGTGAAAAAGTCATTAGCTTTTCAGCAGGAGAGCCTGATTTTGATACTCCTAAGGTTATAAAAGATGCAGCTATTAAAGCTATAGAAGATGGTTGTGGAGCTTATACACCTGTTATAGGGATTAAAGAAGTAATTGATGCTATTAAATATAAATTTAAAACAGATAATAATCTTGATTACAATGCTAGTGAAATTATTACTAGCGTAGGAGCAAAACATTCTTTATTTAGTGCAATACAATGTTTGGTTGAAGAGGGTGATGAGGTAATTATCCCAAGTCCTTATTGGGTTAGTTATCCTGAAATGGTGAAATTTGCAGGTGGAACTCCAGTATTCATAGAAGGAGAAGCTAAGAATGGTTTTAAAATCACCCCAGAACAGCTAAAAAATGCAATTACTCCAAAAACTAAGGTTTTGATGTTTAATTCCCCTTCAAATCCTACAGGATCTATATACTCTAAAGATGAAATTTTTGCTTTAGCTAAGGTTTTAGAAGGAACTAAGATTGTTGTTTTAAGTGATGAGATTTATGAAAAATTAGTGTATGATGGAGAATTTTGTGCTTTTGCACAAGTTAGCGAAGATGCTTTAAATAGAACAGTAAGCATAAATGGACTTAGTAAATGTGGGGCTATGCCAGGATGGCGTTTTGGGTATATGGCTAGCAAGATGAGTGAGTTTAATAATGCTGTAAAAAAACTTCAAGGTCAAAGCACTTCAAACATTTGCTCCATAGTTCAGTATGCTGCTTTACCTGCATTGCTTGGAAAAGCAAATGAAGATATTGAGATGATGAGACAAGCATTTTTAAAACGCAGAGAGTTAGCTTGTGAAATTTTATCTCAAAGTTCCAAATTAAAATTAGAACAAATTCCTCAAGGAGCTTTTTATTTGTTTATTTCTTGTCAAGAAGTTGATCAAGATTCTATGAGATTTTGTAAAAGATTATTAGAAGAAGAAAAAGTTGCTTTAGTTCCTGGTATAGGATTTGGCATGGAAGGGTATTTTAGACTTTCATATGCTACCAATGAAAAAGATATCCAAGAAGGTTGTCAAAAAATTGTTGATTTTGTCAAAAGATATTAAACCGCTTTAATAAAGACATTTTTTAATAAGCAAGCTTTTGATATAATTTTGTAAAAAATTATAGGAATTTAAATGGAATTTAAAGTTGAATATAAAAGTTCCAATGCAAGAGCTTGCCGCATTAAAACTTCTCATAGTGAAATTTTAACTCCTATTTTTATGCCTGTTGGGACTTTGGCTGCTATCAAAAGCTTAGATGCGATTGATATGAGTGAAATTTTAGATGCAAAAATAATTCTGGCAAATACATATCATTTGTATTTAAGACCAGGTTCTAAGATTATCAAACAAATGGGTGGTTTGCATGGCTTTAGCAAATTTGATAGATCTTTTTTGACAGATAGTGGAGGATTTCAAGCTTTTTCTTTGAGTAAAAATTCTAAACCCGATGAAGAAGGGATTAAATTTAAAAGCCATATCGATGGGAGTTTGCACTATTTTACTCCAAAAAGTGTTTTAGATGCTCAATATGATTTTAATTCAGATATTATGATGATTTTAGATGATTTGGTTGCTTTGCCAGCTTCTAAAGAGCGCATAGAGCTTTCTTTAAAAAGAACGATAAAATGGGCAAAAGAGGCTATTGACTATCATAAATTAAAACAATCTCAAGGTATAGGTATAGGACAAAATATTTTTGGCATTATACAAGGTGGAACAGATTTTGAAGCTAGAAAAATTTGTTCTCAAGCACTTTGCGAAATGAGCTTTGATGGCTTAGCCATTGGAGGTTTAAGTGTAGGCGAAGAAAATGAAGCTATGTATGATACGGTTGAAGCTATGATGCCTTATGTGGATGAGAATAGACCAAGATATTTAATGGGCGTTGGCACACCAGAAGATTTAGTAGAAAATGTTTCAAGAGGTGTAGATATGTTTGATTGTGTGATGCCAACTAGAAACGCAAGAAACGGAACCTTATTTACAAGTTTTGGTAAATTTAATATTAAAAAAGCTGAATTTATCACTGATAATTTACCTATCGATTTAAAATGTTCTTGCTATACTTGCAAAAATTTTTCTAGAGCTTATTTAAATCATTTATTTAAAGCAAAAGAGCTTACTTTTTTTAGACTTGCAAGTTTGCATAATTTACATTATTATTTGGATTTAGTAAAGCAAATGAGACAAGCTATAATAAAAGATGAATTTGAAAATTTTAAAAGAGAATTTTATAGGCAAAGAACATGCTAAATGAAGCTTTAAAACAATTTATTAATAGTATAAATATTTCCAATGCTTATTATGAATTTGAAGATAGCGATATTTTTATTCTTGATAATGAGGATTTTAAATATATTTTTGTTTTTGAAAATGAGCAAATTTACTCTTATAAAGATAACGAAATGATTTTGTTTTCAAAAAATGATTTTATAGCTGTTTTGAAAAATGTTTTACAGGCTGAAAAAGATAAAATTAATTCTATTAATTTATCTATAGAAAAAAGAGAAATGTTAATTTTAGAAAATAAAAGAGTCAAAAATTTTCTTATAAAATATTTTATGTTGAAAGTTAAATTAGGAAAGAGTCATAAATTTGTTTCATCGATTTTGGAATCTTGTAAAATATGCTATAGCAAACAGCATTTTTTAAAAAAGAATTTAAAAACTATTCTTATAAATTTGGGTAATTTAGAAAGAAATATCAAAGAAAATATCACACGCCTTGAAAGCATATATGCTTATATCAATACAGTAAGAAACGAAAAAATAAACAAAAATATATATTTTTTAAGTATTATGTCTGCTATTTTTTTACCTTTAAATTTAATTGTTGGTTTTTTTGGTATGAATACGAAAAATTTATTTTTATCTGAAAACGACTATGGGACTTATTATATTTTAGGTGTAATTTTAACGATATTTTTTATTTTATTTTTATGGTATCAATTTAAAGACAAAAAAGAATTGGACTTAGATGAATTTTCTACCAAAGTGAGAAAAAAGAAAAAATAGTGGTACGCCCAAGAGGATTCGAACCTCTGACCTTTTGAACCGCAATCAAATGCTCTATCCAGCTGAGCTATGGGCGCAAAAATCAAAATTCTATCAAAAAAATCTTAAATTTAGCAAAAATAAAAACTTTACAGAATTTTTATATTTTTATGCTAATCTTTTCTAAAATAAAATCAGCATAAATAAGGCAAGATGATGATACATAAGATTTTAATAGCCAATAGAGGCGAGATAGCAGTTAGAGTGATTCGTGCTTGTAGGGATTTACATATAAAAAGCGTGGCTGTTTATACTGAGCCTGATTATGAGTGTTTGCATGTAAAAGTAGCTGATGAAGCTTATAGGATAGGTACTGATGCTATTAGAGGATATTTAGATGCTAAGAGAATAGTAGAGATTGCAAAAGCTTGCGGAGCTGATGCTATACATCCTGGATATGGATTTTTAAGTGAAAATTATGAATTTGCAAAAGAATGTGAAGAAGCTGGGATTATTTTCATAGGGCCAAAATCAGATGTTATCCGTAAAATGGGAAATAAAAATATCGCAAGATATTTAATGAAAAAAAATGGAATTCCTGTGGTTCCAGGTACTGAAAAGCTTAATCATTGCACTTTAGAAGAAATAAAACTTCAAGCATTAAAAATAGGCTATCCTGTGATTTTAAAAGCAAGCGGCGGCGGCGGCGGTAGAGGTATCCGCGTAGTACATAAAGAAGAAGATTTGGAAAAATCTTTTGAAGCTTGCAAAAGAGAAGCACTTAGCTTTTTTAAAAATGATGAAGTTTTTATGGAAAAATATGTAATCAACCCAAGACATATTGAATTTCAAATTCTAGCGGATAATTATGGTAATATTATCCATCTTTGTGAAAGAGATTGTTCTATACAAAGAAGACATCAAAAAATCATTGAAATAGCTCCATGCCCTAGTATTTCTGAAAAACTAAGAAAAACCATAGGGGTTACTGCTGTTGCTGCTGCTAAGGCTGTTGGATATACCAATGTTGGGACGGTTGAGTTTTTGCTTGATGATTATAATAAATTTTATTTTATGGAAATGAATACAAGAATTCAAGTAGAACACCCAATCACAGAAGAAATTACAGGAATTGATCTTATCACAAGGCAAATTCGTATAGCAAATGGTGAAATTTTAGATCTTGAACAAAGTGATATTAAACCAAGAGGCTTTGCAATTGAAGCAAGGATTACAGCTGAAAATGTGTGGAAAAATTTCATTCCAAGTCCTGGAAAAATTACAGAGTATTTCCCAGCTTTAGGCCCTTCAGTGAGAGTGGATAGTCATTTGTATAAAGATTATACCGTTCCGCCTTTTTATGATTCTTTACTTGCTAAGCTTATTGTTAAAGGATCAAGTTATGATAGTGCTGTTAATAGACTTGAAAGAGCTTTGAAAGAATTTGTAATCGATGATATTAGAACCACGGTTCCATTTTTGATTGCGATTACTAAAATTAGAGAATTTAGAAGAGGATATTTTGATACTTCATTTATAGAAACGCATATGGAAGAGCTTTTGGAAAAAACAGAAGATA
The DNA here is from genome assembly GCF_008245045.1 of Campylobacter volucris. NCBI lineage: Bacteria > Pseudomonadati > Campylobacterota > Epsilonproteobacteria > Campylobacterales > Campylobacteraceae > Campylobacter > Campylobacter volucris. Next base: position 500,754 of record NZ_CP043428.1, read on the forward strand.
GACACCAAGAAAATAAAGAAGAGGTTATAGCTGCTATTGCGGCAGCATTACAAAAAATCAAAGAAAGTAGAGAATAATGAGTTTTTTAGATGAATTAAAAGATATAAAAAAAGAGCTTCAAAAAGAGCAAAATTTAAATAAAAAACAAAAAATAAAATCTAGCAAAAGTGGTGTGAGTTTAAAAAACGCTGATTTAAATTCGCTTAAAAAAGAATTATCATCAAAGAATGAAGAAAAAAAACAAGATCAAGAATTTGAAAATATATTTTTAAAACAAGAGCGTCTTGTAGATGAATTTATGGATTTTATAAAAAATAGTGATATTAAAAAGATAAAATGAATATTATAGGTTTTTGTACCTTGGAGGAAGAATGTCCTTATCTTAAAGATAGGATGTGTAGAAATGAGTATAATTATATCCCTTTGATTACAAAAGAGCAAAATCAAGAATTGGTTTCAAGGGGTTGGAGACGCTTTGGGTCGTATTTTTCAAGACCTATTTGTAATGATTGTAATGAGTGTCAAAATTTAAGAATTTTAACCCAAAATTTTCATTTTAGCAAAAGCTATCGCAGAGTTTTAAAAAAAAATATAGCAACTAAAATCATTTTACAAAAACCATCATTAAGTGATGAACATTTGTTGCTTTATGAAAAATACCACCATCATCAAAAAAATAAAAGATCATGGAAAATTTATGATTTAAATTTTAGAAAATATTATAATCTTTATGTGGATAATGCTCGAAATTTTGGTTATGAACTTGATTTTTATGTGGATAATAAATTGGTATGTGTGGATTTGATCGATATTTTAGATGATGGAATTTCTAGTATTTATTGTTTTTATGATCCTGATTTTTCGCATTTAAGTCTTGGAAAATATTCTCTTTTGACAGAGATTAAACTTGCTCAACTTAAGAAATTAAAATACATTTATTTGGGATATTTTATAAAGAAGTGTCAATCTTTATCTTATAAAGCCGATTATAGTCCAAATGAAATTTTAGAATACACTAGTGCTTTAAATGAACAAGCATTTTTGTGGCGTTAATTTTATCGAGAGGATTTTATGCAAGTTGTTCAAACTTTAGAATCAGTTAGTGTTAATACTGATGATTTTTTAATGTTTAAATATTTCCAAGATCTTATCCGTAAAAATTTTTCTAAAGTTATAGGAAATAAAAATAAGACTTTATCTTTTTTTGTTGAAAATGAAATTCCTCAAAGAAGGTATTTTTTAAAACTTGTAAATCATAGATACAAAAAAGATACAGGAAATCAAATCGATAATCTTGCGTTTGCTCATTATAAAACCTTTAAATTAAATTTAGCTCAAGCAAATACTTTAAGACCAGTGATTTTTGCAAAGATTGGTTTTGCTCAAAAAAATATTTTAATCACTTTAAGTTCTAATGAAAAATTATTTGCTGTGTATTTAGAGCAATATTTTAAAGATCACAAAAGTTCATACGATGAGAAAAATTGTATTTTTTCAGTAGAGTATCAAGATGATAATACTTTAAATTTATTAGAAATTTTAGCTAGCGTAAATGAACATTTGAAATATTGTGTTGATTTTACTATCAATGAAACGCAGCTTTTAGATTTTAGAAATAAAATGAAAAATAAAACTAGCAATAATTGGAAATTTAATTCTTTGGCAAAACTTTTTGAAAATTATTTCCAAACTTTAGGATGTAATAGTAATGATGATTTTTCAACGATTAGACAAAATTATCTTAATCTAGTAAAAATTTACCATCCTGACAGACATCAAGGTAAAAGTAAAATCGAACAAGCCTATTGTAGAGAAGAATTTGAAAAAATTCAACTTGCTTATGAGAGTTTAAAATCTTTATATAAAAACAATACCTAAAAATGATTTATAAAAATCATTTTTTATATTTATCAGCAAGTAAAATAACATCATTTTAAGTTGGAATTTATTAAAATTAAATTTTATTCTAAATTCTAGGAAAATGTTTGGTTGCTGATAGAAGATTATTTTTTTTAAGTTGTATTTTAATCACTATAGGGATACTTTTTTCTTATTCTTTAAGCGCCTTCACTGTGCTTTATTTAGAATATAACGAATTTCATTTTTTTATCAGGCAGCTTTTTTTTGGACTTAGTGGTATTGGTATTATTTATTGTATTTCAAGATTAAACCCAGATAGTAAGCAAGCTCATTATTTAATGATGGGTATTTTGTTAATTTCTTTCGTGTGTATTGCTATTTTGCCTTTTTTACCTAATTTTTTAGCTACTGCTGCAGGTGGTGCTAAACGATGGATAAGACTAGGACCTCTTTCTATTTCTCCGGTTGAGTTTTTTAAAATAGGTTTGATTTATTTTCTTGCGTGGTCTTATACTAGAAGGATTGATGATAGTAAAAAGGCTATTAAACATGAAATTTTAATACTTATTCCATATTTTATACTAGCTAGTATTGTTATTGGTTATATTTATATGACGCAAAATGATTTAGGACAAAGTGTTATTTCGTTTTTTTTGGTGTTTGCGTTAGCCTTTTTTGCAGGAGCTAGCAAAAGACTTTTTGCATTTGGTATTGTTATAGTTGGTATGATTGGTGTTTTGGTTATTTTAAGTAATCAAAGAAGAATTCAACGCATCGCAGCTTGGTGGGGAAATATTCAAGATGCTTTTTTGCCTTTGTTTCCTGATTGGATGGCAAATGCTTTAAGGGTTGGACACAATAGCGAGCCATATCAAATTTCACATAGTTTAAATGCTATTGCCCACGGAGGTTTTTTTGGAGAAGGGCTTGGGCTTGGTACTTTTAAATTAGGATTTTTAAGTGAAGTGCATACAGATTTTGTATTATCTGGTATAACAGAAGAAATAGGCTTATTTGGTTTAGGAATAATTTGTCTTATTTATCTACTTGTGATACTTAGAATTTTTAGAATAGCTGGAAGATGTGAAAATAAAGTTCATTTTTTATTTTGTTCTGGCGTTGCTTTGTTGTTATTATTTTCATTTTTTATGAATGCTTTTGGAATTATTTCTTTAACTCCTTTAAAAGGAGTTGCTGTGCCACTTTTAAGCTATGGTGGTAGTTCTATGTGGTCTATTTGTATCGGTATAGGTTATGTGCTGATGATTAGCAAAAAAGTAAAAATTTAAAAATATTTATAAAAATATATAAAATTAACCTTAAATAAAATATTTTTTATTTTATCTTTACAAAATACATTTTTTTGATATAATTGTGTAATTTCAATACAAAGGAGAGATCATGGAAAAATACAGGCGTTTAAGCATACTATAATCTATAAAATTTTTAAAAATATTATTTTAAGGAAAATAAAAAATGAAAAAAATATTATATGTTGTTTTAGCATTATTTAGTATGTTGGCTTTAGGTGCTTGTTCAAGCGAAAAAAATCAAACTAGTGCTTCTGAAGAAAAAGTTTATAAAGTAGGTATAGCGGCTAATTATCCTCCTTTTGATTTTATAAAAGATGCAAAAATTACAGGTTTTGATGTAGATTTGCTAGAAGAAATTGCAAAAAGAGAAAATTTAAAACTTGAATGGGTAAATATGAGTTTTGATGGTTTAATTCCTGCATTAAAAGCTGGTAAAATAGACATGATAGCTTCTGCTATGAGTTCTACTCCACAAAGATTAAATAGTATGGATTTTAGTAATACTTATTTTAATACTAAAAATTTATACTTAAAATTAAAAACAGATTCTAGCATCAGTGACAAACAAAGTTTAGAAGGTAAAAAAATAGGTGTTCAGCTTGGAACCATACAAGAAAGTGCTGCTAAAACTATACCAAATGCTCAAGTGGTTGCTGGTGAAGAGATGTTAGCTGCAATTTTAGCTTTAAAAGCTGGTAAAGTAGATGCAGTTTTAACAGATAAAGATATCGGTAAAGGCTATTTAAAAACTAATGAAGAACTTGAAGCGTTTTTAGAAGAAGATGATGGAAGTTCAGGCTTTTGTATAGCTTTTGATAAAGGTAAAGATGCAGAACTTGTTCAAAAAATCAACTCAGGTTTAGAAAAAGTTAAAGCAGATGGCACTTATCAAACACTCATAGAAAAATACGATTTACAATAATTAACTTAAAGCCTTGATACTCATTTTCAAGGCTTTAAAAAAATAATCTATATCTTCTTTTGTATGTGTATAATGAAATCCCACTCTTAGCCAACCTGGTTTAAAATTTAATTTTTGATTATCTTTTAAATTTAATAAATCATGTCCATATGGACCAGCACAAGCACATCCTGCTCTTGTTTCTATTTTGTAGCTTTTGCTTAATTTATAGGCTAAATCAAACGGCGAAATTCCTTTGATATTAAATGCAAATATAGGTAATCTTTGAGTGATGTTTTTTGCATATAAGATTATATTTGGAATTTCTTGCGTTTTTTGAAAAAAATAATCACACAATATCTTTTCTTGCTTTTGAATTAATTTAAGTCCGATATCTTCACGCACTTTAAAAGCAAAACTTGCTCTAATTAATTGGATTATGCCAGGAGTCCCACCTTCTTCTAAATTTTCAATATTGCAAAGATATTCTTGAGAGCTTCTTGAAACATACCCCACAGTTCCCCCAGCTGCAAAGCTAGGTTTTTCTCCGCATAAATGTTTTTTTATCACCAATAATCCACAAGATCCAACACCACCAAGTAGTTTATGCGGGCTAATAAATATTGCATCGTAAAAATTTGGATTTAAATTTGCATAAGGAGCTAGTGTTGATACATCAAAAGCGACAATTCCATTATATTTTTTAACTAAGGTATAAATTTTTTTATAATCACTAATAATGCCAGTGACATTAGAAGCTGCATTAAAACTTGCAATGATTTGTCTATTTTGAGATTTTTCAAGGCAGTTTTCTAAAAAAATAAAATCAATCTCTCCATCGGAATTTAATGGTACTCGCAAGCACTCGCATAAAGCTTCCCTAAAAGAAAGTTCATTAGAATGATGCTCATATGGCCCTACTATCACTAAAGGTAGTAAAGATTTATCTATGGATTGAAAATATTTTTTTTTAACAAGTGGTGGGATGTATAATCCTAATAATTCTTGAAATTTTTTAATAGCTGCTGAAGAGCCACTTCCACATCCAATCAAGGCAAAACTTTCATCAAGTAAAAGATATTTTTTTAAATTTGCTCTTGCATTTTCATAGTGTTGTTGGGTTATAAAAGAATTTAAAGAACTATCTGAATGGGTGTTGGCATAGGTTGAGAGAATTTTTTTTATTTCTTTTTCTATGCTTTTTAAAGCTAAAGCACTAGCTGTAAAATCAAAATAATATGTATTTTTTCTTAAAATAATATCTTTTTTTAATTTTTCAATATCCAAAAAAATCCCCTAAAAATTTGTTAAAATTATAGCATAAGTAATAATTTAAAATAAGGATAGAAGATAAAATTTAGTGATTTTTCAAAAAAATGTTTATATTTTGATATTGCTAAAAAATTTGATTTTTATAGTGTTTTTGATGAATTTGAGTTTGATGTTGATAAAGATTTATACTCTAATATTTTAAAAATTTTTATCAAGCAAAGTGATTGTATATTAAAACAATTGAATTTAGATGAGCATTGTTTAAAAGCTTTACATATTTTAAGTAAAAACGATAGAAAAAGATATTCTGTTAATAAATTTATCCCGCATTTTAAAGCTTTAGGTGTAATTAATAAACTTTTAGAAAAAGAAATTTTGATTTTAGAAAAAAGCCAAGAAAAACCTTTGATAAAAAATAAAAGACAAAAAATCAAAAAAGAGTTAAGAAAATATAATATTCAAGATAAACTAATTTTTAAAAACCAAGGATTGAGATTTTTCTTTTATTTTATTTATCCAAATTTGGCTTTGATATATCAAAATAAACACGAAGAACTATTAAAAATCATTCATTTAAATTTAGAAAATTATCAAGGATTTACTTTTGAGCTAGTGTGTAAAGAATTTTTGGCAAAAAAATTACAAGTAGAGCAAGTTTTTGGCTTTTGGAATTATTATTGTGAGATAGATCTTTATTATAATGAAGGTAATTTTTATGTCATAGGGGAAGCTAAATTTAAAGATAGAAAAATATGCAAAAATGTGTTAAATATTTTAAAAAACAAAGCAAGAGAATTAAAAATAAAACCAAATTTATATGTACTTTTTTCAAAAAGTGGCTTTAGTAAAGAAATTATTGTAAATAAGGAGCGTAATTTGCTTTTATATACTTTAGAAGATTTTATTTTTTTAACAAAAGGGTAAAAATGGATAAAAATATTTTAAAAAGCTTAGATTCTAGTGAAAAAGAAGACTTGCAAAAAGGATTGAAATTTCTTATAGAACAAACTTATGTGGTGGAAAATGCTTATAATCAATTAAATGAAAACTACACAGCTTTAATGCAAACAATGAATGAAGTTATAGAAGTTTTGCCTATGGCTTTGTGGATTTTAGATACTAACAAAAAAATCACACTTCAAAACAATTTAGCCAAGCAACAACCACAGCTTTTAGAAAATATTGATCTTACAAAAACTCATTATGAATTAGAATTTGAGCATAAATTTTATCTTATAAAGGTTACTTCGCACGCTGATAAATTGATTGTTAATGCAACAGATATTAGCGATGAAAAGCGAAATGAAAGACTTGCCAGTATGGGAACTATTGCAGCGCATTTAGCTCATGAGATAAGAAATCCAATTGGTTCTATTTCTTTATTGAGTTCGACTTTGTTTGAAAGAAGTGAGTTAAAAAACAAACATATCGTTTTAGAAATTCAAAAAGCAATTTCTAGGGTAGAGCGTATAGTAAATTCTACTTTGCTTTTTACAAAAGGGGTGCATGTAAATTTAAATCATTTTAATTTAACAGAGCTTGAAGAAGAATGTGAACAGGCTATTAGTGCTTACAATTATTTGGCTAATATTGAATTTGTTTTTAAATTTTTAGATGTGAGAATTTATGCGGATAAGGCTTTGCTAGCTTTGGTTTTGCAAAATTTGATCTATAATGCAATTGATGCTATCGAAGAAGATGATAAAGAAAATGGCGAGATCAAAATCATATGTGAAGAATGTGAAGATAAAATTTTTATCAAAGTATATGATAATGGGATTAAAATTAAAGATAAAAACAATGTTTTTGAAGCCTTTAAAACAACTAAATTAAAAGGTAATGGTTTAGGACTTTCTTTATCAAAACAAATCATTGATGCTCATGGTGGAATTTTAGGATTTTATAGCGAGCCAAAGTGCTTTTTTATCGAGCTTAAAAAATAAGCTTGATAAGATAAATTTTAGTTTAAATAACTATAATTTTTATTTTCGTCCTCATAGCTCAGCTGGATAGAGCACAGAATTCCTAATTCTGAGGTCGCAAGTTCAAACCTTGCTGGGGACACCATAGATATTTGAATATAAATCAAGTAAAAAATATTGATAAATAAATTTAAAATTTCTAGAAATAAAAATTTAAATCAAGATGATGTAATGACAAATTTACCACAGGATTGGGAAGTTAAAAAGCTTGGTGATATTGCTGAAATTTCAAGTGGTGGAACACCATCAAGAAATAAAAAAGAATATTGGGAAAATGGAATTATACCTTGGGTAAAAATAAAAGACATTAAGGAAAATTTTATTTCTACCACTGAAGAATTTATTACTGAAGATGGCTTAAAAAATTCTTCAGCAAAATTATTTAAAAAAGGAACTTTGCTTTATTCTATTTTTGCTACTTTGGGTGAGGTTGCTATTTTAGATATAGATGCAACAACAAATCAAGCTATTGCGGGAATAAATATAAAAGAAAATAACGCAAATAGTTTATATTTAATGTATTTTTTAAAAAGTATAAAAGATGAAATTTGTAACAAAGGACGCGGAGTTGCTCAAAATAATTTAAATTTATCTATATTAAAACAAATCCAAATCCCGCTACCACCACTCAAAGAGCAAGAAAGGATAGTGGGAATTTTAGATAAGAGTTTTGCAAATATAGATAAAAGTATAAAAATTTTAGAGCAGGATTTGCTAAATTTAGATGAGTTAATGCAAAGTGCTTTACAAAAGGCTTTCAATCCTTTAAAAGACAATGCTAAGGAAAATTATCAACTTCCACAGGGTTGGGAATGGAAAAGCTTGGGTGATATTGCAGTTACTAGCAGTGGTGGAACTCCGTTAAGAAATAAAAAAGAATATTGGGAAAATGGAACAATTAAATGGTTAAAAAGCGGAGAATTAAATGATGGATATATTGATTTTACAGAAGAAAATATAACTCAAGAAGCTATTAAACATTCATCAGCCAAGATATTTTCTAAGGGAACATTGCTAATTGCTATGTATGGAGCTACAGCCGGAAAATTGGGTATTTTAGATTTAGATTCAGCCACAAATCAAGCAATTTGTGCATTTTTGCATAAAGATAATGAAAATATTAAATTTTTTGAAAAATTTCTTTTTCACTTTTTATTTTTCATAAGAGATAAAATTATCAAAGATTCTTTTGGTGGAGCTCAACCTAATATAAGCCAAACTTATATAAAAAATTTACAAATCCCCATACCACCTTTACAAGAACAAGAGCAAATCGCATCATATTTAGATGAGCTTTCTTTAAATATAAAAGATTTAAAGCAAAATTATCAAGCACAGATAAAAAATTTACAAGAGCTTAAAAAATCATTGCTAGATAAAGCTTTTAAAGGAAGATTGTGAAAAAATATCGTTTCAAGGATAAATATGTTTCATATAGTTTTAGTTGAGCCTCGTATTCCTCAAAATACTGGAAGCATAGGTAGAATGTGTTATAATGCAGGATTTAGTTTGCATATTATCAATCCTTTATTTAGCATAGATGAAAAAGCTGTAAGAAGGGCTGGACTTGATTATTGGAAAAAATTAAATCCGATGTCTTGGGAATGTTTGGATGATTTTTTAAATGAAAATATAAAATTTCAAGATAGATTTTTCTTTGCAACTACAAAAACAAATCAAGCTTATTTTGATGTTCAATTTCAACAAGGTGATTTTTTATTTTTTGGAAGTGAAAGTTTTGGTTTGCCAGAGCAACTTATGCAAAAAAATTGGCAAAATGCTATCACTATACCTATGAAAGATTGCGGTAGAAGTTTAAATTTAGCTACTAGCGTGGGTATTATAAGCTATGAAGCATTAAGGCAAAATTTTCACTCTTTTAGTAAAAACTAATGATTTAAAACTTGATTTAAAAATTCTTTTAAACGCTCGTTTTTAGGATTTTCAAAGGCTGTTTTAGGATTTTCATCTACTGCTATAATTCCTTTATCCATAAAAAATATTCTATTGGCTACATTTCTAGCAAATCCCATTTCATGAGTCACTACAAGCATAGTAAGACCTTCTTTTGCCACTTCTTTCATAATGCTTAACACTTCTCCAATCATTTCAGGATCTAGTGCTGAAGTTGGTTCATCAAATAAAATTACATCAGGATTCATCATCAAAGATCTTGCTATAGCAATGCGTTGTTTTTGTCCGCCTGATAGCTTATGCGGGAAGTAATTTTCTTTATCGCTTAGACCTACTTTTTTTAATAAATTTCTAGCTTTTTTTACTGCTTCTTCTTTGTTCATTATTTTAGTTTGTATAGGAGCAAGACATAAATTTTCTAGGACATTTTTATTATTGAAAAGATTAAAATGTTGAAATACCATGCTAACTTTTTGGCGAATTTGATTGATATTTGTTTTTTTATCAAGTATATCAACATTATTTATAAAAATATTCCCACTATCTGGAGTTTCAAGTTTGTTTAAACAGCGCAAAAAAGTACTTTTACCGCCACCGCTTGGTCCTATGATAGCTATGATATCACCTTTGTTTATAGTCGTGCTGATGTTTTTTAGTACTTCTAAATTTCCGTATTTTTTTACTAAATTTTCTATTTTAATCATGTTTGTTTAATCTTTCTTCTATGATTCTTGCAAAAAGAGTAAAAATCTTAACGCTAACATAATACACAAGCCCTGTAAATATGATAGGTTTAGGGTTGTAATATATTGCTTGTAAGCTTTTGCTTTGCATGGTTATATCCATAACGCTAATATAACCTACAATAGAGGTTTCTTTAAATAAAGAAATAAATTCATTCATTAAAGAAGGGAGTATGTTTTTAATTGCTTGAGGAAAAATAATCATTCTCATTGAAGTAAAATAGCTAAGTCCCATAGCTCTAGCAGCTTCCATTTGTCCTTTGTCAACACTTTGTACACCACTTCTTACGATTTCAGCTACATAAGCTGAGCTGTTTAAACCAAGAGCGATGATTGCAACATAAAAATTATCACTCCAAGTAGCAAATATAACAACGGAAAAAATTAATAATTGTAAAAGTATAGGTGTGCCGCGTATGATGTCTATGTATTCATCTATAATAAAATTTAAGCTACTAATTTCTAAAAATCTTAAAAAAGCGATTAGAAAACCAAGCACTATACCTATGCAAATACCTCCTATAGTAAGCCCTAAGGTAGTAAGATAACTTTTAACATAGGCTTGAGCTTCTATAGTATATGCTAATTCTCCAGTGGCTAAACCATTTTGATCTTTAATTTGTAAAATTTCTATAGGAAAAGAAAAATAAGCCCAAAAAATAATAATTGTAAAAAATACAAATAATTTCATCGTATTTTGCTTCAAAATATAACCTTATTTTGTGAAATTTTAAAATTAATAAGTGTATAAAAATAAAGTTTTCTTTTTACTTAAAAGAAATTTTATAGAAAAAATAAAGAATATTTTGAGTTAAATTTTCACATAGCTATAAAAATAAAAATAAAAATAAAATAAATTTATATTTTTTGATGACAAATTCATTTTTTTATGTTAAATTTAATTTGCTTTAAAAATAACATAAGGAGTTGGTTATGGATTTAATATCTCAACTGATTGATTTAATTAATGATAGGTATTATTCTATTTTAGTATTTTTACTTATTATTACAGGCTTTTACTATAGTTATGTAACAGGTTTTGTGCAATTTCGTATGTTGCCTTATGTATTTGATATTTTGACTGAAAAACAAGAAAAGCATGAAAAACATCATATATCACCTTTTCAGGCTTTGATGATTTCAACAGCTTCAAGGGTAGGTATAGGAAATATCGCAGGTATAGCAGTGGCTATAGTTTTAGGTGGTCCAGGTGCTTTATTTTGGATGTGGGCTATGGCATTTTTTGGTGGAGCTTCAGCTTTTGCAGAAAGTACTTTAGCACAAGTTTATAAAAGTCGCGATGGAAAAGGCTTTAAAGGTGGTCCAGCTTATTATATTAGTAAAGCTTTAAATTTAAAATGGCTAGGTGCTATTTTTGCTGTGATTTTAATCATTACTTATGCTTATGGCTTTAATGGTCTTCAAAGTCAAACCATGACTTCAGCTTTTGAATTTTATTACAAAGGTATGGCTGAAGCAAGTGAAGTGAGTTTTGCTCAAAGTTGGTGGCCGATTGTTATAGGTGGAATTTTAGCTATATTTGCAGCCTTTATGTTTTTTGGAGATCATACAAAAATTGGTAAAGTAAGTTCTATAATTGTCCCAGTGATGGCTATGATTTATATTGGTCTTTCTATTATTGCTATGATGATGCATTATGAAAAAATTCCTGAAGTTTTTTCTATGATATTTAAAAGCGCATTTGATTTTGAAGCTATTTTTGGTGGTTTTGCAGGGTCGGCTTTAGTAATTGGTATAAAAAGAGGATTATTTTCAAATGAAGCAGGTATGGGTTCAGCTCCAAATGCAGCTGCAGCAGCTCTTACGACACACCCAGCAAAACAAGGTGTTATACAAGCATTTTCTGTGTTAATCGATGTGATTATTTGTACAAGTTCTGGATTTTTAGTTTTATTTTCTTTAGCTTATGCAAATAATATTGGAGTTGACGGCAAACCAATTTTAACAGCCTTGCCTTTAGTGCAAGAGTCAATGAGAGAGTATTATGGGAATTTAGGAGTGCATTTTACGACTGTGAGTATAGTATTATTTGCTATTACTTCATTGATTGGTAATTATTATTATGCTCAAGCAAATATTAAATATTTAACTCAAAATCCTCTCATCATAAACATCTTTAAAATTAGTGCAGTGCTTATGGTGTTTATAGGTGCTAATATGGATTTAAAATTTGCATGGAATTTAGCTGATGCAACTATGGCGTTTATGGCTACAATTAATATCATTTCTATTTTATTGCTTGGTAAAATAGTTAAAAAAGTATTAAATGATTTTAGTGAGCAAAAAAAGCAAGGAAGAGATCCAGTGTTTAGTGCTTCAAAATTAGGTATTAAAAATGCAGAGTGCTGGGATTGATGTTTGATTTTATTATAATCATTCTTTTTGTGTGTTTTATAACTTTTCTTGTGCTTGGCTTTAATCGCCAAATGCAAGAAAAGGCTAAACAAAGAGAGGAAAAACAAAAAAGAAAGAAAGATTTCAAAAAAAATCGGTAAAATACTCTAAAAATTTTTAATCTTAAAGAGTCAATATGAAATTATTAATCGAAATAGGTATTGAAGAATTACCTGCTATACCTTTGCTTAAAGAACTACCAAATATCACAAAAAAATGGCAAAATATATTGGATAATTATCATTTAAATTCTAATTTTAATTTTTTTTATACTCCTAGAAGATTGGTTTTTATTCATGAAAATTTCAAAGCAAAACAAGAAGATTCTTTTGTAGAATTAATCGGTGCTCCAAAAAATATAGCCTATAAAGATGGAAAATTAACACAAGCTGGGATGAGTTTTTTAGAAAAATCAGGTTTGAGTGAGAGTGAAATTAGTTTTAAAGAGATCAAAGGTAAAGAAGTTTTGTATTGTCAAAAACAAGTGCAGGGTTTAGAAAGTAAAGAAGTTTTACCTAAAATGATAGACGAGTTTTTAAAAAGTTTAAATTTTGGTAAAACTATGAGATGGGGTAAAGGTGAGTTTGAATTTATTAGAGCTATTAGATCTTTATCTTGTGTGCTAGATGATAAATTGGTTGAATTTGAAAGTTATGGTGTCAAAAGTGCTATGAGTACTTTTGTTCATAGAAGTATAAGCTATGATTTGGTTGATTTTGAAAGTATTGATGAGTATTTTAAAATTTTAGAAAAAAATTGTGTTGTATTAGATCAAAATTTAAGAAGAAAAATCATCATAGAGCAACTTAAAGAACTTGAAAATAAAAATGATATTATAATTTCAGAAGATGATGAATTATTAGCTGAAGTCGTTGCTATCACAGAATTTCCTAAAGCTTTACTTGGAAATTTTGAAAAGCAATATTTAGAAATTCCAAGTGAAGTTATCATCACTTCTATGAGAGAAAATCAACGCTATTTTGCAGTATTTAAAAATGGTGCTTTAAGCAATCATTTTGTTGTAGTTTCTAATGCGGTTTGTGAGAATTATTCTAAGATTATTCGTGGCAATGAAAAAGTTTTAAGAGCAAGATTGAGCGATGCTGAATTTTTTTGGAAAAATGATTTAGAGCAAGGTTTGAATAATGAAAAAATTAGCAAAATGATTTATCTTGAAGGCCTTGGAACTTTAAAAGATAAAGTTGAAAGAGAAAAGCAAATAGCACAAAAGCTATGTGAGGTATTTTCAAATTCTAATAAAGAGCAAATTTTACAAGCCATTGAGTATTCTAAAGCAGATCTTAGCACGCAAATGGTGTATGAATTTACAAATCTTCAAGGAGTAATGGGTTCATATTATGCAAAGGCTATGGGTATGAGCGATGAGGTGGCTTTGGCTATAAAAGAGCAATATCTTCCAAATGGAGATGATTCTGATTTACCAAGCAATGAAATCTCATCTATAGTAGCATTAGCTAATAAATTTGACACTTTAATGGGGCTTTTTGCTATGGGTAAAATTCCAAGTGGGACTAAAGATCCTTATGCGTTAAGAAGAGCCGCAAATGGAGTGTTAAAGATTATTTTGAATTTGAAAAAAGAATTTAATATAAAAGATTTTTTAAATCATATTGCACAAGGATATAAACAATTTGATTTAAACATTTTACTTGATTTTATCTTAGAGCGTTTATATACATTTTATGATGTAAATGCTTCATTTATCAAAGCTGTTTTAAATTCTAAAAATTATGATATTGTGCATATTGATTCATCTATAAAAGCTTTGATGGAAATTGTTAATGATGGTAAATTTGAGCAAAATTTTACAACTTTCAAGCGTCTTGCAAATATTGCTGTTAAAAATGATGTTAAAGTTGATGCAACTCTTTTTAATACCCAAGAAGAGCAAAACCTTTACAATGCGTTTGTAAAATGCAAAGAATATAAAGATGACATTAGTGTTTATTTGAAAAATCTTTTTGCATTAAAACCACAAATTGATTTATTTTTTGATAATGTCATGATTAACGATCAAAATGAACTTATTAAAAATAATCGCCAAGCTTTGGTGTATGAAATTTACAAAGAATTTTTACAAATTGCTGATATAAAAGAAATTAGCCTATGAAAAAGATTTGTATTTTATTATTTTTGTTTTTAACCCTTAGTGCAAAGGAAGTACAAATTACTAATGGACAAGTAATTTTTTTAGAATTTGATAAAAACAATTTCGCACAAGCTATTGGGCAAGATAAGAATTTACCATATTTTATTTATAAAGATAAAATCATATTAACACTTGCTATGCCTTATAAAAATCCAAAAGATAGAGAATTGTTGATTAAATTTAAAAATAATACCGAAGAAAAATTTTTTATCAAAGTTATCGATGGAGCTTATGAAAAAGAAACTTTAAAGGTTGAAACTTCAAAAGTTAATCCACCAAAAGATGTATTAAATCGTATTAAAAAAGAATACGATATAGCAATGAAAATTTATAATACTTATACCAACGAGCAATTGTTTGAAGGAAAATTTATTTATCCTTTAGATACTAAAATCACAAGTGATTTTGGAAAAGCAAGAGTGTTTAATGATATGCTAAAAAGTTACCATAGCGGCACTGATTTTAGAGCAAATACTGGCACTAAAATTCAAGCAAGCAATGATGGTATCGTAAGGATTGCATCTAATAGATATTATGCTGGTAATTCTGTGGTAATTGACCATGGATATGGAATTTATTCGCAGTATTATCATTTATCTAAGCTTTTTGTAAAAGAAGGTCAAAGGGTTAAAAAATCTGACATTATTGGACTTAGTGGTGCTAGCGGAAGGGTCACTGGACCACATTTGCATTTTGGTATTTTAGTAAATGGTGCGCAAGTTGATCCTTTGGATTTTATCGATAAATTTAATAAACTTTAATGATTGCTTTTAGTCAATTTTTTAAAGATTGGAGTCAAAGATATTATTCTCAAGCTGTTAAAGTAGGTAAAGAAGGAGATTTTTACACAGCTGTGAGTGTGGGGAATTTGTTTGGCGTTTTACTAGCTAATCATTTTTTAAAACTTCTTGATAGTAAAAAAATATCCCTACCTATTGATATTATAGAAATTGGGGCTAATGAGGGACATTTAATGCTTGATTTTATACAGGCTTTATATACTTTAAGAGCTAAGGTATTAGAAAAAATTGAATGTCATATTATAGAGCCTCATAAAAATTTACAAGATGTGCAAAAAGCTTTATTTGCAAATTATGATTTAGATATTAAAATACATAATTCTTTAAAAGAATGTTATTTTGAAAATGCTTTTTTTTATGCTAATGAGCTTTTAGATTGTTTTGCCTGTGAGCTTATTAAAGATGATCAAATGGCTTATATTGATGAAAAATATCAAATTTGTTTTAAAAAAGCTGATGAAGATATTTTAAACAAATGTCGCAAATATAATATAATTAATTCTGAATTTTGTATAGAATATCATTCTTTTTTGAAAGATTTAAAAAATAGTTGCAAACAAATGATGTTTTTGTGTTTTGACTATGCTAAAAAAGAAGAAAAAATAAGCACAAGAATTTATAAAAATCATCAAGTGTGTAATATTTTAGAAGTAAAATTACAAGAATATTTTGGGAAAAGCGATATTACTTATAATGTAAATTTTGACCATTTTATACAAATTTTGCAAGAAGAAAATTTCACTATTTTAGAGTTTAAAAACCAAAACCAAGCTTTACTTGATTTTGGCTTAGAAGAGATTTTAAATTTAACAAAAGAAAAAGATGAGAAAACTTATAAAAATTTTCTCAAACAAAGTCAAAATTTGATTTTTAACTTCGGCGATAAATTTAAATTTTTAGAATTTAAGCTTTAAAGTCGCTACTAACTATATCTAAACCAAATCCTTTTAAGCCTATAAATTCTTTATCATTATTTTGGCTTAGTAATTTGATTTTTGAAATATTTAAAAATCTTAAAATTTGAGCACCAATTCCATAGTTTTTAAACTGCAATCCTTCTTTTTTTTCATTATTCATAAAGATGATAATACCACCTTCTTTATTTAAAAATTCAATTTGCTTTAAAAGTTCATTAAATTTATTAGAAGTTAAAAGTTCAAAATCACTACCGCTAAGATAGAATTTAACATTTTCACATGGTTTAGGTTTACCAAATGTAAAAACAATATGTTCATTTAAATTATGATCTTTAAAAACCATCTTTGTGGCTTTAAATCCTGCTAAAGAACTTTTTTCTTCTTGTATAAGCTCAATTAAACTTTCGTTTTTTAAACGATATTCGATTAAATCAGAAATTGTAATCATATTTATTTGGTGTTTTTTGCAAAATTCTTCTAAATCTGATCTTCTAGCCATATCTCCATTATCTTTTACTATTTCACAAATCACACATGCTTCTTTTAAACCAGCCAAACGACATAAATCCACCGTGCCTTCAGTGTGACCAGTTCTTTCTAAAACTCCACCTTTTTTAGCGATTAAAGGGTTAATATGTCCAGGTCTAACAAAATCTTGAGCACTTGCATTTTCATCTGCAAAAATTTTTACAGTCATATTTCTTTCTAGAGCACTCACCCCAGTTGTAGCATTTTTAGCATCAACTGTGATTGTAAAAGCAGTTTCATGATTTGATGTGTTATTAGGCACCATCAAAGGCAAATTAAATTTATTTGCAAGTTCTTCGCTCAATGCAACACAAACTACACCTTTTGCGTGAGTAATGGTAAAATTTATTTTTTCTTGCGTGCTAAATTGTGCAGGAAATATCAAATCTCCTTCATTTTCTCTATCTTCTGCATCTACCATTACAAGCATTTTTCCTTCTTGTATTTCTTTTATAGCTTGTTGAATACTTATAAAACTCATAATTTTTAATTCCTTGATAAATTTTTACAAAATTATATCATTATTTCCTTGACAAAGAATGTAAAAAACTATATAATTTCAACTCATTTTTCATTATTGGGGTATCGCCAAGCGGTAAGGCAACAGGTTTTGGTCCTGTCATTCAGGGGTTCGAATCCCTTTACCCCATCCACAAATTATCTTAAAAATATGTGCCGCGAAGTAGAGCAGTGGTTAGCTCGTCGGGCTCATAACCCGAAGGTCGGGAGTTCAAATCTCCCCTTCGCAACCATATTAAATTTACTCTTTTTTAAATATGTATTTTACGATATTCTTTCAAGCTTGAAAAATTTACTATTTTTAAATTGCTTTTTTATGTATTCTTAAAAAATATATTTTTTTGATTGCTTCTTGTTTTTTTATTTTCATAAAATATTTTTTTAACTTTCCATATTTGTTCCAATATTTTCTATATGAATTATTCTTGGATATATTATATACACACCACAACCTCTTGCAAAAAACAAATTTTTATTTTTAAAATAAATTTATACCATTTTCTACCTCCCCATCCCCCTTTCTTTTTCTTTCTCTCTCAATCCCTTCCACCATTTCCACTTTCTTTTAAATTACTTATTAAAACTAAAGCTGCGAAAATCCACTTAAAATTTCTAAAATACTATTTTTCAAATCAAACCCTTTTAATGTTTTTATTTTTTTAATTTATATCCTCCATATCTTTTCCTCTAACCTAATAAAACTTTAAGCTTATATAGATATAATTTCATTTCCTTTTTTTAAAAAAAGGTAGTTAAAAATTAAGATATTTCAATCTCTAATTTTTAAATTGTTCTTTAAATTATTAATATTGTTAATCAAATCTTATAGTCAATCTTTGAAATCTAAATAAGTGATCGATTGAGCCAGAGATTTATATTATTTTATAATGTAAATCTATCATACGAATAATTCAAAGATTATTTTATTAATCTTTAAAATACTTTTTCTTTGAAGAAAAAGATTAAACTATCTATAATTTTTATGGAGAGTTTGATCCTGGCTCAGAGTGAACGCTGGCGGCGTGCCTAATACATGCAAGTCGAACGATGAAGCAACTAGCTTGCTAGTTGTGGATTAGTGGCGCACGGGTGAGTAAGGTATAGTTAATCTGCCCTACACAAGAGGACAACAGTTGGAAACGACTGCTAATACTCTATACTCCTATTTAACACAAGTTGAATAGGGAAAGTTTTTCGGTGTAGGATGAGACTATATAGTATCAGCTAGTTGGTGAGGTAATGGCTCACCAAGGCTATGACGCTTAACTGGTCTGAGAGGATGATCAGTCACACTGGAACTGAGACACGGTCCAGACTCCTACGGGAGGCAGCAGTAGGGAATATTGCGCAATGGGGGAAACCCTGACGCAGCAACGCCGCGTGGAGGATGACACTTTTCGGAGCGTAAACTCCTTTTCTTAGGGAAGAATTCTGACGGTACCTAAGGAATAAGCACCGGCTAACTCCGTGCCAGCAGCCGCGGTAATACGGAGGGTGCAAGCGTTACTCGGAATCACTGGGCGTAAAGGGCGCGTAGGCGGATTATCAAGTCTCTTGTGAAATCCAACGGCTTAACCGTTGAACTGCTTGGGAAACTGGTAATCTAGAGTGGGGGAGAGGCAGATGGAATTGGTGGTGTAGGGGTAAAATCCGTAGATATCACCAAGAATACCCATTGCGAAGGCGATCTGCTGGAACTTAACTGACGCTAAGGCGCGAAAGCGTGGGGAGCAAACAGGATTAGATACCCTGGTAGTCCACGCCCTAAACGATGTATGCTAGTTGTTGGGGTGCTAGTCATCTCAGTAATGCAGCTAACGCATTAAGCATACCGCCTGGGGAGTACGGTCGCAAGATTAAAACTCAAAGGAATAGACGGGGACCCGCACAAGCGGTGGAGCATGTGGTTTAATTCGAAGATACGCGAAGAACCTTACCTGGGCTTGATATCCTAAGAACCTTATAGAGATATGAGGGTGCTAGCTTGCTAGAACTTAGAGACAGGTGCTGCACGGCTGTCGTCAGCTCGTGTCGTGAGATGTTGGGTTAAGTCCCGCAACGAGCGCAACCCACGTATTTAGTTGCTAACGGTTTGGCCGAGCACTCTAAATAGACTGCCTTCGTAAGGAGGAGGAAGGTGTGGACGACGTCAAGTCATCATGGCCCTTATGCCCAGGGCGACACACGTGCTACAATGGCATATACAATGAGACGCAATACCGCGAGGTGGAGCAAATCTATAAAATATGTCCCAGTTCGGATTGTTCTCTGCAACTCGAGAGCATGAAGCCGGAATCGCTAGTAATCGTAGATCAGCCATGCTACGGTGAATACGTTCCCGGGTCTTGTACTCACCGCCCGTCACACCATGGGAGTTGATTTCACTCGAAGCCGGAATACTAAACTAGTTACCGTCCACAGTGGAATCAGCGACTGGGGTGAAGTCGTAACAAGGTAACCGTAGGAGAACCTGCGGTTGGATCACCTCCTTTCTAGAGTACAAACTGATAAGTCTCACAACTATCAGTTCATATAAACTCAATCATCCTTGTTTAGATTTCAAAGATTGATGAAAAGCTAATTTTGGGGAATTAGCTCAGCTGGGAGAGCGCCTGCTTTGCACGCAGGAGGTCAGCGGTTCGATCCCGCTATTCTCCACCATTTATTAAGGGCCTATAGCTCAGCTGGTTAGAGTGCACCCCTGATAAGGGTGAGGTCACAAGTTCAAGTCTTGTTAGGCCCACCATAAAAAAGATTTGTTTATCAATTAATTAAAAGTTTTAAAACTTAAAGTAAGTATATGAGTAATTATATTTACTTTAGGTTTTAAGACCTAAGCTAAATAAAATATTTGAATAAAATACTTTTATTTAATGTTATTTGAATTATCATTGTTAAGAGTCACAAGCAAGTTTTAATAAAAACAATTTTACAGGACTTGTTAAAGAATAAAATTATTATTATCTTTGCTTTAATCTTGAAAGATTAAAGATAAGTTTTAAACTCACAGCTTATTAGCTATATTTAGTTATTAAGTGTTTAAATGCTTTCCGTCTTAAGATAGTAAGGTTTTATTATAAAAACTTTAACAAGGAAGTGATGCGTTTTAGAATAAAAGGTAAAAAAGGTAAGCTATTAAGAGCGAATGGTGGATGCCTTGGCTGGTAAAGGCGATGAAGGACGTACTAGACTGCGATAAGCTACGGGGAGCTGTCAAGAAGCTTTGATCCGTAGATTTCCGAATGGGGCAACCCAGTATATAGAGATATATACTACCATAATGGAGCGAACGTAGGGAATTGAAACATCTTAGTACCTACAGGAAAAGAAATCAATAGAGATTGCGTCAGTAGCGGCGAGCGAAAGCGCAAGAGGGCAAACCCAGTGCTTGCACTGGGGGTTGTAGGACTGCAATGTGCAATAGGTGAGGTTAGTAGAACACTCTGGAAAGTGTAGCCATAGAGGGTGATAGTCCCGTATACGAAAACCAAACCTTAGCTAGCAGTATCCTGAGTAGGGCGGGACACGAGGAATCCTGTCTGAAGCTGGGTCGACCACGATCCAACCCTAAATACTAATACCAGACCGATAGTGCACAAGTACCGTGAGGGAAAGGTGAAAAGAACTGAGGTGATCAGAGTGAAATAGAACCTGAAACCATTTGCTTACAATCATTCAGAGCACTATGTAGCAATACAGTGTGATGGACTGCCTTTTGCATAATGAGCCTGCGAGTTGTGGTGTCTGGCAAGGTTAAGCACACGCGAAGCCGTAGCGAAAGCGAGTCTGAATAGGGCGATTAAGTCAGATGCTGCAGACCCGAAACGAAGTGATCTATCCATGAGCAAGTTGAAGCTAGTGTAAGAACTAGTGGAGGACTGAACCGATAGGCGTTGAAAAGCCCCCGGATGACTTGTGGATAGGGGTGAAAGGCCAATCAAACTTCGTGATAGCTGGTTCTCTCCGAAATATATTTAGGTATAGCGTTGTGTCGTAACTAAAGGGGGTAGAGCACTGAATGGGCTAGGGCATACACCAATGTACCAAACCCTATCAAACTCCGAATACCTTTAGTGTAATCACAGCAGTCAGGCGGCGAGTGATAAAATCCGTCGTCAAGAGGGAAACAACCCAGACTACCAGCTAAGGTCCCTAAATCTTACTTAAGTGGAAAACGATGTGAAGTTACTTAAACAACCAGGAGGTTGGCTTAGAAGCAGCCATCCTTTAAAGAAAGCGTAATAGCTCACTGGTCTAGTGATTTTGCGCGGAAAATATAACGGGGCTAAAGTAAGTACCGAAGCTGTAGACTTGACTTTGTCAAGTGGTAGGAGAGCGTTCTATTTGCGTCGAAGGTATACCGGTAAGGAGTGCTGGAGCGAATAGAAGTGAGCATGCAGGCATGAGTAGCGATAATTAATGTGAGAATCATTAACGCCGTAAACCCAAGGTTTCCTACGCGATGCTCGTCATCGTAGGGTTAGTCGGGTCCTAAGCCGAGTCCGAAAGGGGTAGGCGATGGCAAATTGGTTAATATTCCAATACCAACATTAGTGTGCGATGGAAGGACGCTTAGGGCTAAGCATTGCTAGCGGATGGAAGTGCTAGTTGAAAGTCGTAGGAGCTTATATAGGCAAATCCGTATAAGAATACTCCGAGAACCTATAAGCTTTTTGAAGTCTTCGGATGGATAAGAGTAATGCTGATGCCGTCGAGCCAAGAAAAGTTTCTAAGTTTAGCTAATGTTGCCCGTACCGTAAACCGACACAGGTGGGTGGGATGAGTATTCTAAGGCGCGTGGAAGAACTCTCTTTAAGGAACTCTGCAAAATAGCACCGTATCTTCGGTATAAGGTGTGGTTCGCTTTGTATTAGGATTTACTCCGAAAGCAAAGAAACTTACAACAAAGAGTCCCTCCCGACTGTTTACCAAAAACACAGCACTCTGCTAACTCGTAAGAGGATGTATAGGGTGTGACGCCTGCCCGGTGCTCGAAGGTTAATTGATGGGGTTAGCATTAGCGAAGCTCTTGATCGAAGCCCGAGTAAACGGCGGCCGTAACTATAACGGTCCTAAGGTAGCGAAATTCCTTGTCGGTTAAATACCGACCTGCATGAATGGCGTAACGAGATGGGAGCTGTCTCAAAGAGGGATCCAGTGAAATTGTAGTGGAGGTGAAAATTCCTCCTACCCGCGGCAAGACGGAAAGACCCCGTGGACCTTTACTACAGCTTGACACTGCTATTTGGATAAGAATGTGCAGGATAGGTGGGAGGCTTTGAGTATATGACGCCAGTTGTATATGAGCCGTTGTTGAGATACCACTCTTTCTTATTTGGGTAGCTAACCAGCTTGAGTTATCCTCAAGTGGGACAATGTCTGGTGGGTAGTTTGACTGGGGCGGTCGCCTCCCAAATAATAACGGAGGCTTACAAAGGTTGGCTCAGAACGGTTGGAAATCGTTCGTAGAGTATAAAGGTATAAGCCAGCTTAACTGCAAGACATACAAGTCAAGCAGGGACGAAAGTCGGTCTTAGTGATCCGGTGGTTCTGTGTGGAAGGGCCATCGCTCAAAGGATAAAAGGTACCCCGGGGATAACAGGCTGATCTCCCCCAAGAGCTCACATCGACGGGGAGGTTTGGCACCTCGATGTCGGCTCATCGCATCCTGGGGCTGGAGCAGGTCCCAAGGGTATGGCTGTTCGCCATTTAAAGCGGTACGCGAGCTGGGTTCAGAACGTCGTGAGACAGTTCGGTCCCTATCTGCCGTGGGCGTAAGAAGATTGAAGAGATTTGACCCTAGTACGAGAGGACCGGGTTGAACAAACCACTGGTGTAGCTGTTGTTCTGCCAAGAGCATCGCAGCGTAGCTAAGTTTGGAACGGATAAACGCTGAAAGCATCTAAGCGTGAAGCCAACTCTAAGATGAATCTTCTCTAAGCTCTCTAGAAGACTACTAGTTTGATAGGCTGGGTGTGTAATGGATGAAAGTCCTTTAGCTGACCAGTACTAATAGAGCGTTTGGCTTATCTTATTTAAGCATCACTTCCTTGTTAAGGTTTTTCATAATAAATCTTAATAAGAGTTTTTATAAAACTTGCTCTTAACATTGTTTTTTAAGTATTCTTATAAAGAATATTTAAATAACAATGTCCGTGATTATACAGATGTGGAGACGCCTTGATCCATCCCGAACCAAGAAGCTAAGCACATCGTGGGTGATGATACTACGCCTTACTGGCAGGGGGAAAGTAGCTCATTGCGGACTTGTTAATTACTTATTTTTATTCTTCTATTTGTATTAATTCTTTATAGTTTAATTTATTTACTAGCTTTTATTTTTATCAATTCTTTATTATTTATTTATATTTTTTATTTGTTGGATTTTTTATAAATAATTTAAATGTTTTTAGGGTTTTAGGGATTAATTATCGTTGATATTTTATTCTTTCTTAATGTTTATATCTTTTTTTATTTTTAGTTTTTTTAGTTTTTTTAGTTTTTTTAGTTTTTTTAGTTTTTTTAGTTTTTTTAGTTTTTTTAGTTTTTTTAGTTTTTTTAGTTTTTTTAGTTTTTTTAGTTTTTTTAGTTTTTTTAGTTTTTACTTAGGTTAAATTATTGATTAAGATTAGTTTGTGTTAATTATATTTATAAGTATTGGTAATTATATTTAGTTTGTTTGTATTTGTTGATTGTAGTTTGGATTTTAGTTTATTTATTGGATTAGGATTTGTTTTTAATATACAAATTTATTAATATATTTATTTATGAATTAATTTTAGTTTTTTTATTTGTTTTTAGTTTTTAATCCTTTAAATGTTTTTATGGGTTTATAATTAAATTAGTTATTAAGTGAGTTTGAGTGATTGAGTGATTGAGTGATTGAGTGATTGAGTGATTGAGTGATTGAGTGATTGAGTGATTGAGTGATTGAGTGATTGAGTGATTGAGTGATTGAGTGATTGAGTGATTGAGTGATTGAGTGATTGAGTGATTGAGTGATTGAGTGATTGAGTGAGTTTGGCGGGCGAAAAATAAAAAAGCTTATAGATTATGAATTTAGTTTTTTATTAGGATGTATGGTTTTTGTATAGAGATGATAAAGATTATAATTAAGGTATTTTTTGGAGGGGTTATTTTATTTTATTTAAAGATTTTTAGTTTTTTAGGTTGGGTTTTTGAAAAAAAAGGAGGTTAAGTTTGATAAATTGATTGATACTGGTTAGTTTAATTACAACAAGCATATAAAGATATTAATAAAATATTAAATTATAAAAAAATATAGTTTTTATATAAAAGCAAATTTTAGTAAAATACAAATTATTTTTTTATAATATGATGTAAGATTATTGATGATTTTTTAATATGAAAAAAGTTAGAAAATAATATTTATTATAATAAATTGTGTTTTTAAATTTGTAAGATAACTTTTAAGTGATGATTATAAAAGTGTAAGGTTATGTAAGTTTGTGGGATAAAATTTTTTTAGCGTAATTTGAAAATTTATTATTTAATATATTTGGATTAGTATATTTAATTGTATTAGATAACTTTTTGATTATTAGTTTTTATGAGAGTTTGTGAAAAACAAGAATTATATATGATTAGATTGATTTTAAATTTTTGTGATTAATATTTGTAGCTTGTATGTTAAATTGTAATAAGTAATATTTTATAAAGTGTTGCTTGTATTTGGATAATTATATAAAGATATTGGTATAAATTAAAACATAAAGATAATTTGAAGTAAAATTAATATTTAGTTAAATTAAAAATTGGAAGATTATATTTTTTTATATTAAGAGTTGTTATTGTGTTTGTAGTGATTAGAAAGTTTCTATAAGAGTTTGACTAGTTTAGGTAAAATTATATAATTTATAAAATGAGTAGAGAAGTTAATGGTTTGTTGTTGAGGGTTGTAAAATAAGAAAATTTAGATTTTGTGATATGGATTAGAAAAAACTAATTTTAAACAAGTAAAAGAAGTATCTAAAAATTCTTTAAAATATATAGAAGAAATATATTATAATAAATAAACAGGAAAATATGATAAAAAAGTAGTTGAAAGTAATGAAAAATATAAAGAAAAATTAAAAGAGCAGGTTAAAGAAAAGATGTAAAATAATATAAAAATAAAATTTCGCATATAAGTATTTAACTTAGCCCTAAACAATTGATTGCCCAAGATCAATTTGAAATTAAACAAAAACTACTTTAAAAACTTCAGATGTTTTTCTGTAATTTTACTTAAAAGGAATTAGATGAAAAAAATTATTAGCGCTTTAGCTATAGGAGCTTTAACTTTATTTGCTAACGATAAGGTTGTAGATGTTTATGAAAGTCCAACATGTGGATGTTGTGATCTTTGGGCTGATTATATGAAAACAAAAGGATATGAGGTTAGAGTTCATAAAACTGAAGATTTTTTAAAAATCAAAGAAGAATATAAAATCAAAGATATATATCAAAGTTGTCACACAGGTATTATAGATGGATATGCTATTGAAGGTCATGTTCCAGAAGATGCTGTAGCTTGGCTTTTAGAAAATAAACCTAAAGATGTTATAGGAATTTCAGCTCCTGGTATGCCTCAAGGAAGTCCTGGTATGGAGCAAGGATATGAAGAAAAATACCCTGTGATTGTGATGTTAAAAAATGGTGATTATAAAATTTATGGAATTTATAAAGGTCATCAATTATTAGAGAAAAACTAAGCATATTTATGCTTAGTTGATTTTATATATGATTGGAATTTGTATATGAAATGTTTTTTCATATTTAGGGAAATTTTTTGAAGCTGATTGTATAGTTTGTAATGCGCTTTTGTTTAATATTTCATATTTTGATGCTTTGATGATTTTTAAATTTTGTAATACTTGATCTTTCGTCCAAGTAAATTCTAAAAGTATTTCTCCACTCATACGCATTTTTTGAGCCTGTCTTGGATAAACCAAAGCTTTGTCGATAGCAAATTTTATTTCTTTTAAAAGTTCATCATTTAAAGGCGAATTTAAATTTTCTTCTTGATGGGAATTTAAATTATTTTCTAATGGTGTATTAGAATTTGCTTGCGATGGTAAAAGTGGTTTTGGATTTGATTTTGTTTTAGTGATTGGATTTTTTTGGATAGTTTTTTGAGTTTTTTCTTGTTTTGGAATTGGTTTAGTGATATTTTCTTGTTGTTTATTTTCCAATGATGGTATTTGTTGTAAAAATTGTTCAAATTGTAAGTTAAATGTATGATTTTCTTGTGTATTTTGTTTAACTAGTAAAAAAATTTTAGAATAAATAAAAATAAATATCAAAGGAGTAAAAAATATTAAAGTGATAATAAAAGATTGAAATTTATGATGGTTAAAAATATTCTTCATATTTATTTCTCTGTGATAATTTTAAAATTTTCATGATTTTTAGATTTTAAAATTTCAATAATATGGATAAAATTTTCAAATTTTGCATCTTTATCACTTTTTAGCTCTATTGTAGTATCAAGATCTATAGAATTGATTTTAGCGGCAAGTTCTGTTAGAGTGATGACTTGTTTATCAAGATAAAAAATATTATTTTTATCAATTGAAATGGTGATTTTATGCTTATTTTCACTGAGATTGTTTGAGCTTTGGCTTTGTGGGAGATTGATTTTGATTTCACCATGTGCTATAAAAGTAGAGATGCTTAAAACTATAGCTAGTAAAACTAGCATAACATCTATAAAAGGTATGATGTTTAATCCTTCATTTTTTGGTAGTTTAAGCATTTTCTTCCTTGAATACTTTATAAGAATTGCTTAGGATTGAAATTTTTCTAAGTAAAGCATTGTAGGCTATTAGTGATGGTATAGCTACTAAAATTCCTAAAGCCGTTGCTTTTAGCGCTAAGGATAATCCAATTACAATTGATTTTACATCTATTTCTCCGCTTAAACCCATATCATAAAATGTTATCATTATACCCACTACTGTACCTAAAAGTCCTACATATGGGGCATTTGTATAGATTATATACAAAGAAGTGAGATTTTCACTTATTGCATCATCAAAACTTTCTTGATTTTTGTATTCTCTAAGTTGTATTTTTTTAAAAAACAAAATTCTTTCAATCACACACCATAAAGCAATAAAAGCCATTACACCTAAAACTATAAAAATAATCAAATCAATATAGTTTTTTAAAAATTCCATTATTTTCCTTTTTTTGATAATTTCTGAAAAATTATGATAGCGAAATTTAAATTATTTTACAATAACAATTATCATAATTGATAATAAAATTTATATTAAATTAATAATTGTTATCATAATATTCCAATTTTATTAATATTACAAAGAAAGGAAATGATGAAAAAATATATTATGTCAGCTTGTGTTGTTAGTTTTTTAACTTCAAATTCTTTAGCAGAAAGTGTTTTGCTAGATAGTTCTATCGTTAGTGCTTCAGGATTTACTCAAGATATCAAAGAAGCTCCTGCTAGTATTAGTGTGATTGGCAAAAAAGAATTAGAAAGTAAACCTTATAGAGATGTAGCAGAAGCTATTTCTGATATTCCTGGTGTGGATTTGTATGCTAGTAAAGGAAAAACTGGTTCATACAATATCACCATGAGAGGAATCACAGGATATACTTTAGTATTGATAGATGGCCGTCGTCAGGGAATTGGCGGTGAAATTGGTCCTAATGGTTTTAATGAAATCGCAAATTCTTTTTTGCCTCCTATTTCAAGTATAGAAAGGATAGAAATTATCAAAGGTCCCATGAGTACTTTGTATGGGTCTGAAGCTTTAGGTGGAGTTGTAAATATCATTACTAAAAAAATAAGTGATAAATGGGAAAGTTCGGTAAGTTTTGATGGAATTTTTAATGAACATAAGCAATGGGGAAATACTTATGGAACAAGTATATATTCTAGTGGCCCATTAATGGATAATCGTTTAGGGTTAACACTTAGATTTAGAGAAATTTATAGAAAACAATCTAATGTTGAATTTAGTAATGGAAGTGGCCAAAGAGTTCAAGGAGATCAAGCTCAAAGCCCTACAAAATCAAATAATTTTAATATAGGCAGTAGGGTTAATTATCTAATTGATGATTATAATACTTTAATATTTGATATAGATTTTTCAAGAAATCATTATGATAATAAAAAAGGCCAACTAGGAACCATTACTAAGCCAGCTGATAAAAATGGACTAACGGGTGGTTATGCTAAAACCATGCAACTAGATAAATTAGTGACATATTTAAGCCATGAAGGAGTTTATGATAATTTTTCTATCACTTCTACTTTACAATATAATAGAGTAAGTAATAATGGAAGAGAAGTTGTAGGTCAATCAACTCAACCATTTTTGGGACAAAATAGGGACATTGTAGCTGAAGATATTATTTTAGATACAAGATCAGTTATACCTTTGGGTCAAAGTCATATTTTAAGCGTAGGTAGTGAATACAGACTTGAAAAAATGCAAGATAAAATAGCCAATCCGACTAATTTTGATCAATACTTATTAGCCTTTTATGCTGAAGATGAATATAGTATCAAAGAAAATTTAAGATTAACTTTTGGAGCAAGATATAATCATCATGAAATCTTTGGAAACAATATTTCTCCAAGAGCTTATTTGGTTTATAATCCTACTAGCGAGCTTACTTTAAAGGGTGGAATTTCAACAGGTTTTAGAACCCCTTATGCAAATAGACTTATAGCTGGAACATACAATTATAGCGGCCAAGGAAAATATCCTATCTATGGAAATCCAAATTTAAAAGAAGAAACTTCTTTAAATTATGAATTAGCTGCTATATATAGTAATGATTTATTTTATATTTCAACAACAGGATTTATAACCAATTTTAAAGATAAAATTTCTACTCAAAGATTTGATAGTAAAACAACAATTCCTAATATAGGACAGTGTAGTGCAGATCGTTGTTATCAAGCCATAAATCATGGTAAGGTTGAATATAAAGGAGTAGAAATTGGAGCTGGGATTACTCCTATAGAGCATTTAAATTTAGATTTTGCTTATACTTATCTTGATAGCAAGGTAAAAGATGCACAAGATAAAGCCGTTATAGGTAAGCCTGAAGTTGATAGTTTAAAGCACAATATCATGCTAAAAGCCGGATATAATATCTTTAACAAATTCACTCCTTGGATTAAAGGTGAATGGCAAATAGATCGTTATATGGGTGATACAAATATCAATAGAGAATATTATAAAGATATATTTTTAGCTTCTATGGGTGTGCGTTATGATATTAATAAAAAATGGAATATCAATGCAGCTGTTTATAATCTTTTTGATAAAAGTTTTACCAATGCATGGGAATCTTATAAAAGCAATGGTAAGGATACTTGGGTCAATACTTATAATCGTATAGAAGAAGGAAGAAGGCTTTATATTTCCATCAATGGTAGTTTTTAATTTTGAATTTGTGGAGAACCAAAGAGTTTATCAAGAGCTTCTTTGGTCTCATTTTTTGGATCATATTTTTTAGCATCTTTTTTAAAATTTTCAAAATGTTCATTTAAATTTGGCACAACCTTGTTTTCTATTTTAGGTGGTGTTTTAAAGACATCTTGTAAATTTTGTGTTTGTAAGTTTTCTATTTTTTGAATTTTAATTTGTGTGTTTTTTCCAAAAAGCTCACTTAGTAGTAATTTAATTAGCTTAAAGCCATTGTTTAAGGTGTTTCTATCTTCATCTTTTGCGTTAGAGTTTATGCTAAATACATCATCTTTAAAAGAAATAAAATTAGTGGTTTTTTTAAAAACTTCTCCAAGATCATAATCTCTTTTGTAAATAGCCTTGAGCAAAAGCTCATAAGGATTAGAATTTTCTTCTTTAGGGGTGGTATTAAGGATGCTTTTTTCTTGGATATTTGTGTGGATGGCTAAATTTGTTTGTTTTGTTTCTTGAGTGTTAATTGCTTCATCTATACTTTTTAAATGAGTTGCTTCAATAAGCATAAAAGCCATCACACAAAGTACAAAACTATCATTATCGCTTGAATTTAACATAGTTTTTGCACGAGAAAGTATCCTAAAAAATCTCTCATAAATTAGCATTGAAAAAAGGTTGTTTTTTGCAAAAAAAGCATTTTTCAAGAAAAATATCATTTCATCAATGACATTATTTGCTTCATAATCTTCAAATTCTTTTAAAAATTCTAAAACCTTATCTTTGTCATTGCTTAAAATTGCTTGGTAAAATTCTTCAATTTTAGCTGGATCTAAAAAACCTAGCATGGTGGTGATTTTTTCAGTTTGTATATGATTTTGACAATACACAATAGCTTGGTCTAATAAGGTTAAAGTATCTCTTAAAGAGCCATTCCCGCTTCTAGCAATCAATCTTAAAGCTTCTTCTTCATAATTTATTTTTTCTTGATCTAAGATCCATTCTAAATGTTTTAAAATTTCATGTTGAGAAATTTGTTTAAATCTAAAATGCTGAGTTCTTGAAAGAACGGTAGCTGGAAGCTTTAAAGGATCTGTTGTTGCAAGTATAAATTTTACATAGCTTGGAGGCTCTTCTAAGGTTTTGAGTAAAGCATTAGCTGCTTGAGGCGTTAGCATATGAACTTCATCGATGATAAAAATTTTAAATCTTGCTAAAGATGGAGCATATTTTACTTGTTCGATAAGCTCTTGTATATCTTCTAAGCTTCTATGGCTTGCTGCATCCATTTCTATGATATCTATATTGCTTCCATTTAAAGAAGAAACACATTGAGAGCATTCTCCGCAAGGATTAGCACTTGGGCCTTTTTCGCATACTAAAGCACGAGAAAAAATTCTAGCACTAGAAGTTTTTCCACTACCTCTAAGCCCAGAAAATAAATAAGCATGTGCCAAACGATTATTTTCAAGAGCATATTTTAAGCTTATA
The DNA here is from genome assembly GCF_008245045.1 of Campylobacter volucris. Taxonomy (NCBI): domain Bacteria; kingdom Pseudomonadati; phylum Campylobacterota; class Epsilonproteobacteria; order Campylobacterales; family Campylobacteraceae; genus Campylobacter; species Campylobacter volucris. The sequence continues at coordinate 531,980 of NZ_CP043428.1, forward strand.
GAAACTGTATTTTGTCCTATGAGTTCATTAAAATTTTTTGGTCTATATTTTATAGCTAGTGCTTGTAGCATTTTTACTCATTCATTATAGATAATAATTCTTCATTGCTTTTAGTTTTTAGCATTTTTGAGTATAAAAATTTTAATGCTTCAATATCATCCATTGAAGAAATAGCTGATCTTATAGCCCAAATTTTTTGTAATTTTTCTACTCCTTGGAGTAATTCTTCTTTTCTAGTACCTGATTTTATAACATTAATAGCTGGATAAATTCTCCTATCTGAAATGCTTCTATCTAAGACTATTTCGCTATTTCCTGTGCCTTTAAATTCTTCAAAAATTACTTCATCCATTCTTGAGCCAGTTTCAATTAAGGCTGTTGCTATAATAGTTAAAGAGCCACCATTTTCTATATTTCTAGCAGCTCCAAAAAATCTTTTTGGTTTGTGAAGAGCATTTGCATCAACCCCACCACTTAAAACTTTTCCACTACTTGGAGTAGCGGTGTTGTAAGCTCTTGCAAGTCTTGTTATAGAATCAAGCAAAATGATGACATCTTTGCCAGTTTCTACCATCCTTTTAGCTTTTTCTATCACAAGTTCAGCAACACGGACATGATTATAAGCTGGCAGATCAAAAGTAGAACTAAAAACTTCACCTTTAACGCATCTTTGCATGTCTGTTACTTCTTCAGGTCTTTCATCTACTAACAAAACTATCAAATGAGCCTCAGGATGATTTTTTGCTATAGCATTTGCTAATTCTTTCATAAGCTCTGTTTTACCAGTTCTTGGAGGTGCAACTATCAAGCTTCTTTGGCCTTTTCCAATAGGTGCAAAAAGATCAAGCATTCTTCCTGTTAGTTTTAAAGGATCATATTCTAATTTGATTTTTTCGGTTGGAAAAATAGGAGTAAGGTTATCAAATAAAGGTCTTTCTCTTGCTTCTTTAAGTGGAAGATAATTAATCGCTTCGATTTTTAACAAAGCATAGTATTTTTCTTGATCTTTAGGTTCTCTTACTTGTCCAGTAACGATATCTCCCACACGAAGTGCAAATTTTCGAATTTGAGAATTAGACACATAAGCATCATTAACACTATCACTTAAATTAGAATCCATCCCCCTTAAAAAGCCATAGCCTTCTGGAGAAATTTCTAAAATTCCAGTAAAAAGGATAAAGCCACCTTTTTTAGTTTGAGCTTTTAAAATTTCAAAAATTAAATCTTGTCTTCTAAATTCTCTTGGATTTTCTATTTCAGCTTCGTGAGCAATTTTAATTAAGCTTTCTAAATCAAGCAACTTTAAATCTTCAATTTTGTAACCTTCAACCGGAATATGCGTTCTTTGGTGTTGTTTTTTTTCCTTTTCCATGTATCCTCTAAAATGTAGAAAATGTAGTATTGATTTAATGAATGTAAGATTTTATTAAAAAAAATACTTTTTTGTCAAATCTTTTCTAAAATTATATTTTATCTTTGTAAATATATTTTAAAATTTGATATTTATAAAAATGATAAAATATTTAAAATTAAATTTTTGAAAGATAAAAATGAAATGTAAGCATTGTCAATTAAGCTTTAAACAAGAACAAATGATTAACAATAATGGAAATTATTTTTGCTGTAAAGGATGTCAAAGTGTTTATGAAATTCTTCATGATAGTGGTTTAGAAGAATTTTATGATAAGCTTGGCAGGCAAACATTAAATCCTGTAAATTTAGAGCATAGCTATAAAGATTACACCAAATATATTCAAAAAACAAAAGATGATTTTAGTCAAATTTTTTTACTTATAGAAGAAATTCATTGTTCAGCTTGCGTGTGGCTTAATGAAAAAATTTTAATCCAAAGCCAAGGAGTAATAGAAGTAGATATTAATCCTATCACGCATAAGGCAAAAATAGTATTTGATGAAAATACCATATCTTTAGCGCAAATCATTCAAAAGATAGAATGTATAGGTTATAAAGCTAATATTTATTCTCCTACAAAATTTGAAAAAAGAGCAACTCAAACTAAAAGAGAATTTTATGCAAAATTAATCGTTGCTATAGCTTGTGTGATGAATATCATGTGGATATCGGTTGCAAAATATGCAGGTTTTTTTAGTGGGATGGACAAAGAAGTTAAAGATATTTTGCATTTTGCAGAATTTTTACTTTGCACTCCAGTGCTTTTTTATACAGGTTCGGTTTTTTATAAAAATGCTTATTATGCTTTGAAATTTAAAAGCCTTAATATGGACACTTTGGTAATTAGCGGATCTACTTTAGCTTATATTTACTCAGTATGGGCGATGTTTTCAAGAAGCGCTCAAGTGTATTTTGATTCTGTTGCTATGATAATTTGTTTTGTGTTTGTAGGGAAATATTTAGAACTTTTAAGCAAGAAAAAAGCATTTGATACTTTAGATCATTTAAGATCTTTTTTGGCAACGCAAGTTAGGGTTTTAAAAGAAGATAAATTTGAAAATTGTGATATTGAAGATGTAAAAATTGGAGATATTATAGAATTAAAAGAAGGCGATAGGGTTTTAATTGATGGTGTTTGTATAAGCGGTAATGCGAGTTTAGATATGTCTAGTTTAAGCGGAGAAAGCTTGCCAAAAGATGTTGCTAAAGATGATGAAATTTATTCTGCTTCATTGGTTTTAAGTGGCAATGTGCTTTATCAATGTAGGGCTTTATATAAAGATTCTAAACTTGCTAGGATCATTTTTTTATTAGAAAATTCTAGCACCAAAAAAGCAAAAATAGAAAAAATGGTAGCTCAAATTAGTAGGTATTTTTCTCCTACTATTTTAACCTGTGCATTTTTATGTTTTTTATATACTTTATTTGTGCTTAATTTGGGTTTTGAAGAAGCTATGATAAGAATGGTTTCTGTTTTAATTATAGCTTGTCCTTGTGCATTAGCTCTTGCTACTCCTGTTAGTTCTTTGGTTGCTATTAGTGCTGCTTTAAAAGAAAAAATTTTATTTAAAGAAGTAGGAGTGGTAGAAGATCTTAGTAAATGCAATGTTGCAGTTTTTGATAAAACTGGTGTTTTAACAAAGGCAAATTTAGAGGTTGTAAGATATGATTTAAACAAAAAACTTGATAAAGATGAATTGATTAACTTTTTACATTTAACCAATCATCCTGTTGCAAAAAGTATTCTTAAATTTTTAAATATACAACAATATCAAATCAAAACATTTAGCAATATCCAAAATATCCAAGCAAAAGGTTACAAGGCTTGTTTAAAAGATGATATTTTTATAGGTGGAAATGAAAAATTTTTAAAAGAAAATGGAGTTATAAGTAAAGAATTTCATAATACTCATTTTATATTTGCTAAAAATAATGAAATTTTAGCTGTGTTTGAGCTTGAAGATAGCATAAGAGCTGATTCTAAAGAACTTATTGATTATTTAAAACAAAAAAATATGCAAGTTATTATGCTAACAGGGGATAATGAATTTGTAGCAAAAAAAGTTGCAAAAAGTTTAAACATAGAAAAATTTAAAGCTTCTTGTATGCCAGAAGATAAGCTAGATTATATTTTAAATTTAAGTCATAAAAATAAGGTTTTAATGGTTGGAGATGGTGTAAATGATGCTTTAGCTCTTTCTCATGCTGGTGTTGGAATTTCTTTAAAAGAAGGTTCAGCTTTAGCTGTTGAAAATAGTGATGTGGTTTTGCTAAAGAATGATTTAAAAAGCTTGCAAAAAAGTATAGAAATAGCTAAAAAAACTTATATGATTATTAAGCAAAATTTAGCTTTTTCTTTGTGTTATAATGCTTTTACTATACCACTAGCTTTTTTAGGTTTGATTAATCCATTATTAGCAGCTTTATCTATGTCTTTTAGTAGTATAGTGGTTATTTTAAATGCTTTAAGGATAAAAAAATGAATGGCGTTTTGATGATGATGATTGGAGTTTCTTTACTTGCGTTGTGTTTAGCAGTCGGTGCTTTACTTTGGGGAATTAAAAATAAACAATTTGACGATGATTATAAATTTACCATTTTAAATGATAGTGAAGAAGCTTTAAATGATGCGATAATTTTAGAAAAAAGAAAAAAAGAAATACTTCAAAAAAAAGAAAGCAAAAAACAGCCATAAAGGCTGTTTGTTATTTTTTCAAAGTTTCAATATAAGCATCGATAGCTTTGAAATCTTCTTCAGTTAAACCTTTAAGGTTGATTTTCATGATAGCACCTTGGCCATAAGCATTTCTTTTGCCTTCTGCATATTCTTTCATGAATTGAATTCTTTCAGCACTTGCTATAGAATTTAAAGCAGGAACTTTGTTAAGATATACTTTATCTGCATTAGCGCCATGGCAAACTGCACATTTTTTATAAAGTGCTGCACCATCAGCTGCATAAGCAGAAACTCCAAGACATGCTAAAGCTGATAAAACAACTAGCTTTTTCATTTTTGACTCCTCATAATAAAATGAATTTTAATTATAAACTTTTTTCATTTAATATTCTTTAAATTATAAAAATCTTAGTAAAAATACATTATAATTTTCTTATGAAAAAAGCGTTATTTTTAGATAGAGACGGTGTTGTTAATATCGATAAAAAATATGTTTATAAAATAAAAGATTTTGAATTTTGTGATGGTATTTTTGAATTTTGTAAGTATTTTCAAAGTAAAGATTTTTTAATTTTTGTTATAACTAATCAATCAGGCATTGCAAGAGGGTATTACAAAGAAGAAGATTTTGCTATTTTAAGTGCTTATATGATAGATGAATTTGCAAAGCAAGCTATAAAGATAGAAAAAATTTATCATTGTCCTCATTTGCAAGGATGTGAGTGTAGGAAACCAAAACCAGCTATGCTTTTAAAAGCAAAAGAAGAATTTAACATAGATATGGAAAAATCTTTTTTTATAGGAGATAATCTTACGGATATGCAAGCTGGAATTAATGCAAAAGTTAAAAATCTTTTTTTAATTAATGATGATGTAAATTATGATAAAACCGAGTTTAAAATTTTTAAAAATTTAAAAGAGCTTTTAAAATATCTAAAGGATGAAAAATGAAAGTGGTAATTACCGGTGGAGCAGGTTTTATAGGATCAGCACTTGCGCTAAGATTACAAGAAGAAAATCATGAAATTTTAATCATTGATAAAATGCGTTCAAATGCTAAATTTGAAAATGGAAATTTAGAAAGTTTTGGGCATTTTAAAAATTTGTTAGATTTTAAAGGTGAACTTTATACAGGTGATATTAACGATGATAAAACTTTTGAAATTATAAAAGATTTTAAACCAGAAGTGATTTTTCATAAAGCCGCTATATCAGATACTACAGTGTATGATCAAACCAAGGTTTTATCTACCAATCTTAACACTTTTAAGCGTTTTATTGATATGTGTTTAAAATTAAATGCAAAATTAATTTATGCAAGTTCAGCTTCAGTTTATGGAGATGCCTTAAGTCCTCAAACAGTAGGTAAAGATGAAAAGCCTAAAAATCCTTATGCGTTTTCAAAGCTTATGATGGATAGGCTTGCTAAGCAGTATTTTGATAAAATGCATATAGTAGGACTTAGATATTTTAATGTTTATGGTAAAGGCGAGTATTTTAAAAATACTACTGCTTCGATGGTGTTGCAATTTGGGCTTCAAATTTTATCAGGTAAAAATCCTCGTTTATTTGAAGGAAGTGATAAAATTTATCGTGATTTTGTTTATATTGAAGATGTAATTAGTGCTAATTTGCATGCTTTATATACAAAAAGCGGTATTTATAATGTAGCTACTTCCATGCCAAGAACTTTTCAAGAAATAGTTGATATTTTACAAAGACTTTTAAATACAAATTTAGCTTGTGAATATATTAAAAATCCATATGAAAAAGCATATCAGTTCCATACCCAAGCTAATTTGGATGAGAACTTTTCTTATAGACCTAGATTTAGTCTTGAAAGGGGCATTGAAGATTATTTGCCAGAAATTAAAAGAATTTTTAAAGAGGAATTAAATGCTTGATTTTTTAAGCTCAAAACAACCTAGAATTTTAGTGGTTGGTGATTTTATGGTGGATCATTATATATGGTGTGATTGTTCAAAAATTTCTCCTGAAGCACCGGTAATGGTTATGAAACATACCAAAGAAGACAAAAGACTTGGTGGGGCAGGTAATGTGTATGCAAATTTACAAAGCTTAGGAGCTTTTGTTTATGCACTTGGAGTTATAGGAGATGATGAAAGCGGTAAATTTTTACAAGAAAAGCTAAATGCGAAATTTTTCATCGAACAAAATAGAAAAACTCCCCTTAAAACAAGAATTCTTTCACATTCTCAACAGGTTTTAAGACTTGATGATGAAAATAATTTTGATACAAAATTAGAGTTACAAGTCATTGATGAATTTAAAACCATTGCAAAAGATTTTGATGCAATAATTTTAAGCGATTATGCTAAAGGAAATTTGAGCGAAAAAATTTGTAAAGAATTAATCCATCATGCCAATGCTTTAAATATACCAATTTTAATTGATCCAAAAGGTGCAAATTTTAATAAATACAAAAATGCAACTTTACTTACTCCAAATAAAAAAGAAGCAATGGAGGCTTTAAAACTTGAAAAATTAGACAAGGACAATTTAAATTCTGCCATTAAAAAACTCAAAAGTGATTATAATCTTACTTACTCAATCATCACTTTATCAGAAGAGGGTATAGCTGTTTTTGATGATAAGTTGAGTGTTATTCCTGCTAAAGCTTTAGAAGTTTATGATGTAACAGGGGCTGGAGATAGTGTTATAGCTATGTTAGCATATGCTTTGGCTTTGAAAATAGATATCATAAAAGCTTGTGAGTTAGCTAATCAAGCAGCAGCAGTAGTGGTTTCAAAGATAGGTAGCGTGAGTGTGAGTTTTGATGAAATTAAGAATTTGGAAAAAGCGTCTTTTTGTGAAAAAATTAAAACCAAAGAAGAAATATTAAATTTGATTAAAAATAAAAAAGTAGTTTTTAGTAATGGTTGTTTTGATATTTTACATTTTGGACATATAAAGTATCTTGAAAAGGCAAAAAGATTGGGTGATGTATTGATAATAGGTCTAAATTCAGATGCGAGTGTTAAAAGATTAAAAGGAGAAAATAGACCTATAAATAGTGAGTTTCAAAGAGCTTGTATGCTTGCTAGTTTGTATTTTGTAGATTATGTTGTTATATTTGATGAAGATACACCGCTTAAGCTGATTGAATTTTTAAAACCAGATATTTTGGTAAAAGGAGCTGATTATAAAGATAAAGAAGTAGTTGGGTCTAATTTGGTTAAAAAAGTAGAATTAATAGAATTTGAAGAAGGATTTAGTACAACAAATATAATAAAAAGGATTAAAAATGATAGAAAAGATTGAAAATGAATTTTATATGCACAAAGATACTTTAGAAAAATCATTACAATTAAAAGAACAAATTTACCAATGTGCTCAAATTTTAAACCAATGCCTAGAAAATAATGGAAAAATTTTAATTTGTGGCAATGGTGGAAGTGCTGCTGATAGTCAGCATTTTGCAGCTGAGCTTAGTGGAAGATATAAAAAAGAAAGAAAGGCTTTAGCCGCTATAGCTTTAAGTACTGATACTTCTGCTTTGAGTGCGATTGGAAATGATTATGGTTTTGAATTTGTTTTTTCAAGACAAGTTGAAGCTTTAATGCAAAAAAATGATGTTTTAATTGGAATTTCAACTAGTGGTAAAAGTCTTAATGTTTTAAATGCTTTTAAAAAAGCAAAAGAACTTAATGCAAAATGTATAGGACTTAGCGGAAAAGGAGGCGGTTTGATGAATGAAATATGTGATTTGAATTTGGTTATTCCTTCTGAAGATACTGCTAGAATTCAAGAAATGCATATTTTAATCATTCATTGTTTATGTGATTTAATAGAATCTAAATTTTAAGCTTGGATTATTTTGCCAAGCTTAAATAATACTCAATTTGTTCTTTTTGTAAAATTCTTATAAGATTTGTACTTCCTGCTACACCTACTGGAAATCCTGCAGTTAAGGTGTAGGTTCCATCTTTTTTAATCAACCCTTTTTCAACCCCAAGTTTAATAGAATTGCTTAAAAGTTCGGTTAAATTTTCATGTTTTTCTATAAGTATGGCTGGTTGAATACCCCATACTATACTTAAAAAATTTAAAGCTTTTTTAGAATGGGTGATAGCGATAATATCCATTCTAGGTCTATATCTTGCAGTTTTAATTGCTGAAGAGCCACTGCTTGTGAGTGTAAAAATCGCATCTGCTTTGAGGTTGGTAGCAAGTTGGGTGTTTGATTTTGCTACGATATCTGTTTCGTTAAAGCATTTAAAATTTTCAAATTTTTCATAAGGATAATTTTTTTCTGCTTCTATAATGGTTTGAGTCATGATATCTACAGCATTAGCTGGATCTATTCCCACAGCACTTTCTTCGCTAAGCATTACAGCATCTGTACCATCTAAAACAGCATTTGCTACATCTGAAATTTCAGCCCTTGTGGCAGTTTTTGATTTGGCTAATGAAAAAAGCATTTGAGTTGCTGTGATTACAGGTTTATTGGCTTCATTTGCTTTTTTTATAATAAGTTTTTGGATATTTGGAACTTTATAATAAGGAACCTCTATGCCCAAATCGCCCCTTGCAACCATGATGCCATCGCTTGAATAAATAATTTCATCTATATTTTCTACCGCATCAAATTTTTCTATTTTTGCAAAAATAGCTATTTTTGCATTGTTTTCATCTAAAATTTTTCTAACTTCATCGATATCGTGTGCATTTTGAACAAAAGATATGGCAAGAAAATCTACATCATTTTGTATGCCCCAGTTTAAATCTGCTTTATCTTTTTGAGTGATAACATCGATATTTATCTTTGTGTTTGGAAAATTTATTCCTTTGTTTGAGCTAAGTATGCCATTATTTTCAACTTGAGTTTGGATGAAGTTTTCATCTATATGGGTTACTTTTGTTTTGATAGAGCCATCGCATAAATAAATATATTCTCCAACTTTAAGCATAGATAAAATTTCAGGATGGTTAATGCAAACTTTATAATGATTTTGTTCAATCATCTCCCCATCAAAAGTATCTTTGTAAAAGTCTAATCTATCTCCAGTTTTAAGTTCAAATGCTTGTGGAATTTTTAAAGTCCTAATTTTTGGTCCACTAATATCTTGTAAGATTCCAATTCTTGCATTTAATTCTGATGAGACTTTTCGAATTGTTGAGAGATTTTTACTATGATACTCGTGTGTTCCATGAGAAAAATTTAAACGAAAAACATTAACTCCGTTTATTATCATTTGTTTTATGATTTTTTCATCTTCACTAGCAGGTCCAATTGTTGCAACGATTTTTGTTTTTTTTAGCATATAAGATCCTTATTCATAGTAATTCACTAGCAAATAAATCTTCATTAAAATTTGCTCCAAGATATTGACAGATTAATTTTGCATCTCTTTGAGCGTTTCCAAGACAGCTTGTAGCACCAGGACTTGGTGTCATATTGAAAATAATACCAGGAATTTCAGTGATACTTGCCTCTCCTAGCATCAATTCACCTGCTTTTTTATCAAGCACTTGAGGTCTTACTCCTCCAAATTTTTTAGCATAATAAATATCGTCAGCTTTTAAGCTAGGTACTATTTTTTTAGCATCTTTAACAAAAAGTTTTTTGTTTATATAAGGTATTTCAAATAAATAATTATAAAGAATATAATTTCTAATCGTAGAATCTTTAAATAAATTAAGACAAATTTTAACAACATCCATATCCAAATTTAAAGTTTTGAAAAATTCAGGCAAAGACTTAAGACCATGATATCTTTCAAGCATAGGAATGACTAAAGCTGTTGGACCAAATCGAGTATTCATATTGGCTAATAAATCAGGATCGCCATGTAATGCCGCAAATGGTAGTTTAGGATTTTGCACCATATAAACTTTACCATTTAAGATGCGTCTTTTAGCTAGGTAAAAACTCCCTGCTACTGGAAAACATGATTTATCAAGTCCTATACCCATCTTATGGGCTAAAAATAAAGAATGAGCTCCAGCATCTACTATAATGGATTTTGCACTATATTCTTTAAAATCTGCAGTTTTGATATAAAAAACATCATCTTTTTTTTCTATAAGAGTTACTTCTTGATTAAAAGCTACATGGGTATTTTTATTTTGTTTGCAAGCTTGTTCTATTAAATTTTGACTCATTAAACCAAAATCAACTGTGGTGTAAATAGCTCCTTCTTCAACACCCATCGCTACGACTTCATCACTTCTATCACCGCTACTATATTCATTTAAAACTACATTAGGCTCTATTTTTTTAATTTCGCTTTTAGTGTAGAATTTGATATAAGGATATAATTGTTTAAATTCTTCATATCTATTTTTCATATAAGCGCATTCAGCTTCTCCAACGCCAAGTGCAAGTTTTTGATGTGAGAACATAAATTTATTTTGTGCATTTTGCAAAATTCCATATTTTACAATCATATCTGCAGTTTTTTTAACTTTTTTTGCTTTTTCTAAAGTGTAGTTTGTTTCAATATCACCACAATGGATTGTTTGAGAATTGCTAGTGCTATGACTATTTAAAGTAGCAGCGCTAGAGTATTTTTCTAATAATGCAATGTTTTTTATATCAGTATATCTAGCTAGCTCGTAAAATACAGCAGCTCCGGATATACCTCCCCCGATTACGATAGTATCAAAATGTTTTTGATCCATTATTAAATTTTCCTTTGCTCGGTTTTAAATTTGATAATAATAGCAAAATATAGTTGTTTTGAGTTTAAATGAAGCTTATAAAATCATATACAAATAAATATAATAAAATTAAAGTTTAAAATTTTCACAAACGGCTTTTTTCATACCTCTAAAAATCAAAAATTTATCATAGATAGCAAAATCAAAAAAATTTGCTAAAAATTGCCCATCTCCGCCTGTAAAATATAACTTTTTATCATATGCGCAATCTTTAATAAGCAAATAAATACTTTTAAAAGTTCCATAGCTTAAAGCATCTGTTGTTCTTTGCGGGAAAGCATCAAAATTGATTTGAGTGTTTAACTCGCATTTTAATCTTGATGAAATATTTGCAAAAGATTTTTTGTAATTTTCAATGCCAGGTAGTATAAATCCACCCAAATGGATACAATTAGACACTATATCCACAGTGATAGCAGAGCCAGCATCTACCACCACGCCATCTTCTATGGTATAGCATGCTGCGATTCTATCGACTCCTAAATTTTTATAAATAGTATCAAAATTAAAATATGGAGCCAAATTTATAAATAAAGGTTGCTCTTTTAATTTTTCTTCTAAATTTGGATTTACATTGATATAAAATATTTTTTGTGTTGGTTGATAGCTTAAAAATTGCTCTATGCTCATAGAATAAAATTTTTGATCATCTAAAAAACTAGCTGTTGTATTGCCAATATCACATAAAAGCATAAGTAGTAATTTCCTTGGAATTTAGGTAATTTTTTGCTTTAGAGCATATCAAAGCTTGATGAAAAAATATGCTTTCATTGTAAGTGGTTTTTGAGTGTTTTTTTATGTTAAAAAATATTTTTTCTAAATTTTGAGCATTTTTTAACAAAATTTTGCTTTTAGTAAAGCTAAATACTACTAATAATGTTTTATTTTGAGTATGTTTGCCACTAATTGCATAAATTCTTTTCATTTTTGTTAGCAAGCTAAGATCAATCAATGCTATATCATCAAGGATTATTTTAAAATGAGTTAATATAGCATTAAAATTTTCTTGTTTCATGAGCTTTAATTTAATTGTAAGACTTTATCATTATAAAAGAATTTATCTTGCTTCATAAAGCTTTTTTTATCAACCGCTTCGCTAAATTTATAAACTGTATATGTTTGTAAATTAGAATCAATTTTTATCAAATATCCTGTTTTTTCAAAAACATATAAAAAGTCATTGAAAAAAGTGCTTTTTGAAAAAAGCGCAAATTGGAATTTAATTTCATTGATTTTTCTTAAATTAAAATCAGTTTTGATAATTTTACCATCTTTGCTAAGTATAAAAATTTCATTATCGCCAACATTAATTTCTTTAATATCTTCATTAAAATATAAAGTTCTATTTGGACTAACCACTATAACCTTTTTTTCAGTAGCAGCAATCATTTTATCATCTTTTATTTCAAGATATATTACATTGTTGAAAAATTCTTCACTGCTAACGATAATTTCTCTTATAATTTTTAAAGAATTTTTACTTACTATAGCAAGTTTTCCATTTAGCATAGGATAGATGATAATAGTGTTTAAAAATTGTGGATTAGCAAAACGACTATCTTGAGCATATGCACTACCCAAATTTTGAATCATTTTAATGCCTAAATTTTTATTTGCATAGACTAAGGTATTACTAGCTAAAACTAAAGCAATATCATCTCCATCTACATTTGCAGCTACAACACTTTCGTTGAATTTATAACTAAATAGTTCTTCACCATTGATGTTAAAAATTTTAAAATTTCCATTATCATCTGCGGCTAAAATTTCATCTTGATAGGTATTGATGATGTCATAATTTTTATCTAGTTTGAATTTGATAATATTTCCAAAATTATCAATAAAAGCATTGTTGTTTAATTGAGCTACATTATTATTAAAATCTACAATTTTACCTTTAATGCCTTTTGGGGTAGAGGTTAATTTGTCAATTTGTGTTGGTTGGTAATATTCTCTTTTTGTTCCACAAGCGCTAAGAAAAATTAAAGCAATAATGAAAAGATAAAAATGTTTCATTTTATTCCTTGATAATGTTTTAAGCTATTTACAAGTTGCCATAAAGGTGAATTTAAAGGTATTTTTCCAAATTCTACATCTGCGTTTTTAAAATCATTTTGTTTAAGAAAATCATATCCTTTTAACAAAGTGTTATAATCTTTTAAAAAAGTTGAATTTTCATCATTTTGAGCTAGTATAATTTGCTTGAGCAATGGATCTATGTTTAAGTTTATACTTTGGTTTAAATCTTTAGATTGGCTCATTAAAAAAATGACATATAAATTAGGGTTTTTAATTTTTAATTCTTCTAAAGACTTTGTATCATTAGGATTTTTTATTAAATTTAAAAAGATTAGATTGCCTTCTTTTAAGTTTTTTTCTTCATTGTGGCTGATAATAAAATTTGCAACAAGATATATAATTAAAACACCAAAAAAAGCTAAAAAATAATATTTGTATTTTTTAATAAAGCGTTCGCTTTTTATGAAATTTTCCATCATTTGTTCTTGAGAACTAAGTTCGTTTTTAACAGCTTCTAAATTTTCTTTTAAGGCCATTTTAAATCCTATATAATATATTTTCAACGCATTGTAGTGTTTGATTAAAATGTGCAATTGTAGCATATAAAAATGAAAAAATAAAATATTTATGTTATAATTTTTTCCTTTATAAAAAAAGTTATTACCAAGGTTAAGATGATGCAAATAGATGATAAATTATTATCAAGACTTGAAAAACTCAGTGCTTTAAAGATATCTGAAGATAAAAGAGAAAAACTCGAAGAGCAGCTTGGTCAAATAGTTGATTTTGTTCAAAAATTAGATGAACTTGATCTTAGTGGTATAGAAGCGATAACAAGCACAACTGCTGGTGGCACTCCTTTTAGAAAAGATGAGAGTGAAAAATCTGATGTGATTGATACTGTTAATCAATATGCACCTAATTCTCAAGATGGATTTTTTATAGTTCCTAAGATAATAGAATAAATATTTTTTGGAGTAGGTAATTGATGGAAAATTTTTCATGGTTTGATGTTTTTGTTGTAGGTTTGACTTTAGTATTAGGATTAAAAGGTTTAGTAAGTGGGCTTTTTAAAGAAGTATTTGGATTGCTTGGTATAGTTGGTGGTGTGCTTATAGCATCACGATACTCTAAAGAGGTTGCTAATATTATTAACAATAACTTCTATTATATCCAAAATGAGAATTTAGCTGTTTTTGCAGGTTTTTTGGTTTTGCTTATTATTGTTTGGGTTGCTTGTTTGGCTTTTGGTGGAATTTTGTCTAAAATGTTTAGTTTGAGTGGATTAGGATTTGTTGATAAAATAGGTGGATTTTTATTTGGTAGTGCGAAAATATTTTTAATTTTTGCTATTTTAGTTGCTTGTATTAGCAATATAGAATTTTTAAATTCTAGTTTAGAAAAATATACACAAAATAGCCATACTTTAGAGATTTTAAAAAAGGCTGGGGAGTATATCATGAATACAGATTTTACCCAAGTTAATTTAGAAAAAATAGAAAATCATATTAAAGATTCCAATTTAACCTTATCACCGGAGGTTGAAAATGCAAATTGAAAATATAGAATATGATGTTTTGCTTGAATGTTTTAAAAAAACGCTTAAAGATAATGGATTAAAATACACCAAACAAAGAGAAATTTTGCTTAAAACTTTGTATCATAGCGATAAGCACTATACTCCAGAAAGTTTGCATCTTGAAATTAAACAAAATAATCCTGAATTAAATGTTGGAATCGCAACTGTTTATAGAACTTTAAATTTATTAGAAGAATCAGGAATGGCTACTTCTATTTCTTTTGGAGCCTCGGGAAAAAAATTTGAACTTGCAAATAAGCCTCATCATGATCATTTGATTTGTAAAAGTTGTGGCATGATTGTTGAATTTGAAAATTCTGTCATAGAGCAACAACAAATGTTAATCGCAAAAGAATATAATTTTAAATTAACAGGCCATTTAATGCAACTTTATGGTCTTTGTCCAAAATGCAGTGCAAAATAAGGATTGAAAAATGTTTGATAATATTTTAGAACAGCAAAAAATTCAAAAAGCATTAGAATTAAAAAATATAGGTATCAATCCTTATCCTCATTTTTTAACAAAAGAAATGAGTATTAGTGAGTATAAAGAGAAATTTTCATACATAAAAGAACTTGAAAATCAAAGAGATGAAAAAGCTTGTGGAGTTGTAGCTGGAAGATTAAAATTATTAAGAATAGCTGGAAAATCAGTTTTTGCTAATATTGAAGATGAGCAAGATAATATTCAAATTTATTTTAATCAAAATGTATTAGGAGAGCAGTATTTTACAATTTTAAAAAAATATCTTGAAGTGGGAGATATTGTTGCAGCTCAAGGTTTTCCTTTTATGACAAAAACTGGAGAATTTAGTATCCATATAGAAAAAATTCAAATTGCCACTAAAGCCATAGTGCCATTACCTGAAAAGTATCATGGTTTAACTGATATTGAGCAAAGATATAGAAAAAGATATGTAGATATGATTATGAATGCACAAGTAAGAAAAGATTTTATCTTGCGTTCTAAAATAATATCTTATATAAGATCTTTTTTTGAAAATAAAGGCTTTTTAGAGGTTGAAACTCCTATGATGCATCCAATAGCTGGTGGGGCCAATGCAAAGCCTTTTGTAACCTTTCATAATGCTTTAGGTGTAGAAAGATTTTTAAGAATTGCTCCTGAGTTATATTTAAAACGCTTGATTGTAGGTGGATTTGAAGCAGTTTATGAAATCAATAGATGTTTTAGAAATGAAGGAATGGATTTAACACATAATCCAGAATTTACTACGATTGAATTTTACTGGGCATATCATAATTATCATGATTTAATGGATTTAACAGAAGAACTTTTTGCTGTGTTGTTTGAAAAATTAAATTTAAGTAAAAAAATTGAATTTGATGAAAAGATAATTGATTTTTCTAAACCTTTTGAGAGAATTACTTATAAAGATGCTTTGAAAAAATATGGTGGTTTGGATGATGAGCTTATTAGTAATAAAGAAAAAATTATAGAAAAATTAAAACGCGATGGTTTTGAAGCTAATGAAAAATTAGAACTAGGACATTTGCAAGCTGAACTTTTTGATAATTATGTAGAAGATAAATTGATTGATCCAACCTTTGTTATAGATTTTCCAATATCTATTAGTCCTTTATCTAGAAGAAGTGATGCTGATCAAGAAATAGCTGAAAGATTTGAATTATTTATCGCAGGTAGAGAAATTGCTAATGGTTTTAATGAGTTAAATGATCCTCTTGATCAATATGAGAGATTTTTAAAACAAATTGAAGCAAAAAACGCAGGTGATGAAGAAGCTTGCGAAATGGATGAGGATTTTGTCAATGCTTTAGGATATGCTATGGCTCCAACTGCTGGTCAAGGTATAGGTATAGATAGACTTGTTATGTTACTAGCTAATAAAAAATCAATTCGCGATGTGATATTATTTCCAGCTATGCGTCCGCTTAAGTCTGATATAAAGGAGGATAAGTGTTAGAAAATTTTGATAAAGAAATTTTTGATTTAACTCAAAAAGAACTATCAAGACAAACTGATGGTCTTGAGATGATTGCAAGTGAAAATTTTACCCTTCCAGAAGTAATGCAAGTTATGGGAAGCATACTTACTAATAAATATGCAGAAGGATATCCAAATAAAAGATATTACGGTGGATGTGAATTTGTAGATGAGATAGAGCAAATTGCTATAGAAAGATGTAAAAAACTTTTTAATTGTAATTTTGCAAATGTTCAACCACATTCTGGTTCTCAAGCTAATCAGGGTGTATATATGGCACTTTTAAACCCTAATGATAAAATTTTAGGTATGGATTTAAGTCATGGTGGGCATTTAACTCACGGAGCAAAGGTGAGTTCTTCAGGAAAATTTTATGAAAGCCATTTTTATGGCGTTGAATTAGATGGAAGAATTGATTATGATAAGGTAAGAGATATTGCTAAAAAAGTTAAACCAAAGCTTATAGTTTGTGGCGCAAGTGCTTATCCTAGAATAATAGATTTTGCTAAATTTAGAGAAATTGCTGATGAGATTGGCGCTTATTTATTTGCTGATATTGCTCATATTGCAGGCTTAGTCGTAGCAGGAGAGCACCCTAGTCCATTTCCTTATGCTCATGTGGTAAGTTCTACAACTCACAAAACCTTAAGGGGTCCAAGGGGTGGTATTATAATGTGCAATGATGAAGAAATTGCTAAAAAGATTAATTCAGCAATTTTCCCTGGAATTCAAGGTGGACCTTTAATGCATGTGATCGCTGCAAAAGCTGTAGGTTTTAAATACAATTTAAGCGATGAATGGAAAATTTATGCAAAACAAATCATAAAAAATACAGCAATGTTGGCAAAAGTATTACTAGAAAGAAAATATGATTTAGTTAGCGGTGGAACTGATAATCATTTGGTTTTATTGAGTTTTTTAAATAAAGATTTTAGCGGTAAAGATGCTGATTTAGCTTTAGAAAGAGCAGGTATTACTGCTAATAAAAATACAGTTCCAGGAGAAACTAGAAGCCCATTTATCACAAGTGGCTTAAGATTGGGAACTGCAGCTTTAAGTGCTAGAGGTTTCAAAGAAGAGCAAATTAATATCGTGGCAAATTATATTGCAGATATTTTAGATGATATACAAAATTTAAAATTACAAGATGAGATAAAAATAAAACTTAAAAATTTAGCAAATAATTTTATTATTTATAAAGGGGCGATGTTTTGATCACTACAATGGATATGTCTTTAATCAAAATGGTTACAACGCATTATTACATTAAAAGAAATGCTATAATCAATAAATATGAACACAAAGGGCGAATTTTTTTTGATAAATTTGAAAAAATTAATGCTCCATTGACAGCCAATGTTATACAAGAGCATATGGAAAAGAAAATTATTGTTGCGCATTCTTTGATCAATAGTTTTGACAAGGTTGAAAATATTGTATTTGATTATAATGGCTTCAATGCTGAAAGATTTTGGCATAGAGCACAATTGGTGCTTAGAGAAGAAGGTTTTATAAATTTTACAGCTTATAAAACTAAAACAAATAATCATTTGCATTTGTATATTCATAAAGGTCATACTACTTTTAGTGAAGCTTGTTCTTTAGGATCAAAGCTTTCTTTGTTGTTTTCTCAAAAAATGCCAGTAGAATGGAAGGTTTTTCCTAGTTTGGATATACCAAAGGAATTTAATATTTTAACGCTACCATATGAAGTTTACCAAAAAGAACGCGGTGCTTCTTGGTCTAAACATATGTAAAATTTTGAAAGGATAAAAAATGGAAGAAAATAAAAAAAATGAGTTTGATGATATTATTTTGCAAAAAAGCAATAAAAATGAAAAAATCAAAAAACTTCTCTTAAGAGCAATTATTCTAGTTATAGTATTTTTAATTGTTATGATAGTAATGAAATTAATTAACAATCCAAGTGATGAGAATTCTTTGCAAGTTCCTGCTGAGCCGCAAAATCAAGCTAGTTATGGAGATAATTTTTCCTCATTGCCAATTACAGATAGTTCTAAAGAAGAAGATGAATTTGAAGCATTAGCTAGAAAATTAAAAGAAGAAAGCATGACAAGTGATGTGAATACTAGCTCTAATGATATAGTAGAAGAAAATACAAGCAATGTTATTGCAAATAATAGCGTGCTTGATCAAATCAATGCTGTTGAGCCAAAAGAAGAAGTAGCTATAGAAGAACAAAAACCAGAAGTAGTAGCTGAAAAAACTCCAGAAAAAACAGTAAAAAAACCAATTGAAAAAACTAATTCTAATGTAAAAGAAAAAGCACCGCAGACAAATAATACTACTCCTGATGCAAATGAACTTTTTGAAAATATCAAAACTTCAGACTCTACACTACAAGCAGGTGCTTATATACAAGTTTTTTCTTTAAATACTTTAGATCCAAAATCAAAAGAGTTAAAAATTTTAAAAGATAATGGATATGAGTATAAAATTTACAAAACCAATGTAAATGGAAAAGAATTAACAAAAGTTTTAGTTGGACCTTATAAAGAAAGTGAATTAAAAACAGAATTAGAAAAAATTCGCTCTAAAATAGCAAAAGGTGCTTTTACTTTTAGAGTAAAATGAAGATATTTTCAGTCATAGGCGATCCTATTATGCATTCAATTTCTCCTAGAATGCATAATAATGCTATCGCTTATTTTAATGAAAATGCTATATATACAAGGTATCATTTACAAGATTATACAAATTTAAAAAAAATTGTAAAGATTTTTAATGGAGTGAATATAACTATTCCTTTTAAAGAACAAGCTTTTGATATTGCTGATTTTAAAGATCAAAGTGTAAGTGAGATTAAATCTGCAAATACTTTGATTGTTAAAAATAATAAAATTTATGCATACAATACAGATTATTTAGGATTTTTAAAAGCTATAGAAGAATTTAAAAATATAAAATCAGCATTGATACTAGGAGCAGGGGGAACTTCAAAAGCTATAGCCTATGCTTTAAAAACAAAATGCATTAAAACTACAATAGTAAATCGATCTAAAGAAAGGTTTTTAAATTTTGTAGATTTTCCTTGTTATTTGTATAATCAATTGCCATTAGATGAAAATTTTGATCTTATTGTCAATACTACTAGCGCGGGATTGTGTGATGATAACTTTCCTTGTAAGGAAGAATTGTTAAATAAACTTTTTACAAATTCACGCTATGTGTTTGATGTTGTATATGGGAAAACTACTCCATTTTTAAAACTTGCCAAAAAACATTCTTTAAAAGCAAAAGATGGTAAAGATATGCTTTTGTGGCAAGGAGTGTATGCTTTTGAGTTATTCTTTGAAAATCATAATATAAAAAATATTTGCAAAGCAATGGATGAAGCTTTGCAATTTTGTTAATGACTAAACCAAGATTTTATTTTATCAAATAAACTTTCTTGTTCTATGAAAGAATCTTCATGCTCTAAGCCAAAACTTTTTTCGAGTTGATTGAGTAAATTTTGTTGCTCATCATTTAAACTTTTTGGAAATTTAATATCAATTTGGACTATTTGAGAGCCTAATTTTCCTGTATGTATGTTTTTAACTCCTTCATTTGCTAGTTCAAATTTTTGCTTATCTTTTGCTCCTACAGGAAGTTTTAAATCAGCCTCACCTCTTAAGGTTGCTACTTTGATTGTTTTTCCAAGAGCTGCTTGAGTGAAAAATACTGGAACTATGGTATAAATATCATCTTCATGACGGATAAATTTATCATCTTCTTCAACGATAATTTTGATATACAAATCCCCTCTTTGAGAGCTATTTGGTAGTTGATTAGCCTTGTTTTGCACTCTAAGACTCATACCATCATCTATGCCTTCTGGAATATCAAGCTCTATTTTATCCTTAATTTCTTCATATCCATTTCCATGGCAAGTTTTACATTTATCTTTTACAAATTTACCACTTCCTTGGCAATGAGTACAAGTTTGTACAAAAGTCATAAAACCTTGACGCACTCCAACTTGACCTTTTCCATTGCAATGAGAACAAGTATCTTCTTTTTTATTTTGTGCACCAGTGCCATCACATGATTTACAAAAACTTTTATAAGTAAATTCTATATTTTTTTTACAGCCAAATACAGCTTCTTTAAAAGTAATTTTAGTTGCAATTTTTAAATCACTTGGA
Organism: Campylobacter volucris; assembly: GCF_008245045.1. Taxonomy (NCBI): domain Bacteria; kingdom Pseudomonadati; phylum Campylobacterota; class Epsilonproteobacteria; order Campylobacterales; family Campylobacteraceae; genus Campylobacter; species Campylobacter volucris. Next base: position 552,463 of record NZ_CP043428.1, read on the forward strand.
TATTTATTTTCTTTTTTATTTTTTTGTTTTGAGCCGCCAAAACCAAAACCATCTCCAAAAAAGTTTGAAAAAATATCACCTAAATCTATATCTTCAAAACCAAAACCACCACCTCCGCTGGCTCCTTTTAAGCCATCTTTGCCATATCTATCATATATGCTTCTTTTTTCATCATTACTTAAAACTTCATAGGCTTCATTAACTAGTTTAAATTTTTCTTCTGCTTGTTTATCGCCTTGATTTCTATCAGGATGATATTTAAGAGCCATTTTTCTATAAGCTTTTTTTATAGTTTCTTTATCTGAATTTTGAGAGATTTCTAAAATTTCATAATAGCTAAGTTCCACTTTTTAACCTTTCTATATTTTTAAAATTGTAATTTTAGCAAAAAAATAAAATATATTTAAATTGTATGTTATAATGCTAAGCTTAATTATACGATGTTTGTAAGTGAAAGGTTTAGAATGATTAATGTATTAATGATTGAAGATGATCCAGATTTTGCAGAATTTTTAGCTGAGTATCTAGCTCAATTTAATATTAAAGTTACAAATTATGAAGATCCGTATTTGGGTATGAGTGCTGGTATAAAAAATTATGATTGTTTGATACTTGATTTGACATTGCCTGGACTTGATGGACTTGAAGTTTGTAGAGAAATTAGGGAAAAATATAGTATTCCTATTATCATATCTTCAGCAAGAAGCGATTTGAGTGATAAAATTGTCGGACTTCAAATTGGAGCTGATGATTATTTACCAAAACCATACGATCCTAAAGAAATGCATGCAAGAATTATGAGCTTAATTCGTCGTTCAAAACGCACTAACGAAGCTCCGGAAAAAATTATAAATTCAGCCTTTAAGATCGATGAAAAAAGACATGAGATTAGCTATAATGATGAAGTTTTGATACTAACTCCAGCTGAGTATGAAATTTTAAGCTATATGATAAGACAACATGGCTTTTCTGTAAGTAGAGAACAACTAGTTTATCATTGTAAGAGTTTAAAAGATAAAGATTCTAAAAGCTTAGATGTGATTATTGGCAGACTTAGAACAAAAATCGGTGATAATTCTAAAGCGCCAAAACATATTTTTTCAGTTAGAGGTATAGGATATAAACTTATAGGATGAAGGTAACAATTAACCTTAAAATTACCATTCTTTTTGCGGCGGCTTTTTTATTTGTTTGTGCTTTGTTTGTTTTATTAGGAAAAATTCAAGTTGATTCTTATATCGCAAATGAAAGAGCCAAACAAAAAGAGATGGTTGAAAAGGTTGTTTATAATTTAGAAAAAAGTGAAAGTTTTTCTTTATATAATTATCTTACATCTAAATCATATTCTTTAGTGGATAATGATAGAATTTTAAAACAAATTATCACTAAAGGTGAAAAAGTTTTTAGAGTTAATTCTTCTTATGGTGCTTTCTCATCTATTATATATCATAATCAAGTTTTTTTGTATGTAGAGCAAGAACAAAAAACATATTTGTATCAATTAGACGCTTCTGTTAAACTAGAGTATTTATTTTTATTTAGCTTTATTTTTATTTTAGTTTTGATTGTATTTTTATATTTTTCGGTATTGAGATCTTTAAGACCATTAAAGGTTTTAAAAAATAAAATTAAAAATATCAGTGCGGGAAAGATGGAGCCTTTATCAGAATATTTTCAAGTTAATGATGAAATTTCAGAAATTTCGTTTGAATTTGATCATGCTATTAATAAAATTCAAGAACTTGTAAAATCAAGGCAGTTTTTTTTAAGAATGATTATGCACGAGTTAAAGACTCCTATTGGCAAAGGTAGAATAGTTTGTGAAATGATTGATAATCAAAAGCAAAAAGATCGTTTGGTGGATATTTTTGAAAGACTTGAACTTTTGATTGATGAATTTGGTAAGATAGAAAAGGTTTTGTCAAAAAATTGTCAATTAAATTTGCAAACTTATCATTTGAGTTTAATTTTAGAACAAGCTCAAGATTATTTAATGAGAGATGATTTTTATCAAAAAGTTAAGATTACCTATAAAGAAGATGCTATGATAGTAGCTGATTTGGAATTATTTTCCTTATTGATTAAAAATCTTATTGATAATGCTATAAAATATTCTGATGATAAAAGTTGTGAGGTGATTTGCTCAAGTGATTATATTATGGTGCGTAACAAAGGTAGTAAATTTAGAAAAACTTTTGAATATTACCTAAAACCTTTCGCAAGAGAAGAAAATACTCAAGCAGAAGGCATGGGGCTTGGACTTTATATCATCAATAATATCTGTAATCTTCACGGATTTAATATTTGTTATTCTTATGAAGATGGATATCATTCTTTTAAAATTCTTTTTTCAAGGATTTTTAATTGAAAGGTGTAGAAAAATTTAATGAGTTGGTAAAATCTTTTGCCTCTTTACCAACCATAGGCAAAAAAACAGCATTGCGTCTTGCTTATCATGTGTGTATAAAAGATCCTTTGTTAGGTTCAAAATTAGCTTATAATATTGAAGAATCTATTAGGATGATTAGAAAATGCTCTTGTTGTGGTGCTTTAAGTGAAAATGAATTATGTGAAATTTGCCTTGATAATGGTAGAAATAAGAATATTATTTGTATCGTCCAAAGCCCAAAAGATATCCTAACCTTAGAAGAGAGTGGTAGTTTTGATGGGTATTATTTTGTTTTAGAAGAAGCAAATGATGAGTGTATTGATAGATTAAAAGCAATGATTTTAAAACAAAATGCCAAAGAGTTGTTTTTTGCTTTTACACAAGGGATAAATTCAGATGCTTTGGTGTTTTATATCGAAGAAAAATTAAAATCACTAAAATTAACCTACACACAAATTGCTCAAGGCATCCCAAGTGGGGTAAGTTTAGAAAATGTAGATTTTATTTCGCTACATAAAGCTATTAACCATAGAACTAAGCTAGATTAATATGCTTTTTAAGCATAGCAAGCCATTCGTTTTTATTCATATCTTGTAATATACAATCAACAAATTTATATTCTTTATTTTTATCTTTGCAAAACATTATAATATAAGCATTTGGATGATTATTTTTGTAATTGTTTAGTATATTTTGTATTAACAATAAATCATATTTTATCACTTCAAAATCAAGCAAAATTACTTTGAATTCTTCCTCAAGCTTTTCTTTGAAATTACTTAAATATTCCACACTTTCATTATTTAGACAATGTTGGTTTGCTAAATTTAAAAATAGTGAATTTTCAAAAGGATTAGACTTGAAAATTAAAACATTTTTAGTTTCTTTATAATGATATGTAAAATGTTCTTTTGCTAGATTGATAATATTTTTTATGTCAAAATTTTGAAAGTCAATTTGCACACAATTTTCATACTTTAAAAATTCTTTGCTTAGTATTAGCGTGTAATTTTCATCAAGATTTTCATAGGTTTTAAAAAATTTTGTTTGAATATTAAATTCTTGCAATATATTTTGGATTAAAAAATTTTCTAATTTATCATCGTTTAAAATGGCTATTTTTGCATTGTTAAAAATGATATTAATTTCTTCTTTAGGCATTTGATTTTGCAAAGAATGTAAAAAATTAATATTATTATCTTTTTTTAAGTATTTAATGGCTTTTATGATTTGATTATATTTTGAATTTAAAAGATTATTTTTATTTGTGAGCATTTGCAATGAATCTTGTAATTTTTTATATTCATCGTGTTTATTTGCAAGATTATCTTTTAAATTTTTTAAGCTAAAATCATTGTTAAAATTAAATATATTATTGATTTGCCTAATAAGCAAATTTTGATTTTTAAGAATTTTTCTTTTTATTAAAAAATAACAAAGCAAAATAATTAAAATACTAATGCAAACAACACTATAAAGGTAAAAAAGATTTGTATTTATAAAAAATAAAAAATGATAATTTAAATATAAAAGCATTAAAATAAAAATGGCTATTAAAAATATCATATATTTTCCTTGATTAAATTTGCTATTTTTTCATTGCATACTGTTTTAATATCATCAAAATTAGCTTGAAAAATTTGCTCAAATGAACCAAAATAATCTAAAAGTTTTTTGATATTTCCTTGAGAAATTCCAAGTTGTAATAATTTAGAATTTTGTAAATCTTGCTTTCTTTTTGTTTTTTGATGAAAACTTATCGCAAAACGATGAGCTTCATCTCTTAATTTTTGCAAAAATTGCAAATTTTTATCTGTAGGTAAAAGAGAAAAAATTTTATCTTCTGTGTAAATTTTATCTTTAGCGCTACCTTTTGCCCTATGAGCTTTAAGGTTAATTTTTTCTTTAGATATGGCTAAAATATCCACATTTGCTCCTGAACTTTTTATGATATCTTTGGCAAGCTTTAAAAGAGCATCTCCCCCATCTATAAGCCAAAGATCAGGAGGAGGGGTTTTATCAAAAGATAAAGCTCTTTTGCTTAGCATTTGAAACATTTGCTCATAATCATTTTTATAGGATAAATGATAATGCTTGTAAGAAGTTTTGCTAAATTTTAAATCTTTAAAAACAACCATTGCTCCAACACTTGCATCACCTTGATAATGAGAAGTATCAAAAATTTCTATAGTGTTTGGATAATTTTGCAAACCAAAAGTATCTTTTATATTTTTTAAAATAGTATAATCTTCGTTTTTTAAATATTTTTCAATATTAATTTTTGCATTTTCTAAGGCCAAATCACAAATTTTCTTTTTCTCCCCTAATTTTGGTACTTTAATGTGAATTTTTTTAAAAAACCTTTTAGAGAGAATATCTTCTAATATTTGTAAATCTTCAAAATACTCGTGTATATAAATTTTAGTAGAATTAATCGGCATATTTGGTGGAAAATTCTCTAATATATATTGTTTATAAATTTCATTTAGATTAAAATCATCTTGATCTTTAAGAGTGATAATTTTATGGTTAGAACTAATCATTTTTCCATTATTAATCACAAATCGCACCAAAGAAAGAATGCCATTTTTAACACAAAGAGCAAAAATGTCAAAATTTTCTAATTTTGCCACATCAATTTGAACTTTAACACTAATATCTTTTAAGGTTTGAATTTGATCTCTTATTTTAGCTGCTTCTTCGTAGTTTTCATTTTGAGCAAAATCAAGCATTTTCTTTTCTAAATTTTTAATTAATATAGAAGAATTTAAAATAGCTCCAGTAGCTTTTTGTATGATTTTATCGTATTCTTGTTTGGAGATTTTATTTTCACATGGAGCAGCGCATCGTTTTATTTGGTAAAACAAACATGCTTGCTTGCAAGATTTTTTCTGCCTAAGTGCAAAGCTTAGATACAAAGCATCTAAAAGATCTTTAGCACCTTTAAAAAATGGTCCAAAATATTTGATTTTATTTTTTTTGATGATTTTTCTAGTGATTTCAAATCTTGGAAAATCTTCATTTAAATCTATGTAAATATAAGGATAAGTTTTATCATCTCGCAATAAAATATTATATTTTGGATGGAGTTGTTTTATAAATGAGTTTTCTAAAATCAAAGCATCAGCTTCGCTGTTTGTGGTAATAAATTCAAGATGATGGGTTTGAGAAATCATTTTTTGAATTCTTAGATTATTGTTTGGATTGGGTAAAATTTTAGGAGTAAAAATAAAATAACTTTTTATGCGATTTTTAAGATTTTTTGCTTTTCCAATATAAAGTAATTTTCCATTTTGATCAAAATACTGATAAATTCCAGGAAGATTGGGTAAATTTTTTAAATCATTTTCTAGCATTTTTAATTATTTCTCTTAATTGTTCAAATTGCTTATGCAAAATAGGATTTGTAATATTATTGGAAAATTTTGCATTAGAAAGCTCTATAAAATGTTTTTTTGGGTTTATATTTGTTTGATTTTGATGGATAAAATTTCTATCACTAAGAATTTTTATATTGTTGATATTGGCAAAAATACTTTGAGCTTTTGCAAAAGTATAGTGTTTTATTAAATTTTTAATAGTTTTTTTGGTATCATCGTGATTTAGTTCCATGTATGCAACATGGTGTTTGGCTAAAATGATTAAAGTATTATTTTTAACAAAAATTTTACTTATCATTTGTCTGTGATTAGCACTTAATAAACTAAGAAATTCTTTGTATTGAAAAAGTGCATTTAAAGGTTTATAATGTTTAGTAAGTTTATTGATAATATAACAACTTGTTTTAATTTTTCCATTTTCCATTTTTGTATTTTATCGTTTTTTTTATTAATATTTTTATGTGCATGTGGTTATAAAGATGTTCCATTTTATGAAGTAAAAGATGCAAACAATACCACTATCGAGATTAAAAAATTTCAAACAATGGAAAGTGAAATATGAAAAAGATCTTGTTTTTACTTTGTTTTATATGTAGTTTTATGTTTGCAAGTGCTGCTGAGTTGGATTTGGCTTTTAGTGGTTTAGGCATTAGTATATTGATTATTTTTATTTTAGGGTATTATTTTATAGCAACTGAAGAAAAGTATCATTTAAATAAAACAAAACCTGCTTTGTTTATAGGAACGCTTTCTTTTGTAATCATTGGTATTTATATGGTGACTAATGATCTTGATACGCAAATTTTAGAAGAAAGTGTTAATCATTTGATTTTGGAAATAGCTCAGATTGTATTTTTTTTAATAGCAGCTATGACTTTTATAGAAGCTTTGATAGAAAGATCAGTTTTTGAAACTTTAAAATATAAGCTCGTAAGCAGAGGTTATACATATAGAAAATTATTTTGGCTAACAGGAATTTTAGCTTTTTTTATTTCTCCAATCGCGGATAATCTAACCACAGCTTTAATTTTATCAACCGTGCTTTTAACCATAGACAAAGACAAAAAAGAATTTTTAATACCAGGAGCTATTAATATAGTAGTAGCTGCTAATGCAGGGGGTGCTTGGTCTCCTTTTGGAGATATCACAACCTTAATGGTTTGGACAGCAAAAAAAGCTACTTTTTTTGAATTTTTTGCTCTATTTCCAGCATCTTTTATTGGTTGGTTGATTACGGCTTATTTGTTATCGCGTTATGTTCCAAATATTACCCCAAATTTTTCTAAAGAAAATTTACAAGAGGTTAAGATCAAAGAAGGTGGAAAAGTTTTTATAATCTTAGGTTTTATGACTATAGCTTTAGCTGTGTTCATACATAGTATTTGCGAATTACCTGCTATGTGGGGTATGATTTTTGGGCTTTCTTTGCTAAGCTTGTATATTTATTTTTTCAATAGAAAAAAAGGCAATAAAGACTTAAATGTGTTTTATTATATGACGCGTATAGAGATGGATACTTTATTGTTTTTCTTTGGTATATTATCAGCTGTTGGTGCTTTGCATTTTGTAGGATGGCTTATATATGCTTCACATTTATATACAAGCTTTGGAGCAACTAGTGTAAATATTGGCGTTGGAATTTTATCTGCAATTGTAGATAATGTGCCTGTTATGAGTGCTGTTTTAAAAGCAAACCCAAGTATGGATCATGCCCAATGGCTCTTAGTTACACTTACTGCTGGTATAGGTGGTTCTTTGATTAGTTTTGGATCAGCTGCTGGAGTGGGCGTGATGGGAAAAATGAAAGGAATTTATACTTTTAATGCTCATTTAAAATACGCATGGACTATTTTAATAGGTTATATAATTTCTATCATTATATGGTATATACAATTTCAAATGTTAAATTTATAAAGGAGAATAATGAAAAAAGCAGATATTTTAGTTTTAGATTTTGGTTCACAATACACACAATTAATAGCAAGAAGACTTAGAGAACAAGGAGTCTATGCTGAAATTTTACCTTTTAATGTTAGTTTAGAAGAAATCAAACAAAAACAACCAAAAGGATTGATACTTAGTGGCGGACCAGCTAGTGTGTATGCAAATGATGCTTATTTTTGCGATAAAGGTGTTTTTGAATTAAATTTACCAATTTTAGGAATTTGTTATGGAATGCAATTAATGGCTCATCATTTTGGTGCAAATGTAGCTCCAGCAGGTCATAAAGAATATGGAAAAGCAACCATAGATATACAAAATGATAGCGCTTTGTTTAAAAATTTACCTAAAAAACAAACAGTATGGATGAGTCATTCTGATAGGGTTGAAAATTTACCACAAGGTTTTGAAGCTATTGCTATAAGTGAAAATAGTCCATTTTGTGTATTTGGTGATGAAAAGCGTAAATTTTATGCTTTACAATTTCATCCTGAAGTTCAGCATAGTGAATTTGGAAAAAATATATTAAAAAATTTTGCCAAGTATGCTTGTAATTGCGATAGTGTGTGGAATATGGGCTCATTTGCCAAAACTCAAGCACAAAAAATTCAAGAAGAAGTTGGCAAAGACAAGGTATTGTGTGCTGTAAGTGGTGGGGTTGATAGTAGTGTTGTAGCTGCTTTATTAGCTAGCGCTATAAAAGATCAAGTAGTGGTTGTTTTTGTAGATAATGGTCTTTTAAGAAGTGGCGAAAAAGAGCAAGTTGAGTATATGTTTAAGCATACTTTGGGTATTAATTTAATTAGTATTGATGCAAAAGAAATATTTTTAAGTCGTTTAAAAGGTATTGTTGATCCTGAGCAAAAAAGAAAGATTATAGGAAATACTTTTATTGAAATTTTTGAAGAAGAGGCAAAAAAACATCAAGATGTAAAATATCTTGCGCAAGGAACCTTATATACAGATATCATTGAAAGTTCTGTAGTGGGTGCTAGTAAGACTATAAAATCCCATCATAATGTAGGTGGTTTGCCTGAAAAAATGAATTTAAAACTTATAGAGCCATTAAAAGAAATTTTTAAAGATGAGGTAAGAGCTTTAGGGATAGAGCTTGGTTTAAATAAAGATGTTGTTTATCGCCATCCATTTCCAGGGCCAGGACTTGCTATACGCATAATGGGTGAGGTGAATGAGCCTAGTTTAAAGCTTTTAAGAAAAGCTGATGTGATTTTAATAGAAGAGTTAAAAAGTAGTGGTTGGTATGATAAAACTTGGCAAGCATTTTGTGTGTTGTTAAATGTTCAAAGTGTTGGTGTAATGGGGGATAATAGAACCTATGACAATGCAGTTTGTGTGCGAGTGGTAAATGCAAGCGATGGTATGACAGCAACTTTTTCACATTTACCTTATGAGTTATTAGAAAATATTTCTCGTCGTATTATTAATGAGGTTGATGGGATTAACCGTGTTGTGTATGATATTTCAAGCAAACCACCAGCAACTATAGAATGGGAATAATTATTTAGTGCAAAAATAAACAAAAGCAGGTGGAAGATTTTGCCAAACAATAGGTGAAATTTTCACTTTGCTAAAGGTATTAAAAAGTTTTTTCTTAAATTTTCTACCTTTTAGAGTGGGTAAAATATAGGCAAAAGTTGCAAAGCTTCCTTGATCTTCTAAAGCATTGTGAATGGATTTTAATAATAAGTCTTGATCTTTTAATTTTAATGATGCCCAAGGAATTCCAGAGATGATTAAATCAGCATTTTTGATAGATCTTTTTTCTAACATTGTTAAAAGATTTTGAGCAGAACTTATTTCTATATCTATATTTTTTATTTTCTTTTGTAATTTTTGTGCCATTTGCGGATTAATCTCAACAGCAAAGAAATTGGCATTTGGATTTTTTTGATTTAAAATATATTTTGTAAAACTTCCTGTTCCTGGGCCTATTTCTACTATATTTTTTGCATTTTTGACATGAGAGGTGATTAATTTGCTTAGTTTTTTAGAGCTTGCGCATAGTGCACCAGTTTGTTTTGGGTGTTTTAAATATTGATATAAAAACATAGATTATATACCTAAATATTAATTTATCGAATTTTAAAATACTATTGTAAATTTATAAAAACAAAGATAAAATAACATTTTATTTCTAACTTAGAAGGCTTTATATGCATGGCAAGATAATGGTTTATGTAGATGGTACTGGAAGAGGAACGGTAATTAATCTTGCAAAGACTTTTTTTGAATTTAATAAACACGCATGGCACGATAAAAGAAGTATGCCAGCTGTGGGTATGTTTGTTGAGTTTAGATCAGATGGAAAGCATATTACTGATTTGCGTCCTTCAAAATTTCAAGAATTTGGCGAGAATGATTTTATAAAAGAAAGAGATTTTTGGAAAACTGATAGTGATGATGAGTTAGAAGATTTAAGACTAGCTAAGCGCGATGCTTATGTACAAGATCTTTATAGACAAACAGATTATGATGAGCTTGATAAAATTCCTTTAAATATGACTATCCCTCAAGCTATTCAAAGATATTTTTATAATGAGACTTTATGTATTAATGCTGTAAAGGATATCAGCACAGATGAAGTGCCATATGTGATTGATTTTTTTGCGCTTAAAAGATTTTTATATAAGGCTTTAGATACTTTACTTTTTTCAGATAATACGATTAATCAAGCTGATTTTTCAGTGATGAAAAATATCATTGTTCATCTTGAAATGGCATATAAAGATATGAAAGATAAACAAAAAAATATCAACATGGAGCGTTTATATGATGAGGTTTTTTTATCTCATCAGTGCCATTACCAAGCTCTTTTAGCTTCACTTGATAATAGAAAAAATAGAAAATTAGCTTTAGAAAGACAAATGAGTACTTTGGCTAGTGAAATAAAATCAAAACAAGCAAGATTAGAAGCAGAAAGTGGTAAAAAACATCAAGAATTAGAAGAATTAATACACGCTAAAAAACAAAAACTTGTTGAAATTAAAAGCGAAATGGATTATTTTAGTGCAAGTGTTGAAAAATTAGAAGCTTTAAAAAAATCATTTTATGAAAAAAATTTCACTCTTTTTTCCAATAGTTTTAATATGGCAAGAGAAAAGCTTTTTGATAAAATCAAGCAAGGGTTAAATATCTGTGCTACAAAATTAGATTTAGAGATATGGATGAAATCTTTAAAATCAACTAGTATTAAAAATTCATATTTTAAAAATGCAACTGAAATTTCTTTTTGCACCTTATCTTTTGCAGAGTTGTATTTAAATAGGCTTAATAAAAATGCTCTAAATCCAAATGACCAACTACTTCTTTCGTATGTAAAAAAAGTTAAAAAAGAATGTGAAAAGAATTTTTTAATTGTTAGTTCTAATCCAGAAGTTTATGTCAATATGAAAATTCAAATTTTTGCGATGAATCCATATTATGTTGTTAAGCATGCACCAAAAAAAGTAAATTATCAAGGTTTGATGAAAAATACAGAATTTGATGTTGTTTATGTAGATGAAAAGACAATATGGGCACCAGTGGCTGATGTTATTTTAGAAGGAAAATATTTTCTAAAAAAAGATTCTAAAACTAAATTCAAAATCTTATAAAATAGCTTAATTAAGATTTATTGGTTATAATTTTATTGCCTGAATGGTTCGATTGTATTTAAAAGGATCCAACACATTAATCATTAGTTGTGATGTGTAATTTACCGTGTTCTGTGACTTCGTTTGAGTTTTTGAAAAAAAGCGAGAAGCTGCAGCCTTTAAAAATTACCTAACGACAAAATTTGACTTTTTAGGGTCACATATTTATACTATGGCCATTTGGGTTTTGTTATCTTAAGGAAAATAATGAAAATTTTGATTTTAGGGAATGGTGCTAGAGAATATTCTATCGCACTTGCTCTTCAAAAAACTAATAAAAATATAGAATTTTATTTTGCTCCAGGAAATGGTGCTACTGCACAAATTGGAACAAATCTTAATATGAAAGATTGTAAAGTTATCACAGCGTATGCAAAAGCTTCTGAGATTGATTTGTGTATTGTTGGAAGTGAAAATTTTTTAGCCGATGGGATTGTAGATTTATTTAGGGAAAATAATATGGCTATTTTCGGTCCTACTAAAGCAGCAGCAATGCTTGAAGCATCAAAATCATATATGAAAAGCTTCCTAAAAAAACATAAAATCAAAACAGCTAAATTTTTAAACACGACAGATTTTGAAAAAGCTAAAAAATTTATTTTAAATTTAACCCCTCCGATTGTGATTAAAGCTGATGGCTTGTGTGCTGGAAAAGGAGTCGTAATTGCTCAAAGTCATGATGAAGCATTAGAGGTTACCCATAAAATGTTAAGTGGTGAGAGTTTTGGTGATGCTGGTAAGATTGTCGTGATAGAAGAGTATTTAAATGGTTTTGAATTGAGTATTTTCGCACTTTGTGATGGAGATGATTTTATCTTGCTTCCGCCAGTGCAAGATCATAAAAAACTTTTAGATAATGATAAGGGGCCAAATACTGGTGGAATGGGTGCATATGCTCCAAGTTCTTTAGCTAGTAAATCTTTACTTGAGCAGGTAAAAAAAGATATTATAAAACCTACTTTAGAAGGTATGAAAGCACAAGGAAGTGAATTTAGTGGGGTTTTATTTATAGGTTTAATGATAGTAAATAACAAACCTTATGTTTTAGAATATAATGTTCGTTTTGGAGATCCAGAATGTGAAGTATTGATGCCTTTGATAGAAAATCCTTTAGAAATGTTTTTAGCATGTGCAAATAAAAATTTATCTAGTATCGATGTAAAAATTAAAGATGAATATGCAGTAGGTGTGGTTTGTGCTAGTAAAAATTATCCTTATAAGGATAGTCCTAAAGCTTTAATTGGTATTGGTGAAATTCCAAAAAATTCTCATTTATCTTATGCTGGAGTGAGTTTAGAAAATAATAAATTATATGCTAGTGGTGGTAGAGTGTTAGTGTGTGTTGGAACAGGAAAAAGCATTAAAGAAGCACAAGAAAATGCTTATAAATTATGTGATAATGTAAATTTTAAAGGCAAGCAATATAGAAAAGATATTGCCTTTCAGGTTCTTCAATGACAAATCAAGAATTATTTGACAAGTTAGAAAAAGAAGAAATTGTTTTAGCAAGTTTTAAAAAAAGAGCCTTAGCTTATGCTGTGGATATTTTTGTTGTTTGTGTTGTAGTAAGCATTATTTTGTTTGATAAAATATCTTTAGTACAAACTTATGAAGAAATTCATGCTATTTTATTGCGATTTGTTGGAGGAATTTTATTTTTGCAATTTTGCTATCATGCTCTTTTTGTTTATCTTTATGGTGCAACTTTGGGAAAAATGCTTTTGAAGATTATGGTGATAAATCAAGAGCTTTTGGATAAACCTAATTTAACACAAAGCATTTTAAGGTCTGGAGTAAGGCAAATTAGTGAAATTTATGGACTTGGTTTTGCATGGGCTTTAAGTAATGTAGTTTTAAAAACTTGGCATGATTATGCAGCAAAAACGGTGGTAATTGATCTTGCGTAAAATCTTTTTATCTTTTGCTTGTATTGTAAATTTATATGCTTCAAAGGTAGATATATATGCTTTAGATGTTGTAAAAAATCGTGATATTATTGAAGCTAAAAGCAATGTAGTAGTCGTTTCAGATCTTTATTTAATCACCGCTAATGAAGCAAAATTTAATGAAAAAACAAAAGATTTGGAACTTTTTGGTGATGTTAATATTTTAAGAGGTCAAAAAGAAAGGACTCATTCAAGCTATACTAAAATTAATTTACAAGATAATACAACCACTTTTAAAAATTTATTTTTTTCAAATAACGATTTAGAAGTTTGGCTACAATGCCATCAAGCTAAATTTGATGAAAAATTTTTTATCACCGAAAAATCTGTTGTTTCAAGTTGTAATGTTGAAAATCCTGATTGGGAAATTCGTTTTGAAGAGGGTAAATTAAATAAAGAAAGTAATTTCTTACATCTTTATAATGCAAGATTATATGTGAAAAACACACCTGTGGCATATTTGCCTTATTTTGGTTTTAGTGTAGATACTAAAAGAAAAAGTGGTTTGCTTATTCCACAAATTGTAGCAAAGCAAAGTGAAGGACTATATTATAATCAACCTATATATTATGTAATTGATGATAATGCTGATTTACAACTTGAGCCACAAATTAGAACAAAAAGAGGTTATGGGTTATATTCAACGCTTAGATTTGTAGATTCTTTAAATTCACAAGGTGAGATAAGTACTGGAATTTTTGCAGAAAAATCAAGTTATAGGGAAAAAGAAAAGTTAAAAAATAAAGAACATTATGGTTTTGAGATAAAATATTCAAGCGATGAATTATTTAAAAGTTTGTTAAATGGTTCTTATCAGGAAGGATTGTGGCTTGATGGTAAATATTTAAACGATGTTGATTATATGAATTTAAGCTCTAAAGCCAAAACAGAAGCTTCGCTTGTAACTTCAAGATTAAATTATTTTTTATCAGATGATGAAAATTATTATGGACTTTATGCAAAATACTATATAGATACTTCTAAAATTAGCAATAAAGATACTTTGCAAGAATATCCTTCATTACAATACCATCGATATTTAAATGGAATTTTTGATAATTATATACAATATAGCATTGATGCTTCTTTTCATAGATATTACCGACATACTGGAATTTATGCTAAGACTTTAAATTTTGATGTTCCACTTGTATATCATACGAGTTTTTTTGATGACTTTTTAAATTTTTCTTTTACCGAAAGAGTGTATGCAAATTTTGTAAATTATTCTAATACAAATGAAAAAAATCAAGAGCATTTGTTTAGAAATTCTCATAATTTTTCTTTATACACAGATCTTTCCAAGCCTTATGAGAATTTTTATCATACTATATATCTTGGTGTAAATTATTATTTACCTGGAGCAAAATCTGGTCAAATTACTGAAAATTTTATAGATATAAAAGATGAATCAGAGCAGATTAATTTTTCTATGTATCAGTATTTTTACAATGCCATTGGAAAGAAAAAACTTTTTCATAATTTTGCTATAAAATATGATTTAAAAGAGCAAAATTTTGGCGGTTTTGATAATGTCGTAGAATATTTTTATAATGATTATATCAGTTTTAGAAACGAAACTGAATATAATGGTATCCAAAATCGCTTTGATAAAATTTTTAGTGAAACATCATTAGATTATGATGAATGGAGAATAGGTTTAAGCCATGCTTATAGATTTTATGAAAATGAAAAATATAATTTTTTAGGCACTAAAGCTCAATATAACATCAATGCTAATTATCAAATTTTTGGCGGTATATGGTTTGATTTAAACAAAAATCCTGATAAATGGGAAGTTGGTTACACTTATCAAAGAAAATGTTGGAATTATTCTTTGATGTATCGCCAAGATATTTCGCCTAAACTTACTAGTGCAGGTATTAGCGCTAAAGATCAAAGTGGTGTATATTTTATGTTTAATTTTTATCCAATTGGCGGAGTTTCTTATGATTTTGCTTTGGAAGAAAGTGAGAAGGCATTATGATAATTTTTGAAGATGTAAAAGAAGCTGCTAATAGATTGTATGATCAATTACCAATTGCTAAATTAAAAGATTATATTATTATCACTCCTTCGCTTAAATCGATAGAATTTGTAAATGAATTAGCTTGTAAGTTAAATTTAGCTTATGATTTTTTATTTACAGAGCAAATTAAAGCTCCAAATAATGAAGAATGTCAAATAGCTATGATTAGTGAAACCAAAGAGCTAGTTTATAATGAAGCCTTAATCAAGGCTTTTGATATAAGTTTAGATTATATATATGGGGAAGCAAATAGAACATACGAAGAGAAAATTTTAAAAAATGTTTATCGCTATAGAAAAGGTAATCTTTTAAAAGATTTAAAAGGGAAAGATATTTTGGTTTTACATGAAGGCTGCGAGACAGGAATTACAGCTTTATCTTGTATAAAAAGTCTTTTAAAAGAAGAAGTAAATAGTATTATTTATGCAAGTGCTTTGATGCCAAGTGATGTTTATGATTATATTGGTATTTTTGTTGATGAGATATTTTGTGCTCAAAAAATAGATCATTTTGTTGATATAGAATTTTATTTTAAAAATAAAATAAAATTACAATCTCAAGAAATTTTAGAAATTTTAGAAGAAAGTGAGTATTATTTGCCGTTAAAAAGATAAATTTAAATCTAAACAAAAAGCGTTGTTTAGATTTAAATTTATAGGGCAAAATAAAAACAGGCTTTTTAAGTTTTAGCTTTAAAATTTAAAAAGCTTATTTGATTTTGCCTATAACAAATATCAAGGAAAAATCATGGAACATGTATTAAATATCAATAATCATATAGAAATTTTTGAAACGGATAAAGTTGCCAAGCAAGTAGCTGGAGCTGTTTTAATGAGAGAAAAAAATGCTGTTGTTTTAGCAACCGTTGCTAGAGAAGATAAAATGGTAGAAGAAGATTTTCTACCTCTTACTGTTCAATATATTGAAAAAGCATATGCTGCGGGTAAAATTCCAGGTGGGTATGTCAAAAGAGAAACCAAACCAAGTGATTATGAGACATTAAGTGCAAGGATAATTGATAGAAGTTTAAGACCATTATTTCCAAAAGGATATGCCTATCCAACGCAAATTGTGGTGATGGTTCTTTCTGCTGATAGTGAAGTAGATTTGCAGGTTATGAGTTTAAATGCAGCAAGTGTTGCGTTATATTTAAGTGACATTGCAATCAAAGCTCCAGTTTGTGGGGTAAGAATAGGTAAAATTAATGATGAATTTGTTTTAAATCCAAGCAATAGCGAGTTAAAATCTAGCACCTTAGATCTTTATGTAGCAGGTGTTAAAGATGAGCTTTTAATGATAGAGATGAGAGCTTTAGCTGGTAAAAAAGATGGTGTGCATTTTATGAATGAGCTTAGCGAAGATGAGACTTTAAGAGCGCTAAATTTTGCAAGTAATGCTATATTAAGAGGTTCTAATGCTTATGAAAAAGCTTTTGCTGCTTATAGAAAAAATTCAAATCTTGAGTATAAAGTTGAAAATGATAATGAAGAATTGATCAATTTTGTTAAAAATTCATATCTAACTAAACTCAAAATAGCCATTAATCAAATGGCAAAAAGCGAAAGAGCAAGTGAAATTTTTCAAATTGCTAAAGAAATTGAAAAAGAAAACATTGCTGTTGAAAAAGAATGGACTTTAGAAGATATCCAAAAAGCTTTACATGTGTGCAAAAGGGAAATTGTTAGAGCACAAATTATAAATGATGGTAAAAGAGCTGATGGTAGGGGTTTAAAAGATATTAGAAAGATTGATATTGAAACTAATATCTTACCAAGCGCACATGGATCTTGCTTATTTACTAGAGGGCAAACTCAAGCTTTGGTTGTAGCTACTTTGGGTGGGGATAATGATGCGCAAATGTCAGATATGCTTACAGAAAAAAATCCAATATGTGAAAAATTTATGGTTAATTATAATTTTCCAGGATTTTCAGTAGGCGAAGCAAGTCCTATAAAAGCTCCAGGTAGAAGAGAGCTAGGACATGGAAATTTGGCAAAAAGGGCTTTGCATCCTAGTGTGGATAATGATTATGCACATACTATTCGTTTGGTTTCAGAAATTTTAGAAAGTAATGGATCAAGCTCTATGGCTACAGTTTGTGGTGGTTCTTTGGCTTTAAAAGCTGCAGGCGTTCCTAGTGTAAAATTAGTAGCAGGTGTGGCTATGGGGCTTATTTTTGAAGAAGATAAATATGCTATATTAACTGATATTATGGGACTTGAAGATCATGATGGAGATATGGATTTTAAAGTTGCTGGAAGTTTAGAAGGTATCACTGCTTTGCAAATGGATATTAAGTTAGGTGGTATAGAGCAAAAGGTATTACAAGAAGCTTTATATCAAGCAAAAGAAGCAAGAGCTTATATTTTAAATTTAATGCAAGAAGCAAATTCTAAAATAATCATAAATGAAGCTATACTTCCAAAAATAGAAATTTTCAATATAGATTCAAATAAAATTCCAGACATTATAGGTCAAGGTGGAAAAACCATAAAAGAAATTATTGAAAAATTTGAAGTCAGCATTGATTTAGATAGGGATAAAGGTGAAGTAAAAATTTCTGGATCAAATAAAGAAATGATCGAGCAAAGCAAAGAATATATTTTAAATTTAATTCACTCAAAAAATACCAATAAAAAAAGGGATAAAAAAGAAATGCCTAAATTTGAAATCGGTGAAGAGTTTATAGGTGTGGTGCAAAAAGTAGTTGATTTTGGTGTTTTTGTAGGATTAAAAGATGGTGTAGATGGTTTATTGCACAATTCTAAGATCAAAGAAAAATTAGAGCTTGGTAATGAAGTAAAAGTGAAAGTTTTAGAGATTAAAAATGGCAAGGTCTCTTTAGATTTAGCTTAGTAAATTTAAGTTATAAAAGCTTTGTTTTTTGTCTATTTTCTTGACAAAAAACTTTTCTTTTGGCATAATTTCATTTTTTTTGCTGTCTCGTTAGCTCAGCCGGTAGAGCATCTCCCTTTTAAGGAGGGGGCCGTTGGTTCGAATCCAACACGGGACACCACTAATGTCTTTTTTGGTCGCTTAGCTCAGTTGGTAGAGCGCCACCCTTACAAGGTGGATGTCATAAGTTCGAGTCTTATAGTGACCACCATCCTTTTTTTTGGTTGCGGCGGTAGTTCAGCTGGTTAGAATATCGGCCTGTCACGCCGGAGGTCGCGGGTTCGAGCCCCGTCCGCCGCGCCATTGTCTCGTTAGCTCAGCCGGTAGAGCATCTCCCTTTTAAGGAGGGGGCCGTTGGTTCGAATCCAACACGGGACACCACTAATGTCTTTTTTGGTCGCTTAGCTCAGTTGGTAGAGCGCCACCCTTACAAGGTGGATGTCATAAGTTCGAGTCTTATAGTGACCACCATCCTTTTTTTGGTTGCGGCGGTAGTTCAGCTGGTTAGAATATCGGCCTGTCACGCCGGAGGTCGCGGGTTCGAGCCCCGTCCGCCGCGCCATTGTCTCGTTAGCTCAGCCGGTAGAGCATCTCCCTTTTAAGGAGGGGGCCGTTGGTTCGAATCCAACACGGGACACCACTGCTAAATGACCCTTTCGTCTAGCGGCTAAGGACATCACTCTCTCTGTGTGATAACAGAGGTTCAAATCCTCTAGGGGTCGCCATATAACTAGGAAACAATATTATTTAACTTTATACTCGGGTTTTATTTGGTATGTTTATACTACTATATCTGGGTTTATTTATTTTTTATAATATGTATTATATTAATAAATATTATTATATTATCAATTATAAATATAGAGTATAAAATACACAAGAGAATTTATATTTTACTCTATGGTATTAATCTGTGTGGCAATTTTGTTGATATATAGTTTAAAAATAAAAATTTTACAAGTAAAGTTGTATGTTTGAAAATGTATTTTATTTATTTTATTGCGAATCTATAAATGTTATAAAATAAACTTATTTAAAACACTAGATATAAAAATAAATATTTTAAAATTATCCAAATTAACAATAAAATTTTTGATATTGAAATAAAATTTAATGCAAAAGATATTGTCGATTGTTCATTTGATTTTTTGTATATTCTAAGATTATAAATTTATATAATAAAAAGTTTTAAAAGCCTTAATATGCTATATTAAATCCAAAAAATATAATTATATCTTTATTTAATTTAAAAAATGCTCTAAATTCATAGGCAGACTAGCCACGACTATAATCATGGAAGATGGTTTGTATATAGGACGAAAGGATAAATAATGAGCGGTAATAAAGATATTTACGAGATTTATACTTCTAATGGACTTATATTAGAAGTTGATAAAAATACAAATCAAATTATATTTGATAAAAGAAAAGATGGGCGTGAAGTAGGCAAATACACCCAAGAATATTCTAAAGCCCTTTTTTGAAGCACACAATATCAAACAAAACTCTCCCTACAAAGATTATCAACCTAGATATTTAGATCCTAATCTTTACACAGGGCAAAGTTCTACTTTACTTGAATTTAAAGATTGGCAAAGTATTTATTTAAAAGATCCTATTAAAGGAGCTATAGCTCCTTGGACTAAAGCAGAAAAAGCTTATTATAACTCACTAAAAACTAAAAAAGAAAGATATAAGTATTTAGTTATAAGAAGTGGTATAAGAAGTGTTGTTATAGATATACCTTATGAAGCTATAGGAGCTGTAGATGAAAAAGGAAATGTAGATCCTAAATATGAAAAATTATATAAAATAGTAGATGATAATAAACATAATCTAAGATCAAGTTTATTTCATAATGAATGGGGTATGGCAGCAGGAATATTAGGTGATTATAAATATCTAGCTAATGATATGTTTCAAAATGGTTTTAATGCAAGATTTATCCAAGCTACTATACTTTATATACAATTAAGTGGAGGAAGTAGTATATTAGATAAACCTAATTTATTAGGTGCTATTTATGGTTATGCAGATATTGCTGTAGGAAGTGGTTTAGTAGGAGTGCATAAAAATCCTTTAAGAGAACAAGAGATTAAAACCTTAGCTAAGACTTTAAAACCTGATGAATTTGGTATGCTTCCTTTTATAGATGAGATTATGGGAGTAGATTGGATTATTGATTTAACAGAATATGAATTTGCAGATGATGCTGATGGTAAAGCTATTAGATCTTTAGATAACGATGTTTTAAAAGGTAAATTAAAAGATTCAAGAGATATAGATTCTACTCCAGAGAGTAGGAAAGAGTTTAATCGCGAAATGTGGGCATATCGTAGAGGTTCTGTTGCATTTTACAATACAGATATTCCCAATGATTGGACTAAAGAAGAAGCAAAACTATATATGGATTCTCTTAGCTAGCAGCTCTCACTCCTCCTCAAGGTTATCCTAATACACCTTATTATTTTACTCCTGAAAATCTAGAATGGTATTATAAAAGACATAAGCTTGATAAACTCCTTGATCCAAGAATTCCTGCCATATATAGATATAATTTTCCGCAAGAACTTCGAGCTAAAATACTAGCTTATGCTAAAGAGCATAATATAAAAGAGTAAAAATAATGAATTTCATTAGCCACTACTATAATAATGGAAGATGGTTTATATGTAGGTTAATTAAAGAAAAAGGAAAAACAATGCAAAAAATACTTCAAATTGATTTAGAAAAAAGAAAAGCTTTAGAGAATTTAAAAAATTTAAGCTTATTGGGTTTTGGTGGAGTTATGTTATTTAATCTAAATAAAGATGATTTGATTAAAGATAATGATATTTTTTCTATGCATAATATTAATCATTTTTTACAACTTAGTTTAGATCAATTTTACATACCTAATGCTTTTTTAAATATTTTAGAATTTTTACATATTAAAAAACATATTGATATAAAAGAATCTTTTCATATCAATATCTTAATCAATAGTGATACACTTTATAAAAATCCTTTATTACAATATAATATTAATAGAAAAATTTCTAAAGATGATAATATCATTTATGCTTTAAAAAATACTTCTAGTATAAATCAAGCTTTTAAAAACTTAAAACAATTACAAGAAGTATTATTAAAAGAAAATATATTTTTAAATTTTATTGACTTAAATAGTAAAGAAAGCCTTTTAAGTTTTTATAATCAAATATTAAGTAATCATCATCTTAAAGATTATTTTTATATAAAAAATAATCAATTTTTTATTAAAGAAGATATAAAAAATAAAATTGTATTTAATAGTATAAATTCTTCTTCTATTGTAAGTAATTATCTTAGCTTATTAAATGATTTTAATACTTTAAGTAAAATAGAGCTTATAAATATATTAGAAAGTTTAAGTTTATACAATCTTTCAACTTTAATGCAAGATATACAAAAAAGATACTTAAAACTAGAATATAGCTTAAAAAGCTTTGATAAAGATAGTATCTTTTTATCTAATATGATTATGAATGTGAGATTGAAGTAAGTAAATGGTGGATTTAGCAGGACTCGAACCTGCGACCAACCGGTTATGAGCCGGTTGCTCTAACCAACTGAGCTATAAATCCGCCAGAAAGTTAAAAATGAAATCGTATTATATCTTTTTTTTCTTAATTTAAATTTAGAATTTTATTTTTACTGCTTTTTCAATGGCTAGATATCTAAAGGTAATTAAATTTTGCAAGATCCCAAAAAATATCATAAAGGTGGTAAAAGAACTTCCCCCGTGACTAAAAAATGGCATAGGAATCCCAACAACAGGCGCAAATCCAATAGTCATAGATATATTAACAGCAACATATAAAAATACAAATAATGCAATACAATTAGTAATCACTCTTGTAAAATAATCATCTTTAAGCTTGTAGTTTAAGCTAAGTAGGTGAAATATAAGCAAAATATAAAGAAGTATAATTACCACTGCACCTATAAAACCAAACCTTTCAACCGTATAAGCAAAGATAAAATCACTAGTTGAAATAGGCAAAAATTTAAAATGAGTTTGTGTAGCCTCATCAGCTTGTTTTCCGGTTAATCCGCCACTTCCTATGGCAATGATGGATTGTTTAACATGATAGCTTGGTTCTTCGGCTAAAAAATCATGAATTCTTTGTTTTTGATAAGGTTTTAAAAAGTCACTATAAATAATAGGGGAAGCCACAGCTATAGCTATAAAAATAGTAAGCCAAATTTTATAATTTACTCCTATGATAAAAAGCATTCCATAGCCTACTATCAGCAGTATCAAAGCAGTTCCAAGATCGGGTTCTCCTGCTATGAGTAAAAACGGAAGCAAGATATAAAAACTCAATTTTAAAAATTGTTTTAAACCATAACCATTTTGCGGTGGTGGATTTTGATAGATTATATAAGCTAGCATTAATATAAAAGAGGATTTAAAAATTTCAGAAGGTTGTATGGTAAAATCAGTAAAAGGCACATTAAGCCATCTTCTAGCCCCTAATTTTTCAACACCAAATATATCAACACTTAAAAGCAAAACTATATTAATCCAATAAATAACAGGTATAAGCCATGCTAATTTTCTAAGCGGGATAAAAAAGAAAAAAGCAAATCCAGCAAATCCGACTAAAGTATATACAAGTTGTTTTTCAGCTAAACGCACATCTGCTTCATATATCAAAAGAAAAGATATAGCAATAATAGGAAGAATAAGTATAGGCTGAACAAAATCAAAGTGAGTTAAAATTCTTCTATCAAGCTTTATCAAAATAATCCTTTGTGAAATGTTTTGTAATTATATGCTAAAATTGCAAATTTTATTCTAAGGAAATATCAAAGATGCTTAAATTTTCATCACTTTTTGAAGAAAGACTTGACATTTTATTATCCAAAGTGCTAAATCAAAGTCGCTCACAAATTTCAAAAATGATTAAAGATAATTTAGTAAGTATAAATAACAAAAAAATTGATAAAAACTCTTATAAAGTTAAATGTAAAGATGAAATTTATATCAATTTTCCTCAAATTAAAACAATACACCAACAATACATTCCTAAATTTGATATAGAAATTTTATATGAAGATGATGATGTGTTGATATTAAATAAAGGACCAAATATCGTAGTTCATGGCGCAAGTAGTGTGAAAGAAGCTACTTTGGTTGATTGGCTTTTATTAAGAGGATATGCGTTATCAAATTTAAATGGAGAGCATAGAGCAGGGCTTGTGCATAGATTAGATAAAGGCACAAGTGGTGCAATCATAATAGCTAAAAATAATCAAGCCCATCAATTTTTAGCTCAGCAGCTTTTAGACAAAAGCATGGGAAGAATTTATCTTGCTTTGTGTGATTTACCATTAAAAGAAGATAAAATGTGCAATGAAAAAGCTATCATTAGATGTCCTAATAATAGATTAAAAAAAATTACAACAAAAGATATTTTAAATTCTCACGCAAAAAGTGCAAAGACTGAATTTTTAAATTTATTAAATTCTAGCAAATGTGCTTTAATTGGAGCGAAGTTATATACAGGTAGAACCCATCAAATTAGAGTGCATTTGGCTGATTTTAATCGTTATATTTTAGGAGATGATTTATATGGATATAAAGGAAAAATAAAGTATAATAGAGTAATGCTTCATGCATATTTGATATATTTTATACATCCAAGAACAAAAGAGCTTTTGTTTGTAAATGCTCCGATGTTTGATGATTTTAAGCAGATATTGAAAGAAAATTTTACTCAAGGAGAGATTGATGAAAAAATTTCACTTAGTTATCTTAAGCGTAGCTTTGGCTTTTAGCGCTTGTAGCACCGTTAGTTCACCAAAAATAGCTCAAATTAACGAAGGTTTGCCAAAGATATCTAATATCAAAAGTATTTCAGATATTACCAGTATAGCCTTTGAATGGGAGCCTTTATATGATCAAAATATAGCAGGTTTTTATCTATATAGAGCAAGTTCAGTTGGTGCTCCAATGGAGCTTATAGCAAAAATAGATAATAAATTTCAAACCCATTATACAGATACTAATTTAGAGCCAAATACAAAATATTATTATTCCATGAAAACTTATAATGAACTTGGTCAAGTTTCACCAGATGGAATGAGTATAGAAGCTTATACAACTAGAGTAATTGATCCAGTTCCTTTTGCTCAAGCTATAGTGGGTTTGCCAAATCGTGTAAAGATAGTATGGAGACCACATCCTGATCTTAGGGTAAATTCATATATTGTTGAACGAGCCAATATGAAAGATATGAAATTTAAAGAACTTGCTAAGGTTAAAAATCGTCTAAGTGCCGAGTATATCGATGATTCTTTAAAATCAGATGAAAGCTTTCAATATAGAATCATAGCACTAACTTATGATGGTATAAAAAGTCCGCCAAGTAAAATAGTAGAATCTACCACAAAAGCTTTGCCTCCTATGGTTGCAAATTTAAAAGCTAGTAAAGATGCACCTAAAAAAATCATTTTAACTTGGGATAAAATTGATTATGCAGATTTTGCTTATTATAAAATTTATTCAGGTTCTAATACTTTATTGCCTTTAAGTGTTGTGGCAAAAACTGCTGAAAATACCTATGAAGATGTAATCAATGGTGTAAGCGAAAAAAGATATTATAAGGTAAGCATGGTAGATAAAGATGGTTTAGAAAGTCCATTGATGAGTGAACCTATTGAGGGCATTACTTTAGGTGCACCTTTAGCTCCAAATATAGTTTTGTGTGCTGTTGAGGATGATGGCATTAAAGTAGAATGGATAGATAATGATGATAGAGCGCGAGAATATATAGTAAAAAGAACAGGTGGTGGAAGTAGTGCAGTATTTAAGGAGATTAAATCTAAGCAATTAAAAGATATCACAGCTTTACCAGGAAAAGTTTATAGCTATGAGGTTATAGCAATTGATGCTAATGGTATAGAGTCAAAACCATCAAATAAATTTACAGCAGCTAAATAATGCCAAATTTTAAATGTAAAAGATTAAATGATATTCAACTCCCTTTTGAAAAAGATGGAGTTGAATTTTTATGGTCTGCTTATGGTGAAAATGTGCAATTAATCTTTACACGCATTGAGCAAGAAAAATTTTTTCTACAAATTAAACAAGATAAACAAAAAAAAGAGTGGCTAATTAAAGGTGAAAAACATACTAAGCCTTCTCAGATTGGGTATTTGCAAAAAGCTTTGATGGTATTTAAACAAAGTTTTACCCAAGATATTTTAAATGAAGCAATTGCCTTAAAACATACAAGGTTAGTGAAAAAAACTTCTTTAATTGCTAATTCTTTAAAAGAATTGCTTGAGCAAATTTACAATAAAGAAAAAATTTATATAGAAATAGGCTTTGGAAGTGGTAGGCATTTGCTTTATCAAGCTAAAAATAATCCTGATATTTTGGTAATTGGGGTTGAAATTTATACTCCAGCGCTTGAGCAAGTTGCAAAATTAGCTTTAAGTCAAAATATCACAAATATATTATTGATTCAAACTGATGCTAGATTATTATTAAGTGTTTTAAAGTCTAATTTAATAGATAAAATTTTTCTTCATTTTCCAGTTCCTTGGGATAAAAAGCCACACAGAAGAGTTGTAGGAGAAAATTTTGTCAATGAATGTGCTAGGGTTTTGAAAAAAGATGGAAAATTCGAGCTTAGAACAGATAGTTTTTTGTATTTTGATTTTACTTTAAATTCGTTTTTGCAATTGCCTTGTTTAAATGCTCTTGTTAAAAAGAATGAAAATTTAGAAATTTCAAGTAAATACGAAGATCGTTGGAAAAAACAAAATAAAGATATATATGATTTAATTATTAGTGGATTTGACGAAAGTAAAGAGCTAAGTTCTTTTGAAAAATTTGCCATAGAAGATATGAATTTTAATCAAGAAGAACTAATGCAAATTGAGCGCAAATTTAAAAATGAAGTATTTAAAGGGCAAGATTATTTTTTACATCTTGAAAATATTTATAAAACCAAAGATGGAAATATCATTAAAATCGCATTTGGAGCGTTTTATAAGCCTGAGCATATTTATATAAAATTAGATTTAAATGGAGTAGAATTTATATTTGGAAAACCATTTAAAACAAAAGAAAATTTAAGAGCCATGGAAAAATTAAGAGAAATTTTATGTTTTTATAAAAATTAAATATTTTGTTTATGAAAATTGTTTATTATTTGAAAAATTGATTTTTTAAGGAAAATATAGTGATGATAGAAGCTAAAAAGCTTTGTCTTGGTTATGATGAGCTTGTTATAGAAAATGCTAGTTTTTCGCTAAAAGATAATGATTTTGTTTTTATTACAGGTAAAAGCGGTAGTGGAAAATCAACCTTACTTAAGTCTTTTTATGGAGATTTAGAGCCAATTGGCGGGAGTTTAAAAGTGTGCGGTAGTGATTTGATAGATATTTCTAATGCACAGCTTTTGCAATTTAGACAAAAAATAGGGATTATTTTTCAAGATTATCGCTTGATTCAAGAATTTAGTGTAGAAAAAAATGTAATGCTACCTTTAATGATCAAAGGTTATAGTAAAAATATATGCAAAGAACAAGCTGCTAAACTTTTAAAACATGTAAATTTAACCTTTAAAGCAGATAAAAAACCAGCTCAACTTTCAGGAGGAGAACAACAACGAGTTGCTATGGCAAGAGCTTTAGCGCATAATCCAAAACTTCTTTTGTGTGATGAACCAACAGGAAACTTGGATGAATATTCTTCTGATATTATATGGACTTTGTTAAAATCAGCCAGAGAATTACTTGGAACTTGCGTAGTGGTGGTTACACATAGAATTCCTACAAATTTAAGACTTGATTATCGTCGCTTTAATATAGAAAATGGGAGGATGAATGAAATCGCTTAAAAATCATCTTTCTTTAATTTTTGCTTTAATGGTTATGATGTTTGCTTTTGAGTTTTTAATCATCACTAATAAAACTATAGAACATTATGAGAGCTTGTTAAATAAAGATTATAATATCATATTAGTTTCAAAGACATCTTTGGATCAAAAGTCCATACAAGGGCAAATTGAACATTTTAAATCTATAGAAATTTTAGACCCAAATTTAATGCTTGATAGGCTTAAAAATGATATTTCTTCAAAAAATTTAGAAGTTTTAAAATCAACTTTGCCTAAATTTTATACCTTAAAACTTAGTAAGTTACTATCTAATGATGAACTTGATTCTTTAAAAAATAAACTTTTACAAAATTCTAATATAGTCAAAGTAGAAACTTTTGCAAAAACTCATACAAAAATTTATAAATTACTTGTTTTGGTTAAATTTTTACTTTGGTTTTTCTTGTTTATTATTATTTTATTAAGCTTTGTGTTGTTGTTAAAACAAATGAAAATTTGGCTTTTTGAACATACTCAAAGAGTAGAGATTATGTGTTTATTTGGGGCTCCTTTTTGGTTTAGATCTTTTATGCTTTATAAGATAGTTTTGATTGATTGTTTTGTAGCATTTTTGCTTTTAGTTGTATTTTTTACTCAAGTGTATGATCTTGAGTCAATCAAGCTAGTTTTACAAGGAGTAGATATAAGTCTTCCTAAAATAAATATTTTTTCACACTTAGCTTTGATTTTTATAGCAATGCTTGCAGTGTGCTTTTTATGTGTTAATTTTGTGATGTTTAAGGTTAGAAAATGAAAAAATGCTTTTTGCTTTTTTGTATTTTTATTTCTTTAGGGTTTTCCAATGAGATTGCGCAAAAGCAAAAAGATATCAAAGAAAATGAAAGGATTGTCAAACAACTTTCAAAAAAACTTGAAGATTTAGCAAGTGAGATTTTAGATAATGAAAAAAATCTAAAAAAAATTGCATCAGAGATTAATACTTTGAGCAATAAAACTTCAAAATTAGAAAGTTCTGTAAAAATTCAAATTAAAGCTTTAGAGCAATTAAACAATCAAAACAAAGATTTATTAAAAAATAAAAATACCATTGAGAGTAAATTGATTGATTTAATAGCTAAAGATTTTGCTTATGATTTGGCTATTCCACAAAATTATATAGAAAGTGAAGATAGCATTATAGCTTTAGAAGTAGTGAGTAATTTAGATAAAATTTTTAATGAAGAATTTCGAAAAATTTCTAAAGATTATGAAGATGTGACTAAAAAAATAGAAGAAAAACAAAATCAAATTTCTACTATTAATACCAATTTAAAAGAGTATAAAAAACAAATTGACGAGCTTAAAAATTTAAGAAAAAAACAAGAAATGGAAATTGCAAAGCAAAAGACTGATAAAGAAATTTATACGCGAAAATTATCATCTTTGCAAGAACAACAACAAGAATTAAGAAAAACTTTAAGCCAATTAAAAATCATTAAAGAAAAAGAAGATGAGAAAAAAATAGCCCAAAAACAAGAAAAAAATAAACCTAAAGATACTTCTAAACAGCAAGCTGGCACGAGTTTTCAAACAAGTAGTGTTAAGCGTTATAGTGGTGAAAAAACCATTGCTCCTTTGGAATCATATAGTGTTAAGCAAAAATTTGGAAACTATGTTGATCCTATATACAATATAAAAATTTATAATGAAAATGTGGTATTAAAAAGCACTACTCCAGATGCAGCAGTGAAAAATGTTTTAGATGGTAAAGTAGTTTTTGCAAAATCTACACCGACTTTAAAAAAAGTTGTGATTGTAGAAAACAAAGATGGAATTCATACAATTTATGCGCATTTAGATAAAATTGCACCAGGAGTTAAAGTAGGAAGAAATATCAAAAAAGGGTATATCATTGGAAGGGTAGAGAGTGATTTAACTTTTGAAGTAACTCAAAAAAATTATCACATAAATCCTTTAGAGATGATTAGGTAAATTAGTTTTTTTTAATCCGATTTTTGATATAGTTTTGTGTTCAAAGGAGAGATTTTATGAGTCACAAGAAGAAAAGAGTTTTGGTTAAATTTTCTGGAGAAGCTTTGGCAGGTAAAAATGGATTTGGTATTGAAAATTCTATTTTAAAATATATAGCTTCTGAGATTAAAAGTTTAATAAATGAAGGTGTTGAAGTAGGTATAGTAATTGGTGGTGGAAATATTATTAGAGGAGTTTCTGCTGCAAGAGATGGACTTATAAAGCGAACTAGTGGAGATCATATGGGTATGCTTGCTACGGTGATTAATTCCATAGCTATGCAAGAAGCCTTAGAAAGTGCTGGTTTGGATGTAAGGGTGCAAAGTGCTATACAAATGGAAGCTTTTTGTGAAACATATATCATGAGAAGAGCTCATAGGCATTTAGAAAAAGGTCGCATAGTTATTTTTGCTTGTGGGACAGGAAATCCTTATTTTACAACCGATACAGCAGCGACTTTAAGAGCTGTTGAAATTCAAGCTGATGTGATTATTAAAGCTACTAAAGTAGATGGAATTTTTGATAAAGATCCAAATAAATTTAATGATGCTAAAATGTTAAATGAATTAAGCTATGAAAGAGCTTTGCATGATAATATAAAAGTTATGGATGATACTGCTATAGCTTTAGCAAAGGATAATGCTTTGCCTATTATAGTGTGTAATATGTTTAAAGAAGGAAATTTACTTAAAATTATTAGAGGCGATATGAGCTCATGCTCTATTGTTAAAAATTAATATAAAGGAAAAAAATGAGAGTAGAACAAATAGCTGCACAAGCACTTAAAAAAATGAAAGATGATAGATATAAATTAGCGTTAGTTGTAGCAAAAAGAGCTGAAGAGCTAGCTAATGGTGCAGAAGCTTTAGTAAATTTAGATAAAAATAAATACAAATATACAGATATTGCTTTATATGAAATAGCTGAAGATAAAATTGCTTTAGAGGGTTTTATTGAAACTAGTAAATGATGAGTTATTGCTAGATAAACTTGTTGAAGATATAAAAAATTGCAAAGATTTGCAAAAAGCTAAAGATATTTTATTTTTGGTTTTTCCAAAAACACAAGCTTTAAAGCAAGCTGTTGATTTTTGCATACAAAAACACGAAGGTCAATTTAGAAAAAGCGGAGAACCTTATGCGGTTCATCCTATATTAGTAGCTTCTTTGGTGGCTTTTTTGAGTCCTGTTGAATCTATGATTATTGCTGCTTTATTGCATGATGTGTTAGAAGATACTAAGTGTGATGAAAATGAATTAAGATCTTATTTTGGTGAAGAAGTTACTAAGTTAGTCCAAGGCCTAACAAAAATTGTTAGTATAAGAGAAGATCATCTTATACAATCAGGATCTAATGAAAAACTTGCAAAATCTGCTTTAACTTTTAGAAATATGCTTTTAGTTGGTGTTGAAGATGTAAGTGTTTTGGTGATTAAACTTTGCGATAGATTGCATAATATGCTTACACTCAATTATTTAAGAGAAGATAAGCAAAAAAGAATCAGCGAAGAAACCTTAGTGGTTTATGCCCCTATTGCTCATAGACTTGGAATTTCAAGTATAAAAAATTTACTTGAAGATTTAAGTTTTAAATTTTTATTACCAGAAGAATTTGCACAAATTGATAACTATATCAACTCAAAAGATCAGCAAATTCAACTAGGTTTTAATGAGTTTATTTCCAAAATTGAAATGTTATTTTTAGAAAATGGCTTTAGACAAGGTAGTTTTATAATCCACAAAAGAATTAAGCATAATTATTCTATTTATCTTAAAATGCAAAGAAAAGGCGTAGGGCTTGAAGAAGTACTAGATCTTTTAGGGGTGAGAATTTTAGTAGAAAAAGTGTATGATTGCTACTTAGCTTTGGGAATTTTACATACTCATTTTAATCCTTTAATTTCAAGATTTAAAGATTATATTGCTTTGCCAAAACAAAATGGATATCAGACTTTACACACCACACTTTTTGATGCAAAAAATATTATTGAAGCTCAAATTCGCACCTTTGATATGCACAAAACTGCTGAATTTGGTGTAGCAGCGCACTGGAAATATAAAGAAGGCAATATTGCCACTCCAAATTTAGATTGGCTTGCTGATATTTCTATGCATGGTAAAGAAAATGAAGATGTTCAAAATTTTGACGCTATAGAACTTTATGAATATGCTAAAGATAGTTTATATATAGAAGATATCGCAGTTTATTCTCCAAAGGGTGAAATTTTTACCCTTCCAAGAGGAGCAACCGCACTTGATTTTGCTTATGAAGTTCATACAAAAGTAGGACTTCATGCTAAAACTGCATTTGTAAATCGTATGAGAGTTCCGCTTTTAACAGTGCTTAAAAACGGGGATATTGTTAGTATTGAAACTTCAGAAGAGGAATTTTATCGATGTTCGTGGATTGATAGTGTTAAAACAGGTAAGGCAAGAGCTAGTATTAGAGATTTTTGCAAACAAAAGAAAAAAGAGCTCAATCATAAAATCGCTATTAATCTTCTTTCTACGGTTTTTGATGAAAAAGCAAATGTAATAGAAGAATGGCTTCAAAAGGAAAAATTTAGTAAAAAATTAAGACAAATTGCCTTGGATTTTAATTATTTTAAAGAAGTAATTGTGTGTCTTAGAAAATATGCAAATCATAATCAAGCTTATAAATTTGAACAAAAAGAGCAAAAATTTGAAAGCATTGTGATTGGATCTAATTATAAAATGACAACGATTGACTTTGATTATTGTTGTAGGCCAAAAAGAGGTGATGAAATCATTGCTTTCAGACAGGCTAATGGAGCTATAATCCATCATAAATTATGCGAACAAGCTATGAAAATGATTGAAGAAAATAAAGAAATGGTGTTTGCATTTTGGAGTGATAGTTCGATTAAAAGTTATAAGATTATTGTTTCTATTGAAAATAAAAAAGGTTCTTTAGCTGAATTTTTGACTACTTTGGCTAAAATGCAAGTTAATCTTTTAAATATTAACTCAGCTGACTCAGAACCTGTTTTGGCTAATTATTTTGAAATTCAGGTTGAATTTCCAAGTAATATTGATGTAGAAAGTGTAAAAGAAAGATTAAAAGCAAGATATAAAATTTTAGATTTTATATCTTTAAACGATGCATATAATAATCACTAAAAAAAAGGTTTTTTATGAATTTTGATGAAATTTTGCAAGAAGTTAAAAGAGGTGTGGCAGAAATTATTGATGAAGAAAAGCTTTCACAATTGATAAAAAATTACTATGAAAAAGGTGAAAATTTTTTCATTAAAGCAGGGTTTGATCCTACGGCTGCAGATTTGCATTTAGGTCATACTGTTGTATTAAGCAAGATGGCATTTTTGCAAAAGCATGGGGCAATTGTGCAGTTTTTAATAGGAGATTTTACAGCCCAAATAGGAGATCCTACAGGTAAAAGTGTAACAAGAAAAAAGCTTGATAAAGAAGAAGTTTTAAAAAACGCAAAAACCTATGAAGAGCAAGTTTTTAAAATTTTAGATCCAAATAAAACGCAAATTCATTTTAATTCTAAATGGCTAAATGAGCTTGGTGCTGCTGGTATAGTGGAGCTAACTTCAACTTTTAGTGTAGCTAGAATGCTCGAAAGAGATGATTTTACCAAGCGTTTTAAAGAACAAAGTCCGATTTCAATTTGTGAATTTTTATATCCTCTTTTGCAAGGATATGATAGTGTTGTTTTAAAAAGTGATATTGAAATGGGCGGAACGGATCAAAAATTTAATCTTTTAATGGGAAGACAATTGCAAAGAACTTATAACACTTCTAAAGAACAAGCCGTGATCATGATGCCTTTACTAGAAGGATTAGATGGTGTTAATAAAATGAGTAAAAGTTTGGGTAATTATATTGGTGTTACAGAAGAAGCTAAAGATATGTATGCTAAAATTTTAAGCATTAGCGATGAATTGATGTTTAGATATTATGAGCTTTTAAGTCAAAAAAGTTTAAGCGAGATTGAACAAATAAAAATAGACATTAACGAAGGAAGATTACATCCTAAAAAAGCTAAAGAAAATTTAGCTTTAGAAATTACTGCTCGTTTTCATAGCCAAAACGATGCTTTAAGTGCAAAAGAAGAATTTGATAAAATTCATAGTAACAAAGAACTGCCAAGTGACATACAAGAATTTACTTTGCAAGGTAAAATTTGGCTAGCAAAGGCAATAGTGGAATGTCAAATGGAAAATTCTACTTCTGCTGCTAGAAGATTGATTAATTCTAATGCAGTGAGTGTTAATGGACAAAAGATACAAGATGAACAGTATCATTTAGAACAAGGTGAATATATATTACAAGTTGGAAAAAGAAAATTTGCTAAGATAAAGGTGATATAATGAGTTT
Organism: Campylobacter volucris; assembly: GCF_008245045.1. NCBI lineage: Bacteria > Pseudomonadati > Campylobacterota > Epsilonproteobacteria > Campylobacterales > Campylobacteraceae > Campylobacter > Campylobacter volucris. The sequence continues at coordinate 585,949 of NZ_CP043428.1, forward strand.
TAAAGCTCTAAAAATTGGAAAACATGAAATAAAATATCCTATTTTTCAAGGTGGAATGGGATTAGGAATAAGCTGGGATAGATTAGCTTCAGCAGTTTCTTTAAATGGTGGTTTAGGAATCATCTCTTCAGTTGGGACTGGGTATTATGAAAATAGAACACACATTAGTAAAGAATTAAATGCAAAACCTTATGGTAGTGATAATTTTTATTCTAAAGAAGGCTTAAAAGCTTTAATTGATAATGCTAGAAAAGTATGTGCAGATGCGCCTTTGGGGTGTAATATTTTATATGCGAGTAATAATTATGCTCAAATTGCTAGAAATGCTTGTGAGCTTGGCTTTAATGTGATAGTTTCTGGAGCAGGGCTTCCTACAAATTTACCTGAATTTACGCAAGATTATCCTGATGTGGCTTTAGTGCCTATAGTATCTTCAGCTAAAGCTTTAAAAATTATCTGTAAAAGATGGCAAAGTAGATATAATCGTTTGCCTGATGCTGTTGTGGTTGAGGGCCCAAAAAGTGGGGGCCATCAAGGTTTTACATATGAACAATGTTTAATGGAGGAATATCAATTAGAAAATGTTGTGCCTCAAGTTGCAGCCGAGATAAAAAATTGGGGTGATATTCCTTTGATCGCAGCAGGTGGAATTTGGGATAAAAAAGATATAGAAAAAATGATGTCTCTAGGGGCAAGTGGAGTTCAAATGGGAACTAGATTTTTAGGAACTTTTGAATGTGATGCAAGCGATGAATTTAAACAAGTTTTACTGGGTTGTAAAGAAGAAGATATAGAGCTTTTAAAATCTCCTGTGGGGTATCCTGCAAGAGGTGTGAGAACTAATCTTTTAAATTTAGTAGATAAAAGAATGGGGCCAAAAATTAATTGTATTAGCAATTGTGTTGCGCCTTGTGGTAGAGGAAAAGAGGCTACTAAAGTGGGTTATTGTATAGCAGATAGATTATATGATGCTTGGAGCGGTAAAAAAGAAACTGGATTATTTTTTACTGGTGCAAATGGTTATAAATTAGATAAATTAATCAGTGTTGAAGAATTGATGAAAAAATTAGTTTATGGTGAAGATGCTTAAGATATTTTTAGTTTTAATACTATTTTTTGTAAATGTATTTGCAAATGCAGAAGTTAAAAAATTTGATCAAGTTTTTTTAACTTCTAATCCTGAAGAGAAGTTGCAACTTCATCAGCAATTAAAGTCTTTATATATACAAAGTGTTATCAATGATAATGAAGAAGAAAAAAAAGAAATTTTAAAGCGTTTGATTATTAGTTCTAATTTTTTAGGATTTGATGATAAAGCTTATGTTCAAGAGTTAATAGATGGTGGTGTAAAAGAAGATGAAATTTTAAAATTAAAAAATGCATTGAGTGTTATTGAAGATCAAAAGATCAAAAAACAAGAAAATATCATCTCTCAACCAAAAACACAAGATAAAACACAAGATAAAACACAAGATAAAACACAAGATAAAACACAAGATAAAACACAAGATAAAACACAAGATAAAAAAGAAGATAAAAAAGAAGATAAAAAAGAAGATAAAAAAGAAGATAAAAAAGAAGATAAAAAAGAAGATAAAAAAGAAGATAAAAAAGAAGATAACTCGCCTCAAACAGAGCTTTTTATTTTAGATATGAAAAAACTAGATAATGGAGTTTTGTTAAATTTAAATAGAAAAATCAACCAAAAAGATATTAAAAATTTCACATTAAAAGGTGAAAATTTTCGCTATGTTGCTGATTTTAATGGTGTATTAAAAGGAGCTAAGCAAAATTTTAAATTTAAAGAATTTGATATTATAGTTTCTCAATTTAATCCTCAAGCGATGCGTTTGGTTTTAATATCTAAAAAAGAATTAAAGGTAAAAATAGAACTAAATGATAATACTCTTTTTATGGGGATTGATGAAGAAAAAAAAGAAAAAACACAAGCATTACCATCAAAAGATACCCCTAAAAAGGCAGTTGTAAAAGAAAAAGAAGATCCTTTATATGTTTTAAAATCAAGTAAAAATAAAAATGGTATCAATTTAAAATTAGATAATGATATAGATTTAGATGATATTAAAATAAATTCTTTCAAAGATGGCAAAGTATATCGATCTATTGTTAGTTTTGAAGCAATTTTAGAAGGTGATAGAAAAAAATTTGATATCAATAATAACCAATCCATCACTCTCGTTCAATATGATAAAAAAACCATACGGGTAGTGCTTACTTCATCTAAGGAATTTAAAACTAATTTAGATTTAGATGATGATGAATTGTTTATAGGATTTACAAAAAATACTACAGTTGCTAAAAAAAATTCTAATCCATCAACAAAAAAAACTATTAAAAAATCAGGAAAAGTCATAGTAATAGATGCAGGTCATGGTGGTAAAGATCCTGGAACCTTAGGTGATAAAGGTGTCAAGGAAAAAGATGTTGTTTTAAGCGTGGCTTTAAAACTTGGTAATGAGCTCAAAAAAAGAGGATATAAAATTTATTATACTAGAAGCACGGATAAATTTATCAATTTAAGAGATAGAACTTCTATGGCAAATGATAAAATGGCAGATTTATTTATCTCAATCCATGCTAATGCAGCTCCAAACAAACAAAGAGCTAAAACTTTACAGGGTATAGAAACTTTCTTTTTATCTCCTGCAAGAAGCGAAAGAAGTAAAAAAGCAGCAGAACTAGAAAATCAATCAGATTTTGAGGAAATGAATTATTTTTCAAAACAAACTTTTTTAAATTTTTTAAATCGTGAAAAAATTGTAGCTTCAAATAAACTTGCTATTGATGTTCAAAAAAGTATTTTAAGTAATGTTAGAAAAAAATACAAAGTTGTTGATGGTGGTGTTAGGGAAGCTCCTTTTTGGGTTTTAGTTGGAGCACAAATGCCAGCAATTTTGATAGAAATAGGCTATATAAGCCATCCAAGTGAAAGGGCAAGACTTGTAAATAGAAATTTCCAAGATCTTTTAGCTATTGGTATAGCTAATGGAATTGAGAGTTATTTTTATAAAAATCAATGAAACAAGCTAATATCATTATAAAAGAAAATTCTTCTTTTTCTTTGGATTTTCAAGATTATTATTTTAATTCTAATGATGGATTAAATGAGAGTAAATTTATTTATACTCAAGCTTTTGAATTTAATACAAATCAAACTATTATCGCAGAATTAGGATTTGGTATAGGTTTAAATTTTTTTCTCACCTTGCGTCGATTTTTAGAGCAAAAACAAACCAATCAAAAACTTTTTTATGTAAGTTTTGAAAATTTTTATATAGAAAAAGAAAAATTAAGACAAATTTATAAAAATTTAGGATTTTATGAAGAATTTAAAATTGAACTAGAGCAATTTTTAGCTTATTATCCACCTTGTAAAGATGGAATTTACAGGTTTTATTTTAACGGATGTTTTTTGGATTTAGTTTTTGGTCAAGCTAGTGAAAAATTAAAACAAATGAATTTTCAAGCTGATATTTGGTATCTAGATGGTTTTGCACCTTCTAAAAATCAAGATATGTTTGATGAAACTATTATGCAATATGTGGCAAAAAATTCTAAAATTGGAGCAAAAATTTTAACTTTTTCTGCTGCTAGTTTGCTAAAAAAATCTTTAGAAAAATATAATTTTATTGTTAAAAAAATCAAAGGATTTAAAAAAAGAGAGATGATTCAAGCTATTTTTGATGGCTATGAATTTGATGATACGCAAGCTTATTTTAACACTCCTTCTTTGGATAAAAAAGTAAAAAAAATTGCGATTATAGGTGCTGGTATAGCTGGAGCAAGTTTAGCTTATGAGTTGAGTTTAAGAAATTGCGAAGTAGATGTTTTTGAAAAAGAAGATGATATAGCAAAAGGAGCTTCTGGAAATATTAATGGTATTTTAAGCTCTTTAATTTTAAAACCAAATGTTTTATTAGGAGATTTTTCTCAATATGCTTTTATAGAAGCTAGTAGATTTTATCAGCAAATTTTAAAGTTAATGCCTAATGGGGTTTATGAATTTGCTCATAATGATTTAATGCAAGAAAGATTTGTTTCTCAAAAAGATAATGTTTTATTTTATATAGAAAATAATAAAGCATTTTTAAAAGATGGTATGTGTATTGAGCCTAAAGAAGTGGTAAAAAAGCTATTTGAAAAAAGCAATGCTAGAATTTTTTTAAATCATGAATTTGTTGATTATATTTATGAAAATGATCAATTTATCTTAAATTTTAAAAACACTCCAATTTACGCTCAATATGATGTGTTAATTTATGCTCAAGGAGCTGATGTTAAAGATTTTATTGATTATTCTCATCTTAATTTAAGCAAGGTAAGAGGACAATGCACTCATTTAAAACCTTTTTTAAATACACCTTATGCACTTTCATCAAAAGCTTATATTTGCCCTGTTAATACAAGGTTAGATATGCAGCTAATTGGTGCAAGTTATGATAGATTAAATCAAAATCCACAAAGTCAAATAGAAGATGATATGCAAAATTTAAACAATATCAAAGAATTTTTAAATTCTAAAGATGATTTAAAAATCATAGGATCTAAGGTAGGTTTTAGATCTTATTCAAGTGATAGATTTGCTATTGTGGGACAAGCTTATGATGAACAATTTTATAAAAAACATTACCAAGCTTTATTATGGCAAAAAAATAAAAAACAAATTCAACCTAATGCTTTTGTGCCATTATTTTTTTCCATAGCTCATGGTTCAAGAGCATTTGCGAGTTCAATCATTGCTTCTAGGGTGATTTGTTCTTTAATTTTTAATGAGCCTAGAATAGAAAAAGATTTTTTATATGCTTTACATCCTGCTAGATTTTTAATTAGAAAGCTAAAAAAGGGCTTAAGATAAAACAATATTAATTTTAAAATATTATATTATAAAAAATATTTCAATAATGGTGAAAAATGAAGAAAATATTAGCTTGTTGTGTAATGTTTGGTATATCTTTTGGCACAAATTTGGAAGATAGTTTAAATGTGGATGAAAATATAAGTTTAAAAAAAGAAAATAAAGAAGTTTCAAAACAAGTTTTTTTTCAAAAACCTAAAGAATATAAACAAGAAACAACAGATTTAAATACTTTTGCTTCAAAATCTTTAGGGAATGTTTTAAATTTAAGCTCTAATGACACAACTGAGTCTAATGTGGATTATAATGCTTTAAATATAAGCATTAAAAGTATTAATACTTTACTAGATTATGAAAATTCGACTTTATTATTAGAAAAACAAGCAAGATTTAGTCAAGATGAACATGCTTATTCTTTAGGACTTATTAATCGTTATGATTTTGATCAATTTAAATTAGGTTTTAATGTTTTTAATGATCAATATAGCGAAGCTAGTGCAAAGAAAAGTTTTGGAACAGAAGTGCAATTTAGTGATTTTTTCAAAGCTTATGCAAATCGTTATGATGTGCAAGAAAACAATAGTGATGATAGTACAGAACTTGGAGTTGTCATTGATGTGCCTTATTTTAAAATAGTAAATATCAATACAAATATAAAAGAAACTCAAAAACAATACAATATTACTTATTCCCCGTTTTCTTTGATAGATTTGTCTGTAAATTATCAAGATGAACAAATAGCAAAAGATCAAACTTCGATGTGGGTAAAGATCAAACTAAGTTATGAGCAAAATTTGATCAAACAGCTCTATCAAGGATGGTATCAAAAAAGTAATATTACCGATTTTAAAAGATATGGTTTTGCTACTAGAAGTTATTAATTATTCATAAAACGCATAATATCGTTATAGGTAACAAACACCATCAATGTTAAAAGTAAAGCCATTCCAAAATAACTAAGATATTCAAAGCATACTTTTGGAACTTCTTTTTTGAAAATTAACTCATAAAGATTAAAAAGTATATGTCCGCCATCTAAAGCTGGAATGGGTAATAAATTTAATACTCCAAGATTGATAGATATTAAAGCTGTAATTAAAAATAACACAACTAACCCACTATTAGCTGCTTTAGAAGTTACATCTACCATGGTGATAATTCCACCCATATTTTTAGCGTCTAATTCTCCACTAATAATCTTTGCCAAGCCTTTAAATATAAGCAAAGATGCTTCTAAGCTTTCATTAAAAGCATATGAAATACTAGAAATTCCTTGATGGTAAATGGTTGTAAATTCGTTTTTTGGTGCTATGCCTATTAGTGGCTTTTGGACTTTTTGATAAAACTCATTATATCCTTGAGCAATTTGTGGTATTAGTTTGATATTTATAAGTTCTTTATTTCTGTCTATGACTATTGATATTTCTTTTGTATGGACTAATTTAGATATTTGTTCAAAATTTGTAATTTTTACCCCATCAATAGAAATGATTTTATCTCCAACTTGTAAATTTGCTTTACTAGCTGCTGAATCTGGAGCAATATTTCCTATGATAGGAGCTAATTTTTGTACACCAAGAAAGGCTATAATGATGTATAGAAAAAAAGCTAAGATAAAATTAAAAAAAGGTCCTGCAAATAATATATATATTTTTTTTAAAGGACTAAGGATTGTATAGCTATTTTGTTCATAATTTTTTTGGCTTGGGTTTAAATCATCTTGACCTTTGAGTTTTACATATCCTCCAAAAGGAAGTGCTGATAAGCGATATTGTGTATTTTTATAAGTTTTAGAAAAAATAGCCTTACCAAAACCTATGCTAAAAATTTCTACATCAACTTTCATATGTTTAGCAGCTAAAAAATGTCCCAATTCGTGAAAAAAAATCAAAAAAGATATAATAAAAAGTGTGATTAAAAAATTAAAAGAATAAAATTTAAAACCAATTGCTAAAATAATAAATAAAAACAAATACGATTTCAAATTTTTTCCTTTTTTTGACTATGTTTATAATAGGCTAATATATATTCAAAACCAGAATAAAGCGTTAGTAAAAGCGCTATAAAAAGCAATATATTTGCAAATGGCCATTGCATGATTAAAAACATTATAGCTATGATTTGAAAAGCGGTTTTGACTTTACCAGCAAAAGAAGCACTTACATCAAATTGTTCGCTTATCATGATTACTCTAAAACCTGTGATAAAAAATTCTCTTACTAAAATAATATAAATCATCCAAGGATCGGCCCTTTGGGTTAATAATAATCCTAAAAAAGCAGCAAGCATTAACATTTTATCAGCAAGCGGATCTATGATAGAACCAAATTTAGTTGTTTGATTCCACATTCTTGCTATATATCCATCAAAAAAATCAGTCAAAGCTGCTATACTAAATATCACACAAGCAAAATAATTTATCCAAGTTTGATGGATATTTTCAAATTTTGTAATGAGTAAAAAAAATAAAAGCGGTGCAAGTAGTATTCTTACAATAGCTAGAATGTTAGGTAAATTCATTAATATTTACAACCTTTTTTAAAAGTCCTTTAGTAAAAAAAGGACTTATCATTTAAAAGTGGTACCACCATCGACTATCAAGGTATGACCTGTGATCCAATTTGCTTTATTAGAGCATAAAAATAAACATGCTCCTGCAAGATCTTGAGGTTCTCCGATACGATTTAATGGACTAAGATTGATTGTTGCATTTTTCACTTCTTCATAATTTGTAAAAGCTTTTAATGCATCTGTATCAATAGGTCCACCACTAACCACATTAACACGGATATTTTTAGCGCCAAGTTCAGTTGCAGCATATCTTGCCATAGCTTCTACTGCTGCTTTTGCGGTTCCATGACCTGCATAATTTTCTATATGAACTAAATTTCCAGTTGATGAGATAGAAAGAATGCTTCCACCGCCAACTTTTTCCATTCTTTTGGCTGCTTCTTGAGCTCCAACTACAAAAGCATTTACTGTAGCTGTAAAGATATTGTTAATTCCTCTAGGTTTTAATTTCATAAATTTAGTATATCCACCAACTACTGCACGACCTGAAATGATAGCATTTGAAATGAAAAAATCGATTCTATCAAAATCAACATCAATTTTTTCAAATAATTCTTTATAAGTTTCTGGTTCAAGTATATTAAATTCATAAGCTTTTGCTTTGATTTTGTAATTGTTTTCCAAATCTTGAACTATCTCTTGAGCTAAATTAGCATTTGAGTTATAAGTAAATGCTACATTTGCCCCAGCTTTGGCAAATTCATACACTATAGCCTTACCAATACCTCTTGTTCCACCGCTAATTACTAAAGTTTTGTTTTTAAAAAAATTATCCATTAAAATCCTTTTATATTGTAGTTTTTCATTATTGTTTCTATTTTTGCTAAATTGCAATCACTAGGCTTACAAAGTGGTAAGCGATACTCTAAAGTAGGAATTAAACCTGCTATATACATAGCTGCTTTAATAGGTATAGGATTGCTTTCGCAAAATAAAATTTTATTGATATTATACAACTCATCATTAATTTTTTTAGCTTCTGTAAATTTTTCATCTAAAGCTAAATGGGTAAGTTTTGAAATCATATCAGGAAGTAAATTTGAAGTTACTGAAATCACTCCTTTTCCGCCATTAGAAAGTATAGGATAGTTAATAGCATCTTCCCCGCTTAAAAGCATCATTTTTGGTTCATGCGCTAATAAATCAACACATTTATCGATGCTTCCACTAGCTTCTTTTACTCCATAGATATTTTCACAATCTCTAAATAATTTTATTATAGTTTCAGTTTGTAACTCACATCCAGTTCTACCTGGCACATTATACAAAAGAATAGGAATATCAACATTTTTAGCTATTTCTTTATAATGAAGATACAAGCCTTCTTGAGTTGGTTTATTATAATAAGGAGTTACACTTAAAATTCCATCTGCGCCGTTATCTCTTGCGAATTTGGCTAAATCTACTGCTTCGTGAGTAGCATTAGATCCAGCTCCTGCTAAAACCTTAACATTGCTTCCTTTGCAAGCATCTAAAGCTATTTCTATGCAAATTCTGTGTTCTTCATGAGTTAGTGTTGCGCTTTCTCCAGTTGTTCCAACAGGAACTACAGCATCAATTCCATTGTTTATTTGTCTTTTTATAAGCTTATGATAAGTTTGCTCATCTAATTTTCCATTTTTAAAGGGTGTAATCAACGCAGTCATTGCGCCTATAATGACATTTTTATCCATTTTCTTCCTTTTTTAAAATGATGGTTGTGGAGATATTTTCTATGAAATATTTTTTAGCACATTGAACTAAATCTTCTTTAGTGAGTAAATTAATATTTTTCTCATAATCAAGCAAAGGTTTTAAATCCCCTTTTGCAAGATAAGATCCATAGGTATTTGCCACTGAAGTAGCATTATTTAGTGAAAAAATAAAATCACTTTTAACATTATTTTTAATTTTTTCCATTACTCCATCATCAAATTTAGAATTTTTAACATCGTTTAAAATTCTCCAAAGTTCTTTTTCTACATCTATAGCTTTAATACCTTCATTACAAACGCAAATAAAAATAAATAAATTTTCATCAATATTTTCACTAGCATAAGCATAAAATTCATTGATCAAGCTTAATTTATCAATTAAAATTTCACTAATCAAAGAGCTTTTTCCGTTTCCTAAAAGCTCACTTAGCGCACAAAGTTTTGGCATATCTTTATGATTAAAAGGTGGAATTTTAAAAGCAAGAGCTAAAAGTTCTGCATCACTTTCTTTGTGTAAAATGATTCGTTTGGCTCCATTTTGCATAGGTTCTTTTTCAAAAACCAATGGAATATTTTTAGTATTTTTTATATGGGAAAAATATTTTTTTGCAAGTTTAAAAACTTCTTCTTCGTTAATATCTCCACTGACTAATAAAATAGCATTTTTAGGTTGGTAAAATTGCTGATGAAATTCTTTTATATCTTCTATAGTCCAATTTTGAATATCGCTAAAAAAACCTATAGGGGTCCAGTGATATGGATGATGTAAAAAAGCATGATTGTATAGATTAAAATATAAATATCCTAAAGGATTATTGTCTGTTCTCCATCTTCTTTCTTCTAAAACTACATCTCTTTCAGGTTGAAATTCTTCATCTTTTAAATTTAAATTTTCCATTAATTCGGCAAAAAGCCATAAAGATTTTTCTAAATTTTCATTAGAACATTTTATATAATAATGTGTATAATCAAAGCCCGTACTAGCATTGTCTATCCCACCAAAGCCTTTGATGATTTCATCGAATTCTCCAGCCTTTAAATTTTTAGTGCTTTTGAAATTTAAATGCTCAAGCATATGAGCTATACCGCTTTTTCCCATTTTTTCATTTCTTGAGCCAACTTTATAAAAAATATCTACACTAATTACCCCGCTTTTTTTATTGACAGGAAAAGCATAAATTTCTAATTGATTTTCAAGAGTAATTTTTTTATATTCTATCATTTAAAATTAACCCCTATAGCTTGAGAAATATGATGAAAACCATCTTGTTTTAAAAGTTCTGCTAAATTTTTATTGATTTCTTTTACTATCATTGGTCCTTTAAAAATTAAAGCTGTATAAATTTGGACTAAACTAGCTCCATTTTTAATACGCTCATAGGCAAGTTCAGCACTATCAATACCACCACAAGCTATTAAGATGGTATCTTTATAAATTTCTTTTGCCACTTCTTTAAAAAATGTAGCACTTTTTTGCGTGATTAATTTCCCGCTAATTCCGCCAAAATTACGCATATTATCAATCAAAGAATAATCAATACTAGTATTTGCCATTATGATAGCATCTGCTTTTGCAGCAATTGCGCTTTTGCAAAGTGATATAGCACTATCCATATCCATATCAGGAGCAATTTTTAATATAATAGGTTTAGCAGTAAGTTCTTTTGCTTGAGTAAAAAGAGTATTGATGAAATTTTCACTTTGTAAATCTCTTAAATTTTTAGTATTTGGCGATGATATATTAATGACAAACATATCACATAAGTCTTTAAAATCTTTTATCAAAATTAGATAATCATTGATAGCATCATCGTTTGAAGTGTGTTTATTTTTTCCTATATTTGCGATTAATGGAATATTAAAAGGATATACTTTTTTAACTTTTTGAGCAATATAATCTTTACCTTTATTATTAAAACCCATTGCATTTTGTATGCTTTCTTGTTCAATTAATCTAAAAAGCCTTGGTTTTTCATTGCCTTTTTGGGCTTTTGGTGTAAAGGTGCCATATTCTAAAAATCCAAATCCTAAAGCACTTAAAGGCCTAATCATCGTAGCGTTTTTATCAAAACCACCTGCTAAACCCACAGGGTTGTAAAAATTTAGATTAAAAATTTTTTGATGAAGTATCTCATTGTTGTAAATACAATCTTTTGCAAAAAAACTCATAGCCCCTGGAAAGATACAATCAATTCCACGCATACTAAATTCAACCACGCCATGGGCTGTTTCTGGATCAAGTTTATAAAGCAATGGTTTTATATTTTCATAACTTATCATTGTATCCTCGCAAATGTAATTAACATTATTTTACCTAAAATTTTATAATCTTTAGTTTTCTTTTGTGGAGTTTTTTTCATTCTTTTGGACTTTTTGTTTGAGTTTTTTATAAATTTCACAATTTTGCATTAAATAAGCATCATTACCAATTGCAGCAATTTTGCCTTTATCAAGCACAGCTATTTTATCAGCATTTTCTATGGTGCTTAGCCTATGAGCGATAATAAGTATTAAATGATTATGTTTTAATTCTTCAATGGTTTTTACTATAGCTTTTTCACTTTCATTATCTAAAGCTGAAGTAGCTTCATCAAAAATTAAAATTTGTGGGTTTTTATACAAAGCTCTTGCAATAGCTATGCGTTGTTTTTGTCCACCTGATAAATTTTTACCATGCTCTTGTAATAACATATGAATTCCTCCAAGATCTTGAACAAATTCATAAGCATTAGCTTGTTTTAATACTTCTATAATTCTTTCTTCGTTGTATTCTTTTGCATAAGCTATATTTTGAGCAATGGTATCGTTAAAAATATAAATATTTTGAGTCACTAAAGAAATATGCTCTCTTAAGCTTGTTATATCAAACTCACTTATGTCTTTTTGATTGATTAAAATTTCTCCGCTATTTTTTTCATAAAAATACATCAAAAGATTAATAATTGAAGATTTTCCTCCGCCACTTGATCCAACTAAAGCTAAAATTTCTCCTTTATCAAAAGAAAAATTAATATCTTTTAAAACTAATTTATCTTCATAATAGCTCAAAGAGACATTTTTAAAACTTATATTTTGAATGTTTTCATTGATGATATGATTGCCACCTTTGATTTTTGGTTCTAAATCTAGTAGATAAAAAGTTCTCTCACTTGCTGCAACTGCAATTTGCAACCTTGTAAATAAAGATGAGAGTCTTTTAATAGGGGTGTAAGCTAAAAATAGTGCAGTTAAAAAGCTAAAAAATGCACCAATGGTTAAATTGCCTTCTATGACTTCTTTTCCACCAACGATAATTACAATTGCAACTCCAATTGATCCCATAGTTTCCATAAAAGGACTACTAAGAGCTTCTATCCTAATTCCTCGTAGGGAAAATTTGCAAACTTCATCATTGCTTTTGCTAAATTTTTGCATTTCATTGTTGTTGGCATTAGAAGCTTTTATGAGTTCTATATTAGAAAAAATTTCACTAAGTCTAGCAATTAAATCTGAATTTTTTTCTTGAGTATTACGACCTATTTTTTTAATCTTTTTGGCAAAAATTGCAAGAGGTATGATGGCAAGTGGAAGCACAATTAAGGCAAAAAAAGCTAATTTTGGACTTTGATAAATTACTACACTTAAAAGTCCTATGGTTGAAATGCTTTCTCGTAAAATTTCTGGAATGATAGTAGAGACTATATTTTGCAAAGCACCAATATCTGAAGTACATCTGCTAATTAGCTCCCCACTTTTGTGTTTTTGAAAAAAATTCATATCTAAACGCAAAATATTATTTAAAACAAGTTCTCTTAATCTTCTTAATATATCCATACCAACATAGGAAATATAATAAGTTTGCATATAAGTTCCAAGATTTTTTAAAAAATAAATCACTATTACAAAAAGTGGCATATAATAAAGCAAATCAATATTTTTTTCTATGAAAATTTTATTTAAAATAGGCTCTATAATATAAGCACTAGCAGCAGTTCCTCCACTAGCTAAAAGCATTCCTAAAATAGCTAATGCGAAATAAAACCAATATTCTTTATAATAAGGCTTAAAACGACTCAAAACTTCTTTGAGCTTCATTTCTTTATAATTTTTATTCATTTTTTTCCCATACAACGCCATTTGGCGTATCCATTAATAAAATATTTTCTTTGGCTAAATCATCGCGGATTTGATCAGCTAAGGCATAGTTTTTTGCTTGTTTGGCTTCATTGCGCAAAATAATTTGTTTTTCTATTTTTTCACATTCTTCTTTGCTAATGCCAAATTGAAAATATTTTATAGTGTCTATTTTTCCTATGCCAAAAATAAAACCAAGCTCGTGCAAAATTTCGCTACTTAAATCCTTATATGTTTTATCTTTTGGATTTTTATCTAAATAATTATTGCATTCATTAATAAATTCATCCATAAGAGCTAAGGCTTTAGAGCTGTTTAAATCATCATTTAAAGATTCTATAATGCTTTTGGTGATTGGATTTTTAAATTTAGGTTTTAAATCATCAAAGGCATTTAAATTTAAGCGTTTTTTCAAACGATAAAATTTATCAAGTCTTTTTTTAGAACTTTTTAAATCTTCTAAAGAATAATTAAAATTAGCCCTATAATGAGAACTTAGTAGATAAAATCTAATTGCTTCTGCGCAAAATATTTTTAAAGAATCTTTTAAAAAAAAGCTATTACCCAAGCTTTTACTCATTTTTTCGCCATTAATTTGTACAAAACCATTATGAAGCCAAAAATTTGCTAATTCATAATTATTTTTACAACGACATTGACTTGCTTCATTTTCATGATGAGGAAAAAGAAGATCCATTCCGCCAGCATGGATGTCTAATTTATCTTTGTAAATACTTTCTATCATTACAACACATTCTGTGTGCCATCCAGGCCTACCAGTGCCAAAAATAGCAGGATAAAATTTTTCATCAAATTTCCATAATACAAAATCACTTGGATTTTTTTTAGTATTATTTTCCTCTAAACGAGACTTTGTATCTTCTAAATTTCTATTTGATATGCAAAAATATTTTTTATCTTTGCTTGTATCAAAATAAATTCCATCATCAAGTTTATATGCAAAATCTTTATCTAACAAATTTTGAATATAATCAATCATTTCTTTAATATAAGCTGTAGCTTTTGGTTTGTAGTTTGGCTCTAGGATGTTTAAAGCTTGCATATCATTTTCATAACTTTGGATATAAAAATTTGTAATTTCTTCTAAGCTTTTTTTACTTTCTTGCATTTTTTTTAAAATTTTATCATCAATATCTGTGTAATTTCTTGTAAAAATCACTTCATAATCATTAGCTATCAACACTCTTTGTAATAAATCAAAACAAACACTACTTCTAGCATGTCCTAAATGTGCATCATCATACACAGTAGGTCCGCATAAATAAATATATACTTTATTTTTTTCTTTAGGAACAAATTGGCATTTTTTCTTTTGGACACTATCAAACAAGATCATAAAAATAAACCTTTAAAAAAATGATAACAATAAATCAAAAATTTTATCAAAACACTTTTACTTTCATATAGCACAAAAGCAAAAAAACTTAAAAAGATAAAGCTTAACACCCAAAATTTAATCCTAAGTATAGCCAAAAGATTTTTAAAACCAAATTCTTTTATATTTGCAAAAAGTAGATAAAAAGCACTGATAGAAGATGCTAAGGCTATACCCAAACTTTTATATTCATCTTCTTTTATAAGTAAGATAATAACTATGCTAAAAAAAGCTGATATAAATAAAGTTTTAAAAGCAATAATAGCAGCTGTTTTTTGTTTAAATTTTGCATATAACCACAAAGAAAATAATTTTTGCAAACCAAATGGTAATAATCCTAAAAGATAAGCTTGTAACAACAATGCAGTAATGATAGTATCTTGTTCGTTAAAATTTCCTCGTTGGAATAAAAATTCAACAATTTCTTTGGCTAAAATTATTCCTACAATGGTGGCTAAGATCAGCAATATACTTAAATATTCTAAGGCTTTTTGCATAAATATCAAGGCTTTATTTTCTTCATTTGCTTTTAAGTGTTTTAAAATTTTAGGAAAGCTTACTTGGCTTAAAGCTATTGCAAATAAGGCCAAAGGAAGCTGAAAAACTCTATTGGAATAATACAAATACGAAATACTTCCTGCCATTAAAAAACTTGCAATAGTAGTATCAAGTAAGGAGCTAAGTTGATTTGCAGAAGAACCTAAAAGTCCATGCATAAAAGTAGAGTGAAATTTATCAAGTTTTGCTTTTGTTCTTTCAAATTTAATACTAAAAAACATACTTTTTAAAATTTTAGTATTTTTTAAAGCAATTATATGCCATATAAGTTGAGCAACTCCGCTTAAAACAGTTGCATAAGAAAAATAATACAAAGCTTTTAATGGCTCTTCTTTGCTGACAAAAAATCCAGCTATAACTACAAAAAGATTAAAAAAAGAAGCAGAAAAAGAAGTGATGAAAAACTTTTGCTTGTAATTTAACAAAGCACCCAAAAAAGTGACTAAAAATATAAAAAATAAATACCAAAAATTAATCGAAACCAAAGGAGCGGCTAATAATATAGTTTCTTGGTTAAATCCAAAAGCAAATATTTTTGTAAAAAAAGTAGAAAAAAAACTAACTAATACACAAAGTAAAAAAACAATGATGCTAAATTGAGCCAAGACATTAAGACAAAAAGCACCTTTTTTGCTAGCTTTTAAAAAACTTGGCAAGAATGCTTGCCCAAAAGCACCTTCTGCAAAAATTCTTCTAAAAAATGCCGGCATTTTAAGAGCTACAAAAAAAATATCACTATATACGCCAGCACCTAAGTATAAAGCTAAGATAATATCTCTTAAAACACCTAATACTCTTGAAAATAAAATTCCAAAAGAATTGATAATAAAATTTTTAAAAATAATATTTTTTTTCATTGATTTTTATTCTTTAAATGTTATCTTGTATATTGTAAAATTTTTATATAAATAATTTTAACGAAATTTTGATTTTATTTTAGCTACAATCAATTTTTTAATATATAAAAATTTATGAAAGTTTTGAATATATGAAAGAAAATGCGATTTTATATACCAAAGATCCTTATAAAGAACTTTTATCGTTTGCTCTTGCAAATAAAATTGATGCTAAAAATTTAGATTTTAAGCTTTTAAGTTTTAACACTTCTTATACTTTTGATAATCAAACTTGGCATAAAGTAAATGAGCAACAATTGCAAATTTTTGAAGAAGATGAAAATTTTTTAAATCCAAATTTAAATATAGAACAAGAATATAAAATTCAAATTGATACAAAAGCAAATATTGCAAGTTCTAAAATAAATGTAGAATTAAAAACCGATGAATTATGCACTTTTTTAAAAGCTATTGTAAAAGCTAATGAAAATATTTCATATCATGAAAAAATTGCCTTAGATGTTTTTGAAGCTGTTTATAAACAGATGATAAAAGAAGGATTTTTACTTGGATTTAGAATTTTTGATTTTAAAAAACAAATTATCAATTTTAATGCAAAAGTTAAAGAAAAAAAAGCATTTAATTTTGAGATAGAATTTGAAGTGAGTAAGGGTTTAAAACCACAAACTAGCATTGATGAAAAAATTATTTTTCATTATCTTGAAAAATTAAAAAATCTTGATGATATGATGAATAGAAACTATGTGGCTCCTGTGGGAAAAGATGAGCTTGCTATAGAAAGGATAAAACCCAAAGATGGAAAAGAGGGTAGGGATTTAAAATTTAAATTTTTAAAATCTTTACCACCTAAACTCAATGAAGAAAAAATAAGTGTTTCTAATAATTTTGAAATCAAAGAAGATGAAGAAAGTATAAAGTATATAGCAAAAAAAGATGGTTTTATTATAGTTAATAATTCTACATATGAAATAGAAAATCATTTAGAACTTAAAAAGGTAGATTTTAAAAGCACTGGTTCTATTTGGGCGGGATTAGATAAACAAGTGAGTATTGTTGTTAAAAATACTAATTTATTAGAAGAGGCTGTAGGACCTAGGATAACCCTAGAAGCTCAAGAACTTGAAGTAGTAGGAAATATAGCTCAAGAATCCACCTTAAGAGCTAAAAAGCTTTTGCTTAAAGGTAGTATGCATCAAAAAAGTAAAATTTATGGAGAAAATGTTGAGGTAGATATCTTAAAAGGATATTGTAAGGCAAATGAATTTAAAGCTGAAGGCTTAGAAAATGGAATTCTTAGAGCAAAAAAAGTTAATATCAAAAAAGCTATGGGTGGAGAGATTATCGCAGATGAAATTTATATAGAAGAACTTTTTAATAATTGTGTGTGTAGTGCAAAAAAACTTATACATATAGGTAAAGTTCAAGGAACTGGTAATAAACTAATTATAGAGCATGCTAAAATTTTTGAGCAAGATGGCAGTGGTGAAGTATTATTGCAAAATTTAGAAAATAATAAAATTGAGCAAGAAAAAACCAAAAATGAATTAGAAGAAATAAGACATACCATCCATGTAAGTAAAGATTCTGTAAAGCTTTTACAGCAAAAGGCAAAAGAATTTATGGCCGCTAAAAAACCTATACCACAAGCTTACAAAAGCACGATTAATGATTATAATCACAAAATAGAACTTTTTAATCATTTAAAAATCACACTAGAAAATTTGATAGAGCAAGAAAAAGATGGTATTGAAAAATTAAAAAAAGTTCAAGAAGAATTGTTAGAAGCAAAAATTATTAATAAAAATGGCGATTGGGCGGATTTAAATGAAATTAAATTTAAATTATTATATCCAAGTAAAGAATTAACTTTTTCTCCTCAAAAAGAAGAAAAAATTCAATGCCTGCAGTTAATAAAAATAGGTGAAGATGATACAAGTTATGAAATTCGCACACTTGCTACTTATAAGGAAGATCAATGATAGTTGCAATAGAAGGTCAAATAACCAAAAAAGATCCTACTTTTGTATTTTTAAAAACATCAAATGGAATAAGTTATGGAATTAATGTATCTTTATTTTGTTCTGCAAAATTTAATAAAAATGACAAAATAGAATTATTAATAACTCAAATTATCAAAGAAGACTCTCATAAACTTTATGGATTTTTAGATATAAATGAGCAAAAAATGTTTGAATTGTTGATTAAAATTAGCGGAATTGGAGCAACTACTGCTATGGCTGTTTGCTCAAGTTTGGATACAAATGCATTTTATACAGCATTGCAAAATGGCGACGAGAATGTGTTTAAAAAAGTTCCAGGCATAGGGTCAAAAAGCGCTAAAAGAATTATCGCAGAATTAAGCGATGCTAAAATAAATATTGAAAATTCAAATCCAGCACATTCTCAAGCTTTAGCAGCATTACTTTCTTTAGGATTTAAACAAGAAAATATTTTAAAAGCTTTAAGTGCTTGTCAAAATTTAGAAACTAGTGAGCTTATAAAAGAAGCTTTGAAAAAATTAGCATAAAAAGGATATTGATGGTATATGGGATTATTTTTGGTGCAAATTCATACGAGCATGAAATTAGCATAGTAAGTGCAGTGGTCTTAAAAAAAGTCTTAAAAGCTCAAAAAAAATTTATATTTTGTGATGATAAAAAAGAATTTTATCTTATTGATGAAGCCAAAATGAATGCAAAGACTTTTAGTAGTGGTGCATATAAAAAGGAAAAACAATTGATTTTAAAGCAGGGTGGTTTTTTTATCAAAAATTTACTTGGCGATAAAAAAGTTGAAGTAGATATGATGATTAATATCGTTCATGGTAAAGACGGAGAAGATGGTAAAATAGCTGCTTTATTGGATTTTTATGGTTTAAAATACATTGGTCCAAGATTAGAAGCTAGTGTTTTATCTTTTAATAAAATCTTTACAAAGCTTTATGCAAAAAGTGTTGGGGTTAAAACTCTTGATTATAAGGTTTTAAATTTACATCAAGATAAAAATGAAAATATTAATTTTCCTTGTATTTTAAAACCTGCAAGACTTGGTAGTAGTATTGGTATTAGTATAGTTAAAAATGAAGAAGATTTTAAATATGCAAAAGATATTGCTTATGAATTTGATGATGATATCGTGGTTGAAAATTTTATAAGCAATATAAAAGAATACAATCTTGCAGGATGTATGATCAATGATGAATTTTGTTTTTCTATGATAGAAGAACCTAAAAAAAATGAAATTTTAGATTTTGAGCAAAAATATTTAGGTTTTTCAGAGAGTAATAAAATTAGCGAAGCTGATATTAGCGAGGAATTAAAACAAAAATTAAAAGATAATTTTAGTAAAATTTATAATCCTTTATTTAAAGGTGCTTTAATTCGTTGTGATTTTTTTGTGATTGATGATGAGGTTTATTTAAATGAAATTAATCCAAATCCAGGTTCATTAGCTAATTATCTTTTTGAAGATTTTACTCAAATTATAAATACACTAGCAAAAAATATTAATCTTGAAAAACAAATTAAGATTGATTATAAATTTTTACATAATATTAATGGACAAAAAGGTAAATTATAATTATGACCACTTTTAGCAAAGATGAAATTTATACTGCAACTGAAGTGGTAAGAAATTTTAGCACCATACTTGAAAAAACTAAAAAAAGTGAAAATGGTAGGCTTGTTATAGTTAAAAATAATAAATTTGAAGCTGTTTTGCTTAGTTTTGAAGAATATGAGCGTTTGAGTGAAGCTGTAATGCTTTTAGAAAATATTTATAAGCAAAAGGCAAACGATGGCAAAGACTAGAGTGTATTCTAATGGCTATTTTTATAATCTAAGTTATGAAATTTTAAATTTACAATGCAAAAATACCATGCTTATCTTACATGGTTGGGGAGCTAATAAAGAGCTTATGAAACAAGCTTTTGGCCAATATTTAAAAGATTACAAACAAATTTATCTTGATTTGCCTGGTTTTGGTAATTCAAGCACCGATGTAGCTATGGATTCTTATGCTTATGCAAGAGTTGTAGAGGATTTTATAAAAACTCTTGAAATTAAGGTCGATTTTTTAATGGGTCATTCTTTTGGTGGAAAAGTTGCTACTTTGATGTGTAAGCAACATGCTTATAAGGGTTTGATTTTGCTTTCTAGTGCGGGTGTGGTTTTGCCAAAAAGTTTTAAGGTTAAATTTAAAATTGCACTTTTTAAAATTTTAAAACATTTTCCATATAGCGATAATATTAGAAAATTTTTCATCAGTAAAGATGCTCAAGGTATGAATGAGATTATGTATGAAACTTTTAAAAAAGTTGTCAATGAAAATTTAGAGCAAGAATTTCAAAGCTTATCTAATCCTATTTTGATTTTTTGGGGCAATGAAGATAAAGCCACGCCGTTAAAAAGTGGAGCTATAATACATTCTTTAGCAAAAAAAGGAAAATTTTATTCTTTAGAAGGCGATCATTTTTTCTTTTTAAAGCATGCTCAATTTATCAGTGAAACAATCGATAAGGAATTTGCAATTAATGCTTGAAATTATTTCTTTTTTGAGTTTAAATTTTATTATAGGTTTTTATTTGATTTTGGCTTTGCAATGGTATTCTTATAAATTTAGTAGGATTTTCTTGCATTTTGCTAAACCTTTGTGGCATGTATATTTTATCTTTATTCCATATGTATTTTTTATTTTTTCTTTATATATCAATAATTTTTTACCATATTTAATCGCGTTTGTATGTTGTTTGGCTTATGGTGTGTATTTATATAAAAATTTAGATAAAAAATTAGTTTTTACAGCTAGAATTAAACGATATTTTTTGTGTTTGTTTGTATTTAGTGTAGTTTTTGTAAATTTTCATTATTTAGGATTAGAAGCATTAATCTGTGCTTTTGTATGCAGTTTTTTAATAGAAAAAATCAACCAATTGTATTTTATACAAAAGGCTAAGAAAAAAATTTTTGCAAATGATGATTTAAAGATTATTTTAATTACCGCAAGTTTTGGTAAAACAAGTATAAAAAATTTTTTATATGAACTTTTAAAAGAGCAATATATTTGCTATAAAACCCCACGAAGCGTAAATACTTTTTTAGGAATTATCAAAGATATAAACGAAAATTTAAATCCAAATACTCAAATTTACATAGTTGAAGCAGGTGCTAGAAAACAAAATGATATTTTAGAAATCACTCAATTTTTAAATCCTCAATTTTGCATAGTAGGGGAGATAGGTTTGGCTCATCTTGAGTATTTTAAAACCCGAGAAAATATACGCAAGACTAAATTAGAAGCATTAAATTCAAAGCGTTTGGAAAAATATTTTCTTCACTCAAGTACTTTATATAAGGATGAATTTTATGATAATTTTTTAACTCAAGTGCAAGCTAGTTTAGATGGATTGCAATTTAAGATGAAACTTGATAATCAAGAATATAGTTTTTACACGCCATTACTTGGAGCTTTTAATGCTTATAATTTAAGTGCGTGTATAGCGATGAGTTATTATTTAAAAGTGGATATAAATGATATTGTTAAAAATGTGGCTAAATTAAAACCTGTAGAGCATAGATTGGAAATTATTTCAAAAGAGCCTAAATTTATCATTGATGATGGTTTTAATGGAAATTTTAAAGGTATGAGTCAAAGTTATGAGCTTTGTAAAACTTATCAAGGTCGTAGAGTGCTTGTCACACCTGGTATAGTTGAAGTTAATGAAGAAGAAAATATCAAGCTTTGTAAGATTATTAACGAGTGTTTTGATTTTGTGATTATCACTTCAGAAGTAAATAGTCAAATTTTAAACAAATACATCGAGCTTGAAAATATTGTTTTAAAAGATAAAACTAAATTGGTAGAAACTTTGGCTAATTTTACAAAAAATGGAGATTTGATTTTATTTTCAAATGATGCACCAAGTTTTATGTAAGAATGTTTGGCTTAAAAAGGCCAAACAGTTTCCATAAATTTTGTTCCCCAAGGTTTGCGGGTAGATTTGTCTATATCGCCTTCGGTTTTATAAAGAATTTTTGCATCAGCAATGTATTTACTATCTATCATATTATCTTGAGAAATATCATAAGGTCTTATAACGCCACTAAGTTGGATAATTTGTTTTTCACCATTTATCAAAAGCTCTCTACTTCCTTCTATGAAATAATTTCCATTAGATAATACTTTGATTACTCTTGCTGAAATGGTTGTTTGGAAATTTTCACTTCTAGTTTGAGTTCCTGTGCCTTGATATTGTGAAGTGCTAGCAGTTTTGTAGCCTACATTGGTATAATCATTTAAAAAATCCCTTGCTTTGCTAAGTCCAGCTCCTGTTGTGATTTGTCCACCGCCTAAATTGACATTGTTGTTTTTGCTAGTGGCTTTAGAGCCTTGTGAATTTTGTGTAGCAGTTTCTCTAATTACTACAGTTACTAAGTCATTTACATTCATAGCTTTTTTATCAGAAAATAATGGATTATCTCCTTTTCCAAAAAGCGAGCCAGGATTGGTTTGCGTGTTATGATTTTGCTTTGGTGCAAGTTCTTCTACATAAGCAGGTGGTTTCATGTTAATATGTGGATCTACCGTAGCGCTACAACCAATCATTACCAAAGGTAACATATATAAACTAACATTTTTAAATTTCATAAATTATAACCTTATCTTAGTATGATGAATTTTAAAATTATTATATTACAAAAAAACAATTAATTTGCTAAAAAGAAGGAAATGATGAATTCAGTTTTTATTTTAAATTATGATGAAAAATTAGTTCATTCTTGTATTGATAAAATCAATACCGATGTTGTTTTTTATTTTCCAGTTTTAAACAATTTCGTCAAAGAAAAAGTAGAAAAATTATGTCATGATAAACAAATTAATTTTAATTTTTCTTATACTTTTGATAATGAAAATTACAAAACAATTATGGTAAAAAATTCAAGCGATTTTTTTAAAAAAATCATAGAAGATTTTGAAAAAATTAAAGCAAATCATCATACAATAAGCTTTGGCGTGTATGATTTTGGATTAATGGGTGATTTAAATTTAAATATATCTTTGGCTAAAGAATTAAATACTCCTTTATACGCAAAAGAAAACAAAGATTATGAAATTTTACATTTTTTATTAGAGCAAAAATTAAAAAATTTTGTATTGTTAAAAAATGATGAAGATTTTTCTTTGATTGATTCTTATACTTATAAAACAAAGGCAAGATTTTCCTATGAGCTTTTTGAAAAAGCAAAGTCTAATAAAAAAACCATAGTTTTACCAGAAAGTTTTGATGAAAGAATTTTAAGAGCAAGTGAATTTTTAGTGCAAAATGATATTGTTGATTTGATTTTGCTCGGTGATAGTAATGAAATTTGTTCTAAAGCCAATGCTTTAAATATTAAAATTGATGGTGTGCGTATTATAAATCCAAAAAATTCACAATATAATGAAGAATTTGAAGAACTTTTATATGAAGCA
This sequence comes from Campylobacter volucris, assembly GCF_008245045.1. Taxonomy (NCBI): domain Bacteria; kingdom Pseudomonadati; phylum Campylobacterota; class Epsilonproteobacteria; order Campylobacterales; family Campylobacteraceae; genus Campylobacter; species Campylobacter volucris. The sequence continues at coordinate 609,484 of NZ_CP043428.1, forward strand.
AGGAAAAATAAAGGTATGAGCAAAGAAGAGGCAAAAAATCTCATCCAAGATAAAACATATTTTGGTACTATGTTGGTTCATACTAACAAAGCTCATGCTATGGTAAGTGGAGCAAGCACCACAACAGCACAAACTATACGCCCAGCTTTACAACTTATTAAAACTAAAAGCGATGTGAGTTCTGTTTCAGGTATGTTTTTTATGTCTTTAGAAGATCAAGTGTATGTCTTTGCAGATTGTGCGGTTATGCCAAATCCTACTTCTGAGCAGCTTGCAGAGCTTGCATATGTGAGTGCAAATAGCGCAAAAGCTTTTGGACTTGATCCAAAAGTAGCCTTGCTTTCATATTCTAGTGGTGATAGTGGTAGTGGAATAAGTGTAGATTTGGTAAAAAAAGCTGTAGAAATTGCAAAAGAAAAGTATCCACAATATTTAATTGATGGTCCTATACAATTTGATGCAGCAGTAGATATAATGACTGCAAAAAGCAAAATGCCAAATTCTAAAGTAGCAGGTCATGCTAATGTATTTATATTTCCAGATTTAAATGCTGCAAATATATGCTATAAAGCAGTTCAAAGAACAGCTAATTCTTTAGCCATAGGTCCAGTTTTACAAGGTCTTAAAAAGCCAGTAAATGATTTAAGCAGGGGTTGTTTGGTTGAAGATATTATTAATACTGTAGTTTTAAGTGCAATTCAAGCGCAAGAATAAGGAGAAAAATGAAAATTTTAGTTTTAAATTCAGGTTCTTCATCGATCAAATTTAAGCTTTTTGATAATGATGAAGCGATAGCTTCGGGTTTGGTTGAAAAAATAGGTGAGAAAATCTCAAACATAGAATTAAAAAATTTGAAAACTTCAGAAAAAATTCAAAGAGAATTAGCCATAAAAAATCACGAAGAGGGAATAAAACTTGTAAATGAGTTATTTGCTCAAAGTGGAATTTTAAGTGATTTAAGTGAGCTTGATGGTTGTGGGCATAGGGTTGTTCATGGAGGTTCAAATTTAACCAAACACTGCATTGTTAATGATGATGTTTTAAAAGAAATTGAAAGAATTTCTCATATGGCCCCACTACATAATCCTGCGCATTTAGTAGGCATTAAAACTATGATGAGTGCTGCTAAAAATGTTCCAAATGTAACAGTTTTTGATACAGCTTTTCATCAAAGTATGCCAGATTATGCTTATATGTATGCACTTCCTTATGAATACTATGAAAAACATCAAATAAGAAAATATGGATTTCACGGGACTTCGCACTCTTATGTGAGTAAGCAAGCTGCTAAGATGCTTGGTAAAGATATAAATGATTTTAATGCAATTAGTGCTCATTTGGGAAATGGCGCTAGTGTTTGTGCTATAGAAAATGGAAAATGTGTTGATACTTCTATGGGTTTAACTCCTTTAGAGGGATTAATCATGGGAACTAGATGTGGTGATATGGATCCAGCTGTATTACCTTTTTTATCTAAAGAATTAAATTTAAGCACCGATGAACTTGATGTTATTATGAATAAAAAAAGTGGTGTATATGGAATTTGTGGTTATAATGATTTTAGGGATATACATGCGCAAATTGAACAAAATGATGATAAAGCAAGACTTGCTTTAGATATGTTTTGTTACCGATTAGCTAAGTATATTGGTTCATATTATGCTATTTTACCTAGAGTAGATGCATTAATTTTTACTGCAGGTATAGGAGAAAATGACTCCAAAGTAAGAGAAAAAGTGTGTAAAAGATTAGAGCATTTAGGCTTTAAAATTGATACAACTAAAAATGCAAATTTAAGAAGTGGGCAAATTAGCCAAGAAAATTCTAATATAGATATATTGATAGTTCCTACTGAAGAAGAATTAGAAATTGCAAAAATTACAGCAAATCTTATAAATTGTAGATAAAATCTTGAGTAAAATTACTCAAGATTTGGTTTAAAATGCAGGTATTACTGAGCCATTGTATTTTTGATTGATATAATCTTTTACTTTTTGACTTTGCAAAGCTTGGCTTAAAGCTTTAATTTTCTCATCATTTTCATGACCTTCTTTTATAACAAGTATATTTACATAAGGGCTTTGACCATCTTCGATTAAGACACTATCTTTAGCTGGATTTAAATCCGCTGATAAAGCATAATTTGAATTAATAACCGCAAAATCTACATCTTCTAAAGATCTTGGAAGTTGAGCTGCTTTTAATTCTACAAATTTGATTTTTTTAGGATTATCAATGATATCAACAGGGGTTTTTAAAGCACTATCTTTAAATTTAACTAAACCCGCTTTTGCGATAATATCTAAAGCTCTACTTTCATTTGTTGGATCATTTGGCACAGCTATAGTCGCACCGTTTGGTAATTCATCAATACTTTTAAATTTTTTAGAATAAACAGCCATTGGTTCTATATGAACTGCTGCAACTTTTACTAGTTTGGTTCCTTTATTTTTGTTAAATTCTTCTAAATAAGGTATGTGTTGGAAAAAATTTGCATCAATTTCGCCACCATCAACCGCTAAATTAGGTAAAACATAATCAGTAAATTCTTTAATTTCTAGCTTGTATCCTTTTTGTTCTAAATCAGGTTTGATTTGTTCTAAAATTTCTGCATGAGGAACAGGAGTAGCAGCTACGGTGATGATTTCGCTAGCAAATAAACTTGCACCTAAAAGTGTATTTAAAGCAATAAATTTTAATAAATTCATGATTGCTCCTTTTGATAAATTTTGATATGCTTTAGATTATAATATAAAAATATTAATAAGATAATTTAGGTTTGTTTTACTTATTTTTGTGAATTTGAGACATTTTTTTTAATTGTTTAATGAAGATAAAATATCCTCCTTTACGCCAATTTTTTTGAGCGCGTATGAGTTTTTTACCTATTTTATAAGAATATGAGCGTTTATTTTGCAAGCCTTCGGTAGGATAATCTTCATAAGTTTTCAAAGGAGGCAATTTAAGATGAGGATTATTTTTAATATCTTCTTGGAATTTTTTAGCAATATTTTTATGTTGGTAATAAATTCTTAAAAGTGTATAAGGGAGTAAAAAAATCTTTTTTTTATTTTTTGCTGCATCTATGATGGCATATCCTAGTTTATATGAAAGATGGTATTTGATTCTTTGTTTAGCTTGTTTTTTATCTATTTGAATTTTTCCTTGATATTTACTTCCGCCAAGTTCTTGCCATTGCTCATAGTATTTTTGCCAACTTGGCCAAGTTTGATTGCATAATGAGCTATTCCAAAATCGACTATTGGTCCCACTTGCATGCACTAAAGAAGCATTTTGCATCATATTGGTAAGATAATGAGTGCTTCCTGTGTATTTATCTTTTAAATTTTTGACTTTAAAATTATTTTGCAAAAGCATTAATGAAAATACGCCCTGATCTTGAACATTGAATTTATTTTTTGATAAATAAGTGTAGATGAAATTATAGCATTTTAATGGATCTTCTATAAGATCAGTAAAAACCAAAATACCTGTTTGATAAACACATTTATTAGGATAATTATTTTCTAAAGGTAATGCGGTTTTAATCAAAGTTTTGCCTAATCTTGCTCCAAAATGATATTTTTTACTTCGCAAACGATAAAGTTCGCTAATATCTTTTAACAACAATACATCAAAATCAAGATAAATAATACACTCGCATTCATGTAAAAACTTAAATGCTTCAAATCTAGCAAAAGCCATATGAGTCCATCTTTTAATAAAAAACAAATCTGAAATTTTATCTTGGCTTTTGTCTTGATTTATAAGTTTAGTAAAATGTTCTTGGGTAAATAGTATAAATTTAATAGTTTTATTTTTGACAATTTTTTTCATTATGTCTTGATCTTGAGTGGAAAAACCATCATGGATGATATAAAATATATCTATTTTTTCACTCATTACATCCATAATGTTAATGAGTAAAGTTCCTATTGTAAAACTTGAATTTTTAGTTGCAGCCAGTAAAATTCCTAGTTTGTATTTCATAAATTATCTTTTTGTTATTTTATAGAGTAAATTTCCTATTAATTGTATGATTTGCACTAAAATGATTAAAATTATTACAGTTTGTATCATGATTTGGGTGTTAAATCTTTCATAACCATAGCGTATAGCCACATCTCCTAAACCTCCTCCTCCAACAGTTCCTGCCATAGCAGAAAAACCTACAACTACGATTAAAATCATGGTTGTACCATTAATGATACTTGGAAGTGCTTCATTAAGCATGACTTTAAAAATGATTTGAGTTTTACTTGCTCCATAAGATCTTGCAGCTTCTATAATGCCTTGATCAATTTCCTTAAAAGCACTTTCTATCATCTTAGCTAAATACGGAGCTATTCCTATAGTAAGAGGGACTATAGTTGCTGTTGTTCCAATGCTCATACCAACGATATATTTAGTAAATGGGCTTAAAACTACAATTAAAATCAAAAATGGAAAAGATCTTAATATGTTAATGATAAAATCAAGCACATTATAAATACTTTTATTTTCACATAATCCTCCTTTATCTGTAACGGTAAGCATTATAGCAGGGATTATAGCGATTAAAAAAGCCAAAAAAGTCGAAACAAAACTCATATATAAAGTTTCTAACAAAGCTGGATATAAAATATTTTCAAAATTGATTAAAATGGTTTCTAAATTCATACAAGCTCCCAAATCACGCCATTATTTTGTAAATAATTCAATACATTTTCTTGATCTTTAGGTGAAATATTGATAACTAAATTACCCAAAGCATTATTGTTTAATTTTTCAATTTTTCCCCATACTATATTAAAATCTATATTTAAGGTTCTAGCCATATGGGTAATAATGCTTTGATTTGCTTTTTCTTTGCAAAAATAAAGTCTAATATTTACTCCATTTTGAGGTAAAAATTCATTTTCTCCTAAAAATTCACGCATTTTTTGACTAGGTTTTAAAAATAATTCTTCAACTTTTCCTTTTCCTATGATTTGTCCATGTTCAAGTAAAACAGCTTTATGGGCTATTTGTTTTACTGCTTCCATTTCATGGGTTACCAAAATAACACTTATATTAAATTCTTTATTAATTTGTGCAATAAGCTCTAAGATATTATTTGTAGTATTAGGATCTAAAGCTGAAGTTGCTTCATCGCTTAATAAAATTTTAGGATTTAAGGCTAAAGCTCTTGCTATAGCCACTCTTTGTTTTTGTCCGCCACTTAATTGTGCTGGATAAGAATGGCTTTTATTGCTAAGTCCTACAAGCTCTAAAAGCTCTGTGACTCTTTTTTGTATATTTGTTTTGCTAAACCCATGAATTTCTAAAGGCATGGAGATATTTTCAAAAATATTTTTACGACTCATTAGAGCAAAATGTTGAAAAATCATACCTATATCTTTTCTAAATTCTCTAAGTTGTTTTTCTTTAAGGGTTTTAATTTCTTGATCAAAAACCTTAACGCTACCATCTTGATAACTTTCTAAACCATTAATGCATCGTAATAAAGTGGATTTTCCAGCTCCACTATGCCCAACAAGTGCATAAATTTCACCTTTTGAAACTTCTAGAGATACATCATTGATGACTAAGTCTTTTCCATAGTATTTTTTTAAATTTTGTATTTTTATCACTTATTTAACCTTGTAAATTAGAAATTTCTTCACAAATTTTATCTAATTGTGATTTTATAGTATCTAGTTGATTTTTATTTTGTTCTACAACTTGCGTTGGTGCATTTTTAATAAAATTTTCATTTTTCATCATTGCATCAAGCTTATTAAATTCTTTTTCGAGTTTTGTTTTTTGATTGTTCAAACGATTTAAAATTCCACTTAAATCTAAATCTTGTGTAGGAATGAAAACTTCTAATTTTTCACTTACATCTCTGATTGATTTTTCTATATTTTTATCAACCAATTCAATTTGTTCACATTTTGCAAGAGTAGTGATGAAATTAGTATAATTTTTAAGTTGCTCGCTCAAAGAAAAATCGTTTAATTTTATATAAGCTTTTTGAATTTTTGTATTAGCTAAATCTACTAAAGTTTTAGCACGACGCACAGAAACTATACTTTCAATGATAATATTAAATAAATCTTCTATTTGTTTATCTTGAGAAGTAAATTCAGGATATTTAGAAATCATAATAGATTCATGTGTATGGATGGAAGTTTTGCTAAGCTCATGATATAAATATTCACTAATAAATGGCATAAAAGGATTTAAAAGTTTTAGTGCTTCTTTAAAAATACTTCCAAGTTCTTTTATGCTTGATTTTTCAGCTTTGCTAAGTTCAATACCCCAATCGCAAAATTCATCCCATAAAAATCTATATAAAGTATTTGCTGCATCATTAAAACGATAATTATCTAAATTTTCTCTTACCTCTTTAACACAAAGATTAAAACGAGAAAGTATGTATTTTGCTAATGTTGATTGGATTTGATTTGGATTTAAATCTTCAAATTTTTCTTCATTTAAAAGTAAAAATTTGCTTGCATTGTAAAGCTTGTTTGTAAAATTTCTAACTTGCAAAAGCTTGTCATTACTTAACTTAATATCTCTTCCTTGGATTGCAAGCAAGGCTAGGGTAAAGCGCAAAATATCAGCACTATATTCTTCTACACTTTCAACTGGATCTATGACATTGCCTAAAGATTTGCTCATTTTTCTACCTTGCTCATCTTTTACAAGAGCATGTAAATAAATATCTTTAAAAGGAAGTTCATTTAAGGCATTGGTGCTTTGAAACATCATTCTAGCAACCCAAAAAAATAAAATATCAAAACCAGTGATCAATAAAGAATTAGGATAAAAATCTTTCAAATCGCTTTCATTCCAAAGGGTGTTTTTACCCCATTCTTTATTGCCCCATCCTAAAGTACTCATTGCCCAAAGTCCTGATGAAAACCAAGTATCTAATACATCTTGATCTTGTTTGAAATTACTACTTTGACATTTTGGACAAGAAGTAGGAGTTTCTTCGCTTGCCCATTCATGTGAGCATTGACAATAATACACAGGAATTTGATGACCCCACCAAAGCTGTCTTGAAATACACCAATCTTTCAGCTCTCTCATCCAAGCATTAAAACTATTAATCCAATGCGAAGGATAAAATTTGCTTCCACCTAGATTAACCTTTTCTATGCTTTCTTTAGCAATTTCATTTTTCACAAACCATTGTTTGGAAATATAGGGCTCAACAATATTTTTACAACGATAGCAATATCCAACTTGATTGGTATAATCTTCTATTTTTTCTACAAAACCTTTTTCTTCTAAGGTTTTAACTATTTCATCTCTAGCTTTTAATCTTTCTTTGCCTTTAAAATTTAAACAATGCTCGTTTAAAATTCCTTTTTCATCAAAGATAGTAATAAATTCAAGATTATGTCTTAATCCAACTTCATAATCATTTACATCATGAGCGGGGGTTACTTTTACAGCTCCTGTTCCAAATTCCATATCAACATGCTCATCAGCAATGATTTTGATCTTTTTATTGATTAAAGGTAAAATGGCATATTGTCCTATTAGATTTTTATATCTTTGATCATTTGGATTAACCATAATAGCACTATCGCCAAAATATGTTTCAGGCCTTGTTGTAGCAACTACTATATAAGAATTGCTATTTTCTAAAAAATATCTTAAATGGTATAATTTTCCTTTGTTTTCTTTGTGTTCTACTTCTATATCACTTAATGCACCATCGTGTGTGCACCAATTTACCATATAATTTCCACGAACAATAAGTTTTTTGTTATAAAGATCTACAAAGGCTTTTTTTACAGCATTAACTAAACCCTCATCCATAGTAAAACGCAAACGACTCCAAGCAGGAGTGATGCCTAAAATTCTCATTTGTTTTACTATGGTTCCACCGCTTTGTTCTTTCCATTCCCAAACTTTTTTTATAAATTCTTCTCTTCCTAATTCTTCTTTGGTTATACCTTGAGCTAAAAGCTGTTTTTCTACTACATTTTGAGTTGCAATACCTGCATGGTCAAGCCCTGGTTGATAAAGTGTTTTGTATCCATCCATTCTTTTATAGCGAGTTGTGATATCTTGCAATGTACAAGTTAGAGCATGCCCTATGTGTAAAACACCTGTTACATTTGGTGGAGGCATCATGATACAAAAATTTTTATCTTTTTTTTGAATTTTTTTATTACCATCTATTTCAAAATATCCACGCTCTTCGCAAATTTTATAATATTCTTTTTCTAGTGATTTATCATACATAATGTTTACCTTAAAGAAGAGATGTAAAATTGCTATATTAGCTTAAAAATATTAAAGAAGTTTTGAAATTGATGTAGAAATTAGTTATAAAAACTAATTTCTACTTTACGATTGTCTTGTCTTTGTTGATCAGATTTATCTTTTAGTGGGTATTGATCTTTACCTAAAGATTGAATTTGCACTACCTCTGTGAAAGTAAAGAAATGTTTTGCGACATTCATTGCTCTATTTAAGCCTATCATATAGTTTGCAAAAGAACTTCCTCTATCATCTGCATAACCTTGAATTTTCACTCTTTTGATGATATCTTCTCTTGCTAAACTTTGATTGATTTTTTCAAGTATGTCTTCATTGCTATAATCACTATAGCCATTTCTGTCAAATAAGAATTTAGAATCTTTTATATCCATATTAACATATTTGTATTTTTTCTTATTTTTATCAAAAATAATATCTTTATTATAAATACTTAAATTCATATTGTCATTTGGAAGCATTTGGATAAAAATAGTTAAATTATAATCTTTTGAATTTTCAGCAATAGGGCGAATCATTTCATTTAAAAGTCCAATTCTATAATCACTTAAAGTTTTGCCATTTAAAACATAAACTTTTACAAAATCACTGCTTAATCTACTTTCATATCTACTTGTTTTGCCTTTTTCGATGTATTCTTGCATAGTGCTTTTATATTGTGATTTTGAGCTAGTAGGTTTTTGTTTAAAAGAGCTAGTTTGTTCTTCTTTGGTAGAATTTTTTATTGGTTTGGATTCTTCTTGGGTAGGATTTGTTGGTTTTTCGTTATTTATAATTTCTTCTTTTTTGCTTGTATCATCTTTTAAATTATTATTTATATTTGCGGTGTTGTTTGAATTTTCTTGTACTTCTTGAATAGAAGGTGTTTGAGTTAGTTCATTTGTCTCATTAGTGTAAGAATTTAAATTTTGATTATAGGTATTATTGTTTTGAGTGTTATAGCTATAATCTTGATTTGTGCTTGAGTAATTTTTATATGAATTATTTTCTTTTGCATAATCATACACATAAGTTTTTTCATCATCAAAATACCACACATAAAAACCAATACTTGCACCAAGCAATATTATTAAAGCTACACCTAAAGCAATAATACTTTTCATTTTAAATCCTTAAATTGTTATTTATAGTTTTTGATAGAATTTTCTAAAATTTGACTTGCTTTTTCAATTCCAGCAAATTCTTTTACTTTAACCCATTTGTTAGGTTCTAAAATTTTATATGTTTCAAAGAAATTTTTGATTTTATCTAAAGTTGCTTTTGGCAAATCGTCTAAACTTTTAATACTGTCATATCTTGGATCTATTTTGCTTACAGGAACAGCAAGTAATTTTTCATCCATTCCGCTTTCATCTTCCATAAGCAATACACCAATCAAACGACAAGGAATTACAGCTCCAGCTTGTATAGGGTATTCATTTAATACTAAAACATCAATAGGATCTCCATCATCTGCTAAGGTATTTGGTATAAAACCATAATTTGCAGGATAAAACATCGCTGAATACATCACGCGATCAACCATTATAGCACCACTTTCTTTATCAAGTTCGTATTTGATGTTTGAGCCATATGGAATTTCTATTAGGGCATTTAATTTGTTTGGATTTTCTCCAATTTTAATTTTACTAATATCCATTTTGTATCCTTTATTTTAATAAACTTTGAATTAATTTTTTCATATCAGCTACTATAGCTTCTATGCTTCTTTCGCCATTAATGCTAAAATGTAAATTTTCTTTAGAATAAAAATTTATAATTTCTTTTAAAGGTTCTAAATAAACTTTCATTCTATTGTTAAACACTTCTTCGTTATCATCAGAGCCTCTAGCACGGCCTAAAACTCTTTCTCTAGCTACTTCTTCGCTTACTTGAACTTCAATTACACCTTTTAAAACAACTTCATTTTGTGTTTTTAAAACTTTATCAAATTCTAACATTTGCTCAAGACTTCTTGGGTAACCATCTATTAAAATAGTATTGGTTGGAGCATTTTTTAATGCTGTAATGATAGTATTTACAACTACATCTAAAGGCACTAAATTTCCTTTGGAAATAAAACTATCGATTAATTTTCCAAGTTCGCTACCACTTGCTACTTCTTCTCTTAATAAATCGCCAGTAGAATAATGAGTGATATTTACATCATCTTGAGCTATGATGCTTGCATCTGTTGTTTTTCCACTACCTGGTGCGCCGATGATTAAAAACAATTGTTTCATTTGATATTCTCCCTTAATTTAATCCCTAATTCTCTCATTTGTTCATTACTAACTTCGCTTGGAGCTTGAGTCATAAGACATTGTGCTCTTTGAGTTTTAGGAAAAGCAATAACTTCTCTAATGCTTGAAGATTTAGTCAAAAGCATGATTAATCTATCAAGGCCTATGGCTATTCCACCATGTGGAGGAGCACCAAAACTTAAAGCATCAAGTAAAAATCCAAATTTCTTTCTTTGCTCTTCTTCGTCAATATTTAAAAGCTTAAATACTTTTTGTTGAATAGGGCTTTTATGAATTCTTATACTTCCACCGCCTAATTCTACTCCATTTAAAACCACATCATGAGCAATAGAATTAATTTCTTCCAAATCTTGCTCATCTATATTTTTTGGCATTGTAAAAGGATGATGCATTGCTGAGTAACTTCCATCATCATTTTGTTCAAACATAGGAAAATCAACAACCCATAAGAATTCTAATTTTTCTTCATCGATGATATTCATTTCATTAGCTAAGAAAATTCTAAATCTACCCATATAATCTAAAACAGTTTTTTTAGCCCCAGCTCCAAAAAATACCACATCGCCAACTTCTAACTCACATCTTTTAAGTAGGGTATTTAAATCATCTTCGCTAAAGAATTTGCAAAGTGGTCCTTTTGGCCCATCTTCTTTCATTTGTATAAAAGCAAGCCCTCCTGCTCCAAATTTACGCACAAATTCTTCAAATCTTTGCATTTGTCTTTTTGAAAAAATTGTATCTCCCTTTGGAACTCTTAAAGCTTTGATGCGATTTTTCTTAGTGTCTTTGGCTATATTGGCAAAAATTTCGTTATTTGATTTCGCAAATATATCGATCACATCAATAAATTTCATATCAAATCTTAAATCAGGCTTGTCAGAACCATAATTTTCCATAGCTTCTTTATAACTCATTTGTCTAAAAGGTATAGTGATTTCTTTTCCACAGGCTTTAAATATATCTTTGAGTAAATTTTCAGCCATATTGATAATATCTTTTTGCTCACAAAAACTCATTTCAATATCAATTTGAGTAAATTCAGGCTGGCGATCTGCCCTTAAGTCTTCATCTCTAAAACATTTTGCTATTTGAAAATAGCGATCAAAACCTGAACACATTAAAAGCTGTTTAAAAAGCTGAGGGCTTTGAGGTAGGGCATAAAATTCGCCTTGATGCACGCGAGATGGCACTAAATAATCCCTAGCACCTTCTGGTGTTGCTTTGGTTAAAATAGGAGTTTCAACTTCTAAAAATCCCATATTAGCTAAAGAATTTCGAGCAGCGATACAAGCTTTTGATCTTAAAGCAAAATTATCATATAATTTTTTACTTCTTAAATCCAAAAATCTATATTTTAATCTTAGCTCTTCATTTACACTTTCATCGCCTATTGCAAAAGGTATGACTGAACTTTCATTTTCTATATTTAGCTCATTAATAACAACTTCAATCTCGCCTGTTTTTAATTTAGGATTAATTAATCCTTCTCCGCGAGGTCTGATTTTACCTTTTGCAATTAAAACATATTCATTTCTTACGCTAGAAGCTATATTATGTGCTTTTTGATTATCCGCAGGATCGCAAACTAATTGTATTAATCCTGTGCGATCTCTAAGATCGATAAAAATCACACCGCCATGATCGCGATAAGAATTTACCCAACCACATAATGTCACTTCTTCGCCGACATTTTTAATATCAAGATCTGTATTGTAATGAGTTCTCAAAATTTTTCCTTAAAAGCTGTGATTTTGTTTTAATAAATTGTAATTATATTATTTTATTCTTTATGCTTAGCTAAGTTTTGTTATAATTTTTTTATGAAAAAGCAAATTGATATAGAAAAAATTCAAAAAATTGGTTTATTTTGTCGTAAAGATACAAATTTAAACGAGCAAATTATAATTTTGCAAGATATTTTAAAAAAAAGAAATGTTTCTTTGTTTTTTTTAAATGATGAAGATATTACTGGAAAAAATTTACAAAATTTAGATTTTTTGATCTCTTTAGGGGGTGATGGCACACTTTTATCTTTATGTAGGCAAAGCTTTAAATTTAAAAAGGCTATTTTGGGTATAAATGCTGGAAAATTAGGATTTTTAACAGCTTGCTCTTTTGATGAAATAAAAGATTTTTTTGAAGATTTTTTTGAAGGAAAATTTAGAATAGAAACTGCAAAAATGTTGCAAATTTCTTTGCATAAAAATGGAAAAATTTACAAAAAATATGCTTTTAATGATGCAGTATTTTCAAGAGATAATGCTTTAATGGCTGAAGTAGGGGTATTTTTTAAGGATAAGCTTTTTAATTCTTATTATGGAGATGGTTTGATTATAGCAAGTTCTAGTGGCTCTACTGCTTATAACATCAGTGCAGGTGGGCCAATAGTGCATCCTTTAAGTGAAATTTTTGTTTTAACTCCTGTTTGTTCTCATTCTCTAACACAACGCCCCATAGTTTTGCCGCTTGGATTTGAGCTTGAATTAAAAGTAAAACAATGTTTGTTGTATTTAGATGGACAAGAAATCATCAATCCGCAAGAATATGAAAAAGTAACCATAGGTTTGAGCAAAAAAGAATTGAATTTTATACATAAAGAAAATAGAGATTATTTTCAAGTTTTAAAAGAAAAATTAAATTGGGGAGAATAATGATAGAAAGTATTTTGATTAAAGAAAATTTAGGTTTTAAATTAGCAAAATTAGATCTTAAACCTGGTCTTACTGTTTTTACCGGACTTAGTGGAGCTGGTAAATCAGTGCTTTTTAAAGCTATTTTATCTGCTTTTGCTTTGAGTGAGAGTGAAGCAAAAATGGTAGAAATTTTATTGGATGAAAAGCTAAATTTAGAAGACTTTGGGATAGAAAATGAAGATTTAAACGTATTTAAATATTTAAAAGATAAAAATACTCGTTATTTTATAAATAATCAACTTATTTCTAAAAAAAATCTACTTACCCTATCAAAAGAATTTATAAAATATCTTTCAGCTAAGGAAAATAATGAATTTTCAAATGAAAGATTTTTAAATTTACTTGATTGTATGCAAGAAAAAAAAGATGCTAAATTTAAAGTCTTAAAACAAGAATTTAAAGAAGTATTTAAACAATATATAGAAGATAAAAACAAATTAGAATGCATTAAAGAAGAAGAAAAAAAAGTTGAAGAGTTAAAAGAATTTACTAGCTTTGAAATAGAAAAAATTCAAAATATTAATCCAAAAATTGGTGAATTTGAAGAATTAATGAATCTAAAAAAAAGACTTTCAAAAAAAGATAAAATTGATGCAGCATGGAATAAGGCTAGTAAAATTTTTGAGCTAGAATCAGCTGTTATTGATGCGTTAAATATTAGTGATGTGGATAGTTCTTTTTTTTCTGAGTGTTTAAATGAATTAAGAGTTATTTGGGAAAATCAAAGTTTTGATGAATTTGAATTTAATATAGAAGAAGTGCTTGATCGTATAGAAAAACTATCTTCTTTAATATCAAAATATGGAAGTATAGAAGAAGCTTTAGAGGCTTTAAAAACCAAAAAGAAAGAATTAGCTTATTATGAAAATTTAAGTTTTGAAAAAAAAGAATTGGAGCAAAGAGTGTTAAAATTTAAAGAAATTTTAGAAGAAAAAAGCCAAAAAATTACCCTAGCACGTAAAAATCAACTTGGAGATTTAGAAAAATTGTTAAATTCTTATCTTTTAAAACTTTATATGAAAGATGTGAAATTGCAAATAAAAGAGTGTGAATTAGGAATTTTAGGAAAAGATGAGATTGCTTTAAGTATTGATGAAGCAAATGTAAAAAATCTTAGTTCAGGAGAGATTAATCGTTTAAGACTTTCATTTATTGCCACTGAGTGTAATATCACAAATAATGCTAAAGGCATTATATTTTTAGATGAAATTGATGCGAATTTAAGCGGTAAGGAGGCTATGAGTATAGCGAAAGTACTTAAAGAATTAGCTAATTTTTACCAAATTTTTGCAATATCTCACTTACCGCAACTTTCTTCAAAAGCAACAAATCACTTTTTAGTTGAAAAAGACAATAACGAAAGCAAAGTTAGAAAAATAGAAGATGAAGAAAGAATTAAAGAGTTAGCAAGAATGGTTAGCGGAGAAAGCATCACCCAAGAAGCATTAGAATTTGCAAAAACTTTACTTTAAAACAATAAAAAGTAAATTTCAATATGTTATAATAATGATTTTATTTTAAATATTTTACAAAAGAGAGATTGTCTATGGAAGAAAAAATTTTAATTATTGATGATAATAAAATGCTTACAAAGCTTTTAGCGAAAAAAGTTGAGAGCACTTTAGGATTAAAAGTAGATGTTGCTTTTGATATGAATGGGGCAAAAGAATTATTAAAAAATGATTATTTCATGGCTTTTGTTGATCTTTGTTTGCCTGATGCTCCTAATGGTGAAGTTGTGGATGTGGTTTTAGAAAAAAATATCCCTGCTATTGTTTTAACAGGAAGTAGTGATGGGCAAACTAGAAAGAAATTTATGGAAAAAGACATTATCCACTACATCCAAAAAGAAAGCGAAAGCTGTATTGATGAGATGTTAAGCTCTATTAGAATGCTTCAAAAAAACAATAAAACTAAAATTATATTAGCCATAGCAAATGTGACTTTACGCGCTGAAATGAAAAAGAATTTAAATAATCAACTTTTCAATGTCCTAGCGGCTGCGCACGGAGAAGAGGCTTTAAATTATTTAAGTGATAATCCTGATACGAAATTAGTAATTTGCGATGCAACTATGCCAGTGATTAATGGAGAAGATTTATTAGTCGAAATTCGCTCAAAATACTCTAAAATAGATCTTGGAGTTATTATGGTAGGCGATAAAGATGATGCCTTAGAAGCTAGAGCGTTTAGAAAAGGTGTAAATGATTATGTGATTAGACCTTTCCAAAAAGAATCTTTAAATTGTAGAGTTAATAATTGTCTTGATTATATGCAAAAATGTGTTTTATTAGATGAATATAGCTTAAATAAAGATTTACTTACAGGTTTTGATGATCATATTACTTTTGAGAAAAAATTTTATGATTATCTTGAAGATGTTCAAGATGGAGAAGATTTTGCTTTGGCGTTAATTGATATTGATAATTTAGCGACTATTAATTATGAGATTAGTTACGATTGTGGTGATGGAATCATCAAATATACTGCTAAAAAAATCAAAGATCAAATTCGTGGTATGGATTTAGCAACTAAAATTGAAGATGGTAAATTTTATGTGGTGTTAAAAAATACCGGAAATAAAGATGCATTAAAAACTTTTTCTAACATTAGAGTGAGTATTTCTAAAGAAAGTGCGTTGATTGCTTTAGATGAAGTTGATTATAGCGTGTCTATTGGGGTTGCATTCGGTCAAAAAGGAAGTAATGCTCAAGATTTATATAATAATGCTCAAAAAGCTTTAGACTTAGCAAAAGCTAATGGAAGAAATAGGGTAGAGGTATGTTTTTAGATTGTGATTTTGAAAATAAAATCATAGATACTCATTGTCATTTAGATAATCAAGCTTATTTTGGTTATTTAGATGAAATGCTTTGTAATGCTTTTGCAAATGGAGTGCACAAGATCATCATTCCAGGAGCTGATATTAAAGATTTACCAAGGGCAAGAGAGATTGCGTATCGTTATGAGGGTGTATATTTTGCATGTGGAGTACATCCTTATGATATAGATGAATTTGATATAGGAATTTTAAAAGAATTTATCACTGATGAAAAATGTATAGCCGTTGGAGAATGTGGGCTTGATTATTATCGTTTAAAAAGTGAAGATGTTAAGATAAAAGAAAAGCAAAAAGAAGTTTTCATTTCTCAAATCAATTTAGCATTAGAATATGATAAACCTTTAATCGTCCATGTAAGAGATGCAAATGAAGATAGTTATAATATTTTAAATTCATATGCAGATAGATTAAATGGTGGAGTATTGCACTGTTTTAATGCTAGTGAGCTTTTGTTAAATTTATCAAAAAAAGGATTTTATTTTGGTATAGGTGGAGTTTTAACATTTAAAAATGCTAAAAATTTACTTGAAATTTTACCCAAAATCCCAAAAGAAAAATTACTTTTAGAAACTGATGGACCATACCTAACTCCAGAGCCTCACAGGGGTAAAACAAATGATCCTATTTTAACTCATTTTGTAGCACAAAAAATAGCTCAAATTTTAAATATTACCAAAAATGAAGTAGCTAAAATTACTAATTTAAATGCAAACAAATTGTTTTTTCAAGGTATAAAATGATAAAAAACAAAATTCTTTGTTTAATAATTTTATTTTGCACGCATTTATATGCTTTACAAACTAGCCCAGAACACTATAGCCAGCAAGCACAAATTTTAAGAAATTTAGATATTGAACCAAATTATTTAAGCGATGTGATTTTTTTAGAATTTAAAGAATCTTCGATTGATATGCATTCTAAAACTTTAGTTGATACTATGAGAGAATTTTATAAAATCACTCCAATTATCCGTAAAATTTTAGAAAAAGAAAACATACCTCAAGAATTTTTATACTTAGCTATTGTAGAATCAGGCTTAAAAACTCATAGTGTTTCTAGGACTAAAGCAGTGGGTGTTTGGCAGTTTATGAAACCAACCGCACAAACTTTAGGTTTAAGAATTGATCCTTATGTGGATGAAAGAAAAGATTTAGTAAAATCAACTTATGCTGCAATTGCTTATTTAAGACAATTAAAAGAACAATTTGGAAAATGGTATTTAGCGATTTTAGCGTATAATTGTGGTGATGGAAAACTAAGACAAGCTATAAAAATGGCTAAAAGTGATGATTTAAAGGTTTTGCTTGATCCAGATAAGAAATTTTTACCTTTAGAAACTAGAGTTTTTATACGAAAAATTTTGACCATGGCTTTTTTAGCGAATAATAATGATTTTTTAATCTCTCAAGATAGTGCTTTGTTAAACTATGCTTTATCTAGAGAAGTAGAAAAAATTCCTGTTCCAGCTAGTGTTTCACTAAAAGAACTTGCAAAACTTGCTAAAATGCCTTATAAAGAATTTAAACGCTATAATCCGCATTTTAATTTTGATTTTACTCCACCTGATAAAAAAGATTATTATATATATGTGCCACTTGGGAAAAGTTCTGCATTTAAACAGGATTTAAAAGAAGTAAAACTAGCTAAAGTAGATACAACTATCCCTTATACTAAAATTTATGTTGTAAAAAAAGGAGATAGCCTGTATACCATAGCTAGAAAGCATAATATTAGTGTTGAAACCATAAAAGAATATAACAAAATCAAAGGAAATTTGATCAATATCAATCAAAAATTAGTTTTAAAAATCAAGGAGAAGAAAAATGAGAAAATTCAAACTGCTAAAAAAGCATCAAAAAACAATCATACAAAAGTCGTTAGTCGCTAGTTGTGCTGGAATTTTATTTAGTGCTTGTAGTATGGCACCTATAAGTGCTCCTACTGTGTATTATCCAGAAAGAGATTTTAAAAGTGTAAAGCATAATAATACTAATCTTAAAGGCACAATGAAACCTTATACTATCAATGGTAAAACTTATTATCCAACTGTTGTAGAAGTAGGGGAAACTGCTGATGGTATAGCTAGTTGGTATGGTCCAGGTTTTCATGGTAAAAAAACTTCTAATGGTGAAACTTATGATCAGCACGCTTATACAGCAGCGCATAAAACTTTACCTATGAATACTATTGTAAAAGTAACCAATTTAAAAAATCAACGCCAAACAACAGTTAGAATTAATGACAGGGGCCCTTTTGTAGCAGGAAGAATTATTGATTTATCAAATGTCGCAGCAAGAGATATTGATATGATTCAAGCTGGAACAGCTCCTGTTAGACTTGAAGTGATTGGCTTTGGTACAAGCGCAAATTCAGGTTCAGTTCATACTAATTCTAATCTAGGTAGCAACGGAGAAATCGCTGATAGTGGTCATATTTTCCAAGGTGGAAATTTTATGGTGCAAATTGGTGCTTTTAGAAATAAAAGTGGTGCAGATTTAATTGCTAGTAGATATAAAAATTATCAATCTTATACTTCTACTATCCAAACAAGTGTTAAAGATGGATTGCATAGAGTATTTTTAAAAGGCTTTAGAAGTGAACAAGAAGCAAGAGATTTTGTAGATAGTGGATCTTTTCCAGGTGCATTTATAGTAAGAGAATAACATGATAGAACTTATATTTTTAGATGTAGATGGTTGTTTAACAGATGGTAAAATCATCTACACGCAAAATTATGGCGAGATAAAAGAATTTAATGTAAAAGATGGAGCTGCGATAGAAGCGTGGCAAAAACTTGGAAAAAAAGTTGCAATCATTACAGGAAGAACTAGCGAGTGTGTGTATTTTAGAGCTAGAGATTTGAAAATTGATCTTGTTTATCAAGGAATTAGCGATAAACTAACTTGCGCAAAAGAAATTTTAGAAAAATTAAATTTAGATTTTTCTCAATGTGCTGCTATTGGGGATTATTATAATGATATGGCTTTATTGGAAGCTGTAGAATATAGTTTTAAACCAAAAGATGGACACAAAGCGTTAAAAACACATAAGGTTTTAAATAGAAAAGGTGGAAATGGTGCTGTAAGTGAGATGATAGAAATTTTAATCGAGTATAATAATATGCAAGCACAATGGGATAAACTTTGGCGATAAAAATTTTTGCTATTTTAATGAGCCTGTTTGTTTTTGTAATGGTGATTTTAAGCACACAAGATCCATATTTGTTTAATATCAAACCACAAAATATTCAAGTGGCTAATACTCAAGCTTTTGATGTAATTGATTATGAGTTAAATAGTACTAATGTCAAAGCAAGTTATGAAGCTACGCGTTGGGTAAAATATGAAGATAAAGATATTTTTGATGATTTAAAAGTTAAAGGTGTAGATTATAATTTAAGTTCAAATTTGCTTATAAGAGATGAGACAAAATCTGTTTTAGAAGGCAATGTGAGTTATTTTGATTTAAACAAAACTTCTATTTTTACCCAAAAAGCAATTTATGATATGGATAAAAAAATACTTTATTCTAATGATAAATTTAAAGCCTATGTGGGATTAAATGAAATTTTTGGAGATAATTTTTCATATCAAATTGAAGATAAGACATTAAAAATTCAAAGGATAAAAGCATGGTTTTTAGATTATTAATGAGTTTATGTCTAATTAGTGTTGTTTCTTTAGCTATGCAAAAAATAGAAGTGAGTGCGAAAGATTTTTACTTGGATGAAAAAAATGAAAAAAGTATTTTAAGTGGTGATGTAGAAGTAAAAAAAGGAAAAGATATATTAAAATCCCAAAAATTAACTATTTTTATGAAAAATAAACAGCCTATAAAATATATCGCCACTGATGATGCTAAATTTAAAATTCAAATGAAAGATAAAACTTATCACGGTAGTGGTGATGAATTTATCTATACTGTGAAAAATGACACTTATGAGATTATTGGGAATGCAAATATTGTTGAGCTTGAAACAAATAAGCAATTATTTGGAGATAAAATAATAGTAGATAGAAAAAATATGACTTATAGGGTTATTAGCAAAGATAACAAACCAGCTAAATTTATATTTGAAGTGAAAGAATGATACTTAATGCTAAATTTTTAGTTTCTGCATCAAAAATAGATAATGCTCCAGAGCCAATTTGTACTGAGATTGCATTTTTAGGTCGATCTAATGTTGGCAAGAGTTCATTGATTAATACCTTGTGTAAAAATAAAAATTTAGCAAAAAGCTCATCTACTCCAGGAAAAACTCAATTAATTAATTTTTTTGAACTAAATTGTAAAAGACAAGAGGAAAAATTTAAATTAATTTTTATTGATTTGCCAGGTTTTGGCTATGCTAAAGTTAGCAAAAAAACTAAAGAAATTTGGAATAAAAATTTAGACGAATTTTTAAAAGAAAGAACTTCTATAAAGCTTTTTATACATTTGGTTGATTCTAGACATGAAAAATTAGATATAGATTTAAATTTAGACGAGTATTTAAATTCATTTTTAAGAGCGGATCAAAAAAAAATCACAGTTTTTACAAAATGTGATAAATTAAATCAAAGCCAAAAGACAAAACTTTTAAATGCTAACAAAAATGCAATTTTAATTTCAAATTTAAAAAAACAAGGCATAGAAAAACTAGAACAAGTAATTATCAATGAAAGCTTAGGTTTAAATGAGAACTAAGATTAAAAATAAATTTGATTTGTCTTATCTATTTTTTTATTTTTCATTGATATTTTATCAGATTCTCTCATCGATATATTATTGGCTACCACCATTAATTGGGGTGTTTTTTTGCTATATGATTGTATTGTTAAAAGAAAGAGAAAGAACGCTTAATAAGCTTGATTTTAGATGGTATTTTTCTTTATTTTATATTTTATTGATTGATATTATCCATGGATTTTATATTTTTAGTTCTTGGATAGCTTTTTTTGTTTTTTATAATGTATTTGTGGATTGGTTTAAAAGTAAGCTAAAACTTGGGCCTTATTTGTTGGTTATTTTTACTTTTTGTGCTTATATTTTTATTTATATTTTTGATGTATTCTTAGCTTATTTAGATAATCAAAAAATTTTAAAATTTGGTATTGAATATTTGTGGTTTTTTGCCCTAGAAGCATTGATTTCTTTTGTAATTTTTAAAGGTAAAATTTAATGCGTTTGCGTTTAGTGATGATATTTATAGCTTTATTTTTTATACTTTTATTAGTAAGGGTGTATTATATTAGTATAAAATCTAATGTCTATTATGAAGAAATTGCAAAACAAAATTCTATTAAAGTTCAGCCCTTAGCATCTGATAGGGGTCAAATTTTAGATACAAAAGGCAGACCATTAGCGGTTAATAAACTTGGTTTTTCTATTTCTATTAAACCTTATTTATACATTAAAAAACAAAATAGAAATCTTTTAGATAAAGAATTGCAGGTGATTGTTGAAGCTTTTCCTGATTTAAACATCACTAAGCTTAAAAGAGCTTATATAAAAGCAGATTCATATTATAATCAAGATTATATAGAAGTGGTTCCATTTATTGAATATGATGCTATGAATAAACATTTTACAAAATTAAAACTACGCGAAAATATGCAAGTAAAATCTACAACACAAAGATTTTACCCTTATGATTCTTTGGCTAGTCATGTTATAGGATATGTAGGTAAAGCAAATTTAAATGATATGAATGAAAATGAGATAGCAAGACTTACAAGTTATGTGGGTCGTAGTGGTATAGAGCGTTATTATAATGATATTTTACAAGGTATAAAAGGAGAAAAAGTTAGCAAGGTCAATGCTTTAAACAAAGAAATAGAAGTTTTATCGCATAAAAAACCAACCTCAAGTAATATTATATTAACCATTGATCTTGATTTGCAAGAATACCTAACTGAAATTTTTGAAGGCTTAGCTGGTGCAGCTGTTATAATGGATCTTAAAACGGGTGCTATTTTGGCAGCTGGTAGCTTTCCAGAGTATAATTTAAATCCATTTGTAACAGGAATCACCCAAGAAGAGTGGGATCGTTTGTCTAATGATTTAAACCATCCTTTTACTAATAAACTGATTAATGGTTTATATCCTCCAGGTTCTGTTGTTAAAATGGGTACAGCTTTAGCTTTTTTAAATAGCCACAAAGTCAATGAACATCAAAAATTTTTATGCGATAGTAATTTTGAATTAGGTGGTAGAAAATTTAGATGTTGGAAAGCAATAGGTCATGGCTATGTTGATATGAATGATGCTATTAGAGAAAGTTGTGATGTGTATTTTTATAAAGGTGCATTAGAAGTTGGCATAGATTCTATTAGTTCTACTTTTGAAAAATTAGGTTTTGGTTCTAAAACAGGAGTGGATTTACCAAATGAATTTATAGGCACAGTTCCAAATAAAATTTGGAAAAAACAAAAATACAATCAACCATGGTATCAAGGAGAAACCTTAAATACTAGCATAGGACAAGGAAATTTTTTAGCCACTCCTATGCAAGTAGCTAAATTTACAGCTATGATTGCTACTTCAAAATCCATCACCCCGCATTTTCTAAAAAGCATTGATGATAATGCTACTAAAATAGATTTTGATAATAATGAAAGTGTTTTTAGCACTTTTGAATTAGCAAAATTGCCTTTTTTAAGGCGTGCTATGTATGAGGTAGCACACGAAGAAGGCGGAACTACTGCAAGATATTTAAAAAATTCTCCCGTTACTATAGCTGCTAAAACAGGAACAGCTCAAGTTGTTGGAATTTCACAAAGTGAGAAAAAGCGTATTAAGGAAGAAGATTTAGAATATTTTTTAAGATCTCATGCTTGGATTACTTCTTATGCGCCTTATGAAAATCCACAATATGTTGTCGTTGTTTTGATAGAACATGGTAAAAGTGGTAGCAATACAGGTGGTCCTATGCTTTTAAAAATTTATCAAAAATTAATTGATTTAGGCTATATAGATAAAAAATTTCTTAAAAGAAAAACTTAAATTATAAGCATACTATCACCATAAGAGTAAAAGCGATATTTATTTTTAATTGCTTGGGTGTAAATTTGCAAAGTTTTTTCTCTACCTATAAAGGCTGATACAAGCATTATGAGTGTAGATTTTGGCAAGTGAAAATTTGTCAAAAGATAGTTTAATCTTTGAGGTTTATTATGCGGATGTAAAAATAAATCACAAAATCCTTCTTTGATTTTATATCTTGAATAATACTCTACACATCTAGTTACTGTTGTACCTACACCTAATAATGCTTGATTAGAATCAATTATTTTGCAAGTTTCATCATTAATTTGAAAAAATTCTGAATGCATTTTATGATCTTTTATATTATCACATTCTACACTTTTAAAAGTTCCTGCTCCAACATGCAGTGTGATAGTATGTATATTATGATTTTTTTTTAATTGTTTGATCATATCTTCACTAAAATGTAAGCTCGCAGTTGGTGCAGCCACTGCTCCTTTTTTATCTGCAAAAATACTTTGATAATTAATACTATCACTATTTTCATCAGCTCTTTTTATATAAGGAGGCAAGGGTATGTGACCTATGTGATCTAATATGTCAAAAACCTCTTGATGGTTGAGCTTTTTTTGATGGGTAAAAAATTCTACAATTCTTGTGCCATCGTTGTTTAATTGTAGTATTTTAGCTTGTAAATTTTGCTCAAAATATAGAATTTGATCTTTTTTAACCTTGCCTCTAATTTGTACTAAAAAACTTTCATTTGCAAAAGGATTATTTATAAAAAGTTCTATTTTGCTACCTGTATCTTTATGGCCATAAATTCTTGCTTTGATTACTTTAGTGTCATTAAAAATGATATCACATTGGGGCAATATGGAATTTAAATCTTTAAAATATAGATGTGAAATTTGATCTTTTTTTCTTTCATACACTAAAAGTCTTGCATTTTCTTTGGGTAAAATAGGAAAATTAGCTATTAATTCATTAGGCAAACTATAATCATAATTTGAAAGTAAAAAATCTTCATTCATTGTTGTCTTTTTTGCTTGGATTTACTTTTTTTGCTATATAGATGGATAAACCATAAAGCCCACATAAAGGAAGTGCCATTAAAAATTGAGAGATAACATCAGGTGGAGTCATCATAGCAGCAAAGACAAATATAATTAAAACTGAAACTCTAAAATGCTTTTTTAAAAATTCATCATCTACAAGTCCAAGCTTTGCAAAGAAAAAAGTAATCACAGGCATTTCAAAAGCTAAACCAAATGCTATGATTAATTTTGTAAAAAATCCCACATAAAGTCCTATACTAATTAAAGGTTTAAAATCTTGAGTTTGCACACCAAAATCAACCAAAAATTTAAATGCTAAAGGTATGACTATATAGTAACAAAATAAAGCTCCAAGTGCAAACATAATACTTGCAAAACTCACAAAAGGAATGACGAGTTTTTTTTCATTATCATAGAGTCCTGGTGCTACAAATTTCCAAAATTGCCAAAAAATTACTGGTAAAGATATTAAAAATGCTGTAAAAAAAGAAACTTTCATAGCTGTGAATAAGGGCTCTTGTAATTCCACAAAGGTCATTTGCTTAGAAATTTCAGGCAAAACTGCTTCAACAGGAGCTTTTAATATATCAATAATGTATTCATTAAAAGCAAAACAAGCAAAAAACATTACCACAACACATGCTACGCTTATAAATAATCTTTTTCTAAGTTCGACTAAATGAGGTTTTAATTCTTCAAACATTTTTAGCTTTCTATTTTTTGAGTATTTTCTTTTGTGTTATTTTGAATTTGAGATAAATTTTGTATATTATCTTCTAAATTTTCTTTTTGTTCTTTTATTTCTTTAGTGTTATTTAATATATCTTCTTTAAGTTGATCAAATTCTTCAAAGCTTAATTTTTTACGGATATTTTCATTGGTTTGAGAAAATTCATCTTTGTATTTTTGAGCTTCATCTTTTAATTCTGCTATTTTTAATTCTTTATTGATACTTGCTTTTGCTTCGTCAATGTTACTTTTTAGAGCTTTTATGATTTTTGCTATTTCTACTATGGTTGAAGGTAATTTTTCTGGCCCAAGCACTAAAATAGCTATAACTAAAACAACTATAATTTCGCCAAAACTCATAGCTAATTCTTCTTTCAATTTAAAATCTTTATGCATTTTACATAAAATTACTTAAAAATTTTATTACTTGTATAATATTAATATATCAATATATATTGATATATTGATATATTTTTGATATTATTTTAAAAATACAAAGGAAGGCTAATATGATTGAAGAAAAAATTTTTATCATTTTTAAAGACTTTTTGGTTTTATTTATTGAAATTTCATTACTGTTTATATTAGTAAATATGCTCATTGGCTATTTAAATGAGCGTTATTCTAAATTTTTTAATGAGCATTTAAAAAAAGATTCTTTTATAACTTATATCAAAGCTATTATGTTAGGGGCTTTAACCCCATTTTGTTCGTGTTCGAGCATACCTCTTTTAAATGCATTTTTAAAAGCTAAAATTCCGCTTGGAGTATGTATAGCTTATCTTATCACTTCACCTTTGATAAATCCTATTATAATTGTGGTTTTTATAATTAGTTTTGGTTTGAAAATTTCTTTATTATATTTGGGATTTTTATTTAGCATTATTTTATTGCTTTCATTTTGTGTTTCTAAAATAAATACTCGTAAATTTTTTAATGATGATTTTTTAAAAAATAATTTAGAAGAAGATACTAAAAGTTGTTGTGCTATGAGTAATTTTTCTTCAAAATCACATCATAAAAAAGCTAGTGTGATTTTTGAAAAAAATATTAAAAATAATCCAAAAATATTAAATTTTAAAACTAAACCTAAAGAAAATAAAATCAAAAAATTATTTTCACAAAGTTTTGCAGAATATAAAAAAATTTTACCTTATATTGTTATAGGTATGGGTATTGGTGCTGTGATTCATGGATTTTTTCCTCAAGATTTTTTTCAAGATTATATGAAAGATTATGGAATTTTAGGAGTTTTTATAGCTGCTTTTATAGGAGTTTTGCTTTATATGAATTGCACAGCTATGATACCTGTTGCCTTAGCTTTAACTACAGCTGGCATTCCAACAGGTATAATGATGAGTTTTTTGATAGCTGGAGCAGGGTGTTCTTTACCTGAGCTTATTTTGTTAAAAAGGATATTTAAATTTAACTTTTTATTATTGTTTGCTAGCATGATAGTGTTTATAGCGATAAGTTTTGGAATTTTAATGTTTTTTATATAAGGATTTTGAATGCAAGAATTTTTAAAAATAACTGGTGCTATCAATGATGAAAGTAGAATTTTGATTTTGGCTTTTTTGCAAAAGTATGGAAAGCTTTGTGTGTGTGATTTGCAAAATTCTTTAAATATGAGCCAATCAAGATTATCAAGACATTTAAAAATTTTAAAAGATGCTGGATTTTTAGAGGTTGATAGGCAAGGCGTTTGGGCATATTATGGTATAAGAAAAGATTTAAATGATTTTTGCAAAGATATACTTAAAAATTTAGATACACTTGTTTTATTTTTACCTGATTTTAAAAGAATTTCATGCGAATGTAAACACTAAGTACTAATATACAATGCAAGTTCATCGCTTAAAAGGAAATTAGTATTATAAAAAAATCCATTTTTATATATTAATTTGCCTTTTTTACTAAGAAATAAGGCCTTTTCTTTTTCTGATGTTTTTAATCTTTTTTCATCTACCCCTATAATACTCCTAAGTCCTAAAAATAAATGTTCTAAATTTAAATCATTTTGGTTTAAATTTTCTATTTCTCTAAAAGTAGGATTTACTATATATTCTTTTAAATTTTTTTTAGTGTAAAATCTTTGGTTTTTTAAAAAACCCACTGCACTTAAACCACATCCTATATAGTCTTTTCCTTGCCAATAAGCAAGATTGTGCTTGCAAATTTGTCCAAAATTACTAATTTCGTATTGATCAAACCCTAAGTTTTTTATATTTTGTATAAAATATTTTGCAAGTTTTGGTGCATTTTTTTTATAATGAAATTTTTTAGCAAATTTAGTTTTTTCTTCTATTGTAAGATTATAAGCGCTTACATGGGTGATATTTAATAACGATAAATTGGCAATTTCATAATCTAACATTTTAGTATTATCTAATTTTGTATCATAAATTAAATCTATATTTATATTTATAAATCCAGCTTTTTTAGCATTTTCTATGCTAGTAAAAATGCTTTTTTTATCGTGATTTCTTCCTAAAAATTGTAATTTGTTTTCATTAAAACTTTGAACTCCAAAAGAAATGCGATTTATGTTTAAATTTCTCATTTCTTTAAGCCATGTAAAATTGCTTGAGCTTGGATTAGCTTCTATAGTAATTTCTGCATTTTCTTCTAAAAAATCATTTAATAAAATAAAAATTTTTTCATAAAATTTAGCATCCATAAGACTTGGTGTGCCACCGCCTATAAAAATGGTTTTTATGCTTTTTTTATTAATTTTAAAAAAAATAATTTTATCTTTAATATCTTCAATAAGGGCTTTAAGATATGCCATTTCAAAATCTTGTTTTTTTAAAGATGTAAAAGAACAATAAAAACACTTACTTTGACAAAATGGTATATGTATATATAAATGCATAAAAACTTCTTTAAAATAATAATAGATTTGGTATTTTTTGTTAGAATTATATTATATTTAAAGCCAAGGATAAGAAAACTATGGAAAAAGAAAAAAAATACAGACCTAATGTCGCTGCTGTGGTGCTGTCATCAGCTTATCCTTTTGAATGCAAAATTTTGCTTGCAAAACGCAATGATATGGAAGATGTTTGGCAATTTCCCCAAGGTGGAATTGATGAGGGAGAAAGTGCCAAATTTGCCTTAATGAGAGAGCTAAAAGAAGAGATAGGCACAGATGAGATTGAAATCTTGGCTGAATTTCCTGAATGGATAAATTATGATTTTCCTGCTAAAGTTGCACAAAAAATGTATCCTTATGATGGGCAAAGTCAAAAATATTTTCTAGTGAGATTAAAGGCAAATGCAAAAGTAAATTTAAACACCAAAGAACCTGAATTTGATGCATATAAATTTGTTTCTTTAGATGATGTGTTTAATATCACCAATCATTTTAAAAAACCTATTTATCTTAAGGTTTTAAAATACTTTAAAGAAGGAGGATATCTTTAATGTTGATTGTTCAAAAATACGGAGGCACGAGTGTTGGAACTCTTGAGCGCATTGATGAGGTTGCTAAAAGAGTTGCAAAAAGTAAAAAAACTTGTGATAAATTAGTAGTAGTAGTTTCTGCTATGAGTGGTGTTACAAATGAATTGATTGAATTTGCTCATCATTTTAGTAAAAATCCTTCAGGTCGTGAGATGGATATGCTTTTAAGTAGTGGTGAGCGTGTGACTTCATCATTACTAGCAATAGCACTAAATGAAATGGGTTTAAAAGCTGTAGCTTTTTCAGGGCGTAACGCTGGGATTATTACAGATGATGTTTATACTAAAGCAAGAATTGAGCATATTGATACGACAAATATAAACAAAGCATTGGAAGAAGATTATATAGTTGTAATAGCTGGTTTTCAAGGTATTGATAAAATGGGTAATGTTACTACTTTAGGTCGTGGTGGAAGTGATTTGAGTGCTGTTGCATTAGCAGGAGCTTTGGATGCAGATTTGTGCGAAATTTATACAGATGTTGATGGAGTATATACTACCGATCCTAGAATAGAGCCAAAGGCTAAAAAACTAGATAAAATTTCCTATGAAGAAATGCTAGAACTTGCAAGTTTAGGTGCTAAAGTTTTACAAAATCGTTCGGTTGAACTTGCGAAAAAATTAAATGTAAAATTAGTCACACGAAGCAGTTTTAATGAAAATGAAGGAACTATTATTACTAAGGAGGATAGTATGGAAAAAGCTTTGGTAAGCGGGATTGCATTAGATAAAAATCAAGCAAGAATTACTTTAAGAAATATTGATGATAAGCCAGGTATTGCTGCTGAAATTTTTGAAACTTTAGCAAATGAGAATATAAATGTTGATATGATTATACAAAATGCAGGAGTTGATGGATCTACGAATTTAAGCTTTACTGTGCCAGAAAATGAGCTTGATCTTGCAACTAGTGCAGTTAAAAAAGTTCTTGGACAAAATGCTTTTATAGAAACAGATAGTGCTGTGGTGAAAGTTTCAGTTGTTGGAGTTGGTATGAAATCTCACTCAGGAGTAGCTTCAGCGGCATTTAAAGCTTTAGCAAGTGAAAATATTAATATACAAATGATTTCTACTAGTGAAATTAAAATTTCAGTGATCGTGCATGAAAAATACGGCGAATTAGCTGTAAGGGTATTGCATGAAGTTTATAAATTAGATGTGTAAATGAGCAATAGTTTTTTAAAATTTACCCTAGAGCAAATTAGACAAAGTGGTGCCTATATGAGTTGGCTAGAAGAAAGGCGTTTGGAGTGGTCGCCTTTGATCGCTTCAAAACTTTCTTTATTGTTGCAAGGTTATACTTTTGTGATGATTACGGATGAGCAAAGAACTTGGTTTGAAGAATATTTTTTAAGTCAAATCAATGCTAACAATGTTAGACCTTATGTGCCTTTTGTATCTTTAAAAGGAATTTATCACAAAACATGCAAAAACCAAGAAGATATAGCCTTACTTAATGATCTTTTAAGTATATCCTTTCCTAATGGCTATGTATATTTTTATATAGGTAAAAATTCAGACTTTAAATCTCAAATTGCAAGATCTAAAGAAGATAGTTTGTTGTGGTTGTTTGATGAGCAATTGCAAAATAGTTTTTTTCTCTCATCAAATGATAAAGAGCTTGATTTTAAGCTCATATCTTTATATAAGATTTTTGATAAAAGTTTAGATGCTGCGATTTTTTCTAAGGTAGAAATTTGAATCTTAGAAATAAAATCATAATACATAATGATTTTGATTTTATACAAGAAAAACTTACTAGTGAATTTGGTATTAAAAATTTAAAATTTTTTATACCTAAAAACCCTGATGTAGAATTAAGATTAAATGATTTAACCTATGATAAAAATTCCCAAGCAACCGCAAAAGCTATCATGAAAGAAAGCTATATTGCTGAAGCAAATGCAAAAATTATAGTTATAATGGCAAAATCTTTTCGTGATGAAGCGCAAAATTTTTTACTAAAACTTTTTGAAGAGCCTCCAAAAAATGTTTATTTTATCATAGTAGCTCCTTCTAAAAATGTATTTTTACCAACGGTTTTATCAAGATTTATCATAGAAAAATATAAAATTCAAAAAGAAAGAATGATTTTAAATTTAAATTTGCAAAAAATGGATCTAGCTAGTATTTTAAATTTTTTAAAAAAATACGAAAATATAGATAAAAACGAATGTTTAGATTTGCTCGATGCTTTAAGTTATGAATGCTTTAAACAAGATATTAAATTAAAAGATGATGAGATTGAATTTTTTTATAAAGCTTATGAGCTTGTTAAGTTAAACGCTAAACCATCTATTTTACTAAGCACGATTGCATTAATGTTATATGAGAGAAAAAATGAAAATCTTTAAAATTAATCCAAATACAGATTTTAATGAAATTTGCAATATAATAAAGCCTCATAAAATGGGTCAAAAAATAATGAGTCAAAAAAGCAAAATTCATTTTTTTTTGATTAAAGATATTAAAGCTCCTGCGGCAAATATATTAAAACAAGATGCATTAAGAGTAGGTGCTGAGCTCATTACTCATAAAGAAGTAATACTTGCAAAAGAGTATTCTAATGCACTTTTAATGGCTACTCAAGAACAAATTGTAAAATTAATAGAAAAAGAAAAAATGCAAGATTTCAAGCTCAAAGAATTAGCAAATTTTTTAAAATTTAATTTTTCAAAACCTAAAAAAGCTAAGCTTATGGGGGTTATTAATATCAATGAAGATAGTTTTAATCCACAAAGTAGAGCAAAAGAAAGTGAAGTTTTACAAAAAATCACGCAATTTATCGAGCAAGGTGCTGATTATATCGATATAGGTGCGGTTTCTTCAAGGCCTAAAAGTGTCTATTGTGGAAAAGAAGAAGAATTTAAGCGTTTGAAAAATACTCTTGATATGATTTATCAAGAAAATCTTTACAATCAATGTATTTTTAGTTTAGATAGCTTTGATGAGTATTGTTTAGAATATGCTTTAGATAGAGGTTTTAAACTGATTAATGATATAAGTGGTTTAAAAAATGAAAATTTAGCTAAACTCGCGCTAAAATACAAAGCTACTTATATGCTAATGCATATGCAAAATACTCCGCAAAATATGCAAGATGACCCACACTATGAAGATGTATTAGCTGAACTTGATGAATTTTTTGCTCAAAAACTAGCTATTTTAGAACGATTTGGCGTTAAAGATGTGATTTTAGATGTCGGTATAGGTTTTGGTAAAAGTCCTTGGCATAATATGATGTTAATTAAGCATTTAGAGCATTTTTTGCATTTTGAAAAAGAACTTTTAATCGGTGCTAGTAGAAAAAGTGTGATTAATGCTTATTTTCCTAGTGATGTAGAAAATAGACTTGCTGGGAGTTTGTATTTGCATTTAGAAGCTTTTAAAAATGGAGCAAGTATTTTAAGAGTGCATGATATATACGACCACAAACAAATGTTTGAACTTGTAAAAGCTATGGATGAACTTTCTTTGGAGTGAAAATGACTTATGATGAGTATTTAAAAAAAGTAGATTTAGCAAAAGAGTGGATGAGGGCATATTATGAAGATGATGAACCATTAGCTAGCGATGAAGAATACGATAAGCTTATTAAAGAACTAAAAGAATTTGAAGCAAATCATCAAGAAAAAATCAGTCCAAACTCACCTACTCAAAAAGTAGCCCCCATTATACAAAGTGAATTTCGTAAAATCACTCATGAGAGTAGAATGTGGTCTATGGAAGATGTTTTTGATGAGACTGAACTTAGAGCTTGGGCAAAAAGAGCTAAATGTGAGTTTGATTTTTTTATAGAACCTAAATTTGATGGAGCTAGTTTAAATCTTACTTATGAAAATGGTAGATTAATTAGCGGTGCTACCAGAGGAGATGGCTTAGTGGGAGAAGACATTACTTTAAATGTAAAAGAAATTTCTAATATCCCACAAACTATACCCTATAAAGATAAAATAGAAATTCGCGGTGAAGTGGTGATTTTAAAAGAAGATTTTGAAAAGATTAATCAAAAAAGAGCTAGTGAAAATTTAAGTTTATTTGCTAATCCGCGTAACGCAGCAAGTGGTTCTTTAAGACAACTTGATACTAGCATTACCAAAGAAAGAAATTTGAAATTTTATCCCTGGGGTGTAGGTTTTAATACTCTTAATTTTTCAAAGCATTCTCAAATAATGCAATTTATAAGAAGCCTTGGTTTTTTAAAAGATGATTTTGTATTTTGCTGTAAAAATTTAGACGAAGTAATAGACAAATACAAACAATTACTAAATTTAAGAGATCAAAAACCTATGATGATGGATGGTATGGTTGTAAGAGTGGATGATTTAAATCATTGCAATATGCTTGGCTATACGGTTAAATTTCCAAAATTTATGGCTGCTTTTAAATTTCCTGCTTTGGAAAAAACCACTACCTTATTAGGAGTAAATTTACAAGTTGGAAGAAGTGGAGTGATTACTCCAGTGGCGGTTCTTGAGCCTGTAAATTTAGATGGGGTTATAGTTAAATCAGCCACTTTGCATAATTTTGATGAGATAGCAAGACTTGATTTAAAAATTGGAGATAGTGTTAATATTATAAGAAGTGGTGATGTGATACCAAAAATCACAAAAGTATTTACTCAAAGAAGGGATGGCTTAGAAAGTGATATTGCCAAACCAACTCTTTGCCCACAATGTTCAAGTGAGCTTTTAGATGAGGGTGCTTTTTTAAAATGTCAAAATTTAGACTGCAAGGCAAGGTTGGTAAATTCTATCATTTATTTTGTTTCTAAAAAATGTTTAAATATCGATGGCCTTGGGGAAAATATCGTAGAATTACTATTTAAAGAAGGAAAAATCACAAATATAGAAAGTATATTTTTCTTAAAATATAGTGATTTTGAAAATTTAGAAGGCTTTAAAGATAAAAAAATCACTAATCTTTTAAATGCCATAGAAAATGCTAAAAATTGTCCCCTATCAAGCTTTATTACTGCCTTAGGTATAGAGCATATTGGTGAAGTAGCGGCTAAAAAATTAGCACAATCTTTTGGATTTAAATGGTATGAGCAAAATTATGAAACTTATGAAAATTTAGAAGGTTTTGGCGAACAAATGGCTAAAAGTTTGCAAGAATTTACAAAAGTGAATCACAAACGCATCGAGCATTTTTATGAAATTTTAAATTTAAGTGATGAAAAAATCGATCTTTTACATAATGAAAGTATTTCAAGCAAAACCTTTGTTATCACAGGAACTTTAAGCAAGCCAAGGGAAGATTTTAAGCAATTATTAGAAAAATTTGGAGCTAAAGTAAGTTCGAGTGTGTCTAAAAAAACTGATTTTGTATTATATGGAGAAGAAGCTGGATCAAAGCTTCAAAAAGCTCAAAGTTTAGGTGTTAAATGTATTAATGAAGATGAGTTGAATGCTCTTTTGAAAGGCTTTGATGAGGTTTGATGTTTTTGTGAGCAAAAAATTAAATATTAGTCGCAACAAATCCTGTGAGCTAATAGAAAAAAATCAAATTTTATTAAATGGTGTTACAAAAAAAACTTCTTTTAATATAGAAAGTGAAAATCCTTTAGAAGATGAAAGGTTAAATTTAACACTTTTAGAAGAATTATTTGTCAGTAGGGCCGCATATAAATTAAAATATTTTTTACAAAATTTTCCCATAGAAATTGAAAATAAAATTTGTCTTGATATAGGGTCTTCCACGGGTGGTTTTGTACAAATTTTACATCAACAAAAGGCAAAAACTATTTACGCTTTGGATGTGGGGTCTAATCAGCTCCATCAAAGTTTGAAAGAATTTGAAAATATTATTTTATATGAAAATACAGATTTAAGAGCTTTTAAAAGTGATGTAAAATTTGATGTCATTACTTGTGATGTGAGTTTTATATCTTTACTTTATTTGCTAGATGATATTGATAAATTAGCTAAAGATTTTATCATCTTGCTTTTTAAACCGCAATTTGAAGTAGGCAAAAGCGCTAAACGCGATAAAAATGGCGTAGTTAAGGATGAAAAAGCCATTAAAAATGCAAGGGATAAATTTGAAAAAGAGTGTGCTAAGCTTGGTTGGATTTTAAAAAATACTCAAAAATCTTATCTAAAAGGAAAAGAAGGTAATGTGGAGTTTTTCTACGCCTATAAAAAAGTCTAATATCAAAAGTTTAGCTATAGGGCGTTTTGATGGTATGCATTTGGGGCATTTAGAGCTTTGTAAGCATTTGTGTAAAAATTCAGTGCTGCTGATTATTTTAAAAGATGAAAATGATTTTTTAACCCCGAATAATTTTAGAAATAAAATCATCCCTATACCTTTAGTTTTTATGAGTTTTACAAAGATTAAGCATTTAAACGCAAAAGATTTTTTAAATTTATTATTAAGCGAATTTAATCATTTAGAAAAAATTGTTGTAGGTTATGATTTTAAATTTGGTAAAGAAAGAAAATGGGAAGCTAAAGACATCTATAAACTTTGTGGTGTAAAAACTATTATAGTGGATGAATTTAAAAAAAATAACCAAAGCGTTCATACAAGTATGATTAAAACTATGCTTAAAAATGGCTTGGTATTTCAAGTAAGGGAATATCTTGGAAGATTTTATAGCATCTTTGCAAGTGTGATCAAAGGGCAGGGTATAGGCTCAAAAGAGCTATTTGCTACGATTAATTTAAAAGTAAAAAACTTTTTTTTGCCTAAAGATGGAGTGTATGCAAGTATAGTTAAATTTAACAATAAAACTTTTCATAGTGTTACTTTTATAGGTATTCGCTCTACTGATGAGCATTTTTCAATTGAAACACATATTTTAGAAGATGATTTTAATGAAAAAGTGCCTAAAGAAGTTGAGCTTGTGTTTATTGATTATATTAGAGAAAATCAAAAATTTAATGATTTAAGACTTTTAAAAGCACAAATTAGCAAGGATATTTTACAAGCAAAGCAAATTTTAGGAAAAATTGATGAAAGATGAAATTTTTAAACAACCTTTAGAAAAACAATTTGAATTTGATAAAAATGTCGCAAGTGTATTTGATGATATGGTGGCTAGATCTGTGCCTTTTTATACTCAAAATTTAAAACTTATAGTAGATGTAATAGATACTTTTGCACAAACTAACGCTAAGATTTGCGATCTTGGTTGTTCTACAGCTAGCTTACTACTTACTTTGTTTGAAAAAAGAAAAGATTTTTTATTAAGCGGGATAGATAGTGCTAAAGCTATGCTGGATATAGCTAAAAATAAAACCAATGCATTTGGTGCAAAGATTGATTTTTATGAGAAAAATTTAGATGAATTTAGCTTTTTTAAAAATGATATTTTTATAGCAACTTATACTATGCAATTTATCCGTCCGCCAAAAAGACAAGAAATCATCAATCAAATTTATGAACATTTAAACACACAAGGCATGTTTATAATGAGTGAAAAAATTCTTTATGAAGATGTAAAAATTGCAAAAAAAATGATAGAAATTTATGAAAACTACAAACAAGAACAAGGTTATAGTAAATTAGAAATTGCCACAAAAAGGGAAGCTTTAGAAAATATTTTGATACCTTATACACATGAAGAAAACATTTCAATGTTAAAAAATGCCGGTTTTGCTAGGGTAGAGAGTATTTTTAAATGGGTAAATTTTGAAACTTTTGTAGCTTTTAAATAAAATGTTTGATGTAAAATCAAACATTAAATCTAAAATGCATTACATCGCCATCTTGTACTATGTAATCTTTTCCTTCAAGGCGTAGTTTTCCTGCTTCTTTAGCGCCATTTTCACCCTTATGGGTGATAAAATCTTCATAAGAAATCACTTCAGCTTTTATAAAGCCTTTTTCAAAATCATTATGAATCACGCTTGCTGCTTTTGGAGCTTTCCAACCTCTTTGTATAGTCCATGATCTAACTTCTACTTGGCCTGCTGTAAAATAGCTGATTAAATTTAATTTTGAAAAAGCTGTGCGTATAACGACTTCAAGACCACTATTTTCAACTCCTAAAGATTTTAAAAATTCATAGTTTTCCTCATCGCTTAAAGCTATCATTTCTTCTTCTATTTTTGAGCAAAGTTTTATGACTTCATGACCTGATTTTGCAGCAAATTCTTTTAAATTTTTTACAAATTCATTATCTTCTAAAAGTGAGTTTTCATCTACATTTGCCCCATATATGACTTCTTTTGCAGATAATAATCTTAATTCTTTTATCAAAGCTTGATAAATTTCATTTTTATTAGCAAAAGAGCTTGCGCTATTATTTTGATTTAAATGTTCTAAAAGCTCATTAGCTAATGCTAAGGTTTCTTTTGCGCCTTTTTCATTGGCTTTTGCGCCTTTGGTGAGTTTTTCTATTTTTTTACTTAGTTGTTCAATATCTGCTAAGATTAATTCTGTTTCTATAATTTGCACATCACGCACAGGGTCGATGCTTCCTGCTACATGAGTGATGTTTTCATCATCAAAACAACGAACTATATGCAAAATCATTTCTGTTTCGCGTATATTTGAAAGAAATTTATTTCCCAAACCTTCGCCTTTACTAGCTCCAGCAACTAAACCAGCAATATCTACAAATTCTATATTTGAGCGTATGATTTTTTGAGGATTGACTATTTTTGCTAGTTCTTTTAAGCGATGATCAGGCACAGGAACTACTGCCTTATTAGGTTCTATGGTGCAAAATGGATAGTTTGCACTTTCTGCATTTTGTGCTCTTGTTAAGGCGTTAAAAGTGGTTGATTTTCCAACATTTGGAAGTCCAACTATACCAACTGATAAACTCATTTTTGTTTCCTTGAAAGATAAATTAGATAAGCAAGGCACATTCTAACTCCAGCTGAGCTTGCTCCAAAACTATAATAACCCCATGATTTTTCTAAATATGCAGGTCCAGCTATATCTAAGTGTAACCATTTATCTTTGTATTCTTCTCTTATGAAAGAATTTAAAAACAATCCCGCAGTAATAGCACCGCCATATCTACTTGAAGAAGTATTGCTTACATCGGCAATATTGGATTTTATAAGTTCTTTTAAATAAGGATTAAAATGTAAGATGGTTGTTAAATCTCCACTTTTTTTGCTTACTTGATAAAAATCATTTTGCAACTCTTCATTATTACCCATAATAGCGCTTGTATATTCTCCAAGACCTACTACACAAGCTCCTGTTAAAGTAGCAAGATCTATTAATAAATCAGGTTTTAAATCTTGAGCAAATGAAAGACAATCTGCTAAAACCAATCTTCCTTCAGCATCGGTATTTCTTACTTCTATACTAATGCCTTCTCTTGAGATGAGCACATCATCAGGTTTGTAGGCATTTCCACCTATCATATTTTCTGTAGCACCTATGATAGAGTGAATTTCTATATCAAGATTTAGCTCACTTGCTCCTTTGATGATAGCCATAGCAGCAGCTCCACCGCTTTTATCTGCTTTCATAGTAAGCATATAATCAGCTGGTTTTAAACTAAGACCACCACTATCATAAGTTAATCCTTTGCCGACAAAAACTACTTTCATCTTAGCATTTTGAGGTTTATATGAAAGATGGATCAATTTTGGAGGATGTATTGAAGCGCGATTAACTGCTAAAAATGCTTGCATTTTTTCTTTTTCTAAAAAATCACTTTCATAAATTTTACAAGTGATATTTGAATTATTTTTGCTTAAATTTAAAGCATCTTCGGCCATCTTTGATGGGGTATAAATTTGTGGAATTTCATTAACAATATCTTTTGCAAAATCACAAGCACTGGAAAAAATTTGCCCATAATTAATACCTATAAGAGCTTCTTCAAAATTATATGTTTTGTTGTTAAGTTCATCTTGAGAAATGAAAATATTTTCTATATTGATAGTTTTTTTATCTTTTTTGTATTTATCAAATTCATAAGCTCCAAAGGTAAAACCTTGAACTAAAGCATTAAAGCTATTAACTATGCATTTTCCTATCACACTTTTTGTTTTAATACTTTTAATTTCTAGTTTTTTTAAAGCTTTATAAGTATTAGCAAATGCAAGCCTTATGTCTTCGTACTCTAAACTTTTTAATTCACTATAAAGAATTTTATTTTGCATATCAAGACAAATACCCTCGCCTTTATAGTTTGAAATTTTAAAAAGTTCTTGACTTTGAGGATAATTTTGTGTGTTTTTGTTTTGTATTAAGATGATTTCAAAATCAGCTTGAATTTTATCAATATTTTCTTTTTCAAATTTAAAAATCACTTGTGAGTCCTTTTTCTAAGTATATTTTTTTCAATTTGTTTCATACCAAAAAATAAAGCCAACAAGAAAGAAACTATGATAGGTATAGCAAAATACCAATGTTCTCCAGCCCATTTAACACCTAGCCAAATTTCTTCTCCAAAAAACCAAGCTAGTAAAATAGTAATAGCAGCCCAAGCCCAAGCGCTAATGAGATTAATAAAGGCAAATTTTTTAGCACTATATCTTGTAAGCCCTATACTCATAGGTATGATAGTTCTAAATCCATACATATATCTTTGTATAAAGATTATCGGCCAACCAAAACGCTGTAATAACAAATGCGCAATAGCAAATTTACGCCTTTGTGTGCGTAATTTTTTCTGAATGTATTTTTTATTATATCTTCCTATGTAAAAATAAATCTGATCTCCAGCAAAACCACCAAGACCTGCTATAAAAATGATTAATCCTAAATTTACATGACCTTCATGGGCAAAAATTCCTGCTAAAATTAAAGCAAGTTCTCCTTCTAGCATACACCATAAAAAAACTATAATATAGGCCCAATTTTTATAATCATATAAAAGTTGTTTTAAAAATTCTTCCATGATTTACACCTCTAATACACTATAAACTGAAGTAAATTTTGATAATTCCTCGCTACCTTGAAGGTCTTTTAAATTAAGCAAAAAACAAGCTTCAAAACAATTTGCTTTTAATTTTTGTATAAGCTTAACTGCTGCTATGGCCGTCCCGCCTGTAGCTATTAAATCATCTATTAACAATACTTTGGCATTTTGGGTATTATTAAAAGCATCTATGTGGATTTCGATAGTATCTTGCCCATATTCTAAAGAATAAGACTCTTGTAAACATTTTGAAGGTAATTTTCCAGGTTTTCTAATAGGCACAAAAGGTAAATTTAACTTAGCACTTAAAGCAGCTCCAAAAATAAAACCGCGACTTTCAATACCGGCTATATAGTCAATATTTTTATCTTTGTATTTTTGTTCTAGATGATTCATTAAAAATGAAAAAGCTTCTTTATTGTTTAATAAAGTCGTAATATCTCTAAAGACAATTCCTTCTTTAGGAAAATCTTTAATAGCTCTTATACTATCTAATAAATATTTTTTATCTTGTTCATTTATCATAATAATGCCTCGATTTTTGCTTCTAGTTCTTTGATTCTTTGTCTTAATTTTTCATTTTCGATACGATATTGTGAATTTCTTGTTCTTAGTGAAGTAAGATCAGCTTTGCTTTTGTTAAGTTCTTCTGTTAATATATCTATATTTCCTAAGCTTCTTTGAAGTTGAACTTGTAATTTTCGTATAACTATTTCAGTATCATCAAGATTTTTTTTGATGTATTCTTTTGCTATTTTTTCTTTATCTAGTAAAGTTTTATAATATAATAGCATAATGGTCATATAAATACTAACACAAATTAATACGGTTAAAATAAGCCAGCTTAATATCATAGATTATCCTCTATTTTGCTAATTCTTCCACAATGTCTACCACCTTCAAAAGAAGTAGAGATAAAAATATTAATAATTTTAAAAGCCATATCTTCGCCTATTAGCCTAGCTCCTAAGGCTAAGATATTTGCATCGTTATGTTTTCTTGATAGTTCTGCGCTTAAAGGCTCATTGCATAAAGCACAGCGTATATTTTTATGCCTATTAGCAGCTATACTCATACCTATGCCAGATCCACATACTAAAACACCAAAGGTTTTTTCATCTATTTTTGAGCTTAGTAAATGTGCATAATCAGGATAATCACAACGATTATTATCACAAGGGCCAAGATCTTCAAAATCAATTTTTTGTTCTTTCAAAAATGAAATAATTTTTTCTTTAAGTTCAAAACCAGCATGATCGCTTGCGATATAAATTTTTTCTTTTATCATTAAATCACTTTTTTTAAATTTTTGAAGTATTAATTTTATCATATTTAATTAAAATTTTCCTTTCTTTCTTATAATTTAACTATCGTTTTAAATATCTTTTGATATAATTAACTTGTTAAATACTGGGGTAAACATGAAATTAATACTAATTGGTTCTTCAACAGGCGGCCCAAGTCAGCTTAAGTTTTTGCTTAATGATGTCGATTTAAAAGATTGTAGTGTGGTTATAGCTCAGCATATGAATCCATCTTTTATACCTTCTTTTGTTAATCAGTTTAACAAAGAAGCTGTAAGTGAAGTTGTTGTAGCTTGTGATAAAGATGTAGTTAAAAACAATAGAATTTACATCTGTCAAAGAAATATGGTTTTAAATGGAAACAACACTTTGGTTTTAAATTCTACAGATGAACCAAGTAGTTTTAATCCTGGTATAGATGTGTTATTTAATTCAGCACTTAAACTTCATAGGTATAATAAAATCTTAGCTATGATTTTAACAGGTATGGGAGATGATGGAGCTAAGTCTTTATTCGAGCTTTATAAAGTAGGAGTCAAATGCTTGTGTGAAAACGAGGCAGATTCTGTCGTGTATGGTATGCCTAAAAAAGCTAAAGAAATGAATCCATTTTTAAAGCCGATGAGTTTGGTTGAGTTGAAAAAAGAAATCACATATTTTGCAAATTCACAGGAAAAATAATGATAAAAATAAATGAAAATGAGTTGAATGATTTTATTAAAGTTGTAGAGCAAATTAGTGGAAATAATCTCACCGCAAAACGCGATATTTTACTCATTAAACTTCCTAAATTTTTAAAAGAATTAGGAATAAATAGTTTAAGTGAATTAAATGAAAAAGTGAGTTTTAATAGAAATTTAAAACAAGAAACAATGGATTTTATCACAGTTTGTGAGACTTATTTTTTTAGAGAATTAGAACAATTAAAAGATGTTATTTTTTATATAAAATCTCTTGATAGACCTGTAAATATTCTTTGTGCTCCATGTTCTAGTGGTGAAGAGGTTTATTCTTTGGCGATTTTAGCAAGTGAAAATTTCATTAAAGGCATGAATATCATTGGTATAGATATTAATAAAAAAATGATAGATCGTTGTAATGAAATGGTTTATTCAGAGCGTTCTGTGTCTAGATTAAATCTTAATCAAAAAAAGCGTTTTTTTGATGTAAAAAATGGTATGTATCACTTAAAGAAAGAAACTCTTGCTTGTAGATGTCGTTTTGAACTTTGTAATGTTTTTGATGATGCTTTATTTAGACTTGGAAAATTTGATCTTATATTTTCAAGAAATATGATGATTTATTTTGATCAAGATTTTAAAATCAAACTTATGGAGCGTTTCCATAGAATTTTAAACAAAGAAGGTAGAATTTATCCTGGAAAGTCTGATTTGGTTCCTGAAACTGCATATTTTGAAAAAAATTTTAGTGCTGGTGGAATTTATTATAATAGGGTGGATTAATTAAATTTTTTATTAAACCACCACCAATAAATTGCTGCAAAGATAAAGCATACCCCTAAAGCAAAAGTAAAATGACTTAATTGTATCTGATAAAATTCAAATAAATATCCAGTAGAAAAAACTATAATAGCACTAAAGGTTAAAAACACCATATCATTATAAGCTATAACTCTACCATAATATTTTTTATCGCATTCATTTTGTAAAAGTGTATAGGTATAACTCCATAAAGATGAAGTGCAAAATCCTGCTGCTATAAGCCCAATAAAGGCAAGATAAAAGTTAAATTGCAAACAAGACCAAAGTATTATACCTAAGCCTTGTGCAAAATATAAATAAGTTAAAGTGTTTTTATTAATATAAGGGCTTAAAATATAAGGACCAACAAGCAAAGATAATGCCCTTATAGCATTAGATAAGCCTATGGCTAGTGGTATAGATATAATATTTGCGTATTGATATTCAGCCAAAAGAGTGATTAAAACATCATAAGCAGTTATGCCAACAATACCATGGAGTAAAATCAAATGTATGATTTTTTTATTATTAAAAACATATACCAAGCCTTCTTTAAAAAGGATAAAAACATTGTTTTGTGTAGTATTTTTTTTATTTGGTAAAATGATGGTTTTTAAAATAAGCATAGCACAAAATAGCATTAAAGTATCTGCTATAAAGGCTAATTTTACACCAAAAAAATCTATAAATATTCCAGCAGCTGCCATCCCTAAAGCATAAGAAACAGCCCATATAATACTATGCAATTCATTACCTAGTTTTAATTCTTGTGGGGTTAAAATTTTTGGTAAAACAGACATTTCGGTTTGAAAATACATACTAGCAACTGCCATACGGACAAAGGTTAAAAGATATAAAAACCAAAGCATAGCTAAAGAATTTACAAAAATTAACATAAAAATAGAAAACATTTCTATAATAATCATACTCATAAGTAATTTTTTTGGTTTAAATTTATCTACGATGATTCCATTAATTGGTGCAAGTATAATTGAAGGTAAAAAGACAAAAATAGCAGAAAAGCTAATAATATCTGCAGGAGCATTAAGCTCTTTTGTCAAAAGAGTAAAAACTCCCACTTGAGAAAACCAAGCTCCAAAATAACTGATAAATTGTATGATGGCTAAAAGACGAAAAGTTTTGTTATTTTTTAATAAAGAACGATAAGTCATAATCATCCCAAAGTTTTATAATTAAAAGCTTTGATTATATCGTTTTTAAAATTATTTTACATTTAAATGATATAATTAAAGCTTTTATACAAAAGGTAAAAAATGAGTAGATTAGATAAAAAACAAGCCTTAAAATTATTAAAAGAAGCTCCATTATATGAGCTTGGAGAATTAGCTTATAAGAAAAAACTAGAAATTCATCCTGAAAAAATTACAACTTTTGTTGTAGATAGAAATATAAATTATACAAATATTTGCTGTATAGATTGTGATTTTTGTGTATTTTGTAGAAAAGAAAAAGATGATGATTCTTATATTTTAAAATATGAAGAAATTGGTCAAAAAATAGAAGAATTACAAGCAATTGGCGGCACTCAAATTTTGTTTCAAGGTGGAGTGCATCCTAAGTTAAAAATTCAATGGTATGAAGATTTGCTTTCTTATATAAAAACTAATTATCCAACTATAACAGTACATGGGTTTTCTGCTGTAGAAATAGCTTATATAGCTAAAGTGTCTAAAATTTCCATAGAAGAAGTGTTAAAAAGACTTCAAGCTAGCGGACTTTTTTCTATACCTGGAGCAGGAGCTGAAGTTTTAAGTGATAGGGTAAGAGATATCATAGCACCTCACAAATGCGATAGTGCTACTTGGCTTAAAGTGCATGAAAGTGCGCATAATATAGGTATGAAAAGCACTGCTACTATGATGTTTGGCACAGTAGAAACGGATGAAGAGTTAATAGAACATTTTGATCATTTAAGAAATTTACAAGATAAAACAAATGGCTTTCGAGCTTTTATTTTATGGTCATTTCAAAGTCAAAACACACCTTTAATCCAAAAACATCCTGAAATTATCAAACAAAGTTCTAATAAATATTTGAGATTATTAGCCTTAGCAAGATTGTATTTAGATAATTTTAAAAATTTACAAAGTTCTTGGGTAACTCAAGGTTCGTTAATAGGGCAATTAGCATTGCAATTTGGGGCTAATGATTTAGGTTCAACAATGATGGAAGAAAATGTTGTAGCCGCAGCTGGTGCAAAATATAGAATGAATCAAGAACAAATGATAGAGCTTATAAAAGATATTGGAGAAATTCCAGCAAAACGCGACACAGCTTATAATATCTTAGAAAGGTTTTGATGTTAAATTTAGATATTAATGATAAAAAAATTGACATTATTTATGAATATGAAAATGAACTACCCATAGT
The DNA here is from genome assembly GCF_008245045.1 of Campylobacter volucris. NCBI lineage: Bacteria > Pseudomonadati > Campylobacterota > Epsilonproteobacteria > Campylobacterales > Campylobacteraceae > Campylobacter > Campylobacter volucris. Next base: position 653,760 of record NZ_CP043428.1, read on the forward strand.
GTTTTTTAAAATGATTTTTAAAAATAGCGGAAAAATAGCAGAAAAGCATAATGCAGGCACAGCGAGTATGTTAGCTAGAATTTTAAATGAAGGTAGTGATGATAATTTTTTTAAAAATTTAGAACAAAAGGCTGTAGAATTATATGCTAAAGCTAGTTTTGAACATTTTCAAATTAGTATAAAATGCTTAAAAGAACATTTTGATTTTGCTATGGAAAAATTAGAAGAATTATTAAATAATGTTCGTTTTGAAGAAAAAATTTTACAAAGATTAAAAACTTTAGCTATTGGAGAGCTTATAAGCTTAAATAGTGATTATGATTACCAAGCTAAAAGGCTTTTAAATAAAAATGTCTTTAAAGATGAAATTTTCCAAACAGGACTTGATGGAAGCAAAGAAAATATAGAAAAAATTTCCATAGAAGAATTAAAAAATTTTATGAATGATAATTTTAATTTGAGTAATCTAACCTTTGTTTTTGGTGGTGATATAAAAGAAGATGAAGTTTTAAAAAAGACAAAAAAACTTTGCTCTTATTTTAAACAAAATAAAGAAAATCTTAATAAAAAATTTATTTTAAACAAAGACATAGTAGATGTTGTAGAATTTAAAAGCACTGAGCAAGCTTATATTTACTTTTGTTCTCCTTTTAACATTAGTGTAAATAGTCAAGATATGTATTTAGCAAAAATTGCTTTATTTGTGCTTGGTCAAGGTGGATTTGGATCAAGATTGATGGAAGAAATTCGCGTTAAAAGAGGTTTAGCATATTCAGCATATGCTATGCTTGATGTAAATTTAAACTATAGTAGAGTTTTTGGATACTTGCAGACTAAAAATGAAAGTGCAAAAACAGCAAAAAATATAGTTAAAGAAGTTTTTGATAATTTTATAAATCAAGGTGTCAATGAAAAAGAATTTGAGCTTGCTAAGAAATTTTTAGTTGGTTCTATGCCTTTGCGTTATGAAAATTTAAGCAAAAGATTAGAAATTATGCTAAATGAGTATTTATATGGTTTAAAAATAGGAAATTTAAAAGAAGATATACAAAAAATTAAAAATGCAAATTTGAAAGATTTAAATTTGTTTATTGATAAACATAGTGAGATTGCAAGACTTAGTTTTGCAAGTATAGAAAATGAAGGTTGAAGAAAAAGATTTAAAAACACTTCAAGCACTTGGAGTAAAAAATTGCATTGATCTTGCATTGATTTTACCTAAAAAAATAGATGATTATCGTGCGAGTAAATTTCCAAAAGAAGGATTTTGTGCTCAAAATATCAAGGTTTTAAACACTAAATTTCATTCTTTACAACTTTTTGTTCAATGTAAGTGCTTAGAATGGAATATCAAAGCAAATATCATCGTGTTTAATCCTAAAAAATGGCATTTTCATACCTTTAAAATTTCTAATCAAATAAATATTTATGCAAAAGTAAGTAATTTTAATGGTATATGGCAATTTGTTAATCCTAAGATCATCAAAAATACCAATGAAATCTTCCCAAGGTATCAAATTCATTCTATAAAAGATGAAATGATAAAAAATATCATTCATAAATATGTCAATGAAAAGAATCTTAAAGCATTAAATTTAGAACAAAAATACATCAATCTTCTTTTAAATTTACACACTTATGATCAAAAATCTATACTAATGTTTGAAAATTTACATACCATTTTAAAAGATTTAAAATATATAGAAATTTTTAATCATCTTAAGCGTTTAAGAGGGAAAAAAATCACTCAAAAAGCTTATAAAATAAAACTTTTTGATATAAAAAATTGGCTTGAAAATTTAGAATTTACTCCTACAAAAGATCAGTTTTGTGCTATAGAAGATATTAAAAAGGATTTGCAAAGTGATATAGCTAAAAGACGCGTTGTAATGGGGGATGTTGGGTGTGGTAAAACTTTAATTTTACTTGCGTCTAGTTTGCTTGTTTATCCTAAAAAATCTATACTAATGGCTCCAACAAGTATTTTAGCTGAGCAAATTTATCATGAAGCTAAAAGACTTTTGCCTAAATTTATGAATATAATTTTATTAAAAGGTGGAAAAAAAGATAAAGATTTAGATGAGCTAAAAAAACAAGCTCATCTTATCATAGGCACTCATGCTTTAATTTATCAAGAAGAATTTGATGCAGTTTTGGTAATGATAGATGAGCAACATCGTTTTGGTTCTAATCAAAGACAAAAAATTGCTACATTAAATCAAAAATCTGATTTAATCCCACATATCATACAATTTTCTGCTACACCTATCCCAAGAACTTTATCTATGATACAAAGTGAGTTGGTAAATTTTAGTTTTATTAAACAAATGCCATTTAAAAAAGATATTAAAACATTTTGCATACAAGATAAAGATTTTAAATTTTTACTTGAAAAAATTAATCAAGAACTTGCCAAAAATCATCAAATAATCATCATTTATCCTTTAGTAAGCGAAAGTCAAACTATGGAGTATTTATCTTTAGAAGAAGCAAAAGATTATTGGCTTAGTAAATATAAAAATGTTTATATTACTCATGGTAAAGATAAAAATAAAGATCAAATTTTGCAAGAATTTAAAGAAAAAGGAAGTATTTTACTTTCAACAACCGTGGTTGAAGTGGGAATTTCTTTACCAAGACTTAGCGTGATTGTAATAGTAGCTGCTGAAAGATTAGGGCTTGCTACCTTACATCAATTAAGAGGTAGAGTAGGTAGAGTAGGGCTTGAGAGTTTTTGTTATTTATATACAAAACAAAAAGAAATTCCAAAGCGTTTGCTTGAATTTTCTAAAACTTTAGATGGATTTGAAATAGCTCAACTAGATTTAAAAAATAGATTAAGCGGAGATTTACTCGATGGGACTATACAGCATGGAAATCAGTTTAAGTATTTTGATTATGCTTTAGATGAGGATATTCTTTTACAAGCTAAACAAGCTTTAAGATAATTGAAAGATAGATTATGGATAAACATTTTGAAATTTTAGCATCTTTAGGACAAAGAAAAAAATTTAAAAAAGACAATATTTTATTTTTTCAAGGAGAAAAAGCTAAAAATATTTTGATTTTATTAAATGGCAAAATAAGACTTTATAGGGTAAATTCTAAAGGGATTGAGCTGACTTTACATATTTTAACTCCGGTTAGTTTTATCGCTGAAATGCCTGTTTTTGAAGGTATTAATTACCCTGCAAACGCTATATGTGAAGAAGATTGTGAAATTTGTGTTATAGATTTTGAATATTTTAAAAAATTATGTGTAGAAAATGGAGAAATTAGTTTTTTACTTTTATCGTCTTTATTTAGTAAGATTAGAATTTTAGAAAATTTTATCAGACAAAAATCACTTGATTTAAAATCAAGATTGGTCCAATTTTTAATTGAAAATGAAGAAAAACTACAAACTTTAAAACAAAAAGAAATTGCCATGATGCTTAGTATTCCTCCTGAATCCTTATCAAGATTTTTAAAAGAATTTAAGCAAAATTCTTTAATTTGTACTAATAAAGGTAAAATTATGATTTTAGATAAAGAAAAAATGCAAAATTTAATTAAGTCTTTTTAAGTCTTATTTGTTAAAATGGTGCATTAAAAAATGGGATGGTTTTATGGATTTTGATTTTTTAATCAAATTTGCTCCGATGTTTTTACAAGCGACTTGGCTGACTTTAAAACTTGCAATTTATGGTGTATTTTTTGCATTTTTAGTGGGTTTATTTTGCGTAGTAATTTCTTTTTTTAAATTTAAATTAATAGATAAAATTTGCAAAATTTATATAGAATTTTCAAGAAACACCCCACTACTTATACAGCTTTTCTTTTTATATTATGCTTTGCCTGAATTTGGAATTCATCTTGATTCTTTTGCTTGTGCTATTATAGGGCTTAGTTTCCTTGGTGGATCTTATATGGCAGAGAGTTTAAGAGCAGGAATTGAAGCCATCAAAAAACAACAATACGAATCAGGTCTTTCTTTGGGATTAAATAAGTGGCAAAATTTTCGTTATGTTATTTTACCTCAAGCTTTAGGTATTGCTATGCCAAGTATTAGTGCAAATATTATTTTTTTACTAAAAGAAACTTCAGTTGTAAGCATCATAGCTTTGGCAGATTTAGTTTATGTTGCTAAAGATCTTATAGGTCTTTATTATAAAAGTAACGAAGCTTTATTTGCGCTTGTGGTTTGTTATTTGATTTTAATTTTACCTTTGTCTTTAATACTTAATCGCATAGAAAAAAGGTTAAGCTATGTTTGAAATTTTAAATCAAGATACTTTAACAAGAATATTTGAAGGATTAAAAGTTACTTTAGAGCTTTCTTTTATTAGTGTTTTGATTTCACTTGTGGGCGGGGTGTTTTTTGGGATATTAATGAATTCTAAAAATAAAATCATTTATAGTTTTTGTCGTTTTATGCTTGAATTTGTGCGTATTATGCCTTTGCTTGTTTGGCTTTTTATGGTGCATTTTGGATTAGCTAAATGGCTTGGATGGCATTTGGATGCTTTAACATCAAGTATTATAGTATTTAGCATTTGGGGTATATTTGAAATGATGGATTTAGTAAGAGCTTCATTAGCTAGTATACCTAAACATCAATATGAATCAGGATTTTCTTTAGGATTTAATAAATTACAGATTTATTTTTTTATCATCATTCCTTTATCTTTAAGAAGGCTTTTGCCTATGAGTATTAATTTATTTACTAGAATTATTAAAAGTACTTCTGTGATTTATTTAATAGGCGGAGTTGAGCTTATCAAAGTAGGCCAACAAGTAATAGAATTAAGTTTATTTAAAAATTCATATTCAGCTTTTATAATTTATGGGTTAATTTTAATGATTTATTTTATACTTTGTTATCCTTTGTCAGTGTATTCAAAGTTTTTAGAAAAAAAGTGGAGTTAAATTGTGATATTAAAAATACAAAATTTACAAAAATATTATGGTAATCATCATGTTTTAAAAGATATAAATTTAGAGATCAAACAAAAAGAAGTTGTAGTCATACTTGGACCAAGCGGATGTGGAAAATCTACACTTTTAAGATGTATAAATGGTTTAGAGGAAATGGCAGATGGAATTATTTATGTAGAAAATGAGAAAATTGATAAAAATTATAAAAAATGGACTCAAATTCGCCAAAAAATAGGTATGGTTTTTCAATCTTATGAACTTTTTGATCATTTAAATGTAGAACAAAATATACTTTTAGGACCTTTAAAAGTTCAAAAAAGAAATAAAGAAGAGGTGTTAAAAGAAGCAAAATATTGGCTTGAAAGAGTAGGACTTTTGCATAAATTAAAAGCTTATCCTAAAGAATTAAGCGGTGGACAAAAACAACGCATAGCTATTGTTAGAAGTCTTTGTATGAATCCTGATATTATGCTTTTTGATGAAGTTACAGCCGCGCTTGATCCTGAGATAGTGCGTGAGGTTTTAGATGTGATTTTAAATTTAGCAAAAGATGGTATGACGATGCTTATCGTAACACATGAAATGGGTTTTGCAAAAGCAGTTGCTGATAGGATAGTCTTTATGGATGATGGAAAAATCGTTGAAATTTCAAAGCCTGATGAATTTTTTCAAAATCCAAAAACAGATCGTGCAAAAAAATTTTTAAATTTATTTAATTTTCATCGTTAAAATACAAGTGCTTTAAAATTTATAAAGGAGAAACAATGAAAAAAATTCTTTTTATATCATTTTTAATGGCTCTTTTTTTCAGTGCTTGCTCAAATGATAAAGCAAGTGAAAATTCTATAGAAAGAATCAAACAACAAGGTGTTGTTCGTATAGGTGTTTTTGGAGATAAACCTCCATTTGGTTATCTTGATGCACAAGGTGTTAATCAAGGTTATGATGTATATTTTGCAAAACGCATTGCAAAAGAGCTTTTAGGTGATGAAAATAAAGTTCAATTTGTTTTAGTAGAGGCAGCAAATAGGGTTGAATTTTTACAATCTAACAAAGTTGATATCATTTTGGCAAATTTCACTAAAACTCCAGAAAGAGCTGAAGTGGTTGATTTTGCTTTGCCTTATATGAAGGTAGCTTTGGGTGTTGTAGCGCCAAAAGATTCTACTATTAAAAGTGTTGAAGATTTAAAAGATAAAACTTTGATTTTAAATAAAGGAACAACTGCAGATGCATATTTTACAAAAAATATGCCAGAAATTAAAACAATCAAATTTGATCAAAATACTGAAACTTTTGCAGCATTGCTAGGCAAAAGAGGAGATGCTTTAAGTCACGATAATGCATTGCTTTTTGCATGGGCTAAAGAAAATCCTGATTTTGAAGTGGCGATTAAAGAGCTTGGTAATCATGATGTTATCGCACCTGCTGTAAAAAAAGGTGATAAAGAGATGTTAAATTTTCTCAATGAACTTATAGTTAAATTAGGAAAAGAACAATTTTTTCACAAAGCTTATGATGAAACTTTAAAACCATTTTTTAGCGATGATATCAAAGCAGATGATGTTGTAATTGAAGAGGGAAAAATTTAATCTATGAATAAAGCACTAAAAAATACTATATATGCTTCTTTAGGAGGTATTTTAGAATTTTATGATTTTGTGCTTTTTGTTTTTTTTGCAAGTGTTTTTGCAAAGATTTTTTTTCCTCAAAATGATGATTTTTGGCCTTTGATAAATACCTATATAGCATTTGGTGCTGGGTATTTAGCAAGGCCTTTTGGAGCCATTATAATGGCTCATTTTGCAGATACTAAAGGGCGTAAAAATGTTTTTTACATTAGTATGCTTTTGATGGTTATCCCAAGTTTTATTTTAGCAATTTTGCCAGATTATGAAAGTATAGGGTTATTTGCAACCTTTGCACTTTTTGCTATAAGAATCACTCAAGGATTAGCAATTGGAGCTGAAGTAAGTGGAGCTTGGGTTTTTGTTAGTGAGTTTGTAAGCAAAAAAAGAATAGGTCTAGCCTTAGGATTTATTTCAGCTACTTTGACTTTGGGATTGTTGCTTGGAAATTTAGCTACTTTAGCTGTTTATGAATATTTTACAAAAGAAGAAGTGGAAAATTTTGCTTGGAGAATTCCTTTTATCGTAGGTGGATTTTTTGGAATTTTAAGCTTGTTTTTAAGAACAAAGCTCAATGAAACTCCACAATTTAAAATTCTTAAAACTAAAAATTCTATTTTAAATTTTCCTTTAAAAGAAGCTTTAAAAACTCATAAATTAAGTATGCTTGTGTGTGCTTTGCAGACCATAGTTTTAACTAGTGGTGTTGCTACTTTGATGATATTGCCTCAATATTTTGAAAGTTTGCTAGGAGTTAGTAAAACTACTGCTTTGTATTATCAAAATTTTGCCATTATAGCAGTGATTTTAGGAGCTTTGGTGCAAGGATTTTTAAGTGATATTTTTGGTGCTTTTAAAATTTGTATCATTTTTAGTTTATTTTTTGGAATTTTTGGAATTTTATTTGCATCATATGATGAAAAATTCTTGTATTTTTATTTGTTAGCTTGTTTTGCACAAGGAATTATTTGTTTTGCTCCAATTTTTATGACTCAAATATTTGATGCTGCATTTAGATCTAGTGGATTGTCTTTTGCGTATAATGTTTCTTATGCTATTTTAGGTTTTATTGCTCCTTTGATTGTGAATTTTTTATATAAAGAATATATGTTTATTTATATGGCTTTTATAATGCTAGTTAGTTTTTTAAGCGTGATTTTGGTAAGAAAAATTTTTTCTAAAAATATGAATGAAAGTTAATTTAGCTATAATTATATTTTCAATTTATAGAGGATTTAATGAGTAAAATTTTAGTTTTGGTTGATGGAATTTTTGCTAAAGAATTTATACAAAATTTATACAACAATAAAGCTTTTAAAGAAACATTAGACATAGTATATTATGATGATAATAGCATAGATTTAAATTTAAAAAATGACCAATTTATTTATCATAAATTTGATCCAACTAGTTTGGTCAAACTTGAGAGTTTATTTAAAGAAAAGTATCACCAAGCTATAGTTTATATGCAAAATAAAGAAGATATTTTAGCTTGTTATGAAAATTTAAGAAAAATTGATACAAGATTGAATGTAGTATTGATGGACTTTTGGGGTTTAAAGATAGATGATAGTTTTTGTGAAGTGATTAATATTTATAATACCTTAAATACTAGATTAACAGGATGTTTGGACAATATGCCTTCTATGGCTCAATTTATAGGGCTTGGAAAAGGTGAAATAATGGAAGTTAAAATTCCAGCTGGTTCAAGTTTTGCATATAGACATATAAGCTCTATTAGTCAAAAGCGTTTTAGAATTGTTATGGTGTATAGAAATAATGATTATATATTAGCCCGTCCTGGTTTGATTTTAATGCCAAATGATACGATTTTAATTGTTGGAGATCCCAAAGCATTACAAAGCGTATTTTCTAATGTCAAAACAAGCTTAGGTCGCTTTCCTTCGCCTTTTGGAGATAATATCTTATGTATTATAGATATGAAAAAAATGAGTGAATTTGCTATAGAAAAATTAATTTTTGCAAGTTTATTGTTTCATATAAGAATTAATAGCAAAAAGCTTTATTTTAAAGTCATTAATCCTACTTTAACTCCTATATATTATAAACTTAGTTCTTTGAATAAAAATAGCATAGAGGTAAATTTTGATTATGATAACACCAATGTTAAAAACATAAAAAGTTATGTAGAAAATACAAATATTGGTTTAATAGTAGTAGAAAATTATCTTTTTGAAAAAGAAAAAAATTTCTTTTTTAATTTAAAAATTCCTGTGTTAAAAGCAGGTCTTGGCGATTTTGCAGATTTAAAATCTTCTGTAGTACTTAGTTCAAATTTTGAAGATGTAGAAGGTATTGCTTCTATTATGCTTGATTTAAATAAACAAATTCAGCTTAGTTTGAGTTTGCATTATTATGCTATCAAGCTTAATAAAATGGAGCTTTTTGAATATACTCAGTATTTTGAAAGCCTTTCGAAACTTCATGATGAAAAACTTTTACAAATTGAAGAAAAAGAACACAATCCTATATCTAAATTTTCTTATAGGCAAAATGTTTTGCATTTTGTGCCATTTAATGAAAAAATTTTAGGAAATAATTTCAATAAATTTTTTAAAACCGATCTTAATACTTTATATTATAAAATGAATAAAAATTATCAATTATTTATACCATCTTTATGAGAATAATATGCAAGTAAAAGTAAATTTAGACAAAGATAAAAGCTATATAGTATATATCGACGAATTGAGTAAAATACATTTTGATACTAAAGTTGTTGTTTTAACTAATGAAACAATCGCGAAATTACATCTAAATAGTTTTTTGGAAAAAATTCAAGCTAAAGAAGTATTTGTTATTAGCATTAAAGATGGTGAAGAATATAAAAATTTACAAACCATAGAAGAGATTTTAAATCAAATGTTTACATATAAGCTAGATAGAAAAAGTTTGCTCATTAGCTTTGGAGGTGGTGTGATTTCTGATATGGGAGGATTTGTAGCAAGCATTTATCAAAGAGGTATTGAATTTATTAATGTTCCAACCACCTTTTTAGCTTGTGTTGATGCTAGTGTGGGTGGAAAAACTGGAGTAAATAATAAATTTGGTAAAAATCTCATAGGTAGTTTTCATCAGCCTAAGGCTGTGTATTGTCAAAGTGAGTATTTAAAAACTCTAAGTTCGCGTGAGCTTGCAGCTGGAATGGCTGAATTTATTAAAATGGCTGTGATTTTTGATGATAAAATTTTAGATTTTATCGAGCAAATTAATGAAAATGATTTTTTAAACGCAAATTTAGAAGATGAAAAATTAGCAAAAATTATCAAAGAAAGTATAACTTTAAAAGCTAAAATTGTTTCTCAAGATGAAAAAGAAAATGGCTTAAGAATGCTTTTAAATTATGGTCATACTTTTGCTCATGTGATAGAAAATCAAACTAATTATAAGCAGTATTTACATGGAGAAGCAGTTGCTATAGGAATGCATATGGCAAATACTTTAGCATTAAATTTAAAAATGCTAAGCAAACAAGAGTATCAAAGAATCAAGTCGATATTAAATAAATTTAACTTACCTACATTTTATAAAATTGCTAATATTCAAGAATTTTATGAAGCATTTTTTTTAGATAAAAAAACCCATCATCAAAAAATCAATTTTATTCTGCCTTGTGGCTTAGGGCAAGCTTGTATTAAAAACGATATTGACAAAAGCGATATTTTTGAAACTCTTAAGGCATTTTCATGAGAAAGATTATTTTATTTTTATGGGTTTTAACTTGCATTTTGTTTGCACAAGATGATATTGAGCATTTAGAACAAAAGCTTAATCAATTGCACAATAATCTATCTTACAATACTTGGGTTGTAAAATATAATAATTTTAAAATTTATAAAAACACACAAGATGAAATTCTTACTTTAGAAAAAGAAAGCCTTAAAGCAAATGAACGCAATAAAATCATCATAGAAAGACAAATTTTAATTTTAAAAGAAAGACTAGAGCTTTTAAATGAGTATAAAAGTTCTAATTTTTCTAAATTAATCTTAGCTCCTGAAGAAGTAGATAAACTTGATGAGATAACCAATCCTTTAGCCATCATTTCAGCTTATTCTCATATTAAAAAATTAAAAAGAGATAAAGAAGATTTTATCAATATTTTAAATAGTTTTAAACAAACTTTGGATGAGCTAAATAAAGAAAATGTCATCATTTCTGAACTTGTTAAATTAAAGCCTACCAAAGAATACCAAGAACATTTAAGAATTTCTAATCAAATGATAAGAGATTTTTCTCAAACCTTGCGTTTTGGAGAGATTTCGTATTCTGTTTATGAGAAAAAAATTCAAGAAGAAATCGATAAAACCACAGCTTCTATTAAAGTACAAGGACTTAGAGCTTTTAATATAGTTTTATCAATTATAATTGTCATAGCTGTGGCATTTTTGCTTAAATTTATAGTTCGAAAATATATAGAAGATAATGACAGATTTTACACAGCAAATAAAATTATCAATTTTATTAATATCAATGTCATAGTTTTGATTTTACTTTTTGGTTATATAGAAAATATCAGCTATTTAGTAACTGTGCTAGGTTTTGCTTCAGCGGGTTTAGCTATTGCTATGAAAGATATGTTTATGTCTATGCTTGGCTGGTGTGTGATAGTTTTTGGAGGAAGTTTTAGAGTAGGTGATAGGGTTAGAGTTTATCAAAATAATTCTCAATATATAGGAGATATCATAGATATTTCATTTTTAAGAATGACTTTATATGAAGATATCACACTTTTAACCTATACTGATAATAGAAGAAGTGGTAGAATAGTTTTTATACCAAATAATTTTATATTTACTAATTTGATTTCAAATTATACTCATCATGGTATGAAAACAGTTTGGGATGGATTAGATATAACTTTGACTTTTGATTCTAATCATCAAAAAGCTTTAGAAATCGTTCAAGAAATTGTCATTAAAGCTTCCAAAGGATACACTAAAATAGCAAAAGAATCCATGGAAAAGCTTAGAAATGAATACAGCATAAGAAATCCTAAAGTAGAGCCAAGATTTTTTACATTTTTTGAAAATTATGGGATGAGAATATCAGCTTGGTATATGACAAATTCGTATGCAGCTTTAGCTTTAAGAAGTAATATTAGCAAAGAAATTATTAATGAATTTAACAAACATGAAGATATTAAAATCGCATATCCAACGCAAAATCTTTATCTTGCAAAAAATAAATTTGTAGAACATAAGGAAGATATTTGAAAAAAAAAGTATTTTTTAAAACTTTTGGCTGTAGAACAAATATTTATGATACGCAATTACTAAAAACATATATAAAAGAACATGAAATCGTTCAAGATGAAACGCAAGCGGATGTAGTTGTGATTAATTCTTGCACAGTGACTAATGGAGCTGATAGCGGACTTAGAGCTTATATAAATAGCGTGAAAAAAAATGGAGTAAAAGTTATACTTACGGGTTGTGGGGCTGTGAGTAAAGGCAAAGACTTTTTTGATAAAAAAGAAATTTTTGGAGTTTTAGGCGCTTCAAATAAAAACAAAATCAATGAATTTATATCTTATGATAAAGAATTTTATGAACTAGGTAATTTAAATTTTATAGATACAAAAATAGTAAGCGATTATAAAAACCATACTAAAGCTTTTGTAAAAATTCAAGAAGGTTGTGATTTTGCTTGTAGTTATTGTATCATCCCTAGTGTAAGAGGAAAATCAAGAAGCGTTTTGCAAGATGAGATTGTTAAACAAATTAAAATTTTAGCTCAAAATGGCTATAGCGAGATAGTTTTAACAGGAACAAATATAGGAAGCTATGGTTTAAAAGAAAAAACTACTTTAGGAAGATTGCTTCAATTAATAGGTAAAATTGATGGTATAAAAAGAATTAGACTTGGAAGCTTAGAACCAGCTCAAATAGATGAAAGTTTTAAAGAAATTTTAAATGAAACTTGGCTTGAGAGGCATTTGCACATAGCTTTACAGCATACTCATGAGAAAATGTTGCGTATTATGCGAAGAAGATCGCATACTGAAAATGATTTAGCTTTGTTTAACGAATTAAGCCAAAAAGGCTTTGCTCTAGGAACAGATTTTATAGTGGCTCATCCAGGAGAGAGTGAGGAAATTTGGAAAAGTGCTTTAGAAAATTTTAAAAATTTTAATTTGACTCATATCCATGCTTTTATTTTTTCTCCACGAGATGGAACACATTCTGCTTCAATGAGTGAAAGAATTAATGGAGAAATTGCTAAAGAAAGATTAAATACTTTAAAAACTATAGTAGAAAAAAATAATTTTGAATTTAGAAAAAAACAAAAACAAAAATTAGAAATTTTAGTAGAAAGCAAAAAAGGAGAATTTTATGAAGGTTATGATCAATTTTTCAATAAGATAAAAATTCAAACTAAGCAAGATATTGCAAAACAATGGCTTGAGATTGAAAAATATGATATAAAATATGAATATAATTTTGTGAGTTTTTAATAATGAAAAATAAAAAAATCATTTTAATATCATTTTTACTACTTTGTGTGCTTTTTGTTGTTGTTTTGATAAAAAACCAACCAGAAAATATTAGCAAAGCTTATTATGAAGAACTTTTAGATAAAAATTTAATCCAAAAAGCAATTATTGACAATAACGAGATTTTATTAAAAAGTACAGAAGGTAATTATTTAATCGCAAAAGAGGTAGTAGATTTAAATACTTTATGGGACAAAATTCCTTTAGAATTTGCAAATGATTATCGTTTAAGTGATATTTTCATGATTTTAATCATGCTTGCATTTTTGATAGGGTTTTTATTGTTTTTAAATAAAAAAAATAAAGACAGACAAAATTTATTATCACTTGAAAAAAGCATTTTAGAAAAAAATGAGCAAAGCCATTCTATACAAGCTGTTGTAAGTGATGTGAAATTTGAAGATGTAGCAGGAGTGGATGAAGCTAAGGTTGAGCTTTTAGAAATTGTTGATTTTTTAAAAAATCCACAAAAATATAAAAATTTTGGTGTGAAAATGCCAAAGGGAATTTTATTAGTAGGCCCACCTGGTGTAGGAAAGACTTTGATTGCTAAAGCTGTTGCAGGAGAAGCAGGTGTGCCATTTTTTTATCAAAGCGGTGCAAGCTTTGTAGAAATTTATGTTGGAATGGGAGCAAAAAGAGTTAGAGAGCTTTTTTTAAAAGCAAAATCAAAAGCTCCTAGTATTATTTTTATAGATGAGATTGATGCTATAGGTAAAAGTAGGGGTGATTTTTCTAATGTTGAAAGAGATAGCACTCTTAATCAGCTTTTAACTCAAATGGATGGTTTTGAAGATAATAGTGGGGTGATTGTCATAGCAGCTACAAATAAAATTGAGCTTATGGATAGTGCGCTTTTACGATCTGGGCGTTTTGATAGAAGGGTTTTTATTTCTTTACCTGATTTTAAAGATAGGGTTAATATTTTAAAAAATTATATGAAAGAAAAAAAATCTAATGCAAATTTGGAAAAAATAGCCAAACTTAGTGTGGGTTTTAGTGGAGCAGCATTAGAAACTTTAGTCAATGAAGCTGCTATCAATGCTATTAGAAGAAAATCTATGCTTATAGAAGAAAATGATTTTTTTGCTGTGCTTAACAAAGTTTTAATGGGTAAAAAAAAGATTTTTTCTCTTAATGAAAAAGAAAGAAAAATTCAAGCTACTTATCAAGCTGCTAAGGCTTTATGTGCATTTTATTTTGATGTAAAATTTGAAAAAATTACTTTAATTGAAGATAGATTTAAAGAATTTGAAAATACTATTAAGGCTAAATCAGAACTTTTAAATAAAATTAAAGTTTATTTAGCAGGTAGTGTTGCAATGGAATTAATTTTTAATGAGACTTTTACCAATGTTCAAAGTGATTTTTTAAAAATTAAAGAACTTTTAGCTTTTATGGAAAATTTTGATATGTCTAATGAAAATTTATTATATGAGCAAAAACAAGAAGTGAGAGAATTTTTAGAATTAATGAAAGAAAAAATTGAAAAACTTGCAAATATTCTTTTAGATAATGAAAAAATCGAAAAAGAAGATGTATCAAAAATTATAATGGAGTAAAAATGGTTAAAATAGGAATTTTAGTTCTTTCAGATAGAGCAAGTAGTGGGATTTATGAAGATAAATCAGGAGTTGAGATTGAAAAAATTTTAAATGAGTATATAAAAAATGAAAAAACTTTTTATTATGAATTAATTCCTGATGAGTATGATTTGATTGTTGAAAAATTAACATTTTTATCTGATGAAAAAGAATGTGATCTCATCTTCACCACTGGCGGTACAGGACCTGCTTTGCGTGATGTAACCCCAGAAGCTACAGAACTTGTATGCGATAAAATGCTTCCAGGTTTTGGTGAGTTAATGAGAGCAAAAAGCTTAGAATATGTTCCAACAGCTATACTTTCTAGACAAAGTGCTGGTATAAGAAATAAATCATTAATTGTAAATTTACCAGGTAATCCAAAAGCGATTAAAGAATGTATAGAGCCTATTTTTCCTGCGATACCATATTGTGTTGATTTGATAGGCGGAGCTTATATAGAAAATAATGAAGATAAAATTTCAGTATTTAGACCTAAAAAGAAGTAAGTTAAAACTTACTTCTTGAAAATTAGTTTTTAATAGCTTCATATCCTTGAGATAAAAGAGCTACCATGCCTCCATCAAGATTGGTGCATTCTACCCCTAAAGCATCTTCTATCATCAAAGCTGTATGCTTACTTCTTGATCCTGTTGCACATATAAAAGCGATATTTTGGTTTTTATAATCAATTGTATTTTTAAATTCTTCTATAAAATTTTGATTTAATAAACCATTGTCATCACATAGCATGATAAGCTTTGCATTTTCTACAATACCATTTTTCCATTCACTAGGAGTTCTAACATCAATTATGTAATAATCTTTTAATATATCTTTTGATACGGCTATATTTTTCATTTACCCAAAGCCTTTGATACGATTTTACTTAAAGCATTGTTAAATTCATTAGGATTATCTATGCCTATACCCTCGCTTAATTTTGCCATATTTAAAAGTATATGAGCCATTTCGCTTGCCAAAGAATCATTTTCTTTTAAAGCTTTTAGTATTTCATGATTAGGATTGATTTCAAGTATAGGTTTAACTTGTTGTTCTTGTCCCATTTGTTTTAAAATTTGTTGCATAGCAAAATCAGGTTTGTTTTGATCATAAACTATACAGCTTGGGCTTTTTGATAGTCTTTGGCTTAGTTTTACTTCTTCAACTTCATCTTTTAAAGTTTCTTTGATTTTAATAAGTAATGGTGCAAATTCACTTTTTTGCTCTTCACTTACTTCTTCATTAGCTAGATGATTGATTGCGCTAAATTTTAAACCTTCAAATTCATTCATCATAGGCATTACTATAGTGTCAATTTCTTCATCAAGCAATAAAACATTGATATTTTTTTGTTTATAGCTTTCTAAAAGTGGAGAATTTCTTAAAATTTTCTCATTTTTACCAGTGATATAAAAAATTTCTTTTTGCCCTTCTTGTAAATTTTGTTTATATTCTTCAAGATCAATTAATTCTTCTTTGTTTGAATTTTTAAAATATAAAAGTTTTGCGATAGCGTCTTTATTTTCACCAAAGCCATATAAACCTTCTTTTAAAACTTTTCCAAAATTTTCATGGAATTTAAGATAATTTTCTTTATCTTTTTCCTTAAATTTTTTAAGCTCTGCTAAGATTTTTTTAACACTTGCTTCTTGAACACTTTTTAAAATTTTATTTTCTTGTAATATCTCACGACTTACATTTAGTGGCAAATCTTCTACATCGATAATTCCGCGTACAAATCGTAAATAAGTTGGCAATAATTCTTTATCATCATCGCTGATAAATACACGCTTAACATAAAGTTTTAAACCACTTTTATAATCAACCCTATATAAATCAAATGGAGCTTGAGAAGGTATGAAAAATAAAGAATTATACTCTATAGAACCTTCTGCTTTTGTGTGTATATAGAGCATAGGTTTATTAGAATCATGAAAATTTTGTTCATAAAATTTTTCATAATCATCTGCTTTTAAATTTGCTTTATTTTGTCTCCATAGAGCACTTGCTGTATTAACTTGAGTATTTTTTAATTCTTTTTTTGATTCTGTTTGACCTTCTTCTAAAGGTAAAATTTCTTCTTTTTCCATAAAAATAGGAAATTGTATATGATTAGAATATTTTTCAATTATGCTTTCTATGCGATATGAGTTTAAAAATTCTTCATCTTTAAGATGTAAAGTTATGGTGGTGCCTTGTTCAGCTTTTGTAGCATCTTCTATTTCATAACCACTTGCATCAGAAACCCAAAGATAAGCTTTGTCTTCTAAAGCTTTTTTACTTAAAACTTCGATTTTATCAGCTACCATAAAAGCTGAATAAAAACCAACACCAAATTGACCTATAAGTTGAGAATCTTTTTTAGCATCACCACTTAAATTTTCCAAAAAGCTTTTTGTGCCACTTTTGGCTATAGTTCCAAGGTGGTTGATTAAATCTTCTTTATTCATGCCTATACCATTATCACTAATGGTTAGTGTTTTTGCTTCTTGGTTAAAATTGATTTGAATTTTTGGTTCAAATTTTAAATTTTTATAAGCATCATTACTTACGCTTAGATAGCTTAATTTATCCAAAGCATCGCTAGCATTAGATATAAGCTCTCTTAAGAAAATTTCTTTGTTGGAATACAAAGAGTGTATCATAAGTTGTAAAAGTTGATTAACTTCAGTTTGAAATTGCATTTTATCTCCTTTAATGTTTAATTATATAAATTTAAAATATATTTAAATCAAAGTGAAAATAATTTCAACTTTGTAAAAATAGCAAATTTTCATAAGAAAAAGCTGAAAATATAGATATTTTTCATATATCAAAGTTCTTGTCTATAAAAATCAAGAATTTTTTGCATATCTTCTCGTGTTTGTTCTAGCCAATTTTCTTTGCTTGTATCAACAGGATCTAAAAAAATGATTTTTAAATTTCCACTTTTTGCGCTAAAGGTTTTTGTATTTAAAATTTTAGCTGAATCAACTATAACCACAGGTTGAACCTTTAGCTTTAATTTTTCTGTTAAAATTTTAGCTCCTACTTTAAATTTTAAAAGTTTTTGTGTGTTTGATCTTGTTCCTTCTGGAAAAATTGCTAAAATTCTATTTTCTTTTAATCTTTCTTTGGCTTCTTTTAAAAGTTTAACCAAGCTTTTAGGACTTCTATCTATGCAAATCATTTTGGATTTTTTAATAAGAATTTTAAAAACTGGAATTTCTCCAAGTTCTTTTTTAGCAATCCAAGATATATTTTTAGAACATAAATCTTCTAATGCAACTATATCAAGTAGGCTTTGATGATTGATTAAAAGTAAATTAGTTTGTGGATGAAGCTCTCCTGTGAGTTGAATTTTATAATTAATCGCATATTTTTGAAATTTAGCCCAATATTTTCTTAGTATCCAAATTTTATCTTGAGATTTTATAATTAAAAACAAAATACATAAAATAAGAGTGGTTATAATAAATTCAATCCAAAAAAACAAAGCCTTAATTCTTTGCCAAATCTTCATCTTTCACCCATCCTATTTTGCCATTATTTAGTAAAATTTTTTTATAATTTTCTCTTACACCAAGTACTTCAACTTCTTGTTCATGCTCTCCAGAAGAAAAAGAAGTGGAATTTTTTGTTGGTAAAATTTGAATTTGACTTTGTGCTTTTAAAGAAGCTTTGTAAATATTATTTTGTGATAAAAAGCTTGCAATTAAAGTTAAAATCGCCAAGCCTAAAGCAACATAACTTTTTTTGATTAAATACCATAGTGCAAAAATACCACATAAAATCCAAAATGCAATTTGTTTGTAAAAATTAAAATCATTAGTTTTTGGATTAAGATCACTTTGTGTGCTTATGCTATCTTCTTTGAGTTCAACTTTTAAAGAAAATTCTTTTAATTCTTTTTTAGTGGTATTAAAATATGAAAAATCAAACCTAGTTTTGCTTTTATCAAGTATAGCGTAGTAAAAAGCACTTTGTTTTTTAAAGTCTCCTTTAATGGCTTCAACACCTTGTTTTTCAATATTTTTAAGATGAAAACCACCAAGATTTGTATCTTCACCAATTAATTCTATAAATAAAATCATATTTTCACTATCAAAGTGATTGGCTTTAACTTGTTTTACTTCTAAATTTGAAGCTACTATATGAGAGTATTTGTTAGATGGTGCATCTATTTTTTCTAAAATAATAGGTTTAATGATCAAAGAAGAGCTTTGTATGATTTGATCGTTTCTGCTTAAAAAAACGATGATTTTGCTTAAATTTGCATTAAGACTTTTAGCTTGAAACCATAAAGTAGTATGATAAGAATTGGCTTTTTGTTGCCAAGTTGGATTTTGATTGATCCAAATCATATCATCACTTTTTTCAAAACTAATATTTAAGTCAAAATTTGTATTTGTTGTAGTAATAACCTCAAGATCTATAGAAAAAATTTCATCTACATATGCTTTTTGTGTGTATTCTTTTGCGTTTAATACTAAAGAAGTTTTAGGCAAATCTTCTTTTTCTAATTTTACATCGTATTCATTTTCATCACTTGGAGAAATGGTATTGTAAATTTGTTTTGCTTGATCATCAAGAGAGTTAAAATTTTTTTCTAAAGCATTATAATCATCAAAAACACCATTTTCTCGCGCATAGATATTTAACGCCAAAAATAAAATAAAAAGAAATCTTAAAAAATTTAGCAATTTATAAATCCTTTGAGTAAATCTAATCCTATAGTCGAACCAAGCAATTCATCGCACGCTCTTTCAGGATGAGGCATGAGTCCAAAAATTTTTTTATTTTCATCACAAATTCCTGCGATATTATTTAAAGAGCCGTTAGGATTGTCAAGATATTTTAGTAAAATTAAATCTTTATCTTCAAGTTTTTTTAAACCATCTAAAGTGTTGAAATAATTTCCTTCCCCATGTGCTATAGGCAGCTCTATAATATCATCTTTGTTAAAATTTTTTAACAATGCATTGTCACTAGATATTACTTGTAGTTTTTGCATTTTAGAAATAAAATTTAAATTATCATTGTATTTCATAGCCCCACTTAATAAGCCTAATTCCAAAAGAATTTGAAAACCATTGCAAATACCTAAGATATAGCCACCTTTTTTAGCATGTTCTTTTAAGGTTTTTATAGCTGGTGCAAATTTAGCAATAGCTGCGCATCTTAAATAATCTCCATAGGAAAATCCCCCTGGAAGTACTATTAAATCAGCGTTAAAATCTTCTCTTTCATGCCAAATGATTTCGCTTTTAATGTTTAATTTTTCAAAAGCATATGCTGTATCGTATTCACAATTAGTTCCAGGAAATTGGATAATTGCTATTTTCATAGTATTATCTCATAATCTTCTATGATAGTATTTGCAAGCAATTGTTTGCACATGGTATGAATTTGCTCTAAAGCTTTGTTTTTATCATTTGTGTTAATTTCAAAAACAATTTGTTTTGAAACTTTTACATTTGAAATATTATTAAATTCTAAAGAATGTAAAGCTTTTTCTATAGCTTTGCCTTGTGGATCTAAAATGCCATTTTTTAAAGTAATATTTACAGTAGCTTTCATTAAACAACCTAGCTTAAAATTCGTTTTAATACTTCTTCATAAGCCATTTTAACATTACCAAGATCTTGTCTAAATCTATCTTTGTCTAATTTTTCATTTGTTTTGCTATCCCAAAATCTGCAGCTATCTGGGCTTATCTCGTCTGCTAAAATCATATTTCCATCACTATCGATACCAAATTCTAGTTTAAAATCTATCAATCTAAGATTTTTAGAAGAGAAAAATTTAACTAGTATAGAATTGATTTGTCTAGCAATTTGTTTGATAAATTCTAATTCTTTTTCACTCTTAACTAAATTTAAAATCAAACAATGCTCATCATTGATGATAGGATCACCTAAGCTATCATTTTTATAGCAAAATTCAACCACAGAAAAAGGTAAAATGGTTCCTTCTTTAATTCCAAGTCTTTTTGTTAAAGAGCCTGTTGCAACATTTCTAACTACAACTTCTATAGGTATGATTTGGCATTTTTTTACTAATTGCTCTTTGTCGCTAATAGTTTCAACCAAATGAGTTTTTATACCTTCTTTTTCTAAAAGATAAAAAATTTCAGTGCTGATTTTACAATTTAATTCACCTTTACCAGCTTCACTACCTTTTTTTTCAGCATTAAATGCGGTTAAATCATCTTTAAATTCTGTGATGAGAAGATTTTCATCATCAGTTTTAAACATTTTTTTACCTTTGCCTTCATATAAAAGTTCTAGTTTTTGCGGCATTTATTCTCCTTTGGTGATGTTTAAAATTTTAATAGCATCGATAGCTGTTTTAAGTTGAATGTCATTATTGATTTGCTCTTTGGTGATGATATTTTTATCTTCTTTCTTATCTTCTTTTTTATCATTATGTCCAATTTTATCAAGTTCAGCTTGTAAATGTTTTTTAAGATCTGCTTCTTTGATTTCAAAACCATTGTTTTCATCTTTACTAACTTTTCCTGGGAAAACTTCTATATCAGGAGTGACACCAACTGCTTGTATGGTTCTACCACTTGGAAGATAGTATTTTGCTATGGTAAGTCTTAAACCTTCTTTACCTTTTTCATCCATAGGTAATATAAGTTGAACGCTACCTTTGCCAAAGGTTTTTCCTCCTACTATAATAGCTCGTTTAAAATCTTGTAAAGCACCACTTACTATTTCACTTGCGCTTGCACTACCTCCATTTACAAGCACTACTAAAGGTGCATTAGATATTTTTTTGCTAGGATTTGCTTTAAATTCAACATTTTCATTTTCGATTTTTCCTTTTTGAGAGACAATAACACCATTATCTACAAAAAGATTTACCAAGCCTACTGCTTGATTTAATACTCCGCCTGGATTTGTTCTAAGATCTAGTATAATTCCTTTAACTTTAGGATGCTTTTTAATGGCCTTGCTAGCTTCATCGACAACATTTTTATCAAAATTAGTTACGCGGATATAAAGTAAATTTTCATCTTCTATTGTTTTAGCATAGACACTATCTACTTTTATAATATCTCTTCTTAAATTTACATCAAAAGGTTTGTTTTCACCTTTCCTATAAATAGTCAAACTAACTTTGGTTTTAGGTTCTCCTCTCATTTTTGAAACAGCTTCGTTGAGTGTCATACCTAAGGTTGATTCATTATTGATTCTTAAGATGATATCATCTGTTTTTATACCAGCTTTATCAGCAGGGCTTCCTTCGATAGGAGCTACCACGGTAATTGCCCCATCTTTTTGAGTGATGGTAAAACCTAAGCCACCAAATTCTCCATTGGTTTGTTCTTTTAATTCTTTAAATCCTTTTTCATCTAAAAAAGAAGAATGAGCGTCTAAATTTGTTAATAATCCTGCAATCGATTTATCAACTAAATCCGTATAATTTACATCATCAACATAATATTGCTCTATGATAGACATAGTTTTTGTTAATTTTGATAAGGCTTCGATTTTTTTTTCAGCTTCACTAGAAGGGGTGTTTTTAGCTTGTAAATGTGTAAAAATAAATGAAGCGGTTAATAAACTACATAAACTGGCCATAATGATAAGATTTCTTTTTGTTTTCAAAGGAAGACTCCAAAAAATTAATTAAAAATAAATATATAATTTTAGCGCTTTTTGCTTAAAAATTCGTAAATAATATAAAATATTTTTTCACATCTATAATTAATATGATATAAAGATTTTTTAATAAAAATAACTAAATAAACTTGACATTAATAGACTAAAGTTATATAATGCAATTTATATAAACTAAATTAAGGAGTTTGATATGGCAAATATACAAGAATTTTTAACTGATACTATGATTTCAAATATAGAAAGTGCTGTATCTTTAGCAATTCATAGTAAAAATAGCGAGATAAAACCACTTCATTTGTTATGGGCTTTGAGTGTGGATAGCTCTAGTTTGTTAAATCAAGTATTTAATAAATTAAATATTTCAAAAGAAGCTTTTGAGCTTGAAATAAAAAGTAAAATTTCATCTTTACCTGCTAGTTCTAATGTAAGTAAAGAAAATATCAAATTTTCAAATGAATTTATCAATTCTTTAGAGAGTGCTAAGGGTTTGGCATTAAAAAATGGTGATCATTATTTAGCAGTTGATATGTGGCTAATTTCAGAAAGTAATAATCAACCGATAAAAGAAATACTGTCTAAATTTTTAGATATAAATGAATTTAAAAAAGAATTAGAGCTAATAAGAGGAAATAATAAAATAGATAGTAAAACAAGTGATGAAACCTTAGATTCTTTATCTAAATTTGGTATAGATTTAACATTAAAAGCTTTAAATAACGAACTTGATCCAGTTATAGGAAGAGAAGAAGAAATTCAAAGATTAATGCAAATTTTAATAAGAAAAACAAAAAATAATCCCATATTATTAGGTGAGCCAGGTGTTGGAAAAACAGCTGTTGTAGAGGCTTTAGTACAAAGAATAGCTAAAAAAGATGTTCCAACTTCTTTGCAAAATAAAAAAGTTATAGCTTTAGATATGAGTGCTTTAATAGCAGGAGCTAAGTATAGAGGTGAATTTGAAGATAGATTAAAAGCTGTTGTAAATGAGGTTATAAAGCATAAAAACATTATTTTGTTTATAGATGAAATTCACACTATAGTGGGAGCTGGAGCTAGCGAAGGAAGTATGGATGCAGCAAATATATTAAAACCTGCTTTAGCAAGAGGAGAGCTTCATACTATAGGAGCTACTACTTTGAAAGAATATAGAAAATATTTTGAAAAAGATGCAGCTTTACAAAGAAGATTTCAGCCTATAAATGTAGGAGAACCTAGTATAAATGAAGCTTTGGCAATGCTTAGAGGTATAAAAGAAAAATTAGAAATTCATCATAATGTAAGCATAAATGATAGTGCTTTGGTAGCTGCATCTAGATTATCTAAGCGTTATATTGCCGATAGATTTTTGCCTGATAAAGCTATAGATTTGATAGATGAAGCAGCGGCTGAACTTAAAATGCAAATAGAAAGTGAGCCAAATTCATTAAGAAAAGTTAGAAAACAAATAGAAAGTTTGGAAGTTGAAAATGAAGCTTTAAAAATGGAAAAAAATGAAGTAAATGAAAAAAGAATAGATGAAATAAAAAAAGAATTAGCAAATTTAAAAGAGGAACAAGGTAAGTTAAATTCTCAATTTGAAAATGAAAAAAATGTATTTAATTCTATAAGTTTAAAGAAAAAAGAAATAGATAATTTAAAAAGTGAAGCTATTTTTGCTAAAAATAAAGGAGATTTTCAAAAAGCAGCTGAAATAGAATATGGAAAAATTCTAGAATGTGAAAAAGAAGTAATAGAACTTGAAGAAAAATGGAAAAAAATGAGTGAAAATGGAGTATTGCTTAAAAATCAAGTAGATGAGGATTTGGTAGCTGGAATTTTAAGCAAATGGACAGGAATTAGCGTGCAAAAAATGCTAACTTCTGAAAAAGAGAAATTTTTACATATACAAGAGCATTTACAAGAAAGTGTAGTAGGGCAAGATGAAGCTTTAAAAGCTTTAGCAAGAGCTATAAAGCGTAATAAAGCAGGACTTAATCAAAGCTCTAAGCCTATAGGAAGTTTTTTATTTTTAGGGCCGACTGGAGTTGGTAAAACAGAAAGCGCAAAGGCTTTGGCTAAATTTTTATTTGATGATGAAAAAGCTATGATACGCTTTGATATGAGTGAATTTATGGAAAAACATAGCGTATCAAGACTTTTGGGAGCTCCTCCTGGTTATATAGGTCATGAAGAAGGTGGAGAATTAACAGAAGCTGTTAGAAGAAAGCCTTATAGTGTTATATTATTTGATGAGGTTGAAAAAGCACATAAGGATGTATTTAATATACTTTTGGGAATTTTAGATGATGCAAAGGCAACCGATAGCAAAGGTGTTAGTGTAGATTTTTCAAATACTATAATAATACTAACATCAAATATAGGTGCAAATTTTATAATGAATTTAAAAGGCGAAGAAAGAACTAAGGCTATAAAAGAGGCTTTGAAAGAATTTTTTAGACCTGAATTTTTAAATCGCTTAGATGATATTATAACTTTTAATCCTTTGGGTAATGATGAAGCTATTAAGATAGTAAAATTAATATTTAAGAATTTACAAAAAAATCTTGAAAACAAAGGTATAAAAGCTACGCTTAGTGATAAAGCAGCTGAGTTTATAGCTAAGGTTGGTTTTGATGTTGATTTTGGTGCTAGACCTTTAAAAAGAGCTATGTATGATATGGTAGAAGATAAGTTAAGTGATATGATATTAGCAGATAAGCTTAATACAAACGATGAAATAATAATAGATGCAGATGATGAGGATATAATCATAAATAAAAAATAAGCAAGTTTATACTTGCTTATTTGAGATTAAAATTCTCCTATTATCATTAAATTGTAAATATAAAGTATATTTTGCAAAAATTTTTTTATTTTTTATAAATTCTTAACAATTATTATTCTAAAATCTATTCTGATATTTTTTATTTTTAAGGAAAAACAAATGAGTGATTTAGATGTTTTTAATCGCCGTTTAGACGAGTTAGAAAAACTTCCTCTTTTGAAAAATGGAATTTCTATATCCAAAGCTTTAGAGCAGTCAGGTTTTTCAAGAAGAGATTTTATGAAGTGGGCTGGAGCTATGACAGCTTTTTTAGCATTACCTGCTAGTTTTACTCCAGTTGTTGCAAGAGCAGCTGAGCTTAGTGATAGACTTCCTGTTATATGGCTTCATATGGCTGAATGTACAGGCTGTTCTGAAAGTTTATTAAGAAGTGATGCTCCGAGTATAGATAGCTTGATTTTTGATCATATTTCTTTAGAGTATCATGAAACTATTATGGGTGCAGCAGGGTGGCAAGCAGAGCATAATCTTGAAGCAGCTATGGAAAAATATAAAGGTAGATATATCCTAATGGTTGAGGGTGGAATTCCTACTGGAAACACAGAGCATTTTTTAACTATAGGACCACATGGTAAAACAGGTAAGCAAATTGCACAAGAAGCCTGTGATAATGCTTTGGCTATTTTTGCTATAGGAACCTGTTCAGCTTTTGGGGGTATCCAAGCTGCTAGACCAAATCCTAGTAATGCAGTAAGTTTAAGCAAAGTAACAAATAAAGCAGTTATTAATGTACCAGGCTGTCCTCCAAGTGAGAAAAATATAGTAGGAAATGTGATTCATTATATACTTTATCAAACATTGCCTGCACTTGATGCGTATAATAGACCAAAATGGGCATACGGACTTAGAATTCATGATTTATGTGAAAGAAGAGGTCGTTTTGATGCGGGTGAATTTGTACAAGAATTTGGCGATGAAGGTGCTAAAAAAGGATATTGTTTATATAAAGTAGGTTGTAAAGGACCTTATACTTTTAACAATTGCTCAAGAGAAAGATTTAACCAACATACTTCTTGGCCTATTCAAGCTGGACATGGTTGTATAGGCTGTTCAGAACCTGATTTTTGGGATACTATGGGACCTTTTGAAGAAGTTATGGCAGGAAGATTATTTGATACAGTTTATGGGCTTGGTGCTGATAATGTTTCGGATAAAATCGGTATAGGAGTGCTTTGTGTAACTGGAGTTGCAGTTGCTGCTCATGCTGTTATTGCTTCATTAGAAAAAAATAAGGATTAAAAATGTCAAAAAGAATTATTATAGATCCACTCACTAGAATAGAAGGACATTTAAGAATTGAAGTAGTGGTTGATGAAAATAATGTCATTAAAGAAGCTTACTCAGGATCAACATTATGGAGAGGCTTAGAAACTATTGTAAAAGGGCGTGATCCTAGAGATGCTGGTTTTTTAACTCAAAGAATTTGTGGTGTTTGTACTTTTTCTCATTATAGAGCTGGTATTATAGCTGTAGAAAATGCTTTAGGTATTACTCCGCCTTTAAATGCGGTATTGACTAGAACTTTAATGAACGCAGCTTTATATATGCATGATCATGTGGTACATTTTTATCAACTTCATGGTCTTGATTTTGTTGATGTTGTAAGTGCTTTAAGTGCTGATGTTAAAAAAGCAAGTGATGAAGCATTTAAATATACAGATATGCCTTATGCAACAGGTGCAGATAAACTTTTAGAAGTACAACAAAGAATAAAAACTTTTGTTGATAAAGGAAATCTTGGGCCATTTGCTAATGCATATTATGGGCATCCAACTTATCGTTTTACTCCAGAGCAAAATCTAATAGCACTTTCGCATTACTTAGAGTGTTTAAGAATTCAAAGAACAATAGCTCAAGCTATGGCTATTTTTGGAGCTAAAAATCCACATCCACAAAGCTTAACAGTTGGTGGTGTAACTTGTGTTATGGATCTTTTAAATCCTTCTAGAATGGCTGAATATATGACTAAATTCCAAGAAGTAGCTGATTTTATTAATCGTGCTTATTACCCTGATTTAATTATGGCAGCTAAAGCTTATTCTAAAGAAGCAAGTGTATTAAATGATGTTGGGGTTAATAACTTCTATACTGAAAAAGAATTCCAAGTTTCTAAAGATGAGTGGTTGTTTGAAGGTGGCATTATTAGAAATGGTGATTTAAGTAAAGTTGAAGAAGTAGATGAAGCAAAAATCACTGAAGAAGCTACAAGATCTTGGTATGCAGACAATGAAGCTTTACACCCATATGATGGTAAAACAAATCCAAATTACACAGGCTTAGTTGATGGTGAAAGCATTGATGATAAAGGAAATATGGTTCATAGTAAAGTTTTTGATATTAAGGGTAAATATAGCTGGATTAAGGCGCCAAGATATGAAAATTTACCAATGCAAGTTGGACCATTAGCAAATATTGTAGTGAATTATGCTAAAGGAAATCAAATTGTTGTTAAAGAAACTGATGCTTTCTTAAAAGCTACTGGTTTACCTTTAGAAGCTCTAATGAGTACTTTAGGAAGAACAGGTGCTAGAGCAATTGAGGCTAAGATTATTGCTGATCATGGTTTAAAAGCTTTTAATTCTTTAGTAGAAAATTTAAAATCTGATGAAAGCACTTGTGCTACTTATGTAATCGATAAAAATAAAGAATATAAAGGTAGATTTATAGGTAGTGCACCTCGTGGAGCATTAAGCCATTGGTGTAGAATTAAAAATGGTGTGATTGAAAATTGGCAAGCTGTGGTTCCTTCTACTTGGAATGCAAGTCCAAAAGATGCAAATGGTGTAGGTGGAAGTTATGAACAATGTCTTATAGGTACAAAACTAGCTGATGTTAAACAGCCTTTAGAAATTATAAGAGCTATACATTCTTATGATCCTTGTATTGCATGTGCAGTGCATGTTATGGATACTAAAGGCAATAATCTTAGCGAGTATAAAGTAAATGTAAATTTATAAGGAAAGGACTTTAGTATTATGGATTCTAAACATTCCTTAAAATCAGATAGAAAAGCTCAATATGAATTTAGTATTGGGCTTCGTTTTACGCATTGGTTAAGAGCTGTTGCTATTGTGATTTTGGTAGGAACTGGATATTATATTTCATATGTATTTCAGTCTCCTTCTATATCTTCAGAGCCGAATTTATTTATGCAAGCAAAATATCGTATGGTTCATCAAATTTTTGGTTTTATATTGATTGCTTGTGTTATTTTTAAAACTTATCTATTCTTTTTTGATAGAAAAAGTGATGGTGAGAGAAAAAGTATCAAAGATATTTTTAATGTAAAATTATGGATAGAGCAAATTAAATTTTACATTTTTTTAGGAAAACATCCTCATTTACAAGGTGTATATAATCCTTTGCAATTTGTTACTTATCTATTCTTTTATTTTGTAATGTTTGGATTGATTTTAACAGGATTGATTCTTTACATGCATGTTTAT
Source organism: Campylobacter volucris (assembly GCF_008245045.1). Classification (NCBI taxonomy): domain Bacteria; kingdom Pseudomonadati; phylum Campylobacterota; class Epsilonproteobacteria; order Campylobacterales; family Campylobacteraceae; genus Campylobacter; species Campylobacter volucris. The sequence goes on from NZ_CP043428.1 coordinate 682,291, forward strand.
CATGAAGGTTTAGGTGGATTTTTATATGACATTTTAAGACCTATTGAAGTGATGCTTGGTGGTTTGGCTGATGTTAGAACCTATCATAGAATTTTAATGTGGGTTGTGTTGATTTTTGTTCCAGTTCATATTTACATGGCTGTGTTTAACTCAGTCAAAGGTAAAGATGGTGCTTTAGATGCTATTTTTAGTGGTTATAAATTCGTAAGAGAAAATCATTGAAATTATTAATTTTAGGCATTGGAAATATTATGTTTGCAGATGAGGGCTTAGGCGTTCATCTATGCAAACTTTTAGAAAAAAACTACAAATTTTATCATGAGAGTGATAGTGTTGATTTTGTTGATGGTGGAACTTTAGCTTTGCAACTTAGTTATATTATTGCTAATTATGATGAAATGATTGTTATTGATTGTATAGCTGCTGATGATGCAAAGATAGGGGATATTTTCTTTTTTCCTTATGATGCTATGCCAAAAAAAATCAATTGGAGTGGTAGCGCTCATGAAGTTGAAATGCTTCAGACTTTACAATATATGGAATTAATGGGTGATTTACCAAAAACTCATATTCTTGCATGTGTACCAAAACGCATTGAGCCTTTGAGTTTTGAAATTTCAAAAGAAGTTTTAAAGTCTTTAGAGAAGATGGAAAAAATTGTATTGGATTTTTTAATACAAAAAGGCTTTACATATGAAAAAATAGCAAATTATCAAATTCAAGAATTAGCTTTAAATTCATATAAAAATTAAATCTCAAGCTAACTAGCTTGAGATTAGATTAATCATCTATTTTTTGTCCTAACAAATTACCATTTGTATCAGTGTAGATTTCCATCATATTGTTAAGTTTGATTTTGTATCCTTGAATTTCTTTCTCTACTTTAACAATATTTGCATTTGGATGCATTTTTTTAATAGTAGTGATAGCATTAGGATTTAAAAAAGATGTATCCATAGGTCTATATTTAGCATCAATTTCTTTCCATTCCCCATTGGTTGTAAATTCAAGTTCAGTTCCATCATCTAAATACACATCAAAACTATCTATATCTTGTTTAACTAAAGATATTTTTGCATTAGAAAAATATTTTTGGATGAAAGATTGTGAATTTTGAGGTAGATCTTTTGCTTGTATTACTACATCTTTTGCAAAAGTAAGACTTGCTAAAGTCAAAGCAGCTAAAGCTAATTTTAATTTCATTTTGAATCCTTTTGATTGTTTTTGCATTAAAATCATACTTAATGTGAGTGAATTTTTTGTGAACTTAAATAATAAGTAATGATTTAATTGTATAATTTCAAAAAATACAACAAAGGAATATTGAATGTATAGGTTTGCACCTTCTCCTACAGGAGATATGCATATTGGAAATTTAAGAGCTGCATTGATTAATTACATTAAAGCTAAGCAAGAAAATACTGATTTTATTTTGCGTATAGAAGATACTGATAATGCTAGAAATATAGCCGGAAAAGAAGAAGAGATAAAAGATATTTTAAATAAATTTAAGATTACTTGGCAGCATTATTATATTCAAAGTGAAAATTTAAAATTCCATCGTCAAATGGCTTTAAAACTAGTAAGTGAAAAAAAAGCTTTTGCGTGTTTTTGCACTGAAGAGCAATTAGCGAAAAAAAAAGAAGAAGCAAAAAATAAAAACCAAGCTTATAGATATGATGGAACTTGTGAGAATTTAGCTGATATTGATGTTTTAAATAGTGAAAAACCATTTGTTATAAGACTTAAAAAACCAAACAAAGAGATGAAATTTACTGATTTTATTAAAGGAGAGATTGCTTTTGATCCAGCTGATATTGATAGTTTTGTTATCATGAGAGCAGATAAAACTCCAACTTATAATTTTGCTTGTGCAGTAGATGATATGTTAGAAGGCGTTACTTGTATTATAAGGGGTGAAGATCATGTTTCAAACACTCCTAAACAAGAGCATATTAGAGCAAGTTTAGGATATGATAAAAGTATGACTTATGCACATTTGCCTATTATTTTAAACGAAGAAGGTGTTAAAATGAGCAAAAGAGAAGCTCATTCTAGCGTAAAATGGATGCTTGATAATGGATATTTAGCTAGTGCTATTGCAAATTATTTATTGCTTTTGGGTAATAAAACTCCTAAAGAAATTTTTACCTTAGAAGAAGCCATAGAATGGTTTGATTTAAAAAATCTTTCAAAGTCTCCTGCTAGATTTGATACTAAGCGTTTAATGCAAATAAATCGTGAGCATATCAAAATGCTTGATGAAAGTGCTTTAAATGAAATGTTAAATTTAGATAAAGATGTGGCAAAATTAGCCAAATTTTATACCCAAGAAGCTAGCACTTTAAATGAAATCAAAGAAAAAATACAAAATATCTTCGCACCTAAGAATTTTGAAGAATTTGAAAATGAATGCAATATGATTAAAAATATTTTACAAAATTTAGAATTAGCTCAAGACTATGAAACATTTAAAAAAGATCTTATGGCTAAAACTAATTTAAAAGGTAAAAATTTCTTTATGCCATTGCGTTTAGTTTTAACAGGTGTAAAACATGGTCCTGAGCTTAGTGATTTGTATGTTTTAATTAAACCTTTTATAAAAGAAATCATAAAGGATTAAAATGGGTATTGGTTCAAGTTTGATAATTTCTGTAGTTCAAATTTTTTCTTTGATTATTGATATTTATGTTTGGGTTGTAATCATAGCAGCTTTAATCTCATGGGTAAGACCTGATCCATATAATCCAATTGTGCAAATTTTATATCGTTTAACGCAGCCAGCTTATAATTTGGTTAGAAGATTTATCCCTACGATGATAGGTAGTATAGATTTAGCACCTTTGATTATTATTTTAGCGCTTAAATTTATACAAATATTTTTAACAAATTTAATTTTAGGAAGTTTATAAGTGTTAAAAAAAAGTTTAGTAATTTTATGTTTGAGTATTGTTTATGCAAATTGTGCTGTTTATTCTTATGAAGAATTAGAGAAAAAACCTAATTCTTTAGCTAAGGATTATTATTTATATCGTTTATTAGAAGCTAATAAGATTGAAAAAAAAGATGCTGAGGGTTTAAAAGAGCATATTTATCGTTATGCAGGTAAAATAAAAACAGCAATTGAAGCTATCATTCCACCTTTAGGATATAATAAAGAATACGAGCTTTGCTATAAATTTAATACTCAAAATATTTTAGATGCTAATTTATCATGCCAATTAGTAAGATTAAATAGTTTAACTTTCATACAAGATCTAAATTCAAGCACTCGTGATGAGATTAAAAAAAATATACCTAAAGAGAATGTAAAACTTATTAAGCTTTTAGATGCTTTTGATTCTAAAGATCCTTTAAACTATGTGGTGTTAAATTATGATAGTTCAAATTTTTATAAAATTTATGATTTTTATAAGAATAAAAAAGATTTCTTTTTAGAAGCTGAATTTGTTAATGAGCTTGCTAAAGAAAAAGAATTTACAAATTTTGTAAGAGAGCTTGTAATTAAGAAAAAAAGCCCTTTGATAAGAAAATCTTTAGTCAATGTGGATGCAAATTTAACCCATCAAGATAATGCTTTTTATTTAGGAGTTAATGCCATTTTAGAAGATAACGATGAAAAAGCATTTGAATTTTTTAAAGTTGCTAAAGAAACATTTCAAAGCAAAGCTTTAGTCGATAATGCTACTTTTTGGCTTTATCAAATCAGCAAAGATGATAAATATTTAGAAGAATTATCTCAAAGCAGTTCTTTAAATATTTATAGTCTTTATGCAAGAGAATTAAAGCAAAAACCTATCCATAAAATAGAAATTTTAGATCCAAAAAAAGAAAAAAATGATTTTAATATGAAAGATCCTTTTGCTTGGCAAGCTCTTTCTCAAAAAATCAACAAAACCCCTAAAAAAGAATTAGCTAAATTAGCTAAAGAATTTTATACTAAAGAAAATATTGCTATTTATGCATATATCCAAGAAAGAGCAGAAGGTTTTGAAAAAAATTATTTTATTATGCCGTATTTTGAACTTTTAAAAGATTATAGCACACAAAGAAAGGCTATGATTTTGGCTCTAGCAAGACAAGAAAGCCGTTTTATTCCAACAGCGATTTCAACTTCTTATGCTTTGGGTATAATGCAATTTATACCATTTTTAGCAAATCATATAGGCAATAAAGAACTTCAAATTCCAAATTTTGATCAAGATATGCTTTTTGATCCAAAAATTGCTTATACCTTTGCAAACCATCATTTAGATTATCTTGAGTCAAAGCTTAATTCTCCTATTTTCGTTGCTTATGCTTATAATGGCGGCATAGGATTTACAACAAGAATGCTCAAAAGAGAAGATTTATTTAAACAAGGAAAATATGAACCATTTTTATCTATGGAATTGGTTCCTTATGCTGAAAGTAGAAATTATGCTAAAAAAGTTTTAGCTAATTATGTGGTTTATTTGCATCTTCTGAACGATAATACACCGATTTCGAAATTTTTTGAAAATTTGACTCAAAACACTGATTCTCAAAACAAGAATTTAGCCTTAAAATAGTTTTATCTATTAGCTTGTCAAGAGTGATTTTGTAGTATGCTGCATAATCACTTTTGATGATATATTTAAATAACTCATTATTTTCATTTAAATTTGTAATTTTTGTTTTTTCTCCATCGATAAGCACTGAAATTTGATTAATATTTATTTTTGTATCAGGTATGAAGCTTAGTATAAAAATTTCTTTATCACTTTTTTCATCTAATACTGGATTTAAATAGCTAAGCACAGCCACGGTTCTTGAATTTTTATAGTCAAAATTAATTTTTTGCGCATACATTAAAGTTTGACTTTTTAAATTGATAATGCTTTGTTCTTGAGTTTTATTTGAGCAAGCATTTAAAAAAAATAACAAAAATATCATCATAAAGAGTTTTTTCATTTTTATCCCTAAATTTTTTCATAATTATAAGCTTTTAATTTTAAAAAGATATAATTATGCTCATTTTCTTTATAAAGTAGAGTAGATAATGAAAAGATTAGCTATGGCTTTTAGTGGTCCTTCAAATTCAGGAAAAACTACACTTATTACAAAGATTGCGCGTTATTTTATGGATAAAAATTTTAAAGTGTGTATTATAAAACACGATCCAGCTGATAAAGCTTGTTTTGATATAGCAAAAAAAGATAGTTTTAAATTTTTTCAAAGTGGTGCGGATGTGATGGTGCTAAGCCCTACAAGAACTACTTTATTTATGCATTCATCTAGTGATTTAGATGAAGCTATTGCTAAGCTTGGAGAATTTGATTTTTTATTTATCGAAGGATTAAAAACCTTAGATATGCCTAGAATTAGTGTTTTTTGCAAAGAAATTGATGAAGAGTATTTTGAGTATTCTCATGCTATTGCAAGTTATAAAAAAATTACACATGATAAACTTACTTGGCTTGATTTAAATGATTTAGAAAGTATTTGCGAATTTATATTAAAAAATTCAAAAAAAGTTTAAGGAAAAAGAATGCAAAATATCATCGAAAATATACAAAAAGCAGTGATTAAAATTTCACAGGAATTAAGATACTTAGAAGATTTTGACTATACTTCTTCACAAAATGCCACAGGTGATACACAGCTAAAGCTTGATGTTAAAAGTGATGAGATTATCACCAAAATTTTAAAAGATACAAAAGAAGTAAAAAGTTTAATCAGCGAAGAAAAGCAAGATCAACTAATCATCGATGAAAATCAAAAATACATCATAGCTTATGATCCTTTAGATGGTTCATCTTTAGTAGATGTAAATTTTGCCATAGGTTCTATTTTTGCTATTTATGAAAATGATTTAAAGGCAAAGAATTTAAAAGCAGCAATTTATGCTATTTATGGTGTGAGATTAGAACTTGTAATATGCATCGATACTCCTAAACTTTATAGATTAAACAAAAATAATGAATTTGTTTTTGTAAAAGATTTAATACTTGGCGAAAAAGGAAAACTAAACGCAACAGGTGGAACGCAAAAAAATTGGTCAAGTGTCCATAAAGAATTTATAAAATCATTATTTGATGAAGGATATCGCTTGAGATATTCTGGAGCTATGGTTAGTGATTTACATCAAATTTTATTAAAGGGTGGAGGGTTGTTTTCATATCCTGCGACAAATGATGCTCCAAATGGTAAATTAAGAGCATATTTTGAAGTTTTCCCTTTTGCTTTTATATTTGAAAAAGCTAAAGGTTTATCAAGTGATGGAAAAAATGATTCTTTATTAATATTAGAATTTGAAAAAATTCACTCTAGCACACCTTGCTTTTTAGGTTCAAAATATGAAATGGAAAAATTAAAGCAAGCATATAAAGGTCTTTAATGGCTGAAATAAAAGATGAATACGAACAAGCATTAGAATTAAAAAAAGAAGAATTAATTGCTTGTCAAAATCAAAAAAAATTAAAATCTTGCCTTCCTTGCTCTTTGGTTTTTGAGTGTTCTTTAAGAAAAGAATATGTAGAAACGGTCTATAAAAGTATGTCTAAGGGCAAAGAAGGTGGTTTTGATTTTTAATTAAAGGGTTTAAATGCGTTATATTACTACTCCGATATATTATGTTAATGATGTTGCACATATAGGTCATGCTTATACGACTATCATAGCTGATACTTTTGCAAGATTTTATCGTTTAAAAGGACATGAGACTTATTTTTTAACAGGTACTGATGAGCATGGTCAAAAAATAGAACAAGCAGCAAATTTAAAAAATTTTACTCCTAAAGAATATGCAGATGAGATTAGTGCTAAATTTAAAAAACTTTGGGATGAGTTTGAAATTTCTTATGATAAATTTATAAGAACCACAGATGAAAGTCATAAATTAAGTGTGCAAAAAGCTTTTAGTAAAATGTTTGAAAAAGGCGATATCTACAAAGGAGTTTATGAAGGATTTTATTGTGTTTCTTGCGAGAGTTATTTTACACAAACTCAGCTTGTTAATGAGTGTCATTGTCCAGATTGTGGTAAAAAAACAGAGCTTTTAAAAGAAGAGAGTTATTTTTTTAAGCTATCTAAATATCAAGATCAAATTTTAAAATGGTATAAAGAACAAGAACCTATCATCCCAAAAAATAAAGCTAATGAATTGATTAATTTTGTTGAGGGAGGTTTAAAAGATCTTTCTATTACTAGAACTAGTTTTGAATGGGGAGTAAAACTACCAAAAGAATTAAACGATGATAAGCATGTAGTTTATGTTTGGCTTGATGCTTTGATGAATTATATTAGTGCTTTAGGATGGGGTAATGATGAGCAAAATATGAAATTTTGGCCAGCTCATATTCATTTTGTAGGAAAGGATATTTTGCGTTTTCATGCTGTGTATTGGCCAGCTTTTTTAATGAGTTTAGAACTTCCTTTGCCAAAATTTATTGCTGCTCATGGCTGGTGGACTAAAGATGGTGAAAAAATGAGCAAATCAAAAGGTAATGTCATCTCTCCAAAAGAAGTTGCAGATATGTTTGGTTTGGAAAGTTTTAGGTATTTTTTATTAAGAGAAGTTCCTTTTGGCAATGATGGTGATTATTCTCAAAAAGCATTAATCACAAGAATCAATGCAGAATTAAGCAATGAATTAGGAAATTTATTAAATAGAATTATAGGTATGAGTGCAAAATACTCTCAAAATATTATAGAGTCAAAAAATGTGCAAGAATTTTTCAATGAAGAATTAAAAGAATGCCAAGGATATTTGCAAAATGCGATTAATTCTTTAGAAAATATCCAGCCAAATCGTTACTTAGAAGAACTTTTTAAAGCTCTTGCTTTAGCAAATTTAAGCATTAGTAAATATGAACCTTGGAATTTAATCAAAAACAATGAAAACACCAAAGCTAATGCTTTAGTCGCATTATGTGCTAATATTTTAGCAAAAGTGAGTATTTTGCTTTTTGCTGCTATGCCAAAAACTTCTTTAAAAATTGCAAAAGCTTTGGGCTTTGAAATTTCTACTCTAAACTATCAAAAAATCATTGAACAAAATGAATTATTAAATTTTAAAACGCAAATTTGTGAGGTTTTATTTCCTAAAATTGAACCAAAAGAAGAAACTAAACAAGAATTCAAACAAGAGCACCAAACAGCAAATTTAGCTCAAATTAAAATCGATGATTTTAAAAAAATAAAAATTCAAGTTGCCTTAGTAAAAGAATGTGAAAACATAGAAGGTAGTGAAAAACTTTTAAAATTTAAACTTGAACTTGAAAATGGCGAAACAAGACAAGTCCTTTCAGGTATAGCTAAATTTTATAAAGCAAGTGAGCTTATAGGAAAGCAAGTTTGTGTTATCACTAATCTTAAAAAAGCTAAAATTTTTGGACATGAAAGTCAAGGAATGATTTTAAGTGCTGAAAAAAATGGAAAATTAACTTTAATTAGCCCAGAGTCTTTTATAGAAAATGGCGCCTTAATAGGATAGTATGAATATTTCAAATTTTTGCGAGTTAATCAATGCTAAAATTTTAAATTATGGAGCAACTTCAAGTGTTTATGATTTTAGTATTGATTTAAATCATATTAAGCCCGCAAGTGTTTTTTTTGCAAGAAATATTGAACAAATTGATTATGCTATAAAGCTTGGAGCTTATGTTATAGTAAGTAAAGAAAATACTAATATAAATGACAAAGAAGTATTTTATCTTCAAGTAGATGATTTAGAAGAAGCGATTTTTAGATTTTTTAGATTTTTAATCCAAGAAAAATCGTGTAAATTTTTATTTTGCTCTAGTGTAGAGTTAAAATTTGCTCCAGCTTTTGGGTTTAAGGTTTTACAAGGAGATATTTTTTTAGATTTTTATACTTTAAAAAATTCCAAAGAAAATATTTTATTTTGTTTAGATGATGAGAATTATATTTTAAAATTAAGTCCTAATTATCTTTCTTTGCAAAAAAATCCTTATGAAGTATTGGGTAAAAAATCCTTATTTTATACTAGTTTGCTTTGTAAAAATTTGTATTTTAAAGATTTAAAATTTGCCTTTTTTTATGCTGATATTTTTGCGAGTTATATTCGTTTTATAGAAGATCATCAGTTTCATTTTTCTTTTAATGATAAAAAATTAGAGCTTTTTGATGCGTATTTTTTAGACAATAAAAATCAAATTTGTGCTTTTGGAACAAGTTCTAGAGTGATTTTACTCGTAGAAGATGAAAAACATTTTTCTTTTATAGCTGATAAAATTCAAGATTTGAAAGAATTTAAAATAGCGTTAAAAAATTCTTTATTTTGTGATTTTTCATATGCAAATTTAGAAGATTTGAAAAAAAATATGAATTTTAAATATTGCCTTATCAATGAAAATAAAGAAGAATTTTTAAATGTATTTTTACCAAAAGATAAAGATTATTCTTTGTTTGATTAAAATTATTTAATGATAACTTTTATTAACTTTAAAAATATATATTAACGCCTTACATTTTAATGATAAAGGAAAAATATGAAAAAAATATTATTTTTAAGTCTTTTTGCGGCTGCAGCTTTAAATGCTGAAATTTTAGTTTATGGTCCAGGCGGTCCTGCTCCAGTTTTAAAAGAATTGGCCAAAAATTTTGAAGAAAAAACTGGAGAAAAAGTTGTAGTTACAGCTGGTCCAACTTCTAAATGGATGAAAAAAGCTAAAAAAGATGCTGATATTATTTTTTCAGGTAATACTTCAATGATGGATGGTTTTATCAAAGCTATGCCTGAGCAAATTAAAATTGATGATGTACAAGTTTTAAATGCTAGAGGTTCAGGGATGATAGTAAGAGCTGATAATCCTAAAAACATCAAAAAATTTGAAGATCTTTTAAAAGATGGTGTTAATGTTATGGTTGTTGATGGAGCAGGGCAAGTTGGTCTTTATGAAGATATGGCTTTAAAAACTGGTAAAGTAGAAAATTTAGAAAAGCTTAGAAAAAACATTAAAGTATATGCTAAAAATTCAAAAGCAGCAGTAGATGAGTGGAAAAATAATAAAAATATAGACGCTTTGATTATTTGGACTCATTGGATTAAAGCAGTAGGTGAAAAAGAAAACAAATTCATCAAAGCAGATAAAAATGCTATTATTTATAGAGCAGCTGAGATAGTTCCAACAGCAAAAGGGTTAAAAAATGAAAAAGTTGCTGAATTTATCAAATTTACACAAAGCAAAGAAGCTCAAAAAATATGGAAACAAGAAGGATGGATAGCTAAGTAATTATTTTACAAGCGTTTTTAACGCTTGTAAAAATTATTTTTCGCTCATTTGAGTATCAATATTAATAGTGATTTCATCACCAAGTTTTAAAGTAGAAGTCTCAGATGCAAATTTAAAATCACTTCTTTTGATCTCTCCTTTAAGTGAAAAACCAACTTTTTCTTTTCCATTATCCATTTTAGCAACGCCACCAAATTCAGTATCTAAAACTATATCTTTTGAAACTCCAGCTATATTTAAAGTTCCATACATTTTACCTTTTTCATTAGAAATTTTCTCATATTTACTCATAGTAAAAGTCATTTCAGGATATTTTTTTGTTTTGAAAAAATCATCACCTTGTAAATGAGTATCTCTAGTTTGATTATCTGTGTCAATAGAAGAGATTTTTACATTAGCTTGAAGTTTGTTGAATTCAAAAGTATCGCTATTAAAATCTATATTTGCATCATAGTCTTTGAAGCTTCCGCTGATATTGCTAATTTGCAAGTGTTTGATTTTAAATCCAACACTAGAATGAGCCTTGTCGATACTAAAATCTTTAGCTATTGCATTTACACCTAATAAAGAAACAGCTAATATTGAGCTTAATAATATTTTTTTCATATTTTTCCTTTAATTTAAAATTTTAAGTAATAAATTTTATTATGAAATTGTAAATAGTTAATGTCTTATTCATATTCAATTTCATCTTTAATGCCAATTTCATTAAAACCTTTTAATCTTAATAAGCAACTATCGCATTTTCCACAAGCTTTATCTTCTTTTTCATAGCATGACCAAGTGTATTTTAGTGCGACATTTTCTTGTATAGCTAATGCTACAATTTGTGCTTTACTTAGCTTGATTAATGGAGTTTTGATTTGAGTTTTGAAATTTTTACTTGTTCCACTATTGATAAATTTATTTGCATCTTGTATAAAATTTTGAGAACAATCAGGATAACCACTGCTATCTTCTTGCACAACTCCTATAAAAATACTCTCGCAATTTTCTTTTTCAGCAATTGCTCCAGCTATGGATAAAAATATACCATTTCTAAAAGGCACATAGGTATTTGGAAGTTCATTTTTGTGAAGTTCATTTTTAGGAATAGTAAGATTAAAATCGGTTAAAGAATTATTTCCAATATCTGCGATAAATGAAACATCTAATATATATTTATTTTTAACATCTAATTCTTTACAAATTTTTTCAAAGCATTCTCTTTCTTTACGCATAGTTCGTTGATTGTAATCAAAATGCAAGGCAATAATGTCATATTTTTCTTTTTTAGCTAGATACGCACAAAGAGTACTATCCATCCCACCGCTTATTATACATAAAGCTTTTTTCATATTTTTCCTTAGTAAAATTTGATATAATTTGAAATTATAAAAACAAAAGGATAATAATGATTTTGTGCGAAGAAGAAATTGATATTTCTTTTCTTGAAAAAATTGCTTCAAAGATCAGTAATGCTGATGTAGAGCTTGTATTTGTTGATAAAATAACTATGCATAAAATCAATTTAAAACAAAGAGGTATTGATAAAAGTACAGATGTACTTTCTTTTCCTTTAGAGCCAAATTTTAATAATTTATTAGGTTCTATTGTGATTAATTTGGATGAAGTTAAAACCAAGGCTTTGGAATTTAATCACACTCAAGATGAAGAAATTGCATTATTATTTATACATGCTATGCTTCATTTATTAGGCTATGATCATGAAGTAGATCAAGGTCAAATGAGAGAAAAGGAAAAAGAGTTGATTGGATTTTTCAAACTTCCACCAAGTTTGATAATAAGGACACAAAAAGGAGAGTAGGGTAATGAAAAAAGTATTTTTAGGTTTTATTTTATGCGCTAGTAGTATTTTTGCATATGAAGAAAATGTATTTAATGTACAAATACTTCAATCAAAACAATTGTATATATCTTTATATGAATCACAAAAAAGCAATACAAGCTATGGTTTTATTGAAGATAAAAATAGTAGTTATAGTTTTTGGGGTAGTGCGAAAAATGCAAAATATATTATAGAAGCATCTAATTTTGGAAGTTGTGCGATTGAAAACACTTCAAAGGAAGATTTTCAAGCCTTATGCAAAATAAATGAAAAAAACGAAAATTTTGTTTTTAAAAAAGATGATATAAAGGCAAAAATTTATCAACTTACTTTAAAAGATAAAATGACTTCTAAAGAAAATAAAGATATAGAATTTGAATTTGTTGATTCTTTGGTGTTTATTGACACTAAAAATCAAAAATTACAAAAAATCATAGATGATTTTAATGAAAATTTAGACAAAAAATCTCTTAAAGAAAAACTTGCTCAAGCAAATGAAAAATGGCGTAATGAAGCTATAAGTTCTAATGAAAATTTAAATCAAAGTTATATATTTTACTATGATGAAAAAATTATTTCATTGGGTAAAAGTATTTATGAATACAAAGGCGGAGCTCACGGAATAACAAAAATTCAAAGAAAAACTTATGATATTGATAGTATGAAATTAATCCACCTAAAAAATGAATTAAAAATCGAAAATGATGAATTTATTAATTTAATCAAATCAAAGCTTTTAAAAGAGCATGATAAAAATGAGTTTTTTAATATAGATGAATTTAAAATGAGTGAAATTTTTGAAGTTAGACAAAATGGTTTGATATTTATTTGGGAACCTTATGAGATAGCACCTTATTCTAGTGGTGTTATAGAACTTTTTATTTCTTATGAAGAATTAAAACCTTTTTGGAGAGCTAATTCTAAACTAGCCTATTTGAGCTTATAAAATAAGCTCAATCATCGTATTTTTGTCTTAAAATAATTCCATTATCATCAATATATAATTTTATTTCATTATTGAGTTTTATTTTATAATGAGAAATTTTTCTTTCAACTTCAATAACAGAAGCATTAGGGTGAGTATTTTTGATGGTATTTTGTACAGGTATAGGTAAAATACTAATGTTTAAGGCTCTGTGATTTTCAGCTTCTTTAAGTTTGCTATTTAGAAAAAATTCAAGCTCGCTACCATCGCTTAAATATATTTCATAAGAATGACTATCTTGCTCGACCAATCCTATTGTCGCACCAGGAAAATGTTCTTGTATAAATTTTTTAATATCCACAGGAAGAGAATCAGGAGATATTACTATGCCAGCATTTAAAAGATTAAAGCTTAAAAAAAATATCAAAATTAGTTTTTTCATTTTTTAACCTTATTTTAGTTTTTGCCGATATTATATTAATTAAATGTGAATTTTGTGTGTAAATTATTTTAAAAAGCTTATAAAAGGTAGCTTTGGTTATGGTCGTTTATTTTTTAATAGCGCTAAATTTTATGATATTTGTATATGCAAATTATCTTAGTTCTTTTAATATAGATCTTCTTTTAGGTTTGAATTTATTCTTTTTTGATTCTTTTTATTGGCAAGTTTTAAGCTCGATGTTTATGCATGGTAATTGGACACATTTGATATTAAATATGATAGTTTTGTATCAATTTGGACTTTTATTAGAAAATTATTTAGGTTGGTTGAAATTTACACTCTTGTATTTGGTGGGTGGGGTGTTTTGCTCTTTATTGAGTGTTTTTTATTTGTATTTAACCTATAATGGGACTTTGGTAAATTTAGTTGGAGCTAGTGGTGCAATCTTTGTTTTAATGGGTTTTTATGCATTTTTAGATAAAAGTGCTACAAAAGGATTGATTATAGCAGGATTACTTATGAGCTTTGTGCCTATTTTCATGGGTGTTAATGTTGCTTGGTATTCACATATTTTTGGTTTTATATGCGGATATATATTTGCTAAATTTAAGATTATCAAATGAAATATATTTATCTTATAAGACACGCAAAAGCCCAAAAAGATCCCAAAACAGAAGATTTACAAAGAGATTTAAGCTCTAGCGGTAAAGAAGATTTAAAAACCATGTGCTCTAGGCTTAAAACATTGAATTTTCAAGCTGAATGTATCTTTTCATCTCCAGCTAAAAGGTGTATAAAAACCGCACAAAAACTTTGTAAAACTTTTGATATAAAAGAAAAAGATATTTTCATAGAACAAAGCTTTTATCAACACAATATAACTGAAATTTTAAATTTTATAAGCTCACTGCAAAAGAGTAGGGTGGTGTTTATAATGCATAATCCTATACTTATACAATTATGTGAGTATCTTGCTTTGATTGATATAGATAATTTTCCAACTTCATCGATCATGTGTTTGAAATTTGATGTTTGTTCTTTTAAAGATATAAAAGAGCAAAGCGGAGAGCTTGTTTTTTTTGATTATCCAAAGAGTAAAAATGATTAATTTATAAAATAAAAATTTACTTAAACTTGTATATATTTATAAACTCACATAAATATTTGTAAAACTTGCAAAAATATTTTTCAAAGAATTATCATTATTTTTTTGTGGATAAGTTGTTTTAATACAAAAGTTAAAATGCTTTAAATACCTATATATTAGTATTTTTATAAGATGGTATATTTATAAGAATATAGTAAAATATAAAAGTTTGAAAATTATAGTTTTCAATATAAAATATATAAAATTTCAAGATTTTACCATTAGTCATATAATTTTATGTATATATTAAGTTTTATTTAAAATATTTTTTTATTAGATAAATTGCTTAAAATTTAAAGTTTTTATGCATTTGGATATAAAATATTAATTTGAGTAATTATTTGGATTTTATGATTAATCTTGAAAGTTGTTTTGCTAAAAGCATGGCACTATTTTCATCTTGAGAAAGTTTTTTCATATTGTTTTTAAATTCATAAAGTCTTTTTTCTTGTGCAAAATCAGTTTTAGTAATGCTATTTTGTTTTAAAGTGTTATTTTGTTTAGTTTGTGGAGTTTTTTTCTTAAAAAACATAATTATGCCCTATTTTGTTTTTTAACATTATAGCTAGATAATTTTAAGTAAGATTTATTTATAATTTTTTAAGCTGTTTTGAAAGTTTTGGAGATTGAAAATGAAATATCCACTAGATTGTGAAGAAAGTTTTGAAAAATCATTTTTATTTTGGCTTGGTAGATATGTCAAATTTAAACTTAATTCTTTGTCTAATAAAGAATTAAAAGACCCTCAAGCTTTAGCTTTGATTAACTTATCTTTAAGCAAAGGCGTTAAAAACATACAAGAGCTTGACGCTTATGTAAAAAAAGCTAGAAATGCAGGACTTAATGGTGTAAGTACTTATTTTAATCCTTTAAAAAAGCTTTTTGAATATTTGATGTTTTATAAACTTTATTCACTAAAACAAATAGATGAAGAACTTTTGGTGGAAATTTTAGCAAGTATTAGCGCTTCATTGTCTGATGCTAGTAAGAAAAACTATCGTATTGCAGTGATTAACTTTTTTGCATTTTTAGATAAACAAAATGAAGAAGAAAATAAAGCTCATATTTTTGATATAAATCTTAAAAATTGGAGTGGTATAAGCGGACTTAAGGGTGTGAAGTTGCCTGAATATATGAGCGAAGAAGAGGTGGGTAAATTTTTAGATGCTATTGATGAGATTGATTTTAAAAATAATACCATTCGTAATCGCTTGATTATAAAAATTATCATTTTTACAGGAATTCGAGTTAGTGAGGCTATTAATATAAAATTAAAAGATATTAATGAAGAAAATGATCTTTATATCATACGCATTAGAGCTAAAGGGAATAAATACCGCGTTGTGATGATAAAAAAAGAGCTTATAGAACACCTTTTAAAAGATGTAAAAGTAAATTATCTTTCACAAGATGGACTTTTATTTGTAAATCGCAATGGCAAAGCTTTAACCCAAGCTTATGTTTCTCGTATAGTAGAGCAAATTTTATTTAAAGCAGGTATTCGCAAGCAAAAAAATGGAGCTCATATGCTAAGACATACTTTTGCCACCCTACTCTATAAAAAACAAAAAGATTTGATTTTAGTTCAAGAAGCATTAGGTCATGCTAGTTTAAATACTTCAAGAATTTATACTCATTTTGATAATGAAAAATTAAAACTAGCCGCAGAAGTGGCTAAAAAACTTCACGATAAAACTTAAATTTTTAAAATTTATTCCGATTTTTACGGAAAATTTTTAAGGAAAATTATGAAAATAAATAGTAATACTTATAATATCAATCCTTCATATATTAAATAACTCTCAAAAAGATGAAAATAAAAATTCAACGCAAGATAAAAATTTCATAAATTTTAAACTTCCAAAAGGCATACAAGAACTACAAAAAAGCGTAAAAAATGATAAAAAAGATAAAAATGGTCAAGATGAATTAAGCAAATTATATGATGAGCTTGCCAAAATTCAAGCTAAAATCACAGAATTAAGTGCTAAATTACAAGAAAGTCAAGAACCACAAAAAGCTCAAGTGATTAATGCTCAAATTCAAAGTTTAAATTCGCAAATGCAAAGTATTTATGCAAGAATCATGCAAATGCTTTCTCAAGCCATGCAAGCAGCAAAATAATTTTTTACTATAAAAAGTTATAATATACTTACATTTTGTAAAATTGTAAGGATATTTAGGTATGACTTATTTAGAGATTGATGGGGTAGAAAAATTAAGTGGTGAAGTCATTATAAGTGGTGCTAAAAATGCTGCATTGCCTTTGATAGCTTCGAGTATTTTAGCTAAAAATGAAGTTCAAATTTCAAATTTACCAAATGTAGCAGATATTTGCACCCTACTTTCTTTACTTGAAAATTTAGGCGCAAATTATACTTTTAATAATAATCAAGCATTAATCAATACTACAAATTTAAATAAAACCATAGCAAAATATGACATAGTCCGGAAAATGCGCGCTTCTATACTTACTTTAGGTCCTTTGCTAGCTAGGTTTGGAAATTGTGAAGTATCCTTACCTGGAGGATGTGCTATAGGACAAAGACCTATTGATTTACACCTTTTGGCCTTGGAAAAAATGGGAGCTAATATAGAAATCAAACAAGGCTATGTAGTGGCTAATGGACAGCTTAAAGGTGCTGATGTGGTTTTTGATAAAATCACCGTTACAGGTAGTGAAAATATCATTATGGCAGCAGCCCTAGCTCATGGTAAAACAAGACTTTTAAATGTCGCAAAAGAGCCTGAGGTAGTTCAGCTTTGTGAAGTTTTAGCTAAGGCTGGGCTTGATATACAAGGCATAGGAAATTCAGAACTTGAAATTTATGGAACTAGCGGAGAGCTTTTAGAATTTAAACCTTTTGAGATCATTCCTGATCGTATTGAAGCTGGGACTTATTTGTGTGCAGGGGCTATTACAAATTCAAAGATTACATTAAAAAAAGTCGATACTACTCATCTTAGTGCGGTTTTGGCAAAATTAGAACAAATGGGATTTAGCTTTGATATTGCTAAAGATAGCATTAGTATAAATCCAGCTAAGCAAATTAAGCCTGTTGAAATTTTAACTAGTGAGTATCCAGGTTTTCCAACTGATATGCAAGCACAATTTATGGCACTAGCGCTTAAAGCAGATGGAACAAGCATTATAGATGAGAGATTGTTTGAAAATCGTTTTATGCATGTAAGCGAGCTTTTGAGAATGGGTGCTGATATAAGATTAAATGGGCATATTGCTACTATAAATGGCACGAAAGAGCTTTTTGGAGCTGATGTTATGGCTACTGATTTGCGTGCGTCTTCGGCTTTGATTTTAGCAGCTTTAGCGGCTAAAGGCACAAGTAAAATTCATAGAATTTATCATCTTGATAGGGGTTATGAAAAATTGGAAGAAAAATTTAAAAAATTAGGAGCTAGTATAAGAAGGCTTGAAGAATGAAAGATATTTTTGCCACTTTGGAATTTTTAAAAGAATACATTCAACCAAAAGCTAAATTTGAAAAAGTAAATTTAACTAAGGCTTTAGGAAGAATTTTATATGAAGATATTTTTGTTTTAAAAAATTTACCTTCTTTTGATAATTCAGCTTTAGATGGTTATGCATTAAATTATGCTGATAAAAATTCTTTGCTTACTATAAAAGGAAACATCCTAGCAGGTGATAAACATTCTTATGTATTAAATAAAAATGAATGTTATAAAATTATGACAGGAGCAAAAATTCCACAAAATGCAAATACCATTTTAATGTTTGAAGAAGCTTTGTTTGAAAATGAAAAATTAAATGCTATAAATGCCAAAGAAAACAATGCCATTCGTTTAAAAGGCGAAGAAGCTAAAGTCGGTGAGCTTTTGTTTAAAAAGGGGCAAAAAATCACTCCAGCTATGATAGCTATGTTTGCTGCACAAGGAATTTATGAAATAAATGTTGTAAAAAAAGCTCGTATTGGAATTTTTTCAGGTGGAGATGAGCTAGTAGAACCTTGGGATAATGCAGATGAAAATAGCATATACAATGCTAATGCTTTTGGAATTTATGCTATTTTGCAAGATTATGCAGATGTGGAGTATTTAGGGCTTGTAAAAGATGATTTAAGTGCGTATAAAAAGCTTTTAGATAATAAAGAATTTGATATGCTCATTAGTAGTGGCGGAGCTAGTATGGGTGAGGCTGATTTTATAAAACAAGCTTTGTTTGAGTGTGGGTTTGAGCCTATTTTTGAAAAAGTTAATGCCAAACTTTGCAAACATGTAAAACTTTTTAATAAAAATGGCGTGCTTTTTTTAGCTTTACCAGGAAATCCTTTAGCTTCTTTAATCTCAACACATATTTTTGCTAGAAATATTTTAAATTTATTCTATGGACTAAATTTATTACCATTTTTAAAAGTAAAATTGGCAAAAGATTTGAAATTTAAAGGCAAAAGAAATGATTTTGCATTTGGAAAATTATCACAAGGAAATTTTACACCAAATCAAAACAAATTTGGCTCAGGTATGATAAAACCATTATGTGAAAATTCATATATATTTATAAGCAAAGAAGATGAATTAGAATATAAAAAAGATCAAGAAGTTAAAATTTTACAAATTGGGGATTAATTCTTCTTTGTATTTTTCATTTTATCTTCTGCAAGTTTTATTTTGCTTTAAAAGATAATCAAAAGGTAAATCATACAAAGAAGATTTTTTATTTTGTCCTTTGTTGCTATTGGAAAATAATTCTTTAAAATTGTTAGAAAAATTTACATTCTTGCATTATCTAAAGTTTTAAAAAGATTATTTATAACATTTTCTTGATTTTTTTCATATTTACTTTGACGGAATTTTTCCCAAGCATATACGCTAAAATCTTTAGAAACATCTTTGATGTTTAAATCAGTATTGTTGAAATTTTCATTTTTTTCTTTTTTGTATTCTTTTTCTTCTTTGTTTTTTAAAGCGTTTAAAGTAGCTTGAAATTCATCTGAAGAGGTATTTTTTTCTTTAATTTTTCTCATATTGTTTAAAGCTAAAGTGTTTTGTTTGTCATTTACTAACATGAAATCTCCTTTTTTTGATTTAAAATTTTATAAGCAAAAAATATTCCTTAATTTTTATACACTTGACTTTAATACAAACTTTTGTTAAAATCACGCCCTACTTTAAAATAAGCGGGAATAGCTCAGGGGTAGAGCACAACCTTGCCAAGGTTGGGGTCGCGAGTTCGAATCTCGTTTCCCGCTCCATTTCTTTTATACAATTAATTTAAATTTTAATATCTATAATTTTGGTATAGTGTTTTTATTAAATCTTTCTATATTATCATCACTAAATTTCATACCAAAAAGAATTTCTAATTCTTCGCTTGTGCTGAATTCATTTTTTAAAAGCTTTTTTATAAGTTCGTTTTTTGCATTATCATCTTTATAAGTTTCTTTGTTTTTACTTTCACCTTGTATAGCTTTGAAAGATTTTTCTTTGTCTTTTTCTAAAGTTTCTTGATGTTCAAAGTATTTTTCTTTATGTTAAATTTATTTTTATATTAAAAATAGAATTGATTTTATAAATAATTTGTTATTCATACACCAATGCTCGTAAAAATTGAAAACGATCCACGCTTTCCCCATTTTGTAGTAATTATTAATTATAAAGGGGGTTATTTACAAGTATTTGATCCAAGTTATGGAGAATATATAAGCTCTAAAAGTCAGTTTTTTAGTGTGTGGGATAGATATAATAAAGGTGGATATGCTTTAATTGTAGCACCAAAAAAAGAATTAAAGAAATTTAAATTAAATATACCAAAACATTTATTTTTTGAAATAAATCATTTTGGTATAAATTAAAAGATTACGCCCTAGTTTGATTTAAAATATTATTTAATTTATCCATTACAGAATTTACATAAGAATTTATACTTTCATTGCTAGGAGACCAGCCACTAGCTTTAGCTTGATTAAACTGATTATCAAACCAAGCTCCGCCATAACCTATGCTTGAATTTTGCCAAGCAATATTATTTTCTTTGGCATAAATTTTAGAATCAAGCCAGCCATCTTGAGCGTGTGCTTTTAAAATTTGTGCAAAATCGACTTTACCTGTCATAATATCATTTAAAGAGGCTAAAGAACCATCAAAACTTTCTTTTGCCATAGCGTCTTTAAATGCTTGAATTTGAGGATTGACTTTGGTGCTTCCACCTTCTAAAACCTCTCCACCACTAGACTTTAAAAAACTCATAAATAAAGCTTCTTTAGTATAACTCCCATCTTCATTTTTTGGATAAACAGACATATCAGGATTAAAAGTATCTTTTGCTATATCGCTATCTAAATTTTGAGTTTCCATACTTTCAGGTGAAAAATCTAATTTTTTCAATCCTGTATTGATAGAATTTTGCATTCCTATGTTATCTATAGCATTGTATTGCTCTTGTGTATCATAAAAATTTGTTATAGTTTGTTTGTCTAGATTTTCTAAAGAAGCAAAATTGTTATTTGTATTATAAACGCTATAACCTTTTGGTAAAGAATTTAAATCTTCTATGCTAAAACTAGTCTTATTAGAATTTTCAAAACTATGATTTATGATTTGATCAAATTTAGAATAATATTGTCTTATGGTATCAGCTATATCTATATTTGTGTAATAACTACCAGTTACACCCAATGAATTTTTACTTGATGTACTAAAATAATTTTCCTCATTATATCTATATATTTCATCTAAAGTAGATTTATGTATCTTAAAATCTTCAGGTAATCCTGCAGCTTTATTAAAATCACTTCCCATATACCCTTTAGCATCTACACTATAACCATAAGCCATAGAAACAGGGTTATTAGTTTGTTTATATTTTAAAGTATAAATAGAATTTTTAAAATCACTTGATATATGATAATTAGGGGAGTCATTTTTTATATTATTTTTATTTGACATTGCTTCAACAGATGCTAAAGTGTTGGAATTATTACTTTGAATTTCAACTAATTTACTAGCATTTTGCTTCATAAATGCATTGGCAAAACTTACTTTTGAATTTTCTTTATTTTCCTTATTAGCTTTTGTTTGTGAAAAAATAGAACCATAAGATGAACTATCATTTATACTAAATATACTCATTAGGCATTCCTTAAAGTTTAGATTTTTCTGCCTTCAATTCTTCAATCTTATGTTTTTATAAGCAAATTTTATTCCAAATTTTAATAATGTTTATCATAAATTAATTTTTAAATTTTAGTATTTTCAACTAAAATCAAACTTTTTTTAAGTATGATATGTGCCAAATTTTTAGCTTAGAGGTTTGAGTTGTTTATAAAAAATATTGTTTTACTTTTATTTTTTTGCACTTTAAATTTTGCTTCAAATTTTGATGAAGTTAAACTAGCTTTGATTAAAGAATTTAAAACAAATTATCCACAAATTGAAATCATCTCTTTAGAGCTTAATACTCAATCAAGTTTGCCAGAAGATTTTAATCAATATGTTTTTTTAAAACTAGGAAATCATAATTTTGAAAAAGCAGATGGTTTTATCAAAGCTGAATTTAAAACTCCTGAGCAATTTAAAAAAAACATATTTTTTAAATATTTTTTAAAAGCTAAATTAGAAGTTTTACAAAGCACTCGCCTTATTTCGCGTAATGAAAATTTAAGCCCTGCTAGTTTTAAGATAGTAAAAATTCCTTTTGACAAAGTCCCATCAGGTATTTTAAAAAAAGATGAAATAGCAAATTTAATCGCTAAAAGTAATATCAGAGAAAATATGATTTTAAAATACAATATGTTTAAGACAAAAACTTTAATCCAAAGAAATGACTCAGTTTATGGGGTGATGAAAGATGGGGATTTAAGTATGATTATAGAATTAAAAGCTATGCAAAGTGGGAATTTAAATCAAAGAATTCGTCTTAAAAATAAAGAAGGTAAAGTCGTCCATGGTAAAGTGATTAGTAAAAATTATGTGGAGATTAAATGAGAAAAATTCTCGTAAATATAAGTGGAGCTAGTGCTTGTGAGTTGGGATTTTTGCTTCTAAAATATCTTAAAAATAAGGGTGAAATTTTTGCTATCGTTTCTAAAAATGCTCAAATTAGTTTTAAAAAAGAAAACTTGAATTTTATTAGTGATGATTTTATAAAAGATATTAGCGATGAATTTGATTTAGAGCATGTGAAATTTTTAGATAATGAAAATATAAGTGAGTGTGTTGCTAGTGGGTCTTTTGGTATAGATACGACTTTTATTACTCCTTGTTCGGTTAATACTTTGGCTAAGATTGCTTGCGGGATTAGCGATAATCTTATCACAAGAAGTGCAGCAGTGGCTTTAAAAGAAAGAAAAAAATTAATACTAGGTGTTAGAGAAATGCCCTATTCTAGTATATCTTTAGAACAAATGATGAAACTATCTTATCAAGGTGTCATCATAGCTGCACCCATCATAGCAAGCTATGCTAAGAGTGAAAATTTAGACGATATGAAAAAATTCATTATAGGTAAATGGCTTGATCTTGCCAATATAGAGCATAATTTATATAAAAGATGGGAAGGATAATTAATGGCTTGTTTGTATCCTGGGACTTTTGATCCTATTACTAATGGGCATCTTGATGTGATTTTAAGAGCTAGTAAAATTTTTGATGAAGTTGTTGTGGCTATAGCAAGAAATGATAGTAAAAATCCTATGTTTGATTTAGATCATAGAAAGAAAATGGTTCAACTTGCAACAAGCCATATAAAAAATGTAAAAATAGCAACTTTTGATAATTTGCTTGTAGATTTTGCAAAAGATTTAAATATTAATATCATCATAAGAGGTTTAAGAGCGGTGAGTGATTTTGAGTATGAGTTGCAAATTGGGTATGCAAATCATATGCTTTGGGAAGATTTTGAAACTATATATCTTATGCCAAATTTGAAAAATTCATTTATATCAAGTTCTATTGTAAGATCAATTTGTGCTCATAATGGCGATGTAAGCAAACTAGTGCCACAAGAAATCATACCTTTATTAAAGGAGAAAAATTGTATATAGCATTTGAAGGGGTTGATTGTGTAGGTAAAAGCACTCAAATAGAGCTTTTAAAAAAATGTTTTAAAGACGCAGTTTTTACTAAAGAACCTGGCGCAACAGAGCTTGGGAAAAAAATAAGAGCAATTTTACTTGAGAGTAAGATCGAATTTTCTAAAAAGGCTGAGTTGTTGCTTTTTTTAGCAGATAGAGCTAATCATGCAGATTTACTTTTAGCACAAAATAAAAACAAATTAATCATCTCAGATAGAAGTTTCATTTCAGGTATGGCTTATGCAAAAAACGAATTTGATAAACAAATGCTTTTTGAGCTAAATTTTTTTGCCACAGGAGGTATTTTTCCTACTAAAGTGGTATTTTTACATGCAAGTAAAGAGCTTATAGAGCAAAGATTATCTTATAAAAATTTAGATAGTATAGAAAAAAGGGGCATAGAGTATTTTATACAAATTCAAGATGAGTTAGAAAAAACTTTAGAATTTTTAAAAACTAAGATTGATTTTAAAGTATTAAAGCTTGATGCTAGTTTGAGTATAGAAAATTTACACGAGAAAATTAAGGAATTTATCAATGATTAACGCATTAAAAGGTATGAAAGATTTACAAGATGAACAGGCTTTGTTATATGAAAAAGTTATTAAAACTTGTGAAGAAGTAGCAAAAAATTATGGATTTAGTTTTATTAATTTTCCACATTTAGAATTAAGTAAGCTTTTTAAACGCAGCGTCGGTGAAAGCTCTGATATAGTAGGTAAAGAAATGTATGAATTTATCGACAAAGCAGGTAATGAAGTATGTTTAAGACCTGAGGGAACTGCTGGGGTTGTAAGATCTTACATAGAAGCTAAAATGGATAAAAATCAAAGCATAAAAAGATGGTTTTATCATGGTTCTATGTTTCGCTATGAAAGACCACAAAAAGGAAGATTACGCGAATTTCATCAATTTGGCGTGGAAAGTTTTGGTATAGCAAGTGTATATGAGGATGCAAGTATTATTTTAATGCTAAATGAAATTTTTAAAAGATTAAATATCCGCACTCAATTAAAAATCAATTCTTTAGGATGTAAAACTTGTATGAATGAATATAAACAAAAATTGATTTCTTTTTTAAATTCTAAAGAAAATTTTTGTGAAGATTGCATAAGAAGAAAAGAGTTAAATCCTATTAGAGTGCTTGATTGTAAAAATGAGCATTGTCAAAATTTACTTACTAATGTGCCAAAATTGAGCGAAAATTTATGCGAGTGTTGCAAGAAAGATTATGAAAAATTACAAAAACTTTTAAAAGATAATGAAATGGCTTATGAGTGTGATGAAAAATTAGTGCGAGGGCTTGATTATTACTCTAAAACTGCTTTTGAATTTATCAGTGATGAAATAGGTGCAAAAGCTGCTGTCGCAGGTGGTGGTCGTTATGATAGATTGATAGAATATTTAGATGGTAAAAGTGGTTATGGCATAGGCTTTGCTATGGGTATTGAAAGGATTATGGCTATTTTAGAACAAAATCAAACCAAGCAAGCAAGAGATGGAATTTATTTATGTGCTTTAGATGAAAAATACATAGATGAAATTTTTAAATTAGGAACTATTTTAAGAAAAAATCATAAAGTTTTAATAAGCTATGAGATTAAAAAACTTGCAAAACATCTTAACCAAGCTGATATTTCCAATGCAAAGATATTTTTGTGTGTGGGTGAAGAAGAAGCTTTAAAAGAAGAAATTTTTTATAAAAATTTAGAAAGTAAAGAAAATAAAAATATAAAATTAGCAAATTTGGAGAATGAGATATGATTGATTATGGTATTAATATTTGGGGAGCAAATAATTTTATCATCGAAAATGGCAAAGTTTGTGTAAATCATGGTAAAAAACCAGCCATTATAGATATAGTAAATACTTTGCGTGATGATGGCTATAAGGGGCCTTTGTTGCTTCGTTTTCCTCATTTAATCCATAAACAAATTGAGCAAATTTATGAAAAATTTGCTAAAGCTAAAAAAGAATTCAATTATAAAGGTTCTTTTAATGCTGTATATCCACTAAAGGTTAATCAATACCCAGGGTTTGTAAAAAATTTAGTCAAACTTGGTAAAACTTATAACTATGGCTTAGAAGCAGGAAGTAAGGCTGAGCTTTTATTAGCTATGGCTTATAATAACGAAGGGGCACCTATAACGGTAAATGGTTTTAAAGATAAAGAGCTTATTAATATGGGTTTTATAGCTTGTGAAATGGGGCATAATATTACTTTAACTATGGAAGGACTTAATGAGCTTGAAGCTATGATAGAAATAGCTAAAAATCGTTTCAAACCAAAGCCAAATATAGGCTTAAGAGTTCGTTTGCATTCAGCAGGAGTTGGAATTTGGGCAAAAAGTGGTGGTATAAATTCAAAATTTGGTCTTACTTCTACTGAATTAATAGAAGCTGTGAATTTGTTAAAAGCTAATAAACTTTTAGATCAATTTACCATGATACATTTTCATCTTGGCTCGCAAATTACTGAAATTCATCCTTTAAAAAAAGCTTTAAATGAAGCAGGAAATATCTATACTGAACTTAGAAAAATGGGGGCAAAAAATTTAAAAGCTATTAATCTTGGCGGAGGCTTGGCTGTGGAGTATTCTCAGTTTAAAGATGAAACAAGTAGAAATTACACTTTAAGTGAGTATGCAAATGATGTGGTATTTATACTAAAAAGCATTGCTGAGCAAAAAAAAGATCTTGAGCCTGATATTTTTATAGAAAGTGGGCGTTTTGTAGCGGCTAATCATGCTGTGTTAGTAGCCCCAGTTTTAGAACTTTTTTCACAAGAATACACTGAAAGTAAGCTTTTGTTAAAAGAAAATAATCCTAAATTAATCGACGAGCTTTATGATTTATATAAAAGCATTAAAGCTTCTAATGCATTAGAGTATTTACATGATAGTATTGATCATATGGAAAGTATTTTGACTTTGTTTGATTTGGGATATGTTGATTTACAAGATAGATCAAATAGTGAAATTTTGGTGCATTTAATTATGCGAAAGGCTATTTCTTTGGTGGGTGATCAAGCTGATTTATCAAGCTTGCAAAATGAAGTACAAGAAAAATACTTAGTGAATTTTTCTTTGTTTCAATCTTTACCTGATTTTTGGGGTTTAGAGCAAAATTTTCCTATCATGCCTTTAGATAGACTCAATAAAAAACCAACTAGAAGTGCAAGCATATGGGATATAACTTGTGATAGTGATGGAGAAATTTCATACTCTAAAAATAATCCTTTATTTTTACATGATATTGATGTGGAAGCTGAAAATTATTTTCTAGGATTTTTCTTAGTTGGAGCTTATCAAGAAGTATTGGGTATGAAACATAATCTTTTTACTCACCCAACTGAAGCAAGCATTAGCATCAATGAAAAGGGTTTTGAGATAGAAAGTGTGCTAGAAGCTCAGTCTATTTTGGATACTTTAGAAGATCTTGACTATGATATACACGCTATTATGGATAGTATCAATGAAAAAATTCACACTTCAAAGCTTGTCAATGAAAATCAAAAAAAGCATATTTTAGGTGAAATTTATTTATTTTTAAATGATAATGGATATTTAAAAAGTATAGGCCCTAAATGAGTATTTTTTCTTTAATCAAAGAAGATTTTTCTATGCCAAAACAAAAAGATCCTGCGTATAGATCTTGGGTGGAATTAATTTTTAATTATCCTGGTGTTTGGGCTGTGGTAAATTATCGTTTTGCGCATTTTTTTTATATAAAAAACTACAAACGCATAGCAAGAGTAATTAGTGGAATTTCGCAGTTTTTAACAGGGGTTGATTTACACCCTGGAGCTAAGCTAGGTAGGAGAATTTTTATAGATCATGCTATAGGTGTAGTAGTAGGTGAAACAGCTATAATTGGTAATGATGTGATTATTTATCAAGGGGTGACCTTAGGTGGTACAAGTTTAGATAAAAATGCTAAAAGACATCCTACTATAGAAGATGGTGTTATTATAGGATCTGGGGCTAAAATTTTAGGCAATATCACCATAGGGAAAAATGCTAAAATAGGAGCGAATGCTGTAGTTTTAAAAGATGTTGGTGAAAATTTAACTGCAGTTGGAATTCCTGCTTATATTAAAGAATTTCAAATAAATCAAAAAGAAAGAATTCAAAAATTAGAAGAAAGAATTAAATTTTTAGAAGAAAAAATTCAAAAAGAGGTAAAATGATAGCAATTACTGGTGGAGGCACAGGGGGGCACTTAGCTATAGCAAGATGTTTAATGCAAAGTGCAAAAGAACAAGGCATAGAATGTATTTACATAGGAAGTGAGAATGGCCAAGATAAGCTTTGGTTTGAGCAAGAATTAGCTTTTAAGCAAAGGTATTTTCTAAGTAGCTCAGGCGTGGTTAATAAAAAGGGTTTGTCTAAGATTAGCTCATTTGTGCATATTATAAAATTAGCATTAAATGTAAAAAAAATTCTTAAAGAGCATGAAATAAAAGCTGTTTTTAGTGTGGGCGGTTATAGTAGTGCTCCAGCTTCTTTTGCTGCTTTAATATCAAATATCCCACTTTTCATCCATGAGCAAAATTCAAAAATGGGGAGTTTGAATTCTTTATTGAAACCTTTTTCTAAAGCTTTTTTTACTGCTTTTAAAGATCAAATTAAAAGTTCTAATACTTTTTTTTGTCCTTATCCTGTCAATGAGCTTTTTATCCAAAAAGCTAGAACTAGAAAGGAATTAAAAACTATAATTTTTCTTGGTGGTTCTCAGGGTGCTAAATTTATCAATGATTTGGCATTAAAATATGCTTTGTATTTTCAAAAAGAACATATCAACATCATCCATCAATGCGGCAAGAATGATTATTTAAGATGTAAAAAAGCTTATGAAGATATGAAAATTAAAGTAGATTTGTTTGATTTTGATAAAAATTTGATTGAAAAAATCACAAAGGCTGATTTAGCTGTGTCAAGATCAGGAGCTAGTTCTTTGTTTGAACTTAGTGCTAACAAGCTTCCTTGTGTGTTTATACCCTACCCTTATGCAGCTAAAAATCATCAATACCATAATGCGATATATCTAAAAGAGCAAAATTTATGTGAAATTTTTAGCCAAGATTGTGATGAAGATTTTATAGATATTATTAAAAAGCTTTCGTTAGAGCAAATTTCTTTAAATCTTGGTAAATTAGAGCAAGAAAATGGAGCTGATTTTATGCTTTATAAGGCTAAAGAATTAGGAATTATTTAAATAAAATACTTCCTAATCTAACCATATTTGAACCACATTTTATAGCTAATTCAAAATCACCACTCATACCCATAGAGCAAATTGTCGCTTTATATTTTTGTAATTTTTCATATATAGCATAAGTTTTTTCAAAACTTTCTTGAAGCTTATATTCTTGCATAGCACCTATGCACATTACCCCTATTAAATTTAAATTAGGACATTCTTCTTTTATTTGTAGGTATTCTTCTATAGCTTTGGTGCTATCTATACCATTTTTAGAATTTTCATCTGCTGTATTTATTTCAAGCAAGGTATCAAGTTTATAATCAAGTCTTTTATCTACTGCTTTAGCGATTTTAATGCCATTGCAAGATTGCCAAAGTATAGGTTTTTGTTTGATTAAAAGATTGATTTTATTACTTTGAAGATTGCCTATAAAATGCCATTTGATTTGTTTTAAATCTTGGAGTTTTTCTTTTTTTAAAGCTAAAGCTTGAACTTGATTTTCACCAAATTCTACGACATTTTTATAAAACAAATTTCTTATTTGCACATCATCTACATATTTACTAGCCGCTACTAATCTAACATTTTGCTTGATAGTTTTTTCAAAAATTTCTTCTAAATTCATTTATATC
Organism: Campylobacter volucris; assembly: GCF_008245045.1. Taxonomy (NCBI): domain Bacteria; kingdom Pseudomonadati; phylum Campylobacterota; class Epsilonproteobacteria; order Campylobacterales; family Campylobacteraceae; genus Campylobacter; species Campylobacter volucris. The sequence goes on from NZ_CP043428.1 coordinate 711,737, forward strand.
CTATATGAGTTCATAAAGTTTTTTTCTCTCGCTAGAGCTACCTATGCCAAGTTGCATACGATATTTTGTGATAGTTCTTCTTCCAAGCTGAACACTTGGAAATTCTTTTTGGGTTAATTCTAAAATTTTTAAATCACTTAAAGGTTTTTTTGGATTTTCTTTTTTAATGAGATTACTTAGAAAATCTTTGATCGTAGCATTAGAAGTTTCTCCATCATCTACTGCTGTGGTAAAAAATGATTTTAAAGGTATTAAGCCTCTATCGCAACTTAAATATTTATTAGAAATAGCTCTTGATATAGTTGAAGCATTTCTTTCTAAGTCTTGAGCTAAGTCTTTAAGCTGCATAGGTTTGATATCTCCACCCATAAAAAAATCATATTGATATTCTATGATCATAAGTCCAAGCTTATAAAGTGTAGCTTTTCTCATAGCTAAAGCATCGATTAAATTTTTTGCATCTTTTAAGTAAGAGCTTAAAAATTCATGATCTAACCCATCAGTTTCAAAAGCAATTTCAGGGTAATAATCATCATTGATTTTTATTTTAATTTCACCATTTTCTTGATAGATATAAATATCAGGGATGATAGCCATACTTTCTTCAAAATACTCTAAAAATGGCGGTAAGGAAATCTTTTTGATGATGCCAATGGCTTGTTTGTAAAGTGGATCTTTAATGAAATCTTTTGCATTTTCTAAATTTAAAATAAGCATCTTGCAAAATTCATACAAATTAGCATCTAAATCAAAATGTTCAAGAGCAAAAATATAAGCTTCTTGATTGTCTTTTGCACCTACTCCTATTGGGTCAAGGTATTTAAATCTTTGTCTTATATTTTCTACTTTTATAGGATCAAATTCAGCTAAAATTTCTTCATCATATTCAAAATATCCTTCATGATTGAGACATTCTATGATTTTTTCAGCTATGAGCTGGGAATTTTTTGTTGGAAATAAAGGTGGTATTATTTGTTCGCTTAAAAGCTCATAGACATTTTTGTTTTCTAAGCTTTTAGAATCAATCATCGCTGCAGTTGTATTTTTACTAAAATATTCTTGGTAATATTTGTTTTGATTATTAGTGATACTTGAATTTTCTTTGATTTCTATAAAAGGATTTTCTTTTGCAAATTCATCTAAACTTTCTTTTAAATCCTCAATATTAGCTTGTAAAATGGGAAGCCAAGATCTTAAAGTTTGTGAAAGTTTGGTTTTTTGGGTTAAGGATGTTTTTTGTCTAAGCATTATTCAAGTCTAAACTCACTTCCAAGATAATATTTTTTAACATCTTCATTATTAGCTATCTCATTTGCATTACCACTAGCTAGCAATTTACCACTTCTAATAACATAAGCTCTATCGCATATTGCTAAAGTTTCTCGTACATTATGATCGGTGATTAAAACACCAATATTCATAGCTTTTAAGTCATTAATCAAACTTTGAATTTCACTTACAGCTATAGGATCAACACCGGCAAATGGCTCATCTAGGAGTAAAAATTTAGGATTACACATTAAAGATCTTGCTATTTCACAACGCCTTCTTTCACCACCACTTAAGCTTAAGCCTTTTCTATGTCTAATCGATTCTATGCTTAGTAATTCTAGCATTTGTTCTACTTTTTTTTCTAATAAATTTTGATCTTTATAGAGCATTTGTGCAGCTAAAAGTAAATTATCTTCTACACTTAAATCTTTAAAAATACTACTTTCTTGAGGTAAATACCCTATTCCAAGCTTAGCTCTTTTGTTAAGCGGTTCTTTTGTGATGTCTTTAGAGTCTAAAAAAACCTTGCCATTAGTAGGTAGTATAAGTCCGCATATCATATAAAAACTTGTCGTTTTTCCTGCTCCGTTTGGACCGAGTAATCCAACCACTTCCCCGCTTTGTACCTCTAAGGATATGTCGTGTATGATTTTTGTTTTTTTGATAATTTTTTCTAAATTCTTTGCTTCAAGCTTACTCATAAATTATATACTTTCTTTTATCTTCATAAGGAATGATTTTTAAAATTATATTAAAAATTTCGTATTTATCTAAATATTTTTTTAATTTTTCATCACCCCATTCTACTAAATGAATTCCATCTTCAAAAAAATTTTCAATCAAACCATTTTTTAAAAGCCCTTCAAAGCCTTCTTGATAAATATCATAATGATAAAACATACCTTTTTTTAAAGGATAACTTTGCATGATAGAAAAAGTAGGAGAATTTATTTCTTTGGAAATGTTTAAAAATTTACCTAAATATTGAGCTAAGGTTGTTTTGCCACTAGCTAAATCTCCTTGTAGTAAAATAACTCCATTATTAGGAAGATATTTAAAAAGCTCACTTAATTCATTTTTATCTAAAATAAATTCTTTCATTTTATCTTTACAACATATTTTTCTTGCATATTTTTTGGAATGCTTTTAGTATTTGGAATGTCTAATACTTTATAAACATCTGTATGTTCTATAAATTTAATACTAATTTCATCGCCAATTTTTACATCTTTACTAGCTTTTGCGACTTGATTGTTAATGCTTACAACGCCACTTTTACACATATCTTCTGAAATAGCACGACGCTTGGTGATATTGACTATATTTAAAAACTTATCTACTCTCATAAAAATATTTTATCAAAATTAGATAAAAAATTGCAAAATACATAAATTTTACATTATATTAAGCTAAATTCGTTAAATTTAAGTTCATTTTTTACAAATAGGAAACACTGATGAAAAAAGACATTAAAAAAGTTGTATTGGCGTATTCTGGCGGACTTGACACTAGTATTATTTTAAAATGGTTACAAGATGAGTATGATTGTGAAGTTGTAACTTTTACAGCAGATATTGGTCAAGGTGAAGAGCTTGAGCCTGCTAGAAAAAAAGCATTATCTTTAGGTGTTAAAGAAGAAAATATTTTTATCAAAGATTTAAAAGATGAATTTGTAAAAGATTATGTTTTTCCTATGTTTAGAGCAAATGCAATCTACGAAGGAGAATATCTACTTGGAACAAGTATAGCAAGACCTTTGATAACAAAGGCTTTAGTAGAAATTGCAAATTTAACTAAAGCAGATGCTATAAGTCATGGAGCTACAGGTAAGGGAAATGATCAAGTGCGTTTTGAGTTAGGTGCTTTGGCATTAAATCCAAATTTAAAAATTATTGCTCCTTGGAGAGAATGGGATTTAAATAGTCGTGAAAAATTACTTGCTTATGCACAAAAACATGGTATAGATATTAGCAAAAAAAGTGGAAAATCTCCTTATTCTATGGATGCAAATTTATTGCACATTTCTTATGAAGGTTTGATTTTAGAAGATCCTGCGGCTAAACCTGAAGATGATATGTGGCGTTGGGTGAGTGATTTAAAAAATACTCCAAATGAAAGTGAAACGATAGAGCTTGAATTTAACAAAGGAGATTTAAGTGCTATTAATGGTGAAAAATCATCTCCTGCACAGCTTTTAGCTAAGCTAAATGAACTTGGTGCAAAACATGGCATAGGTCGTCTTGATATAGTAGAAAATCGTTATGTGGGTATGAAAAGTAGAGGTTGTTATGAAACACCTGGTGGAAGCATACTCTTAAAAGCTCATCGTGCTATTGAAAGCATCACTCTTGATAGAGAGGCTGCGCATTTAAAAGATGAATTAATGCCAAAATATGCAAGTTTAATTTATAATGGATATTGGTTCTCGCCTGAAAGATTAATGCTTCAAGCATTAATAGATGAGTCTCAAAAATATGTAAATGGTAAAGTAAAATTAGAGCTGTTTAAAGGTAATGTTATGGTTATAGGTAGAGAAAGTGCAAATGATAGCTTATTTAGCGAAGCATATTGCACTTTTGAAGAAGATGAAGTGTATAATCAAAAAGATGCAGCAGGTTTTATAAGATTAAATGCTTTAAGATTTATTATTGCAGGAAAAAATGGTAGAAAATTTTAAGGAAGAAAAATGAAAGTATTATTAATTAAAGATGTAAAAAGCTTAGGAAAAGCTGGGGAAATAAAAGAAGTAAAAGATGGTTATGGGCAAAATTTTTTAATTGCAAAGGGTTTTGCTAAGGCAGCTACAAATGAAGTTTTAAAGCAATTTGAAGCAGAACAAAAGAAAAAAGCAGAAAATTTAAGACTTGAACTTGCTAATTTGGAAAAATTAAAAGAAGAATTAAGCAAAATAACCATCAGTATTAATAAAGCTGTAGGAGCTAATGGACATTTATTTGGCGGGGTAACAAAAGATGAGATCACACACGCTTTAAAAGAGCAAAAAAATATTGATATTGATAAAAAAAGTTTAGAATGCGATACCATAAAAGAGCTTGGAGTGCATGAAATTTCTATAAAATTAGGTCATGCGATCCATGCTAAATTTAAGTTGGAAGTTAAAGGGGAATAATGTTTCACGCAACTACTATTTTAGCTTATAAAGGCAAAAATAAATCAGTTATTGGCGGTGATGGTCAAGTAAGCTTTGGAAATACCGTGCTTAAAAATAATGCAGTAAAAATTAGAAAATTAAACAATGGAAAAGTTTTAGCAGGTTTTGCTGGGAGTACTGCAGATGCTTTTAATCTTTTTGATATGTTTGAAAAACTCCTTTCAAGCTCTAAAGGCGATTTATTAAAAGCTGCTATAGATTTTTCAAAAGAATGGCGTAAGGATAAGTATTTAAGAAAATTAGAAGCAATGATGCTTGTGCTTGATAGAAACCATATTTTCTTACTTTCTGGAACTGGAGATGTGGTTGAGCCTGAAGATGGAGCTATAGCTGCTATTGGAAGCGGAGGCAATTACGCACTTTCTGCTGCTAGAGCTTTAGCTAAGCATTCTGATTTAGATGAAGAAAATTTAGTAAAAGAAAGCTTGCAAATAGCTGGTGAAATTTGCATTTATACAAATACAAATATTAAAACTTATGTGATTGAGGATGATAAATGAATTTAACTCCAAAAGAAATTGTAAATTTTTTAGATGATTATGTAATCGGTCAAAAAAATGCTAAAAAAATCATTGCTATAGCTTTGAGAAATCGTTATAGAAGAATGCAGCTTAGCCCTGAGCTTCAAGATGATATCATGCCTAAAAATATTTTAATGATAGGTTCAACCGGTGTAGGAAAAACAGAAATTGCAAGACGCCTTGCTAAGATGATGGGGCTTCCTTTTGTTAAAGTTGAGGCAAGTAAATATACTGAAGTTGGGTTTGTAGGCCGTGATGTTGAGAGTATGGTTAGGGATTTAGCTAATGCTGCTATAAATTTAGTAAAACAAGAAGAAAAAGAAAAAAATCAAGACAAAATTAAAGAATATATAGAAAATAAAATATTAGAAAAACTTTTACCACCTTTGCCAAAAGGTATTAGTGAAGAAAAAGAGCAAGAATATAAAAATTCTTTAGAAAAAATGCGTTCTAAACTCCAAGCAGGAGATTTGGACGATAGTGTAATCGAAGTAGAAATTTCACAAAATGTATTTGATACAAATCCAAATTTACCACCTGAAATGGGTGCTATGCAAGATATAGTGAAAGTGATTGGGGTTGGTAGCAAAAAAGTTAAAAAAGAAATGAAAGTTAAAGATGCAAAAAATGCTCTAGCCCAAGAAGCAAGTGAAAAAATTCTTGATATGGAAAGCATTAAAAGTGAGGCTTTAAGAAGAGCTCAAAATGAAGGTATTATTTTTATAGATGAGATTGATAAAGTTGCCGTTTCAAGCTCTAATTCTAATCGTCAAGATCCTAGTAAAGAAGGGGTGCAAAGGGATTTACTTCCTATTGTAGAAGGTAGTACTATACAAACTAAATTTGGTCCTTTAAAAACCGATCATATTTTATTTATCGCAGCGGGTGCTTTTCATCTAAGCAAGCCAAGTGATTTAATCCCTGAGCTTCAAGGGCGTTTTCCATTAAGAGTAGAGCTTGATAGTCTTGATGAAGATGCTTTATATGCTATTTTAACAAGACCTAAAAATTCTTTACTTACTCAATATATTGAACTTTTAAAAACTGAAAAAGTTGAACTTGTATTTGAAGATGATGCGATTAGAGAGATTGCAAAAATTGCAAGCAAGGCAAATGAAGAAATGCAAGATATAGGAGCTAGACGCTTACATACTGTGGTTGAAAAGCTTTTAGAAGATATTAGCTTTGAGGCTGATGAATATGCTGGAAAAGTTTATAAAATAGATGATTTTAAAGTTCAAGTAAAACTTGGAGATATTGTAGAAAATAAAGACCTTGCTAGGTATATTTTGTGAAAAGTGGCTTTATAAGCATTGTGGGTAGAACTAACGCGGGAAAAAGTTCTATCCTAAATTCTTTATTAGAAGAAAAAATTGCTATGGTTTCTCATAAGCAAAATGCAACAAGAAGAAAAATCAATGCTATCATAATGCACAATGACGATCAATTAATATTTATCGATACTCCTGGTTTGCACGCAAGCTCTAAGAGTATGAATCAACTTATGATAGATCTAGCGATTAAAAGTATCGCAGATTGTGATGTGATATTGTTTGTTGCTAGTGTTTATGATGATATTATTGATTATGAAAATTTTTTAAAATTAAACCCAAAAGTTCCCCATATTGTTTTAATCAATAAAGTAGATTTGGTAGATAAAGAAACTTTGCTTAAAAAACTAAGCCAATATAATCAATTTAGTTCTAATTTTAGCGCTATCATCCCCTATTCTGCTAAGGTTAAATTTTATAAAAAAATTTTACTTGATGAGCTTGTTAAGTATTTGCCTGAACATCCTTATTATTACGATAGTGAATTTATAACTACTACAAATGAAAAAGATATTTATAGAGATTTTATACTTGAGTCTATTTATGAAAATTTAAGCGATGAAATTCCATATACTACTGAAGTTAAAATCGATAGAGTTAAAGAGCTAAATTCTATCTGCTATATCAATGCAACTATCATTAGTTCTAGTAATTCTCATAAAGCTATGATACTAGGTAAAGATGGTGCGACGATTAAACGCATAGGTAAAGATGCGCGTAAAAAGATAGAAAAACTAGCTCAAAGAAAAATCATGCTGAAATTATTTGTTCATCTTGAAAAAAATTGGCATAAAAATGAGCAAATTCTCAAAAAAATTTTATACGATGAATAGTCAAAAAACTTTCTTGCCCTATGAAAAGCTTTTGTATATAAAATTTCATACCATACTTAAAGAAGATGAAATTTTATTAAAAAGCTTTGAAGAATTAGGCATTAAAGATGATTTTTCACACAAAATCATTTATTTTTATGAAGATCAAGCTACTCATGTATTTTTAGCTAAATATGAAGATATCCCAAAAGATTATGCTTTCATTATCCCAGAACCATTACTTTTCATAGCTTATTTGCAAAAATACAAACTTCATGGTAAGACTTTATTTTTAGTTTATAAAGAAAAATATGCAGTTTTCATTGAATATTTAGAAGATAAATTACAATCTTGTCACACCTTGCCTTTGTCAAAAATGGACTATATACAAAATACAAAAGAAAGTTATACTAATGTTGTAAAAATTGATGGGGTAAAATTTTCTAATTTTCAAGATGAAAATCTTTATAAAAATTTATTAGATATAGATGTAGATTTCAAACTTAATTTTTCATCTTATAAAAAATTTAATCTTAGCGAGTGTTTGAGTTTTAAATTTTTGCTTGCTTTTGTGCTTGGAGTTTTGATCGCTTTGATTGTTTTGGGTTTTTTAATGATTAAAAACCATAATATCCAGCAAGATATTTTAAATTTAAAATCTTCATTAAAAGATCAAGATAGTGCTTTTAAACTCTTAAAAGAAAAACAACAACAAAACGATAAACTTTCGCAAGAATATGCTAAAACCACAGAAAGAATTGAAATTTTAAATCAATTTTATTCTAATGTGATGTGTTATAAATCATTTTATGAATTTATTAAAATTTTAAATTCAAACCAAGCAAACATAGAGTCTTTAAAAATCCATGATAAAAAATTTATTATAGAAATTTCACAAGACTTTGATTTTTACGATGAGTATAAAAATCAAGGATTTATTTTAAAAAATAAAGAAGTCCATAATGGTAAAATCAATTTATATTTTGAAAAAAATATATGAAAATTTAGAAAATTTATTTGCTAGATTATCAAGTAGAGAATTTAAGTTATTATTGATTTTGGGTTTTATTTTTGGATTTTTTCTAATATACATAGTATTTTTTGAAAAAATTCAAGATAAGAATTTGCAATTGCAACATCATTTGCAAGATTTACAAGTAAAATATAATGACAATGAAGCTTTGTTAAATGAAAACAAAGAAACAAAATACGATTTTAGTTTGCAAGAAAAACTTACTTATTTTTCACAAGATTATCAAAATAAAATAAAACAAATCGAGCAAAATCTTTACACAATCAAAGCAAAAAATTTAAAATTTCAAACTCTTCATCAAAAAGATGATTTTTTCACTTTTTATGAAATAAGACTTGAATTTATTAGCGATTTTGCTTCTATGATAAAATTTATTAATGGACTTGAAAATGATGTAAAAATTAAAAATTTAGAGCTTAAAAAAGAAAAAGAAAATATAAAAGTTTCTATAAATTTAATTTTTGCACTAGTGTAAATAAAAATTTTTTGATAAAATTCACTCAAACATGGCAAGCGATCGCTTCAAAAAATGAAGAGGAAAGTCCGAGCTGCTATAAGACAAAGATTCCATCTAATGGATGGCTAGGGTGACCTAAGGGAAAGTGCAACAGAAAGAAAACTACCATATTTTATATGGAAAAGGTGAAACGGCAGGGTAAGAGCCTACCAGTAGCTTTGGTAACAAAGCTAGCTATGTAAACCCAATCTGCAGCAAGAAGGGGTGGTTTTAGTCTTATGATTTAACCCTTCGCTTGACTTTGTTTGCAAAAACAAAGCTAGATAAATGATCGCTCTTGACAGAACTCGGCTTATAGCCATGTTTTATTTTGTATATGCAGACGCTTTTTTTAATTTTTGTAAATTCAATGCTACAACATCTTGTTTTTTCTTTACAAGGGCTAAAGCTTCATTGGTTAAAGCTAAAGCCTCATTAGGACAATCTGTAAAATCAGGCTTATCTAAAAGCTTATTGATTTTTTCTATATCTTCAGTATAGACAGCTAGTTTAAATTCATCTATCCATTTTTTTTGGCTCATTTTTGATGCACTTCTCTCCAAGCTTCAAGCAGACCTTTTACCACATTGATAACTTCATCTACTCTTGCTTGGTTATTTTCTATATTTGCTAAAGAAAGTAGTTGTAATTGTCTAGTATATAAACCACTTAGATAATGAGCTACTTCGCCACCTTTATCATAATCAAGACAATTAATTAACTCGATAAAAATGGCACTAGCTCTTTTTACATAATACACTCTTTCTTCTATATTTTCATTTTGTATAGCTAGTTTAATTCTACTCGCAAAGCGTAAAATACCACCATATAGCATTTCTATAAGTTTTTCTTGGGATTCTACGCCAGTTTGATTTTGCGAATATGCATTATAAGCTGCACTATTTATCATTTTTGTTTATCCTTTTAAGAATTTTGACTATTGTTAGCTTGGTTAATCATATTTGCAATTACACTTGCTTGATTGTTTAATCTTGAGATGATACTATCATATGCTGCCCATCTTGACCACATAGTATCGTATTTACTTTCTATAAATTCTTTTGTGGTTTTTGTGGTTTCTTCAAGATTTTTTGCTTCTTTGGTTAAAGATGCTTTATAACCTCCAAAAGATCCATCAGAACTCATCATTTCTTTCATAGTGTTTTTTAATACACCAAAAGTTCCTGTTTCTTCTTTGTATTCTGAATATATAGTTTGAGGATGTAAGCCAAATTTTTTAAGAAAATCTTTATCTCCACCTATTTCTAAATCGCTTCCTGTGGTTCCTTTGATGTTAAATTGGATTTTTTGACCCTCTTGGCCTTCATTTACGATTTGAAAACTAGCTTCTAATCCTTCTAGACCAAAACTATTGATATGATTGACCAAATTCTGAGCCATTTCCACATCATCTTTTCCTGTTAAGGTAAAAGGATCTCCATTTTTGGTTTTAGATAAATCTATAGTTTGATCATTATAAGTAATGGTAAATTTACCATCTTCAAATACCATTCCATCAGGCTTACTTTCATCATATAAACCACTAACTTTTTCACTAGCTAAATTTATATCTTCAAATCCATTATGACCTACAAAAAATCTTTCAGCTAAATCTGGATCTTCATTAAATTTAGCTTCAAATTTAGATGAGTCAAAAGTTAAAAGTCCATCGGTTAAGGTCAAACCATAATCAGCTAAAGACAAGCTTACTTTAGAAGATACTTGCATACCTTCAGAAGTATCGCTATCTCCTACTGTGATGGTTCCATCTACTGTGATGGTTCTAAGTAAAATTTCATTTACTTGAGCTTTGATATTATATATTTCACTAACTCCTACGAAATTTCCTTTTACTCCTGCTTCAGCATCGTATTTAGTAGCAGCTGTGATATTTGTCATTAAGTCATTATAAGCTGTTACTAGGTTGTTTAAAGATTCTGATATAGCTGAAGTATCTTGACTTACATTAAAGCTGATTTCACCTTTTTGTTTTAGCTCTAAGGTTATGCCTGGTCCTATATCTGTAATGGTGTTAGTTGGTCTAGTCATTTTTACACCATCTACACTAAATACTGCATCCATACCTTTTTGTATATGGTTTTCATTTTTAGCATCTACATTATAACCCTGTGGAGTGCTTTCATCTAAAGTAATACCAAATTTTTCACTAAGTAATTTTTTAGCATTAGGATCTCGTGTATAGTTGTTATAATCTATATTTCCTTCTGCATCGGTAGCATAACCACCATCAAGCATGCTTAATTCACCGCCATTGGTAGCTCTAAAGGTTCCTTTTGTAGGATCAAACTCTATTTTACCATTGCTTTTTTCTCTTAAATCTTTAGCTAAACTTTCATAAGTAGTATTTTCATCTATATCTACAGTATATCTATCGTAATTATCTCCATTTTTAATTACAAAAGTAAAGGAAGTCTTTTTATCTCCAGAACTTAATATTTTACCATTTAAATTAGTATTTCCAATAATTTTATCAGGTTCATTATTATCTCCACTTGGTCTAAAACCAAACAAACCTCCAGCACTTATACTATTTTTATCAATACCCCAACCCATTTTATCTAAAAGATCTTCATCTCCTGAAAAAGAGATATTATTTTGCGTGCCTGTTTCAGTACTTTGTATAACTAAACGATAAGGATTTTGTTTATCTCCAGTATCTACTACTTTAGCTTCTATCTTACCACCTGTAGCAGCATTGATTTTTTCACTAAGTTCAGTTAAAGTTGTGCTTTTATCTAGTTCGATTTTATAAGACTTACCATCTTGAGTTATGGTAAAAGAAGCTTTACCATCTTTACCTTCTATACCTAAACTTTGCATAACAGAAGCAGTTTTGTCTTTAAAACCATTGCTTTGGTACACATCTTTTTGAGCAAGCTGCTCAACGATGACTTTCATATTTTTTAAATCTGATAAAGAATCCACCTTCAAATCAGCCGCAGCACTATCGCCACTTACACTAGGAGAAACTTTTTTGGTATTAAATTGCGAAGCATCACCAAGACTATTTACTGCAGTTTGAAAAGCTAGAAGTTTTGCTTCTAATTCTGCTAAGTCTTTTTGTCTTGTAGAATTTGTTTCAATTTGTGAATTGTATAGTTTTAATTGAGCGTTTAACTCTGCTTCTTTAAGTTTGTTTAATGTTTCGCTTGTTAAAACACCTGAACCTATACCTAAACTACCTAAACTACCTACAGCCATTTTTAGCTCTCCTTATCAAATATAGTTCCTATCACACCTTTGAAGTGCTCTATGAGTTTCATCACTTCTTCGCTAGGAATCTTGCGTATTAATTTTCCACTATCGCGTTCTGTAACATCGACATACATGGAATTTATTTTATCATTGTAACCAAATCGTATATTGGTTTCTAATGTTCCCATTTGTTTGTTCAGCTTTTCTATAGCATCTTTTAATTTTTCATTTAAATTCTCATCTTGATTATTTAAATCTACTTGTTCTTTGTTTTCTTTAGAGACTTTTTCTATGCTTTTAGTATTGGTGCTAAAATGCGCTGAGCCATCTCTTTGAATGCCACTAATGTCCATTTAAACTCCTTTTTAAAAGACTTTAGAGCCATAATCGACTAAAATAAAAAAAACTTAATATTTAAATACAAAATTTTATAAGCAAAAAGTGTTCTCAAAAAATTCAAAATTAAAAAATTTCAAATTTTTTGAATAATTTTTCATCATCTTCTAGTAATTTTTTAGAGATTAATCTGTCTATGACTTCTTTAGAGCAATTTGTCATCAAAGGCCATTCTTTATGATAATCTTCAAGTTTTCCTTTAGCACTAGCATCAATACCAACGCAATCTTTTTTTATAAAAATATCTCTTTGAGCATCGATATTATTTACTACACGCCAAAGAAGCATATAAGGGTTAGTTAAATTTGCATCGATATCAAGAAAAACTAAAATTCTAAAATGCTTTTTATGAATTTGTAATTTTTCAAAGATATGTGAAATTTTTTCTTTTTTATCTATGGCTATTACGCAGATTGGAGCGTAGGTGTCTAAGTAGTATTGTTTTAAATTTACAATGGTTTTTTCTGTATTTTTAAAAAGATCAAGTAAATTTTCATCTGAAATTTTTTCAATATTTTTTACTTTTATATCTGTGCAAGCATCAAGTCCTGCTTTACCACCAAAACAATATGTGTTTGAGGCATGATCGAGTTGATCACAAATTCCTTCGCTAATTAGCAAATTAGACTCATCAAAACGATTTAATATATAAGGGATTAAATTTTCATAATCTTTTAAATCAGGAGCATCTTCGCCTACAAAAATCGCATGTTTGACAAAGCTCATTTGCCCTACTCCCCAAAAAGTATGCATGAGCTGTTTTGCATGGGCTGGGTATTTGGCTTCTATCTTTGCTAAGATAAGATTGTGAAATACTCCATTTTCAGGCATATTATAATCAATCAAATCAGGAGCACTAGTTTGCAATAATGGTAAAAATACTCTTTCAGTTCCAAGCCCCATGTATTTATCTTCTAAAGGAGGTTTTCCAACCACTGTGGCTTGATAAATGGCATTTTTCTTTGCAAAAATCTTTTCTATTTTTAAAACTGGACATGGCTCTATGGGTGTATAAAAACCTGTATGATCTCCAAAAGGACCTTCTGGTAAAAATTTATTTGGATCAACAAAGCCTTCTATGACAAAATCACTATCATAAGGCACATACAAATCATTGCTTTTACATTTTGATAAAATAGCGGGCTTTTTTTTGATGAAACCATAAAGTAAAAGTTCAAAAATACCTTTAGGCAAAGGAGCTTGACCGCACCATATATATAAAGGATCTCCTCCTATGGCTATGCTTACTGGCATTTTTTGATTATTTTTTTTGTATTCATGGAAGAAATGACTAGCATCTTTGTGAATTTGCCAATGCATTAGCAAGGTTTTTTCATCTATTACTTGCAAACGATACATACCAAGATTATTTTGCTTTCCATCAATGCTTTGAGTATAAACTTGCCCCATAGTTATAAAAGGAGCTGCATCTTTTTCCCATGTTTTTAAAATAGGAATATCATATAAAGAATTTAAACTTTTATAGGTAAATTCTCCATCTTTTTTAATTCTTTTTGGTGGTATGTTTTTAAGTCCTATTAAGGTTTTAAAAAAATCAAGCTTAGCGCCAAAACTTTGTGGAATATGCATTTTTAATAAAGAAGAAATTTCTTTAGCTACTTCTTCATAAGGTCTTGTAAAGGCTAAATTTAGAGCTTTTTCATTGCAAAAAGTGTTTAAAAGCACAGGATAATCATATTTTTTACCATTTTTTACCGCATTAGTAAAAAGCAAAGCTTTAGAGTCTTCTTTTTTCACTTCTATATAAGCTAGATGTGCCATTTCAAGTTCTACATCTACTGGCTCATCAATGATTTTTAATAAATTATTTTCTTTTAAAATATTGATAAATTTTTGCATTTATATCATACTTTCTGCTTCTTTTAAAATTTCTTTTGCACCTTTAGCAATCATCTCTTTTGCCAAAAGTTCTCCTGCATTTAGGTAGTCTTGTTTTTTGATAATTTTTTTTTCTTTGAGAATTTTACTTGCATCAGGTAAACCTACTATGGCTTGAATTTGTATATCATCGCCGCTAAGTTTAGCGTTAATACCTATTGGGACTTGGCATCCACCTTCTAAAGTTTTTATAAAATCTCTTTCAATATGTGTTTCTATAAAAGCATTTTCATCATTTAGGCATTTTAATAAACTTAAAATTTGTTCATCATCAATGCTTTCTATACCCAAAGCTCCTTGTGAAGCAGCTGGTATCATCTCATCAAGTTCAAATTTTTTTACAAATTTGATTTGTTTTTCCAAGCCTAAACGCTTAATCCCTGCAAATGCTAAAATAATAGCATCAAATTCTTTTGCTTTTAATTTTTCAAGACGAGAATTGATATTACCTCTTAAAGAAATGATGTTTAAATCAGGTCTTAAAGCTAAAAGTTGCATTCTTCTTCTAAGGCTTGTTGTACCTACTTTGGCTCCTTTGGGAAGATCTTGTAAGTGAGTGTAATATTGGCTTAAAAATGCATCATTGACTTCTTCTCTTTTTGAAATAGCAGCTAAAACTAAACCTTGCGGAAAAAAACTAGGAACATCTTTTAAACTATGCACAGCTAAATGCGCTTCTTTTCTTAGCATACTTTCTTCTAATTCTTTGGTAAAAAGTCCTTTTCCTCCTATCTTAGCTAAAGGAGAATCAAGCAAAACATCTCCTTTAGTTTTAAAGCCTTCCAAAACAATCTCTAAATGAGGATGAGCTTTTAACAAGCATTCTTTTATATATTCGCTTTGCCATAAAGCAAGTTGGCTTTTTCTTGTAGCTATTGTTAGTTTCATTTTTTGTTATCTCCAATTATTTCTACATCTATAATTTCATCTTCGTTGTTTTTTGAATAGGATGTTTTTTCTTTTTGATTGATAAATAATTTTAAAATTATGATAAAAAATAAAAGCAAAATGCCTAAAAAAGTGCTTAAAATTCCTGGTATTAAAAGTAAAATTCCAACAATAGTTAGAGAAAAAAGCTTTATCATACCAAAAAAATTAGTATTTGTATTTTGCATAGTGATGAGATTGGTCCAAGTTTTAGCTAAAAAAATAGCTCCTAAAAACATACTAGCAAAAACTATCATAAAAAAATTCAAAAAAC
Source organism: Campylobacter volucris (assembly GCF_008245045.1). Lineage (NCBI taxonomy): Bacteria > Pseudomonadati > Campylobacterota > Epsilonproteobacteria > Campylobacterales > Campylobacteraceae > Campylobacter > Campylobacter volucris. Next base: position 727,086 of record NZ_CP043428.1, read on the forward strand.
CAAAACTAGCTATAAATATAATACTTGTGATTAATTCTAAAATCAAAAATACACTTAAATTTGCTTTTAACATCATAAAATTTTCTCTAAATATGAAATTACTTCATTAGTTTTTAAAATTTGTTTTTCTAAATTTGCTCTATTGATGATTTCAACTTCATCTTTTTCCAAACCTTTTCCAATGATCAAAGCATATGGAAAGCCCATAAGCTCAAAGTCGTTAATTTTTACTCCAAAGCGTTCATTTCTATCATCAAGCAAAATTTCTTTGTCTTTAAAATGCTGATAAATTTTATCTGCAAATTCGTTTGCTTTTTCATCTTTTATATTAGAAATAATAATATCAAGCACAAAAGGTGCTAAGGTTTTATTCCAAATACAACCTTTTTCATCATGACTTGCTTCAATCGCAACAGCAACCAAGCGACTAACACCCATACCATAACAACCCATGGTGAAAAATTGCGCTTTTCCATTTTCATCTAAATAATTTGCGTTCATAGCTTGAGAATATTTTTTACCAAGTTTAAAAATATGACCTACTTCTATACCTTTGCTTTGCTTAAGTTTATGCTGACATTTTGGACAAAGATCGCCCTCTTTAACCGCGCATAAATCTTTAAAGCGTTCTTTGTTTAAATTGACTACATTAATTCCTATTAGATGGTAATCTTTTTTATTAGCGCCAATAATCATATCTGTTTCATTTTCTAATTCTTTATCAAGATAAAAATCAACACCTTGTAAATTTACAAAGCCTATAAAGCCAGATACTAAATTTGCTTTTTGTAAATCATCTTCATTTGCATCAACTAATTCTAAAGCATTAGCTGCATTTAAGGCTTTGGTTTCTTGTAATTCATCATCACCTCTTATGAAAAAAACGACAATTTTTTCTTCATTTTCATAAATAGCTTTTTTCACTACTGCTTTAATGGTATAGTAAGGATTGATTTTGAAAAAAATTGCTAAATCTTCTATGGTTTTAATATTTGGAGTATGAAATTGCGTAGCAAAATCTGCTTGTGGTCTTTCATCTTTACAAGTTCTTTTGGTTCTTTTTGCTGCTTCTATGTTGGCTGCATAATCACAATATTCGCATAATAAAATATCATCTTCACCATTTTTGGCTAATACCATAAATTCTTTAGAGCCACTTCCCCCAATAGCCCCACTATCTGCTTCAACTGCTCTAAAATCAAGCCCTAATCTTGTTAAAATCTTGCTATAAGTTTCATACATTAGATTAAATTCTCTATCTAAGTCTTCATCATTTGCATGAAAACTATAGCCATCTTTCATCAAAAATTCTCTACATCTTAAAAGTCCAAATCTTGGTCTAGCTTCATCTCTAAATTTAAGCCCTATTTGATATAAATGTAAAGGAAGTTGTTTATAAGATGTGATTTTATTTCTAATTAAAGCTACCATAGCTTCTTCGTGCGTTGGTCCTAAGACAAAATCATTTTCTTTTCTATCTTTAAATCTTAAAAGTTCTTTTCCAAAGACATTAAACCTTCCACTTTCTTTCCAAAGACTAGCTGGAGTATTAAAACTTAAGCTTACTTCTAAAGCCCCTGCTTTATCCATCTCTTCTTTAATGATGTCTTTGATTTTATCTAGCACCCTTTTACCTAGTGGTAAAAAATTATACAAACCGCTACCAATTTGCTCTACAAAAGAACCTCTAACTAAGAAAATATGACTTGGCAAACTTGCATCTTTTGGATTTTCTTTTGAGCTAACAGCATAAAATTTACTAAATTTCATCGTGATTCTCCAAACTAAATTCACATTTATAAGAATTTAAACCTTCTAAATTTTCATTTTTTAAATCAAACACATAACGCATAGAATTAATCACTACATCATTTTGCATAGTCCCGCTTAATTTTTTTAAATTCACGCTAGGGTTATGTAAAAATGCGTTTAAAACTTGATTGATAAGCTTTTTTGCTTCTTCATGATTTGAATTTTTTAAATAGCCTTTTTTGATAGCTTTTTGTAATTGTATTTGTGCTATTTGATTAGCTTGTAAGCGTAGTTGTTTGACTAAAGGTAAGGTTGCAAGTTTGCTTAAGTGTTTAAAAAATTCATTCGTCATATTTCCAACTATAGAATAAGCAATTTGGGCTTGATGCTCTCTAAGGGTTAAATTTTTTCTTACCACTTCTTCAAGATCATCTACAGCATAAACTATGGTTTTATCATTAGATTTGATATCTATATCCCTTGGAACAGCTATATCAAAAAAATATCTTGTGTATTCTTTTTCTTCTAATAATTCATCAATAATAATAGCATGTGGAGCATTTGTAGCCGAAAAAAAGACTTCATATGAATTTAATACTTCTTTTAAATTAGCTATACTTTCAAATTTAGCATTTTCTCCTAATTCTTCACAAAGTTTTTTTACTTTTTCTAAATCTCTATTTAAAATCAATACTTTAGCTTTAGCATTTAGCAAATGCTTACAGGCTAGCTCACTCATCTCACCGGCACCAATTACAACAGCGGTTTTACCTTCTAAATTGATTAATTCTTTTGCTTTTGAAACAGCTACTGAAGCTACTGAAATAGGATTTTTTGAAATTTCTGTTTGATTTCTTACATTTGCTGCACACTTAAAAGCATAATGGACAGCTCTAGTGATATTTACGCCACATCTTTGCTCTTGTAAGCTAAATTTATAAGCATCTTTTAATTGCCCTGCGATTTGAGTTTCTCCTATAACTAAACTATCTAAAGAACTAGCTACAGAAAAAAGATGATGGATAGCTCCGCTATCTTCGTAAAAATCAGCTTTTGAGCTTAAATCGTCTTTATTGACATTACACAATAAACAAAGTGCATTTAAAATATACTCATTAATACCTTCACTATCTCCTAAAAAAAGAAAAATTTCCACTCTATTACAGGTGCTTAAAACTAAACTTTCTAAAATTTTATTATTAGAATGAATTAGCCTTAAAAATTCTCTTTTTTTATCTTCATTTGAAAAAGAAAGCTTTTCTCTTGTTGAAATATCGGTATTTTTGTGTGTAAAACTTATACAATAATACATCAAAAATCCCTTTCGATCATACTAGTGATAATTTCTTCTAAATCTTTCATTTTATATTTTTCTATAGCTTTTAAGGCGTTGTTTGCGTAGTTTTTTAATTCTATATTGACTAAATTTAGAATTTGATATTCTTGCATTTTATGTTTAATCCAAGAGATTTCTTTTTGATCTAATTCTTTTTTATAATAAGACTTTAATATTTCTTTTTCATCATTGTTTAACTTTTCATATAAATACATATAAGCAAGAGTGGTTTTACCTTCTTTAAAATCACTCATAGCAGGTTTTCCTAGAGTTTTTTCATCTCCAATAATATCTAATATATCATCAACAATTTGAAAAGCCAATCCTAAATTTTTTCCATATTGTGCAAAATCATCTTCGTTTAAATTTGCTAAAATCGCACCACATCTTGCACTAGTTTCGATTAAAACTGCTGTTTTGTTATAAATCATTTGCAAATAAGCTTGCTGATTGGTGTTAAAATTTTGTGATAAATTTACATCCATTAGCTCACCAATTGAAAGTTTAACTACCGCATTAGAAATAATTTGTGCTAATTTAGAATCAATTAAGGAAAGTTCATAAAATGCTTTAGAATATAAAATATCTCCAAGCATAATGGCATTTTTTGCTCCAAATTGAGCATTAATCGATTTTACCCCTCTTCTTAAATTTGCTTCATCAATAACATCATCATGTAATAAACTAGCATTATGGATTAATTCAATAATGGCACAAATTTTATAGCTTACTTGGTTTTCTCCAGATATTTTTAAAAGAAGTTTTGATCTAAGTTTTTTTCCGCCCTTTAGTCCACTAGTCATATCCATAATAGGCTCATAAGACAATTCAGATAAAAAATTATGCATATAAAGATCTATTTCTTGCACTATGCTTTCCTTGTTTTATTTGTTGTATTTTATTAAATTATGCTTTATTTTTAGTTAAGCGGAGGTTTTCTTGGATCTAAAAATTTAACCTCTAGCTTTTTATCCTTATCTTCTATATAAACAGTAAAAACAGCTTCTTTTTTTTTGTAACTTGTAAATTCTAAAATCAACCTTGCTCTATCAATGTGTGGATTAGTATAATCAGGAACCAAGGTTTGATCTACCCAATTTAAATTTCTTCTTAAAGACATCACAAATTGCCTAGGGTATTTTTTGTATTTTGAATGCACTATGATATTGGTTAAATCAAATAAAGTCCAAGAAAATTCAAAAATATACTCTTCATCAGGATAATCAACTTCTTTAATCCAAACTCTAGCTTTTTCATCTTTTTTTAAAGTAAATTTATAAGTATAATCAAAAAAAACTTCCGCTTTTAAAAAACAAAAAATCATACATAAAATCAAAAATATACGCAAAATTTTTAACCTTCATGTCCTAAAATTTGAGCACTAATGCCTATATAAAAATCATTTTTTCTCTCATCTATCAATAAAGCATTTTCCATTTGAAAAGAAGCAACATCGTTTTCATTGAGATTGTTTTTTTCTAAAAGTTCAATCATAGCTATATGATCTGCTAATAATTGATCTAAAACCTTTTCCAATGCTCCAGTATTAGCGTGTTTAATAGTTTCTATAAATTTTTCTTTAGGAGTTTTTGCAAACATCTCATCAAAAATATCCATTTTTAACCTTTCATGATTTGTTCAATTTTAGCAATTAAGGATTTTTCATCATTTGCTTCATCTTCTTGTGAAATTTTTTGCTGCCAAGAAATATGAATATAATCTACATTAGCGTTTTTAGCGCACAATCTATCTTTTAAACTATCTCCTATAAAAACGCTTTTTTTGTATTTTGCTTCATCTATGATTAATTTTAACATCATAGGGTCAGGTTTGGCTTCTATACCAAAACTAACACCTAAAATTTTATCAAAATATGAAAGGATATTGTGTTTTTTTAAAATAGGAACTAAACTTTCTTGAGGTGCATTGGTAGCTATAGCCAAATAACAATCATTTTTTTTACAAAAATCAAGCACTTTAAGCACTCCATCAAAAAGAACTACACTTTTATCATAATGTTTTAAAAAATATTTTTCATAACCTTCTTTAAAGCTCGTATGGGAATATTTATCTAGCCCATATAATATCTTTGCGTAGTTTTGATTAGGAGTGTTGATAGTTTGAAGTATAAAATTTCTATCTAATGGGCTTAAATTTAAATCTGATCTGATTTCATTTACAGCACACACTATGGCATTAGCACTATCAATCAAAGTTCCATCCATATCAAAAATCACATTTATCATATTTCATCCTTAAAGTTGTTTTTGTGTTTGTCTTTTTTATAACTTTGTTTGTTTTTTAACTTATACAAAGCATTAGCTTTATTTAACAAATCTTTCCTATCAAGACTATGATTTAAACAATCATTTACAAATATTTCTAAAGCCTTAGTATAAGTAGAATCCAAAAACACCGCTTCAATTTTAGCAAAGACTTTGGAATTTTTTTCCATTCTTTCTCTAAATAATGATTCTTGAAAATCTTCTCTTTTAAGAGCACTGATGGCTGAATTGGAAAATTTTTCTAAAGCTCTGACATATTTTACCCTTAAAGCTTTTTCTTCGTTTTTCATTCAGCTGTGCTTGTATTGATTCTACATTGTAATGCTTCTTGGACTAAATTTCTAGCTAATGAAGCTTCTTGATTGATAATGTGTAAATTCTTATCAGTATGAGGAAATACTATACTAGATCCACTACCACTTGTTTTTAAAACAGTTTGTATAGGTTTTTTTAAGTTAGAAAGCACTTGATAGAGCATATCAAGCTTTGCTTCATTGCTTATAGTGATGATTGCAACTGAGCATTCTTCTATATTTGCAATTTCTAATGTTTGTATTTGAGCAACATTAGCAAAATAAACATTTTCATTTCTACTGCGCCCAAGCTCGACTAAATTTAAATCACTTTCTAAAACCAAATAAGGAATTCCTGTCTTTTTAACTCTTTGGACTACTTCTTGTCCTAATCTTGCATAACCAAAAATGATAAAATGACCTTTCATTTTTTTATCGCATAAATAAAAATTTGCCATTTCATCTTGCTCACCTTCTGCAACATTGGCTATTTTTCTAATATTATTTAAGATAAAAGGTGTTGCAATCATAGTAATAATAGAAACTATAATGAAAATTTGAGCGGTTTTTGCTTCTATTAAAGAATTTACTTGCATAAGTGAAAAAACTGCTAGAGCAAATTCTCCTATTTGAGATATACTCAATGCTGTTTTAAGAGCCACTCTTTTTCTTGTGTAAAGATTTAATAAGCCATAAATAACTACAAATTTAATAAGCAATACCAAAACTACAAAAGAACAAATTAAAAACCAATTTTCAAAAACTACACGAAAATCAATTTGCAAGCCAACACTCACAAAGAAAAAGCCTAAAAGCAAATCTCTAAAAGGGATTAAATCTGCTTCTATTTTATGTTTATATTTAGTTTCTGCTATCAAAGCTCCTGCTATAAAAGCCCCAAGAGAATAAGAAAAACCAAAAGAATGAGCTAAAAAACTTGCACCAATAACAGTAAAAAGTATAGTTGCTATAAAAATTTCATTTGCATTGGTTTTTATAATGAATTTTAAAATATAAGTAAAAAGATATTTGCCTATAAAATACAACAAAACAAGAAGTATAATGGCACTAACTAAGGTTGTAAGTAATAGTTTTGAAATATCTGCATTTTGAGAACTAAAAATATCTATCATTAAAAGCAAAGGAATCACTGCTATATCTTGAAAAAGAAATATTCCTAATGCTTTTCTTCCATATTCTTGATTGATATCTCCATTATCATTTAATATTTTTAAAACAATAGCAGTGGAAGATAAGGCCAGAGCAAATCCCGCTATCATAGCTATATGACTTGTTACTCCCAAAATATAAGTAACTAATAAAGTACATACCAAGCCACAAGTTAGCATTTGCAAACTTCCATTTAAAAACACTTCTTTTTTCATAGCTAAAAGATGTTTAAATGAAAATTCAAGTCCTATAGTAAACATTAAAAACACTATGCCAAATTCAGCCACATGGATGATAATTTCATTAGTACTAAACCCATAAAATTCACGCACAAATAAACCAGTAGCTATATATCCTATGATAGTAGGAATACCAAATTTTTTAAGAATCACATTTAAAACAACAGCTACGGCTACAGCAGTTAAAAATAAAGTTAAAAATTCGTCCACTCACCACCCTTAATTATTTAATTTTTTCTAAAAATATCAAATCAAAATTACTTCTATGTTTTACCACTGCTCTTGATTTTGAAGGATTATTTTTTTTATCAAGCTCTAATCTTAGCTCTTCAATTGTATTTTCAAATTCATCAATTTTAGTTTTTAATTTTAAAATCACATCAACACCAGCTAAATTCACACCAAGATCTCTAGTAAGGCGTAAAATCATTTTAATCCTATCGATATCTTTTTGAGAATATAATCTCATTTTCCCATCTGTTCTACTTGGCTCAACTAAACCTTCTTTTTCATATTGTCTTAAAGTTTGCGGATGTATGCTTAAAACCTTAGCCACTACGCTGATTAAATAAACTGGCTCATCATAACTATGCTGCATATTTACTCCTTATGGTAATTTTTCTTCTAAAATTTTTAAAAATTCAGCATCTAGGGTGTTAGTATCTGGCAATTTTACATTTAAAATCAAATACATATCCCCATAAATATCTGTTTTTCTATTTTGCACTCCATAGCCTTTGAGTCTAATTTTTTGATTATTTTTAGAATTTGGCGGTATGGTGATTTTTACTTCTTTTCTTGGAGTTTTTACACTCACTTTTCCACCAAAAAGAGCAGTTTTTAAGCTAATTTCTATATTTTTATATAAATCATCATCTTCTCTTTCGTATTCATGGCTTTTTTCAAGTTCGACTTTTAAAATTAAATCCCCTCTTTGTCCATTTAAGATTTTTCCTTTATTGCGTATGCGTAATTTCTCTCCATCTTTGATACCATGTGGAATTTTGATTTTTACTTGTTCTTTGTTAATCATTACAGAATGCTCACCGCCTAAAATTCCTTTTTCAAAAGGAATTTTTATACTAGCTTGCAAGTCTAAATCTTCTTCAAAACCGCCAAAACCTCCAAAGCCACCACCAAAATGATTATTGGAGCTAAAACCTCCGCCAAAACCGCCAAAGCTACCACCAAAAATATTTTTTAAAATATCATTGATATCTGCTCCGCCAGTACTTCTTGAAAAATCTTGAAAACTTTGACCTCCAAACATAGAATCGCCATATCTATCATACTGAGCTTTCTTTTTTTCATCGCTTAGTATTTCATAAGCAGCATTAATTTCTTTAAATTTTTCTTCTGCTCCTGGCTCTTTATTAATATCAGGATGGTATTGTCTAGCTAAGCGTCTATATGCTTTTTTTATATCATCTGCACTTGCATTTTTTGAAACGCCTAAAGTATCATATAAACTATTACTCATTTATAATTTCCTCTTCTAAATTTTTAAGAAAAAATTATACCAAAAACTTTAGTCTAAGTCAATCAACTTTTATAAGTTTTAAAACTAAAGGTTTTGTTTACAATTATGTAAAAATAAAATTTTATACTTTTGAAAAAATGATTTTTACAATAAGGAAAAATATGAAGAAGACTATAATCCTTTCTTTGATTGTTTCAACAAGTTTATTTAGTGCTAATATTAATTTTAAACAAGCAGAAGAAAATTTACAAAGAACTTTACCAAGCAATAATCCAAATGCAATACTTTCTTATCATGATTCTATTCAAAAGGTTAAAAATTCTGTTGTAAATATTTCTACAAGCAAAACAGTGCAAACTAATATGGCAAATATGGATGATTTTTTTAATGATCCTTATTTTAGACAATTTTTTGGTTTTGATTTTCCAACTCCTAAAAATAGAAAAAATAAAGAAGTAGTAAGTTCTCTTGGATCTGGTGTGATTATATCAAGTGATGGTTATATCATCACTAATAATCATGTTATAGAAGATGCTGAAAAAATTACAGTAAATTTGCCAGATTCTAGCACAGAATATAAAGCAAAATTAATAGGAGCTGATCCAAAGACGGATTTAGCAGTGATTAAAATAGAAGCTAAAGATCTTCCAGCAGTTACTTTTGCAAATTCAGATCAGTTATTAGAAGGTGATGTTGTATTTGCTCTAGGCAATCCTTTTGGTGTTGGAAGTAGTGTTACAAGTGGTATTATATCAGCTTTAAATAAAAACAATATAGGCTTAAATCAATATGAAAATTTCATCCAAACAGATGCTTCAATCAATCCTGGAAATTCAGGTGGAGCTTTAGTAGATAGTAGAGGAGCTTTAGTTGGTATAAATTCAGCAATTCTTTCAAGAAGCGGTGGAAACAATGGTATAGGCTTTGCAATACCATCAAATATGGCTAAAACTATAGCTCAAAAACTAATTGAAAATGGCAAAATAGAAAGAGGATATCTAGGAGTAGTCATAGGAGCTTTAACCCAAGATCTTAAAAAAGCTTATACAAACAAAGAAGGAGCTTTAGTCACTGATGTGCAAAAAGATTCAGCAGCTTTTAATGCGGGGTTAAAAAGAGGAGATTTAATTGTAAAAGTTGATAATACTACTATAAAAAGCCCTATGGATTTAAAAAATTACATAGGTAGTATTGATCCTAAACAGCAAATAGAGCTTAGTTATGAAAGAGATAATGAGATTAAAACGGTAAAATTTATGCTAAAAACGGATGAAAAATCATTACAATATGAGAAAGGTTATATTGATGGTTTAAAGCTAGTTGAGCTTGATTCTAAAAATAAACAACAATATCGCATTCCTGAAAATATCAATGGAATTTTAATCACCGAAGTTAGTCCAAAATCAAAAGCAGAACAAGCTGGGTTTGAAGCAGGAGATATAATTGTCGGTGTTAATCAGTATGAAATTTCAAATTTTAAAGAATTATCAAAAGCGCTTGATTTAAATAAAGACAAAGAATATGTTAAAATTTGGATTAATAGAGGCGGATACATCAGAGCTTTGTTATTTTAATTTTTTAAGGAGAAAAAATGACTAATATTTTAATGATAGAAGATGATTTAGAATTAGCTGAAATCATAGCAGAATATTTAGAACAATTTGACATGAAAGTTGATATTGCTCATGAACCTTATATAGGACTTTCAAGACTTGCTTTAAATCCTTATGATTTAATCATTTTAGATTTAAGCTTACCTGGACTTGATGGACTTGAAGTCTGTGAAGAAATTCGTAAAAAATACGATACGCCTATTATTATATCTAGTGCTAGACATGATATTAGCGATAAAGTTGCAGCACTTGATTTAGGTGCTGATGATTATTTGCCAAAACCTTATAATCCTCAAGAACTACAAGCAAGAATCAAAAGCCATTTAAGAAGAATTTCAAACACTAAAACTGCTCAAACTCAAGTAAAAAAAGATTTAGTTTATGATAAATTTAAGCATACTATAACCATGAAAGATCAAGAAATTAACTTTACTAATGCTGAATTTGATATTTTAAGTTATCTAATTAAAAAAGAAGGTGGTGTAGTAAGTAGAGAAGAGCTTGTGTATAATTGTAGTTCTATTAGCGAAGATTCTAGCAATAAAAGCATAGATGTAATCATAAGCAGAATAAGACAAAAAATCGGTGATGATCCAAAAACTCCAAAATATATCCATTCTATAAGAGGTATAGGATATAAACTAACTCAATGAATAAATCATCAATTTTTTATACTATAACTTTTGTTTTCGTTTTAGCAAGTGCAAGTGTGGTTTTAGCATTTTTATGGCTTATAAAATATGATCAACAAAACTACACTAACGAACTTAATGCTAAGTATTCTTTTGTAGCTAATACAAGATTATTGTATTTTAACAACATGATTAGTGAAAAAGAATTTCAAGAACAAACTAAAAACTATAAAATAGTAGAAATAGTCAATCCAAAATTTATCAAAAATGTCATCTATAAAGCTGAAACCATAGCTAGAGCTCAAACTAGTACAGCTATAGTAGAAATCATTACCCTAGAAGACAATGTATATTTAAAGATTATTTATGATGGAAAACTTTTTTTATATAAAGACTTAGACTATCAAGGTTATAGATATTTTGTAATTAAATTAATTGCTGTGATAGTTGTGATGGTTTTAATAGTTTTATATCTTTTTATCATAAGAAAATTAAAACCTTTAAGAGCTTTAAAAAGACAAATTGATAAATTTGGAGAAAATAAACTAGATGAAATTCAAAATGTCAGCAAAGGAGAAGATGAAATTTCCCAAGTTGCAACCGCCTTTTATGAGTCTATTTTAAGAATTCAAAAACTTAACACCTCTAGGCAATTTTTCCTAAGAAATATCATGCATGAGTTAAAAACACCAATCACCAAAGGACTCATCACCCTTGAAATGATAGAAGATAGCAAATATAAAGAAAGATTAATAGGAGCTTTTAATCGTCTTGAAATACTTATAAACGAATTTGCAGCTATTGAACAAATCACTTCAGGAGCGCAATTTATAAATTTAAAAAAATACAATATTTTAGATTTATTAGATGAAGCTAAAGATATAGCTATGAATGATGATGATAAAATTAAAATTAGCATCAAAGAAAGCTTTAGTGTGAATGTTGATTTTAAATTATTTACCACTGCCATGAAAAATATGATAGATAATGCTATAAAATATTCTGATGAAAATAAGGTAACCATAGAAATTACTAAAGAATATCTTTGTTTTAAAAATATAGGAAAACCTTTAGATAAAGATTTAAAATACTATACTCAAGCTTTTACCCAAGGTAAGAAAAACAAAGATAGCTTTGGACTTGGACTTTATATAGTTAAAACCATACTTGATTCTCATAAACTAGTACTTTCTTATGAATATAAAGATCAATGTAATTATTTTTATTTTAAAAATTTAGAAAATATCATTGTAGCTTAGGAAAAATATGCCTTTATCTTGTTTAAATGAAGAACAATACAAAGCTGCTTGTACTCCTTTTGGTCACAATCTCATCATAGCTAGTGCAGGAACGGGTAAAACTTCAACTATAGTTGCAAGAATAGCCTATCTTTTACAAAATGGCACAAAACCAGAAAAAATCATGCTTTTAACCTTTACCAACAAAGCAAGTAAGGAAATGATACAAAGACTTGGAAGATACTTTGACAAAAAAATTACTTCAAAAATAACAGCAGGGACTTTTCACAGCACTGCTTATACACTTTTAAAAGAGTTAAATCATAATATCATTTTAAAACAATCAAGCGAATTAAAAGTGCTTTTAAGATCTATCTTTGAAAAAAGAACTTTCCATCATTTAAGCGATATAAAACCTTATATGCCTAGTTATTTATATGATGTGTATTCTTTATTTCAAAATACCAATACAAATTTAGATAATTTTTATGAATGGTTTTGTCAAAACTATAACGATCAAGCCGTTTATGCTGAAATTTATGAAGATATTTTAAAAGAATACGAAGAAGAAAAAAATAGATTTAATTATGTAGATTTTAATGATTTACTAATCAAGCTAAAACAAACATTGAAAACACATCATTTTGATTTTGATGAAATTTTAGTTGATGAATATCAAGATACTAATACCTTGCAAGGTTCGTTAATTGATGCTTTTAAAAGTAAAAGTTTATTTTGCGTGGGTGATTATGATCAAAGTATTTATGCTTTTAATGGAGCAGATATTTCTATCATAGGGGGATTTAAAGATAGATTTTTAGATGCTAAAATTTTTACATTGAATAAAAACTATCGTTCTAGTAAAAACATTCTAGCTTTAGCTAATAAAGTCATTACAAACAATGAAAGATTATACCCTAAAGAATTAATAGTGACTAGAAATGGTGATTTTAAAGCACCAAGTTTATTAACCTTTAATGAACTTTTTGATCAGTATTCTACCATTGCTAAAATCATTTTACAAAGCGGAGTTGATTTAAATGAAATAGCAGTGATTTTTAGAAATAATTCTAGTGCTGATGGAATTGAAGTAGCACTTAGAGAACTTGGTATAGCAAGTAAAAGAAAAGGTGGTGGAAGTTTTTTTGAGAGCTTAGAAGTAAAAACTTTTTGTTCTATGCTAGCAATTATTTTAAACCCAAAAGACATTATGGCTTTTATACATTTACTTGAATTTACTAAAGGTGTAGGTGGGGTTTTAGCTAAAGATATTTTTGATGGACTTTTAAAACTTGGAAATTCTAATCTCATAAAAGGTATTTTAGATCCTGATATTAATGTAAATTTAAAAAAATACAAAAAACAAAGCTATCAGCTTGGTCTTTTTGATGATATCGAAGAATTATCTTCTCCTTCAAGGTTTAATTTAAAAAGCGAATTTAACACTCATCCTATTTTAAGTCTTCCAAAGATTAATGAAAATTGTGCTAAAACTTTAGAAAAACTTTATTATTTTATAAAACAAGCAAGTGAATGTAAAATTTCAACCCAACTTGTAAATTTAATTTTAGAAAATGATTATTTTAAAGAAATTTGTGATATTTTAGCTACCAAAAGAGCAACCAATAAAAACTCCAATGTAGATCTAAATAAAAAAAATGAAATTTTAGAAAAAATCAATGCAAAAATGATGGTCTTAAAAGAGCTTTCGAAAAATTATAGTGATAATTATAAATACTACAATTTTCTAACTCTTGGAGCAAGTGAAATGAGTAGTGGAAACGGGGTTAATCTTTTAAGTATACATGCTAGCAAGGGTCTTGAATTTGAACTTGTATTTGTAATAGATCTTGCACAAGGTAGGTTTCCAAACCAAAAGCTTATGAGTATGGGTGGTAGTTTAGAAGAAGAAAGAAGGTTATTTTATGTTGCAGTTACTAGAGCTAAGGATATTTTGTATTTAAGTTATGCAAAATATGACAAAATTAAAAAAAGCAATTATCAGCCATCTTGTTTTTTAATAGAAGCAGGTATGTGTAAAGAGGAAAATAAGACTTGATTAATCTTATTATATTATGATAAAATCAAATTTTACACTTTAGAAGGAGAAATTATGAGTAGTGTATTATTTAAAGGTAATGAGGTAAAATTAAAAGGTAATAATCTTGAAGTTGGTGATAAAGCACCAAACATCACTTTAAAAGCTAAAGATCTTTCAGGAGTTGAAATCGCTCCTAAAGGAAAAACACAAATTATCATTAGTGTTCCAAGCTTAGACACTCCAGTTTGTGCAACTGAAGCTAGAGAATTTAATAAAAAAGCAGCATCAGGCGGTGCTGAAGTGATTGTTGTAAGTATGGATTTACCTTTTGCTATGGGTCGTTTTTGTTCAACCGAAGGTATAGATAATTTAATAGTAGCAAGTGATTTTGTTTCTAAAGAATTTGGTGAAAAATATGGCGTTTTAATGGCTGATGGTCCACTTGAAGGAATTTTAGCAAGAGCTGTATTTGTAGTAAAAGATGGCGTGATTGTTTATAAAGAATTAGTAAAAGAAGTAACTGAACTTCCAAATATGCAAGCTTTAGAAGACTTTTTTAATCAAAGTTGTGGTTGTGGTGGTTGTGGCTGCCATTAATTAATTTTCCAAAAGCTTTTTAGCTTTTGGAAAGCTCTTTATCGTATAAATTAATTTTTTGAACTTTTGGTGCTATGATAAATTGACAATAAGTTTGATTTGGATTTTTAGTAAAATATTTTTGATGATAATCCTCAGCCTTGTAAAATTTTTCTAGCTTTAAAACCTGTGTGAGAATAGTTTTGGTGTAATTTTTTTGAGCATTTTGTAAAAATTGAGTAATAATTTTAAAATCTTCATCATCTTGATAAAAAATGGCTGATCTATATTGAATACCCTCATCAGCTCCTTGTTTATCTTTACTTGTTGGATCATGGATATTAAAAAATATAATTAAAATTTTCTCTAAAGAAATTTGATTTTTATCATAAACAATCTTAACTACTTCTATATTTTGATCACCATTACAAACGCTTTCATATGTAGGATTATCAGCTCCACCACTATACCCTACTTCAGTGTTTATCACGCCTTTGATTCTTTCAAAAACAGCTTCAATACACCAAAAACATCCACCACCTAATATAATTTCTCTATAATCCATGATTTATTCTTCTTTTAATACAAGCTGCATTAAATAAAGCTCTTCCCCATCTATAATTTTTAAATTTTTATCTTCACATTTTGGACACCAAAAGATGTTATTTTCCAATATCCCTTTAAAATAACATTTTTCACACTCAACAATGATTTCTTGTAAATGGGTAATAAATTTAGCATTTTTACACAATAAACTATTTTCTTTAAAAGTTTCAAAGCTACGCTCTAACAAAGAAACTTCTACTCCACTTAACCTACCTATCTTTACATGAATTTCTTCTACGATTTTTCCTTGAGCATATTCTTCGCAAAGTTCTAGTAAAGATTCTGTAATGCTTAATTCATGCATTAACAAATCCTTGGTAAAAGCTCACCTTTAGGGGCTTCCAAAAAGCGTTTTGCTCCATAAGCATTTTCTAAAATAACCTTAGCATTATTGTTAGAATTTATTTTTCCTATAATGCTTGCATTTTTGTTAAATTTTTGCAAAATTTCTAAAGCTTTCATCTCATCTTCTTTTTCTACACAAAGTATGAAAGTCCCTTCATTTGCAAGTTCGTATGGTTCATAACCAAAAAGCTCACACACCCCTAAAACTTCATCGCAAATTGGAATTTTTTCTTCATATATTAAAATTTCTTTTTGACTTAGTATCGCCCATTCATTAAGTACAGCACTAAGCCCACCTCGAGTAGCATCACGCATAGCTTTGATCTTGATATTTGCATTTAAAAGTGCTAAAACTTCATCTTTTAAATTTTTACAATCACTTTGTATATTTGCTTCTAAATTATTTCTTTCTACTAATACCGCACATCCATGAGCACCAATATCCCTTGAAACTAAGATACTCAAATTTTCTTTAATATCTTTTGTTGATATTTTTTTAATCATTTTGCCAACACAAGAAGTATTAATATAAATTCCATCACCCTTGTTTTTAGGTACTACTTTAGTATCCCCACAAACTAATTTTACATCCGCTTTTATACACTCGTCTTTGATAGAATTTAAAATAGTTTTTAATTTATCGATTTCAAAACCCTCTTCTAAAATCAAAGCTAAAGAAAGATACAAAGGTTTAGCTCCCACCATCAAAACATCATTAACACTTCCACAAACTGCTAATTTTCCTATATTAGTATCTTTTAAAAAAATAGGATTTAAAACAAAAGAATCTGTACTAAAAGCAATATCTTCTAAAATAGCTGCATCATTAGCTTGTTTTAAAATATCATCATCAAAGATAGAAAAAATTTCACCGATTAAAGCGTTCATTTCTTCTCCACCACCACCATGAGCTAAAGTAATTTTATCCATTTGTTTTCCTTAGTTTTGATGATATTTATAATATGCAGCACATGCTCCTTCGCTAGAAACCATGCAACTTCCGATAGGATTTTTTGGTGTGCAAGCTTTTGCAAATACTTTACAATCATAAGGCTTAGCCAAGCCTCTTAAAATTTGACCACATATACAGGCTTTACTTTCATCTTTACTTTGCACTTTACAATCAAATACTTTACTTGCATCTAAATTAGAAAATTCATCTTTTAAACAAAGACCACCATCTTTAATCACCCCAAGGCCTCTAAATTCAAAATCACAAGGCTGAAAATAAGTCTGCATTAATGATTTGGCTTTTAAATTTCCTTCTTTACTTACTACTCTATGATATTCATTATAAACCTCATAGGTATTTGCATTCATTTGCTCTACTATATTTAACACACTAAGCATTATATCTACAGGCTCAAAACCACTCACCGCTATAGGAGTTTTGTATTTTTTAGCAATTGGTTCATAAATATTTGATCCTGTTATAACACTAACATGTGAAGGCCCTAAAAAAGCATCGATTTTGACTTTTTCATCCTGCATGATAGCTTCTACAGCTGGTGGGACTAATACATGATTGATATGAAAAAATAAATTTTCAAGTTGAAGCTCTATCCTTTTTTGTATGATTGATGCACTCATAGGAGTGGTAGTTTCAAAACCTATGGCAAAAAATATAATAGTTTTATCTTTATTTTCTAAAGCAATATCAATAACCTCCAAAGGAGTATAAAGTGCTCTTACATCAGCTCCTTTGGCTCTAAGATCGATTAAGCTCTCATAGCTTCCTGGTACTCTTAGCATATCACCTAAAACACAAAAAATGGTATTTGGCATACTAGCAAGTTTTAAAGCTGTATCAATGCGTTCTCTTGGCATTACACACACAGGACAACCTGGACCATGAACAAAATTTATTTCTTTTGGAAGCAAACTTGGCAAGCCAAATTTCATTATGCTATGTGTATGACCACCACAAATTTCCATTATATTGATAGGTTTTGAAATTTTTGATTGTATGATTTTTTGTATAGTTAAAATTCTATCTTTATCTCTAAAATCATTAATTAAATCCATCTTTTAATCCCATATCCCCTTCGTATTCATCTATTTGTCCATTTTGCATTTTTTCAGCTATATCTGTATAAATTTTTAAGCTCTCTTGGGCTGCATGGGTATCTATTTTTTCCATCGCAAAACCAACATGGATTAATACATAATCACCCACTTTTAAAGGCTCGCTAATTAAATCCAAACTCACTCTTCTTTTTACTCCTAAAGTTTCTACTATAGCTGAATTTAACTCATCAATTTCTAAAATTTTAGAAGGTATAGAAAGACACATTAGTTTAATTCCTTTTTCATTTTTAAATAATCAATCCAAAGATTAAAACCTGTTTTTGTTTTGCTATCTAAAATCATAATATCTACTTTAGGATTTAATCTTTTAGCTGCTAAAGATGCTACTTTAAAATCAAAATCAAAATATTGGGCTAAATCAGCTTTTGTAATCACCAATAAATCAGCTTTTCTAAACATTACAGGATATTTTTCAACTTTATCATGACCTTCTGTTACTGAAAGCAAAACCACATTTAAATGTTCACCCAAATCATAACTAGCAGGACACACTAAATTTCCCACATTTTCTATAAAAACAATATCAAGCTCATCTAATTTAAAATGATGCAATGCTTCATGCACCATAAAAGCATCCAAATGGCAAGTTTGACCTGTGGTGATTTGATGAGCTAATCCCCCTGCATTGTTAATACGATTTGCATCATTATTAGTTTCTAAATCCCCTTCTACCACAGCTATTTTAAGCTTGTCTTTTAAAGTTTTTATCGTTTCTTCTAGTAAAGTTGTCTTGCCACTTCCTGGAGAACTCATTAAATTAATACAAAGAGTATTATGCTCGTTAAAATGTTCTCTATTGTGCGAAGCTTGATGATCATTTTTTGATAAAATTTTACTAATTACACTAATGGTGTTTTCATCTTTTAAGGCTGGGTTTTCATGATGGTGTTCATGATGATGGTTATTGTTTATAGAGCAACCGCAATCTTTACACATATTTTTTCCTTAAATTTTTATTTTATTTTATCTTTAAAAGTATTAAAAAATTATGAGTTTTGATAAGTTTTTAACGCCAAATAATGCACAAGTTGTCCTAGTGCAATAGAACTATCATTGCAAGGAAAATCATAAGAAGTTTTATAAGAAAAATTTTTACTATTTAAAATTTCAAGCAAAGTTTTATTTTGAAACACCCCTCCGCTTAAAATCACCTCTTCTTTATATAAATGAGAAAATTCTATAATAAAATTTGCAATAGCATTTAACAAACCTGTGCTAATTTTAACCTCGTTAGAATCTTTTAAAGCTTGTAAAAAAGCATCTTTTATGCAAATTTCATCATTTTGCATGACAAATTTATAAGTATAATTTAAATTTTTATCATAATATTTTTCTAATAAAAGTCCAATTTGAGCTTCATAATCAAGCTTTTCTATATCAAAAGCAATAGCGCCAAAAGCATCAATTATCCTTCCTAATGAGCTTGTGTATAAAGTACTTTGAGTGTGAATTTTTTTAAGATTTGATAATTTTATAGAATTAATTTTATTTAAAAAAACTTTAGCTTCATTTTGTAAATTTAAATCAAAAATCAAAGCTAAAGCTAAATTATAAATATTTTTAATATCAGCATTAATAAGCTTAAATTCTTTAAAATGAGCTATTCTTTGATAATTTTTTAAATTGGCTTTAAAAATCTCTCCACCCCAAATTTTCCCATCATCTCCATAGCCTGTACCATCAAAAACAAAAGCTAACACATCTTTATTAAAAATTCTATGCTCAAACAAACAAGCACAAGCATGAGCATAATGATGTGAAATGGTATAATTTTTATAATTTTTAAATTCTTTAACATAGGTAAAATGAGGATGTTTATCGCTTAAAATTTGATCAAATTCAACATCGTATGATTTTTTAAAAAAATGCAAAATTTTAAAAAATCTTTCTTGTATGTCTAAATCTTTCATATCTCCAATATAAGGTGAAATAAAAATTTGATTTTGAAAAAAACATGCAAATTCGTTTTTTAACTCACTACCTAAGGCAAGTATATTTTGATCAAAATTAAAAAAATCTTTAGTGTTGATATAGCATGGATTAACACCTCTAGAAGTTCTTAAAAACATAGTTTTTTTACCTACTATTTGAGCAATGCTATCATCGCTTGAATTGACAATATCTCTATCATAATCCATGTAAAAATCAAAAACATTTCCAAGTTTTTCTAAAAGTTTTGTTTCTTCATAGATAATGCTTTGTGAGCTAAGGTTTGCACTAGTTGCTATGATAGGTTTATCAAAATATTCAAATAGCAACAAATGCGATCCCATATAAGCTAACATAATTCCTATTTTATCAGTATCTGGAGCTAAATTTTCTAAAATATTTTTACTTTTTAAAATCACAATGGGTTTTAAATTAGATTGTAAAAGTTTTGCTTCATCTTCATTGATATGAGCTAAAGTTTTTGCCATTTGTAAATTTTTCACCATAATAGCAAAGGGTTTTTTTGCCCTATTTTTGCGTAATCTTAACTCAGATATAGCATTTTCATTAGTACTATCACAAATTAAATGAAAACCACCCATTCCTTTAAAAGCTATGATTTTACCTTCTTTTAGCATTTTAGTAAGCTCTATAAAAGCTTGTTCGTCTTTTGCAAGAATATTTTTGTTTTTATCCTTTAAAAAAAATGTGATTTTGCAATTTGGACAAGAAAGTGGTTGAGCATGAAAGCGTCTATTACAAGGATCTTCGTATTCACTTTGACAAAAAGCACACATTTTAAATTTATCCATACTTGTATTGATTCTATCATAGGGTAATTTTTTAATGATTGAAAATCTAGGACCACAATTTACACAAGTGATAAAAGGATATTTATAGCGAGGATTTGTTTTATCGTAAAATTCTTTCATACAATCTTCACAAAGCGCAAAATCGCTTAAAATAGGACTAAATTTTTTAGTATTTAAAGACTGAGTGATATTAAAATTTTTATATTTTTGCTCTAAAGTTATTTTAGAAATTTGCAAATCATCTATTCTTGCTAATTTTGGAAGATTTTTTAAAAGTTTATCTTTAAATTTATCTACCAATATCTCATCACAATCAAGCTTTATAACAACTCCTAAGCTATTGTTAAAAACTTCTCCATTTAAATTTAAACTTTTAGCTAGATTATAAACAAAGGGTCTAAAACCAACCCCTTGAACTAAGCCTTTAATGCAAATTTCATATCCAAAGTGGGACATCACTTATCTTAAAAAATGGTATATGTTTGAAAATATTTTTGCTCAAGCTCTTATGCTCAAACAAACTTCCACTAAGCACAACACAATCAGCTTGCTCTTTAGCTTTTAAATCATCAAACAAATCTCTTAAAAAATATACTAAAGATTCTACTACTCCTAAAGCAATGATTTGCTCTTCAACCCCAGCTAGCTTAAAACTCATCACACTCCTTAAAGTTTTAGTATAATCAAATTCTTTTTCTTCATTAAATTTAAAATCTATCCTAACCCCTTTTGCCATTTTGCTCTCATCAGCCAAATGCAAAAGTTTTAACCCAGCTTGAGTTAAATCATTATCAAGATCTAAAATAACACCTACCATACAAAAAATTCCAAAAAAATTATGGTTTAAATTTAAATTCATTTTAGGAAGTGTAAATTCTTTTTGATAATTTTCTAACAATCTTTTAGCTGTATCATCTTTACTAGCTAGTTCATAAAATTCATCAAAACTTTTTGGTAAATTTAGTTTTAAAAGATTGATTTCTTTATCGAGTAAAATAATATCATCATATTTTTTGCTAAGCTCTAAAAGCAAAGGTTTTTTGTCTTTAAAATCAGACAATATACAAGAAATTCTTGCATAGTTTTTATCTTCTTTTTGAAAAATTAAATTTTTAAATTCAGGTAAAATATAATCAAATCCTCTAAGCACAAACATATTTTTTTCTATCAAAACTACTTCAAAATCATCTTCAAAACATTCTAACTTTTTAAAATTTAAAAATTTAATCCCTTCTTTTTCAAGCTCATAACACAAAGCGAAAATAAAAAGATTATCATAAAATTTTACTTTAAAATAATCTTCTTTTAAATCATGATTTTGTCTAAAAATAGCATTAAATTTTAATTTCATTAAAGGTTTTTCAACACCAGCTAAAATTTTAAATTGCTCATTATTGCAAGAAAAAAATGCATTAATATGTTTTGGATCGCTTGGCATTAAAAAATCATCTAATTTTTCATTAAAAATTTCAAATGCATAAATTCCTTTATGGTTTTTAAACTCTATATGCTCTTTATTTTTTAATTTTTCTAAAGCTTTTTGTAATAAAATTTGAAAGTTTTCTTTAGTGATTTTAACAAATTCATTTTCTATTTTAAATTCTTCTTCTACAAAAATTCCCCATTCATTTTCTATAAGCTCACCTTGGGTATAGGCATTTGCATTGATTCTTGTTAAAAATGCTCTTTTGGTAAAATCTTTTTTAGCTTTATCAATAAATTCAAATTCTTCTTCTATAACTTTTAAATCAAATTTATCTAAAAAAACACTATGGCTAATTTTTTCCAAATTTTCACAAAAAGCTTGCAATTGTTCTTTTTCACCTTTAACTTTAATCACAATTTTCTCATCTTTTTGCTCAAAATTAAAAGTAAAATTTTTAGCATAATAATACAAAAGATACTCAAAAATATCATTTTTAGATCTATAATTAAAAGTAAGTTCTAAAATCAAAACAAAAACCTTAAAAATTAAATATTAAAATATAAATATAACAATTTTAATTCTAAGAAAAGCTTAAAACATATTAAGAAATTGTTTTTAAATATATTTCTCTTGCTTTATAATCGGGCATTAAATTGTACAAAAAAGCATAAAATTCTTTTTGATGATGTGGGTAAATTAAATGCGTAAGTTCGTGTAAAATCACATATTCTATGGATTTTATAGGTTTTTGCATGAGTTTTAAATTTAAATTAATATAAGCTTTTTTATGATTGCACGAACCCCATCTTGAAACCATTTCTTTAATACTGATTTTTTGAACTTTTTTATCAAACGCAAACTGCCATTTATCGATAAAAAAATTAAAAATTATTTTAGCGCTTTGTTTTTGAAAATTTTTATATTCTTGTTGATTTTTTGTAAAAATTTTATCTTTTTTGATGCAAGTTTTTTGGTAATTTTCATCAAAAACTAAATAATATTTTTTACCCAAAAAATATACTTCATTATCATTTAGCAATGTTTTTTTAGAAAGTATTTCTTTTTGTTTATTTTTAATCCAAATTTCATTTTTTTCTAAAAAAATTAAAACATCTTTATCTTTATAATGCAATGGTATAGTAAGTTTAAAATTTAAAGTTCTGTCTATTTTTAATCTTAAATATTTTACTTTTTTTCTCTCAAAATCTATATTTAAATTTTTAAAATTAAATTTTCCCTTTAAACTAATACCTTGCTTTGCCATTTTTTGCTTTTCCATCTATAAGAATTAACTATACCTCTTAAAAATTCATCAGCACAAAAACCTATCCAAATTCCTAAAATTCCTAATCCCATATGAAAGCAAAGCACATAGCCAACTGGCAAAGAAACCCCAAGCATAAAAACCACACCGCTTAAAAAAGGAAATCTAGCATCGCCAGTAGCTCTTAATGAATTTACCATTACTATATTAAAAGTTCTTGAAATTTCTAAAAATATCGAAAGAGTAAAAAGTGGTATCATTAATTGTTTTAAATCTTCTTCAAGATCTACTATTTGCATTGTAAAATCTTGTAAAATATAATTTAGCAAAGCCACAAAAGCACTTGCTATAACGCTAAAATATAAAGCTACCCAAGTATGTTTATATGCGATATTTAAGTGCTTTGAACCCACAAGTTTTCCTATGATAATTTCATTTGCTACGCTAATTGCTTGTCCTACTAGCATAATTAGTAATGAAATTTGAAAATAAATTGTTTGTACACTTAAATTTGCTTCACCCAAACGCGCTACAAAAGAAAAAGCTATGGTGTATTGTATAAACCATACTAAATGCTCTCCTGCAGCATAACCACCTATGCTAAAAATCTTTTTAAAAACTTCTTTTTCAGGTCTTAAAAGCTCTTTTAGTTTTAGATGAATTTTTAATTTAAAAGTAAAAATTATAGCAAGCATAATAAATGCTACAACACGACCCATAATATTACTAAGCCCTACCCCAAAAAGCTCTAGTTTTGTAAAATGTAAAACATAATAATTACCTATAAAAATCACTATATTCATCATCAAAGTAGTTAGCATAACCCAATAAGCTAGATTATAAACTCTTACAATGGCTGCTAAAACTATACTAATAGCATCAAAAAATAAGCAAATTGCAAGCATTTGTAGATAAATTTGACTATCTTTTAAAAGTTCTTGTGGAATTTGCAAAAGGTATAGCAAAACTTCCCCATGCCAAAAGATTAAGCTTCCACA
Organism: Campylobacter volucris; assembly: GCF_008245045.1. Lineage (NCBI taxonomy): Bacteria > Pseudomonadati > Campylobacterota > Epsilonproteobacteria > Campylobacterales > Campylobacteraceae > Campylobacter > Campylobacter volucris. Next base: position 751,209 of record NZ_CP043428.1, read on the forward strand.
TACTAAACCCACTAAAGCATTTAAAAATAAACTTTGATGGATAGCTTTTCTAGCTAAATCATAATTTTTAGCCCCCAAAGCTTGAGCAATAACCACACTACAACCTACACTTAAAAAACTAAAGATTATTATAAATAAATCAGCTATATGATTACCAGCGCCCAAAGCTCCAACTAAAAAATTAGAATATTGAGATACCATTGTAGTATTAATAATCAAAGAAAAATATCTTAAAAACATTTCAAGCAATATAGGCATACTAAGATGCTTTAAAGAAAGTTGTTTGTTAGTCATTACGAACGCTCTTTTGTGTGTTTAATCAAAGAATGGTATTTTAAATAAAAAACACTTTTTTTAAGATAAATTTCTTTTATTTTAAAAGTAAAAGTTTATTTTGTATGATAAAATGATGAAATATTTTTTATAATCAAAAAAAGGAAATTCATGCAAGTAACTTTTGAAGATATCCAAAGAATGTTTAACAACATAGGTAGAAATGATGTTAATGAAGCAAGTTGTGATTTAGTTGATGAAGATATTATTGATAGTATGGATATGATGAAACTTATACTAGAAATCGAAACGTTTTTAGGAAAAAATTTAGATGCAAAATACATCATACCAGATAATTTTAAAGATTTTTCTTCTATTAAAACTATGCTTGAAAGTATTGAATAATTTCAAGCATAGTTTGATTTAATTAATAAAATACTGAGTAAATTTTTCTTGATATTTTTCTTCTAATTTATCATATAAGTTTTGAATTTCATTAAGAAATTTCTCGTTTTTATATGCTTTCATAGTCATAGAATTTATTTCTTGGAATGCAAAAAAATCAAATTTTTCTTCGTGTGTTAATTCTTCAAGATAAATTACTTTGCCATAATGATTATAAGTATATTCTTTAAGAGTGTTTTCGATAATTTCTAAAGCTTTAAAAACAAAGATCATAATAGGTTCTTTTCTTAAAATTTGAGTATTTTCTTCAAATTCTTTCATAAACTCATCATTTTTTCTGTGTGTGATGGTGCAGTAATGCTTTTGCGCATCTTTATAAAAAATATCAAACAAAGCACATGGTTTTACCCCTAAAAAATTTCCATCAAAATCAACTTGAGGATAATATGGATAAAGTTTGCATATCAAAGGTCTTAAGCTATGTGGATTGCAAAGTCCATTTAAATCACATTTTGCAAAGTAAATATTGATATTTTTTCCATTTTTTAAAGTAAGCGTGTTAGCTTTTCCATTTTCTAAATATGTATTACCTGCTTGTTTTAAAGAAAGATATTCTATCTCTAGCATTGGTAAAATAACTGCACTTGATTTGTTAAATTTAAAATATTGTGCATGTATATTATGACAACAACCTCCATTACAAGTTTTATAACATTGCGGCGCAAAAATAAATTCTTTATCATGCAACATATCAAAAAAATTTTCCATATTTATCCTTCAATTTTAGCTTTTTTGTATATCTAATAGTATTGTATTATCTTCTTCCTTAAAAGTATAAATCAAATCATCACATTTATATGAAATTTCTTTTTTACAAGATTTATCTTGTAAAGGTTCTTTTAAAATTTCATTTAGATGTTTTTTTATGAGTAACTTCATAGGTATACCACAACCATGTTGTAAATTTTTAATAAATTTTCCATCTATTTCTTTTTCACTTGTTATTTTAGTAAAATCAATTTCAAATCCTAAATCTTTTAAGATGTTAAAATATTCTTCTCTTTCTTCTAAAGGAACATATTGATCAAATTTAGAATGATAAGCAATGTATTTTGGTTTTGGATATAGGCTTTGAGTTTTTAAATGTTTTTTGTTTAATGGCTCTCTTATTATTTTTCTAGCATTGGAGAAATAATAAGGAGATTGTTTGTTTGTAGTCCAAAGGGTTTTTTCGCAAACACAAAGTCTAATATTATTAAAAAAAAGAAAAGTACCAAAACAAAAATATTTTGTAAAATCAACTTCTTTGCCAAATCCTATATATCTCCACGCATCACCATCTAAAGTTACATGTGAAGCATTATCTAAAATAACATCCACATTCCAAGGAGCTATTTTGGCACATAAAAGTGCCATATAAGCTCCATGAGAAACTCCTACTAAAATAGTTTTCAATCCTTCTTTAGCTGTGTTAAATGGAGGATTGGCTTTGATATAAAGTAAAACATTAATTACATCCATAGTTTGCATAATACCATAGTTTTGATATTCATCTTTAGTTGGTTGCAAACTCGCACTTAAATCCAAATAATAACTCCTATCAAGTTCCCAGTTATTTTTCATATCCCCAATTTTTTCATTAAGATATTCCATAGCAGGATGAAATTCTTCAAAAGTATTTAATTTTTGTATATCATAAGGAATTTTGATCTTTAAAGCTTTTAAACTAACTTCAAATATAAGCTTATCTATATTATCTAAATAAAATTTAGCTCCAATTTGAGGACGATTTCCTATACAATGATAGTCTATACTTAAAACAGCTACATTATATTTAGAAGCAAAATATTGCATATTAAATTCTAACACAGGATCGCTCATATCAGCACCAAGACCTTGTATAATACAAACTAAAGCTTCTATTTCTTTACTATCATCATAAATGAGTTTAAACTCAACCTTAGATTCTCTTTTTATATTTAATTCTACATCATCACAAGAATTGATTTCATAGGTTTTATTGATTATCATTGTTAGTCTTTATTTTAAATTATTTCCAAAACAAATTTATCATCTTTATCCTTAAAAGTAAAAACTTTGTTTTTACAAGGATAACTTATACTATCTTCTTTCATGCTAAAGGTTTTATCTTTTAGTTTTTCAAGCATTTTTGGTAATTCTTTGTTAAATAAAGCTTTATCAGGAATTCCACAACCATGAGTTAAATCTTTAATATATTTACCATCTATATCTTTTTCATCAATTAAATGAAAAGTGATGTCATAATTTAAAGCTTTTAAAATTTCACACATTTGGATTTTATACTCAGCAGGGGTTAAATCATCTTTAACACTATGATAACTTATATAAACTATATCTTTATTTTTTTGAGCTTGTAAAATTAAATGAGTTTGATTAGATAAAGCTCTTATTAGATAATTTTCATCAGCAAAATAATAAGGTGAACTTGGGTTTTTACGATTCCAATAAGTTTCTGTATAACAATAAGTTATACTATTTGGCTCATCTTCGCTCATAATAGCATCTCCCAAATTTAAATCCCTACCTATTATATATCTAAGTGGTGGCAACCCTGCTCCTGAATTATCTATCACCCCATCTACATACCAAGGAGCTATCTTAGCACACATTAAAGCTAAATAACCTCCATAAGACCCTCCCCCGTAAATCTTAGGTAAAGATTTAAATTGAGGATAGTTTTTCATAATATCTTTTAAGGCATTGATATGATCAATTGCAGCCATTATACCAAAATTTTGATATTCATTATTGGGCGGAACGAAAGTGCAAGAAAAATTTACTTTATAGTTTTTATCTAATAGATTTTGCTCTTTTAGTTGCACCATTTTTTCTTCTAGTAATTTATAATATTTTTCTAATTTTTCAGTGCTATCTAAAGTATCCACTTTTATATCAAATTCATCAAAAGCTTTTTGAAACATTCTTAAATCATCTAGTAAAAATGTCATTTCAGCACTATATCTATCCACATCAGAAACTCTTTGACAAAAACAATGATATAAAACATTAACAGCTATTACATCAAATTTTTTAGCTATAAATTTTCTATAACTTTCTAAAAAATGCATATTAACATTTGAGCCATATCCTGGCATTACAAACACTATAGCTTTCATTTCTTTACTATCATCATAAGTGATTCTATATTCAAGTTTAGATTCTCTTTTTATATTTAATTCTACATCATCACAAGAGTCTATAAAATATGTTTTATTAATGAGCATTTTAAGCCTTTTGAAATTTTAACAATATTATATCGTCAAAATTTCTTTAAAATTATAAATTATCCAAAGGCTCCGTTTAAATAAGCTTTAGTTTTTTCTTCTTTTGGATTTTCAAAAAATTCTTTACTTTCTCCAAATTCTACAAGCTCTCCTAGATGAAAAAACGCAGTATAATCAGCCACACGCTTACCTTGTTGCATATTATGTGTTACCATTATCATAGATAAATTATGACTTAATTCTTTAATAAGTTCTTCTATAACACCTGAAGATATAGGATCAAGTGCTGAAGTTGGTTCATCTAAAAGTAATAGTTTTGGTTTTATAGCTAAAGCTCTTGCTATACAAAGTCTTTGTTGCTGTCCGCCAGAAAGCGCTAAAGCACTTTGATGAAGCTTATCTTTTACTTCGCTTAAAAGCCCTACTTTTTCCAAACAATCAAGCACAAGCTCTTCTTCTTGAATTTTATCTTTGATCATACCATGAAGTCTTGGAGCATAGGCTATATTTTCATATATACTTTTTACAAAAACATTAGGTTGTTGAAAAACCATACCTACATTTTTTCTAAGAACAACTACATCTTGATTTTTAACATCTTTTTTATTAACTTCTACAAGACCATCTATCTTTGCAATCTTGTCATTCATACGATTAAAACATCTTAAAAATGTGGATTTTCCACATCCTGAAGCACCTATTAAAGCAGTAATTTTATTTTCTTGTATTTGCATATTTATATCAAACAAAGCTTGTTTTTTTCCATAAAATAAATTTAAATCAACCGTTTTTGCGATAATCATGAATTTTTTCCTTGAAAATATTTTCTAAGCAATATTGCACTTAAATTTAATATAACTAAAAGTCCTAATAATACCAAAATTCCAGCTGCAGTTCTTTCTAAAAATGCACGCTCAGGCATAGCTGACCATGAAAAAATTTGAGCTGGTAAAACGCTAGTTGGTGAAAATATGCTAGTTGCAACATCAGGTATAAAAGCTATCATACCAATAATCATTAGCGGTGCAGTTTCACCTATAGCTTGAGCTAAAGTTAAAATAGAACCTGTAAGTATCATAGGCATAGCTAAAGGTAGCATTATGCCTTTTATCATTTGATACTTAGTCATACCTAGAGCATATGCTGCATTTTTCATATTAATATCCACGCTTTTTAAAGCTGCTTTTGTAGAAACTATTATAATAGGTAAACTCATAATGGCTAAAGTAAGCCCACCTGCAAGAGCTGAAGATCTTGGCATGCCAAATAAATTGATAAATACACCAAGCCCTAAAAGCCCAAATAATATACTAGGAATACTTGCAAGATTGTTTATACAAACTTCTATAAAATGAGTAAATAAATTTTGCGGTGCAAATTCTTCTAAGTAAATAGCAGCTCCTACTCCTATAGGTATGCTCACTACCATACAAACTACCATCACAAGCAAGGTTCCAACAACCGAAGAAAATATCCCTGAATTTTCAGGTGATTTAGAATCTCCGTTTAAGAAAAAATTGGTATTAAATTTTAATTGTATTTGATCTTTTTGCATCAACTCATTTACAAGCTGTATTTGAGACTCGTTTAATTTATGATAATTATTTTTAACATACTGATCTACTTCAGCATTAGCTAAAAACCAGCCTTCTCCTTGGACTTGATTAGCTCTAATTTGTCTTTGCTCGCTACGAGATAATAATTCATAAGCTACGCTATTTCTATCTGCTTTAGTATAAATATATGTTTGTTTAAACGCACCCAAACCAAGATAAAAAATGCTCGATAAAAATATCCCAAGAAAAATAAGATTAATATAAAGTCCCATTTTGCAAAATCTTTTAAAATTTTTTGAGTCTTTTTTTCTTTTTCTAAATAATTTTTTCACAAATTCTTCCTTTTATGAAAGCGATTGATCAAATAAACGCTAAAAATATTAATAATTAAAGTAATGATAAATAAAACAAGTCCTAATGAAAACGCACTTAAAGCTAAAGAACTATCAAAAGCTTGATCTCCACTTAAAGCTTCTACAATTTTAACCGTAACTGTAGTCATATCTTCTAAGAAATTCATGCTTAAATTTGGTCTTAAACTCGCTGCCATTACTACTATCATAGTCTCACCTAATGCCCTTGAAAGTCCTAGTAAGCATGCTGCTACTATACCAGGTAAGGCTTCGGGTAAAATAACAGCAAACACAACTTCTTTTTTTGTCATACCTAAAGCATAAGCACCATTGATTCTTTTTTGACTCACAGTTTCTATACAATCTTGAGATAAAGAAGCAACAATAGGCACTATCATAATACCCATGATAAACCCAGCCCCCAAAGCACTTTGAAAACTAGCATTTATTCCAAAAAGACCAAAAAACCATACTATAAAAGGAGCTACAACAATAGCTGCAAAAAATCCAAAAACTACCGTTGGAATTCCAGCGATAATTTCCAAAATAGGTTTTAAATAATTTTTAGATTTTTTACCTGCAAATACACCCAAATAAAGAGCACACATTATACCTAAAGGTAATGCTGTTAGCATAGCGATTAAAGAGATGTAAAAAGTTCCCCAAAATAAAGACAAAGCACCAAAAACACCTTGTTTACTTGTCCCATCAGCTCCTACAAAAGCTGCATCTGCTGCCCACTCGCTTGAGAATAAAAAAGTAAATACGCTTTCTTTTTGAAAAAATTTCAACGCTTCAACTAAAATAGTTAGCATAATGGCAAAACTTACCACTACACTAACAAAAGCACAAAGAAAGAGTATAGATTTTGCTATATTTTCTTTTAACAATGCTTATCCTTGTATTAAAAAACTTTTCCAGCTTTTACAAGTTCTGTATTTAATAAAGTTTTATTTTCTAAATGTTTTTGAGTTTGTTTTAACAACTCATCATCCAAAGGAACAAGACCTAATTTTTCTAACTCAGCACCTCTTTTAGCTAAATCATCGCTCATATAAATTTTTGCAAATTCTATAGCTTGTGGTTTTTTAGCATTGATGTATATAAATAAAGAACGCGCTAATTTATAAGTTCCATTAGAAATATTTTCATTATTTGCTTGTATGTCATCTATACTAACAGCATTGATTTTATCTTCATTACTTGTTAAAAATCCATATCCAAAAAGCCCAAAAGCTTCTTTATCTACGCTAAGCTTAGACACGATTAAATTATCATTTTCTCCACTTGGTATAAAGGCTCCATCTTGTCTTATGGTTTTATATTTGTCTTTATATTCAGGAAATTTTTTAGAATTTTCTACCATGATTAATTCTTCGATAGTATCTCTAGTGCCTGAACTTGAAGGTGGTCCGTAAATAGTGATTTTTCTATTTGGTAAATTTGGATTGATTTGATTCCAATTTTGATAAGGATTTGGAACTAATTTTCCATTTTGAGGTACTTCTTTAGCTAAAGCTAAAAATAATTCTTGCATAGTGATATTCAATGGAGCATTGATTTTATTTTGTGCTAATACAATTCCATCATAACCTATCATCACACCGATAATATCTGTAACACCTGATTTTTGACATACTTCAAATTCACTTGGTTTTATAGATCTTGAAGCATTTGAAATATCAGTAATACCCTCGCAAAAAACCTTAAAACCTCCACCAGTTCCTAAGCTTTCTACTATAGGTGTTTTAGTTTTTTTAATCAAAGAATATTCTTCAGCAACAAAAGAAGTAAATGGATACACAGTTGAAGATCCAGCTATTTTAAATTCAGCCCCACTTACTATACTAGCAAAAGCAGCTAAAGCTAATATTTTTTTCATTTTTTCTCCTTAAAAATTAAAAAATGTAATGTAAATTTAAAAAATAATGGATACATTTTGGATACATACAAATTTGCTATAATTACAAAATGTTAAATTTAGTTTTGATAGAAGATGATAAAGATTTGAATGAACTCATAAGTTTTAGACTAAAACAAGAAAATATCAATGTTTTTAGTTTTTTTGATTTTTTTGATTTGGAAAATTTTTTAGATGAAAATGATATTGATTTAATCATTATGGATAGAAATTTACCAAGCGGAGATAGTGTAGAATTAATCAAGCAAATTCGAAAAAAAGGCTATGATGAAAGCGTGATTTTTCTTAGTGCAAAAACCTTACAAAGTGATATTTTAGATGGCTTTGAGCAAGGCTGTGATGATTATATTTGCAAGCCTTTTGATTTTAATGAGCTATTGTTTAGAATCAAAGCGGTTACAAAAAGAAATAAAATTCAAAAAGAAGAGATAGTTTGTGGTGATTTTATTTTGCATTTTGAAGAACGAAAACTAAACTATAAAAATCAAATCATACAAAATTTAAGTACTCTTGATATAGAGCTTTTAAAATGTTTTTTTACTTATAAAAATCAACTTCTAAGCAGACAATTTTTAAGCGAGCAAGTTTGGAAAAATGACACCACAAGCGATAAAACCATAAACACGGCCATAGTAAGATTAAAACAAAAAATTCCTCAAATCAAAGAAAAAATCATAGCAGTTCGCTCTGTAGGATATAAATTTTGTTAAAAATTAAAACTTTTTTGTTTATTTTATTTTGCTTTTTTTGTGCATTTTTTATGATTTTATTTTATATTTTTAATGAAGAATATATAGAAAACATCACTCAAAGCACTTACGAGCAAAAGCTAAAAACACTAAATGACACTTTAAATTTTGGCTTAATCACAAATTTAAACACAACAAATATCAAAGAATTTGCCCTAAAAACCAGAGCTGATTTTATCATCAAAGATGAAAATAATTTTATATCTTCTTTAAAAGATTTTTCTTTTTTTATAGATAAATTTGAAAATAATTTTACAAATACTCATTTTAATGGTAAAAATATATATTACAAAGCCTATACATATGAAAATTTAAAATACATCATCATTGTTTATCCTAAAGATGTCAAAATGGAATTTTGGATACAAAATGCCTTTATTTTCTTTGTATTTTTGATAATCTTAAGCACCATTTTCTTTTTTACCTATAAAATTTTTAAAGAATATTTTCAAGAATTATTACAATTTATCAAAACCATTCGCACTTGTACTCATTTTAGTTTTAAAAATACTTTTTTTAAAGATTTAAATTTATTAAACGCTTATTTGTTAAAAATCAAAGAACACATACACAAACAAGATCTTAAAAACAAAAAACAAGCTAAAAAAATCAAAACCAAAAATTCCCAACTTTCAAATCTAATAAGCGTCATCTCGCATGAGCTTAAAAATCCAATTAGTGTTATAAATTTAAGCTTGCAATCTCTAAAAACTTCTAACGATCAAGCAACTCAAAATTTTTTAATGGAAAAAATTCATAAACAAAGCTTTAAAATCAACCAACTCACTCATAAGCTCAATTTTGCTTTTAATCTTAATTCTATTAATCAAGAAAAATTTGATTTATACACACTTAGTGAAGAAATTATCCATTCTTATAATGAAAAAAGAATTCATCTTCAAGGAGAAAAAAGCATAGTTTATGCGGATAAATTTTTAATCGAACATGTGATTATAAATTTAATCAACAATGCCTTAAAATACAGCCTAAAAGACATTTACATCGATATAAAAAATCAAAATTTTAGTATCAAAGATGAAGGTATAGGCATAGAAGAAAAACACCTAAAACTCATCACAAAAAAATTTTATAAAATAAACCCCAAACAAAGCAATTCTTTTGGACTTGGACTATTTTTGGTAAAAAAAATACTTTCTTTGCACAATAGCAACCTAAACATTCATTCTATCCCAAACCAAGGTAGTAAATTTTCTTTTACTCTAAATAATTAATTTGCAATTTTAACAAAACTATACTATAGTAACAACTCATAACTTTTCAAGGAGAAAATATGCTTTCAAAAGAAGTAGTAGCTTTGTTAAATGAGCAAATCAACAAAGAAATGTATGCAGCAAATTTGTATTTGAGTATGAGTTCTTGGTGCTATGAGCATAGTTTTGATGGAGCAGGAGCGTTTTTGTTTGAACATGCTAGAGAAGAAAGCGATCATGCAAGAAAACTTATCACTTATTTAAATGAAACTGATTCTAAAGTAGAATTAAAAGAAGTAAAAAAACCAGATAGTGATTTCAAATCTTTACTAGATGTTTTTGAAAAAACTTTTGAACACGAACAAAGCATTACAGCTTCTATAAACAATCTTGTTGATTTTATGCTTTCAAGTAAAGATTATTCAACTTTTAATTTTTTACAATGGTATGTAAGCGAACAGCACGAAGAGGAAGCACTTTTTAGAGGCATAGTGGATAAGATTAAACTTATTAGCGATAATGGAAATGGCTTATATATGGTTGATCAATACATAAAAACTTTAATTAAAAAATAATTTCTCAAAGATATCTTTTATTTTAAAAGATATCTTGCAAAATAAAAGTATTTTTGTTACAATTTTGTTATTTGTAAGGATATTATATGCAAATGACTCAAATTGTAGATAAGATAAAATTTTTACTGCAAAAAAATGGTTTAAACAACGCCAAAGATTCAGATGTAGCTAAAGCTTTAAAGATTAATCCTGATACTTTTTATAGTATGAAATTTAGAAATTCTATTCCCTATAAACAAATACTTCAATTTTTACACGAAAAAAATATTAATATCAATGCCTTTTTTTATGATGATTTGATTGAAAATCCTACTAATTATAAAATTTTAAAATATTATGATGTAAATGCTTCCATGGGTGGTGGTGCTTTAAACGATAATGTCAGTTTTAGTGAAGTCATTATAGATGAAAAATTGAGTGATTATTTTGGCTCAAATGAATGTGATATCATCCCTTGTATAGGCGATAGTATGGAGCCTGAAATAAAAGATGAATCTTTATGTTTAATAGATAAAAACAAAAGCTTTAAAGATGGAGGCGTTTTTGCAGTTAATACAAGAGATGGCTTATTAATAAAACAAATTTTTAAAAGCAATAAAGGTGTTTATCTGCATTCTTTTAATTTAAGCTATGCTGATGTGCATTATCAAAATGGAGATTTTTTAATAGTGGGTAAAGTAGTAGGAACTATAAGTAGAATTTAAGTTTTATAGTTTATTTTTTCAAATAATAAATTTTATTAACTAAGTAAATAAAAAATTAACAAAATTAAATATTTAAGTTTATTTTTATACAAAAAAAGCCACAATTATACTTTAAAAGTTAACAGAAATAAAATAAGAGTGTTTTTATCTGTTAATAAAAAGTATGAAAGGGAAGTTATGAAACATAAACTAGCCAAATTTGCTACTTATACTTTTTTGGCCTTAAGTATAAGTTTTAGCACTCAAGTTTTTGCATCTTCAGAGCCTAGAACTCTTGATGGCTATATAGAGCAAGAAGATCCTTTTATGGAGTATTTAAAGAAAAATCATCCTATTTTTAAATATGAAAAAGAAGGTCGTTTGGTGGGAAAATTCACCCCTAGTGATCGTACGCACAATTGGGACGAAGCTCAAGGTGGCCCAAATTTTGCTAAAAACTACGATTTAAACAAAACAGCAGTTACTTACCGCTTACCATACGAATCTTTTTTAGATTTTCCAAATAAATTTGTAGGTCCTAAAAAATGTGGTGAGTGCCATCCAGCTCAATATGCTTCTTGGGAAAGATCTCGTCATGCAAAAACAGTGCGTTTTCCATACGAAATGGAAGAAGTTGGTGGTGCAGATGGTTTGAAAAAACCTATGTATAATTCCTTAGCTACTATACTACCTGATGGAATTTATCCTGATGATGTTTATGCATTAATTGGTACCCCTAGAACAAAATACGGCTTTATAGACAAATGGCTAGTGCGTGGAACTTACCATGTAGAAGATGGAAATTTAAGTGATCTTAGTGGTAAATTAACAGCTGGTGGAAACCAATTTTCAAGACTTTGGAGTGAAAATTTAACTCCTGATATGGCTAAGAAAATCGCTGAATTTGCTCCTGGTTTCCCGACAAAAATGGAGGATTTTGGAGGCAATGGTTCTCAAGTTTGGGGAACAAATTCTTATGCAGCAAGTTATAAAGAAAAGGCTATTTTTCAACCTGCAACAGCATATTGCGAAACCTGTCATACTTTTAAATTTGATTTTAAAACTAAAGATGAATTTTATAAAGCCTTAGGAAATCCTAAAGAACTTCAAAAACATACTATTTCAAAAGGTATAACTTGTGAAGAATGCCATGGGGCTGGTGCTCACCTTTATGGTGCAAGAGGTGCAGGTATGCCATCAAATTGCGAAAGATGTCATCAAAGATTTTCATACAATGAAACAGATGCTAAATTAAACCCTAGAAAACCTTTTAATGCTTATTTTAAATCAAGCTGTCCATCTTGTGGAAGCGAAGGTGCTCAAATGTACTCATCTGCTCATTATGATAAAGGAATGAGATGTAATACTTGTCATGATCCACATGAAGTAACCTTTAATGATTGGAAAAGCGGTTACACTAAAACAAAACTCAAAAAAACTTGTAAAGATTGCCATGAAACACAAGCAAGCTTTTTCAAAAAAGGTGGAATTCACGCAAAAGATAATTGTACAGCATGTCATATGCCAAATATGATGAGTTGTGAAAATTTTGCTGCAGTTCAAAATCCTGATAAAGGTGGATTTGATAATGTTAGAGCTTCTCACATATGGAATATAAAAGTAGATAAAACTACAAAAACACTCAATCCACCTGAAGGTAAAGAAAGATCTCCAAAAGTTAGTGGATGGACCATAGCAAGAGATGATGAAGGTAAATTTTTCCTTGATTTGATGTGGAGTTGTGGTAGAACTAGTTTTAGTGATATCAATTTAATGGGACCTGGTGCTAGTGGTTGTCATAGTGCTGTTCAATCAACCTTACCTGAAAAACTTCATTTTACAAATCAAGAAATGATTTATGAAAAAGTTATGCAGTGGCAAAATCCTGTAAAAGAAGGGTATGAAAAAATTAGACAAGGTATTGCAAATATAGATAAAACTTTTGCTGAAAAAACAAAACTTTCAGTAGAACAAAAATCAAAAATTTTAAATCTTACTAATCAAGCTCAAGCTATAGCTGATAGATTAGAAAAAGATGGATCTTGGGGTGTTCATGGACCTGCTTATTCTAAGAAAATCGTAGAAGAAGCTTTAATTTATATCCAAGAAGCACAAAACATCCTCAACAAATAAAAATAAGGAAGATTTTTCTTCCTTATAATTAAGGAGTACCCTTGAAAAAAATAATCTCTAAAATTTTAATTATCTTTTTTACTATCTTCACACCTTTAGAATTTGCATTTGCAGAAGCTAATGGAGAAATTGGCTCTATAGAAGGTGTAAAAACAATCAGTTTAGCACAAGCTCAAAAAATGCTTGATCAAAACAATACTTATTTTTTTGACATCAATTCAGAACAAGATAGACAAAACAATGGATATTTACCCAATTCCATATCTACTTATGTAGAAAATTGGGAAAGTTTGCTACCTGATGATAAAAATGCTAATTTGGTTTTTTATGGATTAAATCGTTTTAGATTTGAAGCATCTCAAGCTGCTGCTGTTGCAATGGAATTAGGCTATAAAAATTCTTTTGTAATGCTTGATGGTATAGAAGCTTGGGTTACTTCTGGCAGAAAGGTTGAAAAAATTGATACTATCAAATGGGAACAAGCTAAAGATATCATAGAATTTAAAGATACCATACATTCAAGATTTAATTTTAGCAAAACCCCATCTTGTCGTGATTGTCATGCCCAACAAGGAAAAGGTATAAGAGTTGATATCGCAGCAAGTAAGAATTTAATCAATCAACAATGTGCAACTTGTCACACAAAAGCAGACCAAGCCTTACAAAAAAGTGCCCATGGAATAGAACATTTTACTCCTATTCAAAACAATGAAAAGAAAAAAGAAAAACCATCATGTGCAACTTGTCATTCTATACATGTTACACCAAAACATTCTGGAATTTTTTCTCAAAAACAACTAGTAGATCAAAAATGCTCAGAGTGTCATAAGCAAAAAACACATAGTTTTTATATGACTTTTCATGGAAAAGGTATGTTTTTAAGTACTCCAGGTCAAACTCCAAGTGTTGCTACTTGCTCTGATTGTCATGGAAAGCATAATATTTTAAAATCCACAGATAGAAACTCCACTCTTTCACCTATCAATCGTATAGACACATGTAAATCATGCCACCCAAATGCAAACGAAAATTTTGTAAATTGGATGGCACATGCTGATCATACTGATTCTAAAAACTATCCAGGATTACATGGAGCTTATATCTTTATGACTATTTTGGTAATTAGTGTGTTTGTATTCTTTGGAGCTCACAGCATACTTTGGTGCATAAGACTTATAGCTATGAGAATTAAATATCCTAAAGAATGGAAAGCAGCTCAAAAAGCAGCTCATGAAGATAAAGTCAAAATAAGAAGATTTAGCACTTTACATAAAATTCAACACTTTTTCATGGCTTCAAGCTTTTTAGGTCTTGCATTTTCAGGATTACCACAAAAATTTTATGATGCACCATGGGCAAAACCTATGATTGATCTAATGGGTGGAGATATAGTTGATGCAGCTACAATTCATCATATATCAGCCATTGTGATGTTTGCGGTATTTTTCTCACATATTGGAGAAATTATCATAGTAAATTGGAAACGCCGTGATCTTGCAAGAGATCCAAAAACTGGAAAAATTAGCTTTAAAAATGTTTTAAAAGCGACTTTTGGACCTGATTCTTTAATGCCAAATTTACAAGATTTAAAAGATATGAAAGCTCATTTTAAATGGTTCTTTGGTATGGGTCCAAGACCTCAATTTGATCGCTGGACATATTGGGAAAAATTTGACTATTTAGCAGTATTTTGGGGTATGTTCATCATAGGAATTTCAGGACTTATTTTGTGGTTCCCTACATTCTTTGGCAAATTCTTACCAGGCGAAGCTATCAATCTAGCTACCCTACTTCACTCTGATGAAGCTTTACTTGCTACAGGATTTATATTTGCTATACACTTTTTCAACACTCACTTTAGAGCAGATAGATTCCCTATGGATATGGTAATTTTCTCAGGTAGTATCAGTGAAGAAGAAATAAAACAAGAAAGAAATGCATGGTATCAACGCTTAAAAGAAAGTGGAAAACTAAGCAAATTATATGAAACAAAAAGTTCTTTTGGGTTATACAAATGGCTTGCTAAATTTGTTGGTTTTGCTATGCTAATTACAGGTTTAGTTTTCTTATTTTTGATGCTTTATACTTTCTTTGATACTATATTATAATCTTTAATAACCTTATTTGTTATAATGACAAATAAGGTTAATTTACAATTTTAAAGGTTTAAAATGTTTAAAAAATTTTTAAATTTAAGCATTATTAGTGCATTTTTTATAGCTTGCTCGGATAATAAAATTGATTCTAATTTAATTTCTAATGGCACAAATTATTCTCAAGATAGTATTAAAAAAGCAAACAATTTAGACAAAAAATCTTACGAAGAAATAGCTCATTTATTCAAAGACAATACAGATATTAAAAGCGATAAAAAAAATATTTTACTTATATTTAGTGCAAACAACTGCATTTATTGTGATAAATTAAAAGAAGAAATTTTAAAAGATAAAAACTTACAAAAGCAAATTAAAGATGATTATTCTTCTTATTATATTAATATAAGTTATAAAAAAATTCACACCTTTACTAAAAATCATACAAGCGATTTAAGCACTTCAGAATTAGCAAATTTATACAATATCAATGCAACGCCTACCATAGTAATTTTAAATCAAAAAAGCCAAACTTTATTAAATTATCCTGGATTTATCAGTGCTAAAAGATTAGCTGCTACAATGGATTTTCTAAACAAAGCTGAAAATCAAAATTTAAACGAAGCAGAGCTTGGAAAAAAATTACTGCATTTTTACAAAGATAATAAAATTTAAGGACATCATTTTGCAGCGTATTGTTAAGTATTTTTTTTCTTTTCAAACTAGCTTTATTTTAATGTCTATATATGCATTACTTTGTGCAATTGCAACATTTATAGAAAATGATTTTGGAACACCTGCTGCAAAAGCTATTGTGTATAATAATATTTATTTTAATGTCTTGCATTTACTCTTAGGTTTAAATTTAATCGGAGTAATAATTTATGCAAAATTGATACAAAAGAAAAAATATGCTGCTTTGATTTTACACTTTTCTTTTATAATTATTTTAATTGGAGCTGCTCTTACTAGGTATTTTGGTATAGAAGGTGGTATGCACATTCGAGAAGGTGAGAGCTCAAATATCATAGTTACAAGAGAAGAATTTATAAAAATCACGCATTTAGATACAAATACAAGTTTTGAATTTATGATTAATTTTACCCCTTTAACGACAAATCATTTTACAAAATCAAGCACTTTAAATGACAACACACTTGCTATAAATTCTAAATCATACACGCCTGCTAATGAATTTAATCTTGCAAATTTAAAATTAGAAATATCTTATAAAAATGAAAACAAAACTATCACTCTAGAGCCAAATTTTACCAACAAAGAAATTCATACTTTTGAAATAGCTAATGAGAAATTTAACATCAATTGGGGACCTAAAGAAATACAACTTCCTTTTAAAATTATATTAGAAGATTTTATATTAGAGCGATATTTAGGCTCTATGAGTCCTTCTTCTTACCTTTCTAAAATAAAAATCATAGATCCTATGAACAATACTGAGTTTTCTTATGATATTTTTATGAATAATGTTCTTGATTATGGTGGATATAGATTTTTTCAAAGTTCATATGATCAAGATGAGCAAGGCACTATACTTTCTGTAAATAAAGACATAGGAAAAATTCCAACTTACATAGGATATGCTTTACTTATAGTAGGATTTATATGGATTTTATTTGATAAAAATTCTAGGTTTTACAAGCTCACTCAATACCTAAAAAAAGAACACTCCCTAGCTTTACTTTTTCTGTTATTACTAAATTTACAAACCCCATCTTTTGCACAAGAGAATGAAAACGATATTTTAAATTTAATCTCAAAATTACAACAAAATACTCATGAACATTCTTTACAATTTGGCTCTCTTTTAGTGCAAGATTTTAACGGAAGAATCAAACCAATAGATACTTTAGCTATGGAATTTATACACAAAATCACTCAAAAAGATAACTTTTTAAATTTAAATCATAATCAACTTTTTTTAGCAATGATGATTTATCCTAAAGAATTTAGACAAATTAAAATGTTTCCTATAAAAACTAAAGAGCTAAAAAAAATTATCGGAGTAAATATCGATGAAAAACACATCGCTTTTGATGATATTTTTGATAATAATACTTACAAATTAACCAATTATGTTCAAGAAGCTAGCAGAAAAAAACCTTCACTAAGAAATCAGCTTGATAAAGATATTCTAGCACTTGATGAAAAAATCAATCATGCTTATTATATTTACACAGGTCAGGCTTTGACTATATTTCCTGATATGTATGAGCAAAGTTTAAAATGGTTTTCTCCTGCACAAATTTTACCTTTTGCAAAAGAAGATATTAATCGTATCCAAATGCTTTTGGTAAATTATTTTTTAGCTACAAAAGAAGCTATTGAAACTAATGAGTGGCTTAGTGCAAATGAAAATTTACAAGCTATAAAAGATTTTCAAATTCATTATGGAAGCAAAGTTTTGCCTGAAAAAAATCGTATAAAATTTGAAATTTTACTCAATCATTATAATATTTTTGACAATCTTACTTATGTCTATCTAGGATTTTCTCTTATTTTATTTATCATTAGTTTTTATACTATGTTAAAAAATACTCGTTTGAAAACTTTTATATATAATTTATTTTATTTTACACTCATAGCTTTTGCTATTGTGCATTCTATCGCTCTTTTAATGCGTTGGTATATAGGAGATCATGCTCCATGGAGCAATGCATATGAGAGCATGATTTATATAGCTTGGGCTTGTGTTGTAAGCGCTATTGTATTTTTTAAAAATTCACCATTTGCACTAAGTGCTGCTAGTTTTTTAGCAGGAATTACGCTTTTTGTAGCTCATCTTGGTTTTATGGATCCACAAATTGGAAATTTAATACCTGTTTTAAAATCATATTGGCTTAATATTCATGTATCTATCATCACTGCTAGTTATGCTTTTTTAGCTTTATGTTTTATGCTTGGATTGTTAAATCTTGTGCTTTTTACATTAAGATCTAAAAATTTAAACATAGATTTAAACATTATCAAACTACATTGTATTAATGAAATAGCTATGATTTTAGGCTTAGCTATGCTAACTATTGGTAATTTTTTGGGTGGAGTTTGGGCAAATGAAAGCTGGGGAAGATACTGGGGATGGGATTCAAAAGAAACTTGGGCTTTAATTTGCATTATTATTTATGCTATGGTGATTCATTTAAGATTTTTATTTAAGAAAAATTTCATTTATATATTTTCATGTGCTAGTGTGATTGCTTTTTATTCTATATTGATGACTTATTTTGGGGTGAATTTTTATCTTTCTGGGTTGCATTCTTATGCTAATGGAGATCCTGTGGATATACCTGTATTTTTATATATTTTAGTTGGCATAAATATTATTTTGATAATAAGTGCAAGTTTTAAAAGAAATTTAAATCTGCCTAGCTTTTAAAAAAGCTAAGCTTTAGTTTTTTCTATTTCTTGTAAAGCTAAAATTAATTCTTTTAAATTTTCATAAGGGATATGAACTTTCCAATCTACCCCACTTTCTTTTTTTAGAGCAATTGCTATACTCAAAACATCTTCACTACCTACTCCATAAGGATTAGAAAGATTACAAATACTTATTTCTCCACTTTTACTCCCATGTAGTTCGATAGTTTTTAATACTTTCTTACTCATGTTTATCCTTAAAAGTTGTGATAATTTTTGCTTGGAATTTTAGCCAATCTTTTTGAAGCATGATAGGAAAACCACCATACACTCTAGCACCTTCTAAATTTTTAGTAACACCACCTCTTGCTGCAATAGTTGCAAAATCTCCAATTTGTAAATGCCCACTAGTAGCACTTTGACCACCCATGGTAACATTTTTACCTAAAACACTAGAACCTGAAATTCCACTTTGAGCCACGATAAGACAATTTTCTCCAATTTCACAATTGTGCCCTACTTGAACTAAATTATCTATCTTAGTTCCTTGTTTTATAATAGTGCTTTCAAAAACAGCTCTATCAATCGTAGCGCAAGCTCCAATTTCCACAAAATCTTCTAAAATCACATTTCCATTATGATATATTTTATAATGCTCTCCATTTTTAGTATGTGCATAACCAAAACCATCACTTCCTATAACACAATTTGCAAGCAAATGACATTTTTTACCTATCTTAGTGTCGTTATAAATTACCACATTAGGATGGATGATAGTGCATTCATCTATACTGACATTATCTCCTATATAAGCTCCAGCCATAATGATAACATTTTCTCCAATTTGGACATTATCCCCTATATAAACATTAGGCATGATTTTTGCACTTTTTGCTATTTTTGATTTTTTTTCTACATTTGAAGAAATTAAAGATTTTGCAAAAAGTTTGCTTAATAACGCAAAAGATAAATGTGGATTATCCACTACAAGCTTAATGCTATCTTTTGGAACTAAATTTTCAAATTCTTTAGAAACCAGCACTGCACCTGCATCAGTATTTGAAATTTTTTTTGAATTTTTTTCTCCATCACAATAACTAAGCTCAGTAAAACTTGCATTATTTAAAGAATTTAAAGCAGTTATTTCTATATCTTCTCCGCTATATTCTATACCCAAAAATTTTGCTATTTCGCTAATTTTCATCTTACCTCCATTAAAATAGAACCACTTCTTACTATATTGATTGGATTATATTTTTTCATTGTTTTTATAAAATTATCTATCCTTAATGCATCATCAGTAGCTACAGCTATAATGCTTTCACTATCGCTATATACAACTTTACCATTATAAGCTTTTAAAATTGCATCAAGTCCTGCAAAATTTTCATTTAATGCAATTTTTACCAAAGCCGTTTCTTTTTCTATAAAATCACTAGAATCAATTACTTTATAAGTTGGTATTAGCTTATGAAGCTGTTTGATAATTTGCTCAAACACTCTCTCATCCCCTAAAGTAACTATATTTATTCTAGAAAATTCTTTATCTTCCAATGGCGCTACGGTTAAAGATTCTATATTATAACCTCTACCAGAAAACAATCCAACAACACGAGATAAAACCCCATGTTCGTTTAAAACAATAACAGATATAACCCTTCTTTTCATTTTTTAT
The DNA here is from genome assembly GCF_008245045.1 of Campylobacter volucris. Taxonomy (NCBI): domain Bacteria; kingdom Pseudomonadati; phylum Campylobacterota; class Epsilonproteobacteria; order Campylobacterales; family Campylobacteraceae; genus Campylobacter; species Campylobacter volucris. The sequence goes on from NZ_CP043428.1 coordinate 771,477, forward strand.
CCTTGTTTTTATAACTAGGTAATATCATATTATATATAGCTCCACCTGCTGGCACCATAGGTAAAACATCTTCATATCTATCGATTGCAACATTTAATATAGAAGTTTTTGAAGAATTTAAAGCACTAACAAAAGCATTTTTAAATTCATCTTTTGTTGATACATTATAAGCTTCGCAATCAAATCCTTTAGCTATGCTAATAAAATCAGGTTGTTTGCTTAAATTTGTATTAGAAAATCTTTCTTCATAAAACATACTTTGCCATTGTCTAACCATACCCAAAAAAGAATTATTTAAAATAATATTAATCACTTTGATACCATATGAACTTGCTGTCATTAATTCTTGGATATTCATTAAAAATGAACCATCTCCAACAAAATTAATAACCAATTCATCTTTAACAGCCAATTTTGCTCCTAAAGCAGCAGGTAAAGAATACCCCATAGTTCCTTGACCGCCACTAGTAGCTAATTGCCTTGGGTAATTAAAAGGGTAAAATTGCGCAACCCACATTTGGTGCTGACCAACATCAGTGATGATTCTAGCATCAGGAGCTAATTTTGCACATTCTTGTATAACCCATTGAGGTTTTAAAATTTCATCACTATCTTCATAGATTAAAGGGTAAAGTTGCTGATAATTTTTTAAAGTCTTGAACCACTCTTGGTATTTTGCATAATCAATATTTTCTTGTTTTAATTCTTCTAAAATATCTTGCACTACGCTCTTTACATCACCTACTATAGGAAAATGCGCTTGGATAATTTTAGAAATAGAACTTGGATCTATATCAATATGAACTATTTTTGCGTGTTTAGCAAATTCACTAGTTTTTCCTGTGATTCTATCGTCAAATCTTGCACCAATTGCTATTAATAAATCACATTCACTTAAAGCTATATTTGCACAATAACTTCCATGCATACCTGCCATTTTTAAATTAAGCTCATCATCACTTCTTAAAGTCCCTAAAGCCATTAAAGTTTCTACAGCTGGAATTTTGCTTAATTTTACTAAAGCTCTTATTTCTTCACTAGCATTGGACGCTATACATCCACCACCAAGATAAAACAAAGGCTTGCTTGCTTCTTTTAAAAGTTGTATTAATTTTTTAATTTGTCTAATATTTCCTTTATAAGTTGGCTTATAAGTTTTTATAGAAATTTCTTTTGGATACTCCCACATACCAAAACTTGCAGTAACATCCTTAGGTATATCTATATGCACAGGCCCTTGTCTGCCTGTTTTTGCTATATAAAATGCTTCTTTTAAAATTTTTGGTAATTCTTCTATATTTTTTACTAAGTAATTATGCTTTACACATGGTCTTGAAGTACCTATGGCATCAATTTCTTGAAATGCATCGGTGCCAATTAATGAATTTGCAACTTGAGCTGAAATCAATACAAGTGGAATCGAATCACTATAAGCAGTAGCTAATCCCGTAACCGTATTAGTAAAACCTGGACCACTAGTTACTATCGCTACTCCAACTTCCCCACTCATTCTAGCATAAGCATCTGCGCTATGCAATGCAGCTTGTTCGTGTCTTACTAATATATGTTTAAAATAAGTTTGCTTATAAATTTCATCATAAATATTTAAAGCAGCTCCTCCAGGATAGCCAAATACTACTTTAATATTTTCTTCTTTTAATGCTTCGCAAATCATTTGCGAGCCACTTAGCTCTCTCATTTTTTACCCTTAATCAAAATAAGAATATTATAACGATAATTTTATAAATAAGAAGTTAGGAGCAAATTCTTAAATTTAAGAATTTGCTTGAGCTTTACTTGCGTATTGTATACCTAAATCAAAAGCTTTTGAATTAGCGTCTTTAGTTTTAGCTGGTACCATTTCTAGCATAATATTTTTTAAAGCTTGAGTGTCAATGCATTTACTCATATAAGCAGCAATAGCTAAAGCAACAACTGATTGAGTAGCAACATTTCCTACCTCTTCTTTAGCTATAGTAATGATAGGAATTTCAAAAATTTGCCATTTATCATAATCTTCTTTACTTGGATGAACTAAATTTGGCTCTATTACCATAATGCCATTTTTTTCCACCCCATCTTTAAAACCTTGGTATCCTTTATCAGCAGTTGAAAGCATAAAACCAACTTCACCTTCTACTGCATAAGGAAAGAAAATTTCATTTTCATCGATGATGATATCTACCTTAGTTGGCCCTCCTCTTACTTGAGAAGTATAAGTAGAAGCCTTAAAGGCATTGCGACCTTCTTTTATAGCAGCCTTAGCTAAAATTTCACCAGCGGTAATTACTCCTTGACCGCCTTCTCCGCAAAATCTTAATTGAAATTTCATTTTAGCACTCCTAGGTCGATCATTCTTTTTTCTTTCAAAGCCTTTCTTACCTCTTCATAAGCATCACAATATTCTGTTTTATTTTCATCTTGATGTAAAATTCCTGTAGGAAATTTATCGTGTTTTTGACTTTCATCAAGTTGTTCAAATTTATTCTTTTCTACACAGCGATCTTTTATCCAATCAAGCATTGTTACAGCTTCACCCATTTTATTTTTTCTACCTAAATTTATATGACAATTTGAAAAAACATCTACAAAACTATATCCTTTATGCGCTAAAGCTTTATAAATAATATTTTCTAATTTATTTGCCTCTATCACATTTGTTCTTGCTACAAAAGAAGCCCCAGCAGCTTTTGTCAGCTCACATGCATCAAAATTTGGATCTATATTTCCAGCTTGAGCAGTTACTGTGTAAAAACCTTGCGGTGTTGTAGGTGAAGTTTGAGAATTTGTAAGACCATAGATAAAATTATTGATTAAAATATGAGTTAAATCTATATTTCTTCTACAACCATGAATGGTATGATTTCCACCAATTGCTAAAGTATCGCCATCTCCACTCACTACTATAACATGTTTTTTAGGATTTGCCAATTTTATACCAGTTGCATAAGCTATAGCTCTACCATGAGTTGTATGAACTGTATTGCAATTTACATAAGAACTCATTCTACCACTACAGCCTATACCAGAAACCAAACAAACATCATCCATATTCCATTCTAATTTCTGTATAGCTCTAATAATAGCTTTTAAAACAACTCCATCACCACAGCCCCAGCACCATTGAGTAGGAAGCTTATCTACTCTTAAATACTCATCATAATTAAAAGCCATTACATATTCTCCTTTACTTTAGCAATAATTTCACTAGGTGTTATAGGGCGTCCATTTGCACGATGCAAGCTTATAAAATCATCTCTTTTACTTGCTCTTTGAATTTCTTCTAAATATTGACCCATATTAAGCTCACTAACCATAACTTTGTTAAATTTAGAAACAACTTGAGCTATTTTTTTCTCAGCCACAGGATATAAAGTAATAGGTCTAAAAAGTCCTACTTTAAAACCTTCTTCTCTAAGTCTTAATATAGCTTCTTTAGCTGATCTTGTAACACTACCATAAGCTATGATTAAAAACTGTGCATCATCAAGCATAAATTCTTCCCATTTGCATATATCATCGACATTATTTTTAATCTTGCCTATGAGTCTTTTTATATTTTTATCTACTATAGCTCCATCTTCAGTAGGAAAGCCTATATCGCCATGATGAAGCCCTGTTATATGGTAACGATATCCTTGAAAAAATGGATTTAAAACAGCAGCTTCATTTTCACCTGCTGCATAAGGCTTATAATCTTTTTTATCACCTTCAAATTTTTTACGATTAATAATTTCTAATTCATTTAATTCAGGCAAAAGTGCTTTACCATTCATATGTCCTACCGTTTCATCTAAAAGCAAAAATACAGGAGTCATATATTTTTCAGCTAAATTAAAAGCCCTGATTGTCTCAGTATAAGCTTCTTCTAAAGAAGCTGGAGCTAAAGCTATACTTGCATAATCACCATGCGTTGGAGCTTTTGCTTGAAACAAGTCTCCTTGTGCAACCCTAGTTGGAAGTCCAGTTGAAGGGCCACCTCTCATAACATTTACTATAACAAGTGGAATTTCAGCTATAAATCCCAAGCCAATTTGCTCAGCTTTTAAAGAAATTCCAGGTCCACTACTTGCTGTCATTGATTTAACCCCACTCATAGAAGCACCAAGAGCTACACTAATACCTGAAATTTCATCTTCCATTTGTATAAATGTGCCATCGTTTTTTGGTAGCATATGGCTTAATTCATGTGCTATTTCAGAGCTTGGAGTGATAGGATAACCACCAAAAAATTTACACCCGCAATCAATAGCTGCTTTTGCTACTAAATTATTACCTGTTGATATTATCTCTCTCATCATTTTTCCTAAGCATTTAGTTTTTTGTATTTATTTTCTTTTACCGCTTTTGCTCGTTCTTTAGCCTCTGGAGTTAATTTAGCAAATTTAAATTCATCTCTTTTAGCCACAAAAATCGCAAAATCAGGACAATGACTTTCACATTCACTACAACCAATACAAGATTGAGGATGTACTACTTCTATCATCTGTCCTAAAACAGAAGTGATTTCATCTCTCATAGCTAAAACACCAGCAGGACAATAACTCACACAAATATTACAGGCTTTGCATCTTGCTTCATCTACCCAAACTGGCGTATCTTTTGGAGCAACCATTTATTTTCCTTTCGATATAAAACTTAATGTATTTATGAAATTTATTAAAAATCATTTTCTAATTAAACTTTTTATTATACCTAAATTGGACACTGATAAAATAATATTTAAAACATAAAGAAAAAGTAGAGATCTTTTATAACATAAAGTAACATTTGTTAATTTTTTTCAAAAAGTTACATATATTTGTGTTTTTCTAAAGAATTTTGTAATTCTTTTTCTTCTTTAGAATTAAGTTTTAAATTTAAAATTTCAACTACTCCATTTAAACTAAGTCTTGCTAATATCCCAAAAGCTTTATCATAAACTCCATATTCCCCATTTAAAATCACACTCATAGGTAAAAACTCACCGCTTTTGAGAGATTCTATCATTCTTATACATGCACTAGCAGGAGCTAAATAAGCAGAAGTTTTAAGATGTTTAATTACTTTAGCTCCACCCTTTTTTACTTCATTTTCTATATAAGCTAAATCATCTTCAGGTAAAATTTCATTGATGTTTTGATTATTTATTTTTGATTGAGAATAAAGCAAAACCATATCATCATTATGAAAACCCATTAATTTTGTATCAACATAAAAACTTTTGATGTTTGATTTTTTCGCAACTTCATATTTAAATCTTGCATTATCTAAAACTCCAGCCATTGCAACAATTTTTTGAGAAGAAAAAATTTTTTGTTCATACAAAGCATTTAATAAAAAATCTACAGGGTTACTAACTATGATAAATAAAGGATCTTGAGTAAATTCTTTTATTTTTTTAGCACAATTTAATAAAATATTAGAATTTATAGCCAAAAGCTCTTCTCTACTTTGCCCTTCTTTTCTAGCAATTCCTGCGCTAAAAATAACAATATCACAATTTTTAGTATATACATAATCACTTGAACATTTAATATCGATATTAAAGTTAAAAGCTGCTATACTTTGGCTTAATTCTAATTCTTTAGCAAAAAGCAAATCTTCATTAATATCTATTAAAACAATCTCATCTACTAATTCTCTTAAGATTAAACCATAAGCTATGCTAGATCCAACATTTCCCGCTCCAATGATAGTTATTTTCATTTTCTATCCTTTTTTTGTAGTAGTTTATTTAACTAAATTCGTTGGTAATTCAAAAATATTTTTGATTAAATGATAAGGCAAGCCAAAACCTTGTGATAATAGTTGTGTTTTAAATTCAGGATTATCCACTGTTCCTTCAAGTTTTATAAGAGTGCTAATTTGCCTATCTTTACCCAAGACAATTTGATTGATAATTGGAACTACAGAAATAACCGAAGTAGCAGATTTTAAAGTCCTTAATTCCATTAATCCATCAATTTGTAAATTTCTTAAATTAATCTTAACTTGTCCTAAAATATCTGCACTATCGCCATTAAAATTTAATGCTTCGATATCAAACAAATCTTTTTGTCTGTGAAAACTCACACCAGCATTTTCGACACTAAAACCTTTTTCGTTAAAACTTGGAGCTTTAAAGAGTAATAAACTAGGAATGCTATCTATAAAGCTTAAAAGTTGCTGATGAAATTTCAAATCTTTCAAATAAGTATTTTTAAATAAAAATTTCCCTTTAAAAAAATCTGTACTATTGCCATCGATATAAAGATTAAATTCTCCATTTTCAAAAATATTTTTTCTCATAAAAATATTTAAAAAATCATCATCCATTTTTAAAGCTTGAACTTCAAAATTATCTTTATCTAGTAAAAGATCAAAACTAGCTTTGCTTTTATTTGCATCTATTTTTAAATAATCCTTTTTAACCTTTGCTTTAAAATTATCAAAAGTTAAAGTTTTATTATAATCTTTTAAAAGAATATCTATATTTTTAGCATATATATTATATTCATCATTATCTTGTAAAGCACTTTGAGTATTGTATTGAGAAATTAATAAATCCACATTATTTAAAGTAATATTTGCATCATGCTTTTTACCTTGAGCAAAGATTACTCCACTTTTGCTGGTTAGATTAAAATCATCTCCTTTGATATCCACATAAAAACTATCATACTCATATGGATTGCGATTTTTATACACTAAAAAAGAATCAAAGGTTGTATTATTTAAATCCACTTGATAGTTTAAAAAATCATTTGTATTGATATTTAATTCACCATCGTAAATATTATTTTCTTGCATTAATTTAGAATAAGATCTTAGTTTAGATAATTTTGCGATATAAAGTCTTAAACCTTGATCTAAATTAACCAAAATACCAAATTCTTTATTAATTAAAGTAGTGTTTTGATCAAATTTTAACTCTAATTTTAAATTTTTATCTGTCATTTTTAAGCTTTGACTAGGCAAATCAATAAAAAAAGAGTATATATCAATATCTCCTTTTTTTTGTTTTAAATTCAAACTAGCATTTAAATCACTATTAGTGTATTTACTTTCTATATTTGCTTCTTTGATTTCAACCTTGTCTTTTTTTAAATCAACATTTGCTTTAGTTATCTTAAAATCTTGTATATTAATATTAGAATTTACTATATCAAAACGCCCTTCATAAAAAATTTTTTCAGGGTGTTCAAAAGGAAATTTAAGTACCAAATGAGTTTTTGTTTTACCATTATTTTGCAAAAAAGGCATGTGTATATCATATAAACGCAAAATTTTATTTACTCTATAATCTAATCTAGCATCATCGCTTTTAATTTTAATGTAAATTCCCGCCTTTTGATTTAGCATATCATAAATATAAATTTCACTTTGAGATAAATTATAATTATTAAATTTCAACTCATCAAATTTAAAATCAAGCCTTTGTTTATCAAATTCAAGCTCGACAAAAGGGCTAGTGATTGGATCTATATTAGTATCTAAAACTACACGAAGATTTTTCACATATCCTTTAGCTTTAATCTCATCAAGATAATACCTATGTTTTCCAAAATCGATAAACCCATTTAAATTTTCTATATAATACTCACTTGCCTTAACCTTACCACCTACCCAAACATCTAAATTTTCAGGTAAAACTATGTTATTTTCTTTTAATACATTAAAAACTTTTGATACATCATCTGAGTGAATTTGACTTAATTCATAAGAAAATTCTTCTCTTTTGGCTGATAAATTTACATTGCTTTGTAAAAAATCACTATCAAGTTTGCCTTTAAAATTATAAAATTTAGTTTTAGGATTAATTAGTAAAACACCATTAAGACTTGCATTATAATCTTTTAATAAAAATTCATTCAAATTTGCCTGTATGTTTTTATCGCTAATTTTAAGATTAATTTTAATCCGCAAACTTTTTCCATCCACGAAAAATAAATTATCTTTATATAAAAATTTTACAGGATAGTTATTAGCATAAAATTCTGCTATATCTATTTCTTCAAAAAACCAATAAACATATTTTATTTTTTTAATTAAATTTACTGCTTTAGTAAGACTTTTTTCTTCATCAGAATTTTGATTTTGAGAATTTATAATCACTTTTTTAGCATTTAAAATAAGTTTTTTATCTAATTTAATATATAATTTTTCTAAATTAAAAGAAGAAAATTCTAATTTTTCTATATAAATTCCATTTTTAAGGTAGATAAGCAAAACGATGAAAAGTATGACAGGTAAAGCTAAAAATTTAAGAATCTTTTTGATTAGTTGTGATTTGATTTTGATTTTTCTTTTTTCCATTTTTTATTATCTACTTTTACCTATTAAAACAAATTCTGTAGTTTTTATACCACCAGGATCTGTTGATAAAATTATAACGCAATTAAGTAAAAATAACTACAAAATGAGTGTTATTGACAAATATACCTTATATTTTCTTGGACACCCTCAATCTGGCTGGATAGATATTGGTTTAAAACCGCTAAATAAAGCTGAATTTTTACATAAATTAACCATAGCTAAAGCAGCTCTTGAAAGCATTACTTTAATACCTGGTGAAACAACTGAAATTTTCTTTGAACAATTAGCCGCTAAATTAAACCTTAATCCAAAAATTTTAATGCAAGAATTTTTAAAACAAAGTCCTTTTAAAGAAGGTATGCTTTTTCCGGAAACTTATAAAATTCCAAAAGGTATCACAGAAGAACTTTTAATCAATTATCTATTAAGATACTCCACTAATGAATTTAAAAAAATCTCTTATAAAATTTTTAGAGAATACAATGAAAAAAAATGGCATGAGTTTATTATTATTGCTTCAATCATCCAAAAAGAAGCAGCAAATAATGAAGAAATGCCTATAGTTTCATCTGTTATTAGAAATCGCCTAAAAAAAGGAATGAAATTACAAATGGATGGAACGCTAAATTATGGAAAATATTCTCATGAAAAAATAACCCCACAAAGAATCAGACAAGACAATAGCTCTTACAATACTTATAAATTTAATGGAATTCCAAAAGAAGCTGTGTGTAATGTTTCTCTTGATGCTATTAAAGCTGCTATTTTTCCTGCAAAAACAGATTATTTATATTTTGTAAGAGATAAAAAAACCAACAAACATATCTTTTCTACAAATCTTAACGATCACAACAAGGCAATAAGAAATTAATTACAAAATTTCTCTTTGCCCTTTGGCATCAGGTTCGCTCAAAACTCCCATTTGGGTTAATTGCTCTATGATATTTGCTGCACGGTTATAGCCAATTTTCAAGCGTCTTTGTATATAAGAAATACTTGTTTTTCTATCTTCTAAAACTATAGCTTTAGCTTCTTCATACAACTCATCTAAATCACCATCATCAAAATCATTTTTTCTAAAATTTAAATCAGAATTATCATCTTTTAAAAAGCTCTCATCGTATTCTACAACCTGTTGTGCTTTTAAAAATTCCACTATATTTTCTATTTCATTTTCACTTGCAAATGGAGCATGTAAACGTACTAATGAACTCATACCAGGAGGAGTAAATAAACAATCTCCTCTTCCTAATAAACTCTCAGCCCCCATAGCATCTAAAATCACTTTAGAATCAATTTTTTGCCCTACTTTGTAAGAAATCCTACTTGGCAAATTCGCTTTTACAACCCCTGTTACAACATCCACAGATGGTCTTTGTGTAGCGACAATTAAATGTATCCCACTTGCTCTTGCCATTTGAGCTAAGCGACCTATATAAAATTCCACATCTTTTCCGGCAGTCATCATCAAATCAGCCAATTCATCGATAATCACAACTATAAAAGGTAAAATTTCTCCACCTTGTTCTTTGATTTTTTCATTATAATTTTCTATATTTTTAGTTTTTGCTTCGGCCATCAAGCGATATCTTCTTTCCATTTCTGCTACCATATTTGATAAAGCATTTACAGCCTTTTTAGGATCAGTAATAACTGGAGTTAGTAAATGAGGTATATCATTATATATACTAAATTCAAGCATTTTTGGGTCTATCATCATTAATCTTAGTGTTTTTGGTGAATTTCTATAAAGCAAAGATAAAAGCATAGAATTTATACCCACACTTTTACCACTTCCTGTGGTTCCTGCTATTAAAAGATGAGGAAGTTTTTTAAGATCGGTTACAAAAGGATCACCAACTATATCCTTACCTAAAGCTATGGTTAATGGCGAACTTGAATTTTTAAACACCTCACTTTCTAAAATTTCTCTTAGATAAATTGTGTCGATTTTTTCATTTGGAACTTCTATACCTACTACATCTTTTCCAGGAATTGGAGCTTGAATTCTTATAGTTTGAGCTTTTAAAGCCATAGCTAAATCATCTTGTAAAGATAAAATCTTACTTACCTTTACATCAGCTGCTGGTCTAAATTCAAATGTAGTTACCACAGGCCCTGTATAGGTTCTAACTACATCTCCACCAATTTTAAAGCGTCTTAATTTTTCCAATAAATCATATATTTTTCTATCAATTTCTTCTTCGTTGATTTCATTTTTACCTTCTTTTGGCATAGATAAAAAATCCAATGGTGGCAAAACAAAGTCTTTTGGTTTTTCAAAATCACCAAATTCAAGCTCTTTAAGCAAGGCTTTATTTTCACTAATTTCATCTGTGATAGAATGATGGTATTGATTTTCTTGTGGTGTTTGAGTGATTTCTTCGATGATAAATTCTTTTTGCTCAAATATTTTTTCTTCTACCATAAAAGAAGTATCTTCATTTTTTTTAGCTCTTAGCTCATTAATACTTACAGGTTTTACAAAAGCTTCTTCATTAAAATCAAGTTCTTTAACTTCATCTTGTGGTAAAAAATCCTCATCTTTTAATTCTTTTGCTAAATTCGCCCCTAAAAAGCTAGTTTTATCTTGAAATTTTTTAAATTCAGCTTCTTTTTGAGCTTCGATAGCATTTAATTCTTCGATTTTTTTAAAATCTTCGTTTAACTCTTCTAAAATTTTTTCTTTTTGTAAAGCCTTATACTCTTCAAGTAACCTAGCCTTTTTAAGCATTTCTTCTCTTTGTTTTAATTCTTTAGCAAAAAAAGAATCTTCTTGAATTTCTTTATCATCATCTACATCTATATTGCGTCTTTTATAACTTGGTTCATCTAAATTTTTGCTTTTTAAAGTTTGAGTGTATATATCTTCGCTGTTATTTTTGTATTTTGATAAATATTCTTCAGGCGTCACTTCATCTTCCTTTGTATTTATTTTACTCGCTTTTTGTGCAAAATTTGCAACTGGTTCTGAAAGTTCATGGATAAAACTAGCTCCTAGTTTTTTCTCATCTTCATTGATGATTATTTCTTCTAAATTTTGATTTTTTAGCTCTTCTAAAGTAAATTTTTTCTCTTCAACTAATTCTTCTTTTTCTTCTTTAATTTCTTCTTGGTGTTTATTTTCTTTTATCAAAAGCTCTTGTTTGAGCTTTTCTTGTTCTTCTTTGGTTTCACTTTGATATTTATCTCCACCAAAAAAACCAAAAATTTTATTTTTAATCAAAGTTTCAAGTTTGATGTAAAAATCAAAATCTATTTCTATTTTAAAAAATTCTTTCATAAAATTTGGAAAAGTGATGCTAAAAGCAAAAGCTATAAGCAATATAATTAAAATAGAGCTCCCAACTTGCCCAAAAAGTCCATTTAATATCAAAAACATTGCAGAAGCTATATAGCCTTTATCTTCTAAAAACATTGCGCTAAAAATCAATGCTGATAAAACACAACAAACAAGTGCTACTATGTATCTTCTTTCTACAAAATCAAATTTATAATCATTCTTATATAATAAATAATTAAACCAAAAAAATGCAAAAGGATAAACTTTTGTTAAAGATCCAAATAAAGCATAACTTAGCTCAGCCAAAGAATACCCTATAATGCTCACTAAAGAACGCTCAGGAATCAAAGCACTAAGACAAAAATAAAAAATTATGAGATTAAAAATGACAAAAATAGCTTCTTTTTTTATAATATATCCTTTATAAAGAAAAAAGCTATTATATCAAAAATTACATGTAGTTTAACAAACTCATTTGAGAAATTTTAGAAGTTGCTGAAAGCATTGCTTGATATGAAACCATAGTTTGCATAAATTGCATATAAGTTTGCCCATAATCAGCATCTGTAACAGTGCTTTTAATACTAGAAACATTTAAATTTAAAAATGTCATTCTTTTGTTAGTTTCTTCTATAGAATTAGTATAAGCACCTATTGTAGTTTGAAGTTTTCTTACATGATCTTGCAAATGATCAATTCTTTCTAAGGCACCTTGCAAGCCTGTATTTCTAGGATCACTTCCTTCAGAATCAGCTCTCATATTTCCACTTAATACTGCATCTATCATTTGATCTAAATCTTTGATTAAATCCACATTTGGTTCATCTATAGTCAAAGAATTATTTGCACTAAATACAAAATTTGATCCCGTTGTAACCTCTCCTGGTCTTGGAAAACCTGCATTTGAATTAGCATCTTTTATAGTTAAACCGATATTTGTATTGGTAGAGAATTTATCAGTGATACTAATACGACCTTTATAGTCCATATTTACTTCTACAGAATCTTTAGAATTAGAAATATTTTGTTGTATAGTTTGAAAATCGTCATTATTAATAGTTCCATTAGCATTCGGATTTATATCAGCAGTAGGAACATTACCACTAGCAAACATACCTATAATATCATTTAATTGACCATAGGTAATATCCTCAGGCCTTGTTTGCACCCCACTTGCGGTTCCAGTTGCTTCATTGTATTGAGAATGAGTTATAGGGAAATCTATAGTTTGACCAGGATTGTTTGGATCTGGATAACTCACCATAGAATTTTCTAAATCAATAGTCACATTATAAGTTTGACCATTTTTAGAAGTAATTTCCATTTGCAGACTTTGTCCTGCCATACTTCCATTTGAATTTGCTATTACTTCACTAAGTTTAGTGCTTTCTGTAGCATACTCACTAGTGCCTTTTATCATTTGTGAAACATTTCCAGTTACAGTATTACCATCTTTTTCAAAAGCTACATCATAATCAGCACCATTGGTTTTATTACCATTGATATTACTTTTAATGAAATCTGTCTTATAAATATCTACTGTAAAATCTTGTCCATTTACTTGTATAGTTACAGGACTTCTAGTATTATTTAAATTTCCATTATGAGCTGCTTCCATGATACGATTAGTTACCTCATTCATATCAATGCCTTCTTCTTTTGCTGCAGCAGCTATTTCCTTGATTTGTTCTTCGTCTCTCATTTGTGGAGTCATAGCAACAGCATGAAAATCCAAAGAACTATTACCATCTTTTAAATTTTTTATTTCAATCTGCCCACTATCATTCATAGTAACTTCTACTACTTTATTACCCTCAGTATTACCATATAATTTACCTATATTTTCTAATACATCTCCTATTTTATCATCAGGGCCAACATTTAGGGTTGCTTTAAAACTCGTTCCATCTGGTCTTACACCTTGGATATACATCGCAGTTGATGGAAAAGGAAGTTTATCGTCATAACCATCGTCAAAATTTTTATTCGGATCAAGTTTGCCATTTTGAACATAGTTTTGCCCTATAAGATGTGAAAATTTAGATTCTTCTGTTAAAGGTTTTCTTAATTCTGGGTTATTTTTAGGATCATAACGATTATCCACAAAAGAAACATTGGTAGATATAACCTTATTTTCATTAGTATCAGGTTTAAAAAACAAATCCCAGCCAGGCACATTATAAGGTATTTGAGTTCCTGAACCACTCACAACAAAGATGTTGTCTTTATTTCCTGTATAATTGCCATATTTATCAAAAGGTTTTACCCCTGTGTTTGAACCTGCAAATAGATATTGTCCATTTATACTAGTATTAGCGATATTTACTATAGATTCTTTTATGAGTTTTAATTCTTTAGCTATAGCTTCTCTTGATGTTTGAGAATTTCCATCACTAGCTGCCTTTGTCAAAAGAACTTTAAATTTTTCCAAAAGCTCGGTGATATTTTTTAAAGCTGTATCAGTATTTTTAGCCATTTCTTGTGCAGATTGTGTTCCTTGCATGATTTGATTAATATTTGCTATTTCATACTCTAATCTTGAACCATTTATATAAATGTTTGCATTTTCAAAAGAATGCTGTATAAGTTGCCTAGTTTGCAATTGAAGATTATATTTATTTAGTAGAGACTGCCCATCCGTGTAGCTTTGTATAGAAGTGTAAAAGGTGTATTGATTACTAATTCTCATTTCTTGCTCCGCAAATAATTTTTAAATTTTATAAGCAAAAAAAGTTCCAAAATAAAATTTTTCTTAATAATTACAAAGATAAAATTTAATATTTATGTTATTTTAAAAAATATATATTATAATACATTTTTTCAAAAGCCCAAGTGGTGAAACTGGTAGACGCGCCAGACTCAAAATCTGGTAAGGGCAACCTTGTGTCGGTTCGAGTCCGACCTTGGGCACCATTTGTTTTTTACTCTCACATAATATTTTCTGATATGTTATCTCAAAAGGACTACAAATAAGTGCTTATATAAGCATTCTTTTTTATTCTAATTTATTATTTTTTGTGTTAAAATATTGCAAAAAAAGTGGGTTACTTTTAAAAAAGTGGGTTACTAAATGGGTTACTTTTTATAATAATATAAAGAATAAAAATGACAAAAATTAATAAACTTACAGATAGTTTCTTAAAAAGCGTAAAATGCGATAATGGTAAAAAATTTATAAAGTTTAGCGATCCTAGCGTAAAAGGATTATATGTTTTTGTTTACCCTAGTGGCAAAAAGTTATTTAAAATAAGACAAGCCAATGATACTTATATAACACTTGGAGAGTATCCTTTACTTTCCTTAGCAGAACTTAGAGAAATGGCTATAAATTCACATAAACTAAAAGCAAAGGGTCAAAGCATAAGTAACGCAAAAAGATTAAAATTTGGCGTATTATATGATGAAGTGTTAGAAAATGCAAGAAAGAGTAATTTAGCAGTAAAAACGATCCAAAGAGGATTAAGCTATAAAGAAGGTATTTTTAAATCTTTAGAATATAAAAATATTAATGATATAAAAAGAGTAGATATTGTTAATATTCTAAAGACTATAGAGCATAAAAGTGCTACACTTCAAAAAGCAAAGATATGGATAAATAAAGTATTTGAATATGCTTTGCAACTTGAGATCATAGAAAACAATCCCGTAGCTTCCATCAAGAATAATATTGTTTTTAAAAAACCAAATCAGGTTATACATCAACCTACCCTATTAGATGAATCTGATATTAAAGAATATATAAATATCCTAATTCACTCAGATATCAAACAAAGTCATAAAAATTTAATGCTTTTTGTGTTATTAACAGCCCAAAGACCTGGCAATGTTATAAAAGCTACTTGGGATGAGATAGACTTTAAAAATGAAATTTGGACTATATCAGCTCAAAAAATGAAAATGCGTAAAGAGCATAATATAGCATTAAGCAAACAAGCCATAAGTATATTAAAAAATCAATATGCAATTAAAGTTAATGATTATATTTTTGCTGGCACTTCTAAAAAAGGATGTAATAGTGAAAACATCACATGCAATACCAACAAACGCTTAGGATATAAAGGAATTCAAAGCGCACATGGATTTCGTGCTATGTTTAGAAGCATTGCAAATGAAAAGCAATTAGAACATGGAGTAAGTATGGATATAGCAGAGCAATGCTTGGCTCATGAGCAAAAAAATGCAATATTAAAAGCCTATAACAGAAGTAAAAATATAGAATTAAAAAGAAGATTAATGCAGTGGTGGGGAGATTATATAGAAAAACTTGCAGGAAAGCTTAGCTAACCTTGCAAGATTTTATCCAATCATCAATTTCTTTCTTTTCATACATTAAAACCTTTCCTACTTTAACGCCTTTTGGAAAGTTATAAATGGCTTGATTTTTTCTCATTCTCATTTTTCTCACTCTATCAACTTTAAAACCTAAATATTCGGCAACCTCTTTAGTGCTTAGCAATTTCATATTAATCTCTTTCAATATTTGTTTCTAAATTTAATGATTTTATAATAGCTCTTTGTTCTTCATAACTTAAAGAATGAGATATTAAAACTTTAATATTTTCAAATTCAAAGTGATTATAAGAAACCCTTGTATCTATAATCTTTATGCATATTTTTTTAAGCTCTATATCAAGCCAAGCTTCTATCTTCCAATAATATTCTATTTCTTTTTCTAAAGAGTTGTTTCCATAAGAAAAAGATAAATCGTTTCGTATAGAAAGAAACTCTTTAAGCATTATCATTAATTGATTTTTTGTTTCTTCTAAATGTTCTTCTATCAATTTTCTTTGTTTTAAAAATTCTTTCATCATTTGTAGCATTTTGTCTCCTTTATATTTAATCTTTTATTGAATTTATCTCTTAAAATCTGATAATTATAATTTATCAAACCATCAAGTCTTCGTTTTGTTTCACCTATAATATTTTGTTATTTTCTAATCATGCAAATAAACTTCTTTCTATTTGTTTAAACATGATTTCATTAGCACTTTTAAAAAAATCTTTTTTAATTTCAAATCCATAAGCCTTGCGGTTAAGATTTGTAGCAGCAACCAATGTGCTTCCACTACCAGCACACGGATCTATAACAACATCACCAGTATCAGTAAAAATGCTAATTAATCTTTCTAAAAGTTTTATAGGCTTTTGAGTAGGATGTATTTTGTTAATATCCTTATCTTTTGTCCATTCAAAGCAATTCATAATCATTTTTCCATCATTATTAAATTTTGGAAGTTTTTCCCTATAAAAAAGTAATGCGTATTCACAATTGCCTACTATTTTCATATTTGCCTTTAAAACTTGAGAAGAGCTTTGTTTTCTAAAAACTAAATTTATATAATGTTTAAATCCATACTTTTTTGCTACATTTATTAACATAAATTGTTGCTCAAAAGAACAAAAAACTATCATACAAGGTGCTTTACCGCATTCTTTTGGTTCTTTTATTAACAAGTGGCTACAAAAATGCATAAATTCATTAACATTAAAATTATGATCTGTATCGAAAAAAGATTTATTTGCTTTTTTACTCTCTCCATTTTTATTATCACCATCTATATACCACTCAGGACTGCTTGCATAAGCATTATTTCCAAGATTATATGGAATATCAGCTATAACAAGTTGTGCTTTTGGTATGTTGTATCTTTTATAGTTTTGAAAGTGGTCGTTAAACAATTTAGGTGTATACATTTCATCTCTCTTTACTTTCTTGATTAAAAAGATTAGGTTCTTTCATTTGCTCAAGCTCTCTTATAGCTGTTTTTAAATTTTCCTTATATTCTTTAATAGTTGAATTTAAAGAACTTCTTTCATGCTCTGCATGTTCTATAGCTTTATATAAAGATATAATCTTTATAGATAAATCCATTAGTGCATTATTATCTGAATTTTCCATCTTTGCTCCTTTTTATAATAGCTTCTAGCATATCCAATCCCCTTTGAAGTGTTTGTATTTGTTCTGTAGTTCTTGATTTAAGTTCTTTGGTGTTTTTAGAGCAAATATCATAAAACACAAAATCAATTCGTTTGTAAAACTCAATTTTTTTCTTATATTCACATCTTAAGTCATTTTTGATGCTTTCTTTGTTTTTTTCAAATAGATCTATGGCAAATGGATTATCAAAATAAAAACATAATTGCCTATCTTTTCCAGTATTTATTATTCTTGCTTCTTTTAAGCTATATTTTAAATCACTTTTTAAACAAATACGAGCTAATTCATTTGCTTGGATTATATGTGTAACAATACTCATGCGACATCCTTTAATACATATGGCTTTAAATCGCTTACCCATCTTGGATTTATTAGATATTTTGTTTGTTTGACAAGTAGCATTTCTTTTGTAAAATTGTCAGTTTTATCAAGCAATTGTATAAAGTCATATATAAAATCTAAAGCATCGTGAATATGTTTATGTTGTATGTATTTTAAAAATTTATCATTTAATTTAAAAGTTAATTCTAATCTCTTCCATCCTTTGAATTCTTCTTTAATTTTTTCTTTGTGATAGCTAGTCTGCTTTTCGTATTTATCATAAATCAAAATTCTATCAAGATTAAAAAACTTACTATGCACCCTATTTATATAAAGAGATTTTTTATAAAAGATCATTTCGCCATTAAATTCTTTTTCGGATGATATTTTGTATAAAATACTCTCATATTTTCTTACAGAAGTATTTTCATCGCAAAAATCACAAGCTATATCGAAACTATAAGCTTTAAATCTTTTAACCATTTTGCTTAAAATTTTATATACATCACCCACAACACTTTTACTAGGTTGAAAAAGTCCATTAAATTGCACTTCCACATAAAAATCTTTTTTCTTTTTATTTTTTCTAGCAACCTCGTGTGTGTCTTTTGAATTTTCTATTACTATTATGGTATTTGAAAGACTTTTATTTCGTGGTTTTATATTTATATATCTAACTTTGAATTCATAATACTTATCTTTAGTTTTTATACTTTTGAATTTTTCTTTTGTAAATTTTTCTATAACCTTATTGCGATTTGTTTTTCTAAGTTTTGTATATAAGTCATATTTTTTAAGAAATTTATAAAATGCAAATTTTGGGATTACAAATTTGATACTATCATAGCCTATGTTTTGCATTTTATTCCTTTCTTTTTTTGTTATTTTGCTACCTTATCAAAACCTTTTTTCATAACTAAAGATTTTGAATTTGCCTTTGTAAGTTTAAATCCTTTTGAGCTAAGCTCGCTTATTAAACTTTCTATTTCTCTTGCTTTTTTAAATACATCATTTTCTTTTTGTATGGGCTTAAAATTCATTGTTACTCACTTTTTGTATTTTTATAAAAGAATAAATAGCCAAACCGTAAATTTTGACTATTGTTGGTATAATTGAATTACCTAATGCTTTAACTCTGTCCATCGTTTCGGATATCCCATCATATCCTCGTATATCAATGCTATTAATCTCATAATTTTTTTTGGGCATTTCTCTATACATGCTACATAAGGAAATAATCTTTTTTGATGGTTTTTGTGTGTTTTCATTTGCGTAGAAATACTGAAATTTTTCATTGAAAAACTGTCCGATGCTATTGGAGTTGGCAGAAGTTTTCCAACATAACACATAAGCTCTTTCTCTTTTATGCGGGTATCCAAAGGACTTAGCACATAATAGTTGCCACCACAAATCATAGCCGATTGATTGAAGTTCTTTGATAAACACTTGTCTATTACTATCTCTCCGAATAAGTTCGGAACTATTCTCAAACAATATAAATTTTGGTTTTGTGAATTTGATAATTCGAATAACTTCATAAAATAATCCACTCCTTTGCCCTTGTAATCCTATTCTGTTTCCTGCTATGCTTAGATCTTGACATGGGAAGCCTGCTGTAATTAAGTCGATTTTGTCTTTAAAATCATTTTCGTTTATTTTTTCCACATTGTTAAAAATATGTTTTTTGTTAAAATTTTGCTTTAAAATTTTTTGACAATAAGGTTCAATCTCACAAAAAGCCAAAGTATTAAAAGCTCTCTCATCTGCCATTTTTAATCCCAAAGCAAAACCACCTATACCACTAAACAAATCTAGATGATTTATTTGCATTCTCAACCTTTCAATAATTCTTTTGCTTTTATCAAGAGTTTTTTTAAATCATCTAGGTTAGATCTTAATTCATCTTCATCACACTCTTCCATGTAGTCAATCAACTCTAAGCATTCTTTGTTAATTAAAGCCAAAGCTCTTGCGTGTTCTATGGCAGTATTTAGTTTTTCTTTAAAAGACATTTTCTTCCTTTTTATAGTGTTTAAATGGAAGTTAAAAACCACCATAAAGGTGGTTACTCAAAATAAAGAAAGCTAACTAGCTTTAAGGGAGCTTAACTCCCATTTAAACACTACTTATGTCAAAACATAGAGCCTGCATTCAAAGTTATTTAAACTTTTGGTATTTTGACTATTTAACAAAGCTTTTTATAAAAAGCTCACTTTCCCACCCGTCGCCGTGGAGTGTGATAAATAAAGAACATGCTAGCTAGCTTGGTGATCAAGCTAGCTATAAGGAAATTCACTTAAAACCTAGTTTCAAGCTTTAAAAACCTTTTAAGCACACTTAAAAAAATGTGCTTAATGAGGTTTTTATGCTACCTCATCAATTTCTTTTAAAATCTCTGATATCTCTTGTATAGTTTTTGTTTTTTCTTCTACCAAAGCTGTAAATTTTTTATGCTTTAGTTTTAAATCTTCTAATCTCTTAGATAATCTTAAATCCTCATTCAAAAAACCAAGTCTTAAAAGTGCTTTTTCTACTTTAGAATTTGTTACACTTTTATCACTAAGCCAAACTTTTAAAGTTTGATTTTTCAAATTGAGTTTTCTTTCTATTTCATCAAAAGTTTTTAATCCTAATTTTTCTTTAATTTTGTCATTAATACACATTTATTTACCCTCATAATGAACTATGATGGTTTCAAATAAACCATCGCTAATAGCTTCAAGTTTTACAAATGCATGTTCATGCAATAAATTTAAAGCCTCATTAAATTCGCTTTCTTTTATATTCATTCGTTTAAAAAGTGCGTCTTTTTTTATAGATTTTTCATTTTTAACTATACTCAAAATAGTATTTGCGTATGCACTTATCATTTTGTTTCCTTTATCTTTATAACTACAAGCATAATTGATAATATAGTTATAATCACGCCAGCTATAATCCAATCTTCCATCTTGTATCCTTTTTTATACTTAAGCAAAAAGTTGGTATTCTTTTTGCTAAAAAAATAATTATTTTTTTTAACTTTGATAATTATAAATCATTTTGACTTATTTGTCAAGTCAAAATATAAAAATATTTTAAAATCAATTCTTTTTGATTTGTAATATTAAATTATTTTTTTAAAGGATATAGCTGTGGATTATGAAGAAGTTATTAGAATACTAAAGAAAATTGCCAATGCTGATACTATAAAAGATTTAAGTGAAATACTTAATGTAAATTATACTACATTTAATACTTGGGCGGTTAGAGGGGAAATCCCCCTAAAAAGAATTAAAGAATTTTCAGAGAAACTAGGTGTTAATATTGATATGATTATCAGCGGGGATATTAATTCTAAAGGGAATAAAAATATCATATTGCAAGGCAAAAACAACTCTATTAATTTTCCAACTAATAACAATCACAATGATAAATTACAAAAGTTTTTATCTTTGCATGAAAAATATGGAAATGAAGCTTTATTGGATCAATTTATCAACAAACTAGAAATTTTAAAAAAAGCTACTGAGGAATAAAAATGGAATTTATAAATACTTTAAATGATTATAAATGGCTTATTTTTGCATTATTGCTAGGTGCTATTTTATTTGTTTATTCGGTTAAAGAGGAAGCAAAAAGAAAAAGACAAGAATGGGAAGCTATAAGATGTGAAGAAGTTTCTAGGATAAGCGATGGTGTTTCAAGCGGTATAATAAGAATATTTAATGATGAAAATTTTATACAAGCTTTAAAAAACGGTGTTTGTATAAAAATTACAATAAATGTTGATGGTAGTCAAAATATTGTCATTGCTGGCGATAACAATCAAATACAAAGAATATAAATGCTTGTTTGGGGTGCTATAGCAATTTGGCTTTTAATTTTATTTTATTATTGTTTTGATGATTTTGTTAAAGCTTTTTTAATATCCTCATTCATTTTATTTTGTCTTTGGTTGTTAATGGTATTTGTTAATACTTTCAAACATAAACCACAAAAACAAAAAAATCAAGAAGACAATCACATATCAAAAGATAATCTTTATAACACTACGCTTAATTTTACTCAAACACCTTTTAATCAAAAAACAAATGCTTATAAAAAATCCTTCAACCATAGTAGCAATATTAATCAAAATTTCCAAGAAAGAATTTTACCAAGATCAAGAAACAAGATAGAATACAAACCAAACAAATATGATGAAATGTATCCTTATAACTATTCTGAATTAAATCCATCTTACCTTCAAACAAATCCAAAAGAGTATTTCATAAAAGATGGCTTAAAACTTAATGTTATAATAATAGACACCGAGACAACAGGTTTGAGAGAATGGGAAGATGAGATACTTCAACTTTCAATCATAGATGAAACAGGATATTTAATCTTTGATAAATATTTCAAACCTAAATATAAATCTACTTGGATAGAGGCTCAAAAAATTCATGGTATAAAACCTGCTTTTGTTCAAAATAAAGCTCCTATAGATAACTATAAAATTCAACTAGAAAAAATTTTTAATGATGCTGATGTAATAATAGGTTACAACATAGATTTTGATTTAAAGTTTATAAAACGCGTAATAGATTTTAAAAAACCTATGTTTTACATTGATGTAATGAAACTTTTTACAAGTTACTATCATGAGAAAAGTTCTATACTTCCAAATATCGATTGTGGTTATAAATATAAAAAACTTACTTTTGCAGCATGGCATTTTAAAAATCCTAATGCATTAGATCCTTTAAATTTTTATGGGGCACACGGAGCACTTGAAGACGCTAGAGCTACTTTATATGTATTAACAAAACTAGAACAAACCCTATCTTCTACACCTAGTTATAAAAATTTTAAAGAAAGATTGGGTTTTAATAGAATAATTGATTTATTTTATCAAGATTTTCTAAAAAAAGAAGAGGAGGAATTAAACAAACAAAAACTTAAATCAGATATAAAAGATAATGTTGATAAATTATATAATGAGATGATCACAACTTTAGGCAGTGATGTAAAAATTTCAAAAATCATTCATAATTCCTATGCGACTTTTTATATAAAAAATCAAAAAAAATGGATTATGAAAGTTTATTTTAATGAAAAAGCAAAAGCAGAAAAAGCTCTTTTAAATCTTCCAAATTCAAAATTTAGAAAAGTTGATGAAAAGTTTTTTATAAGACAAAATAAAAAATTAAACGAGATTATAAATTCATTTATTATCGAATAAAATTTTATTTTATAAAAACATAATAATTTCACAACCCAAGAATGCAATTAAAAAATAATAATTTTAAAGTATATAAATAATATCTTTTTAAAAATGGCTATAATATAATTACTAAAATTTTATTTGATAATTATATTAAGGGGTAAAATATGGATTTTGAAAATTCTATAAATTCTATAGCAGAAACAATAGCAGAAAGAAAAAATTTAGTAAATACTGAAGAATCAACCAAAATGACTTTTATCATGCCATTTTTAAAAGCATTGGGGTATGATGTGTTTGATCCAAGCGTAGTAGTCCCTGAATATATAGCTGATATCGGAACAAAAAAAGGTGAAAAAGTAGATTACGCTATTTTCAAAGATGGAAAACCTTTTATATACATAGAAGCTAAAAATCACACTGAAAATTTAAGCAATCATAATAACCAACTAACTAGATATTTTAACACATCACCTAGTGTTAAATTTGCTATTTTAACAAATGGGATAGAATATAGATTTTTCACAGATCTTGATCAAATAAATATAATGGATCAAATTCCTTTTTTAACAATTAATCTTGAAAAATTAAAAGCTAGAGACATTAAAGATTTAAAAAAATTTATATGTTCAGATTTAAATCTAGATGAGATACTAAACACAGCAAAAGAGAAAAAATATTATCAAAGTATACAAGATATCTTCAAAAAAGAGATAGAAAATCCAAGTGATGATTTTGTTGTTCTTTTTGCAAAACAACTCACAGACAAAAGAATGACCGCCTCAACTATTGAGGAATTTAGAGCTTATATAAAAAAATCTTTTAAAGAACTTATAAATGATATAGCATATGATAAAATCACTAGTATAAAAAATAATCTTCAAGAAATTAACAACGATGAAAAAGATGAAGAAAGCTACGATGATGAAAAAGAAATTTTAACAACAGAAGAAGAACTTCAAGGCTTTTACATAGTAAAATCCATTCTTGCTGGTGCGGGTGCTAACTTGCAGGATATATCCTACAAAGATACTTTAAGCTATTTTGCAATCTTGTATCAAAATAGAGTAACAAAATGGATATGTAGGTTAAATTTTACAAAAACAAAAAAATGGGTAAGTTTCCCAGATGACACATACGAACAAATAGAAAAACTAGAAGATTTGTATAAATTGCAAGATAAGATCATCAAGTCATATAATGATAGAAAGTAATTTCTATCATTAGATAAAATATAATGTATATTGTTATCATATAAGGTAATGAAGAATCTTATTAGCCCTACTTCTCACTCATTCAACTCCTTAATTTTATCTATATTGATCTCACATTGCTTATAGTGGTAAAAAAGCTCACTATAAGCTTTTAATATATCTTTTTCATCTTGCACTATAGGTTTATGCGCTCTATCAAATTCTAAAAGCTCATTTGGTATTTGCACTTTTTGAATTTGTATTTTGGTTAATACTTGTGTTTTGCTCCCACAGCCTATCAAGCATAGCATTAAAAAGCTTAGTGGTATTAGTTTCATTGCTTTTGGATATATAGTTTTTAACATCATCAACCCTCGTTTTGATTTGATTTTTTTGAGTATTTGCATGAAAGAGTGCTTTTAGCTCTTGCTCGTGTCTTATTTTAAGCTCCTGAGTAATCCTTGTGAGTTCATTGTTTACACTCAAAGCTAAATTTAAATCACTTTGACTTTTTTCTAATTTTGCACTTGTGCTATCTAGTTTCAAATATAAAAATACATTAAGCATAAGCATTAATGCTAAAGCAATATAAAGCTTTGTATTTTTAAATAAAAGATTTATCATTTCTTATTTTAGAAGTTTAAGTAAGATTTGAGTATAATTTCAAAGGGTGGAACACCAAAGGTGGCCGCCTTTGGTGTTAATCAACATCCAGTTAGGTGGTGATTAAATTGAACCATAAAATTCTAGTAATAATTATACTACTTTGTATAATTATAGTCAAGGCTTACTAATACTTGATTTCCCCTTTAAAAAGGGGAGCTAGAATACCACCTTTGACCTACTTAAACTTTTATCTCCTTTCTTAGTTATAAGTCCATCGTGCTTTTTTACCACGAGTATCAATATGCACAAAACCCGCATAAGGATTATCAAAATTATGCTTTATAGCTATCCCACAAAGCCTATCTTCGTATTTTTTTAAAACATACTCATGCACCTCTTGAGTCTTTACATCCTTTATTATAAAATCTACTGCACTTCCTATGGTATGTTGGCTTTTAGTAGCACCACCTACTTTTGCATTGTGTTTAGGACATCTATATCCGCTATTTATAATTAAAGGTGAGTTAAAATGCTCTCTAATTTCACAAAGCATATCTATAAGCTCATCACTTGGAACATTAGAAGGTAATTCACACTTACCACATTTGCATTTAAATTCACTCTCTTTAAAATATTTATTTTCTTTCATTCATTCTCCTTTTGGTGTAATTAAAAATAAATTGGCAAACTGACCATAATTACTAAATAAATTATTTTGCTCATCATTGCTATGAGTATTACTTTGATAATAAGCTTTATAATAATCATCAAAGATATATCCAGCATGGTTTTGGCTCTCTTTAGCAGTTCCAAAAGGTGGTAAAACTTGAACTTCATAAGGGATAATCTCTTTAATCACATCAGCTTTTGCGATAATCTTTTCTACGCTTAAACTATGTATATAAACTTGTCCATAATACCCAGTGCCTCTTGCAAAAAATTTATTAGGAACTTCTTCATTAAAAAGTATGATTTGCACCTCATACTCTCCATTTGAATTCCATAAACAGCAAGTTGTCCAATCAGCCCCTACTGCACTAGTATTGTCAAAATTAAAATAACGCATTAAAGATTGATGGATATTATGAGTAGATCTATAAATACCATTTGTTTTAATTTTTCCTAAAACTTCATCTTTAGCTAATACTTGAGAAAGACAATCTATTCTTTGTGGTTGTGCGGCATTAGAAGTTCCACCTAAACCACTTTTTTGTATAATAAAATTACCTTCATCATAATTTGTGCTTAAACTCTCATCAAGCTTTACAGTATGAGCAAAGCCGTTAGAAAAAGCAAACAATACATCACTCAAACAGCCACCATATTGCCCTGATAAGGTTCGGACTTTAAATTTTATTTTTGTATATTCTTCATTAGCTAACTTTTTCTTGGAAAACAAATCAAGCCATACTGAACCTTTTCCTTGATTTCTTATACATAAATAAATAGTAGAAGCTTCCTCATTAACATAATTTATTAGTGTTCCAACTTCAGCTTTTATATCAGGGTTTGGCAACTCATAAGAAGTGATAAAACCTGCATCTTTTTGTGGTAGATTACTTACAATTTCTTCCACTATAGGTTGTAATTCTTCTTTAGAAACACCTTCACCTTTTAAAGAAGCTAAAAATTCATCTTCGCTTTTTCCTGCATTAGCTTCTTTACTAAGCCAAAGCTCATAAGCACTTTGTCCATCTTCTCCTTTGGCTCCAGTGTCTCCTTTTTCGCCTTTATAATTGCCATTTTCTAAAATTTCTAATATATTTTTTTTAACTTGCTCATCATCTAGTTTTAGTCCATTTTTATAAAGATCTTTTAAAATATTCAAACTTTCATCAAATTCTTTATTTAATTCTTTTGCATTTTTACTAATTTCTTCTAGTATAGACTTCATTTAAACTCCTTTTAAAAAACATTTAACCATATGAAAACCATTACATGCATGGTAAAAAACAAAAGTTTTAAATTTTGAACATCCCAACTCTTGCATAGCTTCATAAAGGGCTAAATCTGCTAATTTATAATCATTTTTTGTATTAGCTTTTTCGCATAAATAATCATGCACAACAACTGCGCTTAAATATTCGGGTGAGTTTGGTGGAAAAATACTCCAAAAAATTCTAGGAATATTTGCTCCATTGCTTGTAAAATTAGCAGGGATTTTTCCTTTAAAACTTTTTAAATTAAACTCATAATCTTGCACAAGTATAAATCTATCTTTGCTAAAAGGCTTTACACAGACTCTTTTTAACATACTAATCCTTTTTTGTATGCTTATCTTCTTTAATGTAAGTATTGCTTTCAATAATTTTTGAAGCAAACTTCTTCATTTTTTCGACAAAGACATTGTAAATATCCACTTCTTCTATTTTTTTTCTTGTTCTAATAGCTTGTATATTGATAATAATTGCTAAAATTTCACCTAAAATTAAAAAACTAAAACTATAATCTACAAAATAATATAAAGCATTGATTTGCTTTGCACCCAAAGCCAATATAAAAGGCACACCAAGTAATAAAGTCTTAGCTAACAAATCTCCAAGCATATAAACTCTTAAAGAATCACTAAAAGCTAAAGTTTTAAAAAACCCAACAATAGCACTAAATATAAATATAGCTAGTAAGGTTATAACTTGGGCGGTATTAATACCTAAAAATGCTAAAGATTGATAGAAAAAAGCCATTATAACACTACCACTAAAAAGCAAAGTGTTAGCTATAGCTTCTTGACTTGGATTTACATCTCCCATTTTATACCCTCCAACTCTTCTTTGGAATTTGCTTGTTGTATTTTTTCTTTAATCATATTTGCTTTAAAAGTAATTTCTTGGGTATGGTAAGCTACAGCTGAAGCAAATTTTAAAAAATCTTGTGGAGTAAAAGTTACTTTTTCATCATTTATATCAATCCAAGTGATTTCAGAAATTGAGTTAGTTCCACTTTGTATATCAAGCATTAAATTAGTTACCGCTCCATTAATATTGAGTTTATCTTTTTGGCTTGTTTGGAAAGTATGTTCATTATAAACAATTCCACTTTCTAAAGCTTCATCTTTCTTAGCTCTTATTTCATCAAGTTTGATTTCTTTAAGAGCATTCAAGCTTTTTTCTAACACTTTGTATCTTATATGAAAGATATTGCTTGATTCATCAAGCTCTTCTTCTCTTATAAGCTCTTGTGTTTTTTCATCAAAACTTGGTAATTCTTGCTCACTCACTCTAGCAAAACCAAGAATTTTGAGCTCATCATCATCTAATTTATCTAAAAAATAAGTATCTTCTCCTTCTAAGCCTTCTAAATCAACTTTTTTTATATATACATTTTGGTTAAAAAAAACTTCTTCATCTATCTTATAAAACACTTGCTCTCCTTTAATTATAATAAAATGTTAAATTTCCTCTACATTGCAAACTACAATCGCTAGTATTCCATCCACTTTGAGCATTATGACTACCAGTTTGATATGAAGAAAATCTAATCTTATTTGAGTTTATAGCTGTAAATTTTATTTTTAATTTTATGGGTATTTTTCTATTAGCTTCATACCACCTTGATGCACCATGTAAAGTATGTGAATTGGAATAATTATTCCAAGTTAAGGCTATGGAATTGGCTGAAGTTTTATTATTCATATTATTAGCACTCCACACTTCTCCTACAACTAAAACTTCTTTATTAGCTAAATTAGCAGGCACCATATATTCATTAGGTCTTACTAGATTATTTAAGCTAAACATATAGTTATAATTAGCCACGCCTCCGCCAAGCTCTGGAGGCAAATTAACTTGAAATATTGAATTTGCAAGCATTAGAGCATTCATGTTAAGACCTTACTAATCTGATGTTATTTGCTGCTATACAAAAATAAGCAAAGGTCTCAGTTCCACTAAAACCACTTTGAGGTATTCTAAAATTAAATGGTGCTTTAAAAGCTGTAACATTTTGGCAATTGTGTATGGTTATAGTCCCACTTTTACCAGCCCCGCCCCAGTTAGCTACTCCTATTTGAGTTCCAGCGTTAGCAGTTAGTATAAAATGCTGAGCCTCTCTTAAATCTATATTTGTTGAACCTACTGTTCCTAAATTTTTTATCCCACCACCATAATCTACATACCATTTTCTAGCTAAATGAGCATCAGCTGTTGGATTAACTTCACAATTTGGAATAAGCTTAAAAGTAGTATTTCCATTTAAAGTAGTAGTTTCATTTGCGGTTAAAGCACCACTTAAAGTTATATTTCCGTTTATTGTCTTATCTCCATTTACTGAAACTTTTGTTTTTAAAAGCTCATCTAGCATTTTTTTATTTACAAGTCTTTTTTCTTCTAATATAACTTCTAGCTCTTCTTTTTTACTATTTAACTCTTCTTGAATTTGATTAATCTCTTCTTCGAGTTTTGCTTTTTCTTCTTCTAAAGAAGAAACATCACCTGGTGGAACTTTATTAAGTTCTTCTTGAATTTGATTTTTTATATTTTCTAGTTCTTCTTTTTTGCTATTTAGATTTTGTTCTTTTTCTAAAATTTCACTCTCATGTTTTTCTTAAACCTCATCTTTGTTTTGCAAATCACCAAGCAAAGAAAGTATATATTTAATATCTTCATCTTTTTGATCAACCCAAATATATGGATCTATTTTTAAATCTTGTTTTAAAACCCAAGTATTATCATCTGTTGTTCTTACATATACAAAATATTCTCCTGTGTTTTGTTTTTTCCAAATATCACCTAAATTTGCATCACTAGGCTCTTCTTCACTAGTGTATGTTGGTATATAAGCACTTGGATTTTCAGGACTTGTCCAAGTTTGACCACTAGTAGTTTGAACATATACAAAATATTCTCCTGTGCTTTGTTTTTTCCAAATATCACCTAAATTTGCATCACTAGGCTCTTCTTCACTAATAAAAGCAGGGTTTAATTCTCTTGGTAAAGCTGGATTGATCCAAGTTTTATTTTTTAAAACTTTCTCGCAAACATAAATTTCTCCTTCCATAATATCTTCCTCATTAAGAGGTTTAAACCAAATAGCACCTTCATTCTTTTGATTAGGTGGATTTTTTTGTATAAAATTAATAGTAGGATTTTGTAAAAATTGTAAAATTTGACATGTAGATTTTTTAAACCATATTTGATTTATTTTTGGATTAATTGGTTTATCATCACTGCTTGCAAAATCAAAAGGATATACCACTTGTTCATAAAGTTCTTCAAGAATTCTTAGTTTTTCTTTACTTAAATTTTCATAAGAAGATAAAGCATCTTTTACTTTTTTTTCAAAATCTTCTATGTGTTCTAATATATACTCATCTATTTTATCTTTACTATTATATAAATATTCTCTTATGGCTATTATATCTTTACTTGCTTGTTCTAAAGTAGAATACAACATAAGACTAGTAACTCTTGGATTCATCATCATTCTCCTTTTTAAAAATTTGATTGATTTCATTTTGCATATTAATAAGACTTAGGAGTTGTTGTAAAATTTTAGTGGTGCTTTTAATATTATCTTTATTAACTAATGTTTCTACTATTAATTGCTCATTGTTTGATATATCTTTTTGGCTAAGCTTTATCACATTGCTTTCCCATAAGAATCGTTCGATAGATATATTATGCGCTAAAGACTGGCTTAAAGCAAAATAGTCTGCTCCCAAGCAATTATCATTTAATCGCTCTATAATTTCATATCCTTTTTCATTTATAATGCTTAAAACTTCTTTGGTTTTATCTTGAGCGTGTTTAAAAATCACATTTTCTAATTCTTTTGAGTATTCTAAAAGATTTAATTTTTCTTCGTTAGACTTTAACTTAATTTCTTCTAATTTTAATTTTATAAAATTTATAAGTTCGTTTGATTTTTGATCAACAAAAAAACTTACCTCGTTAATTTGTTTTACTAGTTCATTTAATTCTTCTCCAAAAGGATTTAAAGATCTTACAAATGCATCTGCATGTTTATCAAAATCTATTGGATTTTCCAAATTTGGAGTTTTTGGCAATTGGTTTATTTTAGTTGTAATCATTTTCATTTATCTTCCTAGCCTTTAATTTTAAAAATTGCCTATTATCATTCTCATCTTGTATATTTAAAATTTCATACTTTTCATTTTTGAATACAATAAAATAAGACATATCAAGCTCTAAAAATCTAATTACAAATTCGCATTGATATAACTTACTAGATATATTATTTTGCTCTTTGTTTTCTATAATTAAATTTTTACAACTTGCAAAAACTTCTTTAATAAATATTTCTTTATCATGATCTAGTTCTTTAAATTCGTTTTGTTCTTGATACTTTTTATAAATTTTTAAACGATGCTTTAATGCTTTTGCATTCATAATAAACCTTAAAAAAATGTTATTTTATACCTATTGATAAGAGCTTTGCTTATATTGGGAAAACTTGTGTTTTCAAAAGCATGCAAACAATAATTTTTTAACCAAAGTTTTATATCCTCAGGTGGTATCTCATAACCTAAACTTACAATCATATTTCCACTGCCATTGCAATATAAAACATTGCAATTACTTTTAAATTCTGCTTTTAAATCTGCATTTTTTAAACAGTTAAATGGACCCAATACGACTCTTTCATTAAAAAAAGTAATCTCATAATCATTTTTAATTAAAATACGATTTGTTCTACTTTCAAATTCAGCTATTGCAGCTTTTAAAAATTGCTTTAAATTTTCATCAAACACATCGCTATCTATTCTTATAAACTCTCTTAATTCTTTAATATCTACAAGAGTTTTTTCAGGTGCATTTAATTCTTTAATAATCATTCTTTGCCTTTGCTTTTTTGTCTTTATCTTTTTTACCTTGCGAATTTTTTTCTTCTTTTTCTTCTTGTTCTGTAATTATCTTTACAATATTTCTATTTTCAAGGCGTAGAGCTTCTTTATCATTAAGCTCCACTACATCACCTTTTTTATAAAAAATATCTCCGCTTAAACACGATAAAAACTCTACTTTTTTCATAGTTATTGCCTTTAAGATGGGGTTACAATTTTACAAACTGCATCATTTGAAATTAATTTTGCATCCAATCTTGATCTGACTTTAATTCCAACCAAATCATTTTGAGCATAAAGTTCATTTAATCTTGTAAAGCTCATAGTCTCTCTGTCCCAAATTTCGTAAAAACTAAAATCACCGAAAATG
Source organism: Campylobacter volucris (assembly GCF_008245045.1). Lineage (NCBI taxonomy): Bacteria > Pseudomonadati > Campylobacterota > Epsilonproteobacteria > Campylobacterales > Campylobacteraceae > Campylobacter > Campylobacter volucris. Next base: position 803,455 of record NZ_CP043428.1, read on the forward strand.
GCTGGCACTTTATTAGATCCAAAACCATCCAAAGAAGAGCAATAAGTCACTTTTTTGCCTAAAATAGTGTCATATCCACCAGAGCTAAGTGCTGGCATCCATAAAGGCCTACCATCTCCATCTACTAACTTATAAAGTGCTTTCATAAAAGCATCTCCTACAAGCCAAGAAGCGTTCGTTCTATATGCACTCTTTAAAGTAAAAAACGCATCTATTACATCATGCGATGTAATGCCACTATTGGATGATAGCTGATACTCAGTTGTTGTATTTATAAGTCCTGTTGGTTTTTTACTACCATCGCCTTTGATAAATGCTTCTTCTTCGGTTTGAGATATTTTCTCAGCACTTTTTCTAATTAAAAAGCTTTCTAAATTTGAGATGTTATCATTTAGCAATTCTTCACTAATCTTAATAATACCTCCTAGTTTATATGCTCCAATGGTGAGTTTTGAAAAAGAAGCACTTGCTTCGTTAAAATTAGCCATTTCATCAATCCAACCAAAACCACTTATATCATCAAGTATTGGTATATCTTGATTTGTAGATGATTTTTGAACTGTTGCAAGTTTTCTAATCACGCTAAGATCTGTTAATTTGGTTCTAATTTTTGATTGTAATGTTGTAGGGACTAAAACTCCACCTTTATCTCCTGCACTTTCATTTAATGCATCTCTTTGTAAAGATTTATCAATAATTCCACTTCTTAAATATCTTACAAAAGAATCCATATTATCTTTTTTGATATTTTCATTTTGTGGATTTTGATCCAATCTTACGCTTACAACTTCATTTAAAAAACTTTCTCTTTTTTGTTCTTCTTCAAGTCTTAAAAGCTCATTGCGCTTGCTTTCAAAATCTTTAACCATTTCATTATATTTTTGCTCTTCTTCTGTGCTAAATGTTCTTTTTTCATTTTTTGCTTTATTGGAAAGCTCAACCATTTGCTTATGTAAAGCTCCTATTTCTTCTCTTATTTTTTGCATTTTTTCTCCTTTTAAAGTGTTTTAATCATAAGTTCTAGCTCGCGTTCTCTAGCTTGAGTTAAAGCTTTAGCTTCTTTTTGAGATTGTTCATCAAAAAAGCGTTTTTTAGCATTTTTATCAGCACCTTTCCAAACAGCACTTAGTTCAAAAATTTCAAATTCATTTACAAGAACTTTTTTGGGATTGCTATCGTTATCTATGGTTTGTCTTAATATTTTGTATCCAATTGACACATCATTTAAAATTCCATCTTTGTATTTTTTAAAAATGTTTTGACTTTTTTCATCTTTAGCAAAAATACAATCACAAACTAATTCACCATTTTCAATTCTTATATTTTCAATTTTTGCTATAGCATTATCTACATTTGGCACATGATCTTTAAAAAGTGTTCTTAACTCACTATATTTTGCACCACTAACATCTAATTCTTCTATATATTCACCTAAATCCCAATCCCAACGCATACAAGCATTAGAATTTGAAATCATGACAAAACTTAAAATACTCTCAGTTTCATCTACGCTTTTAATTTTTGCAGTATCTGATCTTATAAGGTTCATATTTTTCCTTAAAAATATATTTTTATGTAGATTTTATAAATTTTTTGAGGCGTTAGAATGCGTGTTAGATTAAATTAAACCTTGTATATTTAATTTAACCTGTAAAAAATCATAATCTTCAATAGGAGCTGAATAATCTTTTAAAATACCAAATGTAGTTAATTTTTTAAAACCATTTTCACTTTCATCTGCTATAAATAAAGTTTTTTTATTATAAATACTTTCAATCAAATCATCATAATAATCAAAATGAACTTTTTCCAAAGCAATGATTAATTCTAAAAATTTAGCTTTTTTTCCATTTACTACAGTAGTATGCCCCCATTCATTTGTATTTGTTTTAGAATAATTAAGATAAGTAAGATTGGCAGGATGTATAGTAACACCTAATTTTTCTTTTTTACCCAAAAGTATATGTCCAACATTAGCTATATCGTTTAATGCATAAAAAGTAATTTTTATCTTAGAATTAATTGGATAATCAAGGAAGATAAAATCATCTTTATTGATTTTAAATCTACCAAAAAAATATTCCCACCAAGTGCGTGATTTCCTACAAAACATAGATTTTTCATAAATAATTCTTTTATCTAATGTTTGAATTTTGATTTTAGATATATTGGCATTTAAAATAGCAAAAGCATCAAAACTTTCTTTTACATCTATAACAATACTCCAAGTTTTATTATCTTTACTTTGAGTATTTATCTCATCATCAAAACATGCATTTTCATTTGTTGGTCGCATTTTTACCCATTTATCAAAATAAACATCTGGCTCTTCATGTTTATCTTCATCGTTTGCACTTTTATAAACATAACCCTTAAAAGAAACCTCATCATTAATTTTATAAGTGTTTTCTTTATTCCAAAGTTGTGTTTTATCTTTGCTTATGGTATTTTGCTCTATTATAAATTCTAAAGGTCTGACTATAATCATTTCTCAATCCTTTCTGCTATTTCTCTTGTTTGTTTTGTAAGTATTGACATATCCATACAAAGTCTTTTAATGCCTTTATCTACATTATCTATCTTTGTAATTAGTCCATCAAATTTAGAATTTAATTGTTTAAAACCATTATCAATTCCTTTAGAAAGAGCCAATTCTAATTTTTCAAACATATTAGAAACATCAACCTTTAATCCTTTACCATCTTTTAATGGAATAACTGCTTCAGGATAACCATTTTCACCTATAATGGCATTTGTTTTTTGTGTTACTATTCCACCATCTGCAAAAGCAAGTGGTTTTTTATTAGGGTTTTTTATTTCTTGATTTAATTCACTATCTACTTTATTAGAATTGTTTTGATATGCAAGCAAAGCATACTTTAGATTTTCTATAGCAGCCACACTCAAAGAACTACCATTTTTTAACTCTTTAATCATACCTTCTAAGTATTTTGCTATAGGCGAATCTTTTCCAAGATACTTAATCATCTCCTGAACTTCTTTTTGGCTTTGCTCTAAAAGAGTTTCTCTGTATTTTTTTAATTCTTCTAAAGTCATAGAAGATGTATCTTTTATAGTTTCTTGAAGTTTTTCATTTAATTTTTCATTTTCTAATGTGATTTTGGCAATCTCATCTTGTATTGTATTTAAATCAGCTTCACCTCCTAAATCCTTCATATCGTTAGCCATTTTTAGCATTTGGAATTGATATTCTTCATAAGATGATGAATTTCTTAAGTCATTTGCTTTGGCACTTGCTGCCTGCTTTAGTTCTTCAAAGGAAGATGAATTAAAATTATTATTTTTAAAATCATCGCTAGCTTTTTTTAGTAATTTTTCATAGTTTTTACTTATCATTTGAGGTGTTTGAATAGTTTGCTTAATCAAATTATCACTAAAGCTAGCAAGAGATGATAAAATATTTTTTTGATTGTTTAAATTTTCTAAAAGTTTATTGTTTTCATTAATTTTAATTTTGGCATATTCTTTTGAATTCTCATCTTCATATGCTTTTATAAGCTCATCAACCTTAGCTAACTCATTCAAATGCTCTGATGAAAAAATTAGACCGCCTTGTTCTTTCATTATTTGTTCAAAGGAAGTTATAATAGCTATTAGTTGTTTTCTAAGCTCAGTATTACCAGTGCTTAAAAAATCATTTATTCCTTCATGCCCAAGCTCTAACAACTTATCATTAGCACTAAAAATATCTTTAAAAATATCTTGTTCTTCTTTACTTAGATCATCTTTTAATCCACCCATTATAGTAGCATACTGATTAAGCAAATCATTAACTTTAAAAACACTAGTATCCAATCCATTAACACCTGCAAAACTTTGATTTATCTGCATTAATTCACTTGTTTTATTAATAATGGTTTGCAAGATGTTATTTACTTGCTCATTTGCACTTGCTAAAGCTTGTAATAATTGCTCCCAAGCTTCTACATTTTGAGTTGAGAAATCATTTCTTAAGCTTTCATTATAAGCCTCATTAAGTTTATCTAGTGAAATTTGTGAAATATTTTTAAATTCATCTTCTTTTAACCCTAAGATATCAAAACCACCACTTACATTTCTAATGGCAGTTTTTAGTGCATACATGGTATCATCTAGAGTAATTTTTGCCACCTTCACAGGATCATTTTTATATATTTGACTTAAAATATTACTTTGCATACTCATAAACTGACCAAATTGCTTAGAAAGTTGCTGTGCATAAGATATATTTGATTCTTTGGCAGCTTGTTGTATGGCTTTGATTTGCTCATTAATCAATTCATTATCATTGGTATTTAAAAAACTTTTTAATAATGCATTTGGCACAGCTGTATCTACAAGAGAATTGCCACTATATTTTCCAGCGTTTATTTCGTATTTGTCTAAATTTGCCCCTAACTTTTCTAATAATGCATATTGATTATCTAAGAATAAATTTAATTCTTTTATCTTTCTATCGTTTATATTTTGATATTCAGTCCAACTTTTTTTACTAAACCACCCTTTCTTTTGATAGTCAATGTAGCTTTGCAAATTTCCTTGTGAAAAATGATCTTTAAAATTTATATCTTGCCAAAGTCTTAGACCACTTCCGGTAGCTTTAGTTTTTCCAAAAATTCCACCTATAACACTACCTAAAAGACCGCCTACCAAAGTACCTATACCAGGAGCTATTAAAGAACCCAAAACTCCTCCTATAGCACCACCACTTCCAGCATGAGTATCAGCTTTAAATAACATATCTCCAAGCTTTCCTATACCATAACCTAAAAGACCACCACTTAATGCATTAGTAGCTAAACCACCAACAAAGCCTAAAGTAGAACCAATACCACCGGCTAAAGCTCCATTTATACCGCCAATACCTAAAGAACTCCATAAAGCACCAGAACTAAAAGAAGTTAAAGCAGTCCCTCCAAAAAAACTACCAAGATATGCACTTCCTAAACTTAAAATATTGCTTCCTAGTGTTCCTATATTTTTTATTAAATTAGAAAAATTTTGAAACACAGAAGTAAAACTATCACCAATACTGCTAAAATTAAAACTACTAAAACTTTGTATTTTTTCAAATGTAGAGCCACTTAAAATACCTTCTAATGCATTAAATCCACTTAGCACATTAGATACACCATTTAACACATCTTGTCCCTTTTTAACCTCTCCATTAGAAGATATAATAACTTCTTTACCATCTATAACACCTGTAAAATTTCCATTATTATCTTTTTTTAAACCTAAATCTTGAGAAATTAAACTAACATTTTGATAAGAATTGTTCGCACCCATTAATGAATTTGTAAAAATTCCTGATATTGATCCGCTGATAGAACTAATAGCAGGTGATAGCATATCCATAGCTAAAGATTTACCTAAACCTATGAATAATTCTTTTAAATTTTTTATTTTTCCTTCTATAAAATCAAAAAAACGACTTTCTATGGTTCTTTGCATATTTGCTATCATCTTAAGATAATCATTTTCTACATTTTTAAATGTTTTTGATGCATTTTTTTCTACATTTAAAAAAGCTTCTTTTTGTGTCTTTATAAGTTTTTGGAGATCTTCCTTGTCTAAAATATCTATAAATTTCTCTCTTAATTCTATTTCTTTTAAAGCCCAAGCTTCTTGTTTTTTACCAACGCTTTCATAAAATTCAAGCATTAAGCTCTTATAGGATTGAAATTCTTTTTGACTTTCTTTTAAATCAAGATCTATAATCATTTCTTCTTTGGCTTTTTGTATAGTTTTACCATCAAAACCTATTTCTTTAAAATGTTTTAATTTTTCATTGATAGATTCCAAGCTTTTTTCATACTCACTCATAGTGATTTGTGAAAGTTCTTTGAGTGCTTGATTTTGCTCTTTTATGATTTGAGTATGCTTTTCTTGAGCAAGTTTTGCTTTTTCTTCTTGATCTAGTATTTTTTTAATCTCATCAGCTTTAGCAGCATGAGCTAATGCATTAGATATAATGTTTACCTGCTCTACTAATGCGCTATTTTGTTCCCAATTGTTAATACTTACAAGTTCTAATAATTTTTTGTTTAAATCATCTAAAGCTTTATTTGTTTTTTCTAACTCTTGGCTTTCTATTTTTGGAATTTGAATTTTTGTTATTAATTCAACTGCGTCCTTTAACTCTTTATTGAGTTTTTCTACACTATTTAGTTTTACCTCCTCTTTTGCATTTTGCTTAATTTTTTCATCTAAAAATGCTATTTTTTGAGCAATATTTGCTATCTCTCTTGCATCTTCAACGCTTTGTTCTCTAATAGCCCCCATAAAAGAAAAATCTATTTTTTGCAGATAAGAGATTGCCTTTTTATAATCATCTCCTATAATTTCAAATGAATATTCTTTTAAAAAATTTCCTATTGTGTTTTGAAAACTTCCAATATCTGATATGCTTTTTAACTCTTTTTCTAATTGCTCTTTTTGTTTTTTTAAATCCTCTATATCTAAAATTTCAATTCTTCTTTTAAAAGAAGAATTTAACTTTTCTGTTTTCTCATACGCTTTATCCAAAGCATCTTCTATAGCAAACAACCTTTCTATTAAAACTAAAGGTATAGCATTCTTGGCAACATTTGATAACGCTTTAAATCCCCTAGATAAAACAATAGTTCTTTTATTTATTTCATTTATACTTTGAGTGTTAGAAAGCAACCCAACTCTTTGTAGATATAAAGCATTTTTAGTATCTAGTATTGAAGCTTTTAGTTCTAAAAATCCTTTAGATAAAATCGGAGCTATTTTAGAGTATGCCTTTAAGCTAGCAAAAGCCAAAGAAACATTAATAAGTATAGGTGTTAAACTCTGAAAAGTTTTAATAAAACTAGAAATACTATCTTTATTTTCTTCCATGTAAATATTTAGTTTTAACAAGCTTTCATTTACACTTTCAAATATAGGCTTGCTCAGCTCTATTTTTAATTTATCTATATTTGACTTTAGAAGTCTAACATTATCCTCATATCCTCCAAGAGCTAGCTGAGCAATCTTAACATTTTCACTTGTTTTTTGAATAATTAAATTATAAAGATTACCACTTGCATTAGCTTCCTTAATAGCTTCATTAGTAAGTCCGATTTGTTTTAAAAACCTACCAAGATCAGAACTTGATAATACAGCTCCATCTCCAAGACCATCTATTGTCATTTTCAGCTGCTCGACTCCAAGACCTGATATTTTAAGAGTTTGCATTAAATTTTCAAAAGATTTTATACTTTCATCAAAATTCATATTTTTTGAAGCACCTGCGTAAAAACTAGAAAAAATATCTGCTAAATCCGATACAGCATATCCTGACTTAGCAGATAAATTATTAAACTGTTCTAATGTTTTAGAACTTTGTTTTAATGACAATTGATATTTTTCTTGTATATTTAATGTCTTACCAAAAGATGCAACATTAGATGAATTTACCGCTATTAAGGAAGCTATATTCTTCTTTGTTTTTTCATATTGAGCATTTAATTCTATAAAAGATTTGGCATAATTACTCACGCTATCAAACATAGCTTTATAACCATGATAACTTTGCACAAAATGTGCATTCATATCCAATACAGCTTTAGATAGACCCAAAAAGTTTTCTTTGGTATCTTTTGTTTTTTGATTTAGATTAACAAAGCTTTGATTTAGTTTATTAACACTAACCACTCCTTTATTTGTATCAACACTTATGCCAACTTTTACATTTTTTGCCACTTTAATTTCCTTTTATATTTAATTTAGCTAGAATGAAAACAAAAAAAGGTATTAGAATGTTTTTTTACTCTTATGAACCACTTACTTTTATAACTTTGCTGTTTTTGCTTGTGGTGTTTTTTATGGCTAAAACTAAGAGTAAAAAAGAATTTAAAGAAAAGATTATTAATAAAGAACTTGCTAATTTTACCAAAGCCGTCCATATTTTTCTTAAAGAAAACAAACCCCAAATTGTTCTGCTTAGCGCAAGAGCTATGCAATTTGGTATAAAAAACAATCTTTTTAATCACGATATAAAAGCTCAGTTTTGTCAAATTTTGCAAGAAAACCCAAATGAAAAAGAATTTATCGTGGAGATTGATCATAATTTATTATCCTAAAAGTTCTAAAAAATCTAAACCTAATTTTTTTAAATCTATATTTTGATTTGTATTAGCACTTTGCTTAATTGATGGCTTCAAATACTCACTTAGTAAAAAATCTTCACATTTATTTTTAGCTCCCATAAAAGATGCGATCATACTAAGCAAAATGCTCATTTGTATTTCATTTCTATCGCAAGCTAAAGGCTCATTAGACAAAAACTCCATCCACTCATTAAATTCTGCTTGGGTAATGCTTTGCTCTAGTTCGCCTATTGTCTTTCCTAATGCAAGGGCTAGGCGATATTTTAATCGCCCTTGCTCTCTTGCTTTGGGACTTCTACACTAAAAGTTAAAATTTCATCAGCTATTTTAGAAATAACAGCGAGTGCAGTTTGATTAAGCTGTGTGATTTCTTTTTTACTTAACCTTGGCTCTACAAGTCCTTTTAAGACAACTTCAGTTCTAAAATTAGAATTGTTGCTTATAGCTTCTATATTGATTTCATTAGTATCATCGCTATCTTTTTTAAATTCTATTTTGTGATTTTTCATAAGCTCATATTGCTCTAACATAGAAAGTTGTTTTATGGTTATTTTTTCATCAATACCATCAACTTTTATTTCTTTTGTTTTAAGAGAGTTATTTTGTAAAAAATCTTTTAAATTCATTTTCTTCTTCCTCTTGGTGCAAAATTATTATTATTAAAAACTTCTTCTGTGGCAGCTGAAGCTACTCCGCTACTTGAATCACAAGTATATTTTTTTCTTATATCTTGATTTGCTGGATATGTAAGCGTTAAAGGATTTGGATAAAAATAAATTGTTTTACCTTTTAACTCCTCATAAGTTTGCCCCTGAGTTGGCTCATTTTGAGTCTCATGAATAATATTTTCTTCATTTTCTTTTTCCCATTTGCTATCTTGTTCTTGTTCACTATCTATAAATTCTTTACTTTTGTCAAAAACTTGCTTTTTAGCATATGGACATACTCCTCTAACATTATCAAAAACATACACGAATCTCTCATCATCAATTTGTGGTATTTTTAGTGTGCTTGGATTTGGATAGTAATAAACTATTTTTGATTTTTTATCAGCATAAACATCACCCACATTTAACTCATCACTAGTATGCTCTATGTTTTCTCCTTCTTCAAATCTAAAAGGAGTGATGTCTTTTGCTTCTCCTATTTTTTCTGCTGTAATATTTGCACTAAATTTATTATTAGCTTCACTAGTAACTTCAAAACCCGTTATTTTCATTTTGATTTTTAAAGTTGTTTTTCTTTCATCATTAACCTCAACAATGATAAAAACTTCTTCATTTTCCTCAAAAGCCTTTTCAAGATAATTTACACCTTCAAAATCTTGCGTTTTTCCATCTTTTACAAATTTATAAAGCAAAGACATATTCACAGTAGCACTTGTTTTTTTACCTACTGCATTTATTTCTTCATAATCTCTGTCATTAATTGGGCTTAATTTTTGACTTTCCCTACTTCCTCCTTTAAGTCCTGAAATGCTAGTTAAAAAACCTGCTTGAACTGGTGTAGATCCGGCTGTTTCCATAGCACGAGATAAAACTAATACTCTAAGACCTTGAACATCTGGTGCTTCTGAAATTATTTTTTCTTTTGGCATTGGTTCTCCTTGCAATAAAATACAAATAGATTTTAAAAAAACTTTGAGGCGTTAGAAAGCGTATTAAAATTTAAAAGTTAAAAACATATTACTGTGATAAAAACCATTTTCTTCATCTTCTGTGGCTATGAGTATATCTGTTGGCTTTTTATCTATACTAAACAATAAATTTTCCAAATCTTCTTTTATATTTCTTAACTTTTGATACTTTTTGCTATATATGGTAAGGGATATTTCTATTTCTTTTACTAATAATTTATTATCAATACTTAAAACTATTTCTTCATTGCTTATTTCATAAACTATAAAATTTTCTTTACTTTCTATAGTTGCTTTTATAGGATAAATATCTAGTTTTAATTCATTTTCTAAATTTTGTAGAAAGCTCACTAAAAATTCTTTGTACATTTTCATTTAAAACCCTAATTTTTTTAATTCTTTTTCTAATTCGTTTTGAACTAAAATATCTGCCTTTGGTTCTATTTTTTTTGTAGCATTTTCCATAGTTTTATATCCTTTTACAAAGCTTTTTACACCTTTTTTGTTTTTTCCTCCTTTATGCCAAAAGCCATGCTCTAAAAAATGTGCATAATAAGCACTAGAAAAATACTCTATTTTATTTTTCTTTTCATTCTTTTTCTCTAAAGTCCATTTTTTAAAACTTTTTAATTTTTCATATCTTTTTTGACTTACTTTTTTCTTTTTAAATACAACAGCAGCTGCTCTATAAACACCTTTTTCTAAATTTCTACTTGTAACAGCCCTAACACTTGATCTTAAAAGACCACTTTCTTTAGGTGCTGTTTTTTTATAAACCTTAGCTATTTCCTTACTTACACTCATAGCACCTTTTCTGGCAGCTTTTGATAATGATGAATTACTTAGCGTGTTTAAATCTTTCATTAATTCTACAAGACCTTTTACTTCTATTTGTGCCAAGTCTCATCCTTTAGTGCATTTAACTTTCCTAAATTTAATGCTATAAGATGTTCATTTCCATTGCTAATTGGGTTCATTTCCTCTAATGCTCTAACCTCGTTAATACTCATAACTCCATTATTTAAAGCTTTTGTATAGCTTTCCCATCTTGAAGCACTATCAGCTCTTAAAATAGCATTGATATTAAATTTAAAATAATATTTTCCCCATTCGCTTTTAGTAAGCAAAAAGCGATTAAATGCTTGTTCTATTTTTGTAGTAAGAGGCGTAATTGTTTGAACCATGTAGTTTGTTTCTTGTTGTTCTATATTAGAAAATGTTGCCCTAGAAAGATCTCCTAGCTTATGCGGGGGTATATTAAATAATCTTGCAATTTCTATAATCTGAAATTGCTTGCTTTCTATAAATTGACTATCTTTATTTGCGCTTGTAGTTTGAGTAAATGTAGAGCCACTTTCTAAAATGGATATGTTATAAGCTTTCTTTTGACTATAGTTTTCTTTAAATGATTTTTTCAATCTATCATATGCTTGATCACTAAGCTCATTTGGAACAGTAATAACACCGCTTGTAAAAGCACCATTTTGAAAAAAGCTAAGTCCATGTTGCTCTATGGCTGTAGCTAACTTTGCTGTGGTTTTACTTTTTCTTAAAGGTGCTATTCCATTGACACCATCTTTTGTGTGATATGGGACATTTACTATTTCATCATAACTTAAAACAACACTGCCATTGCTAGAGTATGCACTATAAAAGTATTTTCCGCTTTGTTTAAACAGCGAAATATCTTTGTTTTCTATAAGTTCTATGGAGCAAATTTGCCCATTTCTTTTTCGCATAGGATATAAAAAGCCATTTCCATAAATAAGCATTTGCACCATAAAAGATTCTATAAGCGTAAATGGCGTCATGGTTTCATTTGGTGCAATTTTTATAAGATCAAACAAAGGATGATTAGTGGCTAATACAGAGCCATTTTTTTCTTTTTTGTATAGATTTAATGGCAAAGAAGCTATAGTTTCGCTTATGTTTGATATAGCTGCAATTACAGCAGAAAGCTCATCAGAATTTACCTTTTCTTCTGAAAGGAATTCTAAGGCATAATAATCTTGATTTCTTTTTTGTGTTTTAAAAAATGATTTTATTTTATCTAGCATTCAAAGCCTCGTTTTTTTAAGTATTTTAAAAAAACTTTGAGGCGTTAAAATGCGTATTTGATATAATTTCATTAAAAATAAAAAAGGAATATTTTATGGGAAATACTCAAAACAAGGAAGAATTAACAGAAAATATCAAAGTAGATAGACCTATAAAATGCAAAAATGATGATTTGTTTGATAGACAGCATATTGCTAATACATTAACCAAGACCATTAAAAATTACAAAGAAAGTGATAGTATTTCTATAGGTATTATAGGGGATTGGGGTAGTGGAAAAACTTCTTTTATAAATATGGTTTTAGAAGATTTTAATGATGATAAAAAATTCATTATAATAAATTTTAACCCTTGGAATATTTCCACTAGAAAACAGCTCATTAGTGATTTTTTTACAAAACTTTCTATTGAAATTGGAAGAAAAAATACTTCTAAGCGGTATAAAAAATTGAGCAATGGTTTAAAAGTTTTATCTTATACATTTAAACCATTTAAATTTATACCTGGATTAGATATTGCTTCTGAAATAAGTGATAATATTAGCAATGCTCTTCAGGAAATAGCTGAGATGACAGAAAAAAATTTAGATACCGCCAAAGAAGAAATCAATAATGTAATTAAAAAAATAGATAAAAAAATTATTATAGTTATAGATGATCTTGATAGATTAGCCGATACAGATATACAAGAAATTTTTCAACTTGTTAGATCTATAGCAGATTTTAAAAACACTATGTATATTCTTGCTTATGATAATGAAATAGTCACTAAAGCCTTAGACAAAATCCAAAAAGATAAAGGCGAAAGATATATAGAAAAAATAGTGCAAGTTCCTATAGTGCTGCCTAAATTAAACGAAGTTACATTAAAAAAAATATTTTTAGAAAAAATAAACAATATTAAATTAAAATATCCAAAACTAGATGATGGAAGATTAGCTATGTACGCTAAAAATTTAGTCAAATGTTTTCATAGTCTAAGAGATGTGAATAGATATATAAATATTCTCTCTTTTGAAATTAATGCCATAGAAGAAGATTTATTTTTATATGATTTTGCGGTAATTACTTTAATAAAAATTTTTGAACCAACAATATATGATTATATATATCAGCAAAAAACAATTGCCATATACAATCATAAAGAAATACCTACCAATAAAATAAAATTTAACATTATATGCGAATTGCTAAAATCTTGTGAACAAATTAATGTTAAAACTAAAAGAATAACTAGCTCTATTTTTTTTGATAATTATTTCGCATTATCTTTTCCAAAAAATGGATTTTCTCAAAAAACACTAAACTTAATTATAAATGCGACTACATATGATGAATTTAAAAATATTTTTAAAACAAATAATATATCAACACTAGAAAAACTAAATGATTTATATACACATTTAAAAGATAACCATGGTTTTACCTATTTAAAAAATAATCAAAATTTTTTATTGTATCTTTTTGATTTTTTTAATGAGCTAATGGAAGAATTTCATAGTAATCAGCCAAATAATCCTCATTGGGATTTGTATTTCGTTTTTTATAAGTTTTTTTCCGATATAGACTTAAACGAAAAAATAAGTAGTGTTTTAAATAAAGATTTAAAATCAACAAATGTTGAAATTTTTTATATGCTATGTCTTGATTCACACAAACCACAAGCATTATGTGATAAAAATACAATTGATAATTTAATGGATAAATATAAGAAAAACAATAAAAACTATATAAAAAACTTACATGAATTTTTTTATACAATTTATAATGAAAATCATTGGGTTAATGATTACAATATATTTGCTTATACTGCAATAGAAGATATTATTAAAAAATATCAAGTATCACCTACTTTTTTGAATATTATTCTAGAACTTTTTATCCAAAATGAAGCATATAAACAAGAATTTTTAATAAAAGCTATTGAAAAAAAAATTATTGATACAGAATATCTAATAAAAATTATAAATAACTGTGAAAATAGTGAAGATTATAAAGACCTTATTGCAATGATTTCCAAAAATAATCAACCATAAGAGACAATTTTTATGGCTGATTATTTTACAAACTCCTAATACCCCGTTTTTCATAAACACTTTCTTGTGGTTTTGCAAAGGTATTTTTAGTCGCTATGGCAGTTACTAAAGCTGAAATTGCATCTATTCTTTCGCTTGATTTTTTCTTATCAGGTTTGATATTTTCTCTTGCATCTTTATCTATTACCAAATTATTATTACACCATCTAAAAATAGGATTTGCATTATGGTTTATAGTTTGTTTTAATACTCTTATTTGATACTCTTTTAGCGGTTCGCTTATACTTGCAAAACCTTGTCTAATTTGAACGCATTCTAAGTTTTCTTCACTAAGTTTTTTGGCTACTTCAGTGCTATTCCAAGGATCATAACCTATCATTTTGATATTAAGTGTTTTACTAAAACAAATAATATCTTCTATCAATATATCATAATCTACACTATTACCTGGTGTTAAAGTCAAATACCCAAGCCTAGCCCATTCTAAATATGGAACCTTATCTCTTCTACTTCTTTGCTCAGCACAAAGTCTAGGTGCATAAAATTTAAAATCAACATGTAAAATTTTATCAATTTCGCAGATTATAGCTAGTGCAGTTAAATCTGTCGTAGCTGAAAGATCTATCCCCATAAAAACATCAGAAGTTAAATTTATTTTTCCAAGATTACACTTCATAAAATCATCATCTTTTACAAAAGCACCAGCATTTGAAGTCCATATGTTTAAATGCTTTGTCTTAAAACTAACCTCATCATTTGCATTTGATTTTGCTTTTTCAAAATACTCTCTTAATTTTTCTATCTTGACTCCATACCCTAAAGCAGGATTTACTTTTGCCCATACTTTTTCATCATGCCAATCATCATTTTCGCTTGGTTCATAAATTTTAGAATATGTGGAAGGATCATTTATAATACCACAAGCAACCTTTTTACAATAATCATATTGTTTTTTCATCTCTGAATTTTGATTATAACCTGCTGTTGATATTACTATACAAAGAGAATTAGAACGACTTGCTGTTCCTTCTTCTAAAACCTTGTATAGTTTTCCATCTTTTGCAGCATGAAGCTCATCGTAAATAAAAACATAAGGTCTTAATCCATCTTTAGTTTCACTAGTAGCTGTCAAAACCTTTATAAAATCTTCAAATTTTGTATTTTTCTTACGGATTTCCCTATAAGTCTTATATTGATAGCACATATCATTTAAGTGCCTTTCTTGATTTATCATAGATGAAGCTGCATTAAAAACTAATTTTGCTTGTTCAGTTTCATTTGCCGCACAATATATTTTCTTTCCTTTTTCTTTATCTACAAAAAGAAAGTAAAGTAAAATAGCCCCTATAAGCTCTGTTTTGCCATTTTTTCGCGGAATAAATAATAATGCATAAGAATACCTCCTAGCATTTTTTTCTTTTGAATATGTGGCGATAATATCTATTATAAACTCTATTTGAAAATTTAAAAGAGCAAATGGCTTTCCTGCTAATTCTCCATCGGTATGTTTTAATAAAGATACAAAAATAACCGCGTTTAAAGCTATTTTTGTATCTATATAAAATGGAGAATTTCGAAATTCTTCGTTTTTTATTTTGATATATTTTTTAGCATAATTTAAAATATCTTCTCTAGATCTTAACTTGATATCATTCATCTTCTTTTCCCAATAAGACATCAAAAGGAGAGCTTTCTTTTTTCTCTTTTGGATTTACTCTTGTTCTACTTGGAGCACCGATACCTAAAATTTTAGCTAAGCCTATTACATTTTTAGTTAGAGAGTTAAAAGCAACTAGCTCGGGAGTGATAATCTGCACTCCTTTATCACTTGTAGTGCAAAAACCTCTTTTCTCTACCTCTTTGCTTGAGCATTCTAGTAAAATAAGATTTTTAGCATATACTTTAATAATATCATCTTCAAGATCATCATAAATTCCTAAATTAATTAAGTCGTTTTTTACTTTTTGAGCCAATTCTTGCTCTATTGTTTGAAAATTTAAGTTATTTTCGTTTGTTTCTTCGGTTTTAAATACTTGTTTATTTTTTGGTTTTTCTTTTATAATACTTTCATCTATAAAAAGCGCTATTTCATTTTGCTTTGAGTTGTGGTGATTATCATCTTGTCTTTTTTTGGCTAACTTTAGTATTTCTTCTTTTGGATAAGGTTTAGCTTTTCCTCTTAAAACCTTAACTCCATTTTTCTTTAAATATCTACTCAAATACTCTTTAGAATTAATATTTAGTATTTGCAAAACCTCATCACAACTTAAAAATTCTTTTTGCATCAACACCTTTCTTTTTAGTGATTTTATACAAAACATAAGGCGTTAAAGTGCGTATTAGTTAATTGGGCGTTAAATATAAGAAAAACATGCAAAAGAAATTAAAGCACAAACCCCAATTATTCATATTTTAAACTTGGTATTTATTGGTTAATTAGTTAGTCAATTACACACACAATAAAAAAAATAGTTCGCATTTTTTTACGACTAGCCGGTCGGTGACTAGAGTTCCGGTTTTATAGAGATTTAACCCCCTACCCCTTTCAACTCTTCTTTGGTTTTTTTATTGTGACAAGTCATACATAAACTTTGTAAATTTGCTACATTTAGTTTTTCTCCACCTTGTTTTATAGGAATAATATGATCAACAATTTTTGCAAATCTTCCACATTTAAAACAAAACGGATTATCGTTAATAAAACCTGAACGCAATCTCTTCCATTCTACACTATGATAAAAACTAGAGCTATCTCTATCTCTTTTGAAAGTATCATAGTATTTATTTTGATTTCTAATGGTTATTATCTTACACTCAGAACACTTGTTCAAATGTGATAGAATCTTCTTTCCGCATTTGCAAAATTTATACACATTCATCTTTTATAAAAACCTATTTCAGTTTTCTTTGTAAGCGATACTTTAAATTCATATTCAAAATCATCATAAGCCTTAATAGCATAACAACTATAGCCAGCTTCAATTATCTTCATAAACCAATCAGGAAGCAAAATAAAGAAATTTCCACCAACTCTTTTAACTTTAAAACCACTTTTAATATCATTAACATTTCTATGAAAATTATCATATAATCCAAGATTATTTATAAAAATCTTTGCAGGTACAGCATTATTAATTATTTCATTTTTAAACATTTTTCTACCTTATCAATTTAAAGCAAAAAAAATAAGTGAAGTTCCTTATTTTGTATTTTATCATATTTTCACACAAAAATAAAAAATATATAAGTTTGGAATATTATTTGCTCTTACTAAGATGTTAAACAGCAAAAAGTATCTATATCTTTTCCCCGCAATAAGCAACCAAATAAAAGCTATTCTCCTTATTAATCATAGAGGTTTTAATCGGAGCATTAGCTAACATCGTATTAATTTTAATCGGAAATATAAAAAATATACTAATATTGACTTTAATCGGATTAAAAGAAACCATTGCTGTGTATACATTAAATTGTAAAGTAATGGGTTACTCAGTGGGTTACTAATAGAATAAAATATATCTAAAAATAGATATCAAATGAAATTTTTTAGTAGCTGACCTTGGGCACCATTTGTTTTAGTTTTAAACTTATAATATACTCATTTACAAAAAAACAAAAAATAAATTTCTACAATATTATGATGTGTTATAATATTTCCTTCATTGTTTCTTTTTATTTTCAAAATTAATTACGCACAAATAATTAAAATTTCTATAAAAGGTTTATATTGAATTACACATTGATAAAAAAAGATAAAATATTTTATTATGAGTTAAATTTAAAAAATAAAAACTTTTTTGATATTTTTTTAAAAATAATGGAAAATAGTATTTTTAAAGTAAAAAAAATTCAAGAAAATAATTTTATCGCAAGCGGAGGTAAATTTACTTGGATTTATGAAAATGGTAAAAACATCATAATGACAGAATCTGTCTTTGAGATAATTGCAAATTTTATTCTAGATGATTTTTTTAATCTTTACTATCAAACTCAAACAAATAATGAAACAATAAATGAAACCAAAAATATAACCAAAGAAAACTATACACCTAATACGCAAGATTTTATAGATCAATTTAGTTATTTTAATATACCTCAAACTTTAGATGCAAAATCTCTAAAAATCAATGCACAAGATATGTTTGAATTTGCAAAACAAATGAATGCTATGAGAAATTATTATGAAGATGAATTTGAACAAAGTGGCAAAATGGATTCAGAGCAAAAAGCTTTAAAAAATTATCAAGAAAAAATTATACAAAAAGCCTTAAGAGATGTCTTAGATATCACTCAAGAAGAATTTGAAAAACTCTCTTTAAGTGATACAAAAAAAGCACAAGATTTTATCGATGATGCTTTGGAGATTGAACTTTTAAAATATACTGATATATTTATCAATCATAAATTAGATGATGATATTTTCACATGTATAATTAAACCTTTACTTGAAGAAGAAACAAAAAATCAAATAGGTTTTATACAATCTAAATCTTTTAATAACATCAATTCTAAAGAATATTTTTTCAATTTAATAAAAGCTGGTGCAAAAGTGACATTCAAGCAAGCTCAAAAAAGTATGACAATACAAAATTTTTATTATTCTTTGCAAGCACAGCTTTGCGAAATTTATAATCAAAATAATCAAAATTACAAATTAGAAGACGAAGAAATAAATAAATTTATAGAATCTTTACCTAACTATATAATTTTTAACAAAATAAACATAGCTTTGCAAATATCTCAAGCAACACAAGGAAAAGAGCGTATTAATCAACTTGATGATATTGAATGTTTATATAATGAGTGGCAAAAAGAAGAATGCATAGAACTTTTTATATTAGATTATACCTATAGTCCTCCAAAACTTTTAGCTTATGAAAGAATTGATGCAAACTTAAATGATGAAGAGATAAAAAATAAAGAACAAGAACTCATAAGAGCGAAAAAATTTAATTTTAATGCCATAAAAGCTTACAAAATTAAAAAAAGAAATGATTTTTCTAAACAGATTTTAGAAGAAGAGTTAGCTCCTTCACAAAAACACGAATATACTATAAATTTAAATTCTATTGAAGAAAAATACATAAAAGAAATTTTAAATTTAGATGAAAATATAAATATTACAAATTTTCACATAAATACTATCAATTCTTTGTTTGATAAAATTATCCAAAAACTTTGTGGTAATTTTTTAGCATTAGATGATGTTTTAGAACAAAGCAAAATACACGATTTAATTCATAATGATTTTATCGAAATTTTAATGCAAAAAAGTGTTAGTAAAAAAACTTTGAAAAATATAAATATTTGTGTTTTTGAACCTATTTTTAGCACCAAAGAATACGATTTTTATTATAATTTAGAAAATGAGCAAAAACAAAATTTTGCCTTAAAAATAGATCAAAATCTTTTCAAAACTTTATTAAAATGTGGAGTAAGTATCACTCAAAAACACCTAAAAAAGCTACAAACCCTGAAAGAATTTTATACCTTAATGCATAAATTAAATCTTGAAAATTTTAATCAAAATTTAAATTATTACGAAAATCAAATATACTACACAAAAGACCATATAAAAATTCAATTAAAAAATTTAAATAAAATCACAAATTTTCAAGAATTTTTAAACAAAAATACAAATTTTATAGCTTTAAATCAAATTTTAGATATTTTAAGTCAAATAAAAGATTTATCTTCATATGAAAAAGAAGAATTTTTACAAAATTATGATTTTAAAGACTGGCAGTATGTCGATGGTGAAATTTTTGTATATGATAGACAATACATTAATGAAAACTCCATAGGTTTTTTAAAAGCAAATAAAGAATTTCAAGAACCGAAAATACGCTTACTAGGTTTTACACAAATTAAACCAAACAATAATATAGAAAGCCAAGCAGAAGAAATATTTGATTATTTAATGTTAGGAGAATCTCTTTTTGATTTAGACAATATATTAAATTTCTTAAATATCATTAAACACAAAGAATATTGCGATGCCTTAAAAGCTAATATAACCTATGGATTATCTTATAGACGAATAATAAATTTAAAAGAGTTGGCAAATTATCTAAAAACAGAAGAAATTAAAAATATTATATTTATCCAAAATGACGATGAGTGCTTTAACTCCTTAAGCAAAGCTTTGAAAATATTAAATTTAAAAGCAAATTTTGATTTTAAATTAGATTTAGATAATAATTTGCAAATTTTCATACTAGAAAATGAAGAGAATAAAAATTTAAAATCAGCTATTATGTTTGGAGACACCATAGAAGAAGAATATATTTTAGATTTTATAGAAAAAGAGCAGTTTAATCAAAACTCACTTCCTTTACTTTTTGATTTAAATTTTAGACAAAATGGCAATGGAGGAATGGCTTTAAATTCTATTTTTTATCAAGGTTGTTGCTATTTAGAAGACAACCATACTAAAGTTTATAAATACATAGGTAGTTTTGATTTTTTTCAATGTAATTGTTTTTTAAAATATTTTAAAAATGATTTAAAAAAGATCATTATAGCCTATATGGATAGAAGCAAAGAAGAGGATTTTAACATTGATGAAAATATAGAATTTAAATCCAATTTTGATAAAAAATTCTTTGACTATGTTTATTCTTGTAAAAATTCTTACAATAATCTTTTTATATGTGAAAAAAACAATATACTTTATATTATGTTTTGTACAGATATGTATCAATCAAATTTAGAAGATAATTTTACATGCATGAGCTCTTTTATAAATAAACATTTTCCACTAAGTGTAAAGGAAGTTAAATTTTACTCACAAAGTCCTTATGAAAAATTTGGACTAGAAACATTTTATATACAAGAACAAATACAACTAGAAAAATTACAAAACATTAAACAAACAAATGAAAATTTTATTTCATTGCAAAGCATCAAAATGGCTAAAGAATTTTATGATACATTAAAACCTTTTGATAGTTTAAATGCTCTAAAAATTTATAATGAATTTAAAAAAATTTGCCTAACACCAGTGAAATTTTTAGAAAATACGGATAAAGATTATGTAGATTTTTTTATAAATATTGATATTTCACACAATAAACCATTTATAGATGAATATTATATTTGTTTCAAATTTGAGAAAGATTTTTACACTTTTTTTAAAGATGAAAATCTAAGCAGATGGGTTTTAATGATAACTTTTAGTTTATCATATGATGAGTATCTTGAGCAAAATAAATCTTACTCAAGCAATGATAACAATGGAGAATTTATTAAATATGCAAATTTAAAAGAAGTAGATGATGTGGAAGATCTAGAAATCAATTATAAAGAGCAACAAATAAGATGTGAAAAAATCTTTGACTTTATAGAAACAAATCCACTCTTTAAGAAATTTTTCAATGAAAACAATCCTAGGAATTTTAAATTACGATTTGCTACTTATGCTGAACAAATTGATGAAATAGTTTGGATTAATAACACTTAGATTAAATAAAGAAAGGGAAAAATGAAAACACTAAAAAAATTAAAAATCAACAACACAAGGAAAAACAATGGATTTTAATACCGATATTTTAGAAAGCTTAGATGATTTCAAAGCATTTTTAGACACAAAACCTAATAAAGAACTCCTAGAAGCAGTAAAAAATCATATAGATGATTTTATGGAAGGTGCATATAATAATTTAGATCCAGAAAACTACGAAGTTGCTTTTGAAGAAGATACTGGTATACCTTATGATGAAGCAGATGAGGATGAATTTAAGGATTGGTTTATTAAAAATGTGCTTTGTCATGATGATTTAAGTGAGATTTATAAAATACTAAAATCACTTTTTAAAGATTAAAACTCATTTTACAAAAAAAGGAAAAACAATGAAAACATTAGAAGAAATATTATCTTTGGAAGAAGATGTAGATAAATATGTAAAAAACTTATGTTTAGAATTTTATGATCTTGTAGAGGCTAACAAACTTGAAGAAGTTAAAGAATTTTTAAAAGATTATCCTGTGCCTGAAATATTTTTTGAAAAATGCTATACACCTTATTGGGATAGTGAAAACAAAAGAGCTATTATCGATCCTGTTATCGCTTTAGCTTGTGCAGGAATTGCTTATGATAAAAGTAAAAGTTTTGAAATGATGGAGTATTTTGAAAATTTAGGACTTAAAGCCAATGAAGTGTGCTTTGGATACAATGCACTTAGTAGGTATATTGATAGAGATGGAAAAAATAAAGAAGTAATAGAGTATTTTTTTAAAAAAGGATGCACATTTGAAACTTATAATGAAGAAAGCGGCGATACTCCTTTACATGAATGGATATTATGCGGCGAAGAAGTGAAGTATTTAGAAGAAGCTTTAAAACTAGGAGCAAATCCTAATATGAGAAGTATTAAAACAGAAAATGAATTTAGTTTTAGCGATGCAGGAGAAACCCTTTTGCATAGAGCTGCAGAATCTGATGAGAAACCTATAGGAGCTTGTGTGGAAGTGCTAATCAAATATGGAGCTGATGTAAATGCGGCTAATTGTTGTATAAGTGATATTGAAGATGGAAAAATTGAATATTATGATCCTGCTACTCCATTGGATAGAGCTAATACTTGCGATATAAATAAAAACATAAAAATCTTAAAAAAAGCAGGAGCTAAGACTTGGGAGGAATTGGTTGAAGAATACAATATCGATACAAGCTTAGAAGAACCAGAACAAATTAAAATGTATGAAGAAAGAAGAAAAAATAAAAATTAAAGGAAAAACAATGAAAAAACTAGAAGATATCAAAGCTATGAGCTATCAAGAAAAAGATGAATTAGAAGATTTAGTTCTTGAAATTATAGATAATAATGATTTAGTTAAGCTAAAAGATATTTTAAAGGATTATCCTGTAAAAATATCTTGTTATGAGCTTAATATTAAAGATGAGGATGGAGACTTTCCTTTATTTGATCCTTTTAATCTAATAATAAGAGCTGCACATGCTTGTGAAGATAATAATAATGATTTTTCTATTTTAGATTATTTATTTGATGAGTATGGATTAAGTTTAAAAGATCCTAAATATAACTTTGCTTTTCATGATATGAAATATATCAAAGAAGCTAATGAAAAATACATCTTAATGAAAGAAGTAGAAGATGATCCTTGTATTTATCAAAACGCTCTAATCTATGATTATATACTCAATGCTGATAATCCAAATTCTCAAATCATACAGTATCTAGTAAATCGTGGAGCTAAATTTGAAGTGCATGATAAGGGATATTCCGGTAGGACTCCTATGCATTTTTGGGCTAGACAAAATAATTATGAATTATTAGAACTAGCTATAAAAGGAGGAGCTAATGTAGATATGCAAACTTTTAGCAAATTAAGAAAATGTAACAATGAAACTCTTTTATTTGAAGCTGTAGAAGAAGCAGAAACTTATAAGGTTACAAAGCTTTTAATCAAACTTGGAGCTAATGTGAATTTTGCTACCCCAGATACTCCTTTAGATATTGCAAAAGGATCTAGAAATAAAAAGCTTTTAAAAGATGCAGGAGCAATGACTTCAGAGCAAATTATAAAAAATTTTAATTTACCAGCATATGATTCTTCTCATTGCGAAATTGATGGAAAAACTGACTTTGATTTATTAGGTAAATATCATGATGAATACTCCAAGCTTTTAAACGATGCCATAAAAAAATCCAAGGAGAATGGAGAAAAAAAAGATGTAAATAAAGTTTCAACACAAGAAACTACAATAATTTTAGGAAAAACTCCTAAAGAGCTTATAGATGCTGTGCAAAATTTTAAAGTTTTAAAAGCTTTAAATTTATTACAAAATGGCGCTATTAAAAGCATCGACAAAGACATTTTAAAAATATGTGATGATGCTATAAATGAGTTAATCGATAAAGTTGTAGTAGATTCTAACAAAGGTAAAAATATAGGAGATGGTATTTATATAGAATTTAGTGAATTTATTTGCATTGATTATAATAATGATGGTTATAAAGATTATAGCAAGAGCGTAAGGAAAGAACTTAAAAAAAGCAGTCTTTACGAACTAAGAAAGATTTTAGAAGATATTATAAAAGGTAAAAGCATAGAAAGCACTTTGCGCGATTGTGCTTTTTATGATAAAAAAGGTAAATTTAAACCAAAACATCCAAATCTTTGCTATATTCCATTTAATCTTTTTGAATTAAAAATATTAGTAGAGATGGAATTTATATCTTTAGGGCAAATTGATTTAAGTTACATAAAAGACCTAAATCAACTTTTTGCTAGTTATTCTATGGAAATCATTCATTTGCATACAAATAGGAAAGATTTTAGCGGGATAGAGTCTTGGGATGTGAGCCAAATCAAATACATGAATGGACTTTTTAAAGGATTAAAAGATTTTAATGCAAACTTAAGCAAGTGGAAAGTTACAAATGTAAAAGATTTTGAAGAGATGTTTTGTGATTGTGAGTCTTTTAAAAGTGATTTATCTAAATGGAAACCAAAAAAAGCTGAAAACATCAATTCTATGTTTCATGGAGCAAAATCTTTTGACTGCGATTTAAGCGAATGGAATCTACCAAGCGAATTAGTAGAACAATCAAACAATATATTTAGCGACTGCTCTTTACAAAATAATCCACCTTCATGGTATAAAGCAGTATTTGATATGGATAATCCAAGCTATGAATTATTATGTAAGCTTGTTAAGGCGCGTGATTATAAGCAGGCTAAGATTATTTTAGAAAAAATAATTCCTTTGCAAAATGAACAATACAGACATATCACTCAGCTTTGTTTTTATGTACCAAAAGGAACGACAAGCAATGCAATGCCAGATGAGGATTTTTTTAGTACTCTTGTAAAAAATGCAAAATCTCAAGGCTTTCATATTCCTATTAGTGATGAAGTGATGCATACTTGTTTGCGTTTTGATAAACTAGAATATGCTAAATTTCTTAGAACATTAGGCTATAAAGTAGTAATTACTAAAGAAAACAAATTTGGTTTATCTGTTGCATTAAAACATAAGTTGAGCACAGAAAACAAAAATATTTTAGAATTTATCTTGGATAATCTTGATAGTAAAATCGATACTACATTTTTTGAAAATATTAGACTTAATCAAACGCCTAATATAAGATTTTGCGATGCAGATGATGAAACACTTGATTTTTTCTTTCAAGAATTAATAAAGCGTTATCCTAAAGAGATGCTTGATGAAAAACTACTAGTTATGTTTGTGCATAGCGATCTTATTTATTTACTTTTTAAACATGGATTAAAAATAGATTTAAAAAATATACCATATGATCTAAATATAGTAGGAAGGTATTACTTAGCGCCGATTCAGAAAATGCTCGCTTATGAAGTAAAGGGAAGAGTATCAAGATTTTTACAGCTTTTAAGACATAATTTATTGCGTGCAGATTCTATTATAGAATATCATACTGGAGTAAAAGCCCCTGCGTTGCTTATTTTTTTAGATAATTTTAAGGATAGATTAGACCTTGATGGTAAAGAATACCCAATAAAAGACATTTTAATAGAATTTGCAAGTCATAATGTAGATATACAAAAGCTTGGAACTTTTTATGATAAAGATTTTTATGAAATTTTAAAATCAAGCGAATATAAACAAGAAATATTGAAAATTTTTAAAAAATAAATATATAAATATTTAATAAACAAAAATGGTTTTTTATATATTTTAGTTATCTTAAAATTCTGCCTTAATAAATAAAATAATTAAATTTTAACTAAAAAATATATAAAAACCTTTTTTGAGACATTTTATAAGATAACTTCGTGATTTTTTAAAATGGCATTGAATTTTATCAACTTAAATTTGCATAAAATCTCATATAAAATATTTTTATTTAAATACTTAAGTTTTGCATTTTTGAGAAATTTCTTCAAAAGCCTCTTTAGAAATCACAAAACCTGTATGATAAAGCAAACAACTACCCACATCTAATACTTTCAAAACTAATTTTTTATTATTAGTATCTTTTGGATTGTGTTTAGAATTTGCTAAAGAATAAATCTCATAAACCATATCTTTACTAAGCTTATTTATATCAAGCTCTATAATATTTTCTTCAAATTTAGCAGGTTCTTGAGTGTATTCTTCTTTTGCTTCTTTTTTTTGAAAATTTTTCTTTTTATTGAAAGATTTAATCTCATTTTCCTTGGCTTCTTCTAAAGTATAAATTTCATTTAAACTAAAGCTTAGATCATTGTCATTGTTTTTATATCGAAGTAAAAATGCAAATGCTTGTTCTTTTTTTTCTTTGAAAATATTTTCTACTTTTTCTACCTGAGCTTCAAAAATAATCATTTCAAAAGAAGAATAAAGATCTAAAATTTCTGCTTTAGCATATCTTTTTCCACTTTTGCTCATCATAGATTTAAAATCTTCAATTTTACCAATGGTTAAAATTTCACCCTCACCTTTTAATTCTTCAAAATCTATACTTTTGTAATACTCTATACCTTCCATTTGAGAAGAAAATTTATCCAAAGGATGGCCTGATACATAAATTCCAAGCATTTCTTTTTCATATCCAAGTTTTTCCATCAAATCAAATTCGTTTTTATTTTCTCGAATTTCTACCTTAATATCTCCTGCAATCTCATCTTCTCCAAAAAGCGAAGCAGTAGAATTTCGCTTAACTTCGGCAATTTTTTTACTTGTTTCAGAAATAAGTTCAAGATTATCAATTAAACATTTTCTTGTATAGCCAAATTCATCAAAAGCGCCTGATTTTGCTAAATTTTCTATGGTTTTTTTATTAATTTTGCTTGGATCAATTAAGCTTATAAAATCATTAAAATCACTAAAACCACTCTCTTTACGGATAGCCATGATATTTTCTATAGCAGGAATTCCCACACTTTTTATAGCTCCAAGTCCATAAATAATCGCTTCAGAGCCATCTTCAAGCTTAATAGCACTAAATTCTCTTTGAGCTTTGTTGATATTTGGAGGCAAAAGCTTGATATTCATTCTTTTCATTTCTTCGATATATTTTGCTATTTTATCTACATTGCTTTCTTCGCTAGTTAAAAGTGCAGCCATAAATTCACTCGGATAATAAGTCTTTAAAAAAGCTGTTTGAAAAGTAATGAGTGCATATGCTGCAGAGTGAGATTTGTTAAAACCATACTCAGCAAATTTCAAAATAAGCTCAAACAAATCATCAGCTTTTTTCTCATCATATCCTTGTTTTTTAGCTCCTTCTAGGTATTCAGCTTTAAGATTATCTAAAATTTCTCTTTTTTTCTTACCCATAGCACGACGCACATTATCAGCTCCTCCTAAAGAAAAACCGCCTATTTTTTGCACAATCTGCATAACTTGCTCTTGATAAACTATAACTCCATAAGTATTTTCAAGTATAGGTTTTAAATCATCAAATGCATATGTTGCAGCTTTTCTACCATGCTTAATCTCGATAAAATCATCCACCATTCCACTATCAAGCGGGCCTGGTCTATACAAAGCTAAAACCGCAATTAAGTCTTCAAATCTTTCAGGTTTTAATCTAGCATTTAAGCTTTGCATACCTCCTGATTCTATTTGAAAAATTCCTAAAGTATTTCCACTTTGTATGGTTTTATAAACCTTAGGATCATTTACATCTATTTTTTCCCAAATGACATCTTTGTTGTATCTTTTTTTGATAAGCTTGATCGCATTATCAATCACCGTTAAAGTTTTAAGTCCTAAAAAGTCAAATTTGATTAAATCTACATCTTCTAAATACTCTTTAGAATACTGCGTAACCAAATGTCTTTCATCGTTTTTGCTTTGTCTAAAGAGTGGAGCTTTATTCCACAAAGCTTCATTAGATATCACAACTCCTGCTGCGTGCATACCCGCATTTCTATTTAACCCTTCTAGTGCCTTAGCAAAATCCCAAACTTGATGTCCTTTTGGATGAGAATTTATAAATTCAGCTATTTTTGGCTCTTGCTCATAAGCTTTTTCTAATGTGATCTTTAGCTCTTCAGGGACTAATTTTGCTAAAGCATCAGCATCAGGTATGCTCATATCACAAACCCTAGCTACATCTCTAATCACCCCTTTTGCTAAAAGCTTACCAAAGGTAATCACTTGTGCTACTTTTTCAGCTCCGTATTTATCGATAACATAATCAATCACTTCCCCTCTTCTATCTTGACAAAAATCCACATCAATATCAGGCATAGATACACGCTCAGGATTTAAAAATCTCTCAAAAAGAAGATTATAAGGTATAGGATCTAAATCTGTAATTTTTAAACAATATGATACCAAGCTTCCTGCTGCACTTCCACGACCTGGCCCCACTGGTATATCTTTTTCCTTGGCTGCTGCGATAAAATCATGAACTATTAGCATATAGCCTGAAAATTTCATATTTTTGATAATGTTAATTTCTAAATCAAGCCTAGCTTTGTATTCTTCATGCTTACTCTCATCAATAAATCGAAGTCTTTCTTCCAAACCTTTTTTGCAAAGATACTCAAAAACTATATCATCATTATCAAAGCTAAATTCTCTATCTTCAACTAAATTGAGATTATATTTACTAGCATATTCTTTTGTAAATTTAAAATTTGGAGGAGTTGGATCTCCTAGTTTTAATTCTAAATTGCATTTATTTGCAATTTCTTGAGTATTTTCAATGGCTTCAGGGATATCTGCAAAAAGCTCGCTCATTTGCTCTGGCGTTTTTACATAAAATTCATGCACTTCATGTCTTAAACGCCCTGGATCATCAAGCTTAACACCCATAGCTATACACATAAACACTTCATGCGCAGCTGCTCTTTCTTTAAAAGTATAATGCGTATCATTAGTAGCTATGATTTTTATATCAAGTTCTTTAGAAAGCTTTATAATAGACTCATCAATAAATTTTTGATCATCAATCCCATGACGCATTATCTCAAGATAAAAATCATCTCCAAAAACTTTTTTATACCATAAAGCTGCTTCTTTTGCTCCTTCATAGCCTTTTGCGCCAAATTTGATATTTCTTTCATTTTTTGTATTTAAATGCCAATTTACCTCTCCTTGTAAGCATGCTGAAGAGCAAATCAAACCTTCGCTATGTTTTTCTAAGAGCTTTTTATTAATCCTTGGGTAATAATACAAACCATGGATATAACTTTGAGAACTTAAAAACATTAAATTTTTATAGCCAATTTCATTTTTAGCAAATAAACAAATATGAAAGCGTTGTCTTGAGCTTTTATCGCTTAAATCATCGTGATTATGCAAATATGCTTCAAGGCCTATAATAGGCTTTATCCCTTCAGCTTTCATAGTTTTATAAAAATCAATCGCACCAAACATATTACCATGATCAGTCATAGCAACACTAGTTGCCCCTTGTGCTTTTAAGGTTTTAGCAAGTTCTTTAAGTTTATTTGCTCCGTCTAATAAAGAATATTCTGTATGTAAATGTAAATGCGTAAATTGGCTCATACTATCCCTTAATAATTTTTCGTAATTATAAAAAAAATCTTTAAATTTAAAATAATTGGATAAAAAATGTATAATATCACACTTAAAAAAGGAGTAAAAAATGGAAGTAAAAATTTATTATTGTAATTTTTGAAACTACAAACCACAAGCTGCAAGGGTTGCAGAAGAAATACAAAATGAGTTCAAAAATGCACAAATTTCTACCATAGAAAAAGGTGGAGGACATTTTATCGTTGAAGTAAATGGTAAAATCATTTATTCAAAAAAAGATTTATTTAATTGCGAAGTGGATAGATTTCCCCATGAAGGAGAAATCACTCAGCTAATCAAAACGATGTAATCTCTCAAATTTGAGAGATTATTTTGTAAGCGAGACAAGCATACCTTCATAAAGTTTTTCATAAATTTCTACCGAACACAAGTGTTTAGCAAGCTCTAAGCCAAACAATATCGCCGTAGCAGGTCCTGCTGAAGTGATGACATTTTCATTTACCACAACAGCTTTAGAAACTCTAACTCCATCAATACCACTTTCACATCCTGGATAACAAGCAAATTCTCCATTAATCACCCCTGCTTTAGCCAATACTATAGGCGAAGCACAAATTGCTGCTACTATTTTTTTATCCGTATGAAGATCTTGGATGATTTTTATAATGGTTGGGTTATTTTTAAGATTCATCATTCCTTCAAATCCACCAGCCATAGCAATGGCGTCTAAATTTTTAGCATCGATCTTAGCTAGCGTCGTATCTGCTTTAATGCAAATTCCATTTGCTCCTTCAACTATAAGCTCATCATCTAAAGAAGCGATGATAAGCTCTAAATTTCCACTCATTTTAGCTGCTCTTTTTAAAACATCAGCTATGCCTATAAATTCAGCCTCTTCAAAACCCTTTGCAAGGGGTATTAACACTTTTTTAGTCATTTTACTCCTTTAATCAATAAATCTCTTAGTCAAATCATTATAAAATTCTATGCGTCTATCGCGTAAAAATGGCCACCATCTACGCACATTTTCACATCTTTGCATATTTATATCCACTATTTTACAAAGTTCATTTTCATTATCTGCCATAAAAAGTTCTTCGCCTTGTGCTCCAAAAACAAAAGAATTTCCCCAAAATCTTATGCCATCTTCTACGCCACTTTCATCTTTTTCAAAACCTACTCTATTTATACTCACAACAGGCAAGCCATTTGCTATGGCGTGAGCTCTTTGTATATTGATCCAAGCATTTAATTGTCTTTGTTTTTCTTCTTTGTCATCTTTATCAAACCAACCAATAGCCGTAGGATATATCAAAATTTGCGCACCTTTTAAAGCCATAATCCTAGCAGCTTCAGGATACCACTGATCCCAACATACCAAAACTCCAAGCTTACCAAGACTTGTTTTTATAGGCTCAAAACCCAAATCACCTTGTGTAAAATAAAATTTCTCATAAAAACAAGGATCATCAGGTATATGCATCTTGCGATACTTTCCTGCTAACTTTCCATCTTTTTCAAAAACTACACTTGTATTATGATAAAGCCCCGCACTTCTTTTTTCAAACAAAGAAGTAACCAAAACTATCTCATTTTCCCTAGCTACTTCTGACCAAAAATTTATATCTTTTTCATAATCATTTGCCAAATCAAAAAAATCCACATTTTCACTCTGGCAAAAATACTGAGTTTGATGAAGCTCTTGCAAACATACAAGCTCGGCATTTTCTTTTTTAGCTTGTTTTATAAATTCACAAGTTTTATTTATAGTATCTTTTTTATTTTGATGAAATTTTTGCTGTATCAAAGCTACTTTCATTTTTTACCCTTTCTTCTTCAGAATCATCATATGGATCAAGATGAATTTGTATATCCCACTTATCATCTTTATAGTTTTTTCTAATCTCATCTTCTATATCATCAGCTATTTTATGTGCATTTAGTAAAGAAATTATAGGACAAAACACTAAATGCACACTAAGATATTTTTTATCAGGACTTTGACGCGTTTTTAATTGATGGAAACTAATGATTTCAGGATGTTTTTGTATGCAAACTTGTATCCAATCTACCACTTCTTTATCCAAAGCTTTATCCATTAAAAATTCTAAGCTTTTTTTGATAATCTTAAACGAAGAAAAAGCTATATAAAAGCTTACCAATATCCCAAAAATAGCATCAATAATATAAAATTGTGTAAAATAAATAATCACCAAAGCTAATAATGTAAAGAAATTTGTCAAAACATCGCTTTTATAATGCAAACAATCAGACTCTACAATCAAACTTTGAGTTTTTTTAGCCACATAAGATAAAAATAACACCAAAATAAAAGTCACCACTAAGGCAAATACCATAACATAAATGCCTAAATTTAGATTATCAACCCTTTCTTGATGGTAAATTTTTACTATACTTTCATAAAAAATATAAACACCTATAATAAAAATCACAAAACCTTCAAGCAATCCCATTAAAGCTTCTATTTTGGAATAACCAAAATTATATTGATTGTTTGATTTTTGAGAAGCTTTTTTTAGTGCTAAAAAATTCAAAATAGAAATAACAAAATCCACCAAAGAATCAATCGCACTAGCAAGTATAGCTACTGATCCTGTAGTAAAACCAATCACAAATTTCACAATAGCTAAAAAAATAGCACAAATACTAGCACTAATAGTTGCAATTTTGGCTAAATTCATCTTAATCCTTGATAGCGATTTTGACAAGAACAATGCAAAGATCCATTTTGCCTTAAAAACACCCTTGCATCAACGCCAATTACCTCTCGATCTTTACAAGCTTTTTGTAAAGCATTAATGATAATACTATCGTTTGTGTCATTATAAGTTGGGACTATTAAAGCATTATTGATAAAAACAAAATTTGCATAAGTAGCTCCAAGTCTTTTATCATTATAATAAATAGGCTTTGGTAAAGGTAAAGGTAAAAGGTTAAATTTAGTTTTTTTAAGCTCATTTTCCATAGCTTTTAAAGCTTCATAGTGCTCATCGTTTTCATCTTCGCAAATACAATATGCTATGGTATTTTCATTTATAAACCGTGCTAAAGTATCCACATGAGAGTCTGTGTCATCGCCTTTTATAAAGCCATTTTCAAGCCATATAATTTCTTTCAATCCAAAAATATCTTTTAATTTTTTTTCAATTTGTGCTTGATTAAAGTGCAAATTTCTATTTTCATTTAAAAGGCAAGTGGTGGTAGTAAGCATAACTCCATCACCATTAAAATCAATGCTTCCACCTTCTAAAATAAAATCTATTTTTTCTAATTTTCCTTGTAGTTTATTGTTAAAAAGTTTAGAATTTACAGCATTATCTAAAGAGCTTTGAAATTTATCCCCCCAAGCATTAAAGGTAAAATCAAGTCCTATGAGTTTTTCATCTTCATAAACATCAATAGCACCAAAATCTCTAATCCAAGTATCATTAGTTTCACACTGAAAAAAATCTACATTTTCAATGCTTTTAAATCTTGCAAAATCACTTTCACCAGGCGCGATTAATAACACTTTTTGAAATCTAGCCACAGCTTTTATAAATTCTTCATAACTTTGTAAAATTTCTTCTAAATAAGGCTTCCAATCAGTATCCTTATGAGGCAAAGAAAGTAAAAGTAATTCTTGCTTATGCCATTCAGCTATGCTTTTTCTCATTATAATACCCTTTTTGATAATTAAAAAGGTATTTTAGCATTTTAATTGTAGTTTTTTACTCTTTTTTTAAAATCCAAGCAAAATACCAAAGTCCAAAAGAAACAACCAAAATAGCAAATAATTTCACATCATAAACATCAAAGCCCATATATAAAATAGAATACATAAAGCCAAAACCACCCACATAAATGCAAATTTTACTCATAAAGCCACTCTCAACAGCTTTAAAACAAGGACATTTATGAAAAAATTTCTTTTTTTCTTGTGTTTTTTTGGGTCTAAAAAAACTTAAAATTGCACTCAAAATCAACAGAAAACATAAAAAATATAAAACATTTTGCATTAAAAATACCTAAGCCACGCTGGTATAGCATTTTGCTCTTCTTTTAAACTGGTTTTTTGACCATGACCTGGTAAAAGTTCATAATCTTTTTCATAATTTAAAACTTTTAATAAACTTTCTTTCATTAAATTAGCATCAGAATATGGAAAATCCCATCTTCCTATACTCCTATAAAATAAAAAATCACCGCTAAAAAGCACATCTTTACCACACAATTCTATCATGCAACATCCTGGAGTATGCCCTGGAAAATAATGAAATTTGAAAACAAACTCATCAATTTTTATCTCATTTTCATTTTCAATCAAAACATCTGCAAAAGAATGCTCAAAACCATAATTAAAAGGATCTTGCAACATAAAAGCATCATTTTTATGGATATAAATTGGAATATGATAAGCATTTTTTACCTTAGCATTATCAAATACATGATCATAATGACCATGGGTATTTAAAATCGCAAGAGGATTTTTAGCATTTTCTTTTATAAAATCCAAAGCATTTTCACCTGGATCGATGATGATTTGCTTATTATCATAATCAACAATATAACAATTTGTCTCATAAGGACCACAAGGACATTTTAAAATACGCATATAAACTTCCTTTTAACTAAATCAAAATATAATTTACTAAATTTAATTTAATACTAAGATTTTTTATGAATTATACAAAATTACAAGAATTATTAATCAATTTTATAAAAAAACAAGCCGGAAATAAAAATTTAGTCCTAGGATTAAGTGGTGGGATAGATTCTGCTTTGGTGGCTCATCTTTGCAAGATGGCAGTAAATGAAAGACTTTTTACACTTTTAATGCCTACAAAAAATTCTAATAAACAAAATTTAGACGATGCATTAAAACTTTGTAAAACATTGCAAATCCATCATGAGATTATTTATATTGATGAAATTTTACAAAGCTTTGAAAAGGTAAGCAAAGATTTAAATTTAATACGCAAAGGAAATTTCACAGCAAGAATTCGTATGAGTTTATTGTATGATTATTCTGCTTTAAAAAATGCCTTAGTCGTAGGCACTTCAAACAAAAGTGAATTAATGCTTGGCTATGGAACTATTTATGGAGATTTAGCTTGTGCTTTTAATCCTTTAGCTACTCTTTATAAAAGCGAAATTTTTGAATTTGCTAAATTTATAGGTGTGCATGAAAATTTTATCAATAAAGCTCCTAGCGCTGATCTTTGGCCAAATCAAAGCGATGAAAACGATCTTGGTTATGCCTATAAACAATTAGATGAAGTTTTAAAAGCTATAGAAAATAATGAAAATTTAGATCATTTTGATGAAAATTTAAAAAATTTAGTTTTAAAACGCATAAAAGAAAATGCTTTTAAAAGAAAACTTCCCACTACACTAGAAAGCATTATATGACTTGGCTTGATAAGTATTTTTTTAAACCTAGCTTTTATCAAAAACTGTTAGCATTTTTGCTTTTACCCTTTAGTTTTTTATATACTTTAATAGCCATTTTAAATACCAAATTTAAAAAAGAAGTGCAATTTAGCATACCCATTATAAGTGTAGGAAATTTAACCATAGGTGGAAATGGAAAAACCCCAATTTGCAAAGCTATTGCAGCTGAATTTGAAAAAAATTTCATCATTTTAAGAGGTTATAAACGAAAAAGCAAAGGACTTATAGTTGTTAAACACAATCATCAAATTTTATGCGATATAAGCAAAAGTGGCGATGAAGCTATGGAATATGCGTTAAATAAAGAATGTTTTGGTGTTATAGTAAGTGAAGATAGGATTTTAGGTATAAAAAAGGCTATTGAATTAGGTGCTAAAATAGTTATTTTAGATGATGCATTTTCTAAATTTCATATTAAAAAATTTGATATTTTGCTTTTTGGAAAAGAAAAGCCTTATTTTAATTTCACCTTGCCAAGCGGGGCTTATCGTTTGCCAAAAATTTATGAAAAAAAAGCTGATTTTATCACCTATGAAGGAAAAGATTTTACGCGTTATTCTTATGTAAAAGAAAACCAAAAAGCTATTTTAATCACTTCCATAGCTAAGCCTTTTAGATTATACGAGCATTTTATCAAAGCTAGGGCTTGTTATTTTTTTGCTGATCACTATGCTTTTAGCAAAGAAGAGCTTGAAACGCTTTTAAAAAAACATCATTGTGATACTTTAATGCTAACTTTTAAAGATTATGTAAAGGTGAAAGATTTTGGTTTTAAAACAGAGCTTATAAAATTAGAAATTGTTTTAAATGAAAATTTCAAAGAGCGTTTAAAAGCTTATGTAAAAGAATTTAACTAAAGGATTATAATGTTATTACATTCTACTCAAGATATTACCCAAACTTCAAGTTTTTCAAATGCTTTATTAAATCCAAGTGCTCCAAATAACGCACTTTATGCTCCTTTAAATTTACCACGATTAAATCCTGAAAATCTAAAAAATTTAAACTACAAAGAACTTGCTTTAAAAATCATTGGTGCATTTGATTTTGACATCAATTTGCAAATTTTTCAAAAGGCTTTAGAAGTTTATGATAATTTTGATGATAAAAATTGTCCCATCAATATCACAAAAATCAATGAAAATTTATATATCAATGAACTATATCATGGGCCAACTAGAGCTTTTAAAGATATGGCTTTACAACCTTTTGGAGTGCTTTTAGAGTATTTAAAAAAAGATGATTTTTATTTAATCATGTGCGCAACAAGCGGTGATACAGGCCCAGCTACTCTAAAAAGTTTTGAAAATAAAAAAAATATCAAAGTAGTTTGCATTTATCCAAATGATGGCACAAGCAAAACCCAAGCTTTGCAAATGATTCATTCTAAAGCTTGTAATTTAAAATCTATTGCTATAAAAGGAAATTTTGATGATGCGCAAAATGCACTAAAAACACTTTTAAATGATGAAGAATTTAAAGCTGTATTAAAAAAAGAAAACATCCACTTAAGTGCGGCTAATTCTGTTAATTTTGGAAGAATACTTTTTCAAATTATTTATCATTATTATGCAAGTTTAAAATTAGATAAAAATTTAGATATTATCATTCCAAGTGGAAATTTTGGCGATGCTTTGGGTGCGTATTATGCTAAAAAAATGGGAGCAAAAATTTCAAAAATTAAAATCGCTTCTAATAGCAATAATATTTTGAGTGAATTTTTTAATAGCGGAAGGTATGATTTAAGAACAAAAACTCTCCAAAAAACTATCTCTCCAGCTATGGACATACTTATATCTTCTAATATAGAAAGATTGCTTTTTGATAAATTTAAAGATCAAAGAACCAAAGAATTAATGCTAAATTTGAAAAATGAAAAATTTTATGAACTTAATTTTGAAGAATTAAAGCTTTTGCAAGAAGATTTTGAAGCTGATTTTTGCACCGATGAAGAATGTATGCATTATATAAAGCAATACCAAGATTATCTTTTAGATCCGCATACTTGCACTTGTTTTAAAATGCTAGATTCAAATACCCCTACTCTAATAACCTCTACTGCACAATGGAGCAAATTTACACCAAGTATGTATAAAGCTTTGTTTAATAAGGAATGTTTAGATGAAAAAAAAGCAATGCAAGAAATTGCTAATCAATTTAATCAAAACATTCATCCTAACATAGCTTGTTTATTTGAACAAGAAGATATAAAGGTAAAAACTTATAAGATTGATGATTTAAAACAAACCATTATAGATTGGATTAAACAATGATTATTATACCAGCAAGATTAAAATCAACCCGATTTGAAAATAAAATATTATGTGATATAAATGGCCTTCCTATGTTTATTTATACAGCTAAAAAAATGCAAGAACTTGATGAAGTTTGCGTAGCTGTAGATGATGAAGAGATTTTAGAATTAGCACAAAAATACAACATAAAAGCGGTTTTAACAAGTAAAAATCACGAAAGTGGCACAGATAGAATCAATCAAGCTTGTGAAATTTTAAATTTAAACCAAGAAGAAATCATCATCAATGTCCAAGCT
The DNA here is from genome assembly GCF_008245045.1 of Campylobacter volucris. Taxonomy (NCBI): domain Bacteria; kingdom Pseudomonadati; phylum Campylobacterota; class Epsilonproteobacteria; order Campylobacterales; family Campylobacteraceae; genus Campylobacter; species Campylobacter volucris. Next base: position 840,751 of record NZ_CP043428.1, read on the forward strand.
GATGAGCCTTTTATAGAAACACAAAATATAAAAAAATTTAAAGAATTTAGCCAAGAAGCTTTTGAAAAAAATGAAGCTTTTATGACAAGTTGTTATAAAAATATAAAAGACTTAGCAAGCACTCAAGATCCAAATTTGGTTAAGGTGGTTATAGATTGTAATGATTTTGCTTTATATTTTTCAAGATCTAAAATTCCTTTTGAGAGGGCAAGTTATAAAGAAAATTTCAAAGCACATTTAGGAATTTATGCTTATAAGGTAAAAAATCTAAAAGAATTTTGTGCTTTAAAAAATTCAGCTCTTGAAGAGTGTGAAAAATTAGAACAATTAAGAGCTTTAGAAAATGGTAAAAAAATTAAAATGCTATTAATTCAAACCCAAAGTATAGGTATAGATACCAAAGAAGATTATAAAAAAGCTTTAAATTTTTTAAAAGGATTAAAATGAAAAAAATTATTTTATTGTTTATCTTAGCCTTTTGTCTTAACGCTAAAGATTTAACAGTAGGAATGGAACTAGCTTATCCTCCTTTTGAAATGAGTGATAATGCAGGAAATCCAAGTGGAATAAGTGTGGATTTTTTAAAAGAATTTGCTAAAGAAAATAACTACACTTTAAAAATTCAAAATATAGCTTGGGATGGACTCATACCAGCCCTTAAAAGTAAAAAAATAGACTTGATTATGTCTTCCATGAGTATTAGCGAGCAAAGACAAAAAGTGCTTGATTTTACCGTGCCTTATGCAAAAGCAAATCTAGCCATTTTAAGTGCTAAAAAATCAAACATAAACTCCATTAATGATTTAAATCAAAAAGGAAAAATCATAGCTTTAAAAAGAGGTACTAGTGCGCATATTTATGCCCAAAAACATCTTAAAAACGCAAAAATTTTAGTTTTTGATAAAGAAAATGCTGCAATTTTAGAAGTAGTTCAAGCAAAAGCTGATGGTTTTATATATGATCAAATGAGTATTTACAAAGCATGGAAAAAAAATCCTGAGCAAACTAAAGCCATTTTCACTCCTTTTGAAGAAAAACCAGAACAATGGGCAATAGCTCTAAACAAAGACAATGCAAAATTAAAACAAGAGCTTGATAAATTTATACAAAAATCAAAAGAAAATGGTTTTTTTGATTTCTTAGCTCAAAAATATTTAAAAGATATACAAGATATTTTTAAAGAGCAAAATCTTGAATTTTTCTTCTAAGAAAGCTTTTTTTCAAGCTTTCTTGAAAAAATAGATATAGGTAAAGTCAATACCAAATAACAAAGTGCTAAAGGAATATAAATTTCTAAAGTGGAAAAAGTAAAAGCGTTGATTTCTTGAGCATTTTGAGTAAGTTCTGAAATGGCTATTACGCTTAAAAGAGAGCTATCTTTTATAAGATTGCTTAATTGACCACTAAGCGGAGCTAGGACACTTTTTAAAGCTTGTGGGAAAATCACGCTTTTATAAATTTCAAATTCACTAAGCCCTAAAGCCTTGGCACTTTCATATTGAATTTTATGCACACTTAAAATTCCTGCTCTAAAAATTTCACAAATATAAGCACTAGAAAAAAGAGCTAGGATTAATACCCCGCATACATAACGATTATCAAGTCCTAAGCTATCTGCAAAAATATAATAAATCAAAAGCACTTGCACCAATAAAGGAGTGCCTCTAATAAGCTCTATATAAACTCTTGCAAACATATTTAAAATCACTATTTTACAAAGACTCATATAACACAAAATCAAAGCAAAAATCACACCTATTATCAAAGATAATAAGCTAATTATAAAAGTAGTAAAAAATCCAAAAATCATTTTATCTTTGTATTCTAAAATAGCTAGAAAATCAAAATTATAAGTAGCATTTAAAAAGATAAAATAAAAAAACGAAAACATAATAAAAGCTAACATAAAAGCATTGATGATAAAAATTTTAAAATTTAAGCTTTTTCTTTCGTTAAATTGATGATTTAATATAAAAAAATTCAATCGTTTCCTTGTTGTTAAAAAATAATTTTACTGATTTATTTAGGAGAAATATTAACTTAAATTTACCACAAATAAGTAAAATAAAGTCTTTTATTTAAGATAATTAAGGAAAAAAATGCGTTTTTTGCTAGTATTTTTATTTTTTATAAATTTTCTTTTTTCTAATGAAGTTTTAAAACTTGATGAAGCATTTAAACTCAATGTCTATTCAAACAATCAAGGATTTTTTTTAAAAATCAATCTAGCCGATAGAATTTATCTTTATAAAGATCAAACAAAGCTTATGCTTGATTCTAAAGACATCACTTCTTTGCTTAATTTTCCAAAAACTTCTCAAAGAGAAAATAAAGAAGTTATTTTTAATCAACTTGAACTTTTTATACCTAAATTATTACTTGATGATTTTGTTAAAACAGACAAAGCAAAACTTAGCTTAGCTTATCAAGGGTGTTCTGAAGATGGTTTATGCTATCGCCCTGTGTATGTTGATTATGAAATTTATAAACAAAATAATAGCTATCAAATTAGCTCTATTAAAGATCAATTTAAAAATATAAGCGAAGATGAGCAAATTGCTATAAATTTAAGTAAAGACAATGTTTTCATAACTTTAATCACATTTTTTGGATATGGCTTGTTATTATCTTTAACCCCTTGTATTTTACCTATGATTCCTATACTTTCATCTTTAATTGCAATGAAACTAAAAAATAATCCATCTAAAAAACACAGCTTTTATCTTTCTTTTGTTTATGTATTTTTTATGTCTTTAGCTTATGCTATAGCTGGAGCCTTGGTGGGGCTTTTAGGAGCTAATGTACAAGGTTTATTACAGCAAACTTGGATCATTATCACTTTTGCTGGAATTTTCATTTTACTCTCACTTTCCATGTTTGGACTTTATGAATTACAACTTCCTTTAAAATTTCAAAACTATATAAACAAAAAAATACAAGGGAAAAATGGTTTTATAGGTGTTGCAATTATGGGATTTTTATCTGCTTTAATAGTAGGACCTTGTGTTGCTGCACCTTTAGCTGGAGCTTTGCTCTATATCACAAAAAGTGCAGATGTGTTTTTAGGAGCTTTATCATTATTTATAATGAGTTTTGGTATGGGCGTGCCTTTGCTTTTGCTAGGTCTTGGAGGGGGATTTTTAAAAAGCGGTGCTTGGATGCTTAAAATAAAATTGTTATTTGGCTTTTTAATGCTTGCTATGGCCATTTGGATGCTAGAAAGAATTTTAAATGCGCAAATCATTTTAATGTTATATGGGGTATTAGGGGTATTTTTTGCTTGTTTTATGGGACTTTTTGATGAAGTAAAAAATAATTTTGATAAATTTAAAAAAGCAAGTATGATTTTAGTTTTATGCTATAGCTTAAGTCTTATTTTAGGTGGCTCCATGGGCTCAAAAAGTTTATTAAAACCTTTAAATTTTTCCACTACTATAGAGCAAAATTTGCCAAGTTTAAATTTCAAAAAAATTACAAATTTAGAAGAATTAAATAAAGAATTGCAAAATTCTAACAAACCTGTGATGTTGGATTTTACTGCTATTTGGTGTGAAAATTGCAAGCTTTTAGAAGAATATACTTTTAAAGATCAAAGTGTGCAAAATTTATTGAGCAACTATACACTTTTGCAAATTGATATTACTAATAACACTAAAGAAGATTTAGAAGTGATGAAAAAATTCAATGTTTTTGGGCCACCTGTGATGATATTTTTTAAAGACTCTCAAGAATTAGGACGCATTGTAGGCTATGTAGATGCTAAAGAATTTATAACAAAGGTTCCTCAATAATTTTTATCTAAAAAAGCCTTTAATGCCTTCAAGCTGGTATTGCCATAATTTTTCTATAAAAATTTTAAGCTTTATGGCTATTTTACCACTAATTGTTTTGTGCAATATAGTCCCTATGGCATAATCTTTACCTATAGAACATATAGTATTTCCACTTATAAATTTAAATTCTTTTTCAAATTTTTCTTCTTTGATTAGCTTTGTTAAGGCTTTTGCTGCGTAAGCACCTTGTCTTAAAGCTAGTTGGGCTGTTGGAGGATAAGGGGTGTTAGTTTGTGGGTTTTTACAAATGCTATTATCCCCTATAAAAAAATATCTATGAGAATCTTTAATATTTAGCGGATGTAAAAATTCATCCACTTCTATGCGAGATCTTACACTAGGAAAATCAAGACTATTTTCAATCACACGATTCCCCCTTATACCTGCTGTCCAAACTATGGTATTTGCTTTAATAGATGTTTGATCTTCTAATAAAATTTCATTTTCTTTACATTCTATAATTTTAGATTTTTCATATACTTTTATGCCAAATTTTTCTAATTCGCTTTTAGCTTTTTGGGATATTTTTTTCTCAAACATTGGTAAAATATGATCCATAGCTTCTATAATACAAAGCTGTATTTTTTGATAATCAACACCCTCTTTTTGACAAAAATTTATAAGCTCTTTAGCTAAAGATGATACAAATTCAACTCCACTCAAACCACCGCCACAAACTGCTATTTTTAAATCATCTTCATTTTGAGAACTTTTATAATTTTTAATTTTTTTATAAATTTCTTCATTAACCTTTAAAGCATTTTCGTAATTATCTATACTCAAAGCGTATTTTTGCATACCTTTAATGCCAAAAGTTTCCTTTTCAAACCCCAATCCACAAACTAAAATATCAAATTCATACTCGCCATTTTTAGCATAAACTTTGTCTTTAGAAATTTTAATAACTTCATCTTGTATAAAATCAATCTTTGAATTTAACAAAGGTAAAATGTCAAATTTAGGCCCTAAAACATCTTCGCCAGAAGCCACTTTATGAAGTAAAATCGTATGATAATGATAAGAATTGTTATTGATCAAACTAACTTGTGCATTTTCAAAAAATTCATCTTTTAAAGCTTTGATAGTAGATAAACAAGCATAACCAGCACCTAAAAATAAAATTTTTTTCTTTTGCACGCAAAATCCTTTGTAGTTTGATAAAAAAATAATTAATTTTTTGGCATAATGGTATAATTTTTTATCTTAAAGAATTTTTTATTTAAATTTATTAAGGAAATATCATGCAAAGACAAACATGGAGTAATACTCTTACTTACATCCTAACCGTAGCAGGAGCTACCATAGGCTTTGGAGCTACTTGGCGTTTTCCTTATTTAGTAGGAGAAAATGGTGGTGGTGCTTATGTGTTAGCTTTTTGTATAGCCATGATTTGCATAGGAATTCCTGTTATATTAGTAGAAAATGTCATCGGAAGAAGAAGAATGCTAAATTCTGTAGATGCTTTTGGTGGCACTACTAGCAATGGAGTTAAGATTAATAAATCTTGGCAAGGAGTTGGATATTTAGGACTTTTAGGTAGCTTTGGAATTATGGCTTATTATATGGTCATAGGGGGTTGGGTTTTAGCTTATATATTTAAAATTATTATTGGAGAATTTAATCTTTCAACCCCAATAAGCGCAGAATATACAAGTAATTTTTACAATCTAACTATAGAAAATAGTCCTTTACTAATAGGAATTTTCACTACTTTTTTTGTGGTGATTAATTGGATTATACTTAAAAAAGGTGTGATTGATGGGATTGAAAAATCTGTTAAATACCTCATGCCTTTTTTATTTATTTGCCTTTTAATAGTAGTAGTAAGAAATTTAACCCTTGAGGGGGCTAATGAGGGAATTAAATTTTATTTAACTCCAGATTTAAGCAAAATCACTCCTAAATTATTTATAGATGTTTTAGGACAAGTATTTTTTGCACTTTCTTTAGGCTTTGGAGTGATGATTACCTTATCTTCACATTTAAATAAAAGCGAAAATCTTATAAAAACTTCAATCTATACAGGTGTTTTAAACACTCTTATAGCAGTCTTAGCAGGGTTTATGATATTTCCTGCTTTATTTAGTGTGGGTTTAACTCCAGATAGCGGGCCTTCTTTAGTGTTTAAAACTTTACCTGTGGCATTTTCACATATACCTTTTGGAAATATCATTTGTGTGTTTTTCTTTTTATTATTAATCGTTGCTGCATTAACCACAAGTTTGCCAATATATCAAGTTATAATTAGCGTATTAGAAGAAAAATTTAAACTTGCTAAAAATACTGCTATAAATCTTACTTTAGGAAGTATTTTTGTACTAGGAAATTTACCTTGCATACTTACTTATGGACCATTAAAAGATATCACCATTATAAAAGATAAAAATATTTTTGATAGTTTTGACTTTATAAGCGGCAATATCTTTTTCGTATTGACTGCATTTTTTTGCTGTATCTATGTAGGATGGGTGCTTAAAAAAGATTCCATAGTCGAACTATCTAATCAAAATACACTAAAAGGAAAAGTCTTTACGCTTTGGTATTATTATGTAAAATTCATAATTCCAGCTATCATTTTAATCATTTTTTATTTTGGAATTTTTTAATAAATTTCCAAAATAAATAAAACAAAAATATAAAATATTTGACATTAAATATTAATTATGATAATATTTTTCAAAAAATTAAGGTTGTTTAATTGGCTGAAAAATATATTTTTATCAATCCAGTTGTTTTAAAACTTTATGATATATCATATTTAAAAAATCTACTCACACAAAATAATTTTAAACTCATTTTTCCCAAAGAAGATATCGCTCAAATTATTAAAAATAAATATCTATCACTAAGTTCTAATTCCAAAGAATGTATTATAGATTCAAGATGCCCTAAGATTAAAGATTTTATAGAAAATCACACTTTCTCTGCTAATGTCAATCCTATTTTAATAGAAACAGCTTTGCATTTACACGCTCAAAAACAAAAGGAAGATTTTTTATACATCACCACACCTTGTATTGCTTTAGAAAATTTTGGAAATAACTTAAATTTAAGTAACACTTTGTTTATAACTTGGAATAATTTTGTATCAAAATTTAAACTAAAAATTGATTTAAAAAATAAAAAACAATTGCAAAATAGTCCTATCCCTCCTGGTTTTTTTAAAGATTTAGAAAGTTCTATAGGAAAAATACCTTCTGTAAGCGGTGAGCAAAATATCATCAAAATATTTAAAGAAAAATCTTACAAAAAACATAAACTTATAGAAATGCTTTATTGTGATAATGGATGTCACAATGGAGATGGAATTTAACAAATGCAATGGATTAAAAAAAATGTGTTTATTGGTATTATTATATTATCTTGGTATATAGTTAGTGAGTTACAGATATGGAGTGAGTATATACTTCCTTCTCCTCAAAAGGTCTTTTTAGCTTTTTTGTCTGAATTAATTGATGGAAATTTATTAGAAAATACTTATATTAGCTTATTAAGAATCATATTTGGCTTTTTCATAGCGTGTATTTTAGCTTTTATGTTTGGAATCATTGCTGGAATGAAAAAACAAATTTTTGAATATTTTGAAAATATTATTGAATTTTTAAGAAACATTCCTCCAATTAGTCTAATTGCTATTTTAATCTTATGGTTTGGCATAGGAGAAGAACCAAAAATCATCATTATAATCTTAGCATCTTTTTTTCCTATATTTATCAACACAACAAAAGGTATTTATATGGTTGATAAAAAGCTTTTAGAAGTTGGGTATTCTTTAAATTTTACAAAAATACAATTATTTTTTAAAATCATACTGCCAAGTTCTTTACCTTATATTTTATCTGGTATGAAAATTGGTCTTGGATATAGTTTTAGAGCTATTATAGGAGCTGAAATGATAGCAGCTTCTAGTGGTCTTGGTCATATGATATTAGATGCACAAGAATTGTCAAAATCAGATAGAGTTATAGCTGGTATTATAGTTATAGGTTTATTAGGATGTTTGATTGATTGGTTTTTTTCTTATTTGATAAAAAAATCCTCTAAAACAGGATATACCTATGAAGCTTGAAGCTCAAAATATATCTAAATTTTTTATAATCAATAATAAACAAATAAATATACTCTCTAATATTAATTTTAAAACCATAGATAATGGAATAACCATCATTTTAGGCAAAAGTGGTTGTGGGAAAACAACATTTTTAAAAATCTTATCTGGCTTAGAAAAACCATCACAAGGACAAATTCTTTGCAATGCAAAATTATCTATAGTGTTTCAAGAACCAAGATTAATGCCATGGCTTGATGTTTTTTCAAATATAAGTTTTGGCATGAAAAAAAGCACAATAGATAAGGAAAAAATTTATAAACTGATTAATCTAGTAGGACTGAATGGATTTGAAAAAGCTTATCCTTCACAACTATCCTTGGGTATGATGCAAAGAGTTTCCATAGCTAGAGCTTTAGCTAATGATGCAGATATTATTTTAATGGACGAACCATTTGCTTCTTTGGATTATTTTACTAGAGAAAAATTACAAAAAAGTCTTATAAATATAGTAAAACAAACTAATAAATCCATTATATTTGTTACTCATTGTATTGATGAAGCTTTAATTTTAGGTAAAAAAATCGTAATTTTTAAAAATGGTCAGATTGAAAAAGATTATTTTTTAGATAAAGATTATGAAAGAGACTTATTGTCTTTTGATTTTATTGAATTAAAAAAAGATATATTAAATACTATTAAGGAGATTAAATGAAAATTTTTTCAAAAAACACCTTCAAATTTTTAACCATAATGATACTTTCACTATTGTTGTTAAATGCTTGTGATAAAAATTCATCTTCTAAAGAAAATATGGATAAAAATTTCACAGCAAAACAAATAACCATAACCTATGTCAAAGCACCATTAAATGCGCCTTCTATCATAGAAAAAGAAAAAGCTATCTTTCAAAAATATTTTGATAAATATAACATTAAACTTTCTTACTCTCAATTAACAACAGGCCCAGAGCAAACCCAAGCTTTAGCTTCAAAAGATATACAATTTTTATACGCTGTGGGATCTACTTCTGTAATCTTAGCAAAGGCCAATGGGCTTGATATTAAAATAGTTAATAAATATAGCAAATCCTCAAAAACTTTTACTATTTTATCCCAAAAAGGAACCCAATTTAAAACAGCTGATGATATCAAAGGAAAAAAGATAGCAGGCCCAAAAGGAACCATACTTCATGAGCTTTTGCTAGCTTATCTTAATAGTTTGGGATTAAAAGAAAATGATGTAGAATTTATATCAATGGGAATACCACAAGCCCAAGCTGCATTAGCTGGAAAATCTGTGGATATGGCTTTATTAGCAGGTCCTAGTGCTTATAGTTTAATACAAGATGGATATAATGTGGTTACTACGGCTGATGGATTGATCGAGCCTTTGATTGTAGTTGCTACAACTAAAGAATTTTATGATGAAAATAAAATACTTGTTGATGAATTTATTAACGCTCAAAAAGAAATCTTAGATTATATAGATAAAAATTATGAAGAAAGTATGAATATCGTTGCTAAAGAAACAAATTTAGACATTAATGCAGTAAAACAAATGTATCCTTTGTATGATTTTAATATCAGTATAAATAATGATGATATAAAATCTTTAGAAAAAACAAAACAATTTATGTTAGATAATAAAATGATAGATACAGATATTAAAATAGAAGATTTATTTATAAAAGATTAATCAAATTTATATTTATATCTTCTAAGCATACTCACATTTCCATCAAGTCCACCTTGATGGATATAAAGAATTTTGTTTTCAAAAATTTCTTTATTTGCTAATAAAGTTTTAAAACCTACCATATCATAAAGCAAATCAAATTCTACTTTACATTGACTTTTTAAATCTTTATAAAGTTCATAAAATTCCAAATAAGGTTTTGCAAAATGATATTTTTTAGGTGGATTTAGTATGGTTAAATTACTAAAATCATAATTTGGCTCTAAAGCTAAAATTTGCTCTCTTAAATACGCGCTATCTCCTACACAAGCACAAGTAAAAACTTTAAATTTGCTATGTTTAGCTAAAAATGCTGCCGAAGTTCCCGTGCCAGAAGGTAAAAAAATATCTACTTTTTCATTAAGTTGTTTTTGAAGCTCTAAAGCTAAATTTTTATACCCTATTTCAGCTTCTTTAATAGCAATACCTTCTTCTATAAAAATATCATCAGGTTTTTTTAAACTTAGGGCTTTAGATTTTCTATTTGCAAATTCTTCATTTTCTATAATCTTAACACCACATTTTAAGGCAGTTAGATAGTTTCCGTGAGGATTTTCTTTTAAAAAAGAACTAATCTTTTCACATATAAAAATTAGTTTAAAATCATTTTCATGACAAAAAATAGCCAAAGCTGCTAAAGCATTACTTTGAGAAGATCCATAAGAGATGAAAACTTGACCTTTTTTAAATTGATGCTTATTAGTCTCTAAAAAGGCTAATTTTCTAGCCTTGTTGCCGTTAATTTTTCCAAGTAAATCATCTCTTTTTAGAAAGAATTCAAATTCATTATATTTTAAAAGATCTATCCTACTTGCTATCAAGGTATTTTTCAACCTTTTCTAAAGCATTGTTGGTGTTGATATTAAATTTTATTTCTATTCTACGACTTGCTTCTTTGTCTTCTTTTCCATCTTTTATGACAACATCAGAATATGATCTACCACTTGCCATTAATAATTTTTGAAGCCTAGGATCTTTATAAAAAGAGTAAATAAAACTCATCACTGCATAAGCTCTTTTTTGCGATAAATCAAGATTATATATATAAGATCCTGCGCTATCTGTATGTCCTTCTATGACTATATTTTCAATACTTGAAAGTATATTTTCATCTTTTAAAATACCATCAAAATATTGAGTCAATATAGCTTTTAAATTTTCTTTAGCTTGAGGTTTTAAAGTAAAAGAATTACTATCAAATAATACTTCTGAAGGTAAAACAATAGCACCCGAATTTACATCTAAAGTAATATTACTATCAATCTTTGCTTGTAAATTTTTAATAGTATTTTCTTTAATCAATCCTAGCTCTTTGATCTTGTTTTTTGCTTCTTCAAAATTAACTTGTAATTCTTTTATTTCTTCATCTTTTTTATTTAGTCGCTCAAGCAAAGTAAAAATTTGCTGATCTTTTTCATCTAAAGATAAATTTAAATCCTGATTTAATTTTGCATAAGAACTGACATTTGCTTCTAATTCTTGTTTTTGCTTTGAAGCGCTACTTAATTTTTGATTTAAATTTTTAAGTATGTCTTCTTTTTGGCTTAATTCTTCTTTGTTTTCTTGTAATCTTTGCTCTTGTTTTTCTAAATTCTCTTTTATGGTTTTTAAATCACTTTGAGTTAAAACATATTTTACAACAATAGCTCCAATTAACAATACAAATACAAACAACAACCCAGCCATCAAATCAGCATAGGCTATCCAAAAATTATTATCTTCGTTATTCTTTTGATTGCTTTTTATCATCTACTTCTTCATCTTCTTTTTGGTTTTCAAGTTTAGCAATAACTTGTGAAGTTTGCTCGTCTAATTCTTTACTTTCAAGCTTAAATTCTTCCATCATTGAAATTTTTTCATCGATGCTTTTTTCTTCTTCATAAGCTTCTTTGAAAGTATGCATTCCTTCTATAATGCTAGATTTAAATCCTTCAAAAAGTTTCATTTGATTTTCAAGCATAAGATTTTGATATTTTTCTATATTATTAGCAAAATTTTCTATTTTATCATCAAGTATTGTCACACTTTTATCAAGATGAGAAATTTTATCTGAGCTAATATCTAAAAGTCTATTGTATTGTTCAGAAATTCTAAGAGTAAGATCTTTTACATTCGAATTTAACATATTTACTGCATTGGCTATTTCTGTATAAGTTTTTACTATATCTTTTTGCTCCCTTTGTGTTTTTGAAAGATCACTCATGGTTTGTTTTACATGCTCACTACTTAACCTTACAGCTTTTTCTTCAGCATTTACCAATTCTTGAAAAACTCTAAATTTTCTATCTATAGTGTTATCAAGTTCTTTGAAAAATTCTTCATTGCTTACATGCTCAAAAATCGTACCAATTTTTTCAAAATGCTTCAAACTTTCTTGTAAATATTTTCTATCTATTTCTTCTTTTGACCAAAAAAAGTCACTTGTAGCATTTTTTTGACGATTAAGAAGTCTTTGAAATTTACTCGATCCATATTTTTCAAAGAAAATCCACCAAAGTGCTAAAAAAATTCCATAAATAGAAACATAAAATGCAGTTCCAACTCCATTTAATAAAACAGAAATTTCTTGCTCTAATCCTGCTGTATCGCTAGAATTAAAGTTAGGCATAGACATAGCTATACTTATAAATGTTCCCAAAATTCCAAGCATAGGAAAGATAGCTCCACCGACCAAAGCAAAATTTTCATTTCTTAAATCTCTTGCATATGCATAAGCAAAATCATCAAAACTTGCATTTGATTTTGTTTCCTTGCCTATGATTAAAAAATGCTTCATAATATAGCGTTTTAATACAAGTTTAAATTCGTCCTTTTGTTGCTCAAAAATACTTGAAGCATAATCAGCACTATGTCTTGCAAAAATAAGTGCTATAATATAAATAATTCCTATCATTATAACACTATGTAATTCTACTTTAAAATCAATCTTTCCAAAATATCCCAAAAGAACCAAAAGATATAATATAGTCGGGATAAAAATAATTTTTAAATAAGCAACTATACCTGTGCTACCTTTTCCATCTGGCAACACAAGATCTGAAAATTCATCTGTTATTTTTGCTTCCATTATTGTATACCTTATGTTAATTTTACTCTAAAAATTTCATATCTTCACAGGAAAATTAACTAAGAGCATATGCTCTTAGTTTCTATCAATACAATTTAAATCACTAAACGCACATTCTAAGCGTTTAATCATACTTTCTTCACCCGCTCTTAACCAAACTCTTGGATCGTAGTATTTTTTATTTGGCTTATCTTCTCCATCTGGATTGCCAATTTGTCCTTGCAAATATGCTTTATTTTGAAGCTCATATTCTCTAACTCCATCCCAAAAAGCCCATTGAGTATCTGTATCAATATTCATTTTTATCACACCATAGCTTAGAGCAGCTTTGATATCATTAATATCACTACCACTGCCACCATGGAAAACAAAATTAATTGGCTTGTCTTGATTGAGATTGAATTTATTTTTAACATATTCTTGAGAATTTTTAAGAATTTCAGGTCTTAAGATCACATTGCCTGGCTTATAAACCCCATGAACATTACCAAAACTAGCTGCAATTGAAAATCTATCACTAATTTTAGAAAGTCTTTCATAGGCTAAAGCAACATCTTCAGGCTGTGTGTATAATTTAGCATTATCGATATTTGTATTATCCACACCATCTTCTTCGCCACCTGTGCAACCCAACTCTAGCTCCAAAGAAATTCCAAGTTTAGACATTTGCTCTAAGTATTTTTCACAAGTGCTTAAATTTTCTTCTAAATCTTCTTCACTTAAATCAATCATATGAGAACTAAATAAAGGAATGTTATTTTCTTTTTTAAATTCTACATTGGCTTCAATCAAAGCATCAATCCAAGGAAGAAGTTTTCTAGCAGCATGATCAGTATGTAAAATAACAGGAACATTATAAGCTTTAGCCATCAAATGCACATGTCTTGCTCCACTTATAGCTCCTAAAATATCAGCCTTAGGACAAGCTTTACCTGCTACAAATTTAGCTCCTCCATTAGAAAATTGAATAATCACAGGAGAATTAACTTTTTTAGCACTTTCTAAAACAGCATTAATAGAATTTGTCCCTACAACATTCACTGCAGGGATAGCAAAACCTTCTTTTTTAGCGTGATTATAAACTATATTTAAATCATCACCACTTAAAACACCTGGTTTAACAAGATCTAAAATACCCATTATTTATATTCCACTTGTGCTTTTTTACGAAGTTCTTCAGCTTTTGAATTCATAAGATTTTTAAATTCTTCCATTTTTAAAGTATTTTCGATACCTGCTTTAACTTCATTATAGCTCATAGTGCTTTTTGCTCTAGCATCTTCTTTAAAAATAACATGATATCCAAAGTCACTTTTTACAGGAGTTTTAGAAATAGTTCCTTTTTTCATAGAAAAAGCTGCATCAGCAAATGGTTTTACCATAGTTGATTCAGCAAACCACCCAAGTTCACCACCTTGAGCTGAAGAGCCTTTATCGATTGATTTTTCTTTTGCTAATTGTGCAAATTTTTCTTCTAAAGCTTTACCACTAAGTTTGCTAAGTTGAGCAATGATTTCTTTAGCTTCTTTTTCGCTAGTTACTAAAATATGTTTAGCTTTTACTTGAGCTGGTTTTGTGTATTGATCTTTATGTTCATCATAGTATTTTTTAGCTTTTGATTCATTATTTTTTATAGAATCAAAAATTTTCTTTTGATAAATATTCACCAAAATAGCGTCTTTTGCACGCTCTAATTCTTCTTTGTATAAAGGATCATTTTCTATTTTTTGAGCTTTTGCATCTTTTAATACAAGTTGTTGAAGGATGTATTGGTCAATAATTGCTTTTTTTTGTTCAGCTGGTAAATCAGTAACTTTAGCACCTCTTAACATAGGAGCAAAGAATTCATTTACTTGTGTATCAGTGATATTTGTTCCATCAAGAGTAGCTACAACCGCAGCATTTAAACTCAAGCCTGTTAATAAAGTCGCAGCGACTAAAGAAACTTTTTTCATTGTTTTTCCTTTAAAATAATTTTGTAGTCTTTATTATAACTAAACTTTATTTAAAGGCGATTAACATAAAATAAGTTTTATGAAAAGAAATTTAGAAATTAAACAATTATTTTTAAAACATTTTGGACAAGCCAAAACAGAATTAGTTTTTAACAATGCTTATGAGCTTATAGTTTGCGTTATGCTTTCAGCTCAATGTACCGATAAAAGAGTTAATCTCATAACCCCTGCTTTATTTAAAGCTTATCCTAGCGTGAAAGATCTAGCTAATGCTAATCTTACAAGTTTAAAACTACTAATTAATTCATGCTCTTTTTACAATAATAAAGCTCAAAATTTAATCAAAATGGCTAAAGCAGTGTGTGAAAATTTTAACGGAGAAATTCCTATGGATGAAATTTCTTTGAAAAGCTTAGCTGGAGTAGGACAAAAAACCGCACATGTAGTGATGATAGAATGGTGCGGAGCTAACTGCATGGCTGTAGATACTCATGTCTTTAGAGTTTCACATAGACTAAATCTTAGTAAAGCTAAAACTCCTGAAGAAACAGAGATTGATTTAACTAAAATTTTTAAAGATAATCTTAACTATCTTCATCAAGCAATGGTTTTATTTGGTAGATATACTTGTAAGGCAAAAAATCCTTTATGTAAAGAATGTTTTTTAAATCATCTATGTAAAAGCAAGGATAAGAAAATTTAATCTAGTGCTAAAAATAGCACTAGAAATTTTTTAATGAAAAAATGGTAAATATAAAAAAGCATTTATCACTAAGGCATTAACTATATCTATAAAAAATGCCCCTACTAAAGGCACGATAATAAAAGCCATATGACTCATTCCGTAGTGATTTGTAACTGTTTGCATATTTACCATAGCTGTTGGAGTTGCTCCAAGACCAAAACCGCAATGTCCAGCTGCTAAAACCGCTGCATCATAATCTTTTCCACAAACTCTAAAAGTGATAAAAATTGCATAAGCAATCATCATTGTAACTTGAACTACTAAAATAACTAGCATTGGTAATGCAAGAGTTACCAAATCCCATAAATTGATAGTCATTAAAGCTAAAGCCAAAAATAAAGACAAGCTTACATTACCTAAAACAGAAACTTCTCTATCAAAAACATGATGAATTTTAGTAATAGATAAAACATTTCTTAAAACCACACCTGTAAAAAGACAATACACAAAAGTTGGCAAAGTAAAGCCTGTTTCTGTTTTAATATATGTAGATAAAGCACTTCCTATTAATAAACATAAAGCAATCAATGCTAAAGATTCTATGAAAGATGATGGGGTGATTAATCTTTCTTTTTGCGGAGATTGAAAACTTAAAATTCCATCTTGCTCATCATTTTGTTTTGGCACTACTAGTTTATATTTATTCACTAAATATCTTGCAACAGGTCCACCAATAATTCCTCCTGAAATAAGGCCAAAGGTAGCACAAGCAATAGCAATAGTAGTAGCACTTGAATACATATAAGGCTCTTTTACAAATTCAGCTGCCCAAGCTGCGCCTGTTCCATGTCCTCCACTCATAGTAACAGAACCTGCGATAAGCCCCATTAGTGGATTTTGCCCCATAGCGGTTGCTACACCTATGCCAACGATATTTTGCGCAAAAAGCAAACCTACAACAACCACTAAAAAAATTGCTAATTTTTTTCCACCTTTTTTTAAAGATGCAAAATCAGCTAACAAACCAATGCTTGAAAAAAATGCTAGCATTAGTGGATCTTTCATAGAACTATCAAATTTAATATCAACAGAAAAAAAGCTATGTAAGATAAAAAGAATGATTGCAGCTATACTCCCGCCTACTACTGGCTCTGGTATATTATAATCGCGTAAAAATTTCACTCTTTTGATGACGAACACACCTAAAAGTAACACTATCACCATAGTAACTAATGTTGCGTAAAAATCAAAATTCATACTTCTCCCTTGTTTGATGTATGAATTCATTTTAATAGATAAAGACTTTAAAATAACAAAATTTACACAATCTTATTTATGACATTATTACAAAATGAAACATATTATCAAACAATTTAATCTGAAATTAAAACTATACTATGGTATAAATTTATATTTTTAAGTAAAGCTAATCTTGCTCTACTAAGCTCTTGCAAAGAATTCACTAGCAAAGTATCTGCATCAAGATAATCTTTTAATTCATTGCGTCCTAAATTATATTTTTCAAGATACAAAGAAGCAATTTGAGCTTGATTGGTGCTAATTTCATCGGTAAGTTTTAATAATAAATTAAAATATTTATCATTTTCATAGCACAATTTAAAATCATTTAATGTTTTTTGTAAAGTATCTTTGTATTCTAAAAGTCTAACATTGTATTCATATTCTGAAATTTTTATATTTTGCTTAATTTTATAAAAATCTAAAAAAGGTAAATCTATAGCGACATTTCCTCCTAAAAACAAAAATTTAAAACTATCGTTAAATTTTTCATTAGACCCATCTATACTACCAAGTATTTTTACACTTGGTAGTATATTTTTTTGCACACTAGAATAATTTTTATAAGATGATTTTAATAAATTTAACTTAGCCTGTATTTGTGGTGTATAAGCAAGCATTTTTAAGTCTATATCAAAATTTACCTTATCTAAAGAAAAATCTTTTAAAGTGTAAGTAGAAATTTTTTGAAGCAATTTTTCATTTTCAAAACCCATTAAATCTTTTAAATTTTTAAGTGTTATTTCTTTGTTTTGAAGATTAGTAATGATATTTTGCTTGGTATTAAGAAGTGATTTTTTTATATTTAAAAGATCAATATATTCTATCTTTCCAAATTCTAATTTGCTAGTATAAATTTCTAACATTTGCTCAAGATTATTATAGTGCTCATTAAGCAAAATATCTACATCATTAAAATATACTAGTTCAAAAATAGAATTTATAGTTAGATTGACTATATCTAATTTTAATTTTTGCAATTCATATTCGCTAGATTTGGCTAAAAATTTACTAGATGCAACTTTATCTGAAATTTTAGCATATATATCAAGTTCATAATTTAACATCAAGCCATTGGAAAATCCAGAATTTTCACTCCCATTTTCTAAATTTCTTTTTATATTTGCCCCTAAATTTCCACTTAAGGTTGGATAAAAATCAACCTTTAAAAGCTTATATCTAGTCAATGTGCTTAAAAGATTAATTCTAGCTACATTTAAGTCTTTATTATTATCAATTACACTTTGGACAATTTGGTTTAAATCTTCATTTTTATATCTTTGCCACCAAGGATAACTAGCATTAAAATCTTCAAAAATTTTTTGTGAAATTTGCTCTTGTTTGATTTGCTCTAATTTTACACTAGCACAAGCATTAAAAAACAAAGCTAATAAAAATATTATAAAAATTTTCATTTTATTCCTTTGATAGAGCATTAATAGGATTTAAATTTGCAGCATTTTTAGCCGGAAAAAATCCAAACACAAGCCCAATAAGAACAGAACTTAAAAGCCCTAAAAATATAGAATTTAAAGAAAGTATCATTGTAAAACCCATACCCAAAGAATTAAAAACTTCTACAATCACAAAAGAAAGTAAAACACCAAAAATAGCACCAAAAGAACAAATCAAAACCGCTTCTATTAAAAACTGCATTAAAATATCTTCTTTTCTAGCTCCTATGGCCATTCTTACTCCAATTTCTCTTGTTCTTTCACTCACAGAAACTAGCATAATATTCATCACCCCAATGCCTCCTACTATCAAAGAAACTACAGCTATAGAAGATACTAATAAAGTCAAAGTGGCAGTATTTTCTTCTACTGCATTTTTAATAGCATCAGAATTAATAGTGAAGAAATCTTTTTGCCCTCGTTTGATTTCTAAAATTTTTATCATAGCTTCTTCTGCCAAAGATGGATTAACCTCATCTTTTACTTTAGTGACTATGGCTCTTATTTGCTTATCACCTGTGATTTTATTCATTAAAGTAGTATAAGGAGTGTAAATTTTTATAGTATTTTCATCAGCTCTAAAACCTTTATTATCCCTTTCACGCTTTAAAACACCTACTATAGTTAAAGGTTGTTTGTTAAAAATTATACTTTTACCTAAAACACTTCTAGCATTAGCATTTTCAAATAAAATTCTCAAAGCATTTTCATCAACTATGCATATATTTGTATTATCATTAATATCTTCATAATTGATAAATCTTCCATCTACCATTACTAAACCTCTAAGTTTTAAATGATTTGGCCCTACTCCATAAATTCTAGCTTGCAAAGAATTACTTTTATAAGTTACAACCCCAACCTTACCCACATCAGCTTCTACAGCCTCTAAATAAGGCAAAGAGCTTAAAGTCTTTAAGTCGCTTAAATTTAAACGCGTTTTACCTGATCTTATATCTCCCAAACCTCTTCCAGATACTACTTCTATGGTATTTGTCCCAATAGAGCTTATAGAAGCTAAAATGCTTTGTTGAGCCCCAAGACCTAAAGCTACTACACAAACTACTGAAGCTATACCTATAATAATACCAAGCATAGTTAGCAAAGATCGTAATTTATGAGCTATAATAGCTGCTATTGACATCTTAAAGCTTTCAATAATTTGATTTTTTAATAAAGAAAAACTTTTTCTTTCTTTGCTCATTATTTTTTTATCAGGATTTATAAGCTCTTTTGGATTGCTATCTTTAATGATTTTTCCATCTTTAATTTCAATAACTCTTTTTGCCATAGCAGCTATACAAGGATCGTGTGTCACTAAAACTATAGTATGGCCTTGCTCATTAAGTTTGGTTAAAATTTCTAAAACTATTTTTCCGCTTTTAGAATCAAGAGCTCCAGTTGGCTCATCAGCTAAAATCAACTCACCACCATTTATTAACGCTCTTGCTATGGATACTCTTTGTTGTTGCCCACCGCTAAGCTGGTTTGGCTTTGAAAATTCTTTATGATCAAGCTCTAAAAATGAAAGTAATTCTTTAGCTTTTTTTAAACGCTCATTTTTATTTTTACCTGCATATACAGCTGGTAAAGCTACATTTTCTTTAGCATTTAATAAATTAAGCAGATTGTATCTTTGAAAAATAAAACCTATTTTTTCTCTTCTAAGTCTTGCTTTTTCATCTTTTGAAGCTTTATTAACATCATAATTATCTAAAAAATACTCTCCACTACTTGGTTCATCTAAGGTTCCTATGATGTTTAAAAGAGAAGTTTTACCGCTACCTGATTGACCGATAATAGCTACAAATTCACCTTTGCAAATTCTAAGGCTGACATTATCTAAAATAGCAACACCATTAATCTTTTTAGAAATATTTTTTAAAAGTATCATTTTGCACTTTTACCTATAATGACTAAATCATTTTCATTCAAACCTTTTAAAATTTGTGTGTTAAGACTATCTTTAATGCCTAGTTGCACAGGAGTTTTTACTACGATTTTATCATCTTTTAAAATTTCTACATAATATCCATTAATATCACTATGAATTGCCAAAGTTGGTATCACCAAAGCATCTTTTTCAGTTTTAATAGCTATTTCATTTTCTGTACTCATACCAATGCGTAAAAAATTGTTTTCATTTTTTACAAAAAATCTAGCATAATAATACACAGCATTTGCACTAGCACTTGAGCTAGAATTTAAATTTGAACTACTAGTTGTATTAGTAATGGTAGTATTTGCTGGATCTATACTTGAAATAACAGCTTCGTATTTTTTATCAGGCTCGTTTAATATGCTAAATTTCACACTTTTACCTACTGCGATTTTATTTATATCTGCTTCAGCTATTTGCATACGAATTTCCATCTCACTTAAATCCGCTAAACGCACTATACTTGGAGTGTTTTGATTTGCATTTACAGTTTGTCCTTCTTCAACCGCTACATTGATAATTTCACCCTTACTTGGTGCTTTAATTGTTGTATAGGCTAAATCTTTTTGAGCATTTTTTAAAGAAATTTCAAGCTGGGTTGTTTGGGCTTTTAATTCTGCTACATTTGCTCTTAAGGTGTAAAAATTATTTTTTAAATTTTCAAGGTTTTCTAAAGAAGTAGCCTTTTTTTCATATAATTTTTGCTCTCTTTGATACTGCCTTGAAGCTATATCTAAGGCAATTTTTTTACTTTCTAAATTCGCTTTTGCACTTTCAAGTTTTGCTTTGGTAATATCAAGATCATTTTGCTGCTTATCTTTATCAATTTGAGCTATTAAATCTCCTTCATTTACATGATCTCCTAAATTAACATAAAGCTTTACTACTTGCCCACTTACTTGCGCACCAACATCAACTTGAGTTTTAGCATATACCTCACCAATAGCTTCTATACTTTGAGTTATATCTTGTCTTTGAACCTCAACGGTTAAATAATCAATTTTTTCTTTATTAGCAAAAAAGAAAAAATACACACCGATTCCAACTATAACTAAAAACAATACCAAATAAACAATTTTTCTCATATAAACCTTTTTTTCTAGAATAATAAAATATTTTTATAAAGCCAAAATAAAATTGTATCAATTTAAAATATAATTTTAATAATTTTAAAGCCTTAATTAACTAGCATATAAAAAATTAAAAGGAAAAACTTATGGATTATCTACAACTCATGCAAAATCGCTTATCTGTTAGATCTTATCTTGATAAAGAAATTTCTAAACAGGATTTAACTTATATATTAGAATGTGCTAGATTATCTCCAAGTTCATTAGGTCTTGAACCTTGGAAATTTTTAATCTTTCAAAACAAAAAACATAAAAAAGAAATTTCTCAAATAGCTAACAATCAAGCCCATGTGCAAAATTGTGCGGCTATTATTGTAGTTTTAGCTAGAGCTGATTTTAAAGATTATTTTGAAACAAAGCTAAAAAAACGCAATCTTTCCCAAGAAGAATTTCAAAAACGAATCAATACCTATAAACCCTTTATAGGTGGTATGGATTTAGAGCAAAGTTTTGCTTATGCAAAAGAACAAAGCTACATAGCTTCTACCAATATCATTAACGCAGCTTTTAATTTAAATTTAGGAGCTTGTATAATAGGAGGATTTAATCAAGATAAAATCAATCAATACTTAAAACTTGATACAAACAAACAAAGAGTTTCTTTAATAATCACCCTAGGATATCCTAGCACTGATACAAAGACTAATAAAGCTCGTTTTGATTTTAATGAAGTGGTGGAATTTAAGGATTGATTTTGTAATATTTATTATTTAAAGTTAATTTAAAAAATAATTTGGAGTTTTAATGCAAAATAATTTTTTAAAAATTTTTGGAATTTTACCCTTTTTAGCAGTAGCATTTATCAATGCTTTTGTGGATTTAGGGCATAAAATTATTATTCAAAATACTATCTATAAAGTTTATGAAGATAGCACTCAACTTTTTTTAACCGCTATAGTAAATGCACTCATGCTTCTTCCTTTTATACTTATGCTATCTCCATCTGGTTTTTTAGCAGATAAATTTCCAAAAAATAAAATCATGAAAATTTCTGCATATTTTTCAGTAATATTAACTTGTATTATTTGTGTGTGTTATTATTTAGGAGCATTTTGGCTTGCTTTTATAATGACTTTTATCATGGGGATACAATCTGCTTTGTATTCTCCTGCTAAATATGGTTTTATCAAAGAATTAGTAGGAAAAGAGCTTTTGGCCATGGGAAATGGCAGCGTTAATGCTGTTAGTATAGTAGCTATTTTAGCTGGTATGGCTGTATTTTCTTTAAGTTTTGAATTTCTTTATAATCCTGATTTTATAGATAGCTCTGATGTTTTAAAACAAATGGCTCCTTTGGGTTTAGTATTGATTGTTTTTGCTTTATTAGAACTTTTCTTAGCTTATAAACTTCCAAATTTAAAAGAAGAGGATACAAGTTTAAAATTTGATAAAAAACAATACCTGCAAGGAAAACTTTTAGCAAGCAACCTTCAAGCTATTTTTAAAAATAAAATCATATGGCTTTGTATAGTTGGAATTTCTTTATTTTGGGCAATTTCTCAACTTTATCTTGTAACCTTTCCTGTTTATGCAAAAAGTGATCTTTTTATAGAAAATACTTTTTATGTGCAATGTGTTTTAGCTTTTTCTGGTATAGGTGTAATTATGGGCTCTTTGATAGCTGGAAAATTTTCTAAAAACTATATAGAATTAGGCTTGATACCTTTAGGGGCATTAGGTATTTTCTTAATGAGTATTTTTATACCTTATTTAGAAACTTTGACAAGTTATGGTGTGGTATTTTTTATCTTTGGATTATGCGGGGCATTTTTTATCATACCTTTAAATTCTCTCATACAATTTCACGCTAAAGAAAATGAACTAGGTAAAATCTTAGCAGGTAATAATTTTATACAAAATATTTTTATGCTTTCTTTTCTTGGTATTGCTACTTTTGGAGCATATTTTAAAACAGAAGTGGTGTATCTTTTTTATTTTATCATCGCAGTAGCACTTTTTGGAAGCTTATATGTGCTTTTAAAGCTTCCTTTTTCTTTAGTTCGTTTGCTTATGAGTATAGCCTTTTTTCAACGCTATCGTTTATTAGTAGAAGGTTTTGAAAATATACCTGAAAAAGGTGGTGCGTTATTACTAGGTAACCATATTTCTTTTATAGACTGGGCTATTGTACAAATGGCTATACCTAGAAAAATTTATTTTGTTATGGAAAAAAGCATTTATTCTAAATGGTATATAAAATTTTTTCTTGATCATTTTGGCGTTATACCTGTTTCAAGTAGCTCTAGCAAATCAAGTTTAGAGCTTATAGCTCAGCATATAAAAAATGGAAATTTAGTTTGTCTTTTTCCCGAAGGAGTACTTTCAAGACATGGGCAATTAAATGAATTTAAGGGTGGTTTTGAACTTGCTTGTGCTAAATTAGAAGAAAATGATGGAGTGATTTTACCATTTTATATTAGAGGACTTTGGGGAAGTGCCTTTTCGCGTAGTGATGAAGAATTTTCAACAAGAAATAGAAAATTAAGTAAAAGAAAAATTGCTATTGCTTTTGGAAAAAGCTTACCGATACACTCTAAAAAAGAAATCGTTAAAGCTAAAGTTTTTGAGCTTTCATTTATCGCTTGGAAATCTCAATGTGAAAGTATGCATACCATAGCAAGAGCATGGATTGACAATGCAAAAAGAAATTTAAATAAAATTGCCATTATAGATCCTTTGGTAGGAGCTTTTACTTATAGAAAAATGCTTGCTTTAAGTTTAGTGTTAAGCTCATTTATCAAAAATAAATCTTATGAGTTAAACATCAAACCTACACAATCAAAATATGGACCAAAAGAAGAATGTATAGGCATTTTGCTCCCTGCTTCTATGGCGAGCACACTTTGTAATTTAAGTGTTTTACTCGCTGATAAAATCGTGGTAAATTTAAATTTCACCGCAGGAAACAAAGCTATAAATTTAGCCATTGAAAATTCTCAAATTCGTCAAATTTATACTTCTAAAAAATTCCTTGAAAAACTAGAAAATAAAGGTGTTAAACTAGAATTTGATTCTCAAATCACATTAATTTTCATGGAAGATGTTATAGCTAGTTTTAAAAATCAAAAAAGCAAAATTATCACAATGTTAGCATTGGTTAGTATATTGCCTAGTTGTATATTAAAAGCTATTTTTTCACCAAATAAATGCAATATTACCATAGCTGCGATTTTATTTAGCAGTGGTAGTGAAGGAACTCCAAAAGGTGTAATGTTAAATAACCGCAACATTTTAAGTAATATTGCTCAAATTTCAGATGTATTATGTCCAAGGTATGATGATACGATTTTATCTTCTTTGCCACCTTTTCATGCTTTTGGTTTAACCGTAACTACTTTTTTACCTTTATTAGAAGGTATTAAAAGTGTAACTTTTGCAGATCCAACTGATGCTTTAGGTGTAGCAAAAGCTGTGGTTAAAAATAATGTTAGCATTATGTGTGGAACCTCGACATTTTTAGGAATTTATGCAAGAAATAAAAAACTTGATGCAATTATGTTTGAAAGCTTAAGAATTATCGTTTCGGGTGCTGAAAAATTAAAAAGCGAAGTGCGAAGTGCTTTTGAAATGAAATTTAAAAAACCTATTTTTGAAGGCTATGGAGCCACTGAAACTACTCCAGTAGCAAGTGTAAATTTACCAAATAAATTTGATCCTGATTATTGGGTATTACACCGTGCTAATAAAGAAGGAAGTGTTGGTATGCCTTTACCAGGAAGTGCTATACGCATCGTTGATCCATCTACCTATGAAAGTTTAAATCATGGAGAAGATGGTTTGATACTTATTGGCGGACATCAAGTAATGGTAGGATATTTAAATAATAAAGAAAAAACCAATGAAGTAATCAAAGATTTAGAAGGAATACGCTGGTATAACACAGGAGATAAAGGCCATGTTGATGAAGATGGGTTTTTATATATAGTAGATCGTTATTCTCGTTTTGCAAAAATTGGCGGAGAGATGATTTCACTTGGAGCTTTAGAAGAAGAAATTGCTAAATTTATTAATACTGAAGTAGTAAAATTTTGTGCTGTAGCCTTAGAAGATGAAAAAAAAGGTGAGATGGTTTGTTTATTGATAGAATGTCAAGATCAAGATTTTGAAGGTATTGTTGAAGCAATTAAAAATTCTAATATGCCTGCCATTTTTAAACCAAGTAAATATTTCAAAGTAGATCAAATTCCACTTTTAGGCTCAGGTAAAGTAGATTTAAAAGGCGCTAAAGATTTAGCAAAAACTTTTGTTTAATTTCCAAAGTGAAATTCACTTTGGAAAACTCACAAACTATTTCTTTTTACTTTATGATTGTATTTTTTTTCAAACACAAGTTTTTCATTTTCTTTAACTTTCATATCTCCTTTTATATAAAAATACTCCATATCACTTGTTTGAGTTAAGATAATATCTGTATCTATCATACAATTTTCTCTACCTATTTTCATTTTTTGAGCAATGGTATATTTTGCACTTAGTGGATCATCATTTTTTAAACTAAGTTCTCTTTTTAAATTATGTTCAACCAAAACATCAACCTCATCAAACCTATAAACACCCTCTCCAAAAACTCCTCCAACTCCATCTGTAATGCAAGTCCAAGTATCATTTAACACATCATAAGTTATAGTCCTATCTACCCTACCATCTTTTAGTAAAGTCAAAGGTGTTAAAGGCGCGCTTTGTGGCTCTAAAATTATTTTGTTGCTATCTTTACCATTAAAAATTGGTAATGAAATTTTACATTCACTTAAATCTAAAGTTAAAGTTGAAATTTCTGGCATAGGCCAAAACATAGGCCAAAAAGTATTTGCTAAAGAAAGTCTTATCTTAGAACCTTTTGAAAATCTGTGTCCGCATAAATCAAGCTTTAATTGTTTAACTATAAATTTATCTTTTTCTAAAGGCTCAAATTTTTCTTTATTATCGCTTAATGCTAAATTTAAAACACCATAGCTAACTCTTTGCACAAAACCATCATCTCTTACTTCGCTAAGTTGTGCAAAAAGCATAGCTTTTTCTTTATCACTTGAAAATTTTACATTAAGTAATGGGAATCCTAAAATATCTAAATTATCTTGCAAAATTTCACTTTCAAAAACTACAGCCATTCCATCATCTAGCCTCTGGTCACACGGACTTTCTCCTAAAACACCAGCTCCCATCCACTCACCAGCTAATAAACCATGATTTTGCAGAGTATTTATTTTTATATAAGAATTGCTTTTTTCTTGTTTTAATTGATACGGATTTAAATAATAATGACTATATTTAATATCTTTTTCTATGTCATCAATCCCAACAAAACGACCATCTATAAATTCTACCTTAGAATTTGGTTTTATAGAATTTTCAATATAAGCTTGTATCATAGGACAGTCTAACACATCATTATCTATATTTTTTAGCCATTTATCCCACCATTTTAAAGCTTCTTGTAAAAATCCCATAGCTGGAAGTGGAGCTCCATCGTGTGGATAAACATGAGCCCAAGGTCCTATGATAGCCTTTTTCGGCACTTTTAAGCCTTGCATTAAAGCAAAAACTGGATTAGTATAAGAATCAGCCCATCCATCTAAAGCAAAAACAGGAACTTCTATGTCATCATAATTTTCACTTACTGAACCATGTTTCCAATACTCATCTTTTAAAGTATGTTCAAGCCATAAAACTGGCCATAATGGCATATTTTCAAGTCTATTTAACCATTTAACTCTTCCTTCTGGGTCAATCTTTGGATCTACAAAACGAGATTGATAAGCAAGCATTATATTGCCCCACCAAAAATTATCATTTAATAAACAACCACCTTTATAATGTATATCATCATTGTATCTATCATCAGTAAAACCTACCACTATAATTGCTTTTAAATTCTTTGGTTTTCTAGCTGCTACTTGCAAGGAGTTAAATCCTCCCCAAGATTTTCCCATCATACCTATATTTCCATCGCACCATTTTTGCTTAGCTATCCACTCTATAACTTCTAAGGCATCATCTTGCTCTTGTTTTAGATACTCATCTTTTAAAAGTCCATCTGATTCCCCGCTTCCTCTCATATCTACTCTCACAACAGCATAACCATTTCCAGCAAAATACCCATGCATAGGCTCATCTCTTGTTCTTGTGCCATCATTTTTTCTATAAGGTATATATTCTAAAATTGCCGGTATTTTTTCACTTGTTTGTGGTAACCAAATTCTAGCAGATAACCTTATACCATCTTTTAAAACTATCCATTTATTTTCAATAACTTTAACTTCATATTTAAAATCTTTAATAATTTTTTTCATAATTTTTCCTTTTTATTGTATTTTTTAATCCATATAGTGCAAAATATCACACCTAAAATAGCCATAATTATCATGATGCTAAAGTAATAATGATACCCTTTTACCCCTGTATATCTATCAAGTAAATCTCCAGCTAAAAGTGGAGCAAAAACTTCAGGTAAATAACCAAAAGTAGATACTATACCTATGGCCATTCCTGTTAAATGCATGGGAATTTTTCCCTCGCTTAATAAAGAATAATAAATTCCAAAATTAGAATACATTGCCACATAAACTACTACACATGCACTAGTTAAAACAGTCATTTGCAAAAATCCACTTAAATTTGAACTAAGCATTAAAAATATAACACCAACACCCATCATTACAAACCCTATTAGCATAACTTTAGCCTTACCATAACCATCAGCAACAAAACCACCTATAGTAGAAGATACAGGACGAATGTATTGAGCCAAAACAGTTAAAATAGCTGCAAAAACTGCTGATGTGCCTATAATATTACTTGCATAAGGGGTAAAATAATAAAAACTCATATTGAAAAAATATGTGCAAAAAGTAATCGCTACAATCAACCAAAGAGCTGAATTTTTTAATAATACAAATAAATCTTGTAATTTTAATTTTTCACTTTGTTCTTCAACTTTATCTTTTAAAAGAAAAAATAATAAAATAGCACTGATAATAGGTGCTAAAGAATAAAACACAATTACCATTTCAATGCCTTGCGAAGCTAAGGATTTGGTTTGAAAATATCCAAATATACTTGTAGCAATAGCCAAATGAATAGCTCCAACAACACCTCTACCTCCTTCAAAAATTCCATAAGCTCTAGCTTGTTCTTTAGAATTTGCTAGACTTCTAACTATTTTGATCAAAGACGGCCAAAAAGTAAGTAAAGATGTAATACCCCAAATTCCATATATAATAAGCAATGCGTTTAAAGAAGTAAAATACAAATGTAACAATCCTCCACACCCTGTTGCAATTAAAGAAAAAATTAATAATTTTTTAGGAGCAAATCTATCAGCTAAATATCCACCTAAGGCGTAAGAAAACAACCCAAGCAAACCATAAGCACTTCCCAAAAGCCCCATTTGAAAATTATTAAGATTATAAAGTGCCATATAATCATCATAATAATACTTTCTAAAATAAGGTAATCCATAAATTATAGATCCACAAAAAGAAAGTAATAAAAGAGTGAAAAAATTATTTTTTAAATTTTGTATTTTTTGTGTCATATTTACACCTCCTTATTTTTATAATATACAATTTTTAATCTTTTAATATAAAATAAATAAAATTTTATACAAAAATTATCTTATTTGGTTTATTTTTGCACATTAAAAATATATATAATAAAAATTTATTATTTTTAAATTAAAAATTATTATGTAGTAATAGTGAAATTTATAATTATATTTTATTTTTTATTATCATTTTTTTGATAAATTTTACTAATTAAATATATTTATAAAGGGAAAAGATGAAAATTTTTGATATGGTAGTTATTGGCGCTGGGCCTGCTGGTATCGCAGCTGGAGTAGAAGCAAAAATAAAAAATAAAGAAGTAATTATATTAGAAAAAGCTGATGCAATTTGTCAAACTTTAGTTAAATTTTACAAAGAAGGCAAAAGGGTTGATAAAGCTTATAAAGGTTGTGATAGCACAAATCATGGTCATATAGATTTTAACGATGGAACTAGAGAAAGCACTATAGAAACTTTTGAAAAGACAATCAAAGAACATAATCTTGAAATTAAATTTTCAAGCGAAGTTGAAAGTATCAAACAAGATGGTGAAAATTTTATCGTTAGCACTGCAAATGAAAACTATATTTGCAAAAACGCTGTAGTTGCTATAGGTAGAATGGGCAAGCCGAACAAGCCAAGCTATGCTCTACCTATGACTTTAACTAAAATCATAAATTTTAACGCTAATTCTACTAGTCAAAATGAAAAAATTTTGGTAGTTGGCGGAGGAAATTCAGCTGCAGAATATGCAATAGATCTAGCTAAAAATAACGATGTTACACTTTGTTATAGAAGAGAAACTTTTTCAAGATTAAACGATATCAATCTTGAAGATTTGCAAAAAGCATTTAACGAAGGCGCTATTAAAGCAAAACTTGGCATAGATATTATAAGTGTTGAAGATGAAAGTGGCAAAGCTAAGGTTAATTTTACTGATAATTCTAGTGAAATTTATGATCGTATTATTTATGCTATAGGTGGTTCAACTCCACTTGATTTTTTACAAAAATGCTCTATACAAGTAGATGATAAAGGCGTTCCAAGCTTTGATGAAAATAAAGAAAGTAATGTTAAAGGCTTATTTGTAGCTGGAGACATAGCTAGTAAAAATGGTGCTTCTATCGTTGTGGGTTTAAATGATGCATTTAAAATCTGCAACCATCTTTATAAATGCTAAAGCTCTTTCAATATCCAAAAGGCTATCGTTACAACAATGATAGTCTTTTACTTTTTGATTTTTTATCCAAACAAAATTTACAAGGAAATGTTTTAGATATAGGTTGTGGTTGTGGAATTATAGGCTTATTAATAAAACAAAAATTTCCAAATTCTAAAGTTTTTATGCTTGATATACAACAAAAAAATATTGATTTAACTTGTAAAAATTCTATAGAAAATGGCTTAAATGTTAAAACTATTTGTCAAGATTTTTTATACTTTAAAAGTGATATTAGATTTGATTATTTAGTTTCTAATCCTCCATTTTATAAACAAAATACCCAAAAAACAGATAATTTACATATGAACATTTCAAGATATCAAGAATTTATGCCACTTGAAAAAATGATAGCTAAAATAAATTCCATAATTAAACCAAATGGAAAAATTTATATGTGCTATGAGGCTGAATTTTTAGATGTAATTTGTGCTTATTTTATGCAATATAAAATAAAACTTACCAAATTACAATTTATCCACTCTAATAATGCTAAATCAGCAAGATTGATACTATTAGAAGCTAGAAAAAATAACAAAAGTCCTATTGAAATTTTACCACCACTATTTATGTATGAAAATGATAAGTTAAGTCAAGCTATAGAAGAAATTTATAAAACAACTGGAACAATTAGTTATGATTTACAATAAAGATTATGATTACACTTTCGATGAAAGTGCTTGTCAAAGATGTCAAGGAAAATGTTGCACTGGAGAAAGTGGCTATATATTTGCTAGTCAAGATGAGCTTTATAAAATAGCAAATTTTTTAAATTTGAGTTTTGAAGAATTTCAAAAACAATACCTCATCAAAGTTGGCTTTAAATTTAGTTTTAAAGAAGCAAAATACGAAGATGGTTATCGTTGTATTTTTTTTGATACAATGCATAAAAAGTGTCTAATATACAAATATAGACCAAATCAATGCAAGACTTTTCCATTTTGGGAATATTTTAAAACGCATAAAAAGGAGTTGCAAAAAGAATGCATAGGGGTTTGCTTTCATTAATCATATTAATATCCATTTTTAGCTATACTTTTGCCAAAAACGAACAAGAACTTCTAAAAGCTTTAATTTACGAAGAACATTTTGAATACAAAAATGCCTATGAAATTTATGCAAAATTATTTAAAGATAGTAATGAAAGTATTTATTTACAAAAAGCTTTATTTTTAGCTTTAAGTAATGATTTTAAAGAAAAAGAACAGCTTTTAAAAGACTCAAAAGACTTTTTACATTTACCTGCTATAGCAAGATTGCATGCTTTATATGCTTTTGAAAAAGGTGATTATCAAGAAGCAGAAAATTTAGTTTTTAATCTTATTAAAAATGAACAAGATTATAAAAATTATGAATTATTAGGTGATATTTACACAAGAAAAGGATTATTTACAAAAGCTTTAAAAGAATATAACAAAGCTTATGAACTTTTTGCTCATGAAAATCTTTTACTTAAAATAGTAGAACTTAATGTAAGAACTAAAAATATCAATCAAGCCAAAAAAGATTTAGAAACTTTTAGAAAAAATTATGGATGTTCATTGAAAACTTGTACTTTGCTTTTAAAAATTTATCAAGAGCAAAACAATACTCAAGCTAGCATAGAATTACTTCAAAATTTATATAAAATCAACAATGATATAAAATATATCTATGCCATTATAGAGCTTTTAAGTAAAGAAAAAAAATACACTCAAGCTTTAAATATCGCCAAAGAATACAATATAGGCACAGATACTAAAGTATTTTTATATACTCAACTTAAAGATTACAAAAAAGCTTATGAAGAAGTTTTAAAACAATACCAATTAAGTAAAAATAAAAAATACCTTTCAATGGCTGCCATTTTAGAATTTGAAAATTACGCAAATACAAAAAGTAAAAAAATCACTGATAAAAAAAGACTAGAATCAATCTTAAAAAAATTTGAAGAAAGTGTTGATATACGCAGCGAGGCTTTGTATCAAAATTTTTATGGCTATACTTTAATAGAATATGATGTAGACATTAAAAAAGGTATAGAGCTAGTAGAATGGGCTTTAGAGCAAGAACCTGAAAATCTTTATTATCTTGATTCGCTAGCTTGGGGGTATTATAAACTAAATGATTGTAAAAAAGCTTATGAAATTTTACAAAAAACCCTACATGATAAAGAATTTTCAAATTCACCAGAAAGCAAAGAGCATTTAGAGGCTATAAAAAAATGTTTGAAAAAATAAACTTATTAGAGCAAAATTTCAAACAAAGTCAAAAAAAATTAGAACAAAAAAAAGAAAAAATTCCTTATGATGTTTTAGGTAGAAGTCTAGCTTCTAATGCTTTTTATCCTAAAGATTTATATTTAATGTTATTAGAAAATCAAATTTCAAATATTTTATTTTTAAATGATTTAAATTTTAAAAAAGATGATTTTGATGGAGTTATCATCAATACTTTTTTAGAAGATATACAAAATCTTAGCCTGTTTAGACGCTATAGTCAAAAACCCATCATACAATTTGATTTTATTTTTGATGAATATCAAATTTTAGAAAGTCTAGTATATGGCGCAGATGCATTTTATATACAACCAAAAATGCTTACAACATTGCAACTTAAAAAACTTTACAATTTTGCTATTCACTTAGGTTTAGAAGCTATATTTTTCACACAAGATAAAAGTGATATAAATCATTCTATATTAGCAGGAGCAAGAATTTTTCATATAGAAGATGAAGAGCTTTTAAAATTTTTACCTAAAAATAAAGCCATTATAAGTAAAAATATCAAACATCTTCACGCTTGCATAAAGGAATAAAATGGAATATTTATACGCACCTTGGAGAGATACATATTTTAATCAAAAAGATAAAAATTCTTGTCCATTTTGTAAATGTAATGAAGTTTTAGATCAAGATGAAGCTTTTGGAGTGATTTTTAGGGCAAAATATTGTTTTGCAATTATGAATAAATTTCCTTATAGTCCTGGACATTTTATGATCATACCCTATGAGCATACTGAAAATATAGAAGATTTAGATGATAAAATTTGGATACAAATGAGCCAATATGTGCAAATTGGTGTGAAAATTTTAAAAGGTGAACTTTTTGCTCAAGGTGTAAATATCGGTATGAATTTAAGCACAGCAGCAGGAGCTGGTATAGCACCTCATTGTCATTATCATTTAGTGCCAAGATGGCAAGGGGATACTAATTTTATTACTACTATTGCAAACACTAGAGTATGTGGAAGTGATTTAAAACAAATTTATGAAAAACTACGCAAAGCTTTTTTAGCTCATGTTTGAAGAAGTTGAATTTGATCAATTTCAAAATTACAATTTTGATTTGATTATAGATGCTAGAAGCCCTAGAGAATTTCAACACTCTCATATTAAAAATTCCAAAAATTACTATGCTTTAAATGATGAAGAATTTAAAGAAATTGGCGCTATCTACACTAAAAATAAGGGCTTAGCAAAAGCAAAAGGTGCAAGTTATATTTGTAAAAATATGAGTTATCATATTAAAGATATTTATGATAAATACAAAATTAGATCTTTGGTGGGGATTTATTGTGCTAAAGGTGGAATGAGATTAAAATCTTTATCATTAATACTTAGTGAGCTTGGATATAAGGTTGTGAGATTAAAAGGTGGTTATAAGGGATATAGAAGTTATTTGAATGATTTTTTCAAGCAAAAATTAAATATAAAATTTTATTGTTTATGCGGCAATACTGCAAGTGGCAAAAGTGATTTGTTAAATTTATTAGACAATGCTTTAAATCTTGAAAAATTAGCAAATCATCAAGGATCAAGCTTTGGAAAGATATATGGTGAGCAACCAAGTCAAAAATCCTTTGAAGATGAGCTATTTCATTTTTTAAAACACTACCCTTATAAAACTTGTTTTATAGAAGCTGAAAGTCGGCAAATTGGAAATTTAACCTTGCCATTAAATTTATACCAAGCTATGCAAAATGCTGAAAAAATTTGGTGTGAATGCTCTATAAATTTAAGAATTGATAGAATATTAAAAGATTATTCTAAAATTAAAAAAGAATATTTTTATCATTGTGTGGAAAAAATCTCTCCTTATATTAGTAAAGATTTCAAACACAATCTTTTACAAAATTATGAAAATAATGATCTTAAAAATTGTGCTTTAATGCTTTTTGAATACTATGATAAGGTTTATAAAAAACCTTTAAAAATAAATCATTACATCAATACAGATAATTTACATCAAGCAAAAAAATATCTTATAAATTTACAAGATTAAAATTTGAACAAATATCATAAAAATAATACTTGATAAAATTCCTGCTACAGGTAAGGTAATCACCCAAGCAAGGCCAATAGGTTTCATCATATTCCATTTTGCATCTTTGTTAAACACCCCTATTCCAAGTATCGCTCCGATTAAAATATGTGTTGAGCTAACAGGAATTCCTAATTGAGTTGCCAAAAGTATAACTATACTGGCACCAAGTTCAGCACTAAAACCTGTAGTTGGTTTAATTTGAGCTAATTTTGATCCAACAGTTTGGATAACTTCTTTGCCTAAAAACCAAAGCCCAATAACCAAAGATATACCAAACATCAACATTACAGCAAATGGGACTGGCGAGCTTGGATTGATTGTGTTATTTTTAAGCACATCTAAAATTGCAGCAAATGGGCCTAGAGCATTGGCAATATCATTAGCCCCATGCGAAAAAGCAAAACTTGAAGCAGTAAAAATTTGAAACCACGAAAAAATCTTTTCTATGGTTTTATTTAATTCTGTTTTTTTCATCAATCTAACAACTGCTAGAGTTACTATATAAGCAAAAATGGAAATAATAAAAACTATCCATAAATTTTGCATCAAATTTAAAGTAGAAACCTTGTTTAATCCTTTAAACAAAAACATAGAAGAAATCACCAAAGCAGCCACACCAGCTATCAATGGCACATGAAATTTCATCTTACTAAAAACATCTATATCTTTTTCTTTGTCTTTTAATTGTTTAATTTTTAATTTATACTCACTTTTTTTCTCATCATCATCTAGCACTATAGCGCTTAATTCTTTAATCTGTTCTTCTTGAGATTTATTTTGTAAATTTTTAAAATATTCTTCTTTAAATGCTTTTTTCTCTTTTTTAATTTCTTTAATTTTGACATTAATAAGCGAAGAAGGCTCTAAAATTCGTTTATAAATATATGAGTAAATCAAATACGCAACAAGTCCTCCAAGCAAGGGAGAGATAATCCAACTTGCAACAATTTTATAAATTCCATTCCAATTTACCATAGAAAAAGCTTCATGTTGATTAAAAAACATAAAACCCATAGCGATACTAGCACCCACTATGCCACCTATAATACTATGAGTAGTAGATACAGGCAATCCTTTTTTACTAGCTATTAAAAGCCAAATCCCTGAACTTAATAATGCTGAAAGCATAATACACACAAAAACCATAGGATCAACACCATTTGGTAAAACTACAATACCGCTTCTTATGGTATTTGTCACAGAACCACCTGCAAAAATAGCTCCGCTTAATTCAAATACAGCAGCGATGATCAAAGCTTGTTTTATCGTAACAGTTTTAGCGCCCACACTTGTTCCAAAGGAATTTGCAACATCATTGCCGCCTATATTAAATGCCATAAAAATCCCAAAAACACTTGCAAGAATAAATAAAATCATAGAATTATTAGGTATATAATTATACCCCCAAACAAAAAAACATAAAACGCTAATTATAAAAATAAAAAACGCTATCATATTGTCCTTATTCAAGTGCTCTCCTTAGGATTATTTTGTTTATCATTTTAGTAAAATTTACTTATTTTTTTCTTTTATTTTTAAAAACTCTAAAGCTGATTTTACAGCTTGGATATAACTTTGTAAATTTATTTTTTTATTTTTATATGCTATGTCATAAGCTGTTCCATGATCAACGCTTGTTCTAATAATGGGCAAATTTAAACTCACATTAATACTTTTTTCAAAATACAAAGCTTTTAATGGAGCTAATGCCACATCATGATACATACTGACTAAATACTTACATTTTTTTAAAGAAGAAGGTATAAAAGCACTATCAGCAACCAAAGGCTCATTGATGAAAATATCTTCTTTAAAATTTAATGCCTTTTCTTTCTCACTAAGTAAAACATCATTACTAAGCTCATTTAAATTTAAGCCATCATCTTTTAAAAAAACATTGGCTATTTTGATAGCTTTTTTTATTTGAATTTCTTCTTCTCCGCCTATAACCCCATCATCACTTGCATGTGGATTAAAACTTAAAACACCTATGGGTTTAAATAATGTGCATTGATAAAATTGTATTAAAAATTTAGCAAGATCTAAAGCATTAATGTACTTATAAACTTCTCTTAAAGCGATATGTTCAGTATATAAAGCTACAAATAATTCTTCACAACCTAACATCATAATAGCATCTTTATCAAAAAAAGCTCTTAAGGCTTCAGTATGGCCTTTGTAGTTAATTTGACTCATTTGCCAAGCTTTTTTATTAATAGGTAAAGTTGTTAAAGCATCTAAATAATTTCTTGTGCATTTACTTGCAGCTTGAAAACTTAAAAATGAATAAGCTCCAACTTTTGCATCAAGCATGCCTGCATTAATAGTAAAATCAATATCCACTTCTTGATCTAACAAAGCAGTGTAAGTATAAATTTTAAAATTTCTTTTTTTTTCTTTAAAGATAAAATTTTCTTGCTCTTTAGAAGAAAACTCTACTAAATTAAATTCATCTTGCAATGTTATATTTAAAAGCTTACTTGCTTTTAAAAATATTTCATAATGAATAAAATAAAAAGGCTCGCAAATTTTTATAAGCTCTTTATGTGCTTGTAGTAAAATTTGCATACTAATGCCATTTAAATCCCCTATGCTAATTGCGACTTTTTTCATCTTTGCATCAAAGCTTTCATTTGTAAAATAGCTTCTTTTAAACCTATAAAAATAGATTTTGCTACTATGCTTTGACCTATGTTTAATTCTTCAATTTCTAAAATATTGACTATATTTTTTATATTTTGATAATTAAGTCCATGACCCGCTGCAACTTTAAGTCCTAATTGCTTTGCAAATTTAGCACTTTCTTTAAGTCTTAAAAGTTCTTCATCTAAAAGTGTTTTTAAATCATTTTTTTCTAAAAGTAAATTAGAGATTGCATAAGAAGTGTGGTTGATGTTAGTATATAAAGCATTATAAATATTTGCATAAAACCCTGTATGAAGCTCTATATAATCAGCATTTAACTCTTTGGATTTTTCTATATCTTTTAAATTTGGATCAATAAATAAAGAAGTTTCAATTTGAGCTTGTTTTAACTTTAAGATAGCTTCTTGTAATTTTTCATTATTTAAATTCAATCCACCCTCTGTTGTTAGCTCTTGTCTTTTTTCAGGCACCAAAGTAACCCTAGAAGGTTTGTATTTTAAAGCATATTCTATCATATCAAGAGAGCATTCAAGATTGACTATGCATTTGCAATATTTTAAAATATTTTCTAAATCGTTTTCATTTGCATGTCTGCAATCTTCTCTTACATGTATGGTTATTTGATCACACAAAGGTGAAACTAAAAATGCAGCTTCTAATAAATCAGGATCATTTACTTTTCTAGCTTCTCTTAAAACAGCAATATGATCAATATTTACCCCTAAAAGCATAAGTTTTCCTTATATTTTTTTAGATATTATACTTTAATTTTTTTAAGGAGTATTGGTGCTAGGTATAGATTTAGGCTCAAATACCTTAAGAGCTGTTTTAATGGATGAAAATTTTAATAAGCTTCAAAGCGAAGAATTTATCATAGGTACTGCCAAAAATATGAAAAATTCAAATATTAGCGATGAAGCTATCCAAAAATTATTTGATGCATTAAATACTTTAAAAAACAAAAATTATGATTTAAAAAACGCTAAAGCAGTAGCTACAGCAGCTTTTAGAAAAGCTAAAAATACTAAAGAAATTTTTGAAAAAATCAAACAAGAATTCAAACTCAAAATCACACTAATTGATCCAAATACTGAAGCAAAACTAAGCATTTTGGCCATGCAAGAAAGATTAAAAAGATTGCATATTTTTAGGAAAGATTTTAATTATTGTGATTTAGGTGGGGCTTCTTGTGAAATTTCAAATGCTAAAATTAGCAAAAGTTTTGATTTTGGTATTATAAGTTTTTATGAGAAAAATCATTTTAAACACTCTAAACATAATGCTTTTGTTAAATTTTTCAAAAAAAACCCTAAGCAATTAAAACGCATAAAAAATAAAATTTTAAAATTTCATTTTAGTCCTTATCATCCTCATTTTAAACAATTATTCTTTAATGCTTTTAAAGAAACTATAATGGCTAAAAAGATACTAAAAAGTCAGTATTTTGTTTTAAATTCAGGTGTGCCTACTACACTTTATGCTTATAAACAAAAAATCAAATATAAAGATTATAAAGAAGAAAAAATCAATGGTAAAATGCTAAATTCTAAAGATTTTTTAAATTTTGCTATAAAAATTTGGAATTTAGAGCAAGAAAAAGCTAAAATTTACCTAGGTGATAATAGAAAAAAATACCTAATAGCTGGTGCTTTACTTCTTTATACTTTATTTGATAAAGAAAAACTCATCATCATTGATGATGGGATTAGAGAGGGAGTTTGCATAGCTCATTTTAAAAATATCTCATATAAAGGAATATAATGAATTTAAAAGAACAAATTTTAGAAGACATCAAAGATGCAATGCGATGTAAGAATGATTTTAAAAGAAATACTTTAAGAACTTTAAATGCTTGTTTTAAGCAAATTGAAGTAGATGAGAAAATCACTCTTGATAATGATAGAATTTATAAAATCATTGCTAGTGAAATCAAAAAAAGAAACGAAGCTTCTTTAGCTTTTAACAAAGGCTCTAGGGAAGATTTAGCACAAAAAGAATTGGCTGAAATTGCTATTTTAAGTACATATTTACCAAAGCAACTAAGCGATGAAGAATTAGAAAATGAGCTCAAAAAATTAATAGAAAAATTACAAATTAGCTCCTTGAAAGAACAAGGTGTACTAATGAAAGAAGCCAAAGCACTTTTTGGAGCAAGTGTGGATGGTAAAAGACTTAACGAAGCAGTTAGAAAACTTTTAGCATGAAAAAAATACTTTCTTTATGTGTTTTAGCTTTAAGTTCTTTTGCATACACCCAATACGAGCTTGACCCTAGTTTTAAAAAGTATTTTCAAAACTGCTCATTGTTGATGGATAAGTATTATTATATTAATTGCTATGATTATACTTATAAAGGCACAAAAGCAATAGCTTACAAACTTGAAGCTAGAATTTTAAACCAAGGACATATTAAAAAACGCCCTAAATTTTCAGAAGATACTAATATACCGAAAAAATATAGAACTTATTGGCAAGATTATATAAAAAGTGGCTATACAAGAGGCCATGTAGTACCTAATCAATCCATGAATGCTACTCCACAAGCTCAGCTTAGTACTTTTTTAATGAGCAATGTTACTCCTCAAAAAAAAGATATTAATGCAGAAATTTGGAATGAAATTGAGCAAAGAGAAAGATATCTAGCTAAGAAAAACCAAGAATTGCAAGTATTAAATTTAATACTTTATGATGAAAATCCAAAACGCATTAAAAATAATATAGCTATACCAAGTTTTTATATAAAAATTTTAAAAGCAAAAAATTATAGCGAATGTTATAAAGTCCCAAATAATGATAATTTTGCAAGATTTGATAGAAAGTATTTCAAAGAAAATTGTAAAAAATATATAAAGTAGGTTTTACAACCTACTTTTAAATTATTCTACTTCTGCATCTATTACATCATCATCTTTTTTCTTTTTATCTTCGCTTGGCTTTTCATCTTTTTTATACATATTTTCAGCTAATTTATGAGAAACCTCGCTCAATGCTTTCATTTTGTTTTCTATCTCTTCTTTGGAAGCATTTACATTTTTTAAAGTTTCTTTTAAATCATCAAGTGCTTTTTGGATATTTGCCTTATCCTCATCACTTACTTTTTCTCCAAGCTCGCTTAAAGATTTTTCAACTTGATGTACTAAACTATCAGCAGCATTTCTTGCTTCTACAGCTTCTTTGCGTTTTCTATCTTCTTCTTTATGAAGTTCTGCATCTTTTACCATATTGTTGATTTCTTCTTCACTTAAGCCGCTAGAACCTGTGATTTTGATCTCTTGAGCTTTACCAGTTGCTTTATCTTTAGCACTAACTGTTAAAATTCCATTTGCATCTATATCAAATGTAACTTCAATTTGTGGCATGCCGCGAGGTGCAGGTGGGATTCCTTCAAGATTAAAATTACCCAAAGATTTATTATCACGGCTAAATTCTCTCTCACCTTGTAAAACATTTATAGTAACTGCACTTTGATTGTCTTCAGCAGTTGAGAAAGTTTGCTCTTTTTTAGTAGGTATAGTTGTACCTTTTTCAATGATTTTAGTCATAACTCCACCTAAAGTTTCAATACCCAAAGAAAGCGGAGTAACATCAAGCAACAATACATCCTTAACATCACCTTTTATAACCGCTCCTTGAATTGCAGCACCAATTGCCACAACTTCATCAGGATTAACTGATTTATTTAAATCTTTACCAAAAGCTTTTTTAACTTCTTCTTGAACTAAAGGAACACGAGTTGATCCACCCACCATTACAATTTCTTTGATTTCATTCTTATCAAGTCCAGCATCTTTTACAACTTCATTGATTTTGCTAATCGTTTCAGACACCAAACCTTCAATCATACTTTCAAATTTAGCTCTTGTTAAAGTTTTTGTTAAGTGTTTTGGACCACTTGCATCAGCTGTAATAAATGGTAAATTTACATTAGTTTCATTTGCTGAACTGAGTTCTTTTTTAGCATTTTCAGCTGCTTCTTTTAATCTTTGTAAAGCCATTACATCATTTTTAAGATCAATTCCTGTTTCATCTTTAAATTCATTTGCTAAAAAGTCTATTAACTTATTATCAAAATCATCACCACCTAAAAATGCATTACCACCAGTTGCCAAAACCTCTACTACATTATCTCCTGTTTCAAGCACTGTAACATCAAATGTTCCACCACCTAAATCATAAACTACTATTTTTTCACTTTCTTTTTTATCAAGCCCATAAGCTAAAGCTGCTGCCGTTGGTTCGTTTATAATTCTTAAAACATTAAGCCCTGCTATAGTTCCTGCTTCTTTGGTAGCTTTTCTTTGTGCATCATTAAAATATGCTGGAACTGTTATAACCGCATCTTCAACCTTTTCACCTAAAAAAGCTTCAGCATCTTCTTTTAATTTCATCAAAACTTTTGCTGAAATTTCTTGCGGAGTATAAATTTTACCAGCTATTTCTATAGCACAAGCTCCATTTCTTTCTGTTATATGATAAGGAAGACGATTTTTAGCTTCTTTAGCTGCATCTTCATTGATCATCAAACCCATAATTCTTTTTATAGAATAAATGGTTTTTTCAGGATTAGTTACAGCTTGACGCTTAGCACTATCTCCAACTAAAATTTCACCTTTATCAGTAAAAGCTACTACTGAAGGAGTTGTATTTTTACCTTCTTTATTAGGGATAACTTTACTCTCCCCTCTTTCATACACGCTTACACAAGAATTAGTTGTTCCTAAATCTATACCTATAACTTTACTCATTTTTATTCTCCTTTATTAAATTTATTTTGCAACGCTAACTTTGGCTGATCTTATGATTCTATCATTCATCATATAACCCTTTTGTAAAAGAGCTACTATGTGACCGCTTTCATGATCAGCACTTTCTACATGAAACATAGCTTCATGTAAATTTGGATCAAATTCACCACTAGCTTCCACTGGTTTAACCATATGTTTTTCTAGTTTTTTCAAAAGTAAATCAAGTGTATTTTGCACACCTTCTTTAATTTTTAAACTAATTTCATCATTAGCTTCTACATTTACAGCCGCCTCCAAAGCATCTACTACATCAAGCAAATCTTTTGCAAAACTTTCATTTGCATAAATAGTTGCTGAAATTTTTTCCTTTTCCATTCTTTTTTTGATATTTTCAAATTCAGCATTTGCTCTTAAATAAGTATCTTTTAATTCATCATATTGTGCTTGAAGTTTTTGAAGCTCATCGTTTTGTTCTTCTAAAACTTGCGTATTTTCATCAAGCATTTCTTCATTTTGCTTTTCTTCGCTCATGCAGCCTCCTTTATAATGTTTAACATTGTTTTAAAATCAGAATATATGCTTCCAGCAAAAATCGCGCTAGATTTTTGACCTAAAAACATACTCTTAAGCTTTAATCCCATAAATCCTTCTTCAAACAAAGGATTAAATTTTAATTTTTTATCAAAATAAAAACCAATTTGTGGAGATAAAAGCTTAGCAAATTCATCATTTTGATAAATTTGATAAGCTTTGCTCTCGTTATATCTATAATAAACCATTGCCTGCTTTAGCATAGAAATTTTTTCTAATAACTCTTTAAAATTTACCTTAAAAGCTAAATTTTCTATATCTTTTAACTCAAGTCCAATTAATCTTTGGATAAATAAAAAAGAATCTTGACTAAATTTTAAAACCAATTCATTTTTTATAAAATCAAGTATAATAAATTTATTATTTACAACTTCAACATCATTTAAAACTAAATTATCTCCTCCATAAATTAAAGTATAAATTTCAAATTTATCAAGCAAAAATTCCAACAAAGCAAGATCGTTAATAATGATTTCATTATCACAAAGTTGCTCATTCCAATAAGCTTTCATAGCCCTATTAGTAGGAATTCTTCCGCTACTTATGTGAAGTTGAGTTAAAACTCCCTCATCGCTTAATTTTTTAAAATACACCCTTATAGTAGAAGCTGGAATGCAAACTTTATTATTTAACTCATTAGAACCCACAGGAACATTACCATCCAAATAAGTTTCTATAATGGTTCTTAAGATTAAATCTTTTTTGTCATAAGACTTCACTATAAACCTTTTTTTATAAATTAGCACTCAATATTTTTAAGTGCTGAAATTATTATACAACTTTAGTAATACAATGTCAAGTTATTTTTAAATAAATTTACTTAAAATATTTTAGTCTATATAACTAAAGTTTATTTAGTTTCTATAAATAAATTTAATAAATATATTTTTCAGCTATTTTAAAAGTTAAAATTATTATAATTTCATTAGCAATATTATAAAAAGGTTTACTTCAGTTATGAAAAATTTAACACTTAGAGAAAAACAAGACTTAAATTCATATGTGTTTTCAAACATAGAAAAAAGAAAAATGGCCTTAAATAGAGTTTTAAAGTTATATTTTATTAAGCTTTTTAGATTAGTTTTTTAATCTGTATTTTTTCATTTCTTTTTGCGTAAAAGATAATTCTTTAAATTCTGGAGATGAAATAAGCTCCATACATTGTTTATCTAAATTTTCTATACCTATTACATACAAACTAGCTTGAGAAAATTCATCAAGAAATAAATCAAACATAACGCAATCTTGATTATTGACCTTATAAAGAATTTTACCGCCTGTGTTTTTATCTAAATTCAAAGCATGAATTTTTCCACTTTTACTTAAAAGTTTTAAATCATTAGCAAAAGAATGGTTTAAAGTATAATAAACCATAAAATCTCGCATAATATTTTTAATTTCACTAAGCTCTTTTCTCATAGAAGTCAGATCTTTTAAATATAAACTCATAAAATTTGTATTAAGATATTCATTTAATGTTGCTTCATTGACATCTTTACAAGAATCATATTTTTTTAAAATATATGCTTTTTTATCACTTAAAACTATATCAACACAAGATTTTTTATCTTTTTTTAATTCTAAAATAGTAGCTTCTTTGGAGTAAAGATTAATTGAGTTTTGTTTATTGTAAGCAAAATCATTTAAAGTTTCATAAATATTTGCATAAGAAAAACTTACAATAAACAATAAAAATAAAATTTTCATACAAATAATTCACTATGATGTTGTTTAAGGTATTCTACAACTTCTAAAATTTCATCAACCCCTTCGCTTTGACTTTTAGCACACACATCGTCAATACAATCAATATAATACTCTATCGCTTTATCAAGTTTTTCTTTTTTCACTCCAGCATATAAAAGCATAGCTTCAAGTACTATACTTAATTCATATTGCAAATTTTCT
This sequence comes from Campylobacter volucris, assembly GCF_008245045.1. Taxonomy (NCBI): domain Bacteria; kingdom Pseudomonadati; phylum Campylobacterota; class Epsilonproteobacteria; order Campylobacterales; family Campylobacteraceae; genus Campylobacter; species Campylobacter volucris. Next base: position 884,855 of record NZ_CP043428.1, read on the forward strand.
ATTTCTTCTTTTAAATTATGATTTGCTTTCATTATTTTCCTTTAATTCTTTGCTTTTAATTAAATCCATAAATTGAGCTTTGATAAATTCATAATTTGAACTATCTTTGTAAGAAGCAAACATCCCGCCACTAGCATTTTTATGGCCTCCACCATTGACTAAATTTTTAGCCATTAAACTAACATCTATTTTATTATTAGCTCTAAAACTTAAAGTTTTTCTCGAGCTAATATCTACAAAAAAATCAAAATCAGGATTTTGAGTTAAAAAATCATTCCCAATGACAGAAGTATTGCCTATGTTTGAAGTAAGTAAGCCTTTTTGACCTTTATATATAACACTAAATTTTTCTTTATCAAATTTTAATCTTTCTACTACAAATTTAGAAATTAAATTACTTAAGGTATCATCATTTTGCATCTTAAAAAAAGATTTTTTCAAGCTATGTAAATCATTGTCTAAATCAATATGAGCTTTTTCTTTTTTAATATACAATCTTGATTTATCAAAAAGATGAAAAATATATTTGATATTTTCATTGGCAAACATTACTCTGTTAATTTCTTTAGCACCAGCTACCATACCTAATAAAACCTTGCCTAACTCAAAATTTTTATCATGACTTAGCCAAATATCTACAGCATTAACAACATCTACAAATTCACTTAAAGATTTATCTTCACTACAGCATTTTGAAAAAAAATCATAAACAATTTTCGTTGCACATCTTTGATCATCTAAAAAATACCAAGGATACTTCAATGCACATTCTAATCCACTTTGATGGTGATCTAAAAGCAAAAGTTTGATTTTTTTACCCTCAATAGCTTTTTGAAATTCTTCACATTGGTTTAAGGTTAAATTTAAATCAGTGATTAAAATAACATATTCTTCATTAGGATTGATCTTCAAATCTTCTTCAATATTTTTAAAAATAACATTAAAGTTTTCATTGATTTCTTTCCCATAATTAGAATTATAAAAAAAGCAATTTTTAAAATAAAAATTTACTACATATTGACAAGCATAACCATCTAAATCAGTATGAGAAAGATGATAAATTTTCATATTTTATCCTTATAAATCATCAACTTTTATAATACCTTCTGTCTCAAATTTAGTATTTTCTGCAATCTCAGCAAAACTAAGCACAGTTATATTTATACCAAAATTTGAACAAATATCTGCGATAAATTTTCTAAGTTGTGGTTCTACACAAAGCAAGAAAGGTTTAATTCTAGTATTTGCCACACTTGCAAGCTCAGCTTTTAAAGCTTCAACCAAGGCTCCAGTTTGAGCTACATTGATCATTAAATGATAAGCTCCATCTTTAAATTGAACATGCTCCATTAGTTTTGCTGCAGCAGCTGCATCAAATATATAAAAGCTTATATTACCTTTTTCATCCACATATAAATTTGTAATCACTCTTGCCAAAGATGCTCTTACATGCTCTATAATCATATCCAAACTCTTGCTAACTTCAGCAATATCGCTAATTGATTCAAGTATAGTAAGCATATCTTTAATCGGAATATGCTCTTTAAGCAAGGCTTTTAATACCTTTTGTATCAAGCCAATACTTGCAACCCTTAAACAATCATCCACAACAATAGGATAATCATTTTTAATTTTATCAAGTAAATTCTGAACTTCTTGTTTAGTTAAAAGCTCTGATGCATTAGCTTTGATAAGCTCACTCATGTGAGTTGAAATTACACTTGCTGGATCAATTACTATATAGCCATTTAGCGTTGCTTCATCTTTTAAAGAAGCATCTATCCAAAGCGCATCAGAATTAAAAGCTGGTTCTTTGGTAGCTATACCCTCTACTGGTTCAGTAATAAAGCCACTATCCATAGCTAAATATTTATCAGGATAAATTTCAGCACTAGCTATACCAACACCTTTTAATTTAAAAGTATATTCATTTGGTTTTAATTGCAAATTATCCCTAATTCTAATTTTTGGCATCAAAAATCCCAAACTTTGAGCTATATTGCGTCTTGTTGATCTTATGCGTTCTGTTAATTCACTTTCTGCTAATTTAATCAAACCATAGCCTAGTTCTAATTCCAAAATTTCTAATTTTAAAATATCTGTTATTTTATTTTCTTCTTCTTTTAGTATTTCCTCTTCGCTTCGTTTTTGCGGTTTAGCTTGCTCATCTTCTTGAGCTTCTTGATTTTTCTTGCTTAAAGATGGATCAAGTTGAATTTTACCTTCTTGAACCTGCTTAATCACAAAACCAAGTCCTAAAAACACTAAAGCCATAAAACCTAATGAAAAATGTGGCAAACCAGGAACTAAAGCAAAAATAAATAAAATAAAACCAACGATTAATAATGTTTTATATTCACCTAAAAGTTGATTGATAGAACCTTCAGCAAAATTATCTTCATCTTTACTTGCACGCGTAATGATGATTGCGGTTGCTGTTGAAGTGATAAGCCCTGGAATTTGAGATACAAGTCCATCACCTATAGTTAAGATAGTATAAGTAGATGCGCATTGATTAAGCTCCATATCATGCTGAAAATAACCTATCATAAATCCACCAATAAGATTAACAATGGTTATGATAATACCCGCAACAGCATCTCCTTTAATAAATTTAGAAGAACCGTCCATCGCTCCATAAAAATTAGCTTCTGCTATGATTTCTTGTCGTCTTTCTCTAGCAGTTTTTTCATCAATCAAGCCAGCATTTAAATCTGCATCAATAGCCATTTGCTTTCCTGGCATTGCATCAAGGGTAAATCTTGCTTGAACTTCAGAAACACGAGTACTACCTTTAGTAACGACCATAAAATTTATCAAAACTAAAATACAAAATACTACCACACCAATGACATAGTTTCCACCAACAACAAATTCACCAAAACTTGCGATGATATCACTTACTACAGCAGGTCCTTGATGCCCTTCGCTTAAAATCATACGCGTAGTAGCTATATTAAGCGAGAGTCTAAAAAGCGTGATGATTAAAAGTATAGTTGGAAAAGTTGTTAAATCAGTAGGTTTAGGGATATATAAAGAAATTAATATAATTAAAACAGAAATTGCTATACTCAATGCAAGAAAAAAATCTAAAACGATACTTGGTAAAGGAACAATGATGATCGCTAAAATTGCAATAATTACAGCAACAATTGTTAAACTTTTTGCCTTTAAAACTGGTGCAATAAGCGGCGCAATCCAAGGCAAAACCAAATTTACTATATTTTTTTTAGCCATTATTTTTTATGATATCTTCCAAGGTAATAGAAACTAAAAATTCATCAATTTTATTTTGCAGTGTGACTAAAACTGGCATTAAATTGCAATTATCACCTTTTTGTGAAGGACAAATTCCATTACTACACTCAAAAACATTAACAGATTTTTTTTCAACACTATTAATAATCTCTTTTAAAGTATATTCTTGCGGATTTTTAACCAAAACAAATCCACCTTTTGCGCCTTTAAATGATTTTAAAAGATTATCTTTTGCTAAAGCTTGTAAAATTTTTGCTAAAAAACTTTTTGGAATATCTAAAGCATTTGACATAGTATCAACATCTTGAGGCTCTTGAGACTTTGCTATGTGAATCAAAGATAATAATGCATATTCGCTAGCTTTTGTAAATAACACACTAATCCTTTTTTAAATCTTTAAATATTTTGATATTAAAAATATCTTAAATAATTTGTTTTAATAAAAAATTTATATTATATCAAAAAATAGTATCAATATTATTGAATTTTTACAATTTAAAATTTTATTTGATTTCAGATTTCTTTTTGGTTTTTTATGTATAATTTGCGTTTTAATTTTATACCGCTCAGGAGGTCTATCATGGCTTTAGATTCGGCTAAAAAAGCAGAAATTGTTGCAAAATTTGCTAGAAAAAGTGGAGATACTGGTTCTCCAGAAGTTCAAATAGCGCTTTTAAGTGCTAGAATTTCAGATTTAACTGAACACTTAAAAATCTACAAAAAAGATTTTTCATCTCGCTTGGGATTATTAAAACTTGTTGGTCAAAGAAAAAGATTACTTTCTTATCTTAAAAGAAAAGATTATCCAACTTATACTAAATTAATTAGCGAGTTAAATTTAAGAGATAAATAAGCATTTTGCTTATTTATCTGCATTTTTATATAATTTTTCTTCATTTTATAAATACATTTTTTATCTTTTTAAGTTTTAATTTTTATCATATTAATTCACAAGAGTTTCACAATGTGAATTTGCTTTCAAAATACCTAAAAATAGGAGTTTAAGTTTTCTAATAAAAAATATTTTTCACACAAAAATTTATTGATTTTTAAAGTTTTTTTATTTTAGCGATAAAAAAACCATCTGCAAAATCATCTGGCAAAACCCTTTTAGCAAAAGATAAATCAAAATTTTCACTTTGTGCTTGAATATATTTAACATTTGTAAGTTCAAAATCCATCATTTGTAATTGAAAATTTGGATTATTTAAAGCATTTTCAAGCACTTCTTCATTTTCTTCTTTTAAAAAGTGCTATAAACAAGTTCTCCACCATGTTTTAAAGCCTCTAAAGCAGAATGTAATAGTCTTTTTTGCAAATTTGAAATTTGCTTGATTTCTTTGATACTTTTTTGCACTTTAAGACCTAATTTAGAAAAAGTAGAACAAGGTGCATCTAATAAAATTTTATCAAATTTTAAAGGACATAGTTTTCCTATAGTTTTAGCATCTTTTAAAAAACATTTTGAATTATATACATGGTATTTTTCTATATTTTCTTTTAAGGTAAAAAATCTTGTCTTTGAAAATTCACAACAAGCTAAATATCCTGTATTTTGCATAAAATTTGCTAAATTAATACTTTTACCACCAGGTGCTGCACACATATCTAAAACACTATCTTGAGTTTTTACATCTAAAGTTTTAACACACAAATACGAAGAATAATTTTGTATATAAAATTTTCCTTCGTTAAAAGCATCCATAGAGCTTAACTTGCCTTTATATTCGTATGAAATTTTATAGCAAAATTCATCTATTTTATCAAAAGGTATTTTTTCTTTATTTAGTATTTGCTCTAATTTTTCTTCATTAGCAATCAAAGAATTTCTAAAAATATTAACATTTTTAGGTTTATTAAAGCTTTGTAAAATTATATTTTTTTGCTCACTAGAATAAATTTGCTCCAAGGCTAAATTTAAATCAAACAATGCCATAATAATTCTTTAAAATCAAATACGCAGCCAAAGAATCAAGCTTGCCATCTTTTTTCTTTAAATTTGCTACCTGAAGTTCTTGTGCTTGTTTGGAACTAAAACTCTCATCTACAAAAATAATTTCTTTTTCAAAATTTATTAAAGACACAAAATGTTCAATGCGTCTTTTCATCTCATCTTCACTAGATCCACCCTTAGGAATACCAACTACTAAAATATCTATCTCATAATCTTGCAAAATTTTACCTACATCTTTTGCTGCTTGGTTTCTATTTTTTCTTATAATAGCATCTAGTGGCATTGCTATTTTACAATCAATACAAAGTGCAAGTCCTATTCTTTTTAAACCAATGTCTAAAGCTAATGTTTTCATGACTTAACTCTCACGCTCAAGCCACAAATTTCAACCAAACCCTCAAGCTCATACTCATAAATTCTATCGCCAAATTTTTGCAAAATTTTATCTAAATTATTCTCTTTTTTAATAAATTCTAACAACTCATCATTATTACTTTTTTCTTCTAAAACTCCAAACATAGAAGCAAATTCAGAAAAATCATAAAGCAATTTAGCTTGATTTTTTGCTAGAAGTAAATTTGTACCTTCACTTTCTTGCCTTCTTTGAGGTAAAACATATATAGGTTTTTTCATACTTAAAGCAAGTCTTGCACTCTGCATAGAACCACTATATAAATCAGCTTGAGCTATAATCACAACTTCGCTTAAAGCAATAATTAGGCGATTTCTAAGTAAAAAATCATAAGGCTTGGGTTTATAAAAAGCTTCGTGTTCGCTTAAAGCTAAAGCATGTTCATAAATTTGCTCGATATATTTTTTATTGCTTTTTGGATAAATTTCATCAAGACCATTAGCAAAAATAGCTATAGTATTTGGAAATGCAGCATTAGCAGCTGTGATATCTACCCCCAAAGCTCCACCACTTACTATACAAATTTGTGCGCTTTTACAACAATTTACAAGCTCATAAATACAATTTTTAGTATAAACACTCATTTTTCTTGAGCCAATAATTGCTATTTTTCTATTTTTTAAAAGTTCTAAATTTCCTTTATAATACACATTAGCTGGAGGATCTTTTAAAGAATTAAATTCTTTAATATTATTTATAGATTTCATTTAAATACACAAGTTCAACTGAATTTAACAATTCTTTACTTTGCACTAAAGCTTCAAAGGTATTTTTTCTTGGATGAGCTATAGCTATAGCAAAACCTTTATTTTTAGCTTCATTAACTACTTGTATAATTTGTTTTTTGATATACTCAACATTATCTTCATTATCTAAAAATACATCTCTTGCTATATAAGGCTGATTATATTGTTTTGCAAGTTTTGGTGCTTTAGAATTACCAATGGTTCTTGAATCTACAAAAATAAAATCATTTTCCAAAAATACATCAAAAAGATTTTTCATAGCAGTTTCATCTGCGGTAAATAAACTACCGGTATGATTGTTGATAAATTTTAAATTTGGAAAATGCTTTTTTATATATGCTATGCGTTTAGATATAACTTCTTTGCTGTCTTTTGGCTCTAAGGTATTTAACTCAGCTTTATCGTATTTTATAGCAGCTAAAGGAAGATGCACCATAAAAAATTCAAAATCTTTGGCAAGTTCGGCTGTATAAGGATGTCGTTTATCTGGAGGAAAAAACGATGGGATAAGTTTTAAGTTAGTTTTTTTAAGCATATCAACATGAGTATGACTAGCCATATCATCTATAATAATAGCCAAAGATGGTTTGTTTGGTTTAGTTTGATGTAATTGTTTTTTTACTTGCTGTGAAGTTAAATTTTGCTCATTATTTATTTGCTTAGTAGGATTTTCATCTATTTTGCTTATTTGTTTAATATCTTCTAATTGCATATTATTAGAAGAATTTTGTTCCGTGCTTAAATTTATATCATCATTTTTTATTTTATTTTCTTGAGCATTATTATTAAAATTTAAAATTTCACTTATATTTTTATCTAAAAATTCTAATTTTTCATCTTTTAACGCAAAATTACTTTCGTTGTTTTCTAATGTTTCAAAAACATCTATTTTTTTCTGCGTAATAACCATAGGCTCAGTTATTTGAGTTTTATTTTTTACTTCAATATCTTTTTTTTGTAAAAATAAACTTCCTAAAAAAAGCAGTATAATCCCAAGCACTAGCACACAAAGTGCTAAAAGCACCTTGTATTTTGTATGTATATTTTTCAATTAATTTTTATCTTTATCTATTAATTTTTTAGCACTAATCCAAGGCATCATAGCACGAAGTTCACGACCTGTTTTTTCGATTAAAGATTCATTCATAATTTTTCTTTGAGCATGCATTCTAGCAAAATTAGCTCTTTTTTCTAAAATAAAATCCTTAGCAAAAGTCCCATTTTGTATGTCTTTTAAAACACATTTCATTGCTTCTTTGCTTTCTTTTGTGATGATTTTTTCACCTGTGATATAATCTCCATATTCAGCAGTATTTGATATAGAATATCTCATATCAGCAATACCTCCTTGATATATCAAATCCACAATCAATTTCATCTCGTGTAAGCATTCAAAATAAGCCATTTCAGGTTCATAACCAGCTTCAACCAAGGTTTCAAATCCAGCTTGGATTAAAGCCGTAAGTCCTCCACATAACACAGCTTGCTCGCCAAATAAATCTGTTTCAGTTTCTGCTTTGAATGTTGTTTCTATAATACCTGTTCTTCCACCACCAATCGCACTTGCATAACTTAAAGCTAATTTTTTAGCCATTTTACTTTCATCTTGATGAACAGCTATCAAACAAGGAGTCCCACCACCTATACTAAATTCATGTCTTACGGTGTGTCCTGGTGCTTTTGGTGCAATCATAATCACATCAATATCTTTTGGGGCAATAATTTGACCATAATGTATGTTAAAGCCATGAGCAAATGCTAAAGTTTTTCCAGATGTTAATTGCGGTTTGATTTCTAAATTAAAAATATCACTTTGAAGCTCATCAGGTGCTAAAATCATAATCACATCAGCTTCTTTTGTAGCTTCTTTAACACTTTTTACAGCAAAACCAGCATTTTGAGCTTTACTCCAACTTTGCCCATCTTCTTTTAAACCTATGATAACATCAACCCCGCTATCTCTTAAATTCATAGCATGAGCATGACCTTGAGAGCCAAATCCTATAATAGCTACTTTTTTTGATTTTATAAAATTTATATCACAATCTTTATCATAATAAATAGACACAGCCATTATATGCTCCTAAAAAATAAATTAAAGCAAAGATTATAACTAAAAAATACAAATTTAATTCTTTTGTGATAAAATTTCACCACACATTTTATAACAATCTAAAAAGAATATTATGAAAGAATTATTTAATCAACTTAGCTATGGTTTAAGTCCAAATGAAATCACCAATAAAACCAAACAAATTATAAGAGAATTATCAACTTGTGAAATTATTAAATTTTATAAAAACAAATATTATTTAAAAGATGGTTTTACTTTTGGAAAAATAGATATTTCTTCTAATGGGACTGGATTTTTACAATGTTTTGATGCAAATTTTAAAAAAGATTTGATTATAGAAAATAAAAATTTAAAAGGTGCTAATTATGCAGATATTGTTGTAGCAAAACTACTGCCTATTAAGAAAAAACGAGCAAGTGCTAAAGTGGTTTTAATACTAAAAAGAGCTCACGAAACATCTTTAGTAATTACTCAAAAATATGGACAAGCTATATTAGGAGTAAATATACAAACAGGTTTAACTTGCGCTTTAAAAGCTTCACAAAAGTCATTAAAATCCTTACCACTTGGAGCTATTTTAAAAATAGAAAATCACAATAACAACATCACAGAAGTTGTAGGTCATATAGATGATGAATTTGTTGATGAAAAAATTTCTCTTGCTTTATACAATAAAAATTCCATTTTTGACACCTTATGTGAAAATGAAGCTAGAGCTTATGGTGATTTTGTAGATGCAAGTATGTATCCACAAAGAAAAGATTTAAGAAATTTAAATTTTTGCACCATAGATCCCATAGATGCAAAAGATTTTGATGATGCAATATTTTATGATAAAAATGAACATGCTATTTATATTGCCATTGCTGATGTAAGCTCTTATGTGCATGCTTATAGTGCTATTGATAAAGAAGCTAGAAATCGTGGATTTTCTATATATTTTCCCCATATTGCCATACCTATGCTCCCAAGAGCTCTAAGTGAAAACATATGTTCATTAAAGCCAAATGAAGATCGTTTAGCTTTTTGCTTTAAAATTTCATTAGATAGTAATAATGAAGTGATCAAAGAAGAATTATTTGAAGCTATTATTAATTCCAAACGCCGTTTTAACTATGATGAAGTTGATCAATACCTAAGCACGCTTGAAAATTTAAATCAAATCAATTGGTTATATGATCTTTTTAAAATCACTCAAAATTTACGCAAAAAGCGTTTAAAAAATGCTTGTGAATTTAAAACGCAAGAGTTAAGAATGCAATTAGATGAGCATAATAAATTAAAAAATACTTATCTTGAAAATGATACCCCATCACACAATCTCATAGAAGATTGTATGCTTTTAGCTAACAAAGCAGCAGCAAAACTTATAGAAATAGGAATTTATAGAAACCATTTAAACCCTGATTATAAAAAAATCGATCAATTACTAGCTGATTTATCTAGTTTAAGCATTGATGTAAGTCCAAAAAATAACATTATAGAATTGTTTAAAAATATACAAGATTTAGCAGATGAGCTAAATATGCGTCCTGAAATAGATAAACTTTTAATAAAGGCTCAAAAAAAGGCTTTATATGCTAGTCAAAATGCCGGACATTTTGGCTTAGGATTTGACAAATATACTCATTTTACAAGTCCTATTAGAAGATATTCTGATTTACTTTTACATAGACTTTTAAAAGCTAAAATCAATAATGATGAAAAAATGTTTAATTATTTACTTTTAAATATAGAAAGCACTTGTGAAGAATTAAGCATTTTAGAAAGAGAAGCAGATAAAGTATCTTGGGATTTTATGGATAGAAAATTTGCAAGATGGGCAAATGAAAATATAGGTAAAAAATTTAAAGCTGTAGTTGTAGAAAATCAAAGCTTGTTACAAGTAAAATTAAACGATGAGATTAAAGGTGCATTGGTTACCATTATAGGCTCAAAAGCAAATTTATTAGAAAATGTAGAAATTCAAATCACGCAAGTTGATATTATTAGTGCTAAAATTTTTGGCAAAATAACACAATTTTTAAAATCAGAAAGAATACTAAATGTATAAAAATCAACTCCAAACTCTTTTAAATTCAAAAACTTTTCCTAATTTTTTTCTACTTTATGGAGTGGATAATTTTCAAATAGAACTTTTTGCTAACTTCATTAAGCAAAAGTATAAGTTTGATGAAAGTTTAAAATTTTATTTTGATGAGTATGATTTTAAACAAGCTTATGATTATTTATCAAGTTCATCTTTATTTAGTGAAAAAAAATTGCTTGAAATTAAAAGTTTTAAAAAGCTTTCTTCGAAAGAAATAAAACAACTAGTAGATCTTTGCAAAAATTCTAATGAAAATTATTTTTTACTTCAAATTTATGATGAAAGTGCAAAATTAACTGATTTAGAAAAAACATTTAGTGAAAATTTTTGTAGATTTTTTAAAGCAAATTCAGCTAAAGAAGGTATAGAACTTCTTGGATTAAAAGCAAAAGAATTAAAGGTTAATATCACTCAAAATGCACTTTTTACACTCTTTTATAATTTTAATGAAAATCTTTATTTGGCGGCAAGCGAACTTAACAAATTTGTAGGTTTAAATATCGATGAAAAAATTATACAAGAACATTGTTGTAGCTTAAGCGTTATTAGCTTTGAAAGTTTTTTTGAAAAAATACTTGATAAAAAAGATTTTAGAGAAGATCTTGATAAAATACTTGATAATTACAATGAAATTGCCTTGATTAATGCTTTAAATGTGAGTTTTTTAAGACTTTTTAAAATAGCTTTACATGCAAAAGCATATGCAAATATAGATTTAAAAGAAATTTTAGGCTATGCTCCACCTATGCATATAGCAAAAAATTTACAAAACCAAGCCATGTCTATAAAAATTTCACAATATAAAAAAATCTTTTTATCTTTATGTGAGTGTGAATATGAACTTAAAAAAAATTCAAAAATAGAAAAAAAAGAATACCTACTTTCTAATTTGCTACACATTAACACTATATTAAAAAGTTAAATTAAGCAAACTTAAGATATAATGAAAACCGCATTTTTTGCAAAATCCTTGCCTAAATTTTTTAGGCTTTATATCCACAAGGAGAAAAATTAATGAGACATTATGAAGTTTTATTCATATTAAAACCGACACTTACAGAAGAAGAAGTAAGTGCTAAGTTGGAATTCGTAAAAGAAATCCTTACAAAAAATGGCGCACAAATTGAAAGCGTAGTTCCAATGGGAACAAGAAAACTCGCGTATAAAATTAAAAAATACGAAAGAGGAACTTATTTTGTGATTTATTTCAAAGCTCCTACAAATTTGATTGCTGAGCTTGAAAGGGTATTAAGAATCACTGAAGAAGTTATAAGATTTTTAATTGTAAAATATGAAAACAAAAAAGAAATCGCTGCTTGGGAAAAACTAAGCAAAGGCATTAAACAAAATAAAAAAGAAATTAAAGCTAGTGAAAATACAGAGGGCTAAGAAATGTTCAATAAAGTCGTTTTAGTAGGTAATCTTACACGAGATATAGAAATGCGTTATGCTCCATCAGGTAGTGCTATAGGATCTTCAGCTATTGCAGTTACTAGAAGATTTAGCACAAATACAGGAGAAAAAAGAGAAGAAACTTGCTTTATCGACATTAGTTTTTTTGGAAGAACAGCAGAAATTGCCAATCAGTATTTAAGCAAAGGTAGTAAAATTTTAATTGAAGGTCGTTTGAGATTTGAGCAATGGAGTGATCAAAATGGACAAAATAGATCAAAACACAGCATCCAAGTTGAAAATTTAGAGATGCTAGGTTCTACCATCCAAAATAATCAACAAAACAATTTTGACAATCAAAGCTACAACCAAAATTTCAACCAACAACAAAGCTTTGATCCATACGCACAAGTTCAAACCAAAACTCCATCAAATCCATATCAAAACAACACTCCAAAAGAAACTCCTATGAGAGAAATTGATATAGATAAATACGATGATGACACAGAATTACCATTTTAAAGGAAAAAACATGGCAGAAAAAAGAAAATATTCACGCAAATATTGTAAATACACTGAAGCAAAAATTGATTTTATTGATTATAAAGATACAGCTTTATTAAAACATGCTTTATCAGAAAGATTTAAAATCATGCCTCGTCGTTTAACTGGCACAAGCAAAAAACATCAAGAAATGGTTGAAGTTGCTATTAAAAGAGCAAGACATGTGGCTCTTATCCCTTATATAGTAGATAGAAAAGAAGTTGTAACTAATCCTTTTGAAGGATTATAATTTTCATTCCCAAGCTTAAGCTTGGGATAATTTTAAAGGCTAAATAGATGTTTTCAGATATAGAATCTGAATTTTATATTGTCTTACTTGCATCAGTTACCATTATAGCAGTACTAAATCCTTTTGGAAATCTCCCACAATTTATAACTATGACAGAAGGCTTAGATGCCCAAAAAAGAAAAAAACTTTTTAGAAATATCATTTATACTGCATTTTGCATAGTGCTAGTTTTTTTACTCTTAGGTCCTTTTATTATGAAGTATTTATTTAAAATAGACATTAATGATTTAAGAGTTGCTGGAGGGCTTATTTTAATCATAATGAGTACAAAAAATTTACTATTTACCCCATCTAGCACCCAATTTCAGCACTATCAAGATTTAAGCCATGAAGAGCTTTTGAAAAAAAGTATTGTTCCTATGTCTTTTCCCATGATGGTAGGACCAGGTACACTTTCTACCATAGTAGTTATCTCTGAAGATCAAAGTTTAGGCATTGCTATTGCTTCTATTTTGCTAACTTTTGCCTTCATTTTTGTACTTTTTCATTTTTCAGCAACCATTGAAAAAGTTATTGGAAAATTAGTTCTTTATGTATTTTCAAGAATAGCATTGGTTTTTATAATGGCCATGGGTGTAAAAATGATAGCTATTGGGATTCAAACCTATATTCATCAAATTTAGGGTAGATAAAAAAACTTTTTTGCAAAAATACTTCTTCATTTACTCCTTGATTTGCATTTAATAATACACTTACATTAATAGCTATAATTGAATTAGGATTTTCATAATCTGTTATAATTTTTCCATTATCACACTTAGCCAAAGGATACACATAATCAATTTTAACCACAGCTTGATTATAGTTAAATTTAATTTCATCAAGGCATTCTTTATCTTGAGTTCTTGCCTCATATAAAAAATATTTTGACAATTCCACAGCATCAAAAAGGATGATTTTTCCTTGAGTGTAAAAAATCAAATCTTTCATTATTCTTGGAGGGTATGAGGAAATTTTTATAGCAAAAAGCACCATAAAAGACACAAATATAATTAAAAAAATAGTATAAATCATAGCAAAAGATTTTTTCACTTAAACATCCATTTGCTTAAACACTCATCATTTTTACAAAGTGTAATTTTAATAAAATTTTGATCTTTCTCTATGCCAAATTGATCGATCTCATCAGCAAATAAAAATCTATCTTGCCTATTTTCAAAATCTTTAATTTCAAAAAATATCTTTTTATCTTCATAAATGATTTTTATAAAAGCATACACAACATGATAAAATCCACTAAAACTTTCACCATAAAAATTTACATTTTCTTTATCTTGAACATATACTTTATAAATTTTATTGTCATTTAAAGCATACATGTATATAAAATCATAAGGATAAATTTTTTGCTTTTTAGCTAAATGCAAATCTTTATAATTACTTAAAACTCCATTTAAAACACCATTTTCAATAAAATAAAATCTACTATTTGGGCTTATAAAATTTTCTCCATCAAGCACAATACCACTAAAATTTAATACTTTTAAATTTACATCATAAAAAATGTCATCATTTGCACTCATATAACACTCAAAATAATTTGTATCATATTTAATTTCAATACAAGTTTGATAAATTTTTTCTATGCCTAATAAAGCTTGGTTTAAATCAAAGAAAATACTATTTTTATTTTTTATTTCAAAAACTCTTTTATAAATTTGTAAAGAAGGACTGGTTAAAACATATGCAATAATTCCAAATATAACTAAGCTCAAAACAAGTTCTAATAAACTAAAAGCTTGCTTCATTGTAAAATTCTTTTTTATAAGAAAGATCTTTTGGTTTTAAAGATTTAAGGTTAAAAGTATCATCAAAATATTCTATAAATATATGGTTGTTTATTTGGATAATTCTTGTATTGGCTAAGTTTTTTTGTAAAAGATTTTTTTCTACTTCATACAATTTTTGATTTAATTTTAAGCTATCGAAAGATTTAAAATAAAAAATAAAATAATAAAAGCTAAAAATTACACCAAGCAAAACTATACAAAAAGCAAGCTCTAGGAGACTAAAAGCTTGCTTCATTTTTGAGAACTAGCTAAAAAAGCTTCAAAAAATGCAGCCCTTAAAGCTCTTTTTTCCAAAGCTTCGATTCCTTTTATAGTTACTCCTGCTGGAGAGCAAATTTTTTCTTTTATCAAGGCTGGATGCTCTTGATTAAACAAGGCACTAAAGCTTTCAAAAGTAGCCTTGGTTAGATTATAACTTAAATCATTTTTCAATCCACCTCTTACTCCAGCATTAGCTAAAGCTTCTGCTACCAAAGCTAAAAAAGCAGGAGCACAACCACTTAAAACCATAGCAATATCAAATTCTTTTTCATTTTGAAGCAAAAAAGATTTACCAAAAGTATTAAGCACTTGCAAGATTTCATCTTTAAATAAAGATTTTTCCATTAAATACGCAGTTGTGGAAGATTTAAATTTCGCAGCAATATTAGGCATTATTTTTATATAATCTTGTGCTTTTATGACATGAAGTTGTTCAAAAGTAGTATTTGCCAAAACAGAAACAACCCATCTTGCCTCACCTTTTAACATTTTTGCAACATCATTTAACGCAAAAGGTTTAAAAGCTAAAATTACATTTTTACCTTCTAAATTAAATTCTTTATAGGAAATTGTTTTAATGTTTGGTTTAGATATTATATTTTTACTTTCATCTCTAGCGACAATTGTAATTTCATATTTATCTTCTAACCCCAATGCTATAGCATTTGCCATAGCTCCATTTCCTAAAATATAAATTTCAGACATTATTTACTTGTTTGTTTGATAAAAGCTGAAATTTTTTCAGATTGAAAATAATTAGGATATTTAGTTGTATCTAAGATTACTTGAACTAAAGAATTATTGTCATAATTCATCACAACAGGAGCTAAAAAATTTACTGTTGATTCTTCCAAAGGCTTATTAATAGCAACAATTACAAAAACACCAAAACTTGATTTTTCATTTAAAGCTAATAATTCTTGATAATAATCAGGAACTTCAAAATCATAATCTGGGCGTATCATATAAGGATCAATCATCACAAAAGAAAAATCTTTCCCATCAAGACTTTTTAGTCTATAAAACACCTCGTCTATCTTGTAAAAATTCATATTTTTGGTTTCTTCAAAACCTAAAATAGGACATTTAACCTCTAAATTCATTTTGCCTCCTAAAATCTATTGACTAAGAAATTACAAAAAATTAAGCAAAATTAGTTCCAAATTTAAAATGCTTAAAAATTTATACTTTTTGATTATAATTTTAGTTTTTAAAAATTAACAATTTCATAAACATAAAAACATTATAATAATGCTTTTATTTTTAAAGGTTTAATAATGAAAAAAATTTTAATATCTTGTACTATTATTTGTGGATTATTTTTAGGAGCTTGTAGCTCAAAAAAAGCTGAGGATTTATATAATTTAAGTGCTATTGAGTGGTATCAACAAATCATCAAAGATTTACAAGAAAAAAATCTCGAAGCAGCAGATCAGCATTATACTTCAATGGCTGCTGAACATGTAGCAGATCCATTGCTAGAGCAAACTTTGTTAATTTTAGCACAAGCTCACATTAGCGAAGAACAATACGAACTAGCAAATTTTTACCTTGATGAATATTTAAATAAATTTGGCGATTCTCAAAATATTGCTTATATAAGATATTTAAAAATTAAAGCCAAATTTGATTCCTTTGCTGTACCTAATCGCAACCAAGCGCTAATGCTTCAAACCATACAAGAAATTCAAGAATACAATCAAAATTATCCAAATGTTCAATACAACGATTTAATCGATACTATGTTTACTAAATTTAATCTTGCAATTTTTTACCTTGATACTAGCATCGCAGAACTTTACAAAAAACTTGGTAGAAAAGAAAGTTATGAAATTTATAAAGAAAAATTAGAAAATTCTGATTTTAAAAATTTAGACATGATTAAACCTGAATTACCATGGTATAGAAAAATATTTGAAGAAGGTATATTGTAATGAAATTAGATAATAATCAAAATTATCCTACTCAACTTCCAGTGATCATAGAAGATGAATTATTTTTATATCCTTTTATGATTACTCCTATTTTTTTAAGTGATACGCAAAATATCAAAGCACTTGATTTAGCTATACAAAATGAAACAATGATATTTGTAGCTCCTTCTAAGATAGAAGGTGGAAGAAGTTTTGATGATATTTATGATTGTGGAGTAATTGGAAATGTCATGAGAAAGGTTCCTCTTCCAGATGGGAGAATTAAAATTTTATTTCAAGGCTATGCTAAAGCAAAAATTATCAATCAGCTTTCAAATGAGCCACTATGTGCTTTAGTTGATTTGATCCACCAAGAGCCATTATGTTCCACCAAAAAAGAAGCCATAATGGAAGTTTTAAGAGAAAAAGCTAAAGCTTTATCCACGGTAAGTCATTATTTTCCACCTGATCTTTTAAGAACCATAGAAGAAGATAACGAACCAAGTAGAATTTGTGATCTTATCTTAAATTCTATTAAAATTAAAAAACACCAAGCTTATGAATTTTTTATCGAAACTAATTTAGAAACCAAACTTTTAAATTTAATTGATTATCTTGCCAAAGAAATAGAAGCAAATAAAATCCAAAAAGAAATCAAAAACAAAGTACATTCTAAAATAGATAAAGTCAATAAGGAATATTTCTTAAAAGAACAGCTTAAACAAATTCAAAGAGAACTAGGAAGTGATATACAAAAAGAAAGCGAAGTAGAAGAATATAATAAAAAATTAGAAAAAAAGAAAGCTTTTATGTATGAAGATGCATACAAAGAAATAAAAAAACAAATTCAAAAATATGAAAGAATTCATCAAGATAACTCTGAAGCTTCTATGGTGCAAACTTATATCGAAACTGTTTTAGATATACCTTTTGAATCATCATCTAAGAAAAAACTAAATTTATCAGATGTTATCAAGCAATTAAATACAGATCATTATGCTTTAGAAAAACCAAAAGAACGCATAGAAGAGTATTTTGCCGTAAAAGAGCTATTAGAAAAACGCAAAATCAAAGATAAAGATGGGGCTAAAGTGATTTTATGTCTTGTAGGTCCTCCTGGCGTAGGAAAGACATCTTTAGCAAATTCAGTCGCCAAAGCTTTAAAAAGAGAGTTAGTTCGTATTGCACTAGGTGGTCTTGAAGATGTAAATGAACTAAGAGGTCATAGAAGAACTTATATAGGAGCAATGCCTGGACGCATCATACAAGGACTTATAGAAGCAAAACAAAGTAATCCCGTTGTCGTACTAGATGAAATTGATAAATTAAGTCACAATCACAGAGGCGATCCAAGTGCAGTTTTACTTGAAATTTTAGATCCTGAACAAAATACTAAATTTAGAGATTATTATTTAAATTTTAATATAGATTTAAGTAAAATCATTTTTATAGCAACTGCCAATGATGCAAGCTTAATCCCTGCTGCTTTAAAAGATAGAATGGAATTTATAGAACTTAGTTCTTACACTCCTCAAGAAAAATTCCAAATCGCAAAAGATTATTTAATACCTGATGAAATTAAAAAACATGGGCTTAAAAAAGAAGAAATTACTTTTGATAAAAAAGCTATAGAATTAATCATTAGCGATTATACAAGAGAATCAGGAGTTAGAAATTTAAGAAGAAAAATCGCAGAAATTTGTAGAAAATGCGTAAAAAAACTTCTTTTAAATAAAGAATTTAAAACTATCAAAATCACAACTAAAAATCTAAAAGATTTTTTAGACAAAAAAGTCTTTGAAATAGAAAAGCATGAAAAAGAAAATAAAATTGGTCAAGTAAATGGCCTTGCATGGACTGCTGTTGGTGGAGATGTATTAAAAATAGAAGCTATTAAAATAAAAGGCAAAGGAGAGCTTACCCTTACTGGTAGTTTGGGTGATGTGATGAAAGAATCTGCAAAAATCTCTCAAAGTCTTATTAAAAATTTAATAGATCAAAATATTATTAAAGTTCCAAAAAATTTAATCTACAAAGAAGACGAAAGCGTTTATAATCTTTATAATCTCCATATTCATGTTCCAGATGGAGCTACGCCAAAAGATGGACCAAGTGCAGGCATTACCATAACTACTGCAATAGCTTCAATCTTTAGCAATAAAAAAGTAAGATCTGATGTTGCTATGACTGGAGAAATAGATCTAATGGGCAATGTTTTACCAATAGGTGGCTTAAAAGAAAAATTAATTGCTGCGTATAAAGCAGAAATTTCAACAGCCATTATCCCACATAAAAACTATGAAAGAGATTTAAAAGATATACCTCAAGAAGTCATTGATAATATGAAAATCATAGGGGTGAAAAATCTAGCAGAAGTTTTAAAAATAGTTCTTGTTTAAAAAAACTAGAAGCTTTATGCTTCTAGTTTATCCATTATAGCTTTACTTTCTTTTTCTAATTCTCTTATATCATTAACAATAGCATCGTATGCTGATTTGTCTATGACTTCATTTTGAGAAAGTTCAACTGCTTTATTTGCTCTTCTTTGTAAATGCTCACTCTTAATATCTAACTCATGTGGAGTAATCAATGGACAGAATATACTTTGTGCATCTTCATCTTTGCATAGTGTAGAGATAGGATCAAGATTATGCAATTTATCTTGAGAACCATTAAGAGTCAAATAAACATCAGATTTATATAAAATATGATCAATTTTCATAGCAGAAAGAGTTAAATCAGAAGCAAAATTTGTAAATTCTTTGCCTAAATGAGAACTTTTATCTTCTAATTCTCTAAATGCTTCGCTAAAATCTGCAATTTTACTATCTGAAGAATTTGCAATAACATAAACTTTTTCACTATTTTCTTGGATAGAGCCTATTTCTTGATTCATCACTTGTATAGCTAAAGTAATTTCTCCAGTAGCCTTTTGAGTTTTTTCAGCTAATTGTCTAACTTCATCAGCAACAACAGCAAATCCACGACCATGTTCTCCTGCACGAGCTGCTTCAATCGCTGCATTTAAAGCTAAAAGGTTAGTTTGATCTGCGATATCTCTAATAACTTCGACGATAGAATTGATATTTTGCGCATTAGAAGCAAAAGTATTTACAGCATTTTTACTTTCATCAGCTACTTGCATCATTGATGAGATTGATTCTTGCAAGCCACCAATTTCTATACCATTTTTTTGAGCAGTATCAGAAATAATTCTTATATCACTAAAGACTTCTCTCATAAGTTTTATAATTTTATTTAAAGAAGTAGATAAATCATTTAAATTTTTATTTTGATTGCTTAAACTTAAATCCATTAATTCTCTAGAAAGTGCATTTTTAAATACAGATTTACCTGTTTTTTCTATATCATCTAAAGATTCATTAATGAAATTTATATTATGAACAAAAATTCCTTTTAAACCTTCAGGTATTGCTCTTCTATAATATTCACCTTTTTGAGAACATGCTATAGAAGTGTTAATCTCTCTTAAATAAGCTTCTAAGCCATCAATAGTATTATTTAAATTATCTGCAATTTCTTTTAATTTTTTATTGCGACATTTAATATATATAACCCTCTCATCAAAATTTCCATTTTTTAGCTCTTTGCTTAAATGTAAAATTTTATCATTAAAATCTTCATCGCTTTTATTAATATAAATACTAGCTAAAAACACTAAAAAAACTAAACCAAAAATACCAGCAGATATATACTCTGCAAATAATACCCCTACTAAACACCCTATAATGCTTACTAAAAGTCCAATATACAAAACATTTCTTGCCAAAACAATCTCCTAATTTATTTTTGAATTTCCATCATAAGTTGATTATAAGTCATACCATAAGATTTTACTATTTTTTGGAGCTCTTCAACTCCTGCTTTAATCCCATGATCTTTTTCTTTTTCTATAAGCTTTCTATAAATTTTTTCCATAGTCGCAATTGCTTCTTGCTTAGGTTTTCTTCTTACAGAATAATAATTGATAACATTATCATTTATATCATGCGAAGCTGTTACATTAGCAAAAACCCAATAATAATCATTATATTTGGTTTTATTTTTTACAAAAGCAAAAATTTCTTTACCCTCTTGAATATAATCCCATAAAAATTTAAACACCGTTCTTGGCATATCAGGATGACGCATAAGACTATGAGGTTTATATAAAATTTCTTCAATAGAATAATCTGAGTATTTTAAAAAATCATCATTAGCGTAAATAATTTCACCCCTTAAATTTGTCTTTGATGTTATTAAAACATCTGAAGTTAAAACTTTTTCTTTAGACACAGACAATCTCCTTCTTATCTATTTTTCAAGATTTTATTTAAGATAAAAAAAGTGTTATTATATATTAAGATAAAATAATACTTTTTAAACAAACCTTAATATATTATTTTTGCAAGGCAAGAATCAATTGATTATAGTTCATATTATATGAAGTAACAATCTTCATTAATTCTTCAATTCCTGCTTTAATACCACCATTTTTTTCCGCTTCTAAAAGTATTTGATATACTTTTTCTATTGTAGCAATTGCTTCTTGCTTAGGTTTTCTCCTTACAGAATAATAATTAATAATATTTCCATTTTCATCATATGAAGCTGTAACATTAGTAAAAACCCAATAATAATCATTATATTTGGTTTTATTTTTTACAAAAGCAAAAATTTCTTTACCCTCTTGAATATAATCCCATAAACATTTAAAAACTGTCTTTGGCATATCAGGATGACGAACTATACTATGAGGTTTGTATAAAATTTCTTTCATACTATAACCTGCATATTTTAAAAAATCATCGTTAGCATAAATAATATCACCCTTTAAATCAGTTTTTGAGGTTATCAATGTATTTGCTTCTAGGATTATTTCTTTTGACATATTTTTCCTTGTTTTATTTTTTTAAATTTCATTAAAATTAAAACCTTTTTCAAAAAGTATTTTTCTAACTAATTCTTGGTGCTCCTTTCCTTTTGTTTCTAAAGTGATAAAAATCATAGCATCACCATAATCTAGCTTAGTTGAAAATCTATCATAATCAATTTTAACAATATTGGCATTAGCTTCTTTTATAGCATCACTTAAAGCCATCAAAGCGCCAGGTTTATCAACTAAAGTGACATTGATGCACATTTTTCTAAAAGATTTAAACAAACCTTTTTCTATAATGATATTTAACATCTGCACATCAATATTTCCACCACTTAAAACAACACCTACTTTTTTATGTCCTTTTAAATTTACTTTTTTATGTAAAAGTGCTCCAACAGCACAAGCACCAGCTCCTTCTACAATCATCTTATGTTTTTCAAGCAAATACAATACCGCATTAGCAATTTCTTCATCATCTACCTGTATAAATTCATCAACACATTCTAAAATAATGTCAAAATTTATTTTATTTACATCTCTAACAGCTATACCATCGGCTATTGTGCGAACAAATTTAGAATTAATAATATTTTTATTATAAAAACTTTCAAACATTGCAGGAGCTCCTTTTGCACTCACTCCTACAACTTTTATATCAGGATTGATCTGCTTTGCAACACTAGCTATACCACTAATCAATCCTCCTCCTCCAACAGGAGCTAAAATCATATCCAAATCATTAATTTCATCAAGCATTTCAAGCATTATCGTTCCTTGACCTGCTATGATTTGCTCATTTTCAAAAGGATGGATAAAATTTAAGTCCTGCTCTTTGGCGTAATTTAATGCAAAAGAATAAGCCTCATCAAAATTATCCCCATGAAGTATCACTTGTGCCCCTAAATTTTTAGTAGCACTTACTTTTAAAAGTGGAGTAGCTTCAGGCATAACTATCACTGCTTTAATGTCAAATTTTTTAGCACTTATGGCCACACCTTGTGCATGATTTCCAGCACTTGCAGCTATAACCCCTAGTTGTCTTTGCTCTTGAGTTAAATTTGCTATAGCATTGTAAGCACCGCGTATTTTATAAGCTCCTGTTTTTTGTAAGTTTTCACATTTTAAAAAAATTTCTGTTTGTAAAAAATCACTTAAAAATGAAGAATGCACAAAAGGAGTTTTTAAAATAAAATCAGATATTTTTTGTTTTGCTTGATAAATTTGATTTAATTTTATCATTTATTTTCCTTCGATTGAAGCTCTATTTTGATGCATTTATCTTGAACGCAAATTATATGAAATTTTTCACACTTTTTACAAATTTCATCATTTATTATGCCAAGTTGCATCCAAAAATTTTTAACATTTTTTTCCAATAAACTTTCAAAAATTTCATTTGCATAGCTAGCTTTTCTAAACATCACAACCGTATCTATGCTAAAAGGAATATCTTTTAGATCTTTATAAACTTTTTCTTTTAAGATAAATTCTTCTTTTGGATAAATTGGATATATTTTAAATCCTTTATTCTGTAAAAATTTAGCTACAAAATTAGAAGCTTTATTTTCATCAGGACTTAAACCTATAATGGCAATATTTTTCATAGAATTTAAAATTTTTTCTACATTACCCAAATTTAACCTTTGCGTTTTAAATACACTCCGCATTCAAGATGGCTTGTATTTGCAAATTGATCAAAAAATGCAAATTTAAATATTTTATGAGTATTGCATAATTTTTCAAGATTTTCTTTTAAAGTAATAGGATTGCATGAAATATAAATAATATTTTCAAAATTTTTAATGAATTCTATCACACTTTCATCAAGTCCGCTTCTTGGAGGATCAACCAAAACATGTGTTATTTTAAATTCATCAAGATTAATATGTTTTAAACGATTAAATTGTCGTTGTTTTTTTAAGGCTTGACTTAATTCTTCGCTAGAAAGTCTAGTGAAATTTATATTTGAAATGTCATTTAAAGTGCAATTTTTCAAAGCAAATTCTATATTTTTTTTAGAAATTTCAGTAGCTAAAATTTTATTAAATTTATTTGCTAAAGCTATGGTGAAATTTCCATAACCACAATAAAGCTCTAACAAATCTTTCTTTACATCTTTATCTATACAAGAAAGAGTCCATTCTATCATCTTTTCATTGATATAAGTATTTGGCTGGATAAAACAATCATTATTAAATTCATAAAAAATTTCTTTATTTTTTACATAAAGAACTTGCTTTAAATTTTCCCCATTAAAAATATGTTTTTTACCTCTACTTCTTGCTATGAGTTTTACTTTTAAAAAAGAAGCCAAATGAAACAATTCATCATAAATTAAATCTATATTTTTATGATAAAGCAAAGTTATACTTAAATCTAATCTTGTAGCTAAAAATTCAACTCCAAATAATTTATGTTTTAAATTTTTATTTAAAGACTCAAGCAAAATAGGCATAAAATGTTGAATTTTTTCATCAGCTATATCAAATTTTTTTATAGGAGTTTTTTTGCCATTTTCATACATAGCATAATCAATTTCATCATTTTTACCATGATAAATAGAAAATTCAGCTCTAGTTCTATAAGCAATAAGCGGAGAATCAAAGCATTCGACTTTCTCATCAAAAAAAGAAGAAAATAATGCTTTATTTAAAGCAATTTTTTCTTCAAAATTCATTAAGCATCAACCTTTTTGCCAACAACAAAAAGCAAAACTATCATAG
Organism: Campylobacter volucris; assembly: GCF_008245045.1. Taxonomy (NCBI): domain Bacteria; kingdom Pseudomonadati; phylum Campylobacterota; class Epsilonproteobacteria; order Campylobacterales; family Campylobacteraceae; genus Campylobacter; species Campylobacter volucris. The sequence goes on from NZ_CP043428.1 coordinate 909,202, forward strand.
CTAAAATTCCAAAAGCCAAACCAAGCCACACATTAAGCCCTAAAGCAACTGGTAAATAGCCACAAAGTATGCTAATAGCACACACACTTAAAGCATAAGGCATTTGAGTGCTAACATGAGCTAAAAGATCACATTTGCTACCCATCGAAGAAAGTATAGTCGTATCTGAAATTGGTGAACAATGATCTCCAAAAATAGCACCTGTTAGAACCCCTGAAATATTAATAATCATATACTGATGAAGCTCAACGCCGCTTAATTCATTATGCACTCCAACTGCCATAGCTAAAGGAATGGCTAAAGGCATTAAAATACCCATAGTTCCATAACTAGTACCAGTAGAAAAAGAAATTACTGAAGCAAATATAAAAATAGCTGTTGGTAATAAATAAATAGGAGTTTTATCTGAAAATAAATCAATCAAATATTTAGAAGTTCCCAAATCCTTAATCACAGAAGCCAAAGACCAAGCACAAAGTAAGATGATTACCGTCATTATCATAGTTCTCCAGCCATGAGTCCAAGTAGCAATCGCTTCTTTAAGGGTGAAAATTTTTCTATACATACCTAAAATAATCGCAACTATAGTTGCTAATAATGCTGCTTGAAACAATACTATGGAAGCATCAGCTGCTCCAAAAGTTTCCCTAAAAGCAAATAAACTTAAAGGTGAAGCGTCAATTTGGGCTTTTAAATTTGCATCTTCAATAGCATTATATCCACTAAAATAAAAACCTATAAACGAAAAAGCAATCAAAACAATTAAAGGTATAATGGCATTTGATGCTTGTAATTTTATATGCTCTTTTGGCTCTAATACTTTATCTTCTACATTATCAATTTGTTCATGTCCATGAGAGAATTTACCTGCTCTTGCACGAAGCTCAGCTTTTAACATAGGCCCAAATTCTCTACCTGTATAAATAGTCAAAACCACAAATATCAACATAAAAAGATTATAAAATCTATATGGCAATGTTTGCACAAAAATTTCAAAAGCATTGATTTCTTCTTTTAAAATTCCTAAATGTGCAAAAGTTGCATCATCAATTAAATCATATCCGCTGCGAATTAAAGAAATTTCAAGTCCTATCCAAGTAGAAATAATAGCAAGTCCAGTAATTGGTGCAGCAGTAGCATCCATAATAAAAGCAAGTTTTTCACGACTTACTTTAAATTTGTCTGTCACAGGTCGCATAATAGGACCTACAATTAAAGAGTTAGCATAATCATCAAAAAAGATAAACATCCCCATGCACCAAGTTGCAAACTGAGAACTTTTTGCCTGCTTAGCCTTTGTAGAAAGCCAAAGCGCTACTGCTTTAGTCCCACCTGTTTTAGTGATTAACGCGACAACTCCGCCTATGGTTAAAACTTGCAATAAAATTCCAGCATTACCAGAACTTGCCATAACACTTACAACTTTATCAACAAATCCTGTAAAAGAAGCAATGATAGCATGATAGATCGTATTTTCTACAAGAGCTAGCATAAAAGTTCCACTTAATGCACCAATAAACAAAGAAAGTACCACATCTTTAGTTATAAAAGCTAAAATGATAGCTACAACAGGAGGTAAAAGAGTCCAAACTCCAAAAATTTCAGCATTGCTTTGCGTATTAGCAAGCAATAAAAGTGGAGTCAATAACAAACAAAAAAATTTCATGCTTCTCCTTAAAATAAATTACACTTTTTCAACAAAAGTCCCAGCCCATGTTTGAGTTACAGGCATAAGTTCGATTTCATTGATATTTATGTGTTCAGGCAATGTAATAATAAAAGAAATAATCCTAGCAATATCACTAGCTTGAATATACTTAGTATCTTGATACACCTCATCTGCTTTTTGCCAATCACCTTTAAAGCGAACTTGACTAAATTCTGTTTTGCAAAGACCTGGAGCGATATTGGTTACTTTTATATTTGAACCCCTTAAATCAGTTCTTAAAGCCTTAGAAAATTGCGATACAAAAGCTTTAGTGCCACAATATACATTTCCTCCATAATAAGCAACATTTCCTGCAATGGATCCAATATTAATCACATGTGCATTCTTAGATTTTCTTAATAACGGCAAAACCGCCCTTGCAACATATAAAAATCCTTTGATATTAGTATCTACCATAGTTTCAATATCTTCAATACTTAATTCATCAAATTTTTCAAGCCCTAGTGCAAGTCCTGCATTATTTACTAATAATGATATATTTTGATAAGATTGGGGTAAATTTTCTATAGCATTAAAAACTGCTTGTTTATCTCTTACATCTAAAGCAATTGTAAAAATTTTATCTTGATATTTAGCTTTTAGCTCTTCTAATCTTTCTTTGCGTCTAGCTATAGCTATAACCTTATAATCAAGCTCTATCAAAGCTTTTAAAGTCTCTAGTCCAAAACCAGAGCTTACGCCTGTAACTAAAGCTATTTTCATGGCTCAATATCACCATAAAGCATTAAATTTTCATTTTCTTTAAGACCTAATTCTCTTAGATATTTAACATTTTCTTCTTTTTTAGCAATAATAGCAAAATCTAAAGCATTAAAACCCAAATCATCCACCTCATCAATTTTAACCTTATGCTCAACAAGAAGCTTAAGCATTTTCACATCAGCATAATTAGCTGCATGCATAAAAATATTTTTTGAAGTATGTTCTAGCGCACATAAAGTGATGTAATAAGGAGTGTTAGAGCCTATGCTAGCTACTGAGAGTTTTTCATTATCATTAATGTATTTTTGATTGATATTAGCACCATTTTCTATTAAAAGTTTTGCAACTTTATGGTTATTGTATTCAACAGCATAAAATAATGCTGTTTTTCCAAAAGAATTTTTATAATCAACCAAAGCACCATTTTCTAAAAGAAATTTAACATTATCATAATCACCCAAAGCATAAAATAAAGCAGATTCATATCCTTCATTTAATTTAGCTCCAAGTTTTATAAATTCAGCTATTATATTGACATCTCTATTATTTAATAAAGCTGATTTAAAGCCATTGTTTAATTCTAAATCACTAATTTTATTTGCATATATATATTCTTTAATTTGAGTTAAAGAATTTTTAGAATTAGCTACAAATTTTTGAAAATTTGAAATATCTTTAAATATTTTAGTTTCACCAACTGCCCAGTTTAAAAATTCATTCAAAGCATTGCTTGCATAATAAATCGCACTTGCTTTATCCATTTTAAAATTATTATAAAAATACATAGTCAGTGGATTAATAGCATTGTTATATTCTTTCCAAAAATCTTTATAAAGTTTAAAATTTCCAATGCTTTGATAAGCCCAAAATCTAAAATAAGCTTTTAATTTTTCAAATTTTTCTTCCAAAATAATTGCATCTTGAAGATTTTCTTTATAACTTAAAGGATCCAAAGCTGCTTTTAAAAGTAAAAAATCAAATTTTCTTAAATCACTAAAATACTCTCCGCCCATACAAGCACTGTTACTACCTCTAATTTCATTTGCAAGCGTGTAAAGCTTTTGTGTGATAGGATTGTTTTTAAAAGAAAATTTGCAATTTAAATCAATCTGGGAATAATCTTGCATATTTTGTGGGTGAAAATTCTTAAAAAAGTTTTTTTCATGTTCTTTTATATACTCGCAATTATATTCTAATGCTAAAAGTTGAAAAGATAATGCAAAAATTAAAACTAAAATTCTCAAATACTTTCCTTAATTTTTAAAATATAGTGCTATTTTAACTAAATTTTTGCTTTAATAACAATTAATTATTTTAAAATAAAGGTTAAAATATGTATCAAAGTATCTATTCTTGTGATATTGGATATATTGTATTAACAAGTGATTCTAAAAAACTCATAGATCTTCAATTTTCAAATCAAAAAATAAATTTTAAAAATCAAAATTGCCCTATTTTAAATTTAGCCAAAAAAGAGCTAGATTTGTATTTTGCTAAAAAACTTTTTGTTTTCAAAACTCCTTTATTTATACAAGGAAGTGAATTTGAAAGAAAAGTCTATAAAGCTTTATTAAGTATTCCTTATGGTCAAACAAAAACTTATCAAGAAATAGCAATGATGATAAAAAATCCAAAATCTTATAGAGCTGTGGGTAATGCAAATGCTAAAAATAAATTAGCTATTTTTATACCTTGTCATAGAATTGTTGCTAAAAATCATATAGGCGGATACTCAGGAGGAATTTTTATCAAACAAGCTTTGTTAAATTTAGAAAGTTTTAATAAATAATTTTACTCAAATACAAACCGCTTGCAGGAGCTAAAAAACGATTGTAAATTTTTTCTGTATTAATTTGCTCTAAAAGTTGATCTTGACTCATTTTACCTTCTAAAACTTTTAAAATACTTGCTATCATCATTCTAATTTGCGATCTTAAAAATCCATTAGCTTCAAAATAAAAGATAGTAAAATCCTTATAAGTATAAACTTTACTAGTATAAATTTTTCTTATAGTGGTTTTATTATCCGAGCCTTCTTTTTGAAAAAATTTAAAATCATGCTCTCCTTGAAACAACTTGGCTAATTCTAAAGCTAATTTAAGATCTATTTTTGGATAAAAATGCACATAAGAAGCAAGCAAAGGATTATATTCTCCATGAAAAAGTATATAACGATAAGCTCGTTTTTTGACATCAAAACGCACTTGAAAATCTTCATGCATTTTTTGTATTTGTTTTATATAAATAAAGGGTTTTGCAAAATGATTGATTTTGTTTTTTAGATAAGTTAAATCTTGAAAATGTTCTTTAATTTTAACACTAGCTACAGCTTTGCTAGCATGCACGCCTTTGTCGGTTCTTGAAGCAAATAAAACTTTTTCATAAATACCAAGATGGCTAAGTGCACAAGAAAGCTCATCTTGCACACTTTTTCCATGGGGCTGACTTGCTGAGCCTTGAAATTTAGAGCCATCATAAGAAAAAGTTAATTTTATAAGCATTAGTATTTATTTGCAATTTTCTTACTAAAATAAAACATTGAAAACAGTAAAAAGCTTACAAAAATCACTCCTACTGCCACTAAAGGAGGTTTGTAAAAACTAATTAACAAACTAAAATATGCAAAAATCACTACAAAAATTCCAAAATAAGCAAAACCTTTTTCATAACGATAAGTCACAATTCCAAAAGAAAGTGCAAACAATGCACTAGCAAGAGGAAATAAAGCTATAAGAGTATATATGACAAATTCTTTTGCTTTGTCTTTGTTAGTATTTAAATCAGACCAATAATCATAAAAATTTTTAGTATTTAAATCTTTAGTATAAACCTTACTTTTAATAAGTAAATTTTTAAAACTTGAAATATGCCAATTATCATCTTTAATCTCATAGGCCTTACCTTCTTTTAAACTAAAAGAAATAATACCTTCATTACTTTCTAGCTTTCCTTCTTTAGCCAATATAGCTTGTTCTTTATCTTGAGCACTTTTTTTAGGATGATACATGATGATATTTTTATAAACTCCATTATCATCTTTTTCATCTATGAATACAAGCCATTCTCCGTATCTTTGTCCAAATTCACCCGTTTTAATACTCACTTTTGTGCTAATTTTTTTATAATCTACAAAATTATCAAAAAGTTCAAAAGATATAGGTATAAAAATCCAAACTACAAGCAACATAAAAGCACTAAGTAAAGCAGCAATTTTCATAAAAAATTTTGCAATAACTTTAGGAGAAATTCCCAAAGCAAACAAAACAATGCTTTCATTTTCTCTTGATAATCTATAAAAACTTAAAGTCAAAGCTATAAAAAAAGAAATCGGCAAAGTAAAAGCTAAAGTCTTTGGTAGCAAGTAAATATATAATTGAAAAAGCTCTAAAAGAGTGATTTCTATATAAGAAGTAATTTTTGCAAGTTGGATAAAAAATACAATAGAAACTATAGTAAATAAGGTAAAAAATAAAGACAGCATTGTATTTAAAAATTGATTTAATAAATACTTATAAACTAATTTCATATCACTCTTTCTACGCCAAAATGCACTAAAATAGCTATAAACAAAAAAGGAATCATAGGCATTTGATAATCTTTTTTTGCTATTTTTACAAACAAGATTAAACTTAAAACAGATGCTATAAATAGTATCCAAAAAGCTTTTTCATAGCCAAAAATTCCAAAAATCAAAGCTATAATTATAACATCACCCTCGCCTAAACTTTCTAAAATTTCATCTCTTTTTTTAAAATTTTTTATAAAATTAATAAAACTTTTTAACAAAAAGAAAAACCCTGCACCAAAACAAATTTTAAAAAGAAAATGTTCTTCTAAATTTAAAACAGATATATCTTTATAACTATAAAAATCAAACAAAAATGCAAAAACAAATAAAATCCAAAGCCAAATTTCACTCACAGCTTTTAAATAATAATCCATCCAAGAAAGCATTAAAAACACACTTAATATCAAAGCAAAAAGCAAAGCTTGTAAAAAATCAAAAAAATAAAAGCAAAATGCAAATAAAATCGCACAGCATAGTTCATTAAAAGGATAAACAAAAGAAATTCTTTCTTTACAAAAAGCACATTTACCTTTTAAAAAAACAAAAGATAAAATGGGGATTAGATGATAAATTTTTAAAGTTTTACCGCATTTATTACAATGAGATCTAGGTTTTATGATGCTTTGTTTTGTAATACTTCTAAAAATTACCACATTTATAAACGAACCTATACAAAGTCCTAATAATATAAAAAATATCATTTACCAAAGGTTCTTTTGCTCTTTTTAAATTCTTTTATGATGGATTTAAATTCCTTTTTAGTTAAAGCAGGAAATAAAGTTTGACTAAAATAAATTTCAGCATAACTTGATTGCCAGATTAAAAAATTTGAAATTCTTTGTGCGCACCCTACCCTTAAAAATAAATCCACATCTTCGCTTAAATCTAAATTCGCTTGGATATTTTCTTCATTAATCTCAAGTTTTTTTTCAATAACTTTTTTTACAGCTCTTACTATTTCATCTTTTCCACCATAAGAAATAGCTAAATTTAAATTTAAAGCATTGTGGTGTTTGGTTTGATCTTGAACTTTATTAATCTTATCTAGCGTTTTTTTATCTAAATAATCAAAATTTCCTATCGCCTTAAAACGCACATGATTGGCTAAAAATTTTGGCAATGCATCATCTAAATATCTATCTAATAAACAAAATAAATACTCAATCTCCTCTTTAGGTCTTTGCCAATTTTCAGTGCTAAAAGCATAAAGTGTAAGATGAATGATTTTTTCTTCTATGCAAACTTCTATAATCTTTTCTATGGTTTTAGCCCCTTGTTCATAACCGACTTTTTCTAAAAGTCCATTTTTTTTAGCCCATCTCCTATTACCATCCATTACCACAGCTAAATGCTTTAATTCATTCATATTTAGCCTTTAATATCCATCAATCTTTTAAACACAAACAAAGGTGATAAAATAGAAACAACTTCAAATTTAAAATACTCGTGTAAAAATTGCGCTACTTTTGCAAAAGGAGTTTGTATGCGTATAACTTTACCATCATTAATATAAATTTTTAAAGCACCAAAAATCTCAAAATACAAATAAACTTCTACATTTTTTCCACTTTTTTTTGCCTCAAACAAAGCTCTTTCTGAGCCATACACAAAAGGTATATGATAAATTCCCTCAAAAAAAGCAAAAAACATTTCTTTGTAAATTTCATACTCATATGCATTTTTACTTTCTATGATTTTATTGACAATGTAGTTTTTATACCAAGAATTTTCATCTCCATGTTCTAATAATTTTTCTATGATTAAATTTCCTTCTTCAAAAAGCTTTATATTAGGTTTTTTTAAAAGATTTTTAAAAGAAATTACGCCCTTATCCTCATAAACTTCTGCTAAATACTCTTCTCCTACTTCAAGCTCTATCATGCTTTTTGTTTCAAGCTTTTTTGTGTTTAATAATAAAACATAACGATTGTATGATTTTTTTTCTAAAATTTGCATTCTTATAGGTAAAGTTGAATTAATAATATTCACCATAAATCCTTCATATAAGAAGCCAAAACAAAAGCCAGTTTTTCTTTGCTCATTTTTTCACTTTGATAAATTTTATCTTTGGTGATAAAACTAATACAATTTTCATCATCTCCAAAAGTCATATTTTCATTTAAAACATTCAAACATACCATATCTAATCTTTTTTCTACTAAAGATTTTTTAGCATTACTCAAAGCATTTTGCTCATCAAATTCCATTTTAAAGCCTATTTTTTTACCTTTAAAATCTAAATTTTTTAATATATCTTCATTAAGATAAAGTTTTAAATCAAATCCATCTAAATAATCACTCTTTTTGATTTTCCCAGAATACATTTTTGGTACAAAATCGCTCACTGCTGCACTCATGATTAAAACATCAAAATGCTTATAATTTTGTAATTTTTCTTTCAACTGGGCTGAAGAATTAAATTTTTCTATCTCATAAGCAACATCAAATTCAATAGAGCTTAAAAAAACCACCCTAGCTCCTAAAAAATACAAAGCATCGGCAATAGCCTTTGCCATTTTACCACTTGAAAAATTACTTATACATCTAACATCATCTATTTTTTCTTTAGTTCCACCACCGCTTATAACGATTTGTTTATTTATAAAAAAATCATCTTTAAATAAAGCTCTTTTTAAAGCATAAAATATAGTATTAACTTCGGCTAAAGCACCTAAACCATAGTCTTTACAAGCTAAATTTTTTACTACAGGATCAATGATGATATAATCATTTTCTTTAAGAATTTGCAAAGATTTTTGGGTGCTAAAATGCAAATACATATTCGTATTAGCCGCAGGAGCTATTAAAAAAGGTTTATGTTTTTGCACTGTTATTAAAGTTTGGATAAATAAATTATCTGCTATACCATTAGCAAGTTTGTTAATAGAATTTATACTAGCAGGGGCAAAAATTATAGCATCACAATCTTTGCTAAAAGCTATATGATTATTTTGATTTTGCCAACTTTCATTTTCTTCATATAAAATTTCATCTACCAAAGCTTCAAAACTAAGTTTAGTACAAAATTTTAAAGCTCCATTAGAAAGCAATACTTTAACCCTATAACCTTCTTTTTTGCATAAAGAAATTAACTCATAAGCCTTATAAAATGCTATACTGCCACTTACTGCTAGCAAGATAGTTTTCATTTTTTACCTAATTTGTGATAGAAAAAATCTTCTTTAATTTCAGCCTTAGCTCTATTTATATACAAAGAACCTTTTTTTACATCTTTATAAACCGTGCTTCCAGCAGCTATGATCACATCATCTTCGACATTTACAGGCGCGATAAATTGCGTATCAGATCCAACAAAAACATTTTTACCTATTTTAGTTTTGTGTTTTTTTACTCCATCATAATTACAAGTAATACTTCCACAGCCTATATTACTTCCCTCATCTATCTCACAATCACCCAAATAACTTAAATGCCCAGCTTTTACACCATTTAATAAAGCATTTTTACACTCTACAAAATTTCCTATATGAGTATTTTTTAAATGACACTTTGGACGCAAATGTGCTAAAGGTCCTATATCGCTATTTTTTACTATACTATCTTCAATCACACTTGAGCTTTTAATGATGGAATTAATAATTTTTGATTTTCCTTCTATACGAACATTTTCATATACTTCACATTCACCTATAAATTCAACCTCATCTGAAATAAAAGTCGTAGCAGGCATATGAAAAATCACTCCTTGTTTCATCCATTCTTTTTTAATTTCTTCTTGCATAATATCTTGAGCTAAAGATAATTCGATTTTATCATTTACGCCCATAAAATTTTGCTCATCAACAAATACAGCATTAACCACATATCCTTTTTCTTTAGCTAAAAATACTGCATCGGTTAAATAATACTCTTTAGCTTTATTGTCATTTTTTATTAAAGGTAAAACTTCTTTTAAAATTTGAGCCTTAATCGCATAAACTCCACTATTACAAGCCTTTATAGCAAGTTCTTCTTTGCTTGCATCTTTGGTTTCTACAATTTTTTCAATTTTTTCTTCTTTTAAAACTATTCTTCCATAGCTTTTTGGATCTTTTGCTTCAAAAACAGCCACGCTAAAATCATTTTCATTGAAAGCTATTTTTTCTAAATCACTAGATTTAACCAAAGGCATATCACCACATAAAATCAACACCTTGTCGTATTTGCTTTCATAACCTCTTAAAGCTCCTGCTGTTCCTGGATAATTTTGCAAATCTTGCTCTAAAAAGCGTGTATGTGGAAAATGCTCACGGACTACCTGCTCTACTTTTTCCTTTTGATGAGAAAGCACTATGCAAACATCATCACTAATTTTATAAGCTTGTTTTAAAATATGTAAAATCATAGGTTTAGAAGAAATTTTTTGCAAAACTTTTGGATTTTGTGATTTCATACGAGTTCCAAGCCCTGCTGCTAGTATAAGTATGGAAGTTTTCATGGTTTTACCTTTTTTGTAAAAGTTATTACTCAATTTTAACAAGCTAAAGTAAAAATTATAAAAATAACTTATGTCTAAAACAATCTTTTTAATAAATTTAAAAAATATTTTTCAATTCTTTTAAGAGTAAAATTGCTAAAATAATGCTTTAAATTTTCATTCTAAGGAAAAAATTTGAGGTTTTTACTGGTTTTATTTTTATCAAGTTTAGCTCTTTTTAGTGCGGAAGTTACCATACCTACAGTAAATTTAAGCCTTAGTGCACCTAATAATCCTCAACAACTTGTAACCACCTTAAATATCGTCATAGTTTTAACCATACTAGCACTTGCTCCAACTATTATTTTCGTAATGACTTCATTTTTAAGACTTGTAGTAGTGTTTTCTTTTTTAAGAACTGCCCTTGGTACTCAAACTATGCCACCAAATACTATTTTAGTTACCTTGGCTTTGATTTTAACCTTTTTCATCATGGAACCTGTTGCAACCAAATCATACAACGAGGGTATAAAACCTTACATAGCTGAACAAATTGGCTATGAAGAAGCTTTTGAAAAAAGTGTAAAACCTTTTAAAGATTTTATGCTAAAAAACACTAGAGAAAAAGATCTAGCACTTTTTTATAGAATTAGAAATTTAGAAAATCCAAAAACCATAGACGATGTTCCTTTAACTGTTTTAGTACCTGCTTTTATGATTAGCGAGCTTAAGACAGCTTTTGAAATAGGCTTTTTGCTTTTCTTGCCATTTTTAGTTATTGATATGGTGGTAAGCTCGGTTTTAATGGCTATGGGTATGATGATGCTTCCACCTGTAATGATCTCTATGCCTTTTAAATTGCTCATTTTTGTATTAGTAGATGGATGGAATTTACTCATTCAAAATCTAGTCAAAAGTTTTTTAACTTAGATGATATATACTTCTTTATTTGGTATATTTTGCCTACTTTTTACTGGCTATCTTGCAAAAAAAATCAAAATTTTAAAACAAAAACAATCAAGAACATTTCTTGATTTTGCTATTATCTTTGCTTTACCATGTTTAATTTTTGAGCGTGTTTATCATTTAAATTTTGATTTTTCTTTAATTATTGTAATTTTACTGGGATTATTTAGCGCTCTTTTTTCAGCCTTTTGCTGCACACTTTTAGCAATGTATTTTAATTTTAGCAAGAACACATTGGTGAGTATTTTTTTACTTGCTAGTTTTGGAAATACTTTATTTGTAGGAATTCCCATCATAACAGGAATTTATCCACAAACTAATTTTTTAGGAGAAATCATACTTTATGATGCACTAGCCACTGCCTTACCTGTAGCTTTGTTAGCACCTTTTATCATCTCTTTAGCAAGCAACCAAAAGACTAATTTTTTCACAAATATTAAAAAAGTTTTAACTTTTCCGCCATTTATTGCTTTATTTTTAGGACTAGTTTGTAAATTTTTTACTTTGCCAGAATTTATCTTTGAACCATTGCGTATGCTTGGAGCAAGTGCTACACCCATAGCTCTTTTTGCTATAGGATTAAATTTAGGATTTTTAAGTATTGTAGCTTCTTACAAAAGCACAATAATAGTAATTTTTTCTAAAATGATCTTAACTCCTTTAATATTTTTAATGCTTTTAAAATTTTTTAATTTTCACTTAAATTCAAGTCTAAATATAGCCATATTAGAATCAGCTATGCCAACTATGACATTAATTGCAGCAATGATCATGAAAGCAAAATTAGATACAAATTTAGCTGTAAGCGCTGTAGCCTTTGGTATCATCTTTGCCTTTATTTCTTTACCTATTTGGGTATATGTTTTAGTGTGAAAAAATGAATTTTGGAATTTTTGGTGATTATATTTATCATGATTTAGCCTTTAGTCTAAAAGCTTATAATAAAAAACAAAGTAAAAAAGTTTTTAAAATCATTGAAAAAAACCAAGATAAATTTTATTTTTTAGGCTATGTAAAATATGAATTTTATAAATATTTAAAAGATAAAAACTACGCAAGTGCTGAACCTTTTGTGTATTTTTTAGCTTTTAAAGAAAAAACTCATTTTACTCATCAAGAACAAATTTTAGATTTTTGTGCTATTTTCACTCAAGATTTTGATCAACAAAAATATTTTAAAAATTTTAACGAAGTTAAAAACGCCATAGCAAAAGGACAAAGTTACCAAGTCAATCTAACCCAAGAATTACATTTTAAATCAAATCTTAATTTATATGAAATTTTTCTTAGTCTTTATCTTAAACAAAATACTAAATTTAAAGCATACATAAAAAATGAATTTTTAGAACTTGCTTCATTTTCCCCTGAACTTTTTTTTAAAATAAAAAATAATACCATTTGCACCAAACCTATGAAAGGGACTATAAAACGATCTTTAGATTTAAAAGAGGATGAAAATTTAAAAAAATTCTTACAAAATGATGAAAAAACCATTAGCGAAAATGTGATGATAGTTGATTTATTACGCAATGATTTATCAAAAATTATCAAAAAAAATACTCAAAAAACAAAACTTTTTATAACAAAAACCTATCCTACTTTACACCAACTTATATCAAAAATTAGCGGAAAATTAAAAAATAATATGGATTTTTTCACCATCTTTAAAGCTCTTTTTCCATGTGGTTCTATAACAGGAGCTCCCAAACTAGAAACCATAGAGCTTATAAAAAATTTAGAGCAAAGAGAGCGAGGAATTTATTGTGGTGCTATAGGATTGATACATAAAAATAAAGCTAAATTTAGCGTTGCAATTAGAACCATAGAAAAAAACAATAACGAGAATTTTTATAGATACGGCGTTGGTAGCGGACTTGTATGGGATTCTAAACAAGAAGATGAATTTGAAGAATTGCGTTTAAAAAGTAAAATTTTACAATCAGATTTTTATTTATTTGAAACGATGTTTTATCAAGATGGTAAAATTTTATTTTTTAAAGAACACTTACAAAGACTCTTAAATTCAGCCATATTTTTTCATTTTGATACTCAAAAAATCATGCAAGATTTTAAATTCACAGCAAAAAAAGATAAAAAAATTCGTTTTAAATCTTTGCAAGAATTTAATGACTTTATTTTTAATAATAATTATTTTTTCACTAAAAGCACTTTTAAATATCAAGGACAAAAAATCATAAAATTAAAACTTTTTAAAAATGGTTTATATGAGTTAGAATTTAGCGATATAAAAGAAAATACTAATGATAAATTAATCCTTAGCAATGAACTTTTAAAAGTCAATTTTTTAACTCACCACAAAAGCTCTTTACGCAGTATTTATGAAAAAAATTCATATTTATGGAAAGAAGATTTATGCTATGATGTAGCTTTTTTTGATAAAGAAAATATTTTACATGAGGGCTCAAGAAGTAATATCATAGTAAAAATTGATGATAAATATTTTACCCCTTATGCTAAAAATTGCTTAAATGGAATTTATAGACAAAAACTTTTAAAATACAAACTCATTCAAGAAAAAAATATCAGCAAAAACGAACTTTTAAATTCCAAAGAAATTTATGCTATCAATTCTGTAAGAGGCTTAAAAAAGGTAGTTTTATGAAAGTTTTAATTATAGATAATTATGATTCATTTACTTACACCATAGCCTTTTATCTTAAAGAACTTGATGTTAAATATAAAATCATTAAAAATGATAAATTCAAACACCCAAAAAAACTTAAAAAATATAATTTTACCCATCTAATCATTTCTCCAGGGCCTAATTCCCCTAAAGAATCAAAACTTAGTCTAAAAGCTATTAAATACTTTAAAAAAGATAAAAAAATTCTTGGAATTTGTTTAGGACACCAATGCATAGCACATGTTTTTGGTGGTAAAATTTCTAAACTTTCAAACCCAACTCATGGTAAAATAAAAACTATCGATTTTGCACCAAATCCTCTTTTTAAAAACATAAAAACAAATTTTCAAGTCTGTTTGTATCACTCTTTATATGTTAGTGATATAGGTAAAAAATGCAAAATTCTAGCCAAAAGCAAAGATGGTATCATAATGGCCTTAAAGCATAAAAAATACGATATTTACGGAGTGCAATTTCACCCAGAAGCTATTTTAAGTCAAAATGGTAAGAAGCTTTTGCGAAATTTTATTTTATTATAAAAAATGTTTTAAATATATTTATTTTTAAATATATAAAATATTATCATTTTCATTGCAAAAAAATATTTTTTCTATTATAATTCAAAATAATTTTTAAATATTAGTAAATATTTAATGCTTTATTTTAAATTATTTTTATAATGGAGAAAATATGGAAAAGTTATCTAGAAGGGGTTTTATAAAACTTGCTACTGCTTCTGCCATAAGCACACCTTTAATTTTAAATGCTTCGCCAAATCAAACATCTAAAATCAATTTTGATGAAATTTATGATGTTATAGTGGTTGGAAGTGGTATTAGTGGGCATATATGTGCAACTTATCTTGCAAAAAACAAGCTTAATGTTTTAATGATTGAAAAAATGGATAGAATTGGAGGTAACTCTGCTTTATCTCAGCAAGATTTTGCTGTAATGGGTTCTGATTTGCAAAAAAAGGAAAATATACAAGATAGTGTTGAACTTTTCCTTAAAGATTTAAATAAAGTTGGACAAGGATATAACCATAAAGAGCAAAGTTTAAGATTAGTAAAACACTCTAATGAAGCTTATGAATTTGCCAAAAGTTGTGGTATAAAATATTCAGACAAACTCAAATTCTTAGGTGGCCATAGTGTGCCAAGAACCATACAAACCATAGGTGGTGGTGGTCAAGCTATCCAAACAATACACCAAACCTTTCTAAAAGAAGGTGGAAAATTTAAAAAAGAAACTAAATGTGATGAAATTTTAAAAAATGAACAAGGTGAAGTAATAGGGATTAAAGTAAGAGAAAATTATCGTTTTAATCGAGAGTTAAGAAACGATGATAGAGAAAATACTTCAGGAAATACAAAAACATATCAAGCAAGATTAGCAGTTGTTTTTGCAACAGGAGGATTTAGTAGAGATGTGGAATATAGAAGCATTGCTAATCCTAGACTAAAGCTTGCATATACTCCTTCAAATTTAGGCCAAACAGCTGGTGCTTTAAAAATCATGGCAAAAGCCGGAGGAAACCCTGTGCAAACTGCTTTGAGTAGATTTTCTTTTGGTATTCCAACAGAAGATTTAATATATGGTATTATAGTAGATGATAGATCGCAAAGATTTTTAAATGAAGATGGTGATCGTCAAGTGCTTTCTAATAAAATTTTATCTCATATGGATACGATAAATACAACAAATTACCCTATTGTTATTTTTGACTCCAATGGTTTTGCAAATTCTCATGATCCAAGAAGAATGAATAGTTTTATAACTTCTGGCAAAATGCACAAATTTCAAACCTTAGAAGAATTATCAACATATTTTGATTTAAATCTTGATACTTTAAAACAAACCATAGCAAAATACGAAGAAGGTTTAAAAAATAACAAAGATGAATTTGGCAAAGACTTAAGCAAATCAAAAAATTCAGGTATCAACAAAGCTCCATTTTATGCTATGAAAGCTGCACCAAGCTTAAGCTATACACCTGGTGGAATTTTCATTGATACCAATATGAAAGTTTTATCTTTGCAAGATAACGCCCCAATTCCTAATCTATATGCGATAGGAGAAGCTACAGGAGGAGTCCATGGAGCAAGTAGATTAACAAGTTGTTCCATACCTGATTGTATGACATCTGGATTATTGTGTGCAAAAAATATCATTAATGAGAAAAAAATATGAAAAAAATACTAAGTTTATTGACATTTTTTTTATGTTTTAATTTTTTATATGCTGATAATGTGGATTTAAATAAAACGATGAAGCCTCATCATAAAAGCGTTCAGATTAGTTGTAAGGATTGTCATGGAGCTATTCCAAAAGAAAAATTTAAACCCGTGCAGACTCAAACCTGTCTTAATTGCCATAAAAGTAAAGAATTTCTAGCGCAAAGATTAGATTTTTTAGACAAGAAAAATCCTCACAATTCTATCCATGATGGGTTAAATTTAAATTGTTATTCATGTCATAATGAGCACAAACCATCTTATAATATGTGCAAAGACTGCCATAATACTTCAAAATGGATGAGAGAGATAAAATAATGAAAAAAATGATATTTTTAATTTTATTTGGATTTGTAATTGGACTAGTTACGATTTTTTTTGGTCATAAAACCATTCAAATCACAGGAGATTTACCATTTTGCGGTGCTTGTCATGTGATGGAACCTATGGAAAAATCATATTTAAATGATGTTCATTCTGGAATAGGAAAAACTGGAGTTAAAGCAGCTTGTGTTGATTGTCATCTTCCTCATGATAATATTTTCAACTATCTATTGACCAAAGCTTACAATGGAACAAAAGAAGTTTTTATAACAGCTATAGGAAAGGATAAAGATGTTGATTGGCTAGAAAAACTCAACCATAGGGAAAAATTTACCTATGACTCTGGTTGTTTAAATTGTCATTCAAATATAACAAACAACCTAGCATCTAATTCCCAAAATACTATGCATATGAAATATCTTGATTCTAATAATACTCTAAGTTGCGTAAGCTGCCACAAACAAGTTGGACACTCAGGTCTTAGAGGAGAATTGCATAAATTTGATCCTGAAAAATATCCATTATACAAATAAATATAAAAGAGTATCAAAACTATAAATTTTGATACTCTTTAGCAATTAATACTTTATCATTACCTACAACAATAGGTCTTTTTATCAGCGTTGGATTTTATAAAATAATGCTTTTAATTTCTTCTAAATTTAAACTAAGCAATCTTTCTTTGTTAATACCTAATTTTCTAGCAGTCATTCCGGTTGTATTTATAAATTCTAAAACATCTCTTTTGCCAAGCCAAAAATCTAAAGTTTTTTCATCTAATTTTTTTATATCTAAAAATTCAAATTCAATTTGTTTTGATTTTAAAAACTCAATAGCATTTTTTACACTATTACAATTTTTTATACCATAAAATTTCAACATTTTCTTCCTTTAAAAATTTCACATCAATTTAATCTTGCTTTTTTTAGCAAATCTGCTATCAAAAATGCTAATTCCAATGCTTGATCAGCATTTAATCTTGGATCACATTGTGTCTCATAGCGTTTAAAAAGCTCTTCTTGAGTCACATTTAAACTACCACCCACACACTCAGTAACATTTTGTCCAGTCATTTCCAAATGCACTCCACCAGGATACACACCCTCGCTTATAGCAATTTCAAAAAACGAGCATAATTCTTTCATGATTTTATCAAATTCTCTTGTTTTAAAATTGCCCGATTTTACTGTATTTGCATGCATTGGATCAATACTATATAATATATTTAATCCTTCTTTTTTTAATTCTTTAAATAGTTTAGGCAAAGATTTTTCTATCTCATCATGCCCCATACGAATAATGAAATTTAACCTACCTAAATCATTACTTGGATTTAACATAAAACTAAGTTTTTTAATCTCATCAATATCAAATTTAGAGCTTATTTTAACACCGATAGGATTTTGAATCCCACTTAAAAAATACACATGAGCTTCATTAGGATTTCTTGTTCTTTCTCCTATCCATAGCATATGCGCAGAACAATCATAAATTTTTCCACTTAAACTATCAACCCTTGTTAAAGCTTCCTCATATGGCAAAAGTAAAGCTTCATGTGATGTATAAAAAGCAGTTTGAGACAAATTTGGAGAATCAATAATCCCACAAGCTTGCATAAAAGCCAATGCTTGGGTAATTTTTTCGCTAAGTTCTTCATATTTTTTATCCAACTCAGCTTTTTTTAAAAAACCTAAATTCCATTTATGCACCACTCTTAAATCAGCTAAACCACCCTTTGAAAAAGCTCTTAATAAATTTAAAGTCGTTGCACTTTGATAATAAGCCTCAAGCATTCTTTGTGGATCAGGTTCTCTTAAATTTTCATCAAATTCAAATCCATTGATAATATCACCTCTATAGCTTGGAAGCTTTAAACCATTTTGCTCTTCAAAATCACTGCTTCTAGGTTTAGCAAATTGTCCTGCAACACGCCCTACTTTTACAATAGGACAAGATCCTGCAAAGGTTAAAACTATAGCCATTTGTAGCATAACCTTAAACATATCTCGAATATTATCAGCGCCAAAATTTACAAAACTCTCAGCACAATCACCGCCTTGAAGTAAAAAAGCTTTTTTTTCACTTACCTTTGCCAAATCTTTTTTTAACATATCAACCTCACCTGCAAAAACCAAAGGTGGAAGTTTTTCTAATTTAGCAATAATCTGATTTAATCGTGTTTGATCTTTATAAATAGGTTGTTGCTTGATTTGATAATTTCTCCAAGAATTCTTCGTCCATTTCATATATCATCCTTAAATACTTACAATAATCAAGATTATATAAAATAAACTTAAATTTTTAAAACATTTTCAACGCGTTTGATGGTATCGTGTTTATATAAAGTCAAACGAACAATGGAATTTTCTAATGCAAAAAGATTATGTATCTCATTAGCCTTTAAACTAATACTATCTAATTCTTTCAATCTAACTTGCTCTTTTGCAACTTTAAAATCAATCAAACCTTTTAAAACTTGTATAGTGATAGCAAAAGGAGCTTTATGATCTTTCATAAAACTACCTTTTGAAATATTTATGCAGATTTCTTTAGTATATTCGTTTTCTATTTTCTTAGAAATATTTATACCTTCTTTAAAATCCTCATCCCAAGATACAACTTGATAAGGACTGGTTTTAAATTTCAAATTATTTCTTAAGTTCTTTAATACGAGCAGCCTTACCTCTTCTATCTCTTAAATAGAATAATCTCGCACGACGAACACGACCTCTTCTTAAAACAGTAATACTTTCTAAACTTTCACTATAAATAGGGAAAATTCTTTCTACTCCAACATTGTTAGCACCGATTTTTCTAACAATGAAAGTTTCATCTACACCATTACCTCTACGAGCTATGCAGATACCTTCAAAATTTTGAATTCTTGTTTTGTCGCCTTCTTTAATACGAATAGCAAGTCTTAAAGTATCTCCAGCACGAAATTCTGGAACATTTTTACCTTCAATTTGTTTTTGTTCAAACTGCTCAATATATTTATTTTTCATAATGATATTCCTTAAAATTTGCGTTCATGCTTTTGATACAAATCAGGACGAAAAAACTTCGTTTTGCAAGACGCCATAGTAGTTTTTAAAGCTGTAATTTTAGCGTGATTTCCCTTTAAAAACTCTGAAGGCACATAAAATTTTTTATTATTTTGCTCATATACAAATGGTTTTGAGAAAGAAGGGGCTTCTAAAAGATTATTTTCAAAACTTTCTTCATTTAAGCTTTCAAGGTTACCTAATACACCTTGAATATTTCTACTAATAGCATCACACATTACCAAAGACGCAAGCTCTCCACCGGTGAGAATAAAATCTCCTATAGAAAAAATCTCATCTGCAAAATTTTCCACAACTCTTTCATCAATACCTTCATATCTACTACAAACAAAACAAATATGTTCTTTTTTTGCAAGTCTTTTAGCATCAACTTGTCTAAAAGGCTTCCCGCAAGGTAAAACAAAGACAAAATGAACTTTGTCATCTTTTTGTTTAATGCTTTCTAAGCAATCAAACATTGGTTGATTTTGCATTAAAAGGCCAGCTCCACCGCCTATTTTTTTATCATCTACTTTTAAATGCTTATTTTTAGTAAAATCTCTAGGGTTGATATAATTAAATTGGAGAATTTGTTTGTCTTTTGCCTTTGATAATATAGAACTTTCAAAATAAAAACTGATTAATTGTGGAAAAAGACTTACAAAAGAAAAATTCATGAATTTTCTAGCAATTCTAAGGCATACTTAGTAAAAATTTTTTTATTTTCAATATCGATTTTTTGAATGTATTTATCCACATAAGGAATATAAAATTTTTTTGCTAAAGATTGTTTGATTAGCTCATCTTCACTTTTAACTAAAAATAAAAATCCTATGCCATTTTCTAAAATATCTTCAACAATACCTATTTTTTTATCATCTTCAATAATCTCACATCCAATAATATCAAAATAAAAATATTCATCTTTTTCTAAAATGCAATTTTGTTTTGTAAATTCTTTGGTTTGATAAAGCATAGTATTTGTTAAAGTTTTAGCCAAATCTAAATTTTCATAATTTTCAAATAAAACTAAAGATTTGTTTTGATCAAAATCTTTAATAGTGTAAATTTTTTGATTGATATCAAAAAATTTAGCACCTCGTTTAAACTGCTCAAAAAAATCACTTAAATTGTGTAATTTTAAATAACCTTTTAAGCCAACGCTTTTGCCAAGTTTAGCAACTTGAACCAAATCATTCTTCAATAGCTTTTACCGTTATACGATAAGATGTAGCATCCTTGACTTTATAAGCCATAATCACTGTTTTTATAGCATTAATTAATTTTCCATTTTTCCCTATAAGCTTACCAGTATCTACAGGATCTACATAAATAATAATTTCAGCAAAATCATTTTCTAAATTTTGTCTTGTAATGTTTATTTTTTCAGGAAAATCAACAATTAATTTTGCATATTCTCTTAAAAAATTTTCAATCATATATTATTTACTTGTAATAGCAGCTACTCTATCGCTTAATTTAGCACCAACGCTTTTCCAATAAGCCAAACGCTCAGCGTCAAATTTTACCACTTCAGGTTCAACCATAGGATTATAATAACCTATACTTTCAATCCAGCTACCATCTCTTCTTTTTCTACTATCAGTTACAACTATACGATAAAATGGTCTTTTTTTACGGCCCATTTTTGTAAGTCTAATCACTGTCATTTAATACTCCTAAAAATTAAATTTTTGTTATAGATATTTTAGCTCATATATCCATAAAAAAAATTTAATTATTGAGGTCTTTTAGCTTGAGCTAACATATTCATAAAATTTTCCATTCCTTTTTTATTGGAAAATTTCTTAGCTAACTTTGCTGCATTACTAAATTGTTTTAAAAAACGATTAACTTGCATTTGAGATAAACCTGCACCTTCTGCGATACGACGCTTTCTAGCATTATTTAACAAATCAGGATTTTCTCTTTCCTTTGGAGTCATAGAAGAAATCATGGCTTTAATATGTATAATTTCTTTAGAATTATCCAAATCAATATCTTTAATACTACTAGCCATAGAAGACAATCCTGGGATCATACCTATGATTGATTTCATACTTCCAAGTTTTTTCACACTTTCCATTTGATTTAAAAAGTCATTAAAGTTAAATTCACCTTTTTTGATTTTCTTATTTAAAATTTTAGCTTCTTTTTCATCTATAATTGCAGCTGTTTTTTCGGCCAAAGTTGCTAAATCACCTTCGCCCATGATACGATTAACAATTCTATCAGGAATGAAAATTTCCAAATCTGCGACTTTTTCACCAACACCTATAAATCTTAAAGGCACATTAATTTGCCTTGCAATACCTAAGGCAACGCCGCCTTTAGTATCAGCATCAAATTTACTTAAAACAACCCCAGTAAGATTTAACATTTCATTAAAGGTTGTAGCTGTTTTTACCCCATCTTGACCACTCATTGCATCAGCAACATAAAAAATTTCATCAGGAGTTAAAATATTTTTTATTTCTTTTAACTCATCCATTAATGCCGTATCAATTGCTAAACGACCAGCAGTATCAACAAGCAAAACATCATACATTGATTTTCTTGCTTTTTCTAAAGCTTGTTTTGCTACATTTAAAGGATTATTTTCATTTTCAATAAAAAATAGATCAATTTCATTAGCTTGAGTTAATTGTCTAAGCTGTTCAACTGCTGCTAGTCTTTGCAAATCACACGCAGCAACTAAAACTTTTTTATGTCTTAATTTTAAATAATTAGCAAGTTTTACAGTGCTAGTAGTTTTACCACCACCTTGCAAACCACACATTAATACAACAGTAGGAGGTTTAACCGCAAAGACAAAGCCTTGATTTTTACCTTTAACACTAAGTATATCTTCTAAATTCTTTTTTATAGAATCTAAGAATTGTTTTTGGCCTATACCATTTGTTTTAAGATCGTTTTCTACTAAATTTAATAGTTCTTTTGTTACTTTATGATGAACATCTGCTTTTAAAAGGGCTTTTTTTAAAGTATCTAGTGCGTTTTTTAAGGCTTTTTCATCATCTACAAAACGGAGTTTATTTACTGCAGATTTAAATGATTCGCTAACTATCTCAAACACTTCTTTCCCTTTTTTCAAATTAAGATTTAATTATATTTTCTTTTAGCTTTAAACGCCTTTAAAAATTTAAATTTTTTATTTCAAATCCATACACATTAAAGCTTTCATCCAGTAATGCTTTAAAAGTATAATCAAAAATTTTTGTTTCATAGCTATGTAAAAACATTCTTGATGAAATATTTTTAGCATATTTTTCATCACCAATAACACCATGTTTTATATGATTTAAATGCACTCTAATTTGATGAGTTCTACCCGTTTTTATAATGGCTTTAATCAGTGTTTTTTTGGCATTAACCATCAAAGGTTCAACATAAGTTATCGCCTCTAAACCAAATTTATCAATTTTACTAAAAGCCCCGTTGCTACCTTTATGGGTAGAAATTTTTTCACAAATTTCTATTTCTTCAGCTATTACTCCATCTACAATGGCTAAATAACTTTTATAAACATTTTGCTTTTTATATTCATTAATACATTTTAATCTAAATTCTTCATTTTTACTTAAAAGCAATACTCCACTTGTTTCTTTATCGAGTCTATTAATCAATTTTGCATTAAAAATATTTTCTAAATTTTCACTAATTTGTCCAAATGGTTTATTTAAAACAATGATATTATCATCTTCAAATAATATTTTTGCTTTTTTTATTTTATGAACGACAAATTTTATTTTTACATTCATCAAAGCCCTAGCAATAACTACTTTTTTACCCATTGCAAAAACACAACCATTATCTATAAGTTCTTTTGCTTGGTTGTTAGAAATTTTTTCTTGTATAGCTAATAATTTATACGCTTTATCTTGCATTTACACCTTCTTTTATGCTTTGAATAATCTCTGTTAAATCACCTTGATGTTTAATTTTTGCACAAGTTAAATTTTGAGTTAAAATGTTTTTAATTTCATCTAAATTTTGACAAATATAAATATTTTCAACTTCATTATACAAAGCTTCTTGATTAAAAAAATATTTTCCTGAAATAATAATATTTTCATATTTAGCAGCCTCAATTGGATTATGCCCTCCAATATTTTTTTCAAAAGAACCACATAAAAAAACAATATCACTAATACTATAAAAATTTTCAAGCTCACCTAAACAATCAAGCAATAAACATTTTTCGCAAAAAACACTTTGCAAATCATTTGATTTTAAATCAAGTTGTGAAAATTTTTGCATACCATAACCATTGATTTTACAAAAATCTAATAAAATTTTCTCTACCATCTCAAAACGCTCAGGATGTCTTGGTACAAGAACTAGCTTATCATTTTGTTCTAGTTTGATTTTAGAAAGAAGTGCTTTTTCTTCGTTTTCATGAGTGCTTGCAAGAACTATCAATCTAGATTTTAATTTTTCAAATTTTTTATCTTTTTTGTTTTTATTGATAATTTTAATATTTTTATATGCTATGACATTTTTTGCACCAAGCTCTTGAAGTCTTTCTTTATCTTTTAAGCTTTGAGCAAATACTTCATCGATATATCTAAAAAGTACTTTATAAAAAAAGTTAAATTTTTTATACTTAAAATAAGATCTATCACTGATTCTAGCATTAATTAAAATAACTTTTGCATTAAAAAATTTAGCCATAAACAATAGTATCAACCAAAGTTCAGCTTCAAATATCACTAAAACCTTACAAGGTTTCATCCAAAAAGGAATAAAAATTTCAAATGGCAAAAAATTAACTTTATGCGTATATTTTAAAGCTTCACTAAAGCCTGTGTTTGTGATAGTAGAAATTCTAAAATTATTAAAATGATTAAACAAAAAGCGCATACTTTTTATCTCACCAAAAGAACACCCATGAAAATGGAGATCTGCGTATTCTTGTTTTAAATTTTTGTAAAGAAAAAAACGAGATTTTAAAGAGATTTTATATTTATCTTTATAAAAACTTAAAATTAGTAAAAAAGGTGCTGCAATAACATAAAGTATTACAGCAAGAGCATAATAAAAAAAAATCAATTTTGATTTTCTTCTTTTTCTTTATATAAAATTCTACCACAATGTGGACAAGTAACTATTTCATCACCTTTTAAAACTGCAAGATAAGTTTTATCATAAATTCTCATAAAACATCCATAACAAGCATGTTTTTTTACAGGAACCACAGCACTATTATGTGCCCATTTTCTAATTTTTTCATAAAAAGTTAAAACTTTTTGATTGATTTCTCCAACAAGTTTTACTTTTTTATCATAAATTTCTAATCTTTCTTTTTCTATATCTACCAGAACTGCCTTGGTATCAACTTCAATTTTTTCCACTTCTTCTTCTAGCTGAATTTTCTTTGCTTGCAATTCTTGTTTGAATTTTTCTTTGTTTTCTAAAATTTTATCTAATCTTTCAATTTCCTCATTAGCTGCATCTAATTGCTCTTTAGCTATATCTTCTTCGATTTTTAAAGCATTTGCTTCTTTTTCTGTTTTAACAGCAGCACTTTTTTTAGAAATTTCTTTAATTTTCTCACCAAATTCTGCGATATGGTTATTGTTTTGACTTTTTTGATTTTCTATATCTTTAATATCTTTATCAAATGTGCAAATTTCTTCTTCTGTTTTATCAAGCATTAAACGCTTTTCTTTTAATTTTTTAGTAGCTTCATCTACTTTAAGCGTAAAACCATCTAATTCTTTATCGATTTGCGATAAAACTATGAGTTGATCTAAATATTTATTCATTTATTTTATCCTTAAAAATATTGAAATGGATTTTTTGAAACTGATATTATAACTTCTAAAGGAAATTTTTGCAAATGTCTTGCCAAAATCTCTCCAAAATATTTTTCACTATCATAATGACCTATATCAATTAAATTTAAATTATTATGATAGCTTTCTAAAGCTTGATGGTATTTAAAATCACCGCTTAAAAAACAATCTGCTTTTATATTTGCAATCAAATCTCCACCACTTCCAGTGCAAATAGCAACTTTTTTTAATTGATTATTTTTTGTTTGAACCACTCTTAAATGTTCTATATTTAATTTTTCTTTTACATAAAATACAAAATCTTCAAAAGTAAAATCTACTTCACAATAAATTAAAAAATCCTCTTTGCTATATACACTTAAGCCTAAAATTTGCTCAGTAAAATATTCGTTTAAATGACTTAAATCAAAATTAGTATGCATGGCAATTAAAGCTATATTTTTTTGTATCATTTTGGTAATTAAATTTTGAGGATACAAATTACCACTAATGTGTTTAATACCTTTAAAAATCAAAGGATGATGAACAATAAATAAAGAATTTTCACAAGCTTTATCAAGCAAATACTCATCTATATCTAAACTAAGATAAATTTTAGTCACTTTATCATTTAAATTTCCAATTAATAATCCACTATTATCCCAAGAACTTTGAGTATCAAAAGGACTTATAAAATTAAGATGATCATAAATTTCTTTTATTTTAATCTTCATTTAAATTTTCTTTATAAATTAAAGCACAATTTTTAGATAATTCTCTAATTTTTAACATAAAATCTTGTCTTTGGGTTACCGATATAGCACCTCTTGCATCAAGTAAATTAAAAGTATGCGCAGCTAACATACAATAATCATATGCAGGCAAAGCAAGTTTTGCTTCAAGCGCATTTTTACATTCTTTGTAAGCATTTTCAAATTGAGAATTTAAAATTTGCACATCACTGATTTCAAAATTGTATTTGCTAAATTCATATTCTGTTTGTTTATGCACATCATGATAGGTAATTTTTTCACCATTAAATTCATTCCAAATTATATCATATACATTATCTACATTTTGCAAATACATTGCGATTCTTTCAAGACCATAGGTAATTTCAGCACTCACCAAATCAACAGCTATCCCGCCAACTTGTTGAAAATAAGTAAATTGAGTTACTTCCATACCATCAAGCCAAACCTCCCATCCTAAGCCCCAAGCTCCCAAACTAGGACTCTCCCAATTATCTTCTACAAAACGAATATCATGAGACTTTAAATTAAAACCTAAATTTTCCAAACTTTTTAAATATAATTCTTGGATATTGTCAGGACTTGGCTTCATTAAAACTTGAAATTGATAATAAGCACCCAATCTATTAGGATTTTCACCATATCTACCATCAGTTGGCCTTCTACTTGGAGCCACATAAGCAGCTGCCCAAGGTTTTTTTCCTAAACTTCTTAAAAAGGTGGCTGGATGAAAAGTACCTGCTCCTGCTGGAAAATCATAAGGTTGCATAATCGCACAACCTTGTTTTTGCCAATACTCCTGCAAGGTTAAAATCATTTTTGAAAAAGTCATCATTAGTTTATTTCCTCTGGTTTTTCTTGGGTATTTGCATAAAGATCTACTGTTTTATTCCACATCATTTTATATTTTCGTTTTAAAAATTCTATTTCATCTCTAGCATGTTTTAGCTCTAAATTTAAAGTTTCAATAGTTTTTCTATCTGCATCGTATAATTCTTGCATTGAATAAAGAGCATCTTTTAAAAATTTATTTTCACTTTTTAAAGCTTCTAAGGTTTCATCTTTAGCATCTAAAACTTTTTCATGTAAATTTAAAATAGTTCCAATGGTTTTTTCTACAAAACTTTCTCCAGCTAAAGTCATAGAATTTACCATAGCAGGTTGATGATTAGAAGCTGTTGGAACAACACTAAAGGTTCCTTGATTTGCTTCGATATAAATTTTTCCATCTTCATCTTTAAAATTTAAAGCTCCTTTTGCCATCATTCCTTTGACTACATCTTCAGACAAATGGACTAATTGACAAAATTCTTTTAATTCTAAATAAGTTTGCATGTAATTTCCTTAAAGAAAAATTTCTATTTGACTAGAATCTTTGCTTAATTTTTCTTGCTGTTTTATTCTATCTTCTAATAATTTGCTAGCTAAATTTTCATCATTAATTGCTAAAATTTGGATAGCTAAATATGCAGCATTAATCGCTCCAGCTTTGCCAATAGCTAGCGTAGCAACAGGAATTCCACTTGGCATTTGAACAGTTGAAAACAAAGAATCCATACCTACTAAATTACTCCCTGATATTGGCACACCAAGAACAGGTTTGGTTGTATGTGCAGCAACCGCTCCTGCTAAATGCGCAGCCATACCAGCTGCAGCGATAAATACTTTAGCACCTTTAACTTCTGCTTCTTTAACATACTCTTGAGTTCTTTGAGGGCTTCTATGAGCTGAAGTGATTAAAACTTCATATTTTACACCAAAATCATCAAATATTCTCAAAGCTTCTTTTATAACATCATAATCATTTTTGCTTCCCATTAATACCGATACAAATTTCACTCGATATTCCTTCTTAAAAAGCTAAATTCTGGAAGCTTAAATGGTAAATAAATTTCATTTTCATTGCCGCTATGAATTTCTTGAAATTCTTTATTGTTTTTTGCCAATAATTGTTTAAAAACTACAAAATTTTTTCCATCTTTTTGATAAGTTATGCCTATTTTATTATCTCCTAATTCAATTTTACTATTTATAGGAGTTAAAATTTCATATTCTTTATTTAATTGTATTTTACCTTTGCATTTAAAAAATTCGCCATCTTCACTAATAGCATGAACTTGGTGAGTTCCCTCTTCTATACTAGTGTCGTGATTAATAGAATCAGTCTTTTCATAAGCTCTTGAAACCAAATATCCATCCGTAAAACCTCTATTTTTTAAGGTTTGAATTTCTTTTTCATATTTATTTGCTTCAAAAGTATCATTAAGCACATCTTCTACAGCCATTTTGTAAGTTCTAGTTGTTAAAGCAACATAATACTCACTTTTTGTACGACCTTCTATCTTAAATGCATTAATACAATTTTCTTGCATAATTTTTTGTATATAAGAACTTAAATTTAAATCTTTAGAATTAAAAATATGCGTTCCATTTTCATCTTCTTCGAGCCTAAACAAGGTGTTAGTTTGTGGATTTTTAGCGTAAAGTTCGTAATTAAATCTACAATCATTTGCACACGAACCACGATTGCTCATACGACCACTTTGTACTGATGAGATTAAACACCTTCCAGAATATGCAAAACACATAGAACCATGAACAAAACTTTCTAGTTCGATATCGCAATTATTTTTTAAATCCTTAGCATCTTTTAAACCAAGCTCTCTTGCTATCACAACACGCTTTGCACCCATATCTTTATAGACTTTTGCATCAAGATAGTTTAAGATATTTGCTTGAGTGGAAACATGAAGATTGATCTCAGGAGCTAACTCCTTAACCAATCGCATCGCTCCAACTGAAGCAACAATAAAAGCATCAGGTTTCATTTCTTTTAGTTTTAAAATATGTCTTTTTAAACCTTCAATTTGAGAACTAAAATGAAAACCATTGATAGTCACATAAATTTTTTTACCCCTAGAATGAGTATAATCAATAGCTTCTTTAAAACTATCATAGGTAAAATCTCGAGCAGTTCTTGCTCTTAATGAAAAATTATTCACACCAGCATAAACTGCATCAGCACCATAAGCTAATGCAATTTTTAATTTAGTAAAATTTCCTGCTGGAGAAACAATCTCAGGAATAATCATTTTTTTCCTAAACTAGCGATCAAAGCCTCTATATCATCATTACTTACAACATCTGCAGTTGTGTCACCTTCAATATGCACCGCAGATCCAACGCGTTTTTCATCATCAATTTTACCTTCAAATAAACTACTCATATATCTACTTAAAGCTCTCATTACATTTATAACGCGTTCGATTTTTTGACGATGTATATCTTGATACTGCATAGCATCCATAGCCATCATCACCTCATCTTGACCAGTTTGCAAACAACCTGTAATCTCATCAATAATATTTTTAGCATTATTATTTGTATCAATAGCTTCTTTAAAACTTGCTACATTTGGAAATTTAGCATTTAATTTTTCAAAAATATCAATATTTTTATTTAAAGCGTCGCTAATAACACAAAGATCATTCTCAGAATTTGCAAAAAAGTCATTGATAGCCTCAAGCTTTTCCATCATTTCAGTAGCTTTAATCTCACTATCTCTTGTAACATCATCAAGCTGATGCACAACTTTATGTTCTTTACTTGGTGGTGGTGGTGGCCAAGCCATATCTGCTCTTGCTTTATAATCGCCACTCATCATATCATCGACCATTT
This sequence comes from Campylobacter volucris, assembly GCF_008245045.1. Classification (NCBI taxonomy): domain Bacteria; kingdom Pseudomonadati; phylum Campylobacterota; class Epsilonproteobacteria; order Campylobacterales; family Campylobacteraceae; genus Campylobacter; species Campylobacter volucris. Next base: position 939,037 of record NZ_CP043428.1, read on the forward strand.
TTTTGTTTTTTTCTTCATCCTCGCAATCTGTTTCCGGTTTTTCTTCCTTTGTTTCTACAGAATCAAGATCTAAATCATCAGAACCATTCATTAAAGCATCTAATTCTTCTTGAGTCATCTTACACCTTTTGTTGTGATTAAAAATAATTCGAGATTATATTATAAAAATTATAATTACGCGATTAATTTTTAAAAATTATTTTAAATTTTAATAATAAAAATATAATTTTTACATTTGCTTATAAAAATTATATTAATTTAAACTTAATTTAAAAAAAATATACTACAATTTTGAAATTTAGATTTATACATCTATAAATTTGTTCATTTTAATAAGGAAAGCAAGATGGGAAAATTTGTAAAAAATGTGGAAGAATTTTTTGGATATTGCAAAGAGCATGAAGTTTTGTTTGTTAATTTTAGATTTACAGATATGATAGGAACTTGGCATCATATCACATACAATATCAAAGCAGTAGATGAGGATACTTTTAAAAATGGAATTCCTTTTGATGCTAGTTCTTTGCATGGATGGCAACCGATAGAAAAGTCTGATATGATTTTAAAACCTGATGTAAAAAGTGCATTTTTAGATCCTTTCACTGCTGATCCAACTATCATTGTAATTTGCGATGTTTATGATATCTATAAAGGACAAATGTATGAAAAATGTCCTAGAAGTATTGCAAAAAAAGCGATGGAATATTTAGCCAATAGCAACATTGCAGATAGTGCTTATTTTGGCCCTGAAAATGAATTTTTCATCTTTGATGATGTAAAAATTATAGATTCTCCAAATTGCTCAAAATATGAAGTAGATACAGAAGAAGGAGAATGGAACGATAATAAAGATTTCACAGATAGTTATAATACTGGCCATAGACCTAGAAATAAAGGTGGATACTTCCCTGTTTCACCAATTGATTCTAGTGTAGATATACGCTCTGAAATGGTTCAGGTTTTAGAAAGAGTTGGATTAAAAGTTTTTGTTCATCATCATGAAGTAGCTCAAGGACAAGCAGAAATTGGAGTAGAATTTGGAAATCTAGTTGAAGCAGCAGATAATGTTCAAATTTATAAATATGTTGTAAAAATGGTTGCTCATCTAAATGGAAAAACTGCTACTTTCATGCCAAAACCTTTATATGGTGATAATGGAAATGGTATGCATGTGCATATGAGTCTTTGGAAAGATGGAGTAAATTTATTTTATGATAAAGATGGGTATGGGAAATTAAGTCAATGTGCTATTAATTACATAGGTGGTATTTTGGCTAATGCTAGGAGTGTTGCTGCCTTTACAAATCCAAGTTCAAATTCATACAAAAGAATAGTCCCTGGCTTTGAGGCTCCTTGTATTTTAACCTATTCTTGTCAAAATCGCTCAGCAAGTTGTCGCGTGCCTTATGGAATCAATGAAAAAAGCGCTAGGATAGAAATAAGATTTCCAGATAATACCGCAAATCCTTATCTAGCTTTTACAAGTTTATTGATGGCTGGACTTGATGGTATTAAAAATCAAACAAAACCAGTTGGACCAATGGATGAAAATCTTTTTGCTTTAACTTTAGATGAAATCAGAGAAAAAGGTATAGAGCAACTTCCTCACACTTTAAGAGGTTCGCTTGAAGCATTAATTCGTAAAAATGCTTTCTTAAAACCTGTAATGAGTGATGTTTTTATAGATGATTATCAGCATATGAAATTTGAAACTCAAGTTTGGCCAGTTGAAGCTCGACCGACTGCTTATGAATTTAAAACTTGTTATTCTTGCTAAATTGATGCCATTTTGGGCATCAATTTAAAATACTATTGTTTTATTATTATAAATAAAAATCCTATCATCAAAGACAAGATCTAAAGCTTTTGATAAAACATTTTTTTCGACATTACGACCAGCTTGCTGCATCATCTGCCAAGAATATTCATGTGTTACAGGAATGACATCTTGAGTGATGATAGGACCTTCATCTAAATCATTATTAACAAAATGCGCAGTCGCTCCAATAATCTTAACACCTCGCTCATATGCTTGTTTATATGGGTTTGCTCCTATAAAAGCTGGTAAAAAAGAATGATGGATATTAATGATTTTTCCTTCAAAATGCTGCACAAAAGAAGGAGATAAAATTCTCATATATTTGGCCAATACTATATAGTCAAATTCATATTGACTTAAACACTCAAGTATTTTTTCTTCATGATTTTCTCTGGTTAAATTTTGAGCTTCTATGGTATGAAAAGGGATGCTAAATTTATCCACTAAAGGCTTTAAAATATCATAATTTGCTATTACAGCTTTGATATTAGCATTAAATTCATTGCTAAAATGACGGATTAATAATTCTCCAAGACAATGTGTTTCTTTAGTAGCAAAAACAATGATATCTTTTTTTCTTTTTTCACAAATTTCTATCAAAGCATCATTTGGTAAAACTGCTTCTAAAGTTCCTTTAAAAGCTTGTAAGTCAAGCTCTCCTTCTAAGTGGGCTCTAAAGAAAAATCTTTCCTCGCCGACAAATTCATCGTTTTTAACAATATTTATCCTATATTTAAAAATCACATCTGAAATTCTATAAATCAAACCTTTTTCATCACTACAAGAAATTTTTAAAATATACTCTTTCACACTAACTCCTTTAAATATTTTTTAATTTCTTCAAGCTTACTCTCGCGAAGTTTTACTCCAAGATCTTTTCCAATATAACCTTGTTTTATTAAATCTTTAGCACAAATCTTATTTTCAAATTTTTTATCAAATAATCTTATTTTCCTAGCTTGCTCGATACGCTCTTTATTCCACAGACCTAGCCAATCACAAAGCTTAATTTCTAAAGCAATTGTAGCCAAATCAAAATCACTTATTTTATCTAAAATAAATTTTTGTTCGCTTTTTTTAAAAAATTCTTTTTTGATTTTAGTTTTTTTAAAAAAATCATCTTTTGAAATTTGAAAAAAATTTAAATACAAATATAAAAACAAAGCCTCATCTTTGATGTATTTTTGACTCATACCAAGCAATGCTTTAAAATTTTGATCATTATAACTTTTATAATAAAAAATTTTATCTTCTAAATTTAAAATTTGAAAAAATTCATAAGCTTTGTCTAAATTTGAAGTTTTAAAAATTTTATAAAGCTCTTCATTGATTCTTTCTCTTGAAAGATCGCTAATATCCATATTTTGCATTAAAGCTAAAGTAGTATCAGCTATATTTAAATCAAAACGACAAGCAAAAGAAATAGCACGCAAAATTCTCAAACTATCTTCTATAAAGCTTTCATCATTTATATGTCTTAATATTTTTAAATTTAAATCTTTCAAACCATCATAAAAATCATAAAATTTATAATCAAAGATATTAACCATCAAAGCATTAAGAGTAAAATCTCTTCTTTTTGCACCATCTTTTTCATCATTGCAAATTTTAACTTCAAAGCCTTTATGGCCTATAGAAGTTTTATTTTCATATCTTGCAAGCGCAAGATCAAAATTTTTATATTTATACACAAAAAAACTTTTTCCAAAACCTTTTGCGCCAAGTTGTGTCATTAAATGATCAAATTTTAAAGGATCTATATCATAAATTTCTATATCATAATCATTGCTGGGTAAATTTAAAAAAGAATTTCTTACACAACCTCCTACTAAATATGCTCTTTTAGTATGAGGTTGTAAGATTTTTTTGATGCTTAAAAAATCGTTGTTATTTTTTAAGTCTATCTTCAATTTTTGCAAGTAAAAACTCTAAAAAAGTTATAGTTATATCTAATCTCTTTTCTAAATGTTCATCTTTGGTGTTTTTTAAACCTTCAAACAATACTAAAATTCTTTCTCTAAGATTTTTTAGAAAAAACTCTTCATTATTTTGTATAGGTTCTTCTTTTGCAACAAGTTCTTCGATCTTTAAAACAGGTTTTTCTTCAGCAATTTTTACTTCTAATTGATCAAGTTCTTGCATGAGCTCTTGTGTTACTTTATTAAGCTCTTCTTTGATTTGCATATCTTGCTCTTTTGGTTCTTCTTGGACTTGAGGAATTTCTTCTACCATAGGAGCAAATTCATCGTTTTTGGTATTTTTGTTATCAAGCTCTAAATTTACTTCACTAATTGCTTTTTTTGCTAAATCTTCGATATTCATAGTTTTATTAACCACCTTTTAAATTCATTAATTTCTTCTTCGCTTTTCATATTTACAAAAAAATCAAGCATTTCATAATTTAAATCTTCATGATTTGAACGCAATCCGCTTAATCTTCTAATCGCATCAATAGCATTTTTATTTTGTGGATCTTGTTTTAAAATATTTTTATATATTTCCAAAGCTTCGCTTTTAAGTCCTTGTGCCTCATATATTGACGCTTCAGTAACTGTGTATCTCATATAAAACCTACAAATTATAATTTTATAAATATTATCTAAAAAGTATTTAATATAATTTTAATTTTATTTGATTACCTTTGCATTATAAGCTAAAAATACAAAAATATTCAACAAAATTCCAACCAAAATCAATAATAATAAACCAAAATTAAAATTTCCAAATTTATCATGAAAAATCCCTATAACCCAAGGAGCTTGAGCTGCTATTAAATACCCTATCCCTTGTGACATTGCAGAAAGTTTTGCTGCTATGGCTGTGTTTGAACTTTTGGTAGCTATTAAAAGCAAAGTTATAGTAAAAATACCACTTGATCCACATCCTATTAAAAATGCAACACAAAATAAAGCAACTTTAGAATCAAAAAACAAAAGCATACAAAAACTCAAAAAATACGCAATACTTAAAGATAAAATATAAAAAATTCTAATTTTGTATTGAATTTTTCCTAAAATTACAGGAGTTAAAAAAGCCACAGGAAGACCTATGATTTGAGATAATAATAAAATATTAGAACCAAAACCAATATCATAACCTTTTTGACTTATTATCACACTAAGCCATGCAAAAAGACTATAGGATAAAAAACTTTGAAGCCCCATTAATATAGTTATTTTCCAAGCATCTAAGCTTTTGAAAATATCTAAATTAATATATTTTTTATTTTGATTTCGGATTAATCTTTTATTTTTTAAATGAGGTAGATAAAAAATAATTGCTAAAAATGCAAAAATTATCCAAAAAATCATTGCTTCTTTAATATTAAAAATATTTAACAAAGGCAAAGATAAAGCTACTCCAACAATAGAAGAAATTCCCAAAAATAAACTATATAGCCCCATGATATTGGAAGATTTTTTCGAAAATTTTTCTTTAATAAAACTAGGTAATAAAACATTTGCAATAGCTATACCACTACCTATAAAAAACACACCCGAAAATAAACCTATTTTTCCTCCATAGCTGCGTATAATCTCTCCTATTAAAATTAACAATAAAGCAAACAATAAAGCTCTAACTTGAGAAAAATATGATACAAAAAACGAAACAAAACCAAAGGCGATTAAAGGTAAAGCTGTAAGCATTCCTGCTAAAGCTGAGTTGATGTTATAATATTCTTTGATATGTTCTATCATAGGTCCTAAAGAGGTTATAGGTGCTCTAAGATTTAAAGCAACGACAATTACTATAAAAACATTAATCCAAAAGATTTTTTTGTAAGAAATTTGCATCATTAGATTAAAAATTACTTATGTTGATTAAGAATATTTTCAATATATTGTTGTTTTTCATTTTTTAAATCATCTTTGGTTTTTTGCTGGTGATTGGCTTTAGCAATTTCATTTTCCTTAGAAAAATAAATATGATCAATAACAAAAACGGAAACTATAATCACAAATATAGGAATTAAAAACACCATACACTAAAACTTTTTATAGATATTACCATAATATTCTAGATTGTCTTTTTTTAGTTTTTCATTAAAATCATCTGCTTGAAAATTTGCTTTTAAAATTTTTTCTCTTTCTTCATCTAAATCTTGATAGGAAAAAACCATATTAATACTTATAATATCATCAAGTTTTTCTAAATTTTTATAAGCACTTAATTCATCTTCTAAATTTTCACTTTCTATTATCACAACAATCTTATCATCTTGAACCAATTCCACACTGCAAAATGGAACTTTTTCAATTTTTTCTTTAATTTGTTCAATTTTTTCTTTTTTACTTACAATCAAAACACTAGAAAGATTCATTTATACTCCAAAATATTATTGTATTTTCATAACCTGCACTGATAAATTCATGATCATTTAAAAATATAAGATATTCTAACAAAAAATCCTTATTTTGAAATGTTTTTATAGTTTGTAAGGTATTTGTATCGACAAGTTCTATGGTATTTTTTTCATTATCTCCAAAAATAGCTATACTCGCATTAAAATTTAAAGCACAAGTGTATATCAAAAAATCCCTTTCTAAGCTTTTTTCTTCACCATTTTTTACAATACCTAATTTTCTATCAGTTCCACAGCTAACTATGGTTTTATTTTTAAAATCTAATTGATAAATATTATCTTTATGTATATTTTTATAATTTTTCACAATTTGAAATTTTTTTAAGTCAAAAACTATAATCTGGCCACTTTCAAAACCAGCAACCAAAGTATTTTTATCGTCATTTAAAACAACATCGCTTAAGCTTGAAGTAGAAAAAGTAAATTTTTTAATAGTATTTTTTGTTTTCAAATCTAAAATTTCAATACCAGATCCTAATAAAGCTAACAAAATAGTATTTTCATCCAAAAACAAAGCTTTTTTTACCCCATCATTTGAAAGTTTAAAACTTGTTAATTGATTGTCTTTGTAAATATTTATATTTTTACTACCAAAATCTCCTTCGCTTAAAACCAATATACTATTTTTAAAAAAATCAATGCTATAAATTCTAGCATTAGCATTTTCTTCATAAAAATTTTTAATCTTAGCTAGTTGGGTGATAGTATGAATTTTTTTATCTTTAATGGAGAAACTTAAAATTTCTCCATTATCAAGTCCTATAAGTAGTTTTTCATCTACTAATTTTATAGTATTTAGATTAGAATTTAGTTTTAATTCATATGAAAATGCACAAACCCAAACCAATAAGATGAAAAATACTACTCTCATAAAAATTATTTCACACCCTCATTTAAAACATCTAAAAGATTAGATTTTTTCTTTAATTCTTCGTTTTTAAATTGAGCTTTAAAACTATTTCCTACCAAAGGCTTTGCGTCACTTTGTGGCACATGGCATTGAGTACAATTAAACCTAGCTTCGCTTATCATATCTTTAGTAGATTTGTTTTTTCTAAAATCAAAATAATGACTCTTAGGAAGTGGCGTAGCACCAACATCTTTAGCAACTGATTGATCATGACAGCTTAAACAGATATTGTTATCTTTAACTATAGGCAACATACCATCTAAAGTATGCGGGATCAATGGAGGAGCATTTTCAAATGATCTTTCTATTAAAACAGCTTCTCCTGCAGATGCTTGAGAATACTTCACATCTAATAATTTTACATTTTCACTTTCTAAACTTGTTTTTCTTAAACCCAAATCTTTTGAATCAACACTATTAACAGCAAACCCACATGCACTTATAAAAACAGCTGCTGCTAAGGATAAAAAGATTTTATTTTTCATTTTCTCTCCTTAAATTTATTATACTAAAACCTAAAGCATCATCACCGCAAACATCAATACATCTTCCACATCTTATACATTCACCTAAAGTGACATCTTGATCTTTTTTACCTATCATCCAAAGTACTTGTTTTTCAGGGCATACATTAATACACTTATAGCATTTTGTGCATTTTTGCAAATTATATCTTACTTTTAAAAGTGAAAAACGAGACACTAAAGCCCAAAAAGCACCCAAAGGACAAAAATAAGAACATGTAAATCTAGGACTTAAAAAAGCATCGATGCAAAAAATAATCAATGCTATAAATATCCAAGAAATTCCACCAAATATAATCCCTCTTTGGATAATGCCTATATAAGAAAATTCTTCAAATACAGGAAAAGATAAAATAAAAGAAAAAAGCAATACCAAAAACAATACATAATAACGCAAATTTTTATTTACATTGATTGTTTTTATCGGACTAAGCTTAAATTTTATTCTAATAAAATTTGCAAAATCTGTTATGATATTTACAGGACAAACCCAAGCACAATATGCTCTTCCAGCAAAAATAGCATAAAAGCAAAATATCACCAAAGCTCCACTTAAAACTGCTAAATCCACTTGCAAACTTGCCAACATAAGTTGTAAAAGTGCAAAAGGATCGCTAAGTGGTATGGTTGAAAATAAAACCGAAGAGCTTAAATTTCCTTTTAAGATAAAACTACATGCACTTAAAGAAAATAATATTAAAATAGAAAATTGCACCATTCTTCTTAAAATAAGATATTTCATAACAATTCTCCATCATTAAGATAATCTTTAGCTTTATTTTTGTCAAATTTTTTCTCTGTATTTACATCTTGCAAACGCTTCTCATCCTTTTCATCCCAACCTTTAATGTAGTTATTTCCAGCTTCTCCTAAAACAAATTCTCTAGGTAAAATTTTAATAGCTGGTTTTTGAGTTATGCAAACTTTTTCACAAAATCCACATCCTACGCAAACTTCATGATCAACCACAGGAAGTAAAAATGCATGCTTTGCTGTCCTATCATTACGCTTTGATTCTAATTTTAAAGCTTTATCTATCAAAGGACAGGCTCTATAACAAGCATCACATTGAATTCCCCAATAAGCTACACAGCTTGCACTATCAATAATAGCTATGCCCATTTTTGTTTTATAAATTCCATCTTTTTGCTCTAAATATTTACGATCTAGCGCATCAGTAGGACAATCTCTAATACAAGGGATATCTTCGCATAACCTACATGGATCTTTCCTAGCTATAAAATAAGGCGTACCATTTGCAGGTTTTTCTTGCAAAGTAGCTAATTTTAAAATATCATAAGGACAAGCTTTCACACAAAGGCCACATCTTATACATTTTGACAAAAATCTCTTCTCATCATCTGCTCCAGGAGGTCTTAAAAAATATCCTTGAACAGAGCTAATGGCTAAACTTGCCAAAAATGCACTGCCACTGCCTATGCATAAAAGTTTAAAGCTAAAAGCTAAAAATTCTCTTCTATTGCTCATTGTTATGCTTTAGTAATTTTTACTGCACACTTTTTAAAATCAGTTTGCTTAGATAATGGACAAGTCGCATCAAGCGTAACCTTGTTTATATATACATTCTCATCAAACCAAGGCACATACACAAGTCCTTTAGATGGTTGATTTCTACCGCGTAAATCCACTCTTGCTTTTACTTTACCACGGCGTGATTGTACCCATACTATATCACCTTGAGCAATTTGCATTTTTTTAGCATCATCTTCATTCATATAACAAAGCGCTTCAGGGACTGCACGGAAAAGTTCAGGAACTCTCATAGTCATTGTCCCACTATGCCAATGCTCTAACACCCTACCTGTGCATAACCAAAATGGATATTCTTCATTTGGTCTTTCTGGTGCTTTCATAAATGGTCTAAAGAAAATTTTTGCTTTATTTTTTAAGCTATACTTTTCTTGAGTTTGTGGAGCTAATAAATCGCCTTTTGGTAATTCTTTTGCAAATTCACCATAAAAAGCAAAATCTGAATTTGGAGCAGCTTTTTTCGCATAATAATCAAATTTAGTATTAAATCTCCATTGAGTTTCTTTGCCATTTACAACAGGCCATCTTAAACCTCTTACTTTATGGTAAGTGTCAAAATCGGCTAAATCATGTCCATGACCTAAACCAAATTTGCGATATTCTTCCCATAAATATTTTTGAACAAAAAACCCATATCCATCAAATTCTTTACCATCACTTCCGATAACTTTTCTCTCATCGCCATTTACTTCGCTATTGTCAAATCCTTTTGCGATAGGATCTTTTGCTTTGAAAGATTTTGCTTCTTTATTGGCAAATAATACATCATATAAAGTATCATCTTCACTATATCCCATAGCTTTAGCTTCTTCTAATACACTTGGTAAAGTCAATTTATCATTTACCTTAGTCTCATCCCAAACTTCTTTTAATTTAAAGCGTTTAGAAAATTCTAAAATTTGCCAAGTATCACTCATAGCTTCACCTACTGGTAAAACTTGTTGTTTCCAGTGCTGAGTTCTTCTTTCAGCATTACCATAAGCACCCCATTTTTCATAAATCATAGCACTAGGCAAAATTAAATCAGCAACTTTTGCACTAATTCCTGGATAACAATCACTTACAACTATAAAATTATCCATATTTCTAGCAGCATTAATCCAGTGATTTGCATTTGCAGTATTTTGCCATGGATTATTTACTTGAACCCAAGCAAATTTAATTTTTCCATCTTCTAGATCTCTCATTATATTAAGATAAGGTGCACCTGGTTTTGGATTAATGGTTTTTGCAGGAACTTTCCAAATTTTTTCTGAAATTTCTCTATGTTTAGCATTTGCTACAACCATATCAGCAGGCAAACGATGAGAGAATGTCCCTACTTCTCTTGCTGTTCCACAAGCACTTGGTTGACCTGTTAAAGAAAAAGCTCCACTTCCTGGTTTTGCTTGTTTTCCAAGTAAAAAATGCACCATATAAGCTTGTTCATTTACCCAGCTACCGCGAGTGTGTTGATTAAAGCCCATGGTCCAAAAACTAACAACTTTTCTATTTTTCTCTATATATAAATTTGCTAATTCTTGTAATTTTTTCTTAAATTCATCAATGCTTTCATCTTCATTGCCCTTAGCAACCTTTGCTACATAATCAAGCGTATAAGGCTCTAAAGCTTTTTTAAATTCTTCAAAAGAAATTTCCCAATGTGCATCAGGAGTATTTTGGTGTTTCATTTCGAATTTATCACCTGCTTTAACACCTAAATATGCTAAAGAAACAGCTTCTTCATCATCTAAAATGATAGAATTTTGCTTAGCCACTGTATCTTTTTCACTAGCTTTAAATTTAGGATGGTTTGGATTATTTCTCATGCCATAACCAATATCAGCATAACCTGTAGCAAAAATACAATGTTTTTCAATAAATTCTTTATCCATAGCTTCAGGGTGATTATAAACAATTTCTCTTGCTATATAATTCCAAATAGCCAAATCCGTATTTGGTTTAAAAATAATTTCAGTATCAGCTATATGAGAAGTTCTATTAGAAAAAGTAGATAAATTTACAATTTTAACTTTATCTAAATTGCTCAATTTTCTATCACTTACTCTTGACCATAAAATCGGATGCATTTCTGCCATATTCGCACCCCAAGTAATGATAGTATCTGTAAGTTCTATATCATCATAACAACCAGAAGGCTCATCAACTCCAAAAGTTTGCATAAAACCAACAACAGCACTAGCCATACAATGTCTAGCATTTGGATCAATATTGTTTGATCTAAAACCAGCTTTTACAAGCTTAGCAGCAGCATATCCTTCTTGTATAGTGTATTGACCACTTGCAAAAACTCCAATACCCTCAACGCCTTTTTCTTTGTAAGCTTTTTTAAATTGTTTTTCCATCTCATCAAAAGCTCTTTGCCAAGAAACTTGTTGGAATTTTCCGTTTTTATCGTATTCTCCTTGTGCATTTACACGAAGTAAAGGAGTGACTAAACGATCTTCACCATACATAATTTTTGCATTAAAATAACCTTTAATACAATTTAACCCGCGATTTACTGGAGCTGCAGGATCGCCTTTTACAGCAACAATTTTACCATCTAAACTTGCAACTAATATTCCACATCCTGTGCCACAAAATCTACAAACAGCTTTATCCCAACGCCATTTGTTCTCAGTATTTGCAAGTACACTACTTGGAACACTAAGACCTGCAACACCGCAAGCACTTGCAATAGCGGTATTTTTAATGAAGTCCCTTCTGTTCATTGTTTTACCTCATTTATTTTTTTATTTGCATATTTTTTCAACATGCAAATACAATATTACTACAATTATTTTAATTTTTTATTAGAAAAAAAGAATATTTTGTAAATACCTATATTTAGGAGTTTTTTAGTATTTTTTAGAAAGATATTGCATATTAAAACGCTATTTAATTTAGCGTTTTAATTGATTTACTATTCCAAGCATATCATCACTTGTAGTAATTGCTTTTGAACCTGCTTCATAAGCTCTTTGGCCTGTGATTAGATCAGTCATTTCTTCTACAAGTTGAACATTGCTAAGCTCAACAAAGCCGTGTTTAATAGGAGAAAAACCATTTTCACCTGCAATACCTGCAATAGGAGCTCCACTTGCATCAGTTTCTACCAAAAGATTATCCCCTAAAGCATGTAATCCTGCTGGATTGATAAAATTTACAAGCTCAATTTGACCTATTTGGGTTTCAGCAGTATTTCCTGGCTGCATTACTGAAACAGTTCCATCACTTGCAACATTTATAGCAGTTGCATCTTCTGGTATGGTCATTTCAGGTAAAAGTCTATAACCATCTGAATTTACAATATTTCCTTCAGCATCCTTTGTAAATTGACCATTTCTAGTATAAGCTATAGTTCCATCAGGCATTTGAATTTGGAAAAATCCATTATTTCCAGCAATTGCCATATCAAGACCTGCAGTAGAAGTTTGTTTTAAACTACCTTCGCTAAAAATCTTACTAATTGCAGTTACTCTTGAACCAAGACCTACTTCTATACCACTTGGATGTTTAGTTGTACTTGAAGTTGAAGTACCTGCGTATTTCATAGTTTGATACATCAAATCTGCAAATTCTGCACGAGACTTTTTATAACCAACTGTATTTACATTTGAAATATTGTTTGAAGTAACATCAATTTGAGTTTGCTGTGACACCATCCCTGATGCTGCTGTGTATAATGATCTTAACATTTTACCTATCCTTAGTTTTATTTAGTACTTGCTAATTTATTAATAGCTTCTTGATTTAAATCATCCATATGAGAAGTCATAACTTTTTGATACATCTCAACCATTCTATTTGCTTCTATTAAACCTACCATTTCAGTAACTGGATTTACATTAGATCCTTGAGTAAAACCTTGTTTTACAGCATTTGAATTTGGTAAATCTCTGATTTTATTTAAATCAACCCTATACATATTATCGCCATCTTTTTGCAAATCTCTTAAGTCATCTACTTGAGCTACAAATAATCTTGCGATATTTTGATTAGAAGCACTTATTATTCCATTTTTATCAACATTAATAAAAGAAGTAGAATCTCCTATGCGTATGCCATCTGTTTGTGGATTATTAAAATAATCACTACTTAAAACTCTATATCCTTGACGATTTACCAAATACCCTTCTTCATCAAGCTGAAAATTTCCATCTTGACTTAATCTTACTTCTCCATTATTGGTTTTGATAAGATAAAAAGTATCTTCCCTTGTTAATGCAAGATCTAAAGGATTATGAGTCATCTTCATCGAGCCTACGCTAAAATTTGTATATACATGATTGATTTGAGGAACCCTATCTATAGTAGTATTTACAAATCTAGATGCATCTCTTGTATGATTTTGTATAGGTAACTCATCTTGAGTTTCTTTAAAAATCCTTTTAAAATCTGCAATTACAACATTATCTTTTTTATAACCACTAGTATTAACATTGGCAAGGTTATTGGTCACCACATCAAGACGATTAAACTGCGTAACCATAGCTCCAGTGGCTTGATAATATCCATTTTGCATCGTTTTTCCTATCTAAAATCTAAATTTTCCAACAATAAAGCAATATGTGTTCCAAAAAATATTTATTTGTTTTTAATTAAAATTTAGGAATAATATTTAGTTCTATATAAAAATCGTCCCAAAGGATATTTTATGGCTAGTGAAGCAACTACCCTAGAAGAATTATTTAAAGAAAATTCTAAAGATTATATCACATATGAAAAACTTGTCAAGTATTTAGCAAAACTTCCTAATGCAACAAGTGCAAAAAAAATTCGAGATTTAATGAATAAATATAAAGTAGAATTAATATCTTCAGCAGAAATTGCAAAAAAACGCAATCTTGAAGAAGCAAAAAAATTACAAGAAGAAAAACAAAAATTACAAGATACTAGCTTAGAAAATGAATTTGATTTAGCAAATGAAAATGATTTATTAGAATGGAGTAGATCTGATTCCCCAGTAAGAATGTATCTAAGAGAAATGGGACAAATTTCTCTCTTAAACAAAGACGAAGAAGTTGAAATTTCTAAAAAAATTGAACTTGGAGAAGATATTATCATAGATGCATTTTGCTCGGTTCCTTATTTGATTGATTTTATTCTTGATTATAAAGAACCATTAATCAATAGAGAAAGAAGAGTAAAAGAGCTTTTTAAAAGTTTTGAAGAAGATGACAAAAATGAAGATGACAAAAATGAAGATGACAAAAATGAAGATGAAATAGATTCTGAAGAAGAAAATGAAAACGAAGAGAATGAAAATAATTCTGATAAAAAAGTTAAAAAAACAAACAAAAAAGAAGACGAAAGAACTTTAAAAGTCATAGAAAGCTTTAAAGCCTTAGAAAAAGCCAAAAAAGAATGGCTTAAAACTATTTCAACTATAAATGCAGAAAAAAATGAAGATGAGTTGTTAGATAAGCTTGTTATAGCTTTTAAGAAAAATATATTAAAAGAAAAACTCATGGATTTAGGTCCAACTTCAAAATTAATCTCTGAAATTGTAAAATCAATGGAAACTGCTTTAAAAAGTGATGAAGAATTTGACAAAGAATTAAAACGCTTAGAATATCGCTTACCTATGTTTTCAGATGAATTAAAACAAAGACATCAAGATATTTTAAGAGATATCACAAAACTTAGCAAAGAAGAGATAGCCGAGCGTGCTTTAGAAACTACTATGGTTAGCACTTATATGGAAATTAAAAAACTCATACAAACCAAAGAAGCTAGTCAAAATTCATTTGATTTAGAAAAGGATCAATTAAAAGAAATTTTAGAACAAATCAAACGCGGTAAGAAAATTTCTGATGAAGCAAAGACTAGAATGGCTAAATCAAATTTACGCTTAGTTGTAAGCATTGCTAAAAGATATACTAACCGCGGATTGCCATTTTTAGATTTAATCCAAGAAGGCAATATAGGCTTAATGAAAGCTGTGGATAAATTTGAATATAAACGCGGATATAAATTTTCAACCTATGCTACTTGGTGGATAAGACAAGCCATATCAAGAGCAATTGCTGATCAAGCAAGAACCATTAGAATTCCCATACATATGATAGAAACAATTAATCAAATCAATAAAATCATACGCGAATATTTACAAAAAGAAGGCAAAGAGCCAGATGTAAGCATTATCGCAAAAGAAGTAAATTTAAGCATTGATAAAGTTAAACAAGTAATTAAAATCACCAAAGAGCCAATTTCCCTAGAAGCTCCTATTAGCAACGAAGATGATGGCAAATTTGGAGATTTTGTTGAAGATAGAACTTCGCTTTCTCCAATGGACCATATACTAAAAGATGATTTAAAAGAACAAATCGATGAAGTGTTAGATCAACTAAACGATAGAGAAAAAGCTGTTATTAGAATGCGTTTTGGTTTAATGGATGATGAAAGCGATAGAACCTTAGAAGAAATAGGTAAAGAACTTAATGTCACAAGAGAAAGAGTTAGACAAATTGAAAGTTCAGCTATTAAAAAATTAAAACATCCAAAAGTTGGTAGAAAATTAAAAAACTACATCGAAGGATGGAAATAAATCCTTGTAAATTTTACAAGGATTTAATTGTCCCTAAAAAGCTTTGTTGCTAAATGCGTTGCCCTGCTTTGATCTGTATCTTTTTTAAGAGTGTTGAAAATTCTGCTGATATATTCTTCTAAAATTTGTTGAGAATTATTTATTTTTTCTTCTTTATTAGTGTAAATTTTTTGATACTTTCCATTATTATCTAATTCATAAGCTAAATCATTATCACTAAGTTGTAATTTTAAAATTTGAGCCAATTTTGCACGAGAATGCTCATCAAATATAGGAGTCATAAGCTCCAAGCGTCTTTCTAAATTTCTTGGCATCCAATCAGCACTTGATATAAAATAATTTGGATGAGTATGTTTAAAATATAAAATTCTAGCATGTTCTAAATATTTTCCTACTATACTTCTAACCCTAATATTTTCACTATATCCTTTAACTCCAGGTTTTAAACAGCAAATTCCACGCACAATTAAATCAATTTTAACGCCTTTATTTGAAGCTTCATACAAAGCTTTAATCACATCAGCATCAACCAAAGCATTCATTTTAGCAATAATTACTCCCTCATTAGCATAACTTGCTTCAGTATTAATCATTTCTAAAATTCTTTCTTTAATTTGTTTTGGGCTCATAGATAATGTCTTTAAGCGACGACTTTTACTATACCCTGAAAGTATATGAAAAAAAGTTGTAGTATCTTGAGAATACTCTTCTTTTGAAGTAAAATAACTCACATCTGTATAAATTTTTGCCGAACTTGCATTATAATTTCCAGTGCTAAGATGATTATAAATTTTTAATTTATCACCTTCTTTTCTTATAACTTGAGCAAGTTTAGCATGCACTTTAAAACCAGTAATTCCATATATTACATGTGCTCCAGCATTTTCTAAAGACTTAGCCCAATGTAAATTATTTTCCTCATCAAAACGAGCTTTAAGCTCAACCATCACAGTAACTTGCTTTCCTTCGCTAGCTGCATCTATTAAAGCTTGAACGATATTGGAATTTTTTTCCACTCTATAAAGTGTCATTCTTATGGAAATAACTTTAGGATCCTTGCTTGCTTCTTTTATAAACTGATATACAGGCTCAAAGCTCTCATAAGGTTGAAAAATCAATACATCTTGTTTATCCATAGCTTTAAATATAGATAAATTTTCTCCAAAAGGAGGTAAAATTTTTGGAGTATATAAAGGACTTAATAGATGCGTAAATTCTTTATTAGCAACGATTTGCCATAATGATGATAAATTTAAAAGTATGTCATATTCATATATATCTTTATGAAATATATTCATGTGCGAGCTTAAAAATTCTATCAATTGCTCATCTGCATCTTTTTGAATTTGCAAACGAACAAAAGCTCCTTTTCTACGAAGTTTTAACCCCTGCTCTAAAATCATCATAAAATCATCTGCTTCTTCTTCTTCTATTTCCATATCTGCATTTCTAGTAACTCTAAAAGCAGCCGATGATAGCATTTTATATCCTGGGAAAATATGCTCTGTATGATGACGCACTATGCTTTCGATTGGAACATAGATATTTGAACTCACTTGACAAAATCTAGGCAAAACTCTAGGAATTCGTATCATTCCAAATTTTAAAAGCTCAGGGTGCATAGGATCGCAAAGTTTTACCGCCAAAGAAAAAGACAAATTATTTAAATGCGGAAAAGGATGAGTAGCATCAACAGCGATTGGAACTATCACAGGAAAAATATTTGAAAAAAACAACTCATCACACTGCTCTTTTAATTTTTCATCAAGATCTTCATAGGGTTTAATAAATAAATTTTCTTTTTCTAACTCTGATGTGATTTCACAAAAATACTTTTCAAGCGTAGATTTTTCTTCATGCAAATAATTTCTTATAGCTTTAAGTTGAGCCAAAGGAGACATTTCATCGTTACTTGCTGTGCTAACTCCAGCTACAAAAAGCTGTTTTAAACCTGCCACTCTAATCATATAAAATTCATCTAAATTAGTACAATATATAGCTATAAATTTGAGTTTTTCAAATAAAGGTAGATCTTTAGAGCACTGATCTAAAACTCTAGAATTAAAAGCTAACCAAGATAATTCTCTATTAATATACATAGATGAGTTAATTTGCATTTTATTTACCTTTAATTTTATAAACATATCTTAATTTTTTAAAATAATAAATTACATTATATATCAATAAGATTTTATTTTTAATTAAATTTTTATCAATGTTTTTTGTCTTGTAATTTTTAAAAGTATATTTTATATGATTTTATCAATATTTAATAATATGAAATTTTTATATTAATTTTTTTATAAAATTTTATATTTATAAAAAACACACTAGTGCAATTTTTTTATAATAATTAAATATCATAATTTTTATATTTTAGATTTAAAATTTTTTATTTATATTTAGTAAATTAAATATTTAAATATAATTTATAGTAATGTTTATTTTTAAGAATAATTTATAAATAAAGCTCAATATTGTTTATAAATTATTAGGACATTTTATATCCTTAAATCAATATTAAATAATATTTTGATAAAATTTTAAGTGCAACCAAATTTATATCTTAAATTATCAGGAGGAGCTTTGGGAGATAAAAAAGTATTTTCAAAACTTTTTAGTATTTTCTTATTCTTACTTTTAACCTTATTTGCGGTTGGTTTTTACACCTTTTATAATGCAAAAGGTGCTTCTTATCTTAGCAATGCTAGTGAATCTTGTAATAACTGTCATATTATGAATGAAGTTTATAATGATTATCTAGCTGCTCCACACTCTAAAAAAGTAAAGGGTGAAGCAAGGGCAACTTGTGTTGATTGTCACCTACCACATAGCTTTGTAGATAAATGGATTGCTAAAGCTCAAAGCGGTTTGGGGCATGCTTATGCTTTTACTTTTAAATTAGATGAATTACCAACCAACCTAACTGCAAATGAAAAAAGTAAAAAAATGGTGCAAGATAATTGCATTCGCTGTCATGCTGACTATGCTAGTGTAGCTATCAACGCAACAACTATGACTAATCCTCATAAGGATAGTTCTTTAAGCTGTGTTTCTTGTCACAATGGCGTAGGACATAAACGCGGATTTTAATTTTTAGGAGTTATAAATGAATAAAAAAAATCTTTTATACTTAGGTATAATTGCTTTGCTTGTTTTAATTTGTGCTGTTTTATGGCTTAATAATGATATAAGCAAAAAACAAAACGAAAGCGTAGGCGGAGTTATAAGTAAAAACTTCGTTGAAATGAGTGATGATAATCCTTCTTTTACTGAATGGGGTAAAAATTTTCCTGATTATTTAGATATGTATCTTACTGCACAAACCCAACAACCATTTGAAACAAATTTTGGCGGGAATTTAGCTTATTCAAAACTAATTCGCTATCCTCAACTTACCATACTTTGGGCAGGATATCCTTTTGCTCTTGATGCTAATGAAGAAAGAGGACACTTTTGGGTGCAAATTGACCAAATGGATACAGCAAGAAATAATAAAGATTTTCTAAACGCACATGGTTTTGCTAAATTTAATGGTCAACCAAGTGCTTGTATGAACTGCCATAGTGGATGGTCTCCTTGGCTTATAAAAAATGCACCAGGTGAAAATGAAAAAGAAAAATGGATAGCATTTAACTCAACCAAATATTGGACCTCTATTAAAAATATTCCAGCGGTAAATGGATACGAAGAAGGTTCTAAAGAACATAGCGGACCTCATGGTGGTAAAAGAATGGGTGTAACTTGTGCTGACTGTCACACTCCAAACAATATGAGCTTAAGACTTACAAGACCAGCAGCAATCAATGCTTTGGTAGAAAGAGGTTATGAAAGAGATCCTGAGCAAGGGGTGAAAGCATCAAGAGAAGAAATGCGAACACTGGTTTGTTCACAATGTCATGTGGAATATTATTTTAGACCAACAGGAGAAAAAGTAAAAGTTACTGGTGAGAGCATTACTAATGATTCTAGTAAAAAATGGTGGAATGGTACTCAAAAAACTTATGATGAATTTGATTCATGGAGAGATGGAAACAAACCGGTAGAAATTCAAGTAGATGGTTTAGAATTAGTCTTCCCATGGAGTGAGTGGAAAAAAGGACAACCATTTAGAATTGAAATGTTTGATGAGTATTATGATAAAATCAGAAGTGTTTTTGATAAAGACTGGTCACATAAATTAACAGAAGCTCCAATGATTAAAATTCAACACCCAGAAAGCGAACTTTATAGTGGTGGTGTTCATGCAGCAAATGGTGTAAGTTGTGCTGATTGTCATATGCCTTACATAAGAAAAGGTGCTAAAAAAATGACTCAACATAATATCACTTCACCTTTAAGCGATATCAATGCAGCTTGTAAGTCATGTCATACTCAAAGCGAAGATTATCTTAAAGCACAAATTAAAGATATTCAAAATTCAATCGCTTATGATTTAAGAACTGCTGAATATTCTATAGTTAGCTTAATCACAGATATCAAAACTATGCGTGATAAATTAGGACAAATACCTCAATACCAAGAAAATGGCAAAGCAGATGCGAAAAAAATCAATGATGTTCTTAAAGAAGTTTTAGAATTGCATAGAAAAGCACAAATGAGAGCAGATTTTGTTGGTGCTGAAAATTCTACAGGTTTCCATAATCCAAGAGAAGCTTCAAGAATGCTTTTACAAGCTGTGGATATGGCAAGAATGGCACAAACTAAATTAGTAGAAATCGCAAATGCAAATGCAATTAAAGATTTTAAAACTTCAAATTTAGGTTTTGAAGATATACAAAAATTCAATCCAGGACAAATTCGTTACAAAGTGGATTTAAATGGACATAAAGTAGGTGATCGTTACTATGAGCATGATAATGTTAATGGAGATCCTTCTCAAAAGCTTTTAGATAATGATAAAAATCTACAACCATACAATTATAAAGTCGTAGATAAATTATAATTTCAATCCCGTTTATAAACGGGATTGTTTCAATTTATTTTTTAATCAAGCTTACATCTTCGCCTTTTAAAATTTGATTCATTGTATTCATAGCACACATTTTTCCACACATAGAGCAAGAATTTAACTCATCAGGCTTTCTTTCGTTAAACATTTTTTTAGCTTTTTCTCCATCTATTGCAAGCTTAAACATCTTTTCCCAATCAATTTCTTGTCTTGCCTTACTCATTTCATCATCTATTTTTCTTTCTTTTGGAAGTTTAGCTATATCTCCAGCATGAGCAGCTATTTTTGTTGCTACTATGCCATCTCTAACATCTTCTAAATTTGGAAGTCTTAAATGTTCAGCAGGAGTTACATAGCAAAGCATATCAGCTCCAGCTGCTGCTGCAACTGCTCCACCTATAGCCCCACTTATATGATCATATCCTGCACCTATATCTGTTACCAAAGGCCCTAAAACATAAAATGGAGCTCCGTTGCAAATTCTTTTTTCTATTTGCATATTTGCTTTTATTTCATTTATAGCCATATGTCCAGGTCCTTCTATCATAATTTGCACATCTTGCGCCCATGCTCTTTTTGTGAGTAATGAAAGTTCTATCAATTCAGCTATTTGAGCACCATCGCTTGCATCGTGAGTACAACCTGGTCTTAGTGCATCTCCTAAAGATAAAGTTACATCAAATTCTCTACAAATTTCTAATAAATCATCATAGTATTCAAAAAATGGATTTTCGCAATCATTCATTTGCATCCAAGCATAAAGAACAGATCCACCTCTTGAAACTATATTTGTGATTCTATCACATTCTTTAAATACTCTTGCCGCACGAGAATTTATACCAGCATGAATTGTCATAAAATCAACTCCGCTTTTTGCATGATGATAAACTACATCTAAAAAATCTTTAGCTTTAATATCTTTTAAATCTTTTTCCAAAAATCCAACTGCATCATATACAGGAACAGTTCCTATCATAGCTTTTGAAGTAGCTATTAACTCATCTCTAAAATGACTTGTTTTACCATAATTGCTAAGATCCATTATAGCTTCTATATTAAATTTGTGTGCTAAATGAACTTTTTGCATTTCTTCACTATAATCTATACAATCATTTGAAACACCTAAATTTACATTTACTTTTGTGCGAAGTCCAAAACCTATACCATTTGGATCTAAGGCTTTATGATTTATATTCGCTGGTATTATGATTTTTCCACTCGCTATATTTTCAAGTAAAAAATCTTGACTAACTTGCTCTTTTTGTGCAACGATTTGCATTTGTTTTGTAAATATGCCTTCTTTGGCATAACTCATTTGAGTTTTATTCATTTTTTATCCTTATTTATAATTTGGATAAATGAAGGGTTATGTGAGTAGTTGATAAATTTTCCCAACGCTAGCATTATCTAGTTCTGGTTCGGTCTAAGCTTTTAGCTTACTCTCAGCCTGTATCACAAGCTCCCGTCATTTACATTTTAAGTATAGCGTAGAAAATTTAAATTTTTTAATTTTTGAGTTTATTTTTTGCTTGCTTACTAAATTTGAGTAATTCTTCTGTAGTTTTAATATAAAATGGAATTTTACCCATACAATATTTTAAAATTTCACAAGCTGCTAAAGCATCGCTTAAAGCTCTATGATGAGGATATTGTATATTTAAAAGTTCTTTTAAGGCTTCAAGTCCATATTTTGGACTTTCAATACATTTTTTCGCAAGATCTATAGTGCAAATTTTTCTATTTAACAATACACCAAAACCATTTTCTTGCATCACTTTAGATAAAAAATTATAATCAAAACGAACATTATGTGCTACAAAAATAGAATCTTTTAAAAATAATTTAAATTCACTCAAAACTTGTTTTAAAGAAGGAGAATCTTGCACCATTGCTGTTGTAATTCCTGTTAATTCTGTGATATTTTCCGGAATTTCATCAACCTTGATAAAACTCTCAAAACGACCTATTTCTTGAAAATTTTGAATTTTTATTGCTCCAATTTCTATAATTTTTCCACTTTTTATACTTCCGGTACTTTCTATATCTACTATGCAAAAAATTTCATCTTTTATTTTTGTGCTTTTTGTATTTAAACAAATTTCATTATTTTTATTTAAATTCACACCAAGCCCTAAAAGCTCTAAAGTATGTATATCAAAATCATAACAAGATAATTCTTCAATTTTTTCTAATTCTTTAACAACCCAAGCAAATGATTTATTTTCTTTGCTTAGCTTATTAACTAAATCATCGATTTGTTGGTGGCTCAAAATTCACACTTTAAAGAATTTATAGCAGTCTTTTTATCTTGCGAAGAAAAAATATAACTCCCTGCAACTAAAATATCCGCTCCAGCTTCATCTAAATCAGGTGCATTTAGTCCATTTACCCCGCCATCAACCTCTATGAAAACTTTTAGATTTCTTTGATCAATCATTTGTCTTAAATGGCGAATTTTTTCATAAACTAAAGGCAAAAATGATTGCCCTCCAAAACCAGGATTAACACTCATTAAAAGCACCATATCAACAAATTCTAAGATATGTTCTATACTAGAAATAGGAGTATGAGGATTTAAAACAATAGCAGGGCAAATTCCATTTTTTCTTAAATATTCACAAACTCTAATAGGATGATTTTCGGCTTCTACATGAAAACTAATAAATTTTGGTTTTAATGGTATAAAAAAATCTATAAATTTATTCACATCATTTACCATTAAATGAACATCTAAAGGAACTGAGCTAATTTTGCTAATATTTTCTAATACACAAGGTCCAAAGGTAAAATTTGGCACAAAATATCCATCCATCACATCAATATGCAATAAATCAGCTCCAGCTTGACACACTTCTTTAATTTCATTTTCTAAATTTAAAAAATTTGCTGAAAGCAAACTTGGTGCTATATACATAAATATTCTCCAAATTAACTACTAAATAATAATTTTATCATACTTAACATCAATATTTTCTTTATTTATTTTTTAAATATTTGATTTTTTTAAGCTTAGTTTAGATACAATTTCAAAAATTTTATAAAACAAATAAGGAAATATCAACATGTCAAGAATTTGTCAAATCACTGGAAAAGGACCTATGGTAGGTAATAATGTAAGCCATGCGAATAATAAAACCAAAAGACGCTTTTTACCAAATTTAAGAACTATTCGTATCACTTTAGAAGATGGAACTACAAGAAAAGTTAGAGTAGCAGCTTCAACTTTAAGAACCCTTAAAAAACAAAACAACAAATAATTGCTAATCATTACATTATTTAAAGAGGAATTAATATGTCTTTTTTAAAAAAGCTTCAAAAATTCCTCAATTGGTCTCCTTCTCCAAAACCCGCAATTAATCTCAATGATGAACTTTACGAACAACTTAAATTTTTAAGAATTCCACTTATTGCTATCGTCATTATGACACTTGTAGGGGCTTTTGGATATATGCTCACTAGTAATTTTGATCTTAATGATGCTATATATCAAGCAGGGATGACTTTTACAACACTAGGATATGCTGAGATAAACCCCATACCAACAGCAGGAAGAATTTTTACTATTTTATATGTGCTATCAACTTTTACCATTTTTACATTTTGCATGGGTTTGGTTATAGAAATAGTAAAAAAAGGAATTTTATCTAAAATTATAAAGGAAAGAAGAATGCTTCATAAAATTGCAAGATTAAAAAATCATTTTGTTATATGCTATCATAATGATTTTACCATAGAATTAACGCGGCAGTTTAGAGAAAATCATATTCCTTTTGTTGTAGTTGATGAAATAGAAAATTTTAGCGAGATAGCAGAAAAATACAACTATCCTTATTACATAGAAAGTGCGCCACATACAAATCTTGCTTTCTTAAAAACTAATCTTTCTAGTGCAAAAGGAGTAATTACTCTAAGCAACAACATCGCAGATAATATCGCTATCATAGCATCTGTAAGATTATTTGAAAAAGAATTACAAAGAATTAACCCATATTTCATACTTGCAAGTTCAAACAATGAAGACGAAACAGAAAAACTAAAAAAACTTGGAGCAAATTCCATAGTATCTGCTACAAAATTAGTAGCTCAAAGGCTAAGTGCAATGTCAGCAAGACCTGATATGGAAAATCTTTTAGAAAATTATCTTTACAAGAAAAATAGTCCTATTGATCTTGAAGAAGTTAAAATTCCAGATGGTTCTTGGGTGAGATTTAAAAGATTAAAAGAAATTCATCTTAGAGATATGGCTAATGTTAGCATAGTTGGAATTATCGAAAATAAAAAATTCACACCTATGCCAAGAGGTGATACACTTATTGGAACAGGAGCAAAATTATTAATCATCGGGACAGCTGATAGCATAAAAATAGCTAAAAAAATCATTAAAAACAAACAAAAGCCTAACGAGTTAAAATATATTTAATTTTTTTAAGTTATAATCCAACTTAAGGTAAATAAAAAATAAAAAGGGGTTCCCATGCTACATGAGTTTAGAGATTTAATCACTCAATTAAAAGGTAAAGATATGCACTTTGATAAACTTTTTGAAGAGCATAACAAACTTGACCACAAAATAAAAGATGCAGAAGAAGGTAGAATTCACTTAGATAGTTTAGAAATCTCAAATCTTAAAAAAGAAAAATTAAGATTAAAAGATGAGTTAAATACTTATTTGTCAAACTACAATAAATAGGATATACCAATGTTTGGCAATAAACAACACTTAAAAACTATTGAAAAGTTAAAACAAGAAATCAAGGCTTTAGAAGAAAAAAATCACAAATTAGAACTTCAAAACAAAGAGCTTCTAGAAAAACAAAATATAGAAAATGACAATACTCAAGATAATTCTTTTGAAAGAAAAATATTAGATTTACTTTTTGAAGGTGCTTTAAAAGGCATTAGCAATGTTCAAGCTGATATGCAAAATAATGTCAATAAAGCAGATATTATTTCTGAACATTCTGTATCTTCTTTAAGCGATATGCAAGAATTAAATTCAACCACGCATTCTATCATCTCCTCTTTGCAAAGTATTATAGAATCAGCAAATCGCTCTCGAGATACAGCAGGAAATTTACACAGAAGTGTTGATGAAATTACCAATGTCATTGGTTTAATCAAAGATATTTCTGATCAAATTAATCTTTTAGCATTAAATGCTGCTATTGAAGCAGCGCGTGCTGGAGAGCATGGCCGTGGATTTGCTGTTGTTGCTGATGAAGTTAGAAAATTAGCTGAAAGAACACAAAAAGCAACTGCTGAAGTAGAAATGAATATAAATTTATTAAAACAAAATGCCAATGAAATGCACTCTCAAAGCGAACAGGTAGAAAAAGTATCTTTAGAATCTAATGAACATATAGTTCAATTTTCAAATAAATTTACCCAACTAATCGAAAGTGTTAATTCCACTAGCTCAAATGCCAAACAAATTACTTCAGAAATTTTTATTTCTCTTGCAAAATTAGATCATATTATGTTTAAGCTAAATGGATATAACGAAATTTTACATGTTTCAGGTAAAACTCTTTCTGATCATTTAAGTTGCAGACTTGCAAAATGGATTGCAGGCATTGGAAAAGAAAGATTTTCAAGTGGTAGAGCTTTTGGAAAATTAAACATTCCTCATCAAAAAGTACATGAAAACATTAATCAAGCTATAACCTTAGCACATAATGAGCAAATAACAGATCATTTACTTCAAAATCAAATTTTAGACAAATGCTCTAATGCTGAAAAATCTTCTGAAGATTTATTTGCAATTTTTAAAGAAATGCTAGAAGAGCGAGAAGAAAATCTAGCAACTGCAAATAAAACCACTAATTAAGGATAGATTTTCTATCCTTAAACCATAAATATGCAAATTCTAACAATGGAGTTTTTATAAGATTTGCTTTGGAAAACTTTTCAAATTCATCTCTTTTAATCCACACTGGTTTAATATCTTCTCCGTCTATTCCTCCACCATTTCCGATCTTATCTTCTTCACTAATACTTGCAAAATATAAAAATTGCCTATTTACACCTGAGCCAAAACCTGCATAATATTCACCTATAAATTCTACGCTACTTGGATAATACCCTAATTCTTCTACACACTCTTCTTTAGCAATTTCTTCTAAACTAAGTTTTTTATCCACCAAACCTGAACACAATTCTATACTATAGCCCATATCATCTATGGTGATATTGTTGCGTTTTTGATAATCCCATAATGGAATTCTAAATTGTTTGACAAATAAAAAAGAATCTTTTTGCGTATGATATAAAAATACCGATACACTATCCATAGCTTCTATAAAATCCCAAGTATATGTTTTTTCGTCTTTGCCTTGATAAGAATATCTTTTTGGAGTAATATATTTTGAGTGAGTAAATTTCTCTTCTTTTAAATTTTTCATAACAAAAGCCTTAAAATGATTTATTTTATTATATTAAAAGAAGAATAATTAAACAATAAAACAACCATCTAAAAAGATGGTTGTTGAAAAATAGAATGGGTAGATTACATCATTCCACCCATACCGCTCATATCAGGCATAGCAGGTTTTTCTTCTTTTATTTCACTTATTGTAGCTTCTGTTGTAAGTAACATGCTAGCAACTGAAACAGCATTTAATAAAGCTATTCTTTCAACTTTAACAGGGTCTATAATACCTGATTGTATCATATCTACATATTCACCTTTTGCAGCATCAAAGCCTAAATTTTCATCTTTGCTATTTTCAACACTATTTACAACTACTCCAGCATCAAAACCAGCATTTTCAGCTATTTGTCTTAAAGGTGCTCTTAATGCTCTTTCAACTATAGCTGCGCCTATAGCTTCATCACCTTGTAAATTTAAATTAATTTTTGATTTTGCTTTTATAAGTGCAGCTCCACCGCCTATTACTATACCTTCTTCAACAGCAGCTTTTGTAGCGCTTAAAGCATCATCAACTCTATCTTTTTTCTCTTTCATTTCTGTTTCAGTAGCAGCACCAACTTTAATTAATGCAACTCCACCACTAAGTTTTGCAAGCCTTTCTTGTAATTTTTCTTTATCATAATCACTTGTTGTTTCAGCTATTTGAGTTTTTATTTGATTAATTCTAGCATCTATATTTGCTTTTTCGCCAGAACCATTTACTATAGTAGTATTATCTTTATCTATGATAACACTTGAAGCTTGACCTAAATCTTGTAAAGTAGCACTTTCTAATGTTCTTCCAAGCTCTTCTGAGATAACCTCACCACCTGTTAAAATAGCTATATCTTCAAGCATAGCTTTTCTTCTGTCTCCAAAACCAGGAGCTTTAACAGCTGATATATTTAAAACACCTCTTAATTTATTTACAACTAAAGTTGCCAAAGCTTCGCCTTCTATATCTTCAGCTATTATTAATAAAGGTTTTCCTGTTTTTTGAATTTGTTCTAAAATAGGTAATAAATCTTTTAAATTTGTTATTTTTTTATCAAAAAGTAAAATGTAAGGACTTTGTAATTCAACTAACATTTTATCAGCATTTGTTATAAAATATGGGCTTAAATAACCTCTGTCAAATTGCATACCTTCAACTACATTTAATTCATCATTTATAGATTTTGCCTCTTCAACTGTTATAACACCATCTTTACCAACTTTTTCCATAGCATCAGCTATTAAATTTCCTATTTTTTCATCAGAATTCGCTGAAATTGTAGCAACTTGAGCTATTTCTTTTTTATCTTTTACTTCACGAGATAGTTTTTTAAGTTCAGCTACTATAGCTTCGCAAGCTTTATCCATACCTCTTTTAACTTCAATAGGATTTGCTCCAGCTGTTATGTTTCTTAAACCTTCTTTGAATATAGCATGAGCTAAAACTGTAGCTGTTGTTGTTCCATCTCCTGCTTGATCAGCAGTCTTGCTAGCAACTTCTCTTACTAAAGAAGCACCCATATTTTCTAAAGAATCTTTTAATTCTACTTCTTTAGCAACACTTACACCATCTTTAGTTATAGTAGGTGCACCAAAACTTTTTTGTATTAAAACATTGCGACCTCTTGGTCCCATAGTAACTTTTACTGCATCGTTTAATTTTTTAACACCTTCGTAAAGTTTATTTCTTGCTTCGTCTGAAAAAAATATTTCTTTTGCCATTTTTATATCCTTATTTTAAAATTCCTAAAATATCATCAGTATTTAATACTAAATATTCTTCATTGTCAAGTTTTATTTCACTTCCGCCATATTTAGCAAATACTACTTTATCACCTGCTTTTATATCTTCTACTTCTTTGCTTACTGCAACAACTTCACCATTTAATGGCTTTTCTTTAGCATTATCTGGTATAATAATGCCAGAAGCAGTTGTTTTAGTTTCTTCAACGCGTTTAACTAATACACGCTTTCCTAGAGGTTGAAAATTCATGTTTTTCCTTTCAATGTATTATTAGCACTCTTTATATTTGAGTGATAAAATTATACATAAAACAAAGTAAATTGTCAATAAATTAAATAAAATATATCATATAAGTTTAGTTTATATGACTAAACTTATATGATATATCAATATAAAGGTTTGAAAATGAAAAAGATTTTCTATGTATTTTTGGGGATTATGTGTTTTTTATTATTGGGTATTTATACTCTACTTTTTACAGCTGCAGGTAATAGTTTTTTAAAACCTCGTTTAGAAACAATGATCGCAGAAAAAAGTGGGATAAATATTCAATTTGATCAATTTCAAATTCGTTTTTCTACTTTAAACATTAAGGCAAATATAGATGATAAATTTTTTGCTGATGTTAAAGGAGATATATCTCCTTTAAGTTTAGGTTTTGATTTAGATTATATTATAGGTTTGCAAAATCAATACACAAAAGAACTCAATTTAGACAACAAACAAGATCTTACTTTTAAGGGTAAAATCCTTGGAAAAAGTAGTGATTTTATAGTAAATGGAAAAGGATTTTTATTTAATTCTAATCTCAATTTAAATGCAAAACTTGTTAATTACAATGTAGAAAATTTAGAACTTCTAGGCAAAGACATCGATATAGCTCAAATTTTAGATTTTGCAAGTTTGCCTCGATATATTCATGGTAAAATCAATCTCCTAGCTACAATAACTACGCAAAATTCAAAACCAAATGGAAATGCATTGATAAATTTTTACACTAGCTCCATCAACAATAATTTAATTTACAAAGATTTTAATCTTACTTTACCTAAGCAAAGTTTTGTAAAAGGAGAAATAAAATCTTTAATACAAGATAAACTTATCATTTCAACAAGTACAATTTTAAGTAACTTTTTTAATTTAAACACAGATAAAAGCGTTTATAATTTGGCTAACAATATCTTAGAAAGTGATTTTAATATCAAAATAAATGATTTTGATCAATTTTCAAGCATTCTTAAAACAAGATTGCAAGGAAAAAGCCAAATCCAAGGTAATCTAAAATTAACTAATAATCAATTGCAAGAATTTAACGCAACCCTTTTAGGATTTGGTGGAGAATTAAAAGCCATATTTGCCGATAATATCTTAAATATAAACACAAATACCATAGAAATTGATCAAATTTTAAAAACATTTTCGGTTCCAAGCGTTGTTGATTCTAAATTGGATTTTTCTTTAAATGCCAAAGGTTTAGATTTTAAAAATTTCAATGCTTTGGTAAAACTTGATAATGCAAAAATCAATACTGCCGAATTTAGAAAACTAAGCGGATTGGATTTTCCTCAAACTAATTTTAATTTGCAAGCCAAAGCTGATGCTAAAGATTTTGTAATAGCCTACAAAGCTGCTTTAAATTCAAATATAGCCACAATTTCAAATTTAAATGGCACATATAATCTTAACGATAAAGATTTAAAAATAGATTTAAGTGCTTTTGTGGATAATCTTAACAAATTAAAAGTCTTAACAAAGCAAGATTTAAATGGTCCTTTAAATATCAATACTAAATTAAATTTACAAGCAAACACCATTAAAGATCTTGATGCTAACATCGAAATTATGCAAGGAAAAATCAATGCAAAATCTAATGGAAATAATCTAGAAGCTACTATAGATAATGTTAAATTAGAACAAATTTTTCCGCTCATAGGACAACAAATTCTAGCTTATGGCGATATTGATGCTAATATAAAATTAGATTCTTTAGATTTTAGCAATATAAATGGAAAATTTAATGCAAATATCGATTCAGCTTTTAATGAGCTAGAACTTTCAAAATTACTTAAAAAGCAATTTCCTAAAAATACCTCAGCAAAAATTAATTTAGATGGAAATATCAAAAATTCTTTACTTGACTTTAATGCAAAAGTAAAATCATCTTTTGCTAACATCGATAAATTCCAAGGAAAATTTGATTTTAATAAGCAATCTTTACAAAGTATTTATGAAATTTCATTGGATGATTTTTCCAAACTTGGATTTTTAGTTGATAGAAAATTACAAGGAAATGCTAAATTTAATGGAAAATTAAATTTTGAAAATCAACTTATTGATGCAAGCATAATTAGCGAAAAAATCTTTAATGGACAACTAAACGCAACGATAAAAAATAATATCATAAAAGCAAATATTGACAATGTAGATTTATCAAATTTAGCTCAAAGCTTAGACTTTCCAGATTACTATGAAGCAAAATCCAATGTAAAGATCGATTATAATCTCTTAAAAGAAAGTGGAGAAGTTTTGCTTGATCTAAACAATGGAAAATTAAAAAAGAATTTAATCACTAGCGCTTTAATGATTTTATTACAAAAAGATATTACTGAAGATGTTTATAAAAACGGCAAAGCAAGCGCAATCATTAATAAAAATATTATAGATTTAAATCTTGATTTATTTGCAGATCGTAGCAAAATCAATATCACTAATGGAAAAATCGACACAAAAAGCACTAATTTAAATATACCTTTTAATATCATCATCGATAGAGCTAATTTTAAAGGTGCTATAAAAGGAACAACACAAAATCCTAAAGTAGATCTTAATGCAGGAAGTGTTGCAAAATCTATCGCAAATACTCTAGGAGGAAATACAAGTGACGCAGCTAAAAACACAGGAAAAAAAGTAGATCAAGCTATCGATAAGGTCTTTAATAAAATCTTTTAAAATCTAGCCTAAAAAAGGCTAGATTTTTTAAAATAAACCAAATTTTCCATCTTTTTTCTTAAATAAAACTCTCATTTTAGCATCCATATCATTAAATACTAAAAATATATCTTTACTCGCTTTTAATTTCTCCAAAGCTTCATCAATCTCTAAAGGCTTATAAAGCTCAAGTTCCATAGGAACAATTTCATCTTCATCCACTATACTAGGTAAGGCAAAATTTTGTTTTATTTCATCTTGGTGTTTATGGGTAATATTTTTATCATGCAATCTTCGTAAAACTTTAGAAATTCTATCAATTGCCAAATCTATAGCTGCGTATAAATCTTTATCTTTTTGTTTTACTACAACGGTGTTAATTCCTGCTAAATTGATACTAAATTCAGCCCAAAATCCTTTTTTTCCATGTCTCTCATCTGCACTTATAACACAACGAGCAGAAATCACATCAAGATTATATTTGGCTAATACATCAAAACTTTTTTCAATATATTCTTTAATAGACTCTGTAAGTTCAAACTGCTTTCCGACTATACTTGTATTCATCACTTCTCCTTTTTTTGAAGTTAAATACATTATAGCACTTTAAAAGTAAAGATAAAAATTAAATAAATAATAAATTTAAATTAATAAAGGCTTTAATATCCTTTGACCATCATCTGAGAGTTTTTTTCCTTGAAAATGTTCTTTACAAAAAGAAACAATCATCGCATGAAAAATTTGGTAAAGCTCGAAAAGTTCATATTGTTTTTGTAGCAATTGATTTAGATTATTTTGATTTGTTGCTATATCTTGTCTTAAAAATTCATTTAAACTTTCATAATTATCCAATTCATAGCCTAAATACTGCGTGATTTTTGCACTATAATTATCTACAACTAAAATCTCACGCTTGCAAACATAATTTAAAATTCCATCCACACTTTCATTACCCAAGCCTTTGATTTTTAAAAGCCATTCTCTATCTACTTGTGTTTTAAACTCATTCAAAGATTCATAATCATTAAAAAATTTTTGAGTAAAATTTTTAATATATTTTGCCTTAGTATTGTAAAAACCACTAGGTTTTATTAAAAGTGCTAGAGTTTGGGTGTTTAAATTTTGCAAATCTTCAAGTTTGGTAATATTTGCATTTTTTAAATTTTCCAAAGCTTTTAAAACATTTTTCCAATTTGTATTTTGGGTTAAAATTGTAGAAATTAAAATTTCAAATTCACTTAAATTGCCATTTGGTAGCCACTCAAAATCTTGAAATTTTACATTTGCTAGTATAAAAGTCTTAAAAATTTCATAACCACTCATGATACATTTTTCCTAAGATGAGTAAGTATGGTTTCGATAATATCATCATCGTCTTTGCTTCTAGCTTTAATCACTTCTTTACTCTCATCATCTTTTACAAAACAAATATTTTGTTCAAAATTACTGATAGTTTTATAGTTTTTACTAGCTAAAATTTTAATTATTATTAAATCTAAAAATTGTTTAGTATAAATGTCTAATTTTCCAAAGCGATCATTCATTTCGCCTTCTATCTCATACACTTCATTTACACTAGCACATTTACTAAGTCTTCTATAAAGTTCTAACCGCAAACGATCTTCACTAATATAATCACTATTTATAAAAGCATTGATATTTAATTTTAAATCAATTTTTTTCTCTTTAACAATCTCATTTTTACTTAGCTTATTAATCTCATCTTCAAGCATTTTAAGATACAAACTATAGCCAATTTGCTCTATATGCCCACTTTGATCCACGCCTAATAAATTCCCACCACCTCGAATTTCTAAATCATGATAAGCCAAAATTGATCCTGAGCCTAAAAAAGAATTGCTTTCTAAACTAGCAAGTCTTTTTAGGGAATCTTTGGTGATTTTTTCTTTATCTTCAATTAAAAAATAACAATATCCTTGCTTAAAGCTACGCCCTACTCGCCCTCTTAATTGATGCAAATCAGCCATACCAAAACGATCTGCATTTTCAATTATAATAGTATTTGCATTTGCTAGATCAATACCGCTTTCAACTATAGAAGTACAAAGCAATAAATCATATTCCTTGTTTTCAAATTTAAGCATTTGTTCTTCGGTGGTTTTAGCATCAATTTTAGAATGTAAAATTAAAATTTTTAAATTTGGAAATAAATCTAAAAGATATTTTTTACTTTCATTAATGCTTGCTATATGATTGTGTATATAAAAAATTTGCCCTGCTCTTCTTAATTCTCTAGAAATTGCTTCTTTAATTAAAGCATCATTACTTTCTCTTACAAAAGTTCTTACATCCAAACGATCTTGAGGTGGGGTTTGTAAAACACTATAAGATTTTAAAGAACTCAAGGCTTGATTTAAACTCCTTGGTATAGGTGTTGCCGACATTGAAAGAATATGAGAATTTTTACTAAGCTCTTTTAATTTTTCTTTTTGTTTTACGCCAAATTTATGTTCTTCATCAATCACAACCAAACCTAAATTTTCACACTCTACACTCAAAAGCGAATGTGTACCAATTACCACGCATGGTTTTTTTTCTTTTAAAATTTGTAAAATTTGTTTTTTTTCTTTTGAGTTTGTAAAACGATCTAGTTTAAAAACATCAATTTCAAAAGGATCAAACCTTTTTTTTAAAGTTTTATAATGCTGCGAAGAAAGCAAGGTAGTAGGCACAAAAAATAATGCTGTAAAATCACTCTTAACACAAGTAAACATAGCATTCATAGCAATTTCTGTTTTTCCAAAACCCACATCACCGCTTAACAATCTATCCATCACACGAGAACTTTTAAGATCTTGATTAATTTCTTTACATACTAATTCTTGATCTTTAGTGTATAAAAATCCTGCCTTGCTTATAAATTCATCTTGTAATTTTTCAGATATATCTAAAACTTTAGCCTTAATCAAAGCCCTAGTGGCAGCTAAAGAAACAATATTTGAAGCAATTGCAAAAAGTTTTTCTTTGAGTTTTTCTTTGAGTTTTAAAAATGTTCCTTTTCCAAGTTTATCTAGCACAGGCACACCGCTACTTGCACCTATATATTTATCAATCATATACAAATTTTCAACAGGCAAAAGCAATTTATCATTATTTAAATATCCCAAAGCTACAAATTCTTTTTGAGCACCGCTGATAATGATTTTTTCAAGTCCTAAAAATTTAGCTATACCATAATCTTCATGCACTACATAATCACCCACCCTAAGCTCATCGATAATCAAGCTTGCTTTTTTAATTTTTTTGTGTTTTTGTTTTTGATTAAGTGAAATAATCATACCATCTTGGATGATTAAATTTAATCTAATATCGCTCATTTTTAAAGTGATATTTGAAGTTTCTTCTATCTGTAAAGCCTTAAACAATACCTCGTTTTTAGCTAAAATGAGAATTTTTTTATCCTTATGAAAAGAAAAAAAATCTTGATTATAAACACTGATTAAATCTTTACAAATTTTAGCTTGTGGTATAATTTTTTGATTGATAATGCTAATATCTTCTTCAAATTCTTCAACTTGAAATTTTTTAATACTTACAAAATTTAAATTCAAATAATCATAAAAATCATCAATACACCAAAATCCTAAAGAATTAACATCATTGATAATACTTTGACTTTCAAAATTTTGAATTTTTTCTTGCAAAATATCATATTGTTCTTGAGTAAAATTACTCAAAAAAGGACAAATTTCTATACTAGATAATTCATTTGGTATAGATTTTTGCGTATTGATATCAAAATATCTAATACTTTCTATCTCATCTGAAAATAATAAAATTCTATAAGGTTGCTCTTCATTAATAGCAAAAATATCAATAATTTCACCGCGAATAGAAACTTCACCTTTATCTTGAACTATATCTACAAATTCATATCCACTATGTAAAATATCTTCTTTAAATTTTTCTAGTCTAATGAGAGAATTCTTTTTTAAAACTATATTTTTAAGATTATTTTTCCCAGGTAATTTTTGTAAAATAGTTCTAATTGGAGAAATTAAAATTTTTTTATGGATTTCTTTATGGTATGAATTTAAAACTTTGCAAATTTCAAATAATTCTTTTGAAAAAGAACGCAAATCACTCCCAAAATGCGCTCTAAAATCAGGCAAAACAAAAGTTTTGAAATCTAAATACAAGCAAACTTGAGCTAATTCATCTGCTTCTTTATCATCTTCACAAATTATAAGCTCAGCTTGATTTGCTTGTAAAAATTCATATAAATTAGCTTGCATCTTGTGATTTTTCTTCTATTACATCAACCATTGCTACTTCTTCATCTTTTTCTACGATTTTACTACTTCCGTTAAATTTACCACCATTTTCTATGCTAAGTTGTTTTACAATGATATTTCCATTTAAAACACCACCTGATAAAATTTCTAAAGAATCAACACTCATCTCACCTTCAAAAAGACCATTAATAACGATTTTATTAGCCTTTACTTGTCCTTTTAAAACACCGCTCTTACCTATAACAATTACATTAGATGAATGCACTACTCCTGTAATTTCTCCATCTAAATGAAGCATAGAGTCAAAATAAAAATTTCCCTCTATTCTTGCACCGCTTGAAATGACTGTAGTTTCGGATACTGAAGCAATAGAGCCTTTATTAAAGATTGCCATGGAACTCTCCTTTCTTGTTCAAAAATTTGTTCATAATTTTTATGGTTTAAATCTATAAAAATCTTTGGATCTAAAAGTTTATTAATAAATCTAACTTCATAATGCAAATGCGGACCTGTAGAAAGTCCAGTATTACCCGTATAGCCTAATAATTGTCCTTTTTTAACAAATTCTCCAGCTTTTACAACATCTTGGCGTGTCATATGAGCATACACAGTTTTAAAGCCAAAATTATGGATTAAAATTACAGAATATCCATATCCATTGTTACTATATGCAGCATACTCAACCACCCCATTTGCGGGAGCATAGATTGGTGTTTTTAAAGGCGCTCTTAAATCAATCCCAGGGTGAAATTCTTTTTTATTTAAAATAGGATGATGACGCCAACCAAAATTTCCAGTAACTCCATTATCAGCTATAACATGACCATTTGGAATTTGGGTTAAAAATAAATATGCTTGATCATTAGTTAATTTCACCTTTTCTAATCTTTCAGGTATATCTAAACTTTCATCTTGTTTTAAACCAAGATTTTCTTCAATATCAGCAAGTTGAGTTTGTAACTCATCATATAAAGCAGTTTTTTCTTCTAAATTTTTTTGCATACTTTCATTTTGAGAAAACAATTTAGTATTTTTGGCGCTTAAAGTTTCTTGCTCTTTTAAAAGCTCTGATCTTTTAGTCGCTAAATAATTAATATACAAAGCCCCTAAAACTATCACTATAAAAACAAAAGAAGTAAAATAAATAATTACTTTTTTAATAATTTGACTTAACAAAAAATGCCTAGAGCCATTAACATCTGTTATAGTAAGTGTAAATTTATCTTTCACGATACCCTCTTAAAAAATTTTCAACTAACAAAAAAGAGCCAAAAACTAAATACAAATTATCATTTTCTATATGATTGAATTTTTTATATTTAATATCTAATTCTTTTAAACTTTCAAGCAATTTTTCTCCAGCTAAAGGCCTATTTTCAGTTTTATAATCATAAATTTCAACTATTTTTATAATAGGCTTTAAAGCTTTTAAAATATTATAAAAATCTTTATCTAAAAAACAATTATAAACTAAATGAACTTTTTTTTCCTTGAAAATTGAAGCCAAAGCTAAAGCAGCCATTTCATTATGACCTACATCGACAAAAATATTATCAGAAATTTGCTCACATCTTCCTTTTAAATCAAGCTTTGGAAGATTTTGCATACTTTTAATTAAACTAGTTTTATCTTTATTTAAAATTATCGAAAAACTCTCTAATGCAAGCAATAAATTATCTTGCAAAAAATAAGCTAAATTATATTTTTTAGTATATTCTTGTGTAATATTTTTTAAATCTTTATCTTGAAAAAATGAAGTAATTGTAAGTTTTGAATTTTTTAATAAAGCTATGTGTTTAGCCAAATTTAAGACAATTAAATCTTGATTAGATGAAATTATAGCCTTATCTTTCATAGCTTTTAATTTAGTTCTTGCGATATTTTTAAGTGTTTTTCCAAGAAGTTCTTGATGATCAAAGCCAATATTAGTAAAAATTGTAAATTCTTTATCAAAAACACTTGTAGCATCATACTCACCACCAACTCCAGCTTCAAAAACTACATAGTCACATTTTTCAAAAAGAACCAATGCTAAAAAAGTTGCATATTCAAAATAGCTAAGTCTTGATAAATCTTGCTTCATTTTATCTTCTAAAATTTTATGCGCTTGCTCTAAACTCTCATCATCTACTATAGTACCATTTAGCCAAAATCTTTCATTAAATTTAAATATATGAGGGCTAGTATAATGACCTACTAAAAACCCCTCTTGTTTTAAAAGCATGGCTAAAAATCTGCCTGTGCTTCCTTTGCCATTAGTACCAATGATTTGTATATTTTTAGTTTTGCAAAATACATTTTTATATTTTTCATACATGGCAAACATAAAAAATCTACTAATTTTTTTATAAAACATTTCTTTTTTAGCAAGGGTTTGTTTAAAATTCATTGCACACTTTTATCGATTAATTCTTTTAATATATCCCCATCTACAAAGCTATTTTTTTCTATATACGATGTTGATAAATTTAGCTTAACCACTTCATCTTTATAAATAAATTTATAATCATCTATGGATTTTAAAGCTTTTTGGGTAAAAATTTGTGCATATTCTAAATCCTTGCCAGGAAGTATAACCAAATAAGAACTTTCATCTAAAATCCAAATTTCTTCAGTATTTTTACACAAACTTTTTAAGACTTTTTTAAATTTTTCTCCAATTGTTTTAAAACTATCAATCCCATAAGTATCAATCACTTGTTCTATATGACTAATCTTAAAAAAACACAAAGCATAATTAACCGCATATAAATGATAATTTTCATCTAGTTTTTTTAACTCTTGTGCTAAATTCCACTGTTCTCTTTGCTCATCATCACTTGTTGCGTGAATTTGAGTTTTGATTTGAGCTACTTGCTCATTAGCTTGCAAAAGTTTTTCTTTTAAAATATCAAAATTAATTTGCACATTACCATTTTCATCTTTGGTTAAAGTATTTATAAATTTAACATCTTCTTGAGTATTATCATAAAGCTTAGAAACCATTTGATTTAAATTTTCTAAATGCTTATTAAAAAAAGAAAGATTTTTTTGTATATAGTTTCTATCTATAGTATCTTTTTTTTGCATCATCAAACAAAATTCATGGACAAATTCTTTTCTTGCGATTAATTTTGGATTTTCTTTTAATTGTTCTTTAAAATTATTTATTTCTTTGCTTTCTCCAAATAAAGGATCTAAAGCTATAAGTAGCAATTGTGCTTGTTTTTCATAAGAGCGTTCTTTTAATGCAAGGATTAATTTTTCCACCAAAGAGTGAAAATCTAAAAAATTTTTAATATTAAATTCATCAAGCTTTTTTAAAAGCTCATTATCTTCATAATTTTTTTCAAGTTCTTTCCATTTTGCTCTTAAAAGATAAATGGTTTCAATATCCATTGCTTGCGATAAACGATGTAAAGAATTTTGAGCTAATTCTTTGATTTTTTTATCTTTGCTTATACTAAGTTGCTGGATAATTAATTCTAATAAAGCGTATACATCTTCATATTTTCTACTAGTTTGTCTATTGAGTCTTGATACTAAAAATGCTAAAAATTCATCAATGGTGTGGATATTTTTTCGTTTTAATTCTTGCTTATACACATCATCTAATAAATTAATATACTTTTCAATTCTAGTTTTATTAGGGCTTGCTATGCCTGATTTTTTAGCACATTCTTCAAAAATTTCACTATAATTTTCAGGAGTTGGGTAGAGTTTTCTTTCTTTTAATTTGATTAATGTTTCTTTTGCAATCTCATTAATATGACTTGCCATTATCTATAACCTCTAATTGCTACAATAGAAACAAATTCATCAAAAGCTTGCCTTGATGCATTTTTAATCGCTTCAAATCTAGCTTGATCGCTAATAACCGAATTTGGATTTATATCAAAATAATAACTACCTTTAGTATTTACAAGCTCTTCCTTGCCATCTTTATAACGCAATTTAAACTCCAAATACAATTCTGCTTTATAATTAATAACATAACCATTTTTGTCATAAATCATAGGAGTAAATTTTAAATCTTTCATGGTAACAATAATTACACTATCAGCTTCATTTTCACTTGTAATGCTTCGCCCAAGTTTATTAAGCATTGATTCTCTTAAAACATCACTAATATAAACACTATTTTGTGGATCTTGCTTGCTGATATTAATTTGTAAAAATACATTTTCTCCTAATGTTTTTCCAGCCATATGAGAAGATGGAATATATCCACAAGCTGTTAAAAACACAACTAAAAATGTAAAAATTATTTGTTTCATTTAACAACCAAATTTACAAGTTTTTTATCAATATAAATTTCTTTAAGCAACTCTTTATTAACAATCCATTTTGAAACATTTTGCTTAGCTAAGGTTAAAATTTCGTCTTTATTTGTTTGTGAAGAAATTTCAATTTCCCCTCTTTTTTTACCATTTACACTAATTGCTATGGTAAAACTATCTTTGATAAAAACTTCTTCTTTAATATCTAAAATTTTAAAATTTTCACATTTAAACAAATGCTCACTAAGTTCAAAGCAAACATGAGGGATAATAGGCTCTAAAATATTTAAAATAATATAAAAAGCTTCTTTTAATAATTTCTCATTTTGTATTTGACTTAAAGCATTTAATGCTTCCATACAAGAAGCAATTAAAGTATTGAAAGCAAAATTTTCCTCATAAACTTCAAAGGACTTTTTCAAAGCTTCATAAACTTTCATTCTTGCGTATTTTTCGTCTTTATTTAAATCACTATGAACTATATCTTCTAAATTTCCAGGGGTTAAATTTATAGCTCTTTCATAAAGTCTATTGATAAATTTAAATGCTCCTTCTAAAGCACTATCATTCCATTCTAATTCTTTAGCAGGCGGGGCTGCAAAAAGTATAAATAACCTTGCGCTATCTGCTCCATATTTTTGGATGATATAATCAGGATCTACAACATTTCCTTTTGATTTGCTCATTTTAAAACCATCTTTAGTA
Source organism: Campylobacter volucris (assembly GCF_008245045.1). NCBI lineage: Bacteria > Pseudomonadati > Campylobacterota > Epsilonproteobacteria > Campylobacterales > Campylobacteraceae > Campylobacter > Campylobacter volucris. The sequence goes on from NZ_CP043428.1 coordinate 979,982, forward strand.
ACCATACCTTGAGTTAAAAGCCTACTAAATGGCTCATCATCCTTTAAATATCCTAAATCCCTTAAAGCTTTTTGGAAAAATCTAGCATAAAGCAAATGAAGTATCGCATGTTCTATACCACCAATATATTCATCAACACTCATCCAATAATCAACACTTTTTTCATCTACAGCTTTTTCTTGCCAAGTAGCACTATCACTTGCAAAACGCGCAAAATACCAAGAACTTTCAAAAAAAGTATCTAAAGTATCGCTTTCTTTTTGGGCTTTTTTACCACATTTTGGACAAGTGCATTTTTTCCAATCCTCATGCTTATCAAGTGGATTGCCCTCACCATTGATCACCACATCTTCTGGTAAAGTAATAGGCAAATTTTTTATTTCTTGAGCTACTATACCACAATCTTGACATTTAATCATCGGTATAGGAGCACCCCAATATCTTTGCCTTGAAACTCCCCAATCGCGAATTTTAAAATTAGTAACCTTTTTACCAATTCCTAATTCTTGCATTTTAGCAATAATCTTTTCTCTAGCTTCATTGCATTCTAAATTATCAAATTCAGCACTATTGATTAATCTTCCTTCTTTAATAGTGTGACATTCTTTGTCATTGTCATCTTTAAAGATTACTTTTTTTATATTAAGCTTATATTCTTGTGCAAATTCATAATCTCTTTCATCATGAGCTGGCACACTCATAACAGCCCCACTACCATAATCACTTAAAACAAAATTAGCAACCCATAATGAAATTTTTTCTCCACTTAAAGGATGAGTTGCATAAAGATTTAAAAAATACCCTTCTTTTTTTGAAGCTTGTCTTTGGCGAGGAGTTTGATTTTGTATATTTTGAATTTTTTCTACAACATCTTTTTCTAAAAGATTTTTTGTAATTAATTCATTAACAATTTCATGATCAGGCGCTAAAGCAATATAAGAAACTCCATATATAGTTTCTGCTCTTGTGGTAAATACATTGACTTTTGTTACGCTTATTCTCTCATCTTGCAAAGCAAAATCAAAGCTAAGCCCTTCGCTTTTTCCTATCCAATTTTCTTGCATTGTTAAAACTTGATTTGGCCATTTACCTTCTAACTTTTTAAGATCATTTAAAAGTTCATCTGCATAAGCAGTGATTTTAATGTAATATCCTGGCATTTTTTTTCTAACAACATCATGCCCGCAACGCCAACATTTTCCATCTTCTACTTGTTCATTTGCTAAAACTGTTTTATCATTTTCACACCAATTAACTTCAGCCTCTTTTGTATAAATTAGTCCTTTTTCATACATTTTTATAAAAATTTCTTGTTCAAATTTGGTATATAAAGGATCAGAAGTAGCTAGCATTTGTTTGTTAGAAAATGAAAAACCTAATGAAAATAATTCTTTTTTCATATAATCAATATTTTCATAAGTCCATTTTTTAGGATGAATTCCATGTTTTATCGCAGCATTTTCAGCAGGCATACCAAAACTATCAAAACCTATTGGATGTAATACATTGTATCCTTTTTTTCTATAATATCTAGCAATAGCATCTCCAATGGAATAGTTTCTAACATGACCCATATGAATTCTACCGCTAGGATAAGGAAACATAGATAATACATATTTTTTAGGTAAAGAAAAATCATTTTTAGGCTCAAAATACGCACTATCTTGCCATTTTTGCTGCCATTTTTTTTCTATTTTTGCTGCTTCATATGCCATTTTTTCTCCTAATTATCATCCTCTATATTTTTAACAGAATCTACTATAACTAAAATCATAGAAAATATATTAGCCAATAATGCGCCTATTGCCAAAGTATAAACCATAACACTTGCTTCTGGATTGATTTGAGTTAATGCAAAAGCTGGGATTAGATGCAAATCTGCAACCAAAGAACTAGCAAATAATTCTGCTGCTAAAAAATTCCTAACTCCAATTTTTAATAAAGTAGAAATCAAATTCACACAAGCTGCAACAAACAATGCAACATCATTTTGATCATATAAAAAACCTGCTATTGTTGTTAGGCTCATTAGAGCAAAAAATATATAAATAACCTTACCCCAATTCATCTTAAACCGTTCCTTTTTCATACATAGATCTTAGTTTTTCCTTCTCTTGTTTTTTTTTGATTTTCTCTAATTCTTTTTGACGGTACTGCGCAACACTAAATTTAAACCATAAAAGTGCTGGACTTGCTACAAATATAGAGCTAGCAGTTCCTGCTACAATACCTACTATCATAGTTAATGCAAAACCTTCTATCATACTTCCACCAAAAAAATACAAAACTACAACCGTGATCAAAGTCAAACCTGTAGTAAGTGTTGTTCTTGATAAAGTTGCAGATACTGATTCATTTATAATCAAATCAAGTTTTGAATTTTTACTTGTCTTAATACCTTCTCTAATTCTATCAAAAATAATAATAGTATCATTTAAAGAATATCCAAGCACTGTTAAGACTGCTGCTAAAATATCTAAATTTACATCTATTTCAAATAATGCTATAGCACCCAAAGTAATCACAATATCATGAATTTCACAAACTATTGAAGCCATTGCAAAACGCCATTCAAACCGAATGGCAAGATAAATTAATATAGCAATTAAAGAAATACCTACTGCCATTAAACCTTTGTTTCTTAATTCATCTCCAACTTTTGGTCCCACTACATCCACACGACGCACTTCAAATTTACCCGTATCTTGCAATAAATTCGCTATGCTAAGCCCAATATCAGAACCCAAACTATCGCTGCTTCCAGAAAAACGAATGATTATTTCATTTTCGCTGCCAAATTCAGTGACGCTTGCACCTTTTAACGCTTCATTGTTAGATAATGCTTGTCTAATATCTGCAATAGGAGCTTTTTGTTCATATTGTAATTGGACTAATGTTCCACCGGTAAAATCTATACCAAAATTTAATCCTTTGGTAAATAAAATAAAAATTGAACCAAAAAATAAAATAAAAGATATAGAGATTGCCCCAAATCTCATTTTCATAAAATCATAAACATGCTTTTGACTAAAAAATTGCATCAAGGTCTCCTATATCCAAACCACAATCTTGTATTATTACTTTTTTCCATTCGGTTCATAAACATTTCAAACATTCCATGAGTTCCTACGATAGAAGTAATCATTGAAACCAAAATTCCTATGCTTAAAGTTACCGCAAAACCTTTTACAGCACCAGTTCCATATGCATATAAAACTATAGAAGTAATAAGCGAGGTAATATTTGCATCCAAAATAGCACTTATTGCATGTTTGTATCCACCTTCTACGCTTTGCCTTATACTTAAACCTTCTCTTAACAATTCTCTTATTCTTTCATTGATGATAACATTAGAATCTACTGCCATTCCTACTGTTAAAACAAGTCCAGCCATGCCAGGTAAAGTAAGCGTAGCTCCAAACATTGCCATCACTGCAATAATCATCAAAATATTTGCAACCAAAGCAATATTGGCAAAAATTCCTGCTATACCATAATACATAACCATAAAAGCTATCACTAAAATAGAAGCTCCAGTTAAAGCGATCATGCTCATTTTTATACTATCAGCTCCTAAAGATGGCCCAACACTTCTTTTTTCAAGCATTTTCACAGGAGCCAAAAGCGCACCACTTCTTAAAGCAATAGCCACATCATGTGCTTCTTCTACAGTAAAACTACCACTAATTTGGCCGCTACCACCGCCTATTCTTTCATTGATTCTTGGAGCTGAATATACCTTATTATCCAAAACTATAGCTAAGCGTTTTCCTACATTATTTCCCGTATAATCTCCAAATTTTTTAGCACCTTCTGAATTTAAAGTAAAATTAATAACAGGCAAATTATTGCTTTGTCCAAAACCTACTTTTGCATCCGTTAACATAGAACCATCAAGAATTGGGATGGATTTAACAAGATATTTTATTTGTGGATTTTTAGCATCTTCTATAATCAAATCTCCATATTCAGCTGCTTGTGCTGGAGTAAGATTATTTACTTGATCCATTCTTACATCATCTACTTCCATTAATTGCAAATGCGCAGCTTTTGCAATAAGCTCTCTAGCTCTTGCTTCATCTGCAGCTGTTTTGATACCTGGAAGTTCGACTAAAATTTTATCTTCTCCTGATCTTGCAACATTTGGCTCTGCAAGGCCAAACTGATCAAGTCTATTTCTAATAGTCTCAACAGCTTGCAATATAGCTTGTTCATGAGTAAGCTTAATTTCTTCTTGGGTTAAAGATATTTTATAATGAAAATTTTGATGATTGATTGCCAAACCCTTAATATCTTTTAATAATAAGTCAATTTTAGGGACATCATTTTCATCTAAAAGAGAAAATTCTATACTATCATCATTAATCTTAATTTTATCAACAATAATATCTTCTTTATTGATAGAATAACTAAGCGAAGAAGCAATTGATTTAATTTTAGATTTAACTGCTTCATCGACTTCAACGCCTAATAACATATACAAACCACCTTGCAAATCAAGGCCTAAATTTATCTTAGCTCCATTTTGGGTTTGCATAAAAGAAGGTATAGAAAAAATTAATCCTACAAGAAAAACTATAAGAAAAATAATACTTCTATAAGTAATTTTTCCACTACGCATCAATTTTCTTTGCTATAAAATCTCTAGAAATTTTAACAATTACATTTTCATCATTAAGCTTAACTTTGATAAAATCCTCTTCTGGTTTTACCACTTCACAGATTATCCCACCGCTAGTGATGATTTTATCACCTTTTTCTAAAGATGAAACCATTAGCTTGTGATCTTTTGCTTGTTTTTGTTGTGGTCTAATAACCAAAAAATAAAAAATTGCAAAAAGTACAACGAGAGGCAACAATGAAGTCCAAATATTTCCGTTTTCTGCCATTTCTTCCCCTTTTTTTAAAATTCATAAACTCTAATTCTACCATTTTTAAAATAATAAAAGCCTTTTTTTCTGCGCTTTTAATTTCAAATTGTATTTATTTTTCTTTTTTTGAAAATTTATTTTTAGAATTTATTAGTCCTTTTTTGAGTATTTATGGATTAGTGTTACTACTAAGAAGTAAAAATAAAATGTCTTACTTTTTCACCGGATTTTTCATAGGAATTTTGTGGTTTTGGTGGATTGGCTTATCTTCAATTTATTTTAATCTTTCATATTTAATTCCAATTGAGATTTTAATTATTGGAATTGTCTATGGTTTTTTATTTTTCATATGTTATTTTTTAAAATTTGATTTTTTAAGACTTTGTGGAATATTTTTATTAAGTTTTATACACCCACTTGGTTTTGATTGGTTAAATTGGGGAATTTTGAGCGTTTATGGTATTTTCGAAGCAAGCTACAAAGGGGTGATTGTCATATTTTTAATAGCTTATTTTTACTATGAAGGATATATTTCAAGATATTATAAAATGGCTATTATTTTAATACTTATTTTAATAGGTGCTCAATATGAACAAAAATATGCTCAAGATTTAAATTTAAATTATAAATTAGTGCAAACTAATATTTCTCAAGATCAAAAATTTATTCAAGAAAATTTACAAGCACATTCTAATATGATTATCGATGAAATTTTAGAAGCTATAAAAGAAAAAAAAGAACTAATTATTTTTCCAGAAACAGCATTTGCATTTGCGCTAAATAAAAGTCCATATTACATACAAGCATTAAAAGAATTATCACATAAAATCATCATTATAGTAGGAGCAATTAGCACAACTGCTACTAATACCTACAACAGTACTTATGTTTTTAACAATGGTGATATAGAAATTTTTAACAAATACTATCTAGTTCCTTTTGGTGAAGAAATTCCTATTTTTAAAAATTTCTTTAAGAAATATTTTTACAATTTGGATGAATTTTCAAAAGGTGAAAAACTAAATCAATACACTCTAAATAATCAAATCATAACTAATGCAATATGCTATGAAGCAACAAAAGAAAAACTATATCAAAATTCTAATATCGTTATAGCCATATCAAATAATGCTTGGTTTAATCACTCAAGTCAATATAAACTTCAAAATCTTTTATTAAAATTTTATGCAAATAATTATAATGTAAATATTTACCATGCAACAAATGGAAAAGAAAGTATGGTGGTTAAACCTAAAGAAATATTACTATTAAAAATAAAAGAAAAATTTTTAAACAAATGAAGCCTAAGGCTTCATTTTATAAAGATTTAAATTCATCCACTGCATCAAGTTTTTCCCAAGGATAATCAGCTTGTCCTACTTGACCACGAGCAGCAACATTTGCATATAAAAATGTATCTTTACTTGGTTTATCAAGATTAAATTTATTTTTAATCCAATTTGGAGTTAGTGGGAAAGTTTTCATTACAAAATCACTTAAAATATCATCATTTAATCTGGTATTTGTACCCATACAATCAACACTCACTGAAGTTGGTTTTGCAACACCTATAGCATATGAAAGTTGAACTATACATTTTTTAGCAAGCCCTGCTGCTACTATATTTTTAGCAAGCCATCTTGCAGCATACAATCCACTTCTATCAACCTTTGTATAATCTTTGCTAGATTGTGCTCCACCGCCTATTGGAGCATATCCACCAAAACTATCTACTATAAGCTTTCTTCCTGTTAAACCACTATCGTGTAAAGAGCTGTGATTTACATATTTTCCAGTTGGATTTATCAAAATTCTTGTTTTTTCTGGACAAAAAAGCTCTTTTGGTAAATTTGTATCTAAAATTAACTTCATCACCAAAGCTCTTAAATCTTCTATTTTCATGCTTTCTACGCAAGGAGCTGAAACTACTATAGTATGAATACTTTGAGGTTTGCAGTTTTCAAAATTTTCTTTAGTTACATAATCAATAGTAACTTGAGTTTTAATATCTACCCCAAGCTCGTGAGGATTTTTTTTAGCATATGCATAAACTTTATCACAAAGCATTCTTGCATAAGATATTGCAGCTGGCATATATTCATTTGCTTCATTGCTTGCAAAACCAAACATTATACCTTGATCTCCTGCTCCTATTTCTCCATCTTCTTGATCAACACCTTGATTTATATCAGGACTTTGTTCATTTAAAAAAACCATCACATCTAAATCATCAGGATGTAAGCATTGTTTTTTACTAAAATGTGGATGACCATCATATCCAATTTCTGCTAAAGCTTTTTTAACTATATTTTCATAATCTTTTTTTTCTAATTTGTGTTTAGATTTAATTTCTCCACCAATTACAACCTTATTACCCGCAACAAAAACCTCACTTGCAACCCTAGAATCTTTGTCATTTTCTAAAAAAGCATCAACTATAGAATCAGCTATAATATCAGCGCATTTATCAGGATGACCAGCACTAACAACCTCTGAAGTAAATAAATACATTGTTTTCCTTATAAAAATTTCAATTTCACAAAGCATTTATTTTAACAAAGTTTAACTTAAAAATCAAAAACTTTAAGCTTTACTTTGATAGAATAAACTATATTCAAGTAAACAAAACAACAAAGGTTTTAAATGAATTTATTCTCTTGTATAATCAAGCGCTATAAAGATGGAAATTTAATTTTACAAATTTGTATAGGTATAATTTTAGGAATAATAATTGGTTTAATATCAAAAGATTTAGCTGTTTTTGCAAGTATATTTGGAAATTTATTCACAGGAGCTTTAAAAGCTATTGCTCCAATTTTAGTATTTATTTTAATCTTAACCACAATTTGCACCAAAGAATTCAATCATGGAAGTTCTAAAATCAAACATATTATTTTATTGTATATTTTTGGTACTTTTTTAGCTTCATTAAGTGCTGTTAGTATTAGTTTTATTTTTCCTGTTGAACTTGTATTAACTGATATTCAAAAAGCTTCTAGCTCTACTCCAGCTAATATCAATGAAGTTTTTAAAACTTTGTTATTTCAAATGGTGGATAATCCTATACATGCTTTATCTTCTGGAAATTATTTAAGTATTTTAGTTTGGGCTATAGGTGGAGGTTTTGCTCTAAGACATTGTTCTAATCAAGCCAAACAAATTTTTACAGACATAAACGAAGGAGTTTTAAAAATAGTTAAATTTATAGTCAAACTTGCTCCTTTTGGGATATTTGGACTTGTTGCTAATTCTGTAGCTCAAACTGGAGCAGATGGTTTGTTAAGTTATGTAAAATTACTTATTGTTTTAGTAGCAACTATGTTTTTTGTTGCTTTTGTGATTAATGCTTTAATTGTATTTTTATATACTAAAAAAAATCCTTATCCTTTAATTTTTATTTGTCTAAAACATAGCGCTGTATTTGCATTTTTTACTAGGAGTTCTGCTGCAAATATACCTGTAAATATGGCACTTTGCTCTAAATTAAATATCAACAATAGTCTTTATAGTATCTCCATTCCTTTAGGAGCTACTATTAATATGGCTGGAGCAGCTGTTACTATAGCCATATTAAGCTTAGCTGCAGCTCATACTGTGGGTATTGAAATAAATTTTTTACAGGCTATTTTATTAAGTATTTTAGCAACTTTTGCAGCATGTGGTGCTAGTGGAGTAGCTGGAGGATCACTTCTTTTGATACCTCTTGCTTGTTCATTATTTAATATTGATTATAATATTGCCATGCAAGTAGTTGCTGTTGGATTTATCATAGGAGTCATTCAAGATAGCGTAGAAACTGCTCTTAATAGCTCTACAGATGTTTTATTTAGCGCTATTTGTTCTGATAATGAGCTTAATTTAAAAATTTAAGGAGTTCTCATGAGGCATTTAATCACCACAAAAGATTTCAGCAATGATGAAATTTTAGAACTTTTTAAATATACTAAAGAATATTTAGACGAAAAAGAACGCAATGATTTAAAAGGCAAAAGCGTTACAACTATATTTTTTGAAAATTCTACACGAACCCAATCAAGCTTTGAAACAGCTGCAAGAAGATTAGGAGCAAAGGTATTAAAACTAGATGTTTCAAGAAGTAGTTCTAGCAAAGGTGAAACTCTTTTTGATACAGCAGCAAATCTTGATGCCATGGCTCCTAGTGCAATAATAATAAGACATAAAAATTCAGGAGTACCCCATACTCTTGCAAACTATACTCATTGTCCTATTATAAATGGAGGAGATGGAAAACACGCTCATCCAACCCAAGCTTTGCTTGATCTTTTTACCATAATGGAACATTTTAATTATGATGTTATTGGAAAAAAAATTGCCATAATTGGAGATATTAAAAATTCCAGAGTTGCAGCTTCAAATTTAGAATTACTTCCTAGATTTGGTATAGATATTTCTTTGGTCGCTCCACCTCATTTTATGCCAAATTATCCTATAAAAAAATTTTATAAATTAAAAGATGTAATTGATGATGTTGATATTATTATGAGTCTTAGAACTCAAACTGAAAGACACAATGTCCCAACTTATGCTTCATTGCAAGATTATGCTAATGATTTTTGTATTACCAAAGAGCTTATAAAAGATAAAAATATTATCATTTTACACCCTGGACCTGTGCATCGTAATATTGACATTAGCGATGAAGTCATGGTCGATAAACGCTCAAAAGTTCTTGCGCAAGTAAAAAATGGAGTTGCTATAAGAATGGCTGTATTAAAAAAATTAATTTTAGAAAGATAAACTATGCAAAATTGGGATTTAAATGTTTTATTTAAAAACGAACAAGAATTAAATTTATATCTAAATCAAGCAAACAAAGAAGCACAAATTTTTAGACAAGCTTACGAAAATAAACTTTCTACCTTAAATAATGAAAATTTTTTAGCAAGTTTGCAAGAATATGAAAATTTAATTTTAAAAATTTCTCATATTTTAACTTTTGCTTATTTAAATTTTGCCCAAGATACCACCAAAGGTTCATTTTATGCTAAATATGAAAATTTATGCAAAAAAATAGAAGAAAATCTGCTTTTTTTTGAATTAGAATTTTGCCAATTAGACGAAGAAATAAATCAAAAATTTATAGAATTTTGCAAAGATTATGCTTTTTATCTAAACAATCTTATCAAGCATAAAAAACACAATCTTTCTCAAAAAGAAGAAAGAATTATATTGCGTTTATCAAACACTGGAGCTAGTGCTTTTTCAAGATTATTTGATGAAACCTTTAGTGCGTTAAAATTTAAATTTGAAGGCAAAAAACTTAGCGAAGAAGAAATTTTAAGTAAGCTTTATGATGCTGATAAAAGCATTAGAAAAAAAGCTGCAAAAAGTTTTAGCAAAGTCTTAAAAAAACAAAACAAACTTTTAGTTTATATATTTAATATGATCAAAACTGAGCTTGCAAGTATTTGCGAATTAAGATCTTATGAAAACCCTGAAACTCCAAGACACATTAAAAACCAAATTTCAAAAAAAAGCGTTGATGCTCTTATTATGACGGCTGAAAATTCTTTTGATTTGGTTGCTAAATTTTATAATGCTAAGAAAAAAATTCTTGGCTATGCAAAGTTAAAAGATTATGATAGATACGCTCCAATAGGCAAAGACATGAGCGTAGAATTTGATAAAGCAAAAGATATAATATTAAAAGCTTTCAATGGATTTTCTCCGGTATTTTATAATATTGCCAATAAAGCTTTTAACGAAGGATGGATTGATGTTTATCCAAAAGAATTTAAACAAAGTGGAGCTTTTTCTCACTCAAGCACCCCACTAAGCCATCCTTATATATTGCTAAATTACACCAATCAAAGACGCGATCTTTTTACCTTAGCTCATGAGCTTGGACACAGCATTCATCAACAACTTTCTTATAAAGTTAGTTTTTTAAATCAAGATACACCACTAACCACAGCTGAAACTGCGTCTGTATTTGCTGAAATGCTAATTTTTGATTACATAAAAGACAATTTAAACAAAGAAGAGCTTTTGTCTTTATACGCAGCAAAGATTGAAGATATTTTTGCTACCTTATATAGACAGATTAATTTTACTACCTTTGAAAGAAGATTTCATGCTACCCAAGGGGAGCTAAGCGCAGAAGAATTAAGTAAAATTTGGATAGAAGAATCTCAAAAAATGTTTAAAGATAGCATTGAGTTAAGCAAAAATTATGCTTTGTGGTATTCTTATATACCTCATTTTATCCATTCTCCATTTTACTGCTATGCTTATGCTTATGCTCAGCTTTTAGTACTTGCTTTGTATGGTTTATATAAAAGTAAAAAATGTGAAAATTTTGTTGAACTTTACATCGAATTTTTAAGTAGTGGTGGTAGTAAAAGTCCAAAAGAATTAGTGTCTATGTTTGGTTTTGATATAGAAAGTGATGAATTTTGGAATATAGGCTTAGAACAAGTTAAAATTTTAGTGGATGAATTCTTAAGGTTAAGCGATGATAGATAAAATTTTAAACGATAAAAACTTTATTAATTTAATGGAAAAAAGTATATATGAATGTTTGCAAATTTTAATTGCCCAAGATATAGAATTTAGCATACTTGTAAATACAAAATTTGTGACTTTAGAGCCTCCTTTACCGCAAGAACTTGATGTAGTGAGTAAAAATCCATATTGTGTTTTTGCATTAGGAGGATACACTTTTAAATCCATAGTTTTAAACAAAGAAAATATGGAATTTCATGCAGGATTTGGACCGGATGATTTTGCTACTTTTGTTAAGGTTGATTTAGGTGCGATAGCTCAAATTCAAGTAGAAGATAATATCATTTTTGTAAATTTTTCTAATTATTTTAAAAAGAAAAACGAAAACAAACTTAAAGAAAAATCCATGAATGCTTTTTTAAATAATCCACAAAACAAAGATTTGCTAAAAAAATGAATTTATTAGAAGGCTTAAACCAAAGTCAAAAGGAAGCTGTATTGCACATAGATGGTGCCATGCTAATACTTGCAGGCGCTGGAAGTGGTAAAACAAAAACAATTACAACTAGACTTGCTTATTTGATTGATCAAGTAGGAATTCCAGCCCATCACACTCTCACACTCACTTTTACAAATAAAGCTGCTAATGTAATGAAAAATAGAGCTTTAGCTTTAATTAAAAATGAAAATTTACAAACTCCCTTACTTTGTACTTTTCATAAATTTGGACTTTTGTTTTTAAGATTGTATAGCGAAAGAATTTCAAGAGCTAATAATTTTGTAATCATAGATAGTGATGATAAGAAAAAAATTTTAAAAGATTTAACTAATGAAAATTTAAAAAACTCATTAGCTACCATAGGAGCTTATATATCTAATTTTAAAAATCAAAGCAAAAGTGCCCAAGAAATTCAAAAAGAGCTTGAATTTTTAAAAGATGAAAAAAGTAAAAATTATGAAGAAATCATCCGCACTTATGAGCAATATGAAAATTTTTTAATACAAAATAATTTTATGGATTTTGATGATTTGTTAATGCTCACAAATAAAATTTTAGAAGATGAAGAATTTGCTAAAGAACAAAGTAAAAAATATGCTTATATAACCGTGGATGAATACCAAGATACCAATGCTTTACAATATCAAATTTTAAAAAAATTATGTTCAAGTCATGAAAATATCTGTGTGGTTGGAGATGATGATCAAAGTATTTATGGATGGCGCGGGGCTAAAATAGAAAATATCTTAAATTTCCAAGAACAATTTTGCAATGTAAAACTTATCAAATTAGAACAAAATTATCGCTCTACTAATGCCATTTTACAAGCTGCAAACGAACTTATAGAACATAATAGAAAAAGATTAGGTAAAACACTAATTTGCACAAAAGACAAAGGTGAAGAGATAGAAATCTTACAAAATGATGATGAAAAAATAGAAAGTTTTAAAATAGCAAAAGAAGTTTTTAAACTTTTAAAATCTAATATCAACCCAAGCCAAATCGCTATACTTTATAGAGTTAATGCCCTTTCTCGTGCTCTAGAAGAAGCTTTTAGTAAAGAAAAAATTCCTTTTAAATTGCTAAGTGGGATTAGATTTTATGAAAGAGCAGAAATTAAAGATATCATTTCTTATTTAAGATTATTATCTAATTTTAATGATGATTATTCTTTTAAACGCATCATTAATAGGCCTAAAAGAAATTTTGGTAATGCAACTTTGCAAAAATTGCAAGATTACGCTTTGAATAATAATTTATCATTATTTGAAGCGCTTTGTGCTTTAGTTGGTAATGGATTTTTTACTAAAAAAACAGACAATGAAGTAGAAAAATTCATACTAAGTATGCACAAACTCAAAGAAAAAGAAAATTTATTAGAAATCATCACTTCTTTAGAAAATGAATTTAAATTTAAAGAATTTTATAAAGATAATCCCGAAGGAGAAGACAAGCTTCTAAACATAGATGAATTTTATGCAAATTTAAAAGATAAAATTTCTCATGGAAATTATTCCAAATTAGATGATATTTTAAATGAGATTTCATTATTAAACGAACAAGATGGCTTAGATCAAGAAAGTATTTGCATTATGAGTATCCATGCTAGCAAAGGACTTGAATTTGATTATGTGTTTATAGTAGGTTTAGAAGAAGGTTTTTTTCCGCTTACTAGCGAATCAAGCAATATAGAAGAAGAAAGAAGACTTGCTTATGTGGCCATTACAAGGGCGAAAAAGAAGTTGTATTTAAGCTATGCAAATTCAAGATTTTATAAAGGCAGTAGAACAAAACTAGATAAAAGCAGATTTTTAGGTGAAAGCAATGTAATCAAAAAAGAATTAACTCTTGATAATAATCAAAAATCTTACAAAAAAGGTGATTTAATAAAGCATAAAATTTTTGGCATAGGAAGAATTACGAGTGTGAGCAAATTTAAAAATGAAGAAAAATTAACTATAAATTTTGGCGGGATTGAAAGAATGATAATGTCAAGTTTTGTGGAAAAAATCATATGAATAAACTTTTTGTAGCTTATAAACCAAGTGGATTAAGCTCTAATGCTTTTTTAACCAAACTTAAGAAAAAATACAAAAATAAAAAAGCAGGTTTTTCAGGAACTTTAGATCCTTTTGCAAAAGGTGTTTTATTAATCGCTTTTGATCAATATACAAAATTATTTCGATTTTTTAACAAAAGTCCTAAAATTTACAAAGCCACACTTTGGCTTGGAGTGCATTCTAAAAGCTTGGATAATCAAAATATCGAACAAATTTCACTCATAAAAGCCTTTGATCTTTCAAAATTACAAAAAATACAAAATGAACTTTTAGGCAAAATCAATTACACTCCTCCAGCATATTGTGCAAAAAAAATTAATGGCATAAGATCATATGAGCTAGCAAAAAAAGGGCTTCAAAGCAATCTAAAAACAACTCAAATGGAAATTTTTCACTCAAAAATTTTACATTATAATCATCCTTTTTTAACTATGGAAATTTCAGTCAGTGAAGGTGGGTACATTAGATCTTATTGTGAATTATTTGCAAGAAAATTAAATATTAATGCGACTTTAAGTTCCCTAGAAAGACTCAAAGAAGGAGATTTTTTTTATGAAAATGAAAAAGAACTAAATGCATTAGATTATTTAAATCTTAGAAAAAATACGATAAAATACCCACAAAAATTACACAATGGACAAAAAATCTTTTTAGACGATTTAGAAATTCAAGAAGAAGGTTGCTACCTCTTAGAAGAAGCTGATTTTTTTTCTATTATAAATATTAAAAATGATCAAGTAGAGTATTATTTAAATAAGGTTTTAAAATGTTAATTTTATCAAGAAAAGAAAACGAAAGCATACAAATTGGCGATGATATAGAAATAAAAATAGTCCAAACAGGAAAAGGCTATGCTAAAATAGGCATTGAAGCTCCAAAAACTTTAATGATTTTAAGAAAAGAATTAATCGAACAAGTTAAAAGTGAAAATTTACACTCTATTAGTGATGAAAATATCAAACTTGATGATCTAAGCAAAAAGCTTAAAAAATGAGAGCTTACGCAAAGGCTAATATTTTTTTAAAAATTACTGGATTTGATTTAAGATCATACCATTTAATCTCTTCTCGCTTTATACTTTTAAAGCATTTATATGATGAGTTAAGTTTTAGTGATGAAAAATACAAAGATGGTTTTGAAATTATAGGAAATTTTAATCAAGATACCATCATACACAAAGCTTACCAAGAACTTGAAAATTTAGGATTTAAAAACGAACTTGATGAATTTTTTAAACACAAAAGCTTAAAATTAATCAAAAATATCCCCATAGGTGGTGGCCTTGGAGGTAGTAGCACAGATGCTGTGACATTTTTACTTATGATAAACGAAGAATTAAATTTAAAACTATCCAAGCAAAAATTAGAACAAATTTGTCACAATCTAGGATCAGATTTGATATTTTTTTTATATGGCTATGAAAGCGCAAATGTCAGCGGATGTGGAGAGATTATAAAAGAATTTGAAGATGATTTGCCTTTATTAAATTTTGCTTTTCCATCTTTTTCTTGCTCAAGTGCTGAAGTTTATAAAAGTTTTGATGAGCTAAAATATAATTTAGATGAAAATTTACAATTAGCCAAAAAATTCACTCATTTAAAAACCACTCAATTGTTAGAATTTGACAATACCACACTAAATGATTTGTTTGCTCCTTGTGTAAAAATTTATCCTAAAATGCAAGAATTTCTTTCTCAAGGGTATTTTTTAAGTGGAAGTGGAAGCAGTGTTTTTAAGGTTTTATAGATGAAAAAAATCATTGTTAAAAACAAAAAAGCTTTTCATGATTATGAAATTTTAGAGAAATTTGAAGCTGGTATGGTTTTAAAAGGCTCGGAAGTAGTAGCCTTAAGAGCCTTTAGAGCAAATTTAAAAGACTCTTTTGTGCGTATAATCAAAGGAGAAATTTTCTTGCTTAATGCTCATATTTCTCACTTAAACACAACGCATGCTTTTTACAAACACGAAGAAAAAGGAGCAAGAAAGCTTTTAATGCATAAAAAGCAAATTGACAAACTTTTTGGGAAAATCAGCACCCAAGGTTTTACCATTGTGCCAATAGAGCTTTATTTTAATGAAAAAAATAAAGTCAAAGCTTTGATAGCTCTTGCAAAAGGAAAAAATTTACATGATAAAAGAGAAGCTTTAAAGAAAAAACAAGCCGATCTTGAAGCAAGAGCTGCAATGAAAAATTATTAAATTTAAAAAAGGATATTCATGAAAAAAATTATGTATTTATTTTTAGTAAGTATTTTTGGTATTTTAATTAGTGCTTGTTCAAGTCAAACTACCATAGAAGATGAATTTGCATTTAAAGAATTTAAAACAGGTGAAGAAATAACTTTACAAAGTGTAAATGGTGGAGAAAAAACCTTAATTAGAACTGAAAATGGTTTTGCTATCAAAGGTGAAGAAAATAAAATTTTAATGTTTGATTTTTTTGGTACTTTTTGCACTCCTTGCCAAGAAGAAGCACCTCATCTTACTAGCCTATGGCAAAAAAATAAAGAAAATTTTACAATCATAGGACTAAGTCATTTTGAAAATGTAAGCGATCAAGCTGTAAAAGATTTTGCGCTTAATTATGGTGCGTATTATTTTTTAAGTAATTCTAAAGAAAATGATAGAATTGTAGCACAAGCTCTAAAAGACATTAACTATCAAAATATGGAACAATTACCATTTAAAGTAGTTTTAAAAGATGGAAAATATCAAGATTTGACAGATTTTTGGAATAAAAATACAAAAAGTTATGTAAAGTATTATCTTGGAAAAGTTTCAAGCCAAACTATGCAAGAAGATATTGATAGGATACTCAATGAGTCTAAAAAATGAAATTTTAGAACAGCAAAAATTAGCCCAACCAAAGCTATTTAAGGTTTTATTATTAAATGATGATATTACAACTATGGAATTTGTTGTGGATGTTTTGATTAATATTTTTCATCATGATTTTGAAAAAGCAAGTGCAATCATGCTAGAAATTCATCACCAAGGAAGTGGAGTTTGTGGAATTTACACAGAAGAAATTGCACTTAGCAAAAAACAACAAGTTGATATAGCAGCAAAAAATAACAATTTTCCACTCCAAACAAGGATAGAGGAACAATGAAATACCAAGAATCAATCGACTCTTTTATACCTAATGCAAGACATCTTAGCATCATCAATCATCATGAATTTATCACTTGCGAGCATTTGCTTTTTGCTCTTGTTAAGCTTAGTAGTGATTTTAAAAATGTATTAGAAGAAATTGGAGATGGAGAATTAGAAATTTTTGAAAATGAACTAAAAAATTATTTAGCTAAAAACAATGAAGTGTTAAAAAAAGAAATTGAGCCTGTTTTTTCTATCATATTAAATAATATTTTGCAAAATTTAACACAAAAAAATCAAACTAGTGTTTTGGATTTTTTAATCGCCTTAAGTAAAGAAGAAAAAGCTTATTCTTACCATATTTTAAAAAAACACTTAATTGATAAAAATAAATTAAAAGAACTTTTGCAAAATGCTGAATTTGAAAATATAAAAACCCATACAACAGAACTTGTAGAACTAGCTAAACAAGGCAAAATTGATCCTGTAATTGGTAGAAAATTTGAACTTGAAAGAATCATACAAATTCTAAGCAGACGCAAGAAAAATAATCCTATCTTAGTTGGCGAACCTGGCGTTGGAAAAACAGCTGTTGTAGAAGGTCTAGCTTTAGCTATTGCTCAAGAAAAAGTTCCAAATCATTTAAAAAATGCAAAAATTTACACTTTAGATATGGCTAGTTTGCTTTCTGGCACTAAATACAGAGGCGATTTTGAAAAAAGATTAAAAGATATTATCAATGAACTTGAAAAAATTCCAAACGCTATTTTATTTATAGATGAAATTCATACTATAGTTGGCACAGGAGCTAGCAACGAAAGTCATGCTGATATGTCTAATTTATTAAAACCTGCTTTAAGTAATGGCTCTATTAAATGCATCGGAGCTACTACTTTTATAGAATATAAAAATACTTTTGATAAAAACAAAGCGCTAAGTAGAAGATTTGCTAAAATTGACATAGATGAACCAAGCGAAGAAGAATGCTTTTTAATATTACAAGGTTTAAAAAGCAAATATGAAAATTTTCATAAAATCAAGCTTAGTGATGAAATTTTACAAACTAGCATTAAACTAGCCAAACAATTTTTGCATGATAAATTTTTACCCGATAGTGCCATTGATTTAATAGATGAGCTTGGAGCTAGTTTTGCTTTGATTGATAAAAAAACAAAAAAAATTATTAAAACTAAAGATTTAGAAAATACTCTAGCTAGAATGACTCGCTCGCATAAAATTTATGAAAGCGATCAAGGAGTAATTTTAAAAAATTTAGAAAAAAGTCTAAAAGATAATATCTTTGGTCAAGATGAAGCTATTAAAGCTTTATGTTCAGTTTTAAAGCAAAGTTATGCAGGATTAAAAGCTAAAAATACTCCTAGAGGCGTGTTTTTATTTACAGGCTCTAGCGGAGTTGGTAAAACTGAACTTGCTAAGCAATTAGCACAAAATCTAAATTTAAATCTTGAAAGATTTGACATGAGTGAATACGCTCAAAAACATGATGTTAGCAAACTCATAGGGACATCTGCTGGTTATGTAGGATATGAAGATGGGGGTTTGTTAAGCAATAGTGTAAGAAAAAATCCTTTTAGCCTAATTCTTTTTGATGAAATTGAAAAAGCTCATCCTGACTTAACCAATACTTTTTTGCAAATTTTTGACAATGCAAGTTTAACTGATAATAGCGGTTTAAAAGCTGATTTTAAAAATACCATTATTATCATGACTTCTAATTTAGGCTTAAAAGAAATAAACGAATTGGGATTTTTAAGCAATAATCAAGAAAAAAGTAATAAAGCTATTAAAGATTTTTTTACACCTGAATTTATCAATCGCATCGATAAAATCATACATTTTAACGACCTAAATGATGATATTTTAGAACAAATCGTGCAAAAAGAACTTGATTTAATATCATTCAATTTAAAAAATATTAGCATAGAAGCAGATAAAAAAGTGAAAGAATTTATCGCTGCTAAAGCCACTTCAAAAGAATTTGGAGTGAGATTGTTAAAACGCATTATTGCAGATGAAATTGGTGAGAAATTAAGTGATGAGATTTTATTTGGTAAATTAAAAAATGGTGGAAAAGTTAAACTAAAACTTTCTAAAAATGCAAAAATCGAATTTATATTCTAAGCTTTTAAAAAGCCCTGATGATGCACCAGTTTTTATAAGTGATAAACTAGAGGTAGATTTTATACCTTTTGCTTATAGCTTAGGGCTTTTTCCTTGGACAAGTAATCCAGTAACATGGTGGTGTCCATCTCCTAGAATGATACTTTTGCCAGATCAAATTCACATTCAAAAAAGCATCAAAAAAGCTTTAAAAAACTATAAAATCAAACTAGATCAAAATTTTTGTGATTTGATAAAACTTTGTGCTTTGAGAAAAAAAACATGGATATCAAAAGAATTTATTACAATTTATACTCAACTTTTTGAAAAAAATATCGCTCATAGCGTAGAAGTTTATGAAAACGATGAGCTTATAGGCGGATTATACGGGCTTATCATAGGAAAAGTATTTTTTGGAGAAAGTATGATAAGCCTTAAAAAAGATGCTTCTAAAACTGCTTTAATTAAGCTTTGTGAAATTTTAAAACCTTATGATTTTATAATCGATTGTCAAGTTCCTAATGAGCACTTAAAATTTATGGGCGCAAAAGAAATTTACAAAAAAGATTTTTTGAAAATTTTAGAGCAAAAAGTTACCTTTGAAAGTGGTTTTGAAAATTTCAAAAATTTACTATAAAAAGATATAATTAAACCTAAAAATGATTATATATATTTTTGGAATGTTTTTTGCTTTTATTTTTGTAAAGCTTTTAAGAAAGGAAAAATATGATAAGCCCTTTTAAATCAAAAGAACTTATTGTTGATGCACTAGCAGGAAGAAACCTAAGAAGTCAAATGATTAATTCTAACCTTGCAAATGTTGATACTCCTTTTTATAAAGCAAGAGATATTGAATTTGAAACTGCTTTAGTTAATAGAGCAAATGAAATTTTTAAGAAAAAAGATAACAAAGAGCTTGAAATTGCTACTACTCATGAAGGTCATCAAAAGCCTTGGAAATTTCCAGATCCAAATAAATCTACTATTTATTTAAGAGATGGTCATTTAGCAAGAAATGATGCAAATACTGTTGATTTAGATGTTGAAACAACAGAAATGAGTAAAAATACAATGATGATTACAGCTTTAGATGGTGTCTTAAGAAGACAAAGTAATATTTTTTCAACCATCATTGAAACAAGTTCTAAATTAGGCTAGGAGATAAATAATGGCTTATTTAAGTGATTTTGATATTAGCGGATATGGACTTAGCGCTCAGCGTTTTAGAATGAATGTTATTAGCTCAAATATAGCTAATGCAAACACCACTAGAACAGCAGAAGGTGGGCCTTATAGAAGAAGAGAAGTGATTTTTAAAGCAACAAATTTTAATGAAATTTTAAATAAACAAATCGAAAAAAATAATAATTTTTTAGAATATGAAAATCCTTTAAATGATCCAGATGCTCAAAAATATGCAAAACCACCTATAATGAGCGTGGTGGTAGATAAAGTTGTAAGAGATGATAAAGATTTTCGTATGAAATTTGATCCTTCTCATCCTGATGCTAACGAGCAAGGATATGTTGCTTTTCCTAATATCAACCCAGTTATTGAAATGGCTGATTTAATAGAAGCAACAAGAGCATATCAAGCAAATGTTAGTGCATTTACAAGCACTAAAACCATAGCACAAAGTGCTATAGATTTACTAAGAGGTTAAGATGAATACTATAAATAATATCAATCAACTAAACAATACCAATAATAAATCTAATACCAATGCAAACACAAATAATATCGGTGATGAATTTTCAAAATTATTAAAAAATTCCATCAACGATCTTAATAAAAACCAAGAAGTTGCAGAAGCAGCAATGGTAGATATAGCAACAGGTGAAGTAAAAGACTTACACCAAGCAGCTATTGCCATTAGTAAAGCTGAATCAAGTATGAAATTTATGCTCGAAGTTAGAAATAAAGCTATAAACGCATATAAAGAAATTTCAAGAACTCAAATATAATATATGCTCCAAAACACTATTAAAAATAGAGTTTCGAAGGTTGCCTTTGCATTTTGTATGACTCTGTTTTTTATGGTTTTATTTTTACTTTCTACCTTTTTTCTTACCTCTAAACGCCACATTCCTAATACAGAAAAAGAACAATATTTATCAGCTTTAAGGGGGAATATCATTACTAGTGATAATTTTACTATTACTTCTAGTAGGCAAATTTATAGAGCTGAGATTGATTTAAGAAGCCTAAATCCTGACAAAAAAGAACTTTTTTTAAAACTTTTTCAAATTTATAGTGGTGCTAGTGATGAAGAAATGCAAGATATCAAAAAAAGAATGAATGCGAAGAAAAAAAGAAGTTATAGTTTTATACTCTTGCAAAATATTAATTCTAAAAATGCAAGCTATTTAAAAGAACTTGCTAAAAAACTTTACACGCAAGGTTATTTTAAGGCCTTTACAAATAGCAATGGTCGTGTTGAAACAAGAGGGCTTGACATCATCGAGCACAAAGAAGATCGTATTTATATGCCAAAAGATTCCTTAACTCCAGTTGTGGGATACACTAGAACCTATATGGATGAAGAAAGTGAAATTTTTAAAAATACAGGTATCAAGGGCTTAGAAAAATACTACAATGATTGTCTTAATCCTTTACAAAATGCAAAAATACAAGGTTTAAAAGATATAGGTGGTAATATCATTTTAAATTTATATTCTTATGAACAACGCAAAATTAATGGCTGTGATTTATACTTAAATATATCATTAAAACTGCAAAAAAGCTTAGAAAAAGCAATCGATCAAAGAAACGAAGATCTAAAAGCAAATGAAATCATCGTTGGAATTATGGAAAGTAAAAGTGGTAAAATTTTAGCACTTGCTAGCTCAAGAAGATACGATCCTCAAAATCGCGGAAGAGATTTATCTGTATTAAATGCTAGTGCTATTGAGTATGGATATGAAGCAGGTTCAGTTATAAAACCTTTTATATTTACCACCGCACTAATGCTTGATAAAATCAAAACTAATGAAATCATAGATACTAACAAAGGCCAATACAAACTTGGAAGATTTACCATACGCGATGATCATATTAAAAACAAAATGAGCATGGAAGAAGTGATTACTTACTCATCAAATGTGGGCATGATTAAAATCGCTCAAAGACTTAGTAATCTTGAAATCATTTCTGGTCTTAGAATTTTTCGTTTTGGAGAAAAAAGTGGTATAGATTTACCTTATGAGCAAAAAGGAGAAATTCCTAATCCAAAAAGACTAAGAGAGATAGAAAAATCGGTTTTAAGCTATGGCTATGGTCTTAAAACCACTTTCATACAACTTCTAGCTGCTTATAATGTTTTTAACAATGATGGAATTTATATCACACCGCAAATTGCAAATAAATTTTATCAAAATGGTAGATTAGTAAAATTAGACGAAGATATCAAAAAAGATAAAATTCTTTCAAGCAAAGCAGCTAAAGAAATGCAACAAATTCTAATCAATGTTATAGAAAAAGGCACAGGAAAAAAAGCTATCACAGAAGGTATTATCATAGGTGGAAAAACAGGAACAGCAAGGATAGCTGAAAGAAAAGGATATACTTCAAATCGCTACAATGCTTCCTTTTTTGGCTTTGCTAATGATGCAACTCATGCATATACCATAGGAGTTTTAGTAAGAAATCCTACAAAAGCTTATAGCTACTATGCTGCACAAAGTGCTTTACCTATGTTTAAAGATACGGTAAATATTTTGATTAAAGAAAGCTATTTACAACCTATCAAAACCCAAGATTAAATTTTTAAATAATTTAAAATAAATTCTATAAATTCATCGCTATCATTTGGACAAGAAATTAATTCATAATCACATTTTGCTAAATGCTTATACTCCATACCTAATTCAAAAATAGTTTCAGAACAATCTATACAAAAAGATATAGGATAGATCAAAGCTTTTGAATTTAAATTCGCTAAAACATCGCTAGTATTTGGCTCAAGCCATTTTACAGGACCAAGTTTTGATTGATAAGAAAGATAAATTTCATCAAATTCATCTTTTAATTTCTTTTTTAAAATTTCAACATGTTTTACCACATGCTTTTCATATAAATCACCTTTTTTAATGATAGAAAGCGGTAAAGAATGCGCAGAAAAAATCAAAGTCTTATAATCAAAATGGCTTTTTTTCTCTAAAATATGCTTAATAATCATTTGATTATACAAATCATCATTATAAAACACATCCATTACCCTCACACTAGCTTGAATTTTTAATTTTTTTAATTCTTTTTCCATCATTTCCAAAGAAGTACTAACAGTGGTTGTAGAATGATGAGGATACAAAGGAAATAAAATTATTTCATCTTCTTGTTTGAATTCATATTTACTTAAAACATCTAAAGCAAAAGGAGGTACATATAAACTAATAAAATCAAATTTATACTCATTATTTGCTAAATTCAATTTATCACACAAATTTTGAGTTATCTGTGTTAATGGTGATTTACCGCCCATTTTTTCATAATTTTTTCTCATGGCTTTAAGTCTAGATTTTGTTATCATAAAAGCAACAAATTTTCTAAGAAAATTGTTTTTAATGCCTAAAATATAAGGATCATTAAACATATTTTTTAAAAAAACTTCACATTCTTGTAGTTTATTAACTCCACCCATATTTAAAAACAAAACCAATTTCATATAAAAGCCTTTTTATCTTGATAAAATCTAAAATACATCAAATTTCTAATACACTTTTTTGATTTTATTTTTATTAAAATCAAAAATTTTCTAAAATTTCTTGCACCGCATAAGCATCAGCGATAGCAGCCAAATAACTTGGTTTATCTAAAAACAAATCAAGCAAAGCCATATGTTCGCCAAAAAGTGGTGTTTGGATATCAAATTTTAAAGCAACTCCATCTTTACTTAGATAAAAATTTAACAAATCAACTTCATAAAAATGATTTTTACTTACAAGTGAAATTTTTCTTAATCTTTGAGTGCTATTCCAACTTTCATGCGCACAAGCTATAGCACCACTTGTAAATTCGCATAAAATCATGCTTTCATCTTCTCTTATTTTATCTTTATTAAAATATTTTAAAATATTAGCCTTAGTGATTTTTTTACCACTTAAAAAATAAAACAAATCAAGATCATGCACAGCTAAATCTTGCAAAATTCCCACATCGCTAATTCTTTGTGGATAAGATGAAAATCTTTGTATATTTATACTAACAATTTCTTCATTTACAAGTTCTTTTTTTAAAGCTAAAACAGCAGGATTAAATCTTTCGCAAAATCCCACGCTGGTTTTTACATTATATTTATAAGCTAAATTAGAAATTTCTTTTATCTCTTGTAAATTTAATGCTAAAGGTTTTTCGATCAATACACATTTACATTTACAAAAAACTTTTTTTGCTATTTCTAAATGCGATTTAGTAGGAGTTGCTATAATGATGATATCATTATTTTGATTTAAAAATTGCTCTAAATCATCATAAAAAATATCTTCATAAAAGCTTAAATTTGAATTCTTATGAAGATCAAAAAGTGCATTTATTTTAAAATGCTTATTTTTGCTAAGCTCATTTAAATGGTTTTGACCCATTTTTCCAAGGCCTATAATACCTATTTTCATCGTTTTAATCTTTAAAAAGTAAAACTACTTGTTCTTGATCTTTTTGTGTTAAAAAAGGCGAAAAAGGTAAAGATAAAATATGCTTGCTTGCATATTCTGCATTTTTAAGCTCTAAATTTGAAAACTCGCTAAAACAAGGTTGTTTATGCAAAGGAGTTGGATAATGTATAGCATAAGGGATATTTGCTTTTTCAAATTTTTCTATTATCCTAGCCCTATCTTCTACTAAAACACTATATTGAGCGTATGCGCTTATAGCATTTGTGTCTATTTTTGGAATTTGACAATTTTTTAAATTTATATCATAAATTTGTGCTATTTTTTGTCTTTTATCCAATTCTTCTTCTAAATGTTTTAATTTTACATTTAAAATTGCTGCTTGTAAGCAATCAAGGCGTCCATTTATACCTATAAATTGATGTTCATAACGCTTAGTTTGCCCGTGATTGAGCAAAATTTTGATTTTTTTAGCCAATTCATCATCATGACAAAAAATCGCTCCACCATCTCCATAAGCACCCAAAGGCTTTGAAGGAAAAAAACTTGTGCAAGAAATTGGAGCAATAGAGCAAGACTTTTCTCCTTTAAAACTTCCACCAAAACTTTGTGCGCCATCTTCAATTAAAACGATATTTTTTTCTTTTAAAAATTCATTTAAAGCTTTTAAATCACTCATTTGTCCAAACATACTAACTGCTATAACTGCTTTGGTTTTTGAAGTGATAGCTTTTTTCACTGCATCAAAATCAAGATTATAATTTGTTAAATTTATATCTACAAAAACAGGCTTAGCACCTACTAAAGCTACTGCTTCAGCTGTTGCTATAAAAGTAAAACTTGGCACTATAACCTCATCATCTTTGCCAATATCTAAAGCCCTTAAAGCAAGATATAAAGCACTAGTCCCACTCGAACAACCAATAGCATGTTTAATGCCTACATAACTAGCTAAATTTTGCTCTAATTCTTCAAGTTTTGCCCCACCTATAAAAGAAGAACTTTGCAAAACTTCACTAATTGCTAAATCAATTTCATTTTTATATGTATTATATTGAGTGTTTAAATCTATAAAAGGAATTTGCATATTTAAAACCTTATTAAAAGTAAAATTGTGATTATAAGATAGCTTTACTTAATTTAAAGTATTTTTGGTATTATTTTAAGCAAAAATCAATGGGATTAATTTTATGGATATAAGAAAAGAATATTTAGAATTTTTTAAATCAAAAGGACATGAAATCACTCCTAGTGCACCATTGGTGCCTGATGATGTGAGTTTGCTTTTTACAAATGCTGGGATGGTGCCTTTTAAAAGTATTTTTACTGGAGAAATTCCTCGTCCAAATCCTCCAAGAAAAACAAGCTGTCAAACTTGCATACGCGCGGGTGGAAAGCATAATGATTTAGATAATGTTGGTTATACAGCAAGACACCATACTTTTTTTGAAATGCTTGGAAACTTTAGCTTTGGTGATTATTTTAAAGAACAAGCCATTGCCTATGCTTGGGAATTTGTTACACAAATTTTAAAATTACCTAAAGACAGACTTTATGTAACCGTGCATGAAAATGATGAGCAAGCATATGAGCTTTGGCAAAAACATATAGAAAAAGAAAGAATTTATAAATTTGGCGATAAAGATAATTTTTGGCAAATGGGAGATACTGGCCCTTGTGGACCTTGTAGTGAAATTTTTTATGATCAAGGAAGTGAGCATTTTAACTCAGATGAAGACTACATGGGCGGTGATGGAGATAGATTTTTAGAAATTTGGAATTTAGTATTTATGCAGTATGAAAGAAGTGCTGATGGAGCACTTACTCCACTACCAAAACCAAGCATTGATACAGGTATGGGGCTTGAAAGAGTTGTAGCTATAAAAGAAGGAAAATTTAGCAATTTTGATAGCTCTTTATTTATGCCTATAATCGAAGCGATTGCTAAGCTTTGTGGAAAAACTTATACCTATGAAGATGGTGCAAGTTATAGAGTAATAGCTGATCATATCCGCTCATGTGTGTTTTTACTAGCTCAAGGAGTGCGTTTTGATAAAGAAGGTAGAGGTTATGTTTTAAGAAGAATTATGCGAAGAGCTTTAAGACATGGCTATTTATTAGGATTAAAAAAACCTTTTATGTATCAATTAGTTGATGTAGTGTGTGATTTGATGGGTGGACATTACACTTATTTAAATGAAAAAAAAGATTTTATTAAAGAGCAAATTCGCCTTGAAGAAGAAAGATTTTTAAGCACTATTGAAAATGGCATTCATATTTTCAATGAAGAATTAAAAAACACTAAAGATATTTTTAGTGGCGAGGTAGCTTTTAAACTTTATGATACTTATGGTTTTCCGCTTGATTTGACTGCTGATATGTTAAGGGAAAAAAATATTAAAATAGATGAAGTCGAATTTGAAAAATTAATGCAAGAACAAAAAACAAGAGCAAAGGCTTCTTGGAAAGGCAGTGGCGATAAAGCAATCAATGGTGATTTTAAAATTTTACTTGAAAAATTTGGTACTAATATATTTAGTGGTTATGAAAATTACGAAGAAAAAACAAAAATTTTAGCTATTTTAGATGAAAATTTTAAAATAATCACAGATGCCAAAGCAAGTCAAAAAGTATGGTTAATGCTTGAAAAAACTCCATTTTATGCTACAAGTGGCGGACAAAGTGCAGATACTGGTATAATTAACAACAATGAAGTTTTAGACACTCAAAAATTCTTTGATATTAGTTTATCTTTTGTCAAACTTAATCAAGATGTAAAATGTAATGATGAAGTTATTGCTTGTATTGATACCATAAAAAGAGAGCAAATCGCAAGACACCATAGTGCAACACATCTTTTACACCATGCTTTAAGAGTGATTTTAGGCTCACATATTAGCCAAGCTGGCTCTTTAGTAGAGCATAATAAATTGCGTTTTGATTTTACTCACACTAATGCACTTAGCAAAGAAGAACTACTTCAAATTCAAAACCTAGTAAATGACTATATAGCCAAAGCTAGTTTAGCTAAAACCCAATTATTAGAACTAGAAGAAGCCAAAAAAAGCGGTGCTATAGCTTTATTTAGTGAAAAATATAGCGACAAAGTTAGAGTTTTAACCTTAGGTGAGAGTAAAGAACTATGCGGTGGCACTCATGTAAAAAATACTGCTGAAATTGGTAGTTTTTATATAGTAAAAGAAAGCGGGGTAAGTGCTGGAGTTAGAAGAATAGAAGCTGTGGTGAGCAAAGCTGCACTTATATATGTAAATTCTATTTTTGAAGAATTTAATAAAATCAAAGAAGAATTAAAAACTAATGATGTATTAAGTGCTTTTAATAAATTAAAAAATGAAAATTTAAATTTAAAAAATGAATTAAAAAATTCAAACAAACTAGATTTAAAACATGAAATAATCAATAATATAGCAGTTTGCATTATGCAAATTCAAAATAAAGATTTAAAAAATTTAGTGGATGAATTTAAAAACAAATTTGATAAGTGTGTAATTTTACTCTTACAAGAAAAAGATTTTAAAGTGCAAATTGTAGCTGGGGTTAAAAATGCTCCTATTAAAGCTGGAGCATTAGTAAAAGAAATTGCTACTATATTAGATGGAAACGGCGGAGGTAGAGATGATTTTGCCACTGCTGGAGGTAAAAATATAAGCAAGATCAATGAAGCTTTAGAATATGCTCAAAAAATTATCAATGAGGGTTTAAATTAATGTTATATCTAGCTTCAAGCTCTAACTCAAGAGCAAATTTGCTCAAAGAAGCTAATATAAAATTTAAACAAATCTTTTTTGACTACAATGAAAAAGGCGTGCAAGATAAAAATCCTTTTTCATATGTTCAAAAAGTAGTTTTTGAAAAAGAAAAACAATTTTTAGAAAAACATTGTGAATTTAAAAATATTTTATTTGCTGATAGTATAGTTTGTGTTGAAAATGAAATTTTTACCAAAGCTACAAATGATGAAGAGGCTTTAAAAATGCTAAAATTTCAAAGTGGAAAAACCATTAGTGTTTTAAGTGCTATGATTCTTATTTTAGATAATAAAAAACTTATAAATTTAAGTAAAAGCGATTTAATACTAAAGCATTTTGATGAAAAAGATTTACAATCATATATCGACTCAAAACTTTATCAAAATAAAGCAGGAGCTGTAATGAGCGAAGGATTTCACAAAAAATATATCAAAAAAATCATAGGAAATCAAAGCACTATCTTGGGTTTAAATATCGAAATTTTGAAAGCATTTTATGATGAAAATATTTAAAATTTTTATTTCTTTTTGTATAGTTTGTGCTATAGGAATTTTTATTTTTATTGCATATTTATTTTCTGATTCTGATTTAAATCAATATACTTTTAAAGATTACAAACCACCTCTTACTACTCAAATTTTTGATAGAAACGGCAAATTAGTAGCAAATGTTTTTGATGAACATCGTTTTTATGCAGATTATGAAGAACTACCTCCAAGATTAATAGAAGCTTTAGTTGCCATAGAAGATACTAGTTTTTTTGAACATGATGGAGTAAATTTTGATGCTATTTTTAGAGCGGTTATAAAAATTGTAAAAAGTGGTGGCAAAACCATGGAAGGAGCTTCTACACTCACTCAACAATTTATAAAAAATACAGAATTAACTCCTGAGAGAACAATAAGTAGAAAATTAAAAGAAGCTTTACTTGCATATAAAATAGAAAATACTTTAAGCAAAGAACAAATCTTAGAAAGATATTTAAATTTTATCTTTTTTGGGCATGGATATTATGGAGTAAAAACTGCTGCTTTGGGATATTTTAGAAAAAATTTGGATGAGCTAAGCTTAAAAGAAATAGCTATATTAGTAGGAATGCCAAAAGCACCCAGCACATACGATCCTACTAGACATTTAGATTTATCTTTAGCAAGAGCAAATAGCGTTATACAAAGAATGTATAATCTTGGGTGGATTAGTCAAGAAGAATATACAAGTGCCTTAAATGAAATTCCAAAAGTTTATGATGACACTCTAACTCAAAATGCAGCTCCTTATGTAACGCAAGAGGTTTTAAAACAACTAAGTGGTATTAAAGATCTTAAAAGTGGTGGTTATAAAATCGAACTAGCCATAGATCTTGAGGTACAAAATATCGCTAGAGAATCTTTAAAATTTGGCTATGATGAGATAGTCAAAAGAGACAAAGATGCAAATTTAAGCACGCTAAATGGAGCTATGATAGTTGCAAACCATCAAACAGGAGATATTTTAGCCTTACTTGGTGGCGTAAATTATACAAAAAGTAATTTTAATCGTGCAACTCAAAGTTTAAGACAACCTGGAAGCTCATTTAAGCCTTTTTTATATCAAATAGCTATAGATTTAGGCTATTCTCCAATGAGCAAGGTAGCAGATATTTCAAGAATTTTTGAAAGTACTGATAAAAATGAAAAAAATTGGAAACCAAAAAATTATGGAGGAAATTTTCAAGGATTGATCACACTAAAAGAAGCTCTAACTGGCTCAAGAAACCTAGCAATCATCAATCTTGCTTTATCGCTTGGACTTGATGTAATACATGAAAAATTAAACGAAATGGGCTTTAAAAATATTCCTGTTGATTTATCTATCGTGCTTGGAAGTTTTGGAATTTCAATTTATGATTATGCAAAATTATATACAGTATTTGGAAATTACGGGGTGCAAAAAGACTTGATACTCATTAAAAAAGTGCTTGATAAAAATGGAAATATAGTTGTAGAATTTAATTCTGGCGAAAGAAGAGTTAGTGATGAAGCTCAAGCTTTTTTGGTTAATGATATGATGCAAAATGTCGTAAAAAATGGCACAGGTAAAAATGCGAAAGTAGAAGGTATAGAAATAGCAGGTAAAACAGGAACTTCAAATAAAAGTATAGATGCTTGGTTTTGCGGATTAACTCCAGAAATTGAAGTGATTATTTGGTATGGTAATGATGATAACAAACCTATGAGACAAATCGAAGGAGGAGCTAGGACTGCAGCTCCTGTGTTTAAAGATTTTTTAACTAAATACTTAGAACTTTATCCTGATAGTGCTAGAAAATTTAGAATTCCAAATGGAGTTTATCAAGGATTTTTTGAAAGAAATAAAGAATATTATACCAACACCTCTCCTTTTCCTAGGCAAAATCCTATATTATCTGAAAACAACGAGATCATTTTTTAAAATATTTTTTATAAAATAATAAAAATTATCTTTTGTTTTCCTTTATATGTTTTAATTTTACAAATCATATAAAGGAAAAACATGAACATTACCCCTGAAAATTTATACAATAATAGACGCCATTTTTTAAAACTTGGCGCGGGAGCGCTTATTGGAACAAGTTTAATACAATCAAAATTAATGGCTTTAAATTTTACCCCTAGCGAAAATGCACAAAATTTAAAAATAAGCGATGAAAAAGTTGCAACCAATTATGTAAATTTTTATGAATTTTCTACTGATAAAAAAAGAGCAGTTGAGCTTGCTAAAAATTTTAATACCAACGGGTGGAAGATAGAAATAAGCGGAGAAGTAGAAGAACCAATGACTTTAACAATGCAAGATTTATTGTCCTTTCCTTTAGAAGAAAGAATTTATAGATTTCGCTGTGTTGAAACTTGGTCTATGGTGGTGCCTTGGGTTGGCTTTGAACTTAGAGCTTTAATAGAAAAATGTAAAGTAAAAAGTGATGCAAAATTTGTTAAATTCACAACACTTTTTGATAAAGATCAATTTGCAGATCAAGCTTCATTTTTTCCTACTATTGACTATCCTTATGTAGAAGGCTTAAGGATGGACGAAGCTATACACCCTTTAACTTTAATGGCTGTTGGTATGTATAAAAAGCCTTTATTAGGACAAAATGGAGCTCCAATTCGCTTAGTCGTGCCTTGGAAATATGGTTTTAAAAGTATCAAATCTATCGTAAAAATAGAATTTGTTAAAGATCAACCAAAAAGTACTTGGGAACTAGCTAATCCTAGAGAATATGGCTTTTATGCCAATGTAAATCCAGAAGTTTCTCACCCAAGATGGTCTCAAGCAAACGAGCGTCCTTTGGGAGAATTTTTTACTAAACCTACTTTAATGTTTAATGGCTATGGTAAAGAAGTAGCGCATTTATACAAAGATATGGACTTAAAGGTTAATTTTTAATGAAAATAAAATTAGCAAATTTAAGTGCTTTAGTTTTATTTATCTTAAGCATTGCTTTTAGTATCTATAAGCTTTTAAATGAATTTGATATAGTTAAGGCTGTATATTTTTATAGTGGTATATTTGCCTTAACTTTTTTTGCTTTGAGTTTATTTTTTTCTTTATTTAAATTTAAAATCACTAAAGATTTTCCCAAATTTTTAGGTTTTTATGCCTTTTTTTGGACACTCATTCATTTTTTAAATTATTTTATCTTTACAAAAAGTTTCAATTTCTTTGTATTTTTAAAAGATACATTTAGTAAAAATTTAGAATTTAGTGGATTTTTAGCATTTTTCATACTTGTTTTAATGTTTATTAGTTCTTTTAAAAAATTCAGAAAAATTAGCAAAGTAAGAAAATTAGGATATATTTGTTTTGCAATTAGTTCGTGGCATTATTTTATATCAGCTAAAGTTCCACAACTACCGCATTTTACTTTTATTTTAATTGCTTGTTTATTTTTATTATTCAAAATATTTAAATTGCTTAAAAAGAGAAAAAAAGTAACCTTTTTTACAAAATCACTTCAAGCAAAATAAACATTAAGATTTAGATAATTATCAATTTCTTAAAATAAGATGATTTAAATCTTATTTTAAGGAAATTTTATGCAAAGAAGAGATTTTTTAAACGGAATGGCATTAACCATACTTGCTGGTATGACTCCCTTGCAAGTACTTTATGGAAAAGATGCCAAAGTTGAAGATTTCACTAAAGAATACTACCCACCAAAATGGCTTGGATTAAGAGGTAGTAATAACGCAAGTTATGAATTTGCTCATATGTTAAGAGATGGACAAAAATTTGATTTTAGTTCATTAAAGCCAAAACAAGAATATGATTTAGTTGTAGTTGGAGCTGGTATTAGTGGATTAGCAGCTGCCTGTTTTTATCAAAATAAATTTGGCAAAAATAAAAAGATTTTAATCCTTGATAATCATGATGATTTTGGTGGGCATGCTAGAAGAAATGAAATAGAACTTGATGATGGAACAATTTTAAGCTATGGTGGAAGTGAATCATTTCAATCTCCAAAAGCTTTGTATTCTAAAGAAGTAGTTGATTTATTATCTTCTTTGGGAGTAAATATTGATGATCTTGCAAAGCGTTTTGATGTGAATTTTTATCCTGATTTAAATTTAAGCAGAGGGGTGTATTTTTCTAAAGCTGAATTTGGAGTAGATAAAGTAGTAAGTGGTAATCCTAGAAAAGTAATTTGTGATGATATCCCAGAAGGAAAACATAATGGAAAAAGCATAGAAGCTTTCATAGAAGATTTTCCGCTTAGCAAAAAAGATAAAAAAGATTTAATTGCATTATTTAAAAGCGAAAAAGACTATTTAAAAGGTATGAACAAAGAACAAAGGGAAGAATATATTGCTAAAACAAGTTATAAAGACTTTTTACAAGATAAAGTTAAACTTTCTCCTCAAGCTATTAAATTTTTTGAAGGAATGACAGATGATTTTCTAGCTTTAGGTATAGATGCTACTTCATGCGAAGATGCTAGAATTTCTTTCTTGCCAGGATTTGATAAGCTTGGGCTTGATCCTATAGAAGGTGAAGCTTTGGCTGAAATGGAAGAGCCATATATTTATCATTGTGCTGATGGAAATGCCACGGTTGCAAGATTAATGGTAAGAAGATTAATCCCTGAAGTTTCTTCCAAAGGTAAAGATATGGATGATATCACCTTAGCGCATTTTGATTATTCTAAACTTGATTTACCTAAAAATAAAGTAAGATTAAGACTAAATAGCACTGTTATTAATGTAGAAAATATAAAAGATGGAGCTTTAGTAACCTATATCAACAAAGGCAAAAGCTATAGAGTCAAAGCTAAAAAAGTTGTAATGGCAAATTATAACAGCATGATACCTTACATCATCCCTACTTTACCTGCTGAACAAAAAGAAGCTTTAAGTAAAAATGTCAAAACTTCTCTTTTACATACTAAAGTTATCGTTAGCAATTGGGAGCCTTTTATAAAACTTGGTGTTCATGAAATTTACTCTCCGAAAATGCCTTATGCAAGAACCAAACTAGATTATCCAGTAGATATGGGCGGATACCATCACCCAAGAGATCCTAAAAAACCAATTTGTATCCATATGGTATGTTCACCATTAGCATTTGCTAATATACAAGGAATAGATCTAAATGGTATGGATGCAAGAGATAGAGCTAGAGTTGGAAGAAATTTATTATTTACAATGAGTTTTGATGAACATGAAAAAATCATACGCGATCAACTCCAAGGTATGCTAGGCTCAGCAGGATTTGATCATGAAAAAGATATTAAAGCTATTGTTGTAAATCGTTGGGGACATTGTTACTCATATACAGAAAATTCTCTTTATGATGATGCTGATGAAGCACAAAAAACCATAGAACTTGCAAGAAAACCTTTTAAAAATATCGTTATAGCAAATTCAGACTCTGATTGGTCTGCTTATATGCATTCTGCTATTGATCAAGCTTATCGCGCTATTAATGAATTATGATATTTTAAACTCCTTAATCTTAAGGAGTTTAAAACTACTGCTATGGAACTACAACTCATTGCTAAAGCTGCTAAATGAGGGCTTAAACTAACCCAAGGCACAAAACCCGCTGCTATAGGAATGCATAAACTATTATAAACAAAAGCCCAGAATAAATTTAATTTTATAATTCTTTTAGTTTTTTTAGCCAATGTAAAACAATAATCAATCAACATCAAATCATCTTTAATTAAAATAAAATCACCGCTTTTTTTAGCCAAATCACTCGCTTTAGAAAAACTTATACTCGCACTAGCTAAATTTAAAGCAGGAGCATCATTAATCCCATCTCCGACAAAAAGTACTTTTTCTTTATGCATTTTTGCTTTAATAAATTCAAATTTTTCCTCTGGTTTAAGAGCAGCATAAAATTCAGTGATATTAAGATTTTTAGCTATTTTAGCAACACTTTCTTGATTATCTCCGCTTAAAATAATACTTTTTATATTTTTATTGGTTAAATTTTGTATTAATTTTTTGGCTTGAGGTTTTAACTCATTTTTAAAACAAACTCCACCTAAACAAACTTTATTTTTTATAAAATAAATAGTCGTTGGGGCTGTTTGTTTAAATTGATCTAAAAATTTTTTACTTTTAGCGATATTAATATTTAATTGATTACAAAATGATTCATTAACTATAAAATATTCATCATTTTTATCTTTATATATAATACCACTTCCAACCATCACTTCGATTTTGCCTGATAAATCTTCCTTTATATCTGAATTTTTTATCAAAGCTTTGGCTATAGGGTGAGAGCTAAATTTTTCAATTTGAACTAATTTTTTAAAATCTTCTTTGTTTAAATCGTGCTCATAAACACTAAGTTCATCTTCGCTTAAAGTGCCTGTTTTGTCAAAAATAGCTAGTTTAATGTCTGATAAATTTTCTAAAACTGCTGGATTTTTTATCAAAATAAAATTTCTAGCACCATTTGATAATGCACTTACTATTGCTATAGGCGTTGCAAGCCCTAAAGCACAAGGACAAGAGATTAAAAGTGTTGCACAAGCATGCAAAAAGGCCAAATTTAATCCTTCTTTAAAATACCAAAAGCAAAAAACACCCATAGCAAGTAAAATAATAAAACCCACAAAATATGC
This sequence comes from Campylobacter volucris, assembly GCF_008245045.1. Taxonomy (NCBI): domain Bacteria; kingdom Pseudomonadati; phylum Campylobacterota; class Epsilonproteobacteria; order Campylobacterales; family Campylobacteraceae; genus Campylobacter; species Campylobacter volucris. The sequence continues at coordinate 1,015,566 of NZ_CP043428.1, forward strand.
TGAAATGATATTGGCTAAATTTGCTAAAGGAGTTTTTATATTACCTGCTTTAAAAACTAAATCTTTAATTTGCTCTAGCGAACTTTCTATGGACTTTTTACTCGCTTTGATTTTTAAATTTCCATTTATCAAAACACTTCCAGCTAAAATTTCATCTCCTTCTTGTTTTAAAAGAGGTAAAAATTCACCCGTTAAAAAGCTAACATCTACCTCAGCTTTGCCACCAAGCACTACACCATCAGCAACAACACTCTCTCCTTCTTTAACTAAAATCACATCATCCTTTTTCACAAAAGAACTAGAAATTTCTTTAATACTACCATCATCACAAATTACATTAGCGTATTTAATATCTATATTTTTTAATTGATCATGATATGCTAAAGATTTTAATTTAGCTTTTTCTTCTAAATATTTGCCTAAAAGTATAAAACTTATAATCATACTTCCGCTGCTAAAATATAAATACCCATCCTTATTAAACACATCAAAATAAACCAATAAAGAATACACAAAAGACACCAAAGCACCCAAAGAAACCAAGGTATTCATATCTAAATTTTTACAAAACAATCCTTTTATGGCATGAGCAAAAAAACTTTTACCACAATAAAAAATTCCAACAAAAGATAAAACTAGCTGGATTAAATTAGAAATTTGTCCTTGCACAAACATTTCAAAATACATCACAATAATGCTTAATGCTATGCTAAGCAAAAGATTGTTTTGAAGTTTTTTTAATTCTTGTGTTTTGTGTAATTTCAAATTTTGATCATCTTCTAAAATTTCAAAACCTAAAGTTGTAATTTTTTCTTTGATTTTTTCTATACTTTTATCATCTTTTAACAAGAAAACACCACTTGAATTCACATAAGAAACACTTACATCTTCAACACCATCGATTTTAGAACACACTTTTTCAATTGCATTAGAGCAATTTACACAAGTCATTTTAGCTATTTTGAGTTTTAATTCAATCATTTTCTATTATTTCAAAACCTAAATCTTTTAAATCATCTTTAAATTTTTGAATTTGATCAGGATTTAAATCAATATCAATTGTTTTACTTTCTACATCTATACTCATAATACCATATTCATCTTCTAATGAAACTTTAATTAAATTTACACAACTTTGACAATTAATATTTTTTGTTTTTATTTGCATCAATTTCCTTTTTAAGAATTTAAAAGCACCACTGCGATTAAAACCACAACAATACCAGCTAAACCAATTTTATTTAATTTTTCCTTATAAAAAATCCAACCACCAAGACAAGTTCCTATAATCCCAACAGCACCCCAAGTAGAATATGCAATACTTAATGGAACATATTCTAAACTAAAAGAAAGCATAAAAAAAGCTAAAATTGCACAAAAAATCGCTCCAAATCCCCATTTTTTATGCTTGAAACTTTCAGATTTTTTTAGCAACAAATTTGCCACTATATCAAGTATGGCCGATAAAATAATTACTATTAAATATAATTTCATTCTTCTTTTACCTCGCCTAAATTAATCATCACAATTCCAATTATCGATAAAATAATTCCTAAAATTTGCAAATTAGTTAAGCTTTCTTCAAACAACACAAAAGAAACCAAAAGAATTAATATCATCCCTAAAAGTTCCCATACTGCATAAGCAATACCAATTTGAATTTTTTTAATTGCAAGTCCCATAAGAAAATAAGAAAAAGCAATAAATAAAGCCATGAAAAAATAACCAAAAAGCTTATTTTCCATTTTTAAAAAACTAGTTCCTATAACTTCAAAAACAATAGCGCCAATTAAAAAAAACCATGCAACCAAAACTTCTTTTTTTGCACTCATAATTTTCCTTAGATTTTTGATTTTATGTCGTGAGAGATAAATTTAAGATTTGTTTATTTTATCTAAGAAATCTTTAAAATCAAATTTAGACTTCTTAGTTTATACTTTTGTGTTAAAAATTATTTAGAAAGAGAGATTTTATGGGAAGAGCGTTTGAATACCGCAGAGCCTCAAAAGAAGCAAGATGGGATAAAATGAGCAAACTTTTTCCAAAACTTGCTAAAGCCATACAAGTAGCCGCTAAAGAAGGTGGAATCGATCCTGATATGAATCCAAAACTAAGAAGTGCCATAGCTACAGCCAAAGCTAATAATATGCCAAAAGATAATATCGATGCAGCTATAAAAAGAGCAAGTGGTAAAGATAGTGCTGATATTAAAAACATACATTATGAAGGAAAAGCAGCACATGGAGCTTTGATTATAGTTGAATGTATGAGTGATAATCCTACTCGCACAGTAGCAAATGTAAAAGCTATTTTTAGTAAAAATGGCGGAGAAATTTTACAAAATGGTTCTTTAACATTTATGTTTTCGCATAAAGCTGTGTTTCATCTTGAAAAAATTGATACAGATTTAGAAGAACTTGAATTAGATTTAATCGATGCTGGGCTTGAAGAATTAGAGCAAAATGAAGAAGAATTGTTAATCATAGGAGACTATACTGCTTTTGGTGAACTTAGCAATGCTATAGAAAAAAAAGGTTTAGTACTTAAAAAAGCAGGACTTGAATATATCGCAAATAATCCTGTAAGCTTTAATGAAGAACAATTAAACGATATAGAAAAATTACTTGATAAATTAGAAGATGATGATGATGTTCAAGCAGTTTATACAAATATAGAATAGGAGAAAACATGCTTAAAAAAATCGACACTAAAAATGCTAAAAAATACAATTTTGCCATTATTAGCACTGACAAAGGTGATATGACTTTAAAATTATTTCCTAACGAAGCTCCACAAACCGTGTGTAATTTTGCAAATTTAGCAAATGATGGTTTTTACGATGATTTGATTTTTCATCGCGTGATTGCAGATTTTGTTATACAAGGGGGTTGTCCTCATGGTATAGGCTCAGGTGGACCTGGATATGAAATAGAATGTGAATGCGATGATCAAAAACACAAACACTTAAGAGGGACTTTATCTATGGCTCATGCTGGTAAAGATACAGGTGGATCGCAATTTTTCATTTGTCATAGCCCTCAACCTCATTTAGATGGAGTTCATACTATCTTTGGACAAATTGATGAAAATGACAAAGAAAGCTTAGAAGTTTTAGATAGTATCAGAGAAAATGATAAAATCAAAACTATAAAAATTTTAGAAAAACTCGAAGAAAAATAATTTTATTTTAGGGAAAATAATGCTTGGAGAAATTGTAGATTTTTTACTTACACTAGCAAAAGATTGGGGTTATCTAGGCATTATTTTTTTAATGCTTGTTGAAAGTTCTTTTTTTCCATTCCCTAGCGAAGTGGTTATGATTCCTGCGGGTTATTTAGCTCATCAAAATGAATTAAACTTTTGGATTTGCCTTTTTTGTGGAACATTTGGAGCACTTTTAGGAGCTTTATTTAATTATTATCTTTGTTATTTTTTAGGACGCAATGTGGTTTTAAAAATATGTAAATATTTTGGCATAAACGAAGAAAAGTTTCATAAATTTGAAGTATTTTTTAATAAACATGGAGAAATTTCAACCTTTACAGGCAGATTAATCCCTGGTTTACGCCAATACATTTCATTACCTGCTGGACTTGCAAGAATGAATTTGAATAAATTTATTTTTTACACAAGCTTAGGCACTGGAATTTGGTGTTTAATTTTGCTTATACTAGGATATATTTTAGGAAAAAATGAAGACTTGATAAAACAATATTTACATTTAGTAATTATAGCTTGTCTAATTTTTGTTGTTATTATGGTAGCAATTTATATATTTTTTCAAAAAAGAAAGCAAACTAATTAAATAAAAAATGTATAAACCAAATATCCAAGAATTAACCAATTTTTTAATTTCTTATATAACTGTGTTTTTAGGAGCTGGAACTTATACAGCAAGAGTTGCAAAATGTGTAGATAGGATAGCTCGTGCTTATGGATATGAAATCAATATGAATTTTTTCTTTCACCATACTGCAATTAATATTTATGATAAAGAAAACAACTCTAATCAAAGAACTTTTATCATTCCTAATAATTACAAACATATAAATTTTAAAATCATTTTAGAATTAAGTGCTTTAAGTTGGCAAATTTATGATCATAAATACAATTTAACACAAGCAAAAAAATCATTTGAAAAAATAATCCAAACAAAAGAAAATCCTATACTTTTAAATCTGTTTTTAATTTCTAGCGCTAATGCTGCATTTTGCAAACTTTTTGGTGGGGATTTGTATGGATGTGTTTTTGTATTTATCGCAACATTAATAGGATTGAGTTTAAAATTTATACTTACTAAAATAAAAATAGATTTAAGAATTCAATACATCATATGTTCATTTGTTTCATCTTTGATAGTATTTGTAGGAGTTGATTTAAATCTTATAAAAGATCCCAATGTAGCACTTGGATCAAGCATTTTATATCTTATACCTGGAGTTTATTTTATTAATTCAATTGTAGATATTTTAAAAGATCATATTTTAATGGGACTTAGTCGTATTATTAGCGTTGCTATTTTAATTTGCTGCATAGCTATTGGAATTTACACAACTTTAAGCATTAATAATTTTGGAATTTTACAATGATTGATTATAGCTCTATACTTTGGGATATGTTTTTTGCAGCACTTACAGGATTTGGTTTTGCATATGCTTGTAATCCTCCGCTTAAAACACTTTTTTTATCTGCCTTATTGGCTGCGCTTGCTCATAGTTTGCGTTTTACCCTGATAAATTATTTTAATTTTCAAACTCTTGCCATAGCAACATTTATTGCCTCATTTACCATAGGATGTATAGGTTTAATTTTGGCAAAAATTTTTAAAACACCTGCAGAAATTATAGCCTTTCCAGCTCTTATACCTATGATACCTGGAATTTATGCTTATAAGGCAATTTTATATCTTATAAGTTTTATAAGATCAGATGATACCATCATTAAAACAGAAGCACTTATACAATTTTTTGATTATTTTTTTACTACTCTTTCAGTTACATTAGCTTTAGCCACAGGAGTAAGCGTGACTTTGCTTTTATTTTTCGAGCAAAGCTTTATGATGACAAGAAATATTAAAAAACACGATTAAAAAATTAATCGTGATTCATTTTATTTTTAGCTTCAATTCCCATTAATGCAAATGCAGTTTTAATACTCAAAGCACAAACCGCAAAAAGTTTTAAAAGCTCATCTTCGTTTGATGAACCAACGACTTTGTTTTCGTTATAAAATTTATGAAAAAGTGCTGCTAAATTTTTTAAATAATCAGGAATTTTTTGTAAAGCCCTACTTTCAAATGCATCATACAACACAGCTTTTAAATTCAAACTTTCAAATAAAAGATTCATTCCATCTTCATTTAAGGTTTGAATTTTTACATCTAAGACATCTTCTATATTTTTACTAGCCTTAGCAAAAACTTGATGAATTCTTGCATGCGCATAATTGATATAATAAACAGGATTAGAGCTATCTTCTTTTTTAAATTCATCTACATCAAATTCTAAATGCGTATCGCATTTTTTGCTTAAAAATATGTATCGTAGTGCATCGCTACCAAGTTCTTCTAAAACATCACTCATTAAAATAAAATTTCCAGCTCTTTTGCTCATTTTATAAGGCTGACCATTTTTTAACAAAGACACCATTTGAGCTAAAATGATTTCTAAATTTTTCGCATCAAAGCCTAAAAATTCCATAGCCGCTTTCATCCTAGCTATATAACCATGATGATCAGCTCCCCAAATATTAATACATTTAGTATAAGGTCTACTCATTTTATCCTTATGATAAACTATATCAGCAGCTAAATAAGTACCCTTGCCATCATCTTTAATAATCACACGATCTTTTTCATCGCCTTTTTTGGTAGAAGCAAGCCAAATTTTTCCTTCTTTTTCATAAGTACCATTATGTGTCTTTAATGCTTCTAAAGTATCTTGTAATTGGATATAATAGCTAGTTTCGCTAACATAAGAATCAATATAAATTTTAGCATCAGCTAAATTTTGCTTAATCAAATCAAGCATTTTATCTTTAGCCCAATTTGCAAGCTTAGGTATATTTTCATCGATAAAAAAAGTTTTATCAAAATTAATAAAAGCTTCTTTAGCAATATCTACAATATACTCACCTTTGTAATACTCTTGAGGATATTGCACACTTTCTTTTAAACAATGCTCTTTTACAGCAAGCAATACTGATAAACCTAAAAGATAAATTTGATTACCTGCATCATTTATATAATATTCTGTATCAAATTTATAGCCTAAATGTCTAGCAACTCTTGTTAAGCTATCTCCAAAAATAGCACCCCTTGCATGACCTATATGCAAAGGACCTGTAGGATTTGCGCTCACATATTCAAGTAAAAAACTTTCATTTTTTAAACTATCTTTTGCAAAATTCTCAGGATCTTTTAAAGCTTTAGTGGATAAAAAATCCAAAAATGTTTTTGAAAGTTTAAAATTTACATAACCATTAACTGCTTCAACACTTTCAAAATATTCACAATCTTGCAATTTTAAAACAATATCTTGTGCTATTAACATAGGATTTTGCTTTAACTCTTTAGCCAAAGAAAAGGCTAAAGGAGTTGCAAAATGTGCTAAATTTTTATTTTTGGGATTTTCTAAAACAAAATCCCTACCAAGTTTTTCTTTAATTGCTTCATAAATTAAAGTTTTCAAAGCTTGCCTTTATGTAAAAATTATGCTTTTTTTATATCTTCATTTTCTTTTATAACAGCGTCTTTTTCATCAACTTTTTCTATTTTTTGAGCATTATCTTGTGCTAATTTTTTATCATCTTCAGTGTTCATTTCATCTTTAAAAGTCTTAATACCTTTGCCTAATCCTTTTGCAAGTTCTGGTATTTTTTTAGCACCAAATAATAAAACTACTATAAGAAGTATAATCAACCATTGAGTTCCACTTGGCATATGCATGCTAATCTCCTTTGTTCCATTGGATTTGAATTTGTTCTAAAGTGAATTTTTTGCTTTTGATCTTAGATACTTCAAACACAGCTTCTAATTGTTTATAGCTTGTTTCAAGATCTTCATTAATAATTAAAAAATCATACTGAGATAAAAATTTCATCTCCTCACTAGCATTTTCTAATCTTTTACCAATATCTTCTATTTTATCAGTATTTCGCTTAAGCAATCTTTTTTCAAGCTCTTTTTTGTTTTTAGTAGTAACAAAAACAGAAGTGATAAAATTTGGTATCTTTTCTTTTGCTATGCAAAAACCTTGGACATCAATATCAAAAATAACACTCTTTCCATCTTCTAAAGCTTTTTTAACAGGAATCAAAGAAGTGCCGTAATAATTTTTATGTACCAAGGCCCATTCTAAAAATTCTCCATTTTCTATACCTTGCTTGAATTCGGCTTCACTAATAAAATGATAATCTACTCCATTTTTTTCATTTTCTCTTGGAGCTCTTGTAGTGCTTGATATAGAAAAGTAAATATTTTCTTTTTCTTTGAAAAGCCTTTGTAATAAAGTGCTCTTACCAGCGCCACTTGGACCAGATATAATTAAAATTTGGCCACTCAATTTTTATTACTCTCATCAAAACTAATGTTAATATTTATATTCATCTTCATACCTTTTAATGCTGCTTTTAAGGTATCATCAGTAATGCTTGAAGTAATTGTTTGAGCTATGCTTTTACTTAATTCATCAACCATTTCTTCATTATTCTTAACATCTTCTAAATCACTAATGTTATCATTATCCATTTTAACATCATCTTGCAAATTTGCATCATCAGACGTTGTTTCTCCTAGAGCCATTTTAATTTCTTCTTCACTTAAAGAAGCAAAATCATCTTGTTCATTTTTCATATTTTCATCCATGTTATTAAATTCATCCATTGTTTTTTCATCCAATTCTTCTAATTCCTCATCAAGCTCATCAATAGCAGCTAATTCTTCTTTTATCTTATCTTGAGTGCTAATTTCCTCATCAAAAACAAAATCTTCTTGAATATTTTCATCTTGAGACTCAAGTAATTCTTCTACTTGCGGCTGTTCATCATCTAAATTTTCATCTAAATTTTCATCCTCATCACCAATAAATTTCGCATCTTCTGGAATATCGTCAAAATCCACTTCTTTTTCACCAAGCTCTTCCACCAATGGTTCTTCTAAATCATTAATATTTTGTAAATGCGCGGCATTTTCTTCTACATTTTCTTCTACATTTTCTTCTACATTTTCTTCTACATTTTCTTCTACATTTTCTTCTACATTTTCTTCTACATTTTCTTCTACATTTTCTTCTACATTTTCTTCTACATTTTCTTCTACATTTTCTTCTACATTTTCTTCTACATTTTCTTCTACATTTTCTTCTACATTTTCTTCTACATTTTCTTCTACATTTTCTTCTACATTTTCTTCTACATTTTCTTCTACATTTTCTTCTACATTTTCTTCTACATTTTCTTCTACATTTTCTTCTACATTTTCTTCTACATTTTCTTCTACATTTTCTTCTACATTTTCTTCTACATTTTCTTCTACATTTTCTTCTACATTTTCTTCTACATTTTCTTCTACATTTTCTTCTACATTTTCTTCTACATTTTCTTCTACATTTTCTTCATCTAAATTTAAATCTTTTAACAATTCATCTGTATCCAATAACTCATCATCTTCTAAAATTTTATCTTCATCAAAACTAAGCAATTGCTCATCTAAGTCATCATTTGATTGTTCTTGATCAATTTCACTAAATTCTTTAATTCCACCTAATAATTCTATAAAATCAGTAGGTAAAAAAGGCTTATGCAAACACTCTATATCTTCTTTTTTTTCTTGATTTCTTGGTAACAAATAAATCAATCTATCACATTTTGTTTTAAGTTCATTTAAATCAACATCACTATCATGATCTACAATAATAATATCATAATGCGAAAGTTCACCTTCGATATTTGCAATTTCTTCAAAATCATAACCAAGTTTTTGCACACCCAAACTTACTAATTTAGATACAGCAACATTGGAATTTACAAGTAAAACTTTCATTCATTTCTCCTAAAAACTTAAAAAATGTGTTATTTTAAAATAATTTTAATTATTTATTGCTTATAGATTAAAAAATAATAATTCAATATGCCCAAAACTTTTCATTATCAAATTTTTAAAATATTCCATCATTACAAGTAAAATAGCTATCAACACAGCAAATGATAAAAATATTTTTATTGGATATCCCACAACTAATAAATTAAATTGAGGCATTGTCTTCATAAGCATACCAAAAATCACATCTGATAATAAAGAAATAGCCAAAATAGGAAAAGCCATAGAAAAACCTAAAACAAAAATATTAACCATAGCTTTATTTAGATAAAGCATTAAATTTTCATGCGGATAAAATCCGCCTAAGCTGATATAATCTAAAGAATTTGATATGAAAAGCAATACCAAATGATGTCCATCAAAAGCTAAAAAAAATAATAATGCTAATAAATTCAACACTTGAGAAATCACTGGAGTATTAGCTCCAGTTGATGGATCAACAATGCTAGCCATAGAAAATCCCATGGTAAAAGACACTTGTTCTCCTGCCATTTGCAATATAGCAAAAACCATTTGTAAAATCAATCCCGCAATCATTCCAAATAAAACTTCACCCAAAAGAAAAAGTATAAAAAAAGAATCAGGTGTATTACCTTCTACTTTTGCCAAAGGAAATAAAAACATAGTTAAAAATAATGCCAAAGTAGTTTTAATGACTATAGGAATGCTATTGTGAGAAAAAAAAGGAAAAAAAACAAACAAACCGCTCATTCTTGCAAAAAGCAACATGAAAGCAACTACATTTTGATCACCCAAATACTTAACAAATTCCATGATTTCCTAAATGAAAAACAAAATCACATTTTTTTGCAAGTTCTTGATCATGGGTAACAAATACCAAAATCGCATTATGATTTTTAACATAATCAATCAAAATTTCCATCACATTATGAGCATTTTTATAGTCTAAATTTCCAGTTGCTTCATCAGCAAAAATAATTTTAGGTTTTTTACTTAAAACTCTAGCAATACTTACTCTTTGCTGTTGACCACCACTTAATTTTGTAATTTTTTGCTCTAATAAATCACTTATACCTAATTGCTTTAAAAGCTCATGATCAATTTCTTGTTTGCTTAAAATACTAGCTAATTCAATATTTTCAAAAGCAAAAAAACCTTTAAACAAATAATGTGTTTGAAAAATAATTCCAAATTCATTTCTACGAATTTTTAATAACTGCTCTTCTTTGAGTTGATATATATTTTGATTTTTATAAAAAACATTTCCAATTTTTGGTTTTAATAAAGTAGAAAATATATGCAAAAGAGTTGATTTGCCACAACCACTACTTCCTTGTATGGCAATACAATCTCTTTCATATAATGATAAATTCAAATTTTCAAAAAGCGGATATTCAAAACTATGTCCTAAATTCTCCGCTTTTAAAATTTCCATAATTAGCTCATTTGCGCAGCAACTTCAGCAGCAAAATCTTCAGTTTTCTTTTCTAAGCCTTCACCCACTTCAAAACGGATAAATTCAACTATTTTTATACTTCCACCAAGTTCTTTTTCTTTTTCGGCAATAACTTGTTCAATGGTTTTTTTATCATCCATTACATAAAATTGACCCATTAAAGTAAGTCTGCTATCAAGCTGAGAATTATCAGCAATAAAGCTATTCATCTTACCAGGAATAATATTATCCCAAATTTTTTCAGGTTTTCCTTGTGCTTTAAGCTCTGCTTTGATATCTTCTTCAGCTTGTTTTAAAATAGCTTCGCTAAGTTGCTTTCTACTTGCAAATTTAGGAATTTTATGTTCAGGTTTGTTTGGATCTTTTAATCTTCTTCTTTCTTCATTATCTTTTTCCAGTTCAGCTACTAAAGCTTTGTATTCATTTTCTACAAATTCCATATCTAAATCTTCATAAGATAAATAGCTAGGTTTCATAGCTGCTATATGCATACAAATATGTTTTAAAAATTCTGAACATTTAGAAGCAGTAGCTTCACTATCACAAGCTGCAGCAATAACAACACCAACGCGACCATTGGTATGAATATAGCCATTTACCACACCATTGGCACTTGCTTCTAAAGTATCAAATCTTCTCACAACTAAATTTTCACCTATGGTTGCAATTTGACTTTTTAAATATTCTTCAAATTTCACTCCATTAATTTCACTAGAGTGCAATTCTTCAATACTTTGAATATTTCTAGCTTGAATATGACTTGTAGTATCTTTAGTTAAAGCGATAAATTGTTCATTTTTAGCAACAAAGTCTGTTTCTGAATTAATTTCACTAACAGTTGCAAATTTAAAATCATCGCTTACTTTTACACTAACCAAACCTTCGGCTGCTAAACGATCGGCTTTTTTTTCTGCTTTACCAAGACCTTTTTCTCTTAAAAGTTGAACTGCTTTTTCAAAATCACCATCTGTATCTTTCAAAGCATTTTTACAATCCATCATACCTGCGCCAGTGCTTTCGCGCAGTTCTTTTACCATTTGTGCAGTGATTTCAGCCATTATTCTTTATCTCCTTCAAAATCTTCTTCACTCATAGCTTCTTCTAAAACTTCTTTTTTTTCTTCTTCGCTAATTGGTAATTCTGTTTGTGCATCACCATCTTGCTCTCTTAAAGCTTTACCTTCATTAATTGCTTCAGCCATCTCTTGGCAAAAAAGTTGCACTGAACGAATAGCATCATCATTGCCTGGAATTGGATAATCAACCAAATCAGGATCACAATTTGTATCTAAAGGAGCTACTACAGGAATTTTTAGTCTATTTGCTTCTTGTACTGCTATTTTTTCTTTTACCGTATCTATTACAAATATCATATCAGGTTGAGTTTTCATATATCTAATTCCACCAAGATATGCTAATAGTTTTTCTTTTTTTCTAGTAAGCATTAAAGCCTCTTTTTTTGTTAAAAGCTTGATGCTTCCATCTTCTTCCATTTTTTCTATAACTTCTAATTTTCTAATTGATTGACGAATAGTACCAAAATTAGTCATCATACCACCAAGCCATCTGTGATTAACATAAGGCATACCACATTTTTCAGCATATTCTTTAATAGCGCCACCAGCTTGTTTTTTTGTTCCAACAAAAAGTATAGTTTTACCTTCAGCTGCTGCATCACGAACGATATTATATGTGTATCTAAAATATCTTAAGGTTTTTTGTAAATCAATTACATATATACCTTTTCTTTCACCAAAAATAAATTTTTTCATTTTTGGATTCCATCTTCTAGTTTGATGTCCAAAATGAACACCACATTCTAATAAATCTCTCATGCTTACCATGATTTTCTCCTTGTGAAATATTTTAGGTTTATTCCTCCGCATTCATTAAACCAAATAAGCAACCTAAATAAGGAAATTAATGCGTGTGAAATGAGAAAGTATTTTATCAAATTTTGTTTATATTTAGCTTATTGTAAGACAAATAACGCCAAAAAGCGTTATTTGTTAAATTTTTAATGAAGTTTTGACCAAACCGATCTTTTCCAACCAATAGCAAAAATACTTAAGATAACAAAGAAAATCATAATATAAATTCCAGTTTGTTCTCTTTCTTCTTTTTTGCTATCGCCAACTTTTTCAAGATAATCAACAACTTGCTCTTGAGCTTTTTCGTTTAAACCTACTCTAGGCATAGCTGTGCCATGAATTTTCTTTTGAGGTTCGTTAATAAAAATATCAAGATAATCTCTTCCTTTAGATCTAATCATCATTGATAAATCAGGAGGTGTCATACCAAGATAATTTTTCAAATCATCCATATTTGAACTAGAAACAAACCCATCATACTTAACATCATGACATCTTCCACAAGCATTTTCAAAAACTTGCTTATCTTTTGCAAATTGAAGTTCTTTTGCTATTAAAGAATTCTTAGCTTCTTGGGATAATTCTTGATTTTTAGCATATTTTGCTTCTAATTCTTTTTTTGTTGTATCTTCAAAATCTTTTTCATATTTAACAGCAGTATCTTTTAAAAATGCTATTAAATCAGCTAAATCTTGTCCATCTTTAGTATCATCTCCACTTAAAGGATAAGCAGGCATTAAAAAAGGTTTTTCATCATTAAATTTATGTGAAATTTGCATAGCTTTAACTGGATCTATAATCAACGCAGCTAAAAATTTCTCATCATAAATACTACCCGCATCACTTAAATCAGGTGGAGTAACACCCAAAGAAGAATCTGTAATACTAGCTGGAATTCCTGCGGCTTTTACACCATGACATGCTATACAATTTCCTTCAAAAATTTCTTTACCTTTTTGCGCGTTTGCTTTTGAAAAATCAATTTTTGAAATTTTTTCCCACATTTGTTTAGTGCTTTGTTCTTGACTTTGTAAAAGTTCTAAAGCTTTTTGTGTAGCAATAATAGCTTTTTCATTACCAGAAGCTTTAGCTTCTTCTAAAGCCTTTGTTTTTGCTTCAATTTCCTTTTGAAAAAATTCTTCATCAGCTTTTGCAAAATCAAAATTTGCAGGGCTTGAATGTGGGTTCATCACTGAATGTGCAAATGGTTCAACCCCCCAGTATACTAAACCTGTAAAAAATACAACTACGAAAAATATTTTTAATTCTCTCATTATTAGCCCCTTTTTCTTTCCATAATTGTAATAATTGGCAATACCACTAATAATAACAATAAAAATACCATAGATGCATAAAATCCTATCCAAGCATTAATGCCTGTTGGAGGAAGTTTTCCATATACTGTTAATACAATCATGTCTATTAATAATACCCAAAACCAAACAAAAAACATCGGTCTTTCATGCGCTGGTTTTACTACATCACTTCTATCAAGCCATGGTAATAAGAAAAAGATAATTTGTGCTATACCAAATGCAGCCAAACCAATATCAAAAGCTTTGATACTTCCAATATCAAAGAAAAATCCTCTTAATACTTCATAACTCCATAAAAAATACCACTCAGGGTAGATATGCGCTGGAGTTTTTAATGAATTTGCAGGATCAAAGTTGATAGGATCCATTGCAAAATTAAATTTAAAACTAACCAAATAAAAGAAGAAAATCATAAACAATGAAATATACATAAAATCTTTTGCTAAAAATCCTGGCCAAAAAGGTATAACCTTAGAACCTTTAGTATCGCCAGCTAAATATTTTTCAGCTTCTAAATCAAAATCAATTTCTTCTGAAATTTCATTATTTACATGAGGAATTCTTAATGAATAAAAATGGAAAGCTATGATTGCTAAAATAACTATAGGCAACAAACAAACATGTAGCATAAAAAATCTTGTTAAAGTTGGATCTGAAACTGCAAAATCTCCTCTTATCCAAACCACCAAAGCATCACCAATAAATGGAATACCGCCAAAAAGTTGAGTGATAACCTGAGCAGCCCAAAAGCTCATTTGTCCCCAAGGTAACATATATCCACTAAAAGCTTCTGCTGAAAATACAACAAACAAAAGCATACCGCTTACCCAAATCATCTCACGACCTTTTTTATAAGATCCATAATAAATTCCAGTAAGCATATGAATATAAATAATCAAAAATATAATTGAAGCAGCTACACCATGCATATGACGCCAAAGCCAACCATATTCAACTTCTTGCATAATAGTTTTATTTACACTATCAAAAGCCAAAGCTACATCAGGTTTGTAATACATTACCAAAAATAAACCTGATATAAAAAGTATTGCAAAAAGTGTTGTTAAAATAACACCCATTGCCCATAAGAAATTAATTTGTTTTGGTATCCAATATTGTGCCATTAAAACATTAAAGAGCTTATTTACAGCCAATCTTTGATCGAGCCAATCAATGATACCAGTAGCTTTTTTAATCTGTGCCATATTAAGCTTCCTCCATCATTTTTTTATACTCTGGACCTTCTTCTCCTAAAACTAATTTTGTTCCTTCTATTCTAAAAGGTGGGATATCTAAAGGTCTTGGAGGAGGACCAAATACATTTTTACCGCTTGTATCAAATTCACCGCCATGACAAGCGCATTTAAATAATTTTTCACTTGGAGCATAAGCTGGAATACAGCCTAAATGTGTACAAAGACCGATAACAACAGTGTAAGCAACATCGCCTACAACCACATCTCTCTTGCTATCTTTTGCCATATCTGCATCTTTTTTGAGAATAAAAATTGGTTTTTTACGCCATTCTATCGTTCTTAATTCTCCTTCTTTCATACCCGAAAGATCTACAGTTGTAACTCCTGCTGCCTTAACACTTGGAAGTGGATCCCAAGTTTTTTTCATTGCAACCAATGAAAAAGCACCACCTACAGCAGCTACCGTTCCAAAGGCAAATCCCATAAAGCTTCGCCTGCTCTCAGATGTAGCCATATTACTTCCTTTATTTTTGAATTATTTTTTCAGTGTAAAAGAAAGTAGTGTATCGTAAAAATAATAAATTTTTTCTTTTGCAAAAGCCTTATAAATAGGATTAAAATAGTATTATTTAAATTAATTTTAGTATGAAATTTAAAAATAATTTAGACATTTTTAATATCTAAATTATTTTTTCATCTTGATATATATGTATAAAATGTCTAATGCAGCAGGAGTTATACCACTAATTTGCGAAGCAGCAAAAATAGTTGGTGGATTAAATTTTTGTAATTTTTCTACAACTTCATTACTCAAACCACTTACTTTTTTAAAATCAAAATCTTCAGGAATTTTAACTTCATGTAAATGTTTCATTTTATCTATTTGAGCTTTTTGCATTGCTATATAATGATAATACTTTGCTTCATTTAAAATTTCATTTAATGAATACTCATCCATTTTTTCAAACATTTCATTTAGAGCTTTTAACTTATCTATAGTAAAGCTTGATCTTGCAACAATTTTTTGCAAACTTACTATGGAAGTGATTTTTTCTTCATTGATACTTTGCAAAAATTCATTGTTTTGATTACTTGGAGTCCAAGAAGTTTCTAATAAATATTCTAGTCCTTTTTGAACATTTTGTTTAATATGATTTATATATGAAAATTCTTCACCATTTAAAAGACCAAAATTATATCCATATTCTCCAAGTCTTAAAATAGCATTTTCTTCTCTTAGCAAAAGCCTATATTCAGCTCTTGAAGTAAACATTCTATATGGTTCTTTTGTGCCCTTAATAACTAAATCATCAATCAATACTCCTATATAAGCTTCATCACGTCTTAATATAAAAGGATCTTTTTCTTCAATAGCTAAAACTGCATTAATCCCTGCCATAAATCCTTGCGCCGCTGCTTCTTCATAACCTGTTGTGCCATTAATTTGGCCAGCACAATATAAATTTTTAATCTTTTTAGTTTCTAAAGTATGTTTTAACTCAGTTGGATCAATATAATCATATTCTATAGCATAGCCAAAGCGCGTAATTTTAGCATTTTCAAAACCTTTAATACTTCTTAGCATAGCAATTTGCACTTCATAAGGCAAAGAAGTAGAAAATCCATTAATATAATATTCTGTCGCATCTTTAGTTTGAGGCTCTATAAACAAATGATGACTTTCTTTATCTTCGAAACGATTAATTTTATCTTCAATAGAAGGACAATATCTTGGTCCTATGCCTTCGATTTGACCTGTAAAAAGTGGAGCTCGATAAAAATTATTTTTAATAATCTCATGCGTTTTTAGATTAGTTCTTGCTATATAACATGGAAGTTGATTAGGGGTGAAATTTTTTGTTTTAAAACTAAAAGCCTTAGGATTTGCATCACCATGTTGAATTTCTAACACATTAAAATCAATACTTTTAGCATCAACTCTTGGACAAGTTCCTGTTTTTAATCTTCCTATTTTTAAGCCACTTTGTTTTAAATATTCTCCTAAATTTATTGAAGCTAATTCCCCTACTCTACCTGCTTGAAGCTTTTTTTCTCCTATGTGGATGAGTCCATTTAAAAAAGTTCCTGTTGTAAGGATAATTTTTTTTGCAAAATATGTATTATCTAAATTAGTTTTTACACCTTTAACAGCATCATTTTCTATAATCAAAGATACAACTTGTTCTTGTGAAATTTCTAAATTTTGCAATTTTAAAAGTTTATTTCTAGCACAAATTCTATAAGCATCCATATCAATTTGTGCTCTACTTCCACGAACTGCCACTCCTTTACTTTCATTTAAAATTCTAAATTGAATTCCAGCTTCATCGGTGATTTGTCCCATTAAACCACCCATAGCATCTAGTTCTTTTACCAAGTGCCCTTTAGCTAAACCTCCTATGGCAGGATTACAACTTGCTGCACCAATTTGCTCTATTAAAGTCGTTAAAAGTAAGGTTTTTTTACCCATTCTAGCAGCAGCTGAACTAGCTTCTATACCAGCATGGCCACCGCCTATTACAATCACATCAAACATATTTTGCCTTTATTTTCTAAAAAGGCAAGGATTATATAATATTTTACTTAAAACTAAATTTATAACTTTTGGATAAAATTAATCAAAAAATCAAGGTTTATCAATGTTTAATGGGCTTATTAGAGAATTAGCTTTTGTCAAATCTTATCAAAATAATACACTTACACTAAATGCTAAATACAAACCAAATTTAGGCGATAGCATCGCTGTAAATGGTGCATGTTTAAGCGTAACTCAAATTTATCATGATGGATTTAGCGTAGAGCTTTCTTATGAAAGCAGGACTCATATAGCTATAGAAAATTTTAAAGATTATGTTCATATAGAACCTGCTTTAAAATTTGGAGACAGACTTGATGGACACTTAATGCAAGGACATATTGATGCAATTGGAGAAATTATAAAAATACAAAATAACCAAAATGGGGTTGATTTTTATATTAAAGCTCCTAAAGATATAATGATGTTAATTGCAAATAAAGGCAGTATAGGTATAGATGGGGTTAGCTTAACAGTGAATGAAGTTTTTGATGATTCTTTTCGTTTAACCATCATCCCTATAACTTTTAAAGAAACTTTATTTAAAAACTATACCATAAAAAGAAGAGTAAATATAGAAACAGACCTTTTAGCTCGTTATATTTATAGACAAATTCATCATAAAGAAACACTCACATGGCAACAAATCGATCAAATTTCATCACTTTATTAGAAAATGATTATGTAAAAGCATTTGTTGCTTTTGATAAAGACTATAATATTTTTAGAGAAAATGTTATCCACCATAGTGTATTTGAATTTGATACTAATATACAAACTTGCGTTTTTTTAAATCAAATTCATTCTAATATAGTTAGTGTTTATAATGATGATTTTAATATAAATTGCGATGGCGTGGTTAGTGCTTTAAAAAAGACAGCTTTGTGTATTTTAAGCGCTGATTGCTTGCCTTTGCTTTTATATGATGAAAATAAAAAAATCATTAGTGCTTTACACTCAGGAAGAAAAGGTTGCTTTGAAAATATTTTAAAACAAGCGGTATTAAAAATGCAAACAAAATTTCAAAGCAATCCTAAGGATATCACTTTAATCATTTCTGCAGGAATTTGTGGATTAAACTATGAGATAAATGGAGAAATTTTAGACTTTGCTCAAAAGAATTTTTCTAATTTTTTAGATAAAAACAAACTTGATTTAAAAAAAATGGTTAAATTTCAAGCAAATGATTTGGGTATAGAAAAAATTATAGATATTGATATTTGCACTTTTGATGATGAGAGATTTTTTTCTTATAGAAAAAACCAAACCTCAAAACGCATAGCAAGTGTGATTTATTTAAAGGGATAATATGTATGAAATAAAAAATTTACAAGCTTTAAAAATTTTACAAAAAGCGAGAGAATTTTCAGATAATGATCTTAGCAATGAGCTCTTAACCACACAAATGTTAAATTATAATATCAACCCGCTCAATAAACAAGATAGCCAAGAAATTACAAATTTTATCAACACTCTCATAATGGCAAAAGAAAAAGCTAAAATGAGCAATAAATAATCAATTTTTCCAAGTTAATATAAAGCAAGTTCCTTCTTTAAGTTTGCTTTGAACTTCTATATTTATACGGTGTTCATCACATATTTTTTTAACCAAAGAAAGTCCTATGCCAAAACCACCTTGATCATTATTAAACCTCATATAACGATCAAAGATTTTACTCAAATTTGCTTCAGAAATTCCACAACCACTATCTTTAATCATTAGTTTTTCTTTGTATAAATTAATCTCTATGTGTCCATTTTTTATATTATATTTTATAGCATTACCTAAAAGATTATCAAACATTTTAAAAAACTGCTCTTTGTTGATTAAAATTTTACCCTCATCTTGCAAATCAAGCTTTAAGGTAATATTTTTTTGCTCTAAAAATATTTTAAAATATTCTATCCTTTCAATAATTAAAGGTTTTAAAAAAATCCATTCTTTATTAGAAGAATAAGCCTGATAGAAATTTAAAAAAGTAAGATCTGAATAAATATGGCTTAAAGTCAAAGCTGCGATTTTGATACGCTTTAGCGGTTTTAAATGAGTAAAATCTTGTTTTTTTTCTAAACTTTCTATACTCATTAAAATAGCACTAATTGGAGTATTAATCTCATGAGTAGTATCTTTGATAAAATTATTTAAAAAATTTATCTTCATTTCCAAAGGTTTTAGAGCAAATTTTAAAATAAAATATCCCACAATACCCACACAAATTAAAGAAAAAATCATCACAAAAGCAACTTTAAATCTGATAAAAGCAAGCTCTTGTGAAACATCATCTCCTTGTACTAAAACCCTCAAGCGATTGACATCGCCTAAAACATCTAAAGTATCTATTTTTTGAAAATTTCCTAATAAAGCATTATTTAATCTTGCATCAGCAATGTAAATTAATTTATTATCATAAATATTGACATTATCCAGTTTAAAAAGCAAAGTTTGTGCAGGAAAATCTAAATTTGAAAAATACACTTTTGTTCTATCAAAAATAGCAAATTTGATATTAGAAAGTTGAGCAATAGTTGGAGCACTAACGCTTATAGGATCAAAACGAAATTTTTCCATTTGTATTGTGATAAAACGATAATCTTGTCTTAGTTTAAATTCATATTCTCTTGTTAAATCATCTTTTAATTTTGCATACCAAATTCCAAATAAAACAGCTAAAACACTACCTATACTAATAAGATATAAAGAAAGTATCTGCCATGCAACTTTTTTAGGTTCTTGCATAGCAATATCCTCTACCTCTTTGATTGATAATGCTATCTTTACCTAAAATTTTTCTTAAATTTTTAACATAAGCTCTTAAGCTAAGTTCGCTTGGCTCTTGATCATAATCCCAAATTTCTTCAAAAATATAAGCAGTATCAATAAATTTTCCTTTATTTTTTACCAACAAAGATAAAAGTTTTAATTCTTTTAAGGGTAAAGATAATGGCTTATCATTTTGATATAAGGTTTGAGAAACTAGAGCAAATTTTAAACCATTCCCTAAATCTTCATAATCTTCATTTTTATGAGAAAAAGATCTTTTTAAAATAGCATTAATTCTTATTTTTAATTCTTCAAGTTCAAAAGGCTTTTTTATATAATCATCACAACCACTTTCAAAACCCTTTTGTAAATCAATAGTAGTATTTAAAGAAGTCATAAAAATTGCAGGAGTGTATTTCTTTGCTTCTCTTAAATTTTTAAGCACACTAAAACCATCTCCCAAAGGAACTTTCACATCTAAAACCCAAAGATCGTAATTTTTCTCATAAGCTTTATTTAGGGCATCTTCTGCATTATCAACCAAATCAACAATAAACCCCTCTTCTTCCAAAAATTCACTAACAATTTCACCTAAATTAATATCATCTTCTAATAATAAAATTTTCGTTGCCATTTTTAACCTTTTTTAATATTGGCATTTTTAAAAATTATATTTTTTTTATATGAATTTAAAATGAATTTATAAAAATTAAAGCCTATTATTTATAGAATAATTTAAGTTGTATTTAATGATTTAGGATGATTATGCTACCAGAATGGGATCAAAAATATAGCGTAAATAATGAAAATTTAGACGCTCAACATCAAAAACTTTTTAAACTAGCAGCAAAAGTTGAAGAGATGTCAGATAGAGCTATTTATCAAATCGAACTTAAAAAAATCATTGCTGATTTTTTTCATTATATAAAATTTCATTTTGATGAAGAAGAAAATTATATGCAACAAATTAATTATCCATATATCGAACAACACAAACTAATGCATAAAAAAATCACAAATACCATGGTAAAACTCATCAAAGAAGTAAAAACCACCAATGACTTAAAAGAAAAATTAAATACCATAGTAAGTTCGTGGTTAATTGAACATATTATTCAGCATGATATTATGATAGAACATTGGTATAAAAGTACTCAAAATAACAATGAAAATTCCAACAATCTTAAAGAAGAAAACAAAACCAATTTTTTCTTATATCGCTGTGCTTGCGAAGGAAAAAAACATAAAGTTTCTTATGATATTCATTTAAAAATTCAATACACTAAAGCAAATTTTAAATGCAAAGAATGTGCAAACAATCTTACATTTTACAAAGATGAGGAGATACTTGCATGAAGATTTATGATATAATCATATTTAAATTAAGATATAATTTATAACAAACAAGGAGTTAATGATGCTACCTAAATGGTGTGATAAATACAGCATACATAACAAAGCAATAGATGAACAGCACAAAAAACTCTTTGAACTTGCTGCAAATGCTGAAATGATTTCAGATAAACCTATACACAAAGGTCAAGTCAAATTTCTACTAGCAGATTTTTTCAACTATATGAAAGAACACTTTTCCGATGAAGAAAAATACATGGCAAAGATAGGATATCCTGATCTTGCAAATCATCAAAAAATTCACAAAAGCATTATACAATCAATGATTGAACTCATTCAAAATATAAAAAGCACAAATGATTTAAAAGAAAAATTAAATATTATTGCATCAAAATGGCTACTTGAACATATTCTAAAAGAAGATATGAAAATAGAACAATGGCATCAAGAGCACTTAAAAAAATCACACTCTAAACACGACACAAACACTCAAAAAACCTATGAATATATTTGCCTATGTAAAGATAAAATTCATAAAGTATCTTATGAAATTCATCAAAAAATTCAAACTACAAATGCAAATTATAAATGCAAAACTTGTCAAGAATACATAAAATTAAAATAAAGGTTGTAACATGAATAAACGCTATACTTTTTCATTATCTCAAGATTTATTTGATCGCTTAGACAAAACAGCTAAAATCTCAAAAAAGAAAAAAGCTCAAATTTTAAGAGATGCTTTGGAAAATTACTTAGATGAAATGGAAGATTTTGCTCCTGCTATAGAAGCTTTAGAAGATTTAAAAGATGGTGATAGTAAAAAACTTGATAGTATTATCAAAAAATTAAAATGTTAAAAATTAACTTTTAAGCATAATATTATTTTAAAATATTTTTTATCCATAAAGTTAGTGTTTATTTTTTTTAGATATAATCAAAGCTTATTTTATAAAAAGTAAGGTATATTTCATGTTGCGATTAGCTTTATTTATCTTTGCACTAACTAGTTCCTTGATGGCTTTTAATGTAAAATCTTTATTAACATATACGTTTAATGATAATGTTAGTTATGATATACAAAAGGCTAAAAAAATATACTTTGAAAACAAATGCAATACTTGCCATGGTGACAATGGAGAAAAAAACGAATTTGGCAAAAGAGCTATAAAAGATTTAACTCCTGCGCAAATTAAAGGCTTGTTAAAAGATTATGCAAATGGTTATTATCAAAATTCAAATGCAGATAGCATTCAAATGGGAATTTATGCAAGAAAATTAAGCGATGATGACATAAATCATATTATTGCTTATTTAAAAGGTCAAAACTTTTCTATAGAATTAAATCAAGAAGATTTATTAGAAGAAGAACCAAAACCCAAAACCAAACACGGAACATTTTTAAAATAATTTAAGGAGTATTCATGAAAAAGAAACTTATACTAGCTAGTCTATTTTGTGCAAGTGCAATTTATGCAGCAGAAGTAAAAATAGGTGTTATTTTACCACTAACTGGTCCTTTAGCTGCTTATGGACATGATGTGTATGAGGGTGTTAAACTTGCAAATACTCTTAGTCCAAATTTAAAAAATGGTGATAGTGTAAAAATCATAGCTATTGACACAAAAGGCGATAAAATCGAAAGTGCTAATGCCGCAACTAGACTTATATCGCAAGATAAAGTTTTAGGCTTAATTGGAGAAGCAGTTACTCCAAATACTATGCAAGTATTATCCATAGCTGAAGAAAGAAAAATTCCAGTTATCGCGCCTGTAGCTTCAGGTGATAAACTTTTAGACAAAAAAACTTATGCAAGCAGGGTTTGTTTTATGGATAGTTTTCAAGGTGATAAATTTGCAAATTATGCTTATCAAACTCTAAATTTAAAAAGCGTTGTCGTTATTGTTGACCAAAGCAATGTTTATTCTTTAGGTCTTGCAAGAGCCTTTGAAAAAGAATTTAAACAAAATGGTGGCAAAGTACTTAAAAAACTTACTATTTCTTCAGGAGATAAAGACTTTAAAGCTATAGTTTCTCAATTAAAAAATATAAATCCTGATTTTGTTTATATGCCAATTTATCATCCAGAAGCAGCATTGATTGCTAGACAAGCAAAAGCAGTAGGCTTTGATAAACTTTTAAGCGCAGGAGATGGGGTAAATAATAAAACATTTATAGAACTTGGCGGGGATGCTGTAAATGGAGTAATTTTTACTGATAGCTTTGATTATAATAATCCTCCAACAAAACTATCTAAAGATTTTATACAAGCTTATGAGAAAAATCGTGGGACAAAAGAACTTCCAGCATTTTCAGCTATGGGAGCTGATGCATACTATGTAATGATAAATGCAATGAATGAATGTCAAAATAATCTCACTCCAGAATGCATTAATGATAAAATTCATTCTACACTAAATTTTGAAGGTGTTGGTGGAGTTATAAGCATTGATAAAAATGGCAATGCTAGTCGTTCTGTAGTTATTAAAGAAATACAAGAACAAAAACAAGTATATAAAACTATTATTAATCCTTGAAAGGAAAAATTATGAAAAAAATTAATATCGCTATATTGTCTATTATAGCTGCAAGTATTGTACAAGCAAAAGAAATTAATATTGGCGTAGTTCTTCCTTTAACAGGAGCAACCGCTGCATATGGACAAAGTGCTTTAGATGGCATAAAAATTGCAAATTCTATGAAAAATACTCTTAGTAATGGCGATAAAATTAATCTTGTAGTAGTTGATACAAAAGGTGATAAAATCGAAAGTGCTAATGCTAGCACGAGATTAGTTTCACAAAATAAAGTTCAAGCTTTAATTGGAGAAATGATCACGGCTAATACTTTACAAGTTATAAGAATTGGTGAAGAAAAGAAAATTCCTGTTGTAGCTCCTGCTGCAACTGCGGATAAAATTTTAAACAAAAAACTTTATGCAAGCAGGGTTTGTTTTATGGATAGTTTTCAAGGCTCATCTTTAGCAAATTATATTAAAAATAAACTCCAATACAACAAAGCAGTTATAGTTACTGATCAAACAACAGATTATTCTTTGGGTTTAACTAGAGCTTTTGAAAAAGAATTTAACAAACAAGGTGGAAAAATTTTAGATAAATTTAGAATTACAGCTGGAGATAAAGATTTTAAAGCAATCATCTCTCAAATTAAAAATTTAAATCCTGATTTTATATATCTTCCAGTTTATTACACTGAAGCATCTTTGTTTGCAAGACAAGCAAAAGCTATGGGCGTAAATATCCCTATGGGTTCAGCAGATGGAGTTGCAGATGAAACTTTTATCAATTTAGCTCAAGATGCTGCTGAAGGATATATTTTCACTGATAGTTTTGATTATAACAACCCTCCAACTGATTTATCTAAAGAATTTATACAAGCATATGAAAAAGAAAAGAAAAATAAAGAAGTTCCAAATTTTAGCGCAATGGGAGCTGATGCTTATTTTGTCATATACGAAGCGATGCAAAAATGTGTAAATAATCTTAACACAGAATGTATTAATGATAATATACATTCTACTTTGAATTTTCAAGGTGTAAGTGGGGTTATAAGTATAGATAAAAGTGGTAATGCAACAAGATCTATTGTAATTAAATCAATAGAAAATCAAAAACAAGTTTACAAAGATTCAATTCTTCCTTAAGAGGTTCAATGGATAGTTCTTTAATTTTACAGCAAATTATAAATGGTTTTAGTTTAGGTAGTATGTATGCACTCATAGCCATAGGTTATACTATGGTTTATGGTGTTTTAAGACTAATTAATTTTGCGCATGGTGATATCATGATGGTTGGAGCTTACTCAGCTCTTTTTTGCGTAACTAGCATGAATGTTCCTTTTTTAGGAGCTTTGTCTTTAGCTATGTTATTTGCAGCTGCTGTAGGTATAGCTATAGATAAAGTTGCTTATAAGCCACTTAGAAAAGCACCTAGAATTTCTTTATTAATTACTGCCATTGGTATTAGTTTTTTAATACAAAATGTTTTTAATGTCGTATTTGGCTCTACCCCAAGATATTTTCCAGTTCCAAGTTATTTA
The DNA here is from genome assembly GCF_008245045.1 of Campylobacter volucris. Lineage (NCBI taxonomy): Bacteria > Pseudomonadati > Campylobacterota > Epsilonproteobacteria > Campylobacterales > Campylobacteraceae > Campylobacter > Campylobacter volucris. The sequence goes on from NZ_CP043428.1 coordinate 1,041,207, forward strand.
GAAACAGTAATTAATATTAACGATATAAGCATTAGTGCAAATAGTATTTTAGTACCTATTTTAACTTTTTTTATTTTGCTTATTGTTTTATATATTCTTTATAAAAGTAAATATGGTATAGCTATTAGAGCATTAGCATTTGATATTCACACGGTAAATTTAATGGGAATTGATGCAAATCGTATTATAGCTATAGTGTTTGCATTAGGATCAGCCTTAGCTGCTATAGGTGGAATTTTTTGGGCAGTAAGCTATCCTTCAGTAGAACCTAGCATGGGAACTTTAATAGGCTTAAAAGCCTTTGGAGCTGCTGTTTTAGGTGGTATTGGATCTGTTGCTGGAGCTGTTTTAGGCGGATTGATTATAGGATTTACTGAAGTTGTTGTTGTTGCTCTTTTTCCTGATCTTTCGGGTTTTAAAGATGCCTTTGCATTTATATTTTTAGTATTAATTTTATTATTTAAACCTACTGGAATTTTAGGTATAAATTTTGAAAAAAGCAGGTTTTAACTATGGTTTGTAGAAAAATTACTCATTTGACATTTTTCTTTATTGCTATTGCTATTATTTTTATATCTCCTTATTTTTTAAATGATTACAAACTAGGAATTTTAAGCAATATTGCAATTTTCATTATTTTAGCAGTGAGTTACAATCTCATCAATGGGGTTACAGGTCAATTTTCATTAGAACCAAATGGTTTTGTCGCAATAGGGGCTTATGTGGCTGCTTTAGTTTTACTAACTAGCGAAAGCAAATTAGATCAATTTTCATTAGAAGATCCAAGCAGTTTTATTTTAATGATTCATTCTCCAAGTTTTATCATAGCTTTATTAGCAGCTGGTTTTTGCGCGATGCTTTTATCTTTGATTTTGGCTTTTGCTGTATTTAGAGTTAGAGGAGATTACTTAGCTATTGTCACTTTAGGATTTGGGATTATCATCAAGCTTATGGCTATAAATTTTGCATCCATTACCAATGGATCTTTAGGTTTAAATGATATACCAAAACATACTACTTTGTATTGGAGTGGCGGGATAGCCATCTTTGCTGTTGTTATCATTTTAAATATAGTAAGTTCTAAATTTGGTAGGGCGATGAAAGCTGTTAGAGATGATGAAGATGCAGCTTTAGCTATGGGCATTAACACCTTTAAAATCAAAACTTTAGCATTTAGCACTTCAGCCTTTTTAGAAGGTGTTGGCGGGGCTTTATTAGCTTGTGCTTTAGCTTCCGTTTCTCCAGAACAATTTGACTTTTTATTTACTTTCCAACTTTTAATCATTATAGTCTTAGGAGGCTTAGGTTCTACAACAGGAGCTATTATAGGAACTATTTTGGTTATTGGTGGTAGTGAATATTTAAGATTTTTAGATGAAAGTATGAATATTTTTGGTTATGAAACACCTGCTATGCCAGGTCTTAGAATGGTCATTTTTTCTATAATATTAATTTTAGTCATGCTTTTTGCAAGAAAAGGCATTATGGGCGATAAAGAACTTACTCATTTTCTATTTAAGTTTTCTAAAAGGAATAAAAAATGATTTTAGAACTTAAAAATATTCATAAAAATTTTGGTGGAGTTACAGCTATAGTAGATACTTCATTTTCCATTAAAGAAGGTGAAATTTTTGGTCTTATAGGTCCAAATGGTGCTGGAAAAACTACACTTTTTAACATCATCACTGGCAATTATAAACCAAGTAGTGGTGAAGTTTTTTTTCTAGATAAAAAAATCGATCATTTAAAACCTCATAAAATCGTACATTTGGGTATAGCAAGAACCTTTCAAAATATAAGACTTTTTTCAAGTATGAGTGTTTTAGAAAATGTTTTAATTGGATTTGATCAAAGTATCAAATATGGAATTTTTGAAGCATTTTTACATTTAGGAAGATTTAAAAATCAAGAAAAAATAGCGAAAGAATCCGCTTATGAAATACTAGAACAACTAAATATAGCTGATTTGGCAGATGAAAATGCTACTAGTTTAAGCTATGGACAACAAAGAAAAGTTGAAATCGCAAGAGCTTTAGCAACCAATCCAAAATTATTACTACTTGATGAGCCTGCTGCGGGTATGAATTCAACAGAAAGTGATGATCTTGCGCAGTTAATTTTTGACATTAGAGATCATAAAAAAATAAGTGTTTTATTGATAGAACATGATATGAAATTTGTAAATAAACTTTGTGATAAAGTTATGGTGCTTGATTATGGCAAGACCATATTTGAAGGAAAACCAACAGATGCTGTGTTAAATCCTGAAGTTATTAATGCTTATTTAGGAGATTTTAATGCTAGTTGTTAAAGATCTGCATGTTTATTATGGCTTAATTGAAGCTGTTAAGGGTATTGATTTTACTATTAATACTGGAAGCATCGTAAGTTTAATAGGCTCTAATGGTGCTGGAAAAACTTCAACTTTAAATGCAATGTTAAATTGTGTTAAAAAAACAGGTGAAGTAAATTTTTTAGGTTATGATACTCAAAGACATTTACCTCATACTTTGGTTCAAAAAGGTATAGCTTTGGTTCCCGAAGGTAGAAGAGTGTTTATAAATTTAACCATTGAAGAAAATTTAAAAATAGGCGCATTTAATAATGCTGAAAATTATGAACATTTAAAAAATCAAATGTATAAACTTTTTCCAAGATTAAAAGATAAAAAAAATGCTCTTGCAGGAACCTTAAGTGGTGGCGAAGCCCAAATGCTTGCTATCTCAAGGGCTCTTATGAGCGAACCAAAACTTTTAATGCTTGATGAACCTTCTTTGGGACTTGCTCCAAAAATAGTTGGAGAGGTATTTGACATCATAGTCAAGCTTAAAGAAGAAGGTATTACAATTTTACTTGTAGAACAAAATGCATTTTCTGCACTTAAAATTAGCGATTATGCTTATGTTTTAGAAAACGGCAAAATCGCTATGCATGCACCTGCTAAAGATCTTATTGGAAATGATGAAATACGAAAAAAATATCTAGGAGCTTAAATTTGAAAAATCAACTTCTAACTTTTGGCAATATTAAAATCTCAATATTTTTATTTTTACTTTTTGCCTTATTTTGCGCTTTAGCTACTTTTATAGAAAGCGCATATGGCACACCAACAGCTTGGGCTATGATTTATGGGACATCTTGGTTTGGTTTTATACAACTTCTATTAGGGCTTAATCTTTTAGCAGCCATTTTTAAATACAAGATGTTAAATAAGAAAAAAATACCTCTTTTTATTTTTCACATCTCTTTTTTATTGATATTATTTGGTTCTGCACTTACTAGATATGCAGGTTTTGAAGGAAATTTACACATTAGAGAAAATGAAAAAAACAATATCATAGAAACATCAAAAAGTTATGTTTATATCGCCACTTTAATGGATGATAAAGTTTATAGTGCTTCAAAATCTGAATACATTTCTATTTTACCATTTGTGAATAATTTTTCTTTTGATCTAATCTTGCCTCAAGATAAAGCTACCGTTACTTATAAAAATTTAATCTTAGATGCTAAAGAAGTTTATAAGGAAGACGCTAATGCTTCTGCTCTTTTATCTTTAATGATTTCTCAAAACAATCAAGCAAAAGAATTTACATTTCAAGTAGGAGAAATTCAAACCATTGATGGAGTAAATATAGCCTTTTTAAATGATGAAGTTAGCAAACCTTATATAAAAATAGATAAAAATTTAAATCTTAGTTCTAGCATGGATTTAAAATTTATGTCTATGAGTGATGGCAAAGAAAGCATTTTAAAAGCTTTTAAAACCGCAGATGCTAAAGATAAAAGATTGTATTCTTTTAATAATGCAAATTTGGTTGTTAAATTTGCTTCTTTAAATGGCATCAAAACTTTAGAAGGAATTAATGCTGCACAAGATGAGAGTTTTTTAACTTGGTTTAAAACAAGCTGGATTGAATTAGGAAGAAATGCTTTAATATCTTTATTTGGTGAAGCAAAAAATTGGAATAATCCTATTTTAAATAATTTTAAAGATTTTGCTCAAAGCACAAAATATATGCCAACCCAACTTTCTGATAATGCTATAAATGCCTTAAATTTAAGCATCACTTATAAAGGTGAAACCAAGGAAGTATTTTTAATCGAATACAATTCTCCTTTGCGTATAGATATAGCAAATCAGGCATTCTTTTTAAGATGGGGACCTAAAGGATATGAAATGCCATTTGAAATGTATTTAAAAGATTTTGAATTAGCACGCTATCCTGGTTCAATGTCTCCGATGTCTTATGCAAGCTATGTTGAAGTAAATAATAAAGATGAAAAATTTGATTATAAAATTTTTATGAATAATGTACTTGATTATGAAGGTTTTAGATTTTATCAAAGCTCTTATGATCAAGATGAACAAGGCACAATATTATCGGTTAATAAAGATCCTGGTAAGATTCCTACTTATATAGGATATTTTTTATTGACTTTAGGTATGTTTTTAAATATTTTAAATCCTCACTCAAGATTTAGAACTCTTGCTAAAATGATCAATCAAGATTCATTGAAAAAAACAGCTATGGTTTTATTTTTTACCTGTTTTTTACTAAATACGCAAAATATCTATGCAATAGAACCAATTAAAGTAGATGAGCAACATGCTAAAGAATTATCTACCTTAGTTGTTCAAAAACCCGATGGGAGGATGGTTCCATTTAACACTTTAGCGACAGAAGTATTAGAAAAAATTTACAAAAGTACTAATTATCAAAACCAAAGCCCTGAAGCAACTATCATTTCTATGATATTTGATGGATCTGCTTGGTATGATAAAAAAATAATTTTTATGCCAAGAAATAAAATCATTAACGAACAAATTTGTGAAATTTTAGGGATAGAACCTACTGATTATGCTAGTTTTAAAGATTTTTTCACAACTGAAAACTATAAACTACAAAAATATGTAGAAAATGCAAATAGAAAAAATCCAAATAGAAGAAGTATATTAGATAAAGAAATTATCAAGCTTGATGAAAGAGTAAATATCGTTAATCTAATTTTTTCTGGTGAAATTTTCAAATTTATACCTTTGCAAAATAGTACCAATAACCAATGGATTTCTTTTTACCAAGCTTATGTGGGATTAAAAGATGAAGAAGGTTTAGTGGTAAAAAAATTATTAGAAGATTATTTTAACGCAGTAGAATTTTCTATAAAAAATAATAATTGGCAAAATGCAAATGTTGCATTAAATGAAATTAAAAATTACCAAGATAAATATGGGCACGAAGTTATGCCGAGTTTGAAAAAACTTAATACAGAAATTTTCTTTAATAAAAGTGAAATTTTTGTAAATTTAGCTCCATTGTATTTATTCGCAGGATTTTTACTTTTAGTCATTGTTTTTGTAAAAATGCTTATGCCAAAAGTTCGTATAGATTTTGCTTTTAAATTTGTATATGTTGTTAATATTATTGCATTTTTTATACATACACTAGGACTAGCATTACGCTGGTATATAGCAGGTAGAGCTCCTTGGAGTAATGCTTATGAAAGTATGGTTTATATTGCTTGGGCTTTATCACTATCTGGAATTTTCTTTTCAAGAAAAAGCCCTATTGCACTTTCTTTAACTTCTATTTTAGCAGGTGTAACCTTAGGTGTGGCTCATCTTAGTCAAATGGATCCACAAATTACCAATTTAGTTCCAGTTTTACAATCATATTGGCTAACTATACATGTTTCTGTAATTACTGCTAGTTATGGATTTTTAGGCTTATGTGCATTGCTTGGAATTTTTGTTTTAATTTTATTTTGCATGCTCAAAGCAAATGGAAAACATAATGAAAACATATTAAGAAATATAACAGAAGCTACAAGAATCAACGAAATGGCTATGATTTTAGGACTATGCTTATTAACTGTTGGAAATTTCTTAGGAGCAATATGGGCTAATGAAAGCTGGGGAAGATATTGGAGCTGGGATTCTAAAGAAACTTGGGCTTTAATTAGTATATTAACTTATGCAGCAATTTTACACATTCGTTTAGTTCCAAAATGGTCTAATCAATATACTTTTGCAATCTGCTCTATGTTTGCTTATTGGGTTATTATTATGACTTATTTTGGTGTTAATTATTTCTTAACAGGAATGCATTCTTATGCAGCAGGAGATGCAGTTAAAATTCCAAATTATGTATATTGGGGCTTTATTTTTATGATTATTTTAAGCATAGTAAGCTATTTTAAAAAATCTTATGCTAAAAAACTATAAGGGTAAATATGAGTATTTTTGTAATAGTTTTGATTTTAATTTTGCTAATTATTGTGATATTTGGCGTAGTAGCACTAATATATTTTAACCATAAAGATAAAAATTCAAAACAGCAAGATACAAAATCTAGTATTAAAGTTAGCGGTATAGAAGATTTTATTACAAAAGCAAATTCAGCTAAAAATTCTCAAACCATACAAGAACTGATTTTGCAATTTTTAAATTCACAAAAACTCACGAGCAATCCTAAGGACTCTAGTACAAAAAGAAAACTTGATTTTGTAAGTGCGATCTCAGCTAATGCCAATGCAACTCCAAAAAATATCTCTTTTTTAAACAATGAATTGAAAAAGAGATATAGCTCTTTAAAAAAAGAAATAGATGCTTATGAGCAAATTGGTCTTGCTAAAAGAAAAATGAGAGAATCTTAATGAAAAACATTAGAAATTTCTCAATCATAGCTCATATTGATCATGGAAAAAGCACACTAGCTGATAGAATTATTAGCGAATGCGGTGCAATTAGCGATAGATTAATGAGTAATCAAGTTATGGATACTATGGATATAGAAAAAGAACGCGGTATTACCATTAAAGCTCAATCGGTGCGTCTAAACTATACTTATAATAATGAAGAGTATATACTAAATTTAATTGATACTCCTGGCCATGTAGATTTTTCCTATGAAGTTAGTAGGTCTTTAGCAAGCTGCGAAGGAGCCTTACTTGTAGTAGATGCCTCACAAGGAGTTGAAGCACAAACCATAGCAAATGTTTATATAGCATTAGAAAATAATCTTGAAATAATCCCTGTTATAAATAAAATCGATTTACCATCAGCTGATGTTGAAAAAGTAAAGCACGAAATTGAACATATCATCGGGATAGATTGCAAAGATGCAATTTGCGTAAGTGCTAAAACCGGGGTTGGTATTAAAGAACTTATAGAAACTGTCATTACAAAAATACCAGCACCAAAAACCGATGATGAAGCTCCTGCTAAAGCTTTGATTTATGATTCTTGGTTTGATAATTATTTAGGAGCTTTAGCTTTGGTTAGAGTTTATGAAGGCAATATTTCCAAAAACGACGAAGTGTTAATAATGAGCACAGATAAAAGACATATTGTGCAAGATTTATTTTACCCACATCCTTTAAATCCAATAAAAACCAAATCACTGCAATCAGGTGAAGTTGGTGTAATCGTTCTTGGACTTAAAAATGTCGCAGATGTTCAAGTTGGAGATACTATAACCTTAACTAAAAATAAAGCAAAAGAGGCTATAGGAGGTTTCGAAAAAGCTAAAGCTTTTGTTTTTGCAGGATTATATCCTATAGAAACTGATAAATTTGAAGATCTAAGAGATGCGCTTGATAAATTAAAACTAAATGATAGCTCTATAACTTACGAACCTGAAACTTCTTTAGCTTTAGGGTTTGGTTTTAGGGTTGGTTTTTTAGGACTTTTACATATGGAGGTTATCAAAGAAAGATTAGAGCGTGAATTTAATCTTGATTTGATTGCAACAGCTCCTACTGTTACTTATGAAATTTATCAAACCGATGGAGAAATCTTAAAAATTCAAAATCCAAGCGAATTACCTCCTGTAAATAAAATCGATCATATTAAAGAACCTTATGTCAAAGCTACCATTATAACCCCTAGTGAATTTTTAGGAAATTTAATTACTCTTTTAAATCGCAAACGGGGTATGCAAGTAAAAATGGATTATATCACTCCTGAGCGTGTTTTGCTTGAATATGATATACCTTTAAATGAAATAGTTATGGATTTTTATGACAAATTAAAATCTTTGACCAAAGGCTATGCAAGTTTTGATTATGAGCCTATAGAATTTAGAATAGGTGATTTGGTAAAACTTGATATCAAAGTAGCTGGGGAAAATGTAGATGCGCTAAGTATAATAGTGCCAAATGAAAAAGCTTTAAGCAAAGGAAGAGAATTGGTAAAAGCTATGAAAGAAATAGTCCCTAGACAACTTTTTGAAGTAGCTATACAAGCAAGTATAGGTAATAAAATCATAGCTAGAGAAAATGTAAAATCCATGGGGAAAAATGTAACAGCAAAATGCTATGGTGGTGATATCACAAGGAAAAGAAAACTTCTTGAAAAACAAAAAGAAGGTAAAAAGAGAATGAAAGCCATTGGCAAGGTTCATCTACCTCAAGAAGCATTTTTAAGTGTTTTAAAAATTGACTAATCCCTAGAATACTAGGGATTATGCATTGATATCTAAAGAATTTCCACCCAATTGGTTAATCTTTTGAGTTACTTTTTCAATAGCTTTATCAATAGTTTGATAGCTGATATCAGGAAGCTTGCCACCCCACATTTTTTCTGCTTGCTCAAATCCTGTTTTTAATCCTTCTAAGCCTTTTTGGAGTTTTTCTACATCATCTCCGGCTCCATTGATAACAAAATCAGCCAATCTTTGAGAAGTTTTTGCTACACCAAAAAATCCATCCTCACTAACAAGTTCTTTAGCCTCATCACTAGTTAAGCTAAAAATATCCTTGCCTTCATACCCTATTGCTTTAAAATCTATACCAGAAAGAACAGAAGATAAAGGATTATTTGAATTTGCTAAACCTGCTATGTTAGCTTGTGAAAAACTATTTGCTGAACTCATACTTAAAGTTTGTTGCATAAAACTCATGGTATAAAGCTCAGTAATGCCTTTTCCACCTAAACTTGCAAGCTTATCAAGTTTTTCTTTGTCAATATCCTTTGTACTATTTGCACTTTTGGTATTAGTATCTTCAAGTTTTGTATTCGAATCAGCCTTCCTATTGCTAACTTGTGACTCTGCAGCCACTCTAGAATACGAATTTATTTGCATCCTTGCTCCTTTTGTTTGTTGTGGGTTTATGAAAATCGGTAAAAATCATTTAAAATTTATATTAAGTTGTATATAAATAATTTTACAATATAATACTTACATTATTTTAACAAATAGGATTTTTAAAATTTAGGTGATATATGTTTTTTGCAACTTTTTTTGTAACAACTTTGATGCTATATTTTAAAGATACTATAGAGGATATTGAAAGTCTTTATTAGCTTTATTTGTTTTTAAAAAATTAAATAAACATTAATAAGGATTTTCATGTCGATACATAATTTTTACACTTCATCAAACCCCACTAAGTTATTTTTTAAATGTGCATTGCCTAATATGGCTAGTGCAGCTTTTATATACCTTTATATAATTATTGATGGAATTTTTGTTGGTAGATATCTTGGAGTAGATGCTTTAGCAGCTATGAATTTAGTGATGCCTTTTATTATGATTAGTTTTGCATTAGCAGATATGATAGCCATAGGATCTTCTGTGCAAATTTCTATCAATCTAGGAAAAGGAAAAATAGAACAAGCAAGAAGAATTTTTTCTTTTTGTCTTTTATTGATTTTTATCATTTCATGTTTTATGGGAATTTTAGGCTTTTTTCTTGCAAATTCTTTAAGCAAACTCATGGGAGCAAGCGAACATATACAAATTTTATCCACTCAATATATGCAAATTTTTGCACTTTTTGCACCAGCTACTATGCTTTCTTTTGCACTTGATAATTACTTAAGAATTTGCGGAAAAACTTTTTATAGTATGATGGTAAATATCATCATAGCTTTAAGTAATATTATTTTAGATTGGCTTTTTATTGTAGTTTTTGGATGGGGACTTTTTTCAGCTGCATTAGCAACATGCATAGGTATGTTTTTGGGCACTATACTAGGTTTTATCCCATTTGTATTTAAAAATCTTATTTTAAAATTTAAAAAACCTCTGATAAATTTTAATATACTAAAAAGCATTCTTTATAATGGTTCTTCTGAATTTTTCTCAAATATTTCAAGTTCTATTTATACCATACTTGCTAATGCTATCTTGTTAAAAATAGCAGGTAACAATGCTTTAGCAGCATTTTCTATTATACTTTATTTAAGCACCTTTGTTTTTATACTTGTTATAGCAATGTGTGATGCGATGCAACCAGCTATAAGCTATAATTATGGGCACAAAAACCTAAAAAGAATTCAAGATATTTTCAAAAGAATGTTTTTTGCTTCTTTTTTCATCGGAATTTTTACATTTTTATGCGTTTATTTTTACAATGATTTTATCGTTGAAATTTTTAACAAAGACAATAATCAAGAATTTTTTCTCATAGCACAAAATGCACTTTTGATTTTTTCTTTTTCTTTTTTATTGAGTTGGTTTGGTAAATTTTGTGCTTCGTTTTTTACAGCACTAGATAAACCTTTACTTTCTTTGAGTATTTCAATCATACAAAGTCTAATTTTACCTTTTATATTTATTTATGCATTGTCTTATTTTTTTGGTTTAAATGGTATATGGGCAGCTTCTATAGTGAGTGAAATTTGTGTGGTTTTTATAGCTTATTTTATATTACGCAAAAGCTTTAAAAATCTAAACTTTTAGCCAAATTAATGCAAGAATTTAAATCTTGCTCTTGGCAAATATATAAATTTTTAAAATGTTTTAACTTTTTAGCTGTTTTCTCACCTATAACTACAATCTTATCTTCTGTTTTTAACTCATAAAAATTTAAGAAATTATCCACACTAGAAGGAGCACTGAAAACAAAAACAGCAGGATGATTTAAAGATATATTTTGAGAGTTTAGAGAAATATTTTCATACACTATTTTTTGAGTAAGATTTATATTAGAATTTAACAAAATTTCATCTAAACTAGAGCTAATTTTTTTTGCTCTTAGATATAGACATTTTTTATTTTTAAACTCATTTAAAAATTCATAAGCTAAATTTTCTCCATAAGCTTTACTTGGATATTTTACATTTTTAAAACCAAGTTCTTTGGCTAATTTTGCACTTTTAAATCCCACAGCATATAAATTAATATCCCAATTTATATTAGAATCGCTTTGCATTAAAGCTTTAAGAGCATTTTTGGAACTAATAATCAAACAATCAAATTCATACAAATTAACACAAAAATCACAAAATTTAATCTCGCTTAAAACAATATTTTCCACACCTATAAATTCTTGCGTTCCTATAAAATAAACCATATTTATAAACTCTCAAAAGCTTGTTTTAAATTAAATACACTTTTACTTGGATCTTTAGCATCCATAATAGCTCTAATTACAGCCACTCCATCTATAGCAATACCTTTAAGTAAAGAAATATTTGCATGATCAATACCACCAATTGCCACTACTGACAAAGGACTTAAATTTACAATCTCTTTTAAACCATCAATTCCAAGCACCATACATTCTTTCTTACTAGGAGTTGGAAAAACCGCACCAACTCCTATATAATCAGCTTTTTGTAAATTTACCAGCTCACTTTTATGATTAATTGTTAATCCTATTAATTTTTCATCTCCTAAAATTTGTCTAGCTATTTTTAAAGGTAAATCTTTTTGGCCAATATGAACTCCACTAGCATCCACTGCTAAAGCAATATCAATCCTATCATTAATTAAAAATGGAACTTTAAATTCATCACATAATCTTTTTACTTTTAATGCTAAATTATAAAATTCTAAAGTATTGAGTTCTTTTTCTCTAAGTTGGACTATATTCACTCCTGCTTTAAGTGCTTCTTTTACGATATTTAAAAATTTATCTTCGCTTTTTTGCTCTTTGCTTGCGACTAAATAAATTTTATATGAGTTCATATTTAGCCTTGTTTTTAATATCTTCATCATTAATATTGCTTAGTTCATCAAGCAAATTCATCCTAAAGCTCCCTGTGCCTTTGGAATTTATTTGTGCTAACTCACAAGCTATATTAAAACTAAGCATAGCATACAAGCTTGCTTGAAATTTATCTTCTATCACTCCAGCAAATACTCCACACACAGAAGCGCACATACAACCTGCTCCAGTAATTTTAGTAGCCATGATAGAACCATTATAAATTTTTGCAATTTTATCTTTTGAAATAATAAAATCAATCTCACCAGTTACTACTAAAATTCTATCAGTATTTTGAGTGTATTCTTGAGCTTTTTGTAAAAAATCATCATTGATTATAAAAGTATTATCTGTTCCTTTTGCTTTACCGTCTAAACCAATAATGCTTGCAATCTCTGAAGCATTTGCTTTAATAATGCTAATTTTATTTGATAATAATTTGCTATTAATCTCATTTCTTGCACAAGTAACACCCATTGCAACAGGATCAAGAATAATAGCTTTATTTAATTTTTCATAATAAGCTACACTTTCATACATTGCCTTAGCTACTCTTTCATTAATCGTGCCTGTATTTAAAACTAAACAATTAGAAATTTTAGAAAATTCTTTTTGTTCTTTGTCAAAATCAGCCATTATAGGACTAGCACCTAAAGCTATAGTAGCATTTGCACAATCATTTACTGTTACATAATTTGTTATATGATGGATTAAAGGTTTTATTTTTCTTATTTTTGCAATATACATTATTATTCCTTATCAAATTTAAAAAAATGATTTGTAGGGCCACAACCCTTGCCAAGTGCTAAAGAATTTAAAATAGCACCATAAACATATTCTTTAGCTAAAGCTATGGCTTGATATTTGTTTTTTCCAAGTGCTAAGTTACTTGCTATAGCAGAACTAAGCGTACATCCTGTGCCGTGAGTATTTTTAGTATCAATCTTTTCACCTTTAAAGATACTAAATTCTTTCCCATCATAAAAAACATCATTAGTATTTTCTTTACTATGACCACCTTTTATCAAAACACTTTTAGCACCATAATCAAAAAGTTTTAAAGCTGCTTTTTTCATATCTTCTTCATTATAAATTTTAAAATCACATAAAAATTCAGCCTCAGGGATATTTGGAGTGAGTACATCTGCTAATGAAAGAATTTCATCTTTAAAGAATTGACAATTTTCCAAAGGCATTAAAGCATAGCCGTTTTTAGCAAACATCACAGGATCAATTACTATATTTTCACATTTAAAATGAAGTAAATTTTCTTTTACACAACTTATAATCTCTTTAGAACCAAGCATACCAATTTTTACAGCTTTAGGGGTAATATCTTCATAAATTGCTAGCATTTGTTCATCTATAATTTTTTTAGGTATATCAAAACAAGAAATAACCCTAGTAGTATTTTCAGCTACCACGCTTAACACTACACTCATTCCAAACAAACCATGAGCACTAAAAGTTTTCAAATCAGCTTGCAATCCAGCTCCACCACTACAATCACTGCCTGCTATAGTAAGAATTGGAATTTTTGTTTTAGTTTGTGCTTGTATCATTTTTTATCCTTACATTTAAAATAAGGAATTTTTTGCAAGAAATTCAAAGTTTGCATTATCAAACTTCTCAAGGGTCGAAGCCAAACTTCCTCTCAGCAAAAAGCTCCCCAATAATTAAAAATTATACCTTAGTAATTTTAAATTATCCAAAACTATTGTTATAATTTTAAAAATATATATTTTAGGAAATTTAATGATTAAAATTGTTTTTGTATGTCTGGGAAACATTTGTCGATCACCTATGGCTGAATTTATTATGAAAGATATACTTCAAAAAGCAAATTTAAGACATCTTTTTAGCATATCTAGCGCAGGAACTTCAGGCTATCATGATGGAGAAGATATGCATCATAAAACCAAAGCCTTATTGAAAAGTAAAAATATCAAAGCTTGTGATTTTTGTAGTCAAAAATTAACACAAAAAATATGCGATGAAAATGATTATATCTTTGTAATGGATGATTCTAATTTTAAAGAAGTTGTTAAAAATTTTCCACAACACAAACATAAAATTCAAAAAATTACAAACTACACACCCAATTTAACATATACTGAAGTCCCTGATCCTTGGTATAGTGGAAATTTTGATGAAACTTATTTAATCCTTTCGCAAGCATGTGAAAATATATTCAATCTACTCAAAAAAGATTTTTAAATTTAAAAAGTATTTATTATTTTTTTTGATATAATTTTTACTTTTAAAAATTACTGAAAGGTTATTTAGATGAAAAGTATCAAGCTAAAAATTTCATTGATCTCTAATATAATAGCCATTGTGTGTCTTGTTATATTGGGTATTATCACTTTTATTTTCACCAAAGATGCTTTAAACCATGAGGTGGTTAAGGCTGAAATAAATTATGTAAAAACCGCTGAAAAATCTATGAAAGATTTTAAAAGCTATAATGTCCGTTCTTTGGAAAAATTAGCTCAAGCTGTTACAAGGTATTCTTACGAAGAATTAAATACTCAAGAAAAACTCATGCAAAATACTGGCAAAATTTTAAAGTCTTTTAGAGATGCAGGAAATTTCTTAGCAGTTTATATAGCACAAACTAATGGAGAACTAATCGTAAGCGATCCAGATAGTGATAGCAAAGGTTTAGAATATGGAATTTATGGCAAAGCAGATAATTACGATGCTACAACTAGAGAATTTTACATAGAAGCATTAAAAGCAAATGGTTTGTATATTACTGCTGCATATATTGATGCTACTACAGGATTGCCTTGCTTTACTTATGCTATGCCAATATATAAAAATAATAAATTAATTGGTATTTTAGCAATTGATGTTTTAGTAGATGATTTACAAAAAGAATTTAGCGAATTACCGGGCAATACTTTTGTTTTTGATAGAGAATATAATGTATTTGCTTCAACTGATAAAAAATTACTTGGAGAAAAAAATCCAGATATTACAACCATAGGCAAATCACATCAACAAATAGGAGATTATAATCTTTTTACTTATACTAATCAAAACAAAGAGGAAAAATTTGCTATTTGTGCTAAGATTGATGAATATACAATTTGTGCTAGTGAAGATTCTGAGCTTATAGAACTTCCTGCATTAAAAATTGCTTATATCCAAACAATTATAGTAGTTTTTACAAGTATTGCAAGCATCATCTTACTTTACTTTATCATATCTTATTACCTCTCCCCACTCCAAAAAATCCAATCAGGTCTTAACTCATTCTTTGACTTTATCAATCATAAAACCAAAGATTCTAATCTAATAGATGTTAAAACCAATGACGAATTTGGAGCTATAGCTAAAGCTATCAACGAAAACATCACTAAAACTAAAAATGCTTTAGAACAAGATGCTAAAGCAGTAGAACAATCAGTTGAAACAGCTAAAGAAATAGAACATGGTAATTTAACAGCAAGAATAACAGCTATTCCTGCTAATCCTCAATTAATAGAATTAAAAAACGTATTAAATAATATGCTTAGTGTATTAGAAGAAAAGGTTGGTTCTAATATGAATGAAATCAACCGTGTATTTGATAGCTATAAAGCATTAGACTTTACTACAGAAGTTGCTAATGCTAAAGGTGAAGTAGAAATTACTACTAATGTATTAGGTCAAGAAATAGTAAATATGCTAAGACAATCTTCTGAATTTGCTAATTTACTTGCTACTGAAAGTGGTAAATTACAAAGTGCTGTTAGAGAATTAACAGATTCTTCATCAAGCCAAGCTTCTTCTTTAGAAGAAACAGCTGCTGCTTTAGAAGAAATAACATCTTCTATGCAAAATGTTTCTTCTAAAACTAGTGAAGTAATTGCTCAAAGTGAAGAGATTAAAAATGTTACTTCTATTATTGGAGATATTGCTGATCAAATTAATCTACTTGCATTAAATGCTGCAATAGAAGCTGCAAGAGCTGGAGAACATGGTCGTGGATTTGCTGTTGTTGCTGATGAAGTTAGAAACCTAGCTGAAAGAACTCAAAAGTCTTTAGGTGAAATAGAAGCTAATACTAATATCTTAGTTCAATCTATTAATGAAATGGGTGAGAGTATTAAAGAACAAACTACAGGTATTACTCAAATAAATGATGCTGTAGCACAAATTGATCATGTAACACAAGAAAATCTTAAAATAGCTAAAGATAGTGCTGCAATATCTGAAAATGTAAATCAAATAGCTAATGATATATTAGAAGATGCTAAGAAGAAGAAGTTTTAGAATTTGAATTAAAACATTTTATAAGGAGAAATGAATGTTAAAAAATTTAAAATTAGGCAGTAAAATTTTGTTGATATTATCTAGTGCTATAGTCATTGGTATATCTATATTAGCTAGTTTGATAATTTTCCAAAGCTCAAAAACATTAAACATTGAAGCTAGTAAAATTTTAGTTAGTAGTGCCAATAGATATGCAAATGGCATACAAGGAATAACGCAAAATGTATATTCTGCATTATATACTTTTCAAGGGACTATAAAATCTATAACTAGTAATGATAAACCACTAGATATCAATGTTGCTAAAGCCTTTTTAGAAAGTACGTTAGATTCAAATTCTTGGACATCTTATGCTTATATGCATTTGTTAAATGGAACAAAATATTTTGGTGAAAAATCTGATTATTTTACTAATGATAAACAATTTTTATTATTATTAAAAGATGCTGCTCCAACTTCTCAAGGTGGGGTAACAGTATTAAAAGCTGATTCTAGTATTTTAAATTTTAGAGCTACAAAAGAAGCATTAAAAAGTAAAGATGCATATAGTGGTAGACCAAGAGATATTACGATAAATGGAGAAACACACTCTTTATTTAATATTACATTACCTCTTTTTGACTCTAATGGAAATATTATAGGTATTGTGGGAGCTTTAGTTCGTATTGATTTATTAAGAAAAGAACTAAATGATCCAAGTAAAAGTTTATTTGAGGGCGATCAAAGATTATTAATAGCTGATAATGGCTTGATAGCTTCAAGCCCTAAAAAAGAATACGTAGGAAAGATTATCACCCAAGTTAATCCTCATCCTAGTGCTAAGATTGTTTTAGATATGCAAAACAAAAAAGAAAATGGTTCGTTTATTTTTATACCTGCTTCATCTAATTTAGAAAACATAGCAAATATCATTAATTTTAACTTATGGGAAGGATCTAAGCAACATTGGTCTATAGTTACATTAGCACCAAAAACTTCTGTAGAAGCACCGCTTTATTCTTTAATATATATAATAATCATTGTATCTATTATAGTTTTATTAGCTATTATGTCTATTATTTATATTTTCATCAAAAAAGGTGTTGTTGAAAGAATTACAAAATTACAATCTACTTTGTTTAATTTCTTCAAATTTATCAATTTTGAGATTAAAGATGTTCGCATAGATAATTCTATTGTATCAAACGATGAACTAGGTGTTATGGCTAAAGCCATTAATGAAAACATCACTAAAACTAAAAATGCTTTAGAACAAGATGCTAAAGCAGTAGAACAATCAGTTGAAACAGCTAAAGAAATAGAACATGGTAATTTAACAGCAAGAATAACAGCTATTCCTGCTAATCCTCAATTAATAGAATTAAAAAACGTATTAAATAATATGCTTAGTGTATTAGAAGAAAAGGTTGGTTCTAATATGAATGAAATCAACCGTGTATTTGATAGCTATAAAGCATTAGACTTTACTACAGAAGTTGCTAATGCTAAAGGTGAAGTAGAAATTACTACTAATGTATTAGGTCAAGAAATAGTAAATATGCTAAGACAATCTTCTGAATTTGCTAATTTACTTGCTACTGAAAGTGGTAAATTACAAAGTGCTGTTAGAGAATTAACAGATTCTTCATCAAGCCAAGCTTCTTCTTTAGAAGAAACAGCTGCTGCTTTAGAAGAAATAACATCTTCTATGCAAAATGTTTCTTCTAAAACTAGTGAAGTAATTGCTCAAAGTGAAGAGATTAAAAATGTTACTTCTATTATTGGAGATATTGCTGATCAAATTAATCTATTAGCATTAAATGCTGCAATAGAAGCTGCAAGAGCTGGAGAACATGGTCGTGGATTTGCTGTTGTTGCTGATGAAGTTAGAAACCTAGCTGAAAGAACTCAAAAGTCTTTAGGTGAAATAGAAGCTAATACTAATATCTTAGTTCAATCTATTAATGAAATGGGTGAGAGTATTAAAGAACAAACTACAGGTATTACTCAAATAAATGATGCTGTAGCACAAATTGATCATGTAACACAAGAAAATCTTAAAATAGCTAAAGATAGTGCTGCAATATCTGAAAATGTAAATCAAATAGCTAATGATATATTAGAAGATGCTAAGAAGAAGAAGTTTTAGAATTTGAATTAAAACATTTTATAAGGAGAAATGAATGTTAAAAAATTTAAAATTAGGCAGTAAAATTTTGTTGATATTATCTAGTGCTATAGTCATTGGTATATCTATATTAGCTAGTTTGATAATTTTCCAAAGCTCAAAAACATTAAACATTGAAGCTAGTAAAATTTTAGTTAGTAGTGCCAATAGATATGCAAATGGCATACAAGGAATAACGCAAAATGTATATTCTGCATTATATACTTTTCAAGGGACTATAAAATCTATAACTAGTAATGATAAACCACTAGATATCAATGTTGCTAAAGCCTTTTTAGAAAGTACGTTAGATTCAAATTCTTGGACATCTTATGCTTATATGCATTTGTTAAATGGAACAAAATATTTTGGTGAAAAATCTGATTATTTTACTAATGATAAACAATTTTTATTATTATTAAAAGATGCTGCTCCAACTTCTCAAGGTGGGGTAACAGTATTAAAAGCTGATTCTAGTATTTTAAATTTTAGAGCTACAAAAGAAGCATTAAAAAGTAAAGATGCATATAGTGGTAGACCAAGAGATATTACGATAAATGGAGAAACACACTCTTTATTTAATATTACATTACCTCTTTTTGACTCTAATGGAAATATTATAGGTATTGTGGGAGCTTTAGTTCGTATTGATTTATTAAGAAAAGAACTAAATGATCCAAGTAAAAGTTTATTTGAGGGCGATCAAAGATTATTAATAGCTGATAATGGCTTGATAGCTTCAAGCCCTAAAAAAGAATACGTAGGAAAGATTATCACCCAAGTTAATCCTCATCCTAGTGCTAAGATTGTTTTAGATATGCAAAACAAAAAAGAAAATGGTTCGTTTATTTTTATACCTGCTTCATCTAATTTAGAAAACATAGCAAATATCATTAATTTTAACTTATGGGAAGGATCTAAGCAACATTGGTCTATAGTTACATTAGCACCAAAAACTTCTGTAGAAGCACCGCTTTATTCTTTAATATATATAATAATCATTGTATCTATTATAGTTTTATTAGCTATTATGTCTATTATTTATATTTTCATCAAAAAAGGTGTTGTTGAAAGAATTACAAAATTACAATCTACTTTGTTTAATTTCTTCAAATTTATCAATTTTGAGATTAAAGATGTTCGCATAGATAATTCTATTGTATCAAACGATGAACTAGGTGTTATGGCTAAAGCCATTAATGAAAACATCACTAAAACTAAAAATGCTTTAGAACAAGATGCTAAAGCAGTAGAACAATCAGTTGAAACAGCTAAAGAAATAGAACATGGTAATTTAACAGCAAGAATAACAGCTATTCCTGCTAATCCTCAATTAATAGAATTAAAAAACGTATTAAATAATATGCTTAGTGTATTAGAAGAAAAGGTTGGTTCTAATATGAATGAAATCAACCGTGTATTTGATAGCTATAAAGCATTAGACTTTACTACAGAAGTTGCTAATGCTAAAGGTGAAGTAGAAATTACTACTAATGTATTAGGTCAAGAAATAGTAAATATGCTAAGACAATCTTCTGAATTTGCTAATTTACTTGCTACTGAAAGTGGTAAATTACAAAGTGCTGTTAGAGAATTAACAGATTCTTCATCAAGCCAAGCTTCTTCTTTAGAAGAAACAGCTGCTGCTTTAGAAGAAATAACATCTTCTATGCAAAATGTTTCTTCTAAAACTAGTGAAGTAATTGCTCAAAGTGAAGAGATTAAAAATGTTACTTCTATTATTGGAGATATTGCTGATCAAATTAATCTACTTGCATTAAATGCTGCAATAGAAGCTGCAAGAGCTGGAGAACATGGTCGTGGATTTGCTGTTGTTGCTGATGAAGTTAGAAACCTAGCTGAAAGAACTCAAAAGTCTTTAGGTGAAATAGAAGCTAATACTAATATCTTAGTTCAATCTATTAATGAAATGGGTGAGAGTATTAAAGAACAAACTACAGGTATTACTCAAATTAATGATGCTGTAGCTCAAATTGATCATGTAACACAAGAAAATCTTAAAATAGCTAAAGATAGTGCTGCAATATCTGAAAATGTAAATCAAATAGCTAATGATATATTAGAAGATGCTAAGAAGAAGAAGTTTTAATAAAATAAAGCTTTAAATACTACAAAATAATAAAACAATAATTTAAGTCTATATAGATAATATATAGACTTAAAAGATATAAGCTTAAGAGGTTTTTTAAACTAAAACTTGTAAAACTTATAAAATCTATAATTAAAATTTATAGTATTATAGGTTTGTTATATGCGATGTTGAATTTGGTATAAGTAAAATAAACGATTAAAACATCAAAATTGATAGCTTATTAACTCTATAAATAAATAATTATTCAAGATGGGTTTGGTTAAATTTAACTAATTACATTAAACTATATATGTTTTTAAACATACACCATCTATTTTTAATTTGTAGTATTGGTTTAGGTTTTTAATCTCATCTACTAAAAATAAAATTTTCATATCAAACATATAAAATTCAGCTAATTTTGAAGCTATTTTAGCAAGATTTTTATCTTCAATCAAAGCATATTTTGCCTCTAGGGCATTTGAAAGTATTAACTCATCTTCATTTTGTACAAAAATTGCAAATTCAATATTTTCTTTTTTTGCCTTTTTGATATTTTCTTCATCAAATTTAAAACAATTGATACCATCTTTTACAAAATCACCATCTTGATAATGAAAAAATTTTTGCATATTAATTAATTCATGTCCAAATATAAGCATGTCACCCTTTCATTTGCAATATACAATAATTTCTAAAATTATCATTAAAAATTTTATAATTTTTAATTTGCCCTAACTCCTCATAGACTTGACTACCCTTGTAAAGCAAAAAAGTAGTATTTTCATCATAAAAACCTTGACAAAGCTCTATTAAAGGAGCAATATCCATTAATGCTCTAGAGCAAATAAGATCAACTTTAAATTTAGGGTAATTTTGCAATTTTTCTTTGATGATGTTTAAATTTAACAAACCAAGTTCAGTTTTAACCACTCTTAAAAATGAAGCTTTTTTTGCATTTGGTTCAAATAAAAAAAACTCACTCTCGTTTAATATACACGCTAAAAATACAGCTGGAAAACCTGCTCCACTGCCAACATCGATGATTTTTTTTGCAAAGTGTAAATCATAAAAATCTAAAATTTTAACACTATCTATAATGTTTTCATCGATATTTGCAAAATGAGTCAAGTTATGGATGCGATTAAATTTTTGCAAAATTTGTTTATATTGTTTGATTTTGCAAAAAAAATCATCATAAGATTTTTCTTTTAAAAAATTTAACCTTTGCTTATACTCATTCAATTTAAATGCCCCATTTGAGTGTGTTTGATTTGTAAATATTCTTTATTAAAACGATTTGCATCAATGAGTATTGGCACTCTTATATTAAGCTTGTCTTTTAAAGAATCAATTTTTTGAGGATTATTGGTTAATAAATTTACCTTAGTAATTTTATAATGATCTAGTATAAAATCGACTATTTCATAACTACGCTCGTCTGCTTTAAAGCCTAATTGATGATTTGCTTTTATAGTATCAAAACCCTTATCTTGCAAAGCATAAGCATTGATTTTATTAAATAATCCTATACCTCTGCCTTCTTGCCTTAAATAAATAACCATTCCTCCATGCTCTTGTATATACTTTAAAGAAAATTCAAGTTGCTCTCCACAATCACATTTTAAACTTTTTAGCACATCTCCTGTAAGACATTCTGAATGAATTCTAATATTTACTTCTTTATCAAAACTACCTTTAAAAATACAAATATGCTCTTTATCATTTTCTTTAAAACTTTGAATAAAAAATTCACCAAAATGCGTAGGAAGTTTGGCTATATCAGAAATTTGTATAGTCATTATCACTTACCTTTTTTTATAAAAAATATGTTAAAATCAAAAGAATTTTAACAAACAAAAAGGAAATTTATGTTTAAACGCTTTAGAAGATTAAGATCAAATGAAAATATTAGAGCTTTAGTCAGAGAAAATACCTTAAATATAAATGATTTAATCTATCCACTTTTTGTTGTTGATGGAAAAAATATCAAAAAAGAAATTTCTTCCATGCCTGATGTTTTTCAAATGAGCTTAGATGAAATTTTAAAAGAATGCGAAGAATTGGTTTTGCTAGGTATAAAAGCAATTATTTTATTTGGTGTTTTAGAAGATGATAAAAAAGATAGCTGTGGAAGTGATGCTTTAAGCGATGATGGGTTAATTGCAAGAAGCCTAAGAGAAATCAAAGCAAAATTTCCAAATTTAATCATCATTACCGATCTTTGCTTTTGTGAATATACAGACCATGGACATTGTGGGATTATAAATCCAAAAACTAAAAGCGTAGATAATGACTTAACTTTAGAAATTTCAGCCAAACAAGCTTTGATCCATGCTAAAAATGGTGCAGATATGATTGCACCAAGCGGTATGATGGATGGCATTGTTTATACTTTAAGAAAAACTTTGGATGAAAATGGTTATGAAAATTTACCAATTATGGCTTATTCTACTAAATTTGCTTCTGCTTATTATGGACCATTTAGAGAGGTGGCAAAATCTACTCCAAGCTATGGAGATAGAAAAACTTATCAAATGGATTTTGCTAATGCTAAAGAAGCATTATGTGAAAGCTTAGAAGATGAAAAACAAGGCGCAGATATTTTGATGGTAAAACCTGCACTTGCGTATTTAGATGTAGTAAAAGAACTTTCACAAAATTCAAAACTTCCAATTTGTGTGTATAATGTAAGCGGAGAATATGCATTATTAAAAGCTGGACAAAAAGCTGGAGTGATTGATTATGAAAAAATGATTTTTGAAACTATGCTTGCTTTTAAAAGAGCTGGTGCAAAACTTATCATCACTTATCATGCAAAAGAAATTGCAAAAATTTTGAGTCAAAAATAAAGGAAAAAATTGAATAATTTAGTTAAAAAAAATTCTCAAGAAATTATCGATGATTTATCAAAACAACTTGGTATAGAAAAATGCAAACAAACTATATTTCATCTTCAAAATATCAACGATAAAGAAAAAAAACTAACATTGCAAGATAATTACGAACAAAATTTAGAACCTTGGTTTATAATCGATGATAATGATGAAGTTAAAACCGTATTTTCAGTTCAAACTTTGATTGATTTTTTTCAAAAAGCCAAAGAAATTCAAAAACTCAATTTTGAATTAAGATTAGAAAAAGCTATTTATCAAAAAATTCCTATAGATTTTCACGATGTATGGGTTGTGGCTATGGATGAAATACGCAAACAAGTTGAAAATGGCATAAAAGAAGCAAATATAGATTTAGATCAACTCATCAAAGACATACATCTTAAACACCCAAATTTATTTTTAAACATGAAAGAAATGATACAAAAGGCAAAAACTCATGAAAGATTATAAAAATTTTGTAAAATACTCTAAAGCCGGACCAAGATATACTTCATATCCGACTGCTGTAGAATTTAATACTAATTTTAATTATGATGAATATTTACAAATTTTAAAAGATCAACAAGCGCCTTTGTCTTTGTATTTTCATCTACCTTTTTGTAGAAGTGCTTGTTATTTTTGCGGCTGTAATGTAATTTATACAGCCAAAGAAGAAAGCAAAGAAAGATATTTAGAGTATCTTTTTAAAGAGCTTGATTTGCTAGCTACCATTTTAAATACTAATAGAATAGTCGAACAAATGCATTTTGGTGGTGGAACTCCAACATTTTTTTCAGCCACGCAACTTGAAAAATTAATTTTAAAAATTAAAAGCATATTTTCCAATTTTAGCAAAACTAGCGAGATAAGTTGTGAGATAGATCCAAGATTTTTAAATGAAGAACAAGCCGATGTTTTAATTAGCAATGGTTTTAATCGTATTAGTTTTGGAGTGCAAGATTTTAACGAAAAAGTTCAAAAAGAAATTCATAGAATTCAACCCTTTGAGCTTACTAAAAATGCTGTAGATATGGTAAGAAAAAAAGGGGTTAATTCTGTTAATATGGATTTAATTTATGGTTTGCCTTATCAAGATTTAGAAAGCTTTAAGCAAACTTTGCAAAAAGCTCTTATAATTAATCCTGATAGACTTGCTATTTTTAATTACGCTCATGTACCTTGGCTTAAAAAAAATATGAGAAAATTTGACGAAGCTACTTTACCAACCCCTGATGTAAAACTTCAAATTTTAGAATTTTGTGAAAACTTTTTAACCCAAAATGGTTATAAGATGATAGGTATGGATCATTTTGCAAAGCCTCAAGATGAGCTTTTTAAAGCTTTAGAAAATCAAACTTTACATAGAAATTTCCAAGGCTATACTACAAAAGGTGGAACTGATTTAATTGGTATTGGTTTAACTAGCATTGGTGAAGGAAAAAAACACTATATGCAAAATTTTAAAGATATGAAAGATTATGAGAAAGCTATTGATGAGGGACGATTGCCTTGTGAAAGAGGTGTTATGCTTGATGAGGATGATGTCTTAAGAAAAGCAGTAATCATGGAGTTTATGAGTAATTTTACGCTAAATATAGAAAAAATTGAACAAAATTTTAAAATTAATTTTTTTGAATACTTCAAAGAAGATTTAGAGCAACTTAAAGATTTAAAGCAATTTGTAAATATAGATTCTAAATATATCAAAGTTAATGAGACAGGAATTTTATTAATTAGAAATATTGCAATGTGTTTTGATAAATATCTAAAAAAAATAAGCGAAGATAAGAAAGTATTTTCGAAAACGGTTTAAAATGCTAAATATTGATGAAATTTCAAATGCTTGTGTAAAATGCGGCAAATGCATACCAACTTGCACTATACACCAAATAAATCCCGATGAGAGTACATCTCCAAGAGGATTTTTAGATCTAATTAATGCTTATAATAATAAAGAATTAAATTTAGATGAAAATCTTAAAAAAACTTTAGAATCATGCTTTTTATGCACTAATTGTGTCGAAGTTTGCCCAAGTCATCTAAAAGTAGATAGCGCTATAGAAAAAGCTCGTTATGATATAGCTCAAAAATTTGGTATAGCTTGGTATAAAAAAATACTTTTTTTTCTTTTAAGAAATAGAAAAATCTTAGATTTACTTGCCAAATTTGGATATGTCTTTCAAAGTTGTGCTTTTAAGATAAATCATTTAAATGTAGGAATGAAGGCTAAATTTAATCTTCCTCTTATTAAAAAAGATAGATTATTGCCATCTTTAAACAAAAAAAGCTTTTTAAATTCACATAGTGATTTTATAGACAATCAAGGAAAACAAAATATAGGAGTTTTTATAGGATGTTTGGCTAATTATTCTTATACCAATACAGGCTTGGCTTTACTACAAATATGCAAACATCTAAAAATTAATGTGGATTTATTAAAAGAGCAAAAGTGCTGTGGGGCACCGCATTATTTTACAGGAGATTTTAAAAGTGTTGAAAAACTAGCCAAAAAAAATATCTTGTATTTTGAAGAAAAATTAAAAACGCTAGATTATATCATCGTTCCAGAAGCTACTTGCTCAGCGATGTTAAATGTTGATTATGAACATTTTTTTCATATGATTGATGATCAAGAATGGGCAAAAAGAGCTAAAATAGTATCATCAAAAATTTTACTTGCAACAAAATATTTTTACAAACATACCAATTTAGAAGAAATATTAAAAAATCAAAAAAATACTAATATAAACATCACTTATCATGATCCATGTCATGCTAGAAAAATGCAAGGTGTTTTTAAAGAACCAAGAGCCTTGCTTAAAAATAATTATATTTTTAAAGAACTACCTAATTCAAATGAATGCTGTGGTTTTGGCGGTATAAGTATGCAAATGGAAAATTATGACAAAGCTTTACAAGTTGGCATACAAAAGGCTAAAAATATAAAAAAAGTTGATGTTAAAATCATAAGTGCTGAGTGTTCAGCTTGTAGAATGCAAATTTCAAATTCTTTAGAACATGAAAAAATTGATACTAAATTTTTACATCCTTTAGAGCTAATAGCTCAAGCTTTGAAAAACTAATCTTTAGTTTTAATATCTTCTATATTAAACCTATTTTTTCTATTAATATTCTATTTTTTTCTATATCTTCGCTATTTTTTTTACATTCATTTTTAAGTATTTCTATATTTTGATATAAAATTTTGAGTTTTTTCTCATAACGATTAATCAGTAAAAAGACTATAAATAAAAGTAAAATTAAAACAAACCAACTTAAAAATTCCATCTTGTCTCCTTTTTAAATTATGTTAATATATTTTAACTTAAACTACAATTCTTTGTAAAAAAGGTGAAAGTTTGACTAAAATTTCATAATTGATGGTATTAAAAAATTTCGCCATATCGTTTGCATTTTCAATTACACAAACTTCATCGCCACAATCTTCACAAGAAAAATTATCCATAGACATTTTTCCAAGAATTTTTTTTCCATTTGGCAAAAAGAAGTCTTTTTTTCCATCATATCGAAACAAACCATCTCCATAGCCTAAATCATATGTAGCAATGTCCATTTCTTCTTTTGCAACAAACATTCCACCATAACCAACACTTTGAAATTTTTTAAGTTTTCTTTGACTAATTTTATTTGCCCATAAACTCAAAACTTTTTTTAAATTTTGATTAAAATAAGCATAGCCAAATTGCACAAGTCCTACTCTACAATACTCATCTTCAGCTAATTTTGCACTTCTAAATAAGGCTTCAGAATTATGAGAATGAAAAATGATATCTTTAGATTTTTCTTGTAAGATATTTTTTATCTTTTCTTTGACAATTTGAAAATTTTGTTTTTGCACATAATAACTTGCATCCAGCTCATCACTTCCAGCAAAATGCATCATAACACCTTGCAAACATAAGTTATTTTGTTCTATTTGAGATAAAACTTCTTCTAACTCGTGCATTAAAATACCATTTCGATGCATATTTGTATCAACAACTAGATGAATTTTTGTATTTGGTTTAAATTTAGTGATATCTTTTTTATCATTTAAAGCATAAATAAATTTTTCATTTTCATTCAAATTTGGAAGATGAGATAAAATCAAAATATTATCAAAAAAATCTTGCAACTCTAACGCTTCGTTTTCATTTTTTACCGCTATAAAATTAATGCCTTTAGCTCTTGCAATAGGAGCTAAAATTTTAGCTCCATGTCCATAAGCATTATCCTTAAAAACGCATATTACTTTACCATAAGATCCTGCCTTTGTGGCAATCAAATCAAGATTAAATTCATAAGCTTTACGATCTAATTTTATATAAGCCATTACTGCTCAGCTAAAATTTGCATTTTATCATCTTGCAATCTTACATAAATGACTTTGTTTCCTTTAAATTTATAATTTTTGGCGTTATAATCTTCATAAAAACCTATTCTAAAAATTTTCTCATTTTTTGCATTTGGATAAGGGCTGATACTTAAATCTGAGAATTTAATTACTTTTTTTTCATTTCTTGAAAAAATTCTCTCTTTTGTCTTTGCAAATTGTTCATATTTATGCTTATTATTGTGTTTAAAAACTTTTTGATCATAAAATGATAGATATTTTTTTATATCATTATTTTGCCAACTTTCTTTCCATGCAAATAAATTTGCAAGCAAAGTAGAAACTTCATCAATATTAGTTGTTATTTTATCCTTTTCTTCAGTCATAGCATAAGTTTTTCTATCTGCTACAAGCTTATTAAAATCTTCTAATAACTCATTATGGATTGCAATACAACCTCTAGTTTTATATGTATCAATACGAGTACCATCTAAAGGATAACCATGTATCCATATCCCACTACCTGTTTTGCCTAAAGTCTTATCTAAAACATTAGGATAAGTCGTAGCAAAAGCAAAAGGACCATAATATGGATCTCCAGGGTAAAATTTCTTCCCTAATTCATAAAAACCTATAGGAGTTTTTAAATCTCCTTCTATTTCTTTATCTCCTGCTAGGCCTGTTAAAACATCTTTTTGTATAAATTTTCTTTCTAACTTTCCATCATCGTAATAAAATACTCTAATGATTTTATCACCTTTGTTGGTCAAAACTATAGCTACATTATCATCATAATAACCCAAACTAACATTTTTATCTTTTAATTCTTTAGCCCAAAATTCTTTTGATGCTAACTCTTGCTCTAAAACCTTTTCTACAGCTTCTAAGCCTTCATTAAGATAAATTTTTGCAAGATTACTTGCATTTGCAAAAATAATAAAAAACACCAACGAAAATAAAACTCTAAGTAACAATTTCAACCTTTCTTTGATTATAAATTTAAAGGTGTAATTATAGTATTTTTACAATAAATATATTTTTAAATTTATTCAGTGTATAATGTTTTAAATACCAAAAATAAAGGAAAATAGTATGAAAAAAATTTTAGCACTTTGTATATTTAGTTCGTTTTTATTTGCAAATGATATTGTAATCAATAATCCTTATGTAAAACAAACTCCTCCAAATGCCAAAGCAACTGCGTTTTTTTTAGAAATTCAAAACAAATCTAACAAAGATATAAAACTCATAAAAGCTGATAACTCGCTAAGTGATACTACTGAAATTCACGATCATATCATGGAAAATGGCAAAAAAATGATGGTGCAAATTCCTCAAATAATCATCAAAGCAAATTCTAGTGCTATTTTGAAACCAGGTGGTATGCATATCATGGCTTTAAATCTTAAACAAAATGTCACAGAAAATACAAAAGCTAGTCTCACTCTTTATTTTGATGATAATACAACCATAAAATTGCAAGATATAAGTCCTAAAAAATAATGAAAAATTTATTTATATTTGCTCTAGCTATTATTTTGGCAATAGCTGGAGCTTATTTTTATAATAATCTAACAAACAATCCTTACAAAAAAAGAGAACTAATCACCACACTCACGCCATTACAATGTGATTTAAACACTCAAGAATGCCAATATAACCTTAATGGAAGAAAAGTTTTAGTATCTTTAAGTCCAAAACCGATTACTTCTATGAGTGAGCTTGATTTAAACATCAGCAATCTTGGTGATTTTGACAAACTCAACGCTAGAGTCTATGGACTTAATATGTATATGGGAGATATAGTACCAAATTTTAAAAAAATAAATAATTCTTATCATGCAAAATTGGTCTTAAGTTCATGCACTCTTGATACAATGCGTTTTAGAATTGAACTTTTTGATGATGAGAAACCACTCAATTTTTATTTTGATTTTGATGTAAAAAGGTAAAAAATGAAAAAAATGAAATTTTTCTTACTTATTTTTATCACAATCGGAGTTTTTTTTATCTCAAATCAATATTTTCAAAATAACAAATATAATTTTAATCTAAATTCTGAAAAGGGCTTACTAAGTCTTAAAGATTTTGCTGGCAAAAAGCTAATTGTATATTTTGGTTATACTTATTGTCCTGATGTATGTCCAACAGAGCTAGCTTTAATTGGAGATGTTTTAACTAAAATGGATGCAAAAAATGCACATGTTTTGTTTATCTCATTAGATCCAAATAGAGACAATAACATCACTCAAACTAGTCAATGGGTAAAATATTTTTACCCAAATTCTACTGCTTTAGTTGCAAAAAACGAAAATGAACTTCAAAATATCACAAAAAATTATGGGGTTGTTTATGAAAAAATACCTCTTCCAAATTCTGCTATGCAATATTCCATTGCTCATAGTGGTGAATTTTATCTTTTAGATGAAAATGGAAAATTTGTAAAAAAAATTAGTGATATTAGTTATGAAAATTTTTATAATGAGATTAAAAAATTTTTAAATGAGAAATGATTATTCATTTCTCAAAGTTTCTAAAATATTTACTTGGGTTGCTTTTTTAGCTGGATAATAAGATGACAAAGCAACGATAAAAATCGCACCAAAAATCGTTGATAGAAAATCAACCAAAGATAATTCTAGTGGTAATTTACTCATACCATATACATCACTGGGTAAAGAAATAATATCAAAATTTCCAAGCATATATAAAGCAATGGTTGCTAAAATCATTCCTGCTATAATTCCACTTCCTCCGATTAAAAATCCTAAAGAAAAAAAGGTTTTTTTGATTTCATTTTTGCTTACCCCTAAAGAAAGCAATAATGCTATCTCAGAGCGTCTATTCATAACTATCATCAACAAAGAACTAACTATATTTAAACTTGCAACTAAAATAATGAGCATCAAAACTATAAAAAGCGCTCTTTTTTCCAAAGCCAAAGCAGCAAAAAAATTGCCATTTTGCTCCCACCAACCTACGCTTAGATACTTAGCTCCTAAAAATTCTTCTATAGCTTTAATGTCTTCAAAAGGTTTTTTTGAAAATACATGCAATCCATCATATACACCTTTTGGATAAGATAAAATTTTTGCTAAAGAATTAATATCTACATACATATAAGCTTTATCATAAGCAAGCAAACCAGAAGAAAAAGAAGCTTTAACATCAAAACGCTTTACTTGTGGAATTAAAGACAAACCACTCGCATTTAAATGAGAAAAAATTAATGTTATTTTATCATCAAATGTAAGATCAAATTCAGTTTTTAAACCATTGCCAATTAATATATCAAAATTTTGAAGAGTTTTATTTTGCAATGCTTGATTTATCACATCATTGATTTTTTTCTCATCATCAAAATTAACTCCAAAAAGCACTCCACCTTCTAACTTAAAATCATTTCTAGCAATCACTTGAGTGCTGATATAAGGACTAAATAACAAATTTGGAAATTTATTTTTCAAATCTTGCAATAACTTCTCATCAACACTGGCTCCAAAACGAGGTAAAATCGATATTGGATAATTCATAGTAAAAAGTTTTCTTTCAAACTCTTTATCAAAACCATTCATAATAGCCATAGCAACCAAAAGAACACACAAACCTATACTTACACCCAAAAAAGCCAAAATTTTTGATAGCATTATAAATGGCTGATCTTTGTCAAAACGCAAATATTTAAATAATAAATACCTAGGAATACTTTTATTCATTTTACAACTTTGTTTTTATTTATTTTATCCTTAAAGTGATAAAATTTAACTTTGTATTATTTTAGATAATATATAAAAAAACTATTGTTATTAAATTCGACTATAAATCTTAAGGGTAAAATTCTCACATAAGTTTCACTATGGGTTATAGCTAAATTGGTTTGAGTAAAATCTTTTACATCAATTTTAAAATTTAAAAAACAATCAATCAAATCACTTTTTCTTGAATTTAAAAAATTAAATTTATCCATCTTACTCATTTTATCTTCGTCAATATTGCCAAAATTATCACGAGGTAATAATGCAAAATCTTTATCATTATAAGGAATTTCACATGCGTATTCTAATTGTTTTTTCTTGCTTTTAGTCATAGCAATGGAAATAGTTTCATTTTGATGAAAAAGGATTAAATTTTTATTAGAAAGTTCTGCCCAAAATATAAACTCATCTTGGGCAAATACTTTAAAAGATAAGAAGATTAATAAGCAAATAATTCTTTCCACTTGTCTGCGTCGATTTTTAATTCCACATTTACTCTATAAAGTCCATCTTTAAAATCTTGATCAACCACACTAGCGTTTTTAATCAAACCATTTACTTGAGCTGTAATGGTTGAACTTTTAAGCATAGCATCTTTTACTGTGTCTTTACCATTGATTCTTACACCATATAGCTTACTAGCTAATTGTCTATAAGCATCTGTAATCGCTGCTCTTTTAGCTAATGCTAAAGCTTGACCAACTGAAACAGTATTAAGCGGAGCTATACCCTCTCCTACTGCAGTAAAAGTTAAATCATTATCCGTACTTGTATCATTTGCAAGCATTTTTTCTTCTCTAATGATACTACGAACATCCTCTTTGTCAACCTTTTGCACTACAACATCATTAGAAGTAGTACCAGCTTGAGCTTGATTAGCACTTAAAGCCCTTTGATCTAGCGCACACGCACTAAAACCTAAAGCCACACAAAACATAAAAACAATTTTTTTCATTTTAAACACCTTCAATTTATATTGATTTTATCAAAATAGCAAAAAGCATTCCAAGAATTTTACTATTCTAAATTTAAATCTACATTAGTATCATTTTCTAAGCCATCCTCTTCTTCTTTAGGACACTTAGCAATGCTTACAACCTCATCATTTTCAACATTTACCACTATAACTCCACTAGTATTTCTTCCTGCTTTTCTAATACTTTGCATATCAACTCGTATCATTTTTCCACTACTGGTTAAAGCCATTAAATCCATACTTTCATCAACAATAACAACGCTAATTAACTCCTTGGTTTTTGGTGTAAGCTTCATACAAATAACGCCTTTTCCACCTCTACTTTGGAGTCTATATTCTCCAGCATTAGTGCGTTTTCCTATACCTTTTGCGCTAACGCTTAAAATTTCTTGTTCATCATTTTCTATGACAACCGCACCTACTAATTCGTCATTTTTTTCTTTAAATTTAATAGCCGTTACACCTCTACTAACACGACCTATCTCTCTTACCTTAGCTAGTGGGAATTTAATACACATACCTTTTTTAGTAACAGCAAAAAGCATTTTGCCTTTTGTGTTTTCTTCTACATTTTCATCATCTAAAATCTCATTTTCATCAGCTTGAGAATTTAGCATTTCATTTTCATCTCTTGAAACAATTATAGCAGTTACTAATTCATCATTTTCATCTAAATTTATAGCTCTTACACCTACGCTTCTAATATTTTGATATTCACTTAAATTTGTGCGTTTTACGATACCATTTTTTGTAAAAAAGCATAAAGATTTATTTTCATCAAAATCAGTTGTAGGAATGATTGCCATAATTTTTTCATCAGCTTGTAAATTGATAAGATTCACCACAGCTTTACCTTTGGCCGTTCTACTTCCTTCTGGAATTTTATATACTTTGAGCCAATAAAGCTGTCCGCGATCTGTTACAAACATCAAAGTATCATGAGTATTTGCTGTAAAGAAATTTTCTATAAAATCATCATCGTATGTAGTTACTGCTACCTTACCCTTGCCACCGCGTTTTTGCTTTTCATATTGCTTACTTGGAACGCGTTTTATGTATCCGCGATGAGTTATAGTTACTACCATATTTTCATTAGGTATTAGATCTTCAATATCTATATCATCATAATCATCTTCTATTTGAGTGATTCTTGGAACATCAAATTTAGCTTTGATTTCTTTTAGCTCATCTTTAATTAAATTTTCAAGTAAAGTTTCGCTTTTTAAAATTTGATCAAGTCTTTGAATTTCAGCTAATAATTCTTTTAATTCATTATCTATTTTTTCTCTTTCAAGTCCTGTTAAACGACCTAACTTCATATCTAATATAGCATTTGATTGAAGCTCACTAAGGCCAAATTTTTCCATCAATAAATTTTTTGCAGTAGGATTATCAGGCGAATTTTTAATCAAAGCTATAACTTCATCTATGTTATCTAAGGCTATTTTTAAACCTTCTAAAATATGAGCTCTAGCTCTAGCTTTTTGAAGCTCATATATAGTTCTTCTTATGATAACTGTTTTTCTATGACTCAAGAATAAATTTAAAAGTTCAATTAAGGAAAATATTTTTGGTTCTTTATTGTGTATAGCAAGCATTATCACACCAAAAGTGCTTTCCATGGTAGTTGATTTAAATAAATTATTTAAAACAATCTCGCTCATAGCATCGCGTTTTAATTCTATAACTACCCTTATGCCTTCTCTATCACTCTCATCTCTTATTTCTGAAATTCCTTCTATTTGTTTTTCTTTTACCAAATCAGCAATTTGTTCTATAAGTCTTGCTTTATTGGTTTGATAAGGAAGTTCATCTATAACTATTATATCTTTATTTACTCTTTTTTCAATATGTGTTTTCGCTCTTACCTTAACCCTACCCCTACCAGTACGATAAGCTTCTATTATGCCTTTTTTACCATATATAATCCCGCCAGTTGGAAAATCAGGACCTTTTATAAATTGCATAATTTCTTCTAGTGAGCATTCTTTATTATCAATCAAATATAAAAGACCATCTATAAGTTCATTTAAACTATGTGGTGGAATATTTGTAGCCATACCCACAGCTATACCGCTTGAGCCATTAAGTAATAAATTTGGAACTCTAGCAGGTAAAACATCTGGCTCACTCATAGAATCATCATAGTTTGGAACAAAATCAACCGTATCCTTATCAATATCACGCAACAACTCTTCAGCCAAAATAGTCATTCTAGCTTCAGTATAACGCATAGCAGCAGCGCCATCCCCATCTATAGAGCCAAAGTTTCCTTGCCCATCAACACTTGGATAACGCATAGAAAAATCTTGAGCCATTCTTACCAAAGCATCATATACAGCAACATCTCCATGTGGATGATACTTACCTATAACATCCCCTACTATACGAGCTGATTTTTTATATGCACTACGACTTCCAACACCTAAATCATTCATAGCATATAAAATTCTTCTATGAACAGGCTTCAGACCATCTCTAGCATCAGGTAGAGCACGCCCAATAATAACACTCATAGAATAATCTAAATAGCTACTTTTTATCGAGCTTTCTATGTCTATATCTTCAATATCTAAATCTTTAGTAAAAATATTTTCCATAAAAATCCTTAAAACTGAAGTTTATATTGTATCAAATTTTGCATTAGCTAAAACTAAAGCAAAAAGCACTTCTATATTATTTTTTTCTAAAATTTCTTTTGCTTCAAGCAAACTTAACCCAGTGGTAACAATATCATCAACTAAAATTACGGGGTATTTTGGAATTTTTTTAAGTTCGTATGATCTTTTATTTGTTTTTCTAAAATGCAAACTTTTACCGCTGTATTTTACTTGTGATTTTGCTTGCAAAGTGCAAAACATTGGTTTTATAAATTTTGTTTTTAAGTATTTTGCTAAAATAGCAGTATGAGAATAATCACCATAGGTTTTATCATCTAAAGCAATAACATTAATAAAATATGGTGGATTGAAAAAATTTCTAAATTTAGCAAAGCTTAATCTCGCTAATGCATGAAAAATAAAATATCCATAAAATCGATGCTTAGTATGCAATAAATGCTTTATATCATCATAATGATAAAAATAATAAACTTTCAATCCCCCTTCAAGTTTTCTTACACCCAAAGAATAATCTTGCAACTCTTCTTTACAATGAGTGCA
This sequence comes from Campylobacter volucris, assembly GCF_008245045.1. Classification (NCBI taxonomy): domain Bacteria; kingdom Pseudomonadati; phylum Campylobacterota; class Epsilonproteobacteria; order Campylobacterales; family Campylobacteraceae; genus Campylobacter; species Campylobacter volucris. Next base: position 1,076,746 of record NZ_CP043428.1, read on the forward strand.
AAAACTTACTAGGGAAAATTTATAACAATTATAACATCTCACAAAGAACTAATAATATCAGCAGCTTTATTTGCTACTTGTTTTATAAGAAGTTGAGTATAAAAAGGTAAATCATTGATTTTACTAAAACCTTTTACTTCTTGTTTTGTTTTAATATTGATTTTTTTATTAGTATTGATATCTTTAATCTCCAATTGACTAGCTATAATAGAAAAAAGAGACTTAGAATCAAATTTTGAATAAAAATCAACAAAACTTAAATCAACCCTTAAAATATATGGAGAATCTTGAGCACTATCTACTACCACAATACCTCTGTTTTTTAATTCTTCTTTTAAGAATATATAAAAATAATAATTAAAATTTTCATTGATATAGTAATTGTTTCCATTAGAAGTTGAAAATTTTAAATTTTCATCCAAATCATACACTCTATGTATATAAACTTTTTTCAAAGCAACACTTTTATCTATGGTTCTTTTATTAACACAATACTTAAGTCCCACATCGCTAATATAAGTTAAACCTTGAATTTTAGCCTCATAAGCTTTAGAATCTGAAGGATTGTAACATTGTGCTTGAATTTTAATTGTTTCATTAACTCTTGTTATGTTTTGAGTTTTAGAATTAACAGCACAAGCGCTAAAAAATAAAACAAATGCTAGAAAAAACACATTTTTTATCATTTTTTTTCCTTAAAATTAACATCTTTGATTTTTAATATTTAGCAAAAATTATACCAAAAAATAAAACACTTATTAGACTACTTTTTTACACATATAAATTTTCAAACCTGCAAAAAATATAAAATTTAAAACAAAATTCATCTATAATATGTTACAAAACTACAATTTTTATAAAAGGAGCTTTTTTCATAATGAAATTAAATACAAAAACGCTAATTGTTATAGCAGATTTAGTGCTTTTTATAGCTTTACTTTATTTTTCACCTTTTGGAGAAACAAAAGTAAATCAAGGTTTATCATTGCTTGTATTTATCGCTATACTTTGGCTTAGCGAAGCTTTACATGTTACAATTACAGCTATTTTAGTCCCTGTATTGGCTGCTATTTTAGGTTTATTACCTACGCCAAAAGCTTTAAGTGGATTTGCAGATTCAAATATCTTTTTATTTTTTGGCGGGTTTGCGTTAGCTGCTGCAATGCATCATCAAAAATTAGACAAAATGATCGCACATAAAATCCTTTCTTTAGCAAAAGGACATTTGGGATTATCAAGTTTATATATTTTCATCACTACTGCTTTTTTATCTATGTGGATGAGTAATACCGCAACAGCAGCCATGATGCTACCTTTGGCCATTGGAATGCTAGCTACTTTGGATCCAGAAAAAGATAGAAATACTTATGTTTTTGTTCTTTTAGGTATTGCATTTAGTGCAAGTATAGGTGGTATAGGAACTATAATTGGAACACCGCCAAATGCTATCGCTGCTACCCAACTTAACATCACTTTTGCACAATGGCTACAATATGGCATTCCTATTGTTTTAGTTTTCTTACCAGCTATGATTTTCATATTATATTTTGTATTTAAACCTAAATTTAATGCCCAAATTGATCTTCATACAGATTATGTAGAGCTTACTAGACCAAGAGTTACTACTTTAATTATATTTTTAGCAGTGGCATTAGCTTGGATTTTTAGCGGAAAAATCTCTCCTTTTATAGAGGCAACTTTTGGTTATAAAATAGCAAATCTTGATGCAATTATTGCTTTACTTGCTGCTATTTTGGTATGTGTTTTTAAAGTAATTGATTGGAAAAGTATCCAAAAAAATACCGACTGGGGTGTGTTGCTACTTTTTGGTGGCGGGATCACTCTAAGTGTTGTTTTAAGAGACTCAGGTGCTAGTAAAGTAATGGCTGATACAATCATTTCATTTATCGAAAATGGACATTTATTTATCATAGGATTAGTTGTAGCATTTTTTATAGTATTTTTGACCGAATTTACTTCTAATACCGCTTCAGCTGCTCTTTTGGTGCCATTATTTATTTCCATTGCAGAAACTTTAGGGGTGCCAGCTTTAGGACTTGCCTTAATCATAGCCATAGGAGCTTCTTGTGCATTTATGTTACCAGTTGCAACACCACCAAATGCCATAGTTTTTGGAACAGGACATATAAAACAACAAGAAATGGTTAAAGTTGGAATTATACTCAATGTATTTTGTTCAATTAGTATAGCTATTATTGCTTACTTCTTTTGGCTTTAATTTTTTAGTCCTTTTGGGCTAAAAAATTAATGTAACATTTTCCTACATTTTTGCAAGTAATCGTTTAAATTTATATTTTTATATAAAGCTTCTCTCATACAAATTCCAGCTAAATTTAAATCTTTTAAAAAACTTATAGTTTGTATATTAATTCCACCTATGGCATAAATTGGAATTTTAGATTGAAGTAAAATTTCTTGTAAATTTAAAATGCCTTTTGGGGTTAAATCTTGCTTGCATGAGCTAGGAAAAATATGACCATAAAAAGCATGATTAACATTATATTGATAGCTTTGTTTTAACTCTTGTTTAGAATGTATAGAAACTCCTATGTATTGAATTTTCTTACAAGTATATTTTTCATTTTTTAGAATTTGAAAAGGAGAATGAAAATATTGATGATTTAAACGCAAACACACATCATGATAAAAATGCAAAAAACAAATTTTATTATTTTTACTAAAAATTCTAAGAACTTCTTTAGCAAGCTCATAATATTCTGTTGCGTTTAAATGTTTTTCTCTAAGAACTAATGCATCAATAGAACTTTTACTTAATTTTTCAATAAAATTTAAAAAATCACCTTGTGTATTTTGACTATCACTAATTGCAATGATTTTTTTATCCCACATATATACTATCGCTCATTATAGCTTGTAAATTTTGATCTTTAAGCATTTTTAAAATTTCTTCTACACTTCTTAAATCAGAAATTTCAAACTGATCATCACCTTTTTTCAGACCTTGATGCTCGCCAACTCCCACACTAACTCCTGCACTCATTTTATTTGCGACTATTTTAATCACTGCATTTCTAAATTTAGCTTTTTCTCGCGTTGAAATAGTAATGCTTGCAAAAGGTAAAAATATTCTATACGCACACATTACCTGTAAAAGTCTTGTCTCATCTACATCATTAGGATTAATTTTTTTATTATTTATTATAGGACGAAGCCTTGGAACTGATAAAGAAATTTCAGCGTGTGGATATTTTTTTTGCAAAAAATAAGCATGTAAAGCAGTAGCATAAGCATCTTTTCTAAAATCATCAATACCAAGTAAAGTTCCAAAAGCAACCCCTCTCATACCAGCTTTTAAAGCTCTTTCTTGAGCATTAAATCTATACTCAAAAATACTTTTTTCGCCTTCTAAATGAATTTTAGAATATTTTTTTAGATTATAAGTTTCTTGATAAATACTCACATACTCGCAAGCATTTTCATGCAACAAAGCATATTCTTGCTCATTCATAGGATAAACCTCAACCCCAACTACTTGAAAATATTCTTTTGCTATCTTGCAAGCTTTAGCTATATACTCAACACTAGCATACTCTCTACCTTCACCTGTTAAAAGCAAAATTTCTTCTAAGCCACTTTTTTTGATTTCTTGCATTTCTTTGTGAATTTCATCTTCATTTAGCTTTGCTCTTTTAATCTTATTACCTTTTTGAAATCCACAATAAGTACATTTGCTATTACAATAATTTGAAAGATACAAAGGCGTAAAAAGATTAATAGAATTTCCAAAATGTTTTCGTGTAAGCTTTTGGGCTTTTTGTGCTATTTCTTCTATAAAATTTTCTGCAGCATTTGAAAGCAAAGCTTTAAAATCATCTAAAGTGCAATACTCATTATCCAAAGCTTTTTTAACTTCTTTAGCACCAAATTGACTTTGTTCATAAATGCTAGTTTCATTTAAAAGAGTTTGTAAAGTTTCACTTTGTATATCTTTTAAATGTATAAATTGCTTCAGTTTCAATCCCTTAAAAATCCAGTCAAAGGCGAACTAGCTTTTGCATCACTTATGCTAGCAATACCAGCTAAATAAGCGCTTCTTCCAGCTTCTATAGCCAAAGAAAATGCCTTTGCCATCTTAGCTATATCATTAGCTTCAGCTATAGCAGTATTTGCCATTATAGCACTCACTCCCATTTGCATAGCTTCACAAGCTTGAGATGGAGTTCCAATACCAGCATCTACTATTATAGGCAATGAAATTTCATTTAATAAAATCTGTATAAATTCTTTTGTTAATAAACCTTTATTGCTTCCTATAGGAGCACCAAGTGGCATTATAGCAGCAGCACCGGCTTGCTCTAGAGCTCTTGCAGCATATAAATCAGGATACATATAAACCAAAGGTGTAAAATTTTCCTTCACTAAAAGCTCTACAGCCTTTATACTTTCATAATTATCAGGCAATAAATATTTACTATCACTAATAATTTCAAGCTTTATCATATCACCACATCCAAGCTCTCTTGAAAGCTTTGCTATACGAAGTGCTTCATTAGCATTTCTAGCACCTGAAGTATTTGGCAAAAGCGTAATATTTTTTGGTATAAAATCAAGTATATTTTCACTTTTTGACATAGCTCTTCTTAAAGCAAGGGTTATGATTTCTACTTTTGCTTCATTTATAGCCGAACTTATAAGCTCTAGAGAAAATTTTCCAGATCCTAAAATAAAACGGGAATTAAACTCATACTTTCCTATTTTTAATTTATCCATTATTTTTACTCGCTAAAAGCTCTAAAACTAAATTTGCTTGATGAGCCGCACATATATTTACACGAGGCGCCATAAGTCCATTTCCTACTTTTGCTTCATTTTTTAAATCACCACAAACATAAAAATTATTTGCTATTTTTTTAGTTTGTATTTCATTACTATTTCCATATCCAGCCAAACCAGAACCACATATAAGAGGCTTTTGTGGATAAAATTTATGAAAATTTTGAGCTAAAATGGCTTTATATTTAGCACTATCAAAAGCTTCACAAACTATATCATCATCTACAAACAAATCTTTTATATTTTCTTTTTCTATTTTTAAAATTTGTGAAAAAACTTTTATAAAAGGATTTATTTTTAAAATTTGCTCTTTTAAAGCATCACTTTTAAATTTGCCTAAATCATCTATCATATAAGCTTGACGATTAAGATTGCTAGGTTCTACCACATCAAAATCTATCAAATGAAGTCTTCCTACACCACTACGAGCTAACATTATAGCTATATGAGAACCAAGACCACCAAGGCCACAAATAGCCACACTAGCTTTTTTTAAACTATCGTGTAATTTTGGAGTATGTCTTGCCCTCATCATAGCATCTAATGCTTCATAAGGAGGCATTTTATTTTTTTCTATGCAAAAAAGTTCATCATTTTCATTTAAATTTAATCTTTCTTTAGTGGCAAAACCATTAACTATCCAAACATCATTTTCATTTTTACTCACACTTTTAAAAAAATCTAAAGTATTATCAAAATTTGTATTTATTTTTTTGCCATTAAATTTTATATTCATCAACCACCACCAACAAAAGTTACAATTTCTGCTTTATCATTTTCTTTTAAAATTAAATTTTCAAATTTATCTCTTGAAATAATTTCTCCATTTAATTCTAAAGCAATAAATTCTATTTTATAACCTTTTTCATTTAAAAAATCCATAAATTTAAGCTCTTTAAGCTCAAATTCTTCTCCATTAATGACCATTTAAAGCCTTTTATTTCTAATCAAAATTCTCTATCAAATCTTTAAAAACTAAATATAATTTTTCGCACTCTTCTATGCTAACTCTTTCATCTATGGCATGGATTGTATCATTGCAAACTCCAAATTCCACTACATCTATACCAAATTCAGCAAAATATCTTGCATCACTAGTGCCACCTTTGGTGTTAAGCTCAGGGACTACTTGAGTGATTTTTTGCACGCTTTGATTTAAAATTTGCACTATTTTAGAATTTATATTTGTTAAAAAAGGCTTTGAACTTTGAGTTAAGCTAAGCTCATAATCAAGTCCTTCGCAAGTTTTTTCAACATATTTTTGAACATCTTCAAGAGTGGTTTGAGGTGAATTTCTAACATTAAACATCAATTTTAAATCATTTGGAGTCACATTGCTAACCTCCATACCACCTCTTATATCAGTTATAACTATCTTTGATGGTGAAAAAGCATCATCTCCTGGATCAAGATTAAAACCTGCTAAAAATTTCAAAACAGGGGCAAAATTATGTATAGGATTTATACATTTTTGCGGATAAGCTACATGCCCTTGCTTTCCTTTTATAAGCAATTTTCCATTTATAGAGCCACGACGACCTATTTTTATACTATCTCCAAATTTTTTATCACAAGTTGGCTCAGCAACGACGGCAAAATCTGGCAACATATCTTTTTCTTGCATAAATTTAAGCACTTCAAGCGTGCCATACTTTGCCTCGCCTTCTTCGTCGCTTGTTAAAATGAGTGAAATTCTTCCTTGAAATTTTTCTACTTCTTTTATGGCACATATAAAAGCAGCTAAGCCACTTTTCATATCTTGAGCACCTCTTGCATAGATAAAGCCATCTTTTTCTAAAGGATCAAATGGATCGCTGCTCCATCCATTGCCTGATGGAACTACATCTATATGCCCACCAAAAGCTAAATGCACACCATCTTCGCTAAATTTTTTAGTCAATAATAAATTTTTAACACCTTCTTTTTCTATGAAAAATGCTTCAAAATCACTAAGCTCAACTGCAATATAATTTAAAGCTCCATCATCATTTGGAGTGATGGATTTAAATTTGCATAATTCTTTAAAAAAATCTACTACTTGCATGTTTTATCCTATAAAAGCTTTATACAACAAAGAAAGAGCAAAATACTCTAAAATAACTGCTGAACCAAGATTGATATAAAAAATATGTTTATTTTTCACAAAAGACTTAAATTTATATACAAAAAATGACAAAGCAAAGATCCAAAATACGATAAACCCTACTAAACCAAAAAGCAAGGCAAAAGAATTTTTACTTTGCACACTAAGTCCAGCCACACTCACCCAAAATCCTATCACATAAGGATTTGTTAAATTTAAAAAAAATCCTTTTGCAAAACCCTTTGCAGGATGAATGCTATGAATTTGGCTTAAATTGACTTTTTTAGTTTTTTTAAGCATTAAAAATACCATATAACTTAAAAAGAAAAAACCAAAAACAGCTAGTATTTTATAAAAAATTTCATTATTTGCAAAACTTAAAACACCAAAATTGATTAAAATTAAAAAAAGTATATCAGCACTTAATGCTCCAAGCCCTATACAAAAAGCACTTTTAAAAGAAGATAAAGCAGTATTTAAAATCAAAATATTTACAGGCCCAAAAGGAACTGATACTGCCATACCTAAAATAATACCATTTAAAACAATCTCTAACATTTTTTCTTAGCCTAAAAATTTTTTAAAAGACTAACAAAAAGTATTTAAATTTAAGTTTTAAATTAAAAACTTAAATTTATAATCTTATCTTTGGTAACAAAAAATATTTTATAACCTCACCACCTTAGCACCAAAACCACCTTGATTAATAGGAGCATCATTAAAGCTTTTTACGCTTTTGTGGGCTTTTAAAAATTCTTTTACTGCAAAAGCAAGTTTTCCTGTGCCTATACCATGATAGATTATCACCTCATCAAAACCAGCTATTAAAGCATCAGAAATAAATTTATCAAGTCTATCTAGCGCCTCATCACTTCTAAGACCATGTAAATCCAAAGTCATACTCAAAGCACTTGGTCTAGTGATATTAATACTTGATTTTGGTTTTTGCATAGGTGTATGGTTGGTTTTTTTAAGCAGCTTTAGTGGCACACGCAAATTTAAACCATCGCTTTGAATGATCGCATCATTTTTAGAAATAGCTGTAATTTTACCTTTGATTTTTTCATATTTTACAAAGTCTCCAACCCTAAGCTCATCATTTTGCTCCATACTTGGCAAAATAATGCTTTTTTTAAGCTCATTGGCTTTATTTAAACTTCTTTGTTTTTCTTTGATATCTTTAAGATTAATGGTTTTTTTAGCTTCTTCTATGGCTTTGTGGTATTTAAATTCCAAATTAGAAATGATTTTTTTAAATTCTTGCTCATTTTTTTCTTTTTGATCTTTTAAAGAAGTTAAAATTTCATCTACCTTTACTTCTTTTTTCTCAAGCTCTTCGTTTTTTTTACGCAAACTAAGCTCAAGATTGATATTTTTACTCACCATTTCTTCTAAATTTTCTTTATCTTCTCCATAAAGTTTTTTTGCATTTTGCACTAAATTTGCACTTATGCCATATCTTAAAGCTGTTTCAAACGCATAAGATTTTCCTATGGTGCCTTTTAAAAATTCATATTTTGGACGAGAAAGCTCTTCATCATACAAAGCTGCTATAAGCTCAACTTGCTCATTTTTTGCCAAAAGCATCGCAAGGCGTTTATGATGAGTAGTGATGATGATTTTATTATCTTGCTCTAAAAATTTTATAATCAATTCATTATACAAACACGCTGCTTCTTCAAAATCTGTCCCAAGTTCTATTTCATCTATGCCTAGTAAGAGATGTTTTTTGCCTAAAAGTTTAGAAAAATGCAACATTCTTCCTGCAAAGGTAGAAATATCATTTTTTACATTTTGCGGGTCTTCTAAAATCGCATCAAATTCTTTAAAATTTCCTATTTGACTTTTTTGAGAATTAATTTTCATAGGAAGAAGATACTTAGCAAGTAAAGCTGCGCTTAAAATTCCTTTTAAAAGCATAGACTTTCCACCTGCATTTACCCCTGTGATAATTAAAACTTTTTTATTAAATTCCAAATTCACACTTTTTGCATTTTTTAAAGCAGGATGAGCAAAATCATATAAATTTAAATTTGTAGAATTATCCGCTAAAATAAACTCATAATCATTTTTTTTAGCCATTAAAACTCTAGCACTATAATGATCAAACAAATCAAAAGCATTGTTTATAAATTTTAAAAACAATAAATTTTTATGAAAAATTAAACTAATTTTTTTAGCATACTCATAATAAATTTCTTCTTTGGCATTTTCAATCTCATCAATTTGACTTTGAATTTTTTCCACACTCAAAGGCACTACATAAAAGCCTCCACCGCTACTTCTACCTATAATCTTAGCTTTTAATGTATGGTTAAATCCTCCACGCACAAGCAAAGCTTCCATACCATTTATCAAATGAATTTGCGTATCTATAAGATAAGGAGTTAAATTTTTAATATAAGTGAGTTTTTTAAACTCAGCTGTTAAACTTTCTTTTTTGAGCTTTAAAGAAAGATTTAAATTTATAAGTCTTTCATCTATGCTTTCTTTTATTTGACCTTTTTCATCAAAATATTCAAAAAGCTCTGTGATAACTTGTGGAATTTCTATCTTTAAAAGCCATTCTTTTAAACTTTCTTCAAATTTTAAACCCTTTAAATACCTAAAGTACATACAAATTTTAATCAATTCAAAGCTTTGATCTAAGTGTAAAATTCCTTGTTTGCTAAGATGAGTTAAGGCTGTATTTAGATTGCTTATACTAGGTGGTGAGGTAAAATCTATCTTGCAAAGCTCATCAATCCTTTTAAAATGCAATTTGCTATCACCTTGCAAAAAAACATCTTTATCTCTTGCGAAAAAATTTTTAAATTCAGCTATATAAGAATCTAAATCTAATTTTTTAAAAAGCTCTTGTGTCATTGTAGATTGCAATCTTTAATATCAAAAACCAAAGCTTTAAAATCTTTATTTTTACCATTAGAAACAAAGCTTTGCGTGCCATGTTCAAAATTAAAAAATTCTTTGCTTACATTCATATCTTGACATTTTAAAATTTGACCTTGTAAAAAAGCATTTAGCATTTCTTTTTTAACAATCCCACTCCTTGTAGCACTAAGCTCAAATTTAACAGCAAAAACTATAGCTAAAATCAATACTATAGCTAAAAGATAATTACTAATTTTTCCAATTTTTTTCCTCAAAAATGCAAAAAAAAGTAAAATCATAAAAAAAGCTAATATATATAAAAAAATTTTAAACATATTTACCTCTAAGTTTTACGCTAATATCTCCTGCACCAAAGCCAATTACCAAGCCACTATCTAATAAAATTTCATCAAGATAAATGGCATTTTGCTCTCTTTTGATATCTTTTATAAAATGTGCATTTGGAAAATATTTTTGCATATTTATGTCTATTTTAGCTTCACCTGCTGCATATACAGGTAAGATATATAATTCATCAACGCAAGATAACACTTGACTAAAATACTCCACATTCGCACTCAAACGAGTATAACGATGTGGTTCAAAAATAGCTATAAGCTTTTTATATCCAGCTAAATTTGCATATTCTTTAGCTGCTTTTAGCGTGGTTTTGATTTCTGTTGGATGATGACCATAATCATCTATTAAAGCCATCTTTTCATTAGCAAATAAAATATCAAATCTTTTTTTAATGCCTTGATAATTTTGCAAATTTGTTCGAATTTGATCCGTGCTTAAAAATTCACTTGCAGCTAAAATAGCCAAAGAAGCATCAAGCGCTACATGCTCTCCCATACCACAAACACCAAATTCTCCAAAATCTTTTAACTCAAAATGAATTTTAGGTTTAAAATTTTCTACACTCATACGGATATTTTTAATGTCTTTGCTTGGATATAATTTTTTACAATTAGACAAATTCAATTTTGCTAAAAATTCATCTTCAGCATTGATAACTTGAATTTTAGATAAATTTAAAAAATCCTCATAAGCTTTGTGCAATCTAGCAAGATCATTTCCATAATGATCTAAATGTTCTGCTTCGACATTGGTTACGATAGCCAAATAAGGATTTGAATTTAAAAAAGAGCTATCGCTCTCATCAGCTTCAAAAATGATATTTTGGCTTTCTTTATAAAGCATATTGGTACCACTTTCTTTTAAAACTGCACCGATGATCACTGAAGCTTCTATTAAACTTGCTAAAATACTTGAAGTAGTGCTTTTACCATGAGCTCCTGCCACTGCAAAAACTCTTTTATCTTTTAAAATCATAGGCAAAGCTTCTTTTCTTGAAAGAGTAGAAATGTTTTGTTCTTTTGCGCTTAATAATTCTTCGTTATCTTCTTTAATAGCTGCTGAATACACCACTAAATCCACATTTTTAACATTATCTTTATGATGTGGAATTTTTATGCTGATCCCTTCTTTTTCTAATTCTTTTGTGGTTTTGCTTTCTTTTATATCAGAACCGCTAATTTCAAAGCCTTGCTCTTTTAAAAATCTAGCCAATGCTGAAATACCTATACCACCTATACCTATGAAATGAATTTTTTGCATTCTTGCCTCAAGTATTCAATATAAGGTAAGAATTTTATCATTTATTTACTAAAATTAAAATATAAAAAGCTTTCAAAGGTAAATCTAATCATTATTTTTAGTTTTTAAATTAATAAGTCTATAATTTAATTGTTTTTGAAAAAATTCTTTATAGAGTTTTGAAAAATTTCTATGATACTCATCTGCCTTAAAAGCTTTGTTTGTGTCTTTCAAACTAGTATTATTTTCAAAATAATAGCCATTAACTCCATCATACACTCCATTTTTATCTATCCATACAAGCTCATTAAAGCCAAATTCTAATCTCTCATCTTTGATAGGTGCTAACATATTTCTTCCACCTAAGCTTAAATATTTTGTATTATTAAGAGTAAGGTTATAAAGCGTCGGGAGTATATCTTTATGAGAACCTATGCGATTTTGATCATAATAGATATCATTTTTTAAATCATCAGGAATATACAAATAAAAAGGAACACTATAAGCAAAAGCTTTTTGAAAATTCATATCCATATTAATATCTCTAAATCTATGATCACCTGTAGCAGCAATAACAATATTTTCTTTAAATTTACTTTCTTTTATGTGATCTAAAAAAATTCCAAATTCATCATTTGCATATACATAAGCATTTAAAGCATCTATAGGATTATCAATAATAAATTGATTTAAGAATTTTTCATCTAAAGTCGTTTCGCTAAATAATTCTTTTTTGCTTTTATGTATATAAGGTCTATGAGTGGAAATACTAAGAGATATAACAAAAGTAGGACTTTTAGCGTTTTCAAAAATAGAATATATTTTTTTATACATAAATTCATCAGCTATGCCGTATTTATGCTTTGTTTTTTTAGCTTGTGGGAAATCTTGCATTAGTGTATTTTCATCTATAATTTCATCTACTCCCTGATTTATAAAATAATTTCCAAGATTATACCAAGAAGAATTTCCACTATAAACAAAGATTATTTTATATCCTGCATTTTTGTAAATTTGTAAAGGAGTATAAGATAAAATTTCTTTTTGATATTTACCATTAGAAATAGTATATGGGCTTAAAAATACCAAACGATTAAAACTTTCTATAGTATTATTTGCTCCTGATAAAAATCTTTTAAATACATAATCTTGCTTAAAATGTTTTTCTAAATTTCCTAAAAAATTATGTTTTTCATTACTAAAATCAAGCAAATTTAAACCAAAACTTTCCATAATATTTAAATAAATATGATTTTTTGCATGATATTTGTTTGTTAAAGTGGTATCAAACATAGGAAAAAGTGTTTCTTCTAAATGTTTTAATTGATTTATATCTACATTTTCAAATTCTTGTTGATTTTTATACTCTTTATAAGCCCAAGAAAAAGCCATTAAAGGATTGGTAGAAATTTCATTAAAAGCCTTTATAATACTAAATTCATAACTTGAAGCTCTTAATGCATTATAAGTAAAATGTCCTCTTAATGCCACAATATAAGCATAAACTAATAAAACATTTAACAAAATAAAAAATATCGTATTTATCCGTATATCTTTTAAATTTAGATTAAGAATCTTAGTATTAAGCCAAAAACAAAACCCGCTAAAAAATATAACTATAAACAAAACTTTGATAATAGGATAATCAGACAAAATTATAGACAATATGGCTCTAGTGTTATCATCTTTTAACCCAAAAATAAAAATATCAATCTTACTTGCATAAAGTTGGAAGTAATAATAATGTATAAAAGCAGAAATTAAAACAATAAAAGCTACAAAAGCTATATAAAAACTAGAAAGGTAAAAATAAAATTTAGCGATTACCCCCCCCCGTGATGCTATATTTATTTTTGAAAACAAAACCTATATAAGAAAGAAAACCACATAAAAACAAAGGTAAAAAAACTGCACTAAAAGTTCTCATATCATGACCTAAGCCATAAATATACACCATAAAAGAATTTTCACTTTCATTAGTCAAATTTTTCACCATAAAAAATCTAACAAAAGCAAAAATTCCCATAAAAATAAAACTAAAAGAAAGAATTTGTAATAAAATTTTTCTCATGTATTTTTCCTTAAAAAATAATTTGTAGTAATAAAGAAAAAATTATAAATATTTTAATTTTCAAAATTTTTATTTATCTTATCAAAAGCCCATAAAGCTCTAGCTTCGTTTGCTTTGGCTACTTGTACTACTAGCATTTCTTCTTTATCACCTAATTGCTCTTGTAGCTGTCCAAAAGCATCGATAAAAAAGCTGTCGCCATAAAATTTCCACTCATTTTCTTGTTTTAAATTTCCTATGCGATTTACTCTTAAAATATTAGTAGAATTTAAAAAAGCTCTAGTTTTTAATAATTCCAGCCATCTTTGATTGCTCTCAAAAGTGCTAGCTGTAGGAATGATAACTAAATCAATCTTTTTTTTCATAATCATTTGCCAAAACACATCAAAATGTGCTTCAAAGCCAAAAAGTAAAGCACATTTTAATTTTTCATGCATAAAAATAAAAAGTTTTAATTTCTCGCTCTTTTTGTTGTTAAAAAATTTATCCTCATTCCAATGTGCATAAGGCATTAAAATTTGTTGTTCGTATGATTTTATACTTTGTGGGCTTACTTTCAAGCAAAGCTTTTTTAAGCCATTATTTTCAACGCTTATAAAGGGTGCTATGATAGTTAAGTCATATTTTTTAGAAAGCTTAATTAAGCTTTCTTTTTTACTCTCGCTTTGTTCTTTAATCATACTTTTTGGCATATTTTGTAGTTCTATAAAAAAACTATTTAAAACATACTCACCTAAAACAACCAAATTTGCACCGCTTTCCTTGGCTGCTTTTAAATAATAATCTAATCTTGATTCACTTAAGGCTAAAGTAGGAAATTGTAAAGCAACTACACTACTCATCAATTTGCTCTATTTCTAATTTAGCTTTTTCTAAAAGCTCTCTTGCTGCTTGGATATTCTTTAAACCATCTTTGTAAATTTCCACACAAGTTTGAAGCTTTAAATCTTTATCGTTAAGTTTTTCTAAAGATTCTTCAGCTTGTTTGATATAATCTTCAAATTCCATCAATTACTCACTTTGTAATTTGGTGCTTCAGCGGTAATTGTAACATCATGCACATGACTTTCCTTTAAACCTGCTGCGGTAATTTCTACAAATTCAGCCTTTTCTTGGAAATCTTTAATACTTGGAGCACCTACATAACCCATAGAAGATCTAAGACCGCCTAAAAGTTGATGGATAACATTTTTCATACTTCCTACATAAGGAACCCTTCCTTCAATACCTTCTGGCACTAGTTTATCTTGTGCTGTGCCTTCTTGAAAATATCTATCTGAACTTCCTTTTTGCATAGCACCTAAACTTCCCATACCACGATAAGATTTATATTGTCTTCCTTGATAAGTAAAAAGTTCCCCTGGACTCTCATCAGTTCCTGCTAAAAGCGAACCTATCATCACACTACTTGCACCTGCTGCGATAGCTTTTGCTATATCACCTGAGTATTTTATGCCCCCATCAGCGATTACTGGCACTCCATATTTATTAGCCTCTATAGCGCACTCATCAATAGCTGAAATTTGAGGTACACCTACACCTGATACAATGCGTGTAGTGCAAATACTACCTGGCCCTATACCGATTTTTATCGCATCAGCACCTGCTTCACACAAGTCTTTTACAGCTTTTGCACTAGCAACATTTCCTACAATCACATCTACTTTAAATTCAGCCTTAATAGCCTTTAAAGTATCAATAATGCCTTTAGAATGTCCATGAGCACTATCCATTACAATCACATCTACTTCAGCTTCTACTAAAGCTCTCACACGATCAATTTGCCCTACACCAACTGCTGCTGCTACTCTTAATCTTCCATAAGAATCTTTATTTGAATTAGGATATTCTTTGCGTTTTTTAAGATCTTTTATGGTGATTAAACCCTCTAAATGATTATTTTCATCAACAATTGGAAGTTTTTCGACTTTATTGGTTGAAAAAATTCTTTCAGCATCATCTAAAGTAGAGCCTTTTTTAGCAGTGATTAAAGGCATTTTTGTCATTACATTTTCAACTAAATTATCAAAATTGGTTTCAAATCTTAAATCACGATTGGTTAAAATTCCTATTAAAATTTTATTTTCATCTACCACAGGAACTCCAGAAATTCTATATTCTGCCATAAGTTCTAATACTTCTTTTACACTTGCTTTAGCATCGATGTAAATAGGATCTATAATCACCCCGCTTTCGCTTTTTTTAACTCTTTTTACTTCCCTAACTTGAGAAGCTATATCCATATTTTTATGAATAACTCCTATGCCACCAAGTCTAGCCATCATGATAGCAGCTCTATGCTCGGTTACTGTATCCATTGCTGCTGAAATCAAAGGCATATTTAAAGTAATATTTTTAGTTAATTTGGTTTTAATATCTACTTCTTTTGGTAATACCTCTGAGTATTGAGGGACTAATAAAACATCTTCAAAAGTTAAAGCGCGTTTAAGAATTCTCATGATTATCCTTTATTTTTGACTAACATTTCTAAATTTAAAGCACCATCTAGCAAGGTTTGTTCATCATAAGCCTTACATACAAATTGAGCTGAGATATTTAAACCATCTTTATTAGTAGCAATTGGCACGCTAATACCACCAAGGCCAGCCAAATTCACCGAAATTGTAAATACATCTTCTAAATACATTTGAACTGGACTCTTACAAGCTCCAAAGTCAAAAGCCACGCTAGGAGTTACAGGCATAAAAATCAAATCACAATCACTTAAAATCTCTTCATATTTTTGCTTAATAAATCTCCTAGCTTTTTGAGCTTTCACATAACAAGCATCATAATAACCACTACTTAAAACAAAAGTTCCAAGTAGTATTCTTCTTTTTACTTCCTCTCCAAAACCTTCACTTCTGCTCTTAACATATAAATCATTTAAATTTTCACAATCTTGACTTCTGCGTCCATAACGAACTCCATCATAACGACTTAAATTTGCACTTGCTTCAGCTGCTGCAATGATATAATAAGTAGCAACATCAAATTTAGAATCCATCAAATCTTTATAAACTATCTCATGATTATTTGCTTTTAACATATCAATAGTTTTTAACAAAGCTTCTTTCACATCATCATTAGTTTGCTCTATGTAATTTTTAATAACAGTAATTTTTAATTTTCTATTAGCATTTAATTTTGGCGTAGTTGGTTCAAAAGCTATATTAGCACTAGTGCTATCTTTTTCATCATATCCAGCTATAACATCATATAAAATAGCCGCATCTTCTACATTTTGCGTTAAAACTCCTATTTGATCAAGGCTCGAAGAATATGCTGCCAAGCCGTATCTACTCACTCTTCCATAGCTTGGCTTAAATCCTACACATCCACAAAAAGCAGCAGGTTGTCTTACAGAGCCTCCTGTATCTGAACCCAAGCTTGCTAAGGCTATACCTGCAGCCACAGCTGCTGCACTTCCACCACTACTTCCACCAGGAACTTTTGTGTGATCGAGTGGATTTAATGTTTTACCATAAAATGAAGATGCACTAGTGCTACCCATGGCAAATTCGTCCATATTGCATCTTCCAAAAGGAGAAAAATTATGTTTTCTTAGACTAGTAATTACACTAGCATCATAAGGAGCAACATAACCTTGTAAAATTTTAGAAGCACAAGTTAATTCCCAATCTTTCACGCTAATATTATCTTTAATTGCTATAGGTACCCCTGAGCCTGAATTTGTCAAATCTTTACCCAAAAATTGCTCTACATAAGCACCTAAATGTTTTTGCTCTAATGCTTTTTGATTTAATTCTTTTTTTAAATTTTCTAACTCTTCTTGTGAAAATTTTAAAGCCTCTTTTAAAGTTACCATTATTTATCCTTAAATTTTTTAACTACATAAAATAAAACCAATATAGCAAGTAAAAAACATACTACAGTAATAACTACCACGCTAAAAGGCAAAGCTTGTTCAAACATTTTTTTCTTTTTCAACCCCACTACATCTTGGACACAAACATTCTACTTCTTTTGCTAAAAATTTCCAACATCTTGGACATTTATGCAATGAAGATTTAACTATCCTAAAGCTGACATTATCTACTTTAAATTCAGCTAAAGCTTCTTTATCATCAAGATTTTCAACCAAACTCACCATAAACCAATCTGAAATTTCTTCTAAATCTTCACTTAAAAGCTCATTTGCACTAGTTTGTAAATTTAACTCTAGTGTTGATTTTATAAGTTTTTCTTTTTTTAATCCATCAATAATTTCAAAAAATTTCTCTCTTGATTTGATAAATAATTCATCTTCAATTTTAAATTCATATTCAAAACCATTTTTTAATATTAAGTCAAAAACATCTTTAGCATTTTCTTTTATAGCTATATTTGCATGCTCTAAAGCTTCATCTATAGTGTAAGTTAAACTTGGAGCTAAAAGTGTAAAAAGTTTTCTAGCTATTAGCACCATTGCACTTTGCGCGCTTACTCTTTTAGCATCATCTTTAGCATTACAATACAATCTATCTTTGCAAATATCAAGATAAATTCCACTTAAATCCGCACTTAAAAAATTTAAAAGCACACTAAAACCTTTTGCAAATTCATATTTTTCAAAAGCATTTTCACAAATTTCAAAAGCATTTTTAGCACGCATTAAAATCCACTTATCTAAAAGAGTGAAATTTTTAGTTTCTACAAATTCTATGTCATTGGTATTTGCAAGTAAAAATCTTATGGTGTTTCTTATTTTTCTATATTGCTCGCTTACTTGTTTTAAAATATTATCTGAAATTTTAAGATCGCTTGAATAATCACTCAGCATAATCCAAAGTCTTAAAATCTCTACTCCATAATTTTTAGCAACATTTTGAGGCAAGATGACATTGCCTTTAGATTTACTCATTTTTTGACCTTTTTCATCTACGGTAAAACCATGAGTAAGTATATTTTTATATGGAGTTTTATGATTGATTGCAGTGGAGATTAAAAGAGAGCTTTGAAACCATCCACGATGCTGATCGCTTCCTTCAAGATACATAGAAGCTTGATATTCTCCTGCGTCGTATCTGTTGGAATTTAACACTGCTTCCCAAGTACTTCCACTATCAAACCAAACATCTAAAATATCATAAACTTTTTCTAAATCATCAGGATTATATTTGCAAGAATTTGGTAGTAAATCTTTAATTTCTAAATCCCACCAAGCATCAGCCCCTTTTTCTTCAAAAATGCTCACTAAATGATCTAAAATTTCTGTATCAAAAATCACTTCTTGAGATTTTTTATCTCTAAAAAATGCTATAGGAACCCCCCAATCTCTTTGTCTTGAGATACACCAATCAGGGCGATTTTCTATCATGGAACTAAGTCTTTTCACACCACTTTCTGGATAAAATTTAACACTACTTAACTGCTCTAATGCTAATTCTCGTAAAGATTTTGAGTCAAGTTTTTTCTCGTCCATTAAAATAAACCATTGCTTGGTTGCTCTATAAATAACAGGTTTATGAGTTCTCCAACAAAATGGATAAGAATGAGTAAATTTTGAACTTTCAAGCAAAGAATCCCCTAAAAGTTCTAAAATACGCTCATTAGCTTTAAAAATATGAAGTCCTATAAATTCATTTAACAAATGCTCTGGTAAAAGTTTTTTAAGCCTTAAAGTTTCATCATAACACCCACCATCATCCACAGGCATAATTACTTCAATGTCATATTTTAAACACACATAATAATCATCTTCCCCATGCCCTGGAGCAGTATGCACAAGCCCTGTTCCACCATCCATTAATACATGATCACCTAAAATCAAAGTAGATTTTCTTTGATTGAGTGGATTGATAGCACTTAAATTTTCAAATTCAGCTCCTAAAAGCTCTTTTTGAATTTTTCCTTCACTAAAGCCTTTATTTACCATAGTTTCAAGTAAATCCTTAGCAAAAATAAAACCTTCTTGAGTGATGACATATTTTTCATTTGGATTTAAAGATATAGCTTGATTTGCAGGTAAAGTCCATGGAGTAGTAGTCCAAATAACTGCTTTTGCATTTTTAACGCCAAGTTTTTGGCAAGAAAGCTCATCTAAAGCAAAAGCTACAAATATAGAATAATCTTCTTTATCTTCATACTCTACTTCAGCTTCAGCCAAAGCACTCTTAGCAGCCCAACTCCAAAACACAGGCTTACTTCTTTCAAGCAAAAGCCCTTTTTTAGCAATCTCGCATAAAGCTTTATAAATATCTGCTTCAAAAGCATTTTTCATAGTTAAATATGGATTATCCCAATCTGCAATCACCCCTAAAGATTTAAATTCATCTTTTTGGATATTTACAAATTCTTTAGCATGTTCTCTACAAAATTCGCGAATTTCTTTTTTGCTTAAATTTTGTTTTTTATCTTTTAATTTCATTTCAACTTGTTGCTCAATCGGCAAGCCATGACAATCCCAGCCTGGAGTAAAACGCACTTTTTTACCTTGAAAATAATGCATTTTAATGATGATATCTTTTAAGATTTTATTTAAAGCATGACCGATATGTAAGTGTCCATTTGCATAAGGAGGACCATCATGTAGGGTAAAACTCTCACTAGCATTTTGTCTTTTTTGTTTCATTTTTTCATAGGCATAATTATTTTCAAACCATTTGTTAAAACGCTTAGGTTCAAGCTCTGCTAAATTTGCGCGCATAGCAAAAGTCGTATTAGGCAATAAAAGCGTATCTTTATAATCCATACATTCACCTTAAAATAATAAAAATGGTAAATTCTACTTAAAATACTTTTAATTTGCACTTATTTTTTTGTTATAATCATAATAAAAAAGGAATTTTATGAAACATTTAATCATTGTAATTGGTAATGAATTAATTATTAATGAAAATTACATGCGTTATATTTATGAAGAATACAAAAAGCAATTTTTAGAACTTCATGAAATCAAATTTATCAACAAACCCGACAAAGAACTTCCTTTTTTACTACAAAATCTTGCTCAAGAATACAGCTACATCAGTATATTTTGTATCAATGAGCACTATGCTACCATAGCAAAAATTTTGGCCACTCTTAGCGATGATACACTTATTTTAGAAAATGACACCCTAGTTCCATCTAAATCAAACAATGTAAAAAATAGCTTTTTAATCACTATAGATGATTGCTCTATCAATTTACTTAATGCAAATATCGCTTCAAAATTGCCTCAAATTTTAAACAAACCTGAGTTAAATTATGCCCACTTTTGTCTTTTAGATATCGATGAAATGAGTGCAAATCTTTTACTTGATACTTTGACAAAATCTTTTGAAATTCAAACTAATTCTAGTGCTTTGCTTGAAAATTTAATATGTATTCGCGCAAGTGCTAGTCAATATGGAAAATTAGAAGGCTTTTTAAAAGGGGTTTTTAAACTTTTTAATACAAAAGTATTTTTAGGAAATGATCCTATCAAATTTATCACAAAAAAACTTTTAGAAAAAAATCTAAAAATTTCTTTTGCTGAAAGTTGCACAGCAGGATTATGTGCTTCAAAACTAGCCCAATTTGATGGAATTTCAAGCATTTTTGAAGGCTCTTTGATAACTTATTCTAATCGTTTAAAAAATTCATGGCTTGGGGTAAGCAATGATACCTTAGAAAGTATAAGTGAGTATTCTGATAGATGTGTGTATTTTATGCTAAAAGGTGTATTTAAAACAGCAAATCCTGATTTTGCCTTAGCAATTAGTGGAGTAGCTGGGGAAAATAATGATAAAAACACCAAAGCTGGCACCATTTACATAGGAGCCATGTATAAAGATGGGACATTTTTGCAAGAATGCATCCATATACAAGGCAATAGAAACTACACAAGAGAGCAAGCTTGTTTAGCTGCTTTTTGTTTGATGTTAAAATTAAAACCTGAAATTTTCTTTGGATTTTAAAATTAAAAATACAATCCAGTGCTCAAATATAGTTTCATCCTATGCTCATCATCATATTTGTATTTATGCAAAGCTCTTGCTACATCTAATTTGATGTAGTATTTACTTGCTTTGTTATATAGTATTTGCAATCCTACTGCATCTAAAAAATGCTCATCTGCTAATCTATTTCCTGAGTCTTTTTCATACCAAGCATAACCTACATCATAAAAAGGGGTAAAATATAAATTAGTGTTTGGTATATTTATTCTTATACCAAAATTAGCTATTATGGTATTATCTCCACTGCCCTCTCCATCGCCATAAGCTCTTACCCCATAAGCTCCACCTAAAAACGAGCTTTCAGAAGGATCAAGCTCAAAATTTCCTAAAACTTTTTGATAATTGATATTGATAGTATGAGTAATATATTCATTAATACTATAATAATTATTCACACTAGCATTTAATTTTCTAAACCAACCAAATCCATTAGAATCGCTTTTAGATGTATCTCCAAATATAGTGGTTCCATCATCATTAACTTTGCCCACACTTACCTTAGCACTATAACTAAAAGTATTGTTTTCAAAAGATCTAAGCAAACCTTCCAAACCCATACTTCCTACATTAGAACTTTTATCAAAAGTTAAAATATCTGCGGTTACATCGCTAAGTATTTTATGATAAAAACTAGAGGTAAAATACAAAGATGAATAAGTATCAATCCACACAGGATAAGAAAAATCCACTCCAATATTTCTTGAAGTTCCGCTAAAACCTAAACCTTCATAATCTCCACCCAAAGAATAGCTTCCTTGAGATATACTTGGAGTAATTTTTAAATTCCCTAAAAAGAAAGTATAATTAGCTCCATAATTGATTTGACTTTCATTGCTTGATTGTAAATAAAAATTATAATAATCTCCCATATTAAATATAGAGTTAAACCCCATACTAATACCAGCTCTATACTCTCCTGTATTTTTGTTACCATAGTTATCCGCATATAATAATACATTAGCCTTGGTAATTGGCTCTACTTCTATAACCACATCAGTTTCACCTAAATTTACACCTGCTTGCAAGCCTGCTAGAGTTTGCAATCCATACATTTCATTGACTTTATACACACTATCTTCTATGAGTCTAGTAGAAATGATTTTATTTTTAATTCTTTGATTTAGCTTACTTTCTATAAAATGATCTTTGATGGTAGTTTTATTTTTAATAATATAACTACCTAACACTCCTAAAGATATATTAATTTGAACATTTTCTCCATCAAATTCTTGTTGAGGGATATAAGCTACCGCCGCAGGATAACCATTTACTTGAAAATAATACGCAATAAGATTACAAATATCTTGCAACTCTTGTAAATTTAATGCTGTAGTATCAAACTCTCTTATCAAATTTTGTAAATCTTCTTCTTTCATACCTAATTTTTTAAAACTAACATTTTCATTAGTGATAACAAATTTATATTTAATACCAATTTTACTTTCTTTATCTTCTGTTTTTATTTTGTTTTGTTGTTCGATTTTTTCTTTTAATTCTTCTTTTTTGTTTTCAAATTCTTTTTTGTTTTCTTGCATTTTTTCGTATTCTTGTTTAGTTTTTAAATTTTCTTGTATAGCTTTATTTTGAGGGATATTTCTATCAGGAGATAATTCTATAATTTTTTCTATATTATTACTAGTCTCAACAAAGCTTTCATTGGCATATATTAAAGAGCTAAAAGCTATAGTGCTAAGCAAAATTTTTTTCATACATTATAACCTTATATTTGATAAATATTTTTGGATTAATATAATCTTCATAAACTACTAGAAAAATCTAGTAGTTTAAAGATTAAATGCTACTTGCAACACAAGGATTCATAGTTTTATAATCATCATTTACTATGCAGATTTTAACACCACTTTTTAATGATTTTTCTTTCACCTCTGAAGTTGTTTCTTCAGATTCAACTTTTTGCTCATTGCCAGATGAACTATTTAGCGAATAACTACTACTATCTACACTTACATTTACATTTCCACCAGTGCTGATATTTCCATTGTTATTGTTGTTATTTCCTGCATTTATGTTGCCACCAATATTGCTATTGTTATTGTTTCCTATATTTATATTGCCGCCAGCATTTCCATTTCCATTTCCATTTCCATTTCCATTTCCATTTCCATTTCCATTTCCATTTCCATTTCCATTTCCATTTCCGCCATTGTTTCCATTGTTTTGGCTATTATCTGCTCCTACTACATCTAATTTAGGATTATACAAAGCTTGAACATTGTTTAATTTACCTTTTACGGTAAAAGCTTCTTTTGATTGCTCGCTAGCTTGTTTTTGCCAAGATTCTAGTTTTGCTTGTTTTTCATTTATAGCAGCAAATAATTCTTTACTTTGATTATCTAATGCATCTATTTGAGTTTTTAAAGCATTTAATATTAAATCATTTTCATTTTTTAAATTTTCATTTATTTCTTTAACACGATCATTGTATTGTTTTGCAAGATTTTCAAGTTCTTTTTGAGTAGCTTGTAATTGTGCAAAAAGATCTTCAGATTCATTAACTAGATTTTTCAAATCAGTATTGATAAATGCTTTGAGTACATGTTCATCGCTTTTGATTTTTTGAAATTTATCATAAACTAACGAATATTTTGAATCAAAACCTTCTAACAACTCTTTCATACCTTCTTGGCCATACAAAGCTTCTAAAAAAGACATGCTTTGAATTACACTATCTGTTACACCAGATATTTTAAAATTTTTATCTGCTATATCTACAAAGTATCTTCCATTTAAAATGTCATTTAATATAGCATTTAAATCTTCCTTGCTAATTACATCATCTTTTTCTAATTTCACGCTATTAGAGCCAAGATTAGATGAAGTAAAATCAGGGATAGTCACAGATGAAAAAATATAATTTCCTTTATCATCTCTAGATACTTTCAAACCATCTTGTGTAAGCCATTGATTGAAATATTCATCAGTGGTGTCGGTATATCTATGGTAATCTCTCTCATTAGGATGATAATATTTAGATACCTCTGGAGAAGCAAAAATACGTACTGCACCAGTATTACCTCCCCATACACCAATATCTAAATACTTACGTGCAGATGGAAGACCTTCAATTTGAAAACCGTGAAGCCAAGTATCTGGAAGATACATATATATTACTAAATTTGTTTGAACCATAATCTGAACTAGAATAAGAATTATTTGCAAAAACTGATGCAAAAGTCTTTGAATAATTACTGTTATTAGATAACTGTATACTACCTATTTTATACAAAATAATATTATTAAACCTATTCCCTCCTTTACTTACAGTACCAGCAAACCCACCAGATGTGGCCGGTAATTCTCTACCTTGTGCTATTATATGTCCTATATTATTTATAGCAATATTGTTATAAGTGCTTTTTGAAGTTCGACCAACAAAACCACCAGCTTCACCTCCATTATATGAATATATTTGTCCAATATTATTCAAGGTGATATTATTAAAATTAGACCCAATAGATGTCGCAGCAAAACCACCGCTATCACCACTACTTGAAGCATCTACTCTTTGAATATTATCTATAATAATATTGTCAAATTTAGAGCCACCAGCATAACCAACAAGACCACCAGAACCAGCGCCAACTCTCTTTATAGTTTCTATAGCAATATTATTAAATGTAGAATTACTAGCATAACCAACAAGACCTCCTCCGTAACTATCATAATATCTAGAAGATACATCTCCTACATTATTTATAGCAATATTATTAATTGTAGCTCCATTAGCATAACCAACAAGACCACCTATATGAGCATTATACTGTCCATCTATGCTTTTGATATTATTTACAGTAATATTTTCAATTTTGCTCAGATAAGCCTCACCTACAAGACCACCAACTTTACCAGTTGTTGTATTATCCCGATTAAATAATGCAGATATGTTTTTATTGTTAAAATCTAGATTGATATTTTTTAATATTGCTTTACTGCCAGTAGTTACAAATATACCTGCATTTCTGCTGGATTTAGTACTTGCAATAATTTGCATATTTTTAAGCGTATATCCTTGCCCATCGAATACCTTCTGAAAGTCAACAATCATCGCATGGTTTGCAGTTACTCCGTTTAAACTAGCTTTATCTACAAGATTGCGTCCACCAAAATCTATATTATCTACTAGTCTAAATTCTTCAACTTTTTTAGTGTCACCTATATTGTAATTCCATCCTCTAACAAAATGCAACCATTCTGTAAAATTTTCACTCTCACTTCCCATATTACCTATGGTGATAATTGCTTTTAAATTTTTAAGATCAGCTGTGTTTTGAGTTCCTTTATATTCTACGCCGTTTAATTTCACTGGATTTTTTGCAATTGTATATCCACTCTCAGCAAAATCAATCATTTTATTTTGCGTATAGACATTTTTGGCTGTTATATCAGCAGAAGGTGCTTTAAATTCTGCATTTAGACCTAAGTATATATCATTACCCACTAGATGTGTTTTAGAATCACTTGTGCTACCTATTTGTCCTTGCACATCTATTTTATTGCCTATGAGTAAAATATTGTTTGCATTAAGATTACCCATATTTACTACTTCACCTTGTTTGTTTGGTTTAAATACAGGTGAGAAAGTCAAACCATCGCTAAAATTTTTTATATTAGCAAATGAACTTAACTCTTTAGTGTCCATAGAAGAAGTGGATGCTACAAAGCGATTTGCGTTTATAACCCCTGTTTTAGTGATGATCACTCCATTTGGATTGATTAAAAACACATTGTTGCCACTAGCATTTAACAAACCTGCTATGGTAGATTTATTAGTTCCTTGGG
Organism: Campylobacter volucris; assembly: GCF_008245045.1. Taxonomy (NCBI): domain Bacteria; kingdom Pseudomonadati; phylum Campylobacterota; class Epsilonproteobacteria; order Campylobacterales; family Campylobacteraceae; genus Campylobacter; species Campylobacter volucris. The sequence continues at coordinate 1,102,910 of NZ_CP043428.1, forward strand.
CTATGTTTAGGTAGTTTTTATTGCTACCATTAAAATTAACCGTTTCACCATGGTTTATATTAAAACCACCGCCCCATTGTATAACAGAGCTAACCTTGTTTCCATGAATATTCATGGTATTACCATTTACACTAATGCTTCCGCTAGTTCCATGGGTAAATTTACCCCCACTAGGCAAAGCCATTAATGGAGAAAAAAGCAATGAAGCTGTTATACTTGAGAGTAAAACATGCTTTGCAATTTTTCTTGTTTTTTGCATAAAGTCTCCTTTAATATTTATTTAAATCATAAAGATTTACAAAATCTATTGCATTAAATCCACTACTATGCTTTTAGCATCTTTACTAACACTTAAAGTGTATTTAGCTTTTTGTGGTTTTTTGATATTTTCATTTAAACTATAGTGATTTTTAGCTATAGTTTTTAATAGATTTTGTAAATCTTTTTGATTTAAAAGTCTATTGTTTTCATTTACAAATCCTTTTTCGCTATGCATTAAAACAAATTGATTTTTATTTAATTTCTTATCGATATAAACATTAATAGAACTATATTTGCTAATATCAATAGCTTTTTTAGTTTTTAAATAAGTATTGACATCATCTTTTAAGATAAAACTATAATGATCAAAATAATTAACCAAATTTGCACGAATATTTGTATTTAAGACTAAATGGTTATCAGTATTTACTTTGTGTTTTAAACTTTTATATGTAAAAGTATTGTCAGTTTTTGTTTGTAAAATACCCCCTGCTAATACATCTATGCTAGTATTATCAAAAGTATTTATAGCACCGCTTAAATATAGTGTATTATCATGACTTACATCTTTTTCGTTTAACACACCTGAAGCACTTATAAAAATAGCATTAGAATTTTTATATTGATCTATATTTAAATTTGATATATGGGTAAAATTATCATGAGAATTTTTAGAAATTCCTGCACTAATTACTATTTGCCCTTCTTTTTGATCAGAAGCTGTGCTTAAAGATGTATCATTAATAATGATTTTATTATTAGCACTTTCTTCATTAGCAGTGATCGTATATATATTTTCATAAGCAGCACTAGAAAATCCTTGAATATTTAAAATATTGCTATTTGCTTTTATATTAGCTTTTAAAATGATTTTAGAGCCCTGATCTATACTAGAAGTATTAGATAAAAATTTCACTGCTTGATAAGAAATGGTATTTTTAGCTAGCTCATCTGCTTCTATGGTAGTGGTTAAATTTTTATTTGATTTTACATTGTTTAAATTTATAGTATTACCACTAGCACTATTTGCATAATAATTTTTACCATCTAAAGGAAATTTAGCAACACCATATAAATATAAAGGTATAGCTATATTTGAATCGCTAATGCTAATGCTATTATTATTAGCTTTAGAGCTTAAAGTTTTAGCAGCTATGATTTGAATTTTATCTTGATGATTTTGTGCAACACTTTTTTGAGTCAAATCTCCTTTAATATTAATAGCATTTCTATTTGCACCTTTAGTAGCTATACCACCATAAAAATTAAATTCATTTTTACCTATAAAATTAAAACTAATCTCAAGTGGTTTTTGAAGATGGACATTAATAGTATTATCATTAGCTATACCATTATTTGTAAAACCTGCATAAAAATCAAACAAAGCTTTTACTTTTACATTGGTATTTAGGATAAATGAATTTTGTAAATCTTTAATATCTATAGTGTTTTTATAAGCATTTCCTTTAATGATTTTACCACCATAAATTTCTCCAGCTAACACTGCATTATAAGCCAATGGAGCATTTTTGGTATCTACTGTTAAATCTAGTTTTAAATCATTAATCAATACACTATTATTGCTTACTTCATAACTTTGATTATTATTAACATCTACAAAAGCTCCACCTAGATGAGTAGCAGACAAAGTAGAATAAGCTCCGCTTGGACCATGCACTAAAAAAGAAGCTCCATCGATGATAACTTTGTTATTTTTAGCATTTGCATTATAAGTCATAGCACCTAATATATGAGTCATTCTTTCATCAAATATATTATCTCCGAATATACTTTGTTTATAAGGAGTGGTATGAAAATCTATTTTTGCACCTTTGTTTAAGATTACGGTATTGTTATTTGTATTTGCATCTATCCCAAAAGCACCTAAGATATAAGGAGCTCCATTTAAAGGTAAAGTATAAGTATTTTCAACACCCATATTGACATAAGCATCTTTTAAAAAGTTTAAAGTATTATTGCTAGCTTCACCTTTTCTAGCTATAGCTGGGGTGATTAAAAAATTATATCTATTATCTAAACTACTAGCTTTAGGATTGGCTAATTTTTTATCTGTTGGTTTTAAAAAATACACCGAAGATAATTCTCCTGCTTTTAATATTAAAGTATTATTGTTAGCTTTGGCATTAAAAACATATGCAGAAGTTAAAAAAGGTATATAGCCGATTTGATTTAAAATAGCATTTTCAGAATTTGAACTATGAAAACCATTTATTACAAAAATATCTTCTTTGATACTTGGAGTAAGTATGTCTTGTTTAAAATTTAAATCATTCATATTTGAATAAATTTTGTTTTTAGGATTGTCATAAACTAAAGTAATGTTTGATAAATTTTGATTTGTGGCTATTTGTCCGTAAAAATTTTTACCATTTAAAAATTTGTAAGTATTGAGATTATAATCATAAACATCGCTATTGTTAAATTTATATTCTTTGATTATATAAGCATTGGAAGTTTTATCATATTGAGCTTGAACGGCTGCTTCTAAACCGCATAAAGAAAAAATCAATAAGGAATAAATTTTAAAAAGATTAAATTTTAAAAAGCGAGGTTTTAAATGAAAATTATCGTTCCCCCCCCCCGGAAGAGAATATTTAACCATGTTAATTCCTTGTAATTATATGTTTAATGTTTGTTGTTAGTAATTTTAATTACTAAAATTTTCGAAAATTTACTTAAAAAAATATTAAATATTACTTAAATTATTAATGATAATGAAACATTAAAATAACACTGCGAGTTTTAAGCAAAAATTATTCCCAAAGCTTTGATAAAAGATGTTTTTAAAATTATAAATTTTGCAAAGATTTGATTTTATTTTCCAAAATATTTTTTGGAGTAAGTCCTATAAATTTTTCATTTAAATTACCATTTTCATCATAAAAAACAATCACAGGCACTCCAAAAATTCCACCACTTGCTTTAGATAAAAAATCACTTGCTTTAAGTTCATATAAAAGCAGTAATTGCAAATTTTTATCTTTAGCAATTTTTTGAGCTTCTTGTAAAGTTTTTGTTCCGTTTAAAACAGCTATAAAATGAAAATTTCTTTCTTTATAAAGTTCATTGAGTATAGGAATTTCAATCTCACAAACTCCACAATCTTGCGTAAAGAAAAACAAAGCATAAGGAGCATTGAAATCTTTAATATTTAAAGTCTTTTTAAAGCCATCATACTCAAAAGCGTAATTTACATTTGAATTTAAAGTTTTAAAATCATTATTACAAGCACTTAATAAAATCAAAGCCAAGAAGAAATAGAAGCTTTTAAATACGACCATGGTTTTTCTCCTATAATCTTATCTTGCACAATGTTATCTTTAATAATAAAAGTAGTAGGAACAGCAAAAATGCTAAATCTTTGCCATGAAATATCTAAATCATCTTCTAAAAAAATAATATTTTGATAATTAAATTTTGTTACAAATTTTTTAAATTCTTCACCTTTATCTATAGAATCTACGGCTAAAATGGTAATTTTTTGAGGATATTCACTAGCTAATTTTTCCAACAATGGCAAATCTTTCAAACAAGAAGCACATCCTTGCTCTACAAAAGTTAAAACAACTAAATTATCAAAATCAGCAATTTTTACTTTTTTACCCTCTATGGTTTTAGCTGAAATTTCTGGAGTTTTTAATCCTACCTTACCTCCATTTTTGTTGCTATTTTCCAAACATGCACTTAAAAAAAATGTGCAAAATAATGCTAAAAATATAGCTTTAATTTTCATTTTTCATCACTCCATGACTTAAAATAATAGTCCTATCAGCAAATTTAGCTACATCTATATTATGAGTGATTAAAATTATAGTTTTACCATCTTGCTTTAATTTGCAAAATAGTTCTATAATGTTTTTTTCATTTGCCTCATCTAAATTTCCCGTAGGCTCATCTGCTAATAAAATTTCAGGATCATTTACTAAAGCCCTAGCTATACAAAGCCTTTGTTGCTCTCCTCCGCTTAATTGACTTGGTAAATGAGAAAGTCTATGTGAAAGTCCGACCTTTTCTAAAGCTATTATAGCATCATTTTTTTCCACACAAGAATGATAATATTGAGCCAACATTACATTTTCTAAGGCATTTAAATAAGGTATAAGATGAAATTGTTGGAAGATTAATCCTATTTTTTCTCTTCTTATGATGCTTTTTTCTTCTTCGTTTAAATTTTGTATTATTTGATCATCCAAAAGATATTCTCCACTACTTTGCGTATCCATCAAAGAAAGTATATTTAAAAGTGTTGATTTACCAGATCCTGATGGCCCCATTATAGCAAGCCATTCTCCTTGTTTTACTTCTAAATTTATGTTTTGCAAAGCCTTAACTTCGTTAAAATTACGATTTAAATTTGAAATTTTTATAATATTTTTCATTATTCGCCTTTTAAATTTTCACATACATTGATTTTTAATGCTTTTTTTAGTGGTAAAAAACTTGCAAAAAATGCAAAAATCAAAGAAACTACCACAGCAAAAAGCACAGAAATAAACCTAAAATCTATACTTGCATTAAAAATTAAATATCCAAAAATATTTGCTAAAAAATACCCACTAAAAGCACCAAGAAAACTAGCGCCCAAACTCAAAATCAAAACTTCTACTCCAAAAAGTTTTAAAATTTGATTTTGTTTTGCTCCTAATGCTAGATGTAAAGCTATTTCTTTTTTTCTTGAAAAAATTACAGCACTAAGAGTAGTATTTACGCTCAAAGAGCTAATGAGCAAAATCACTATACTAATTAAAGCCATCAAAGCTTTCATTTTATCTAAAATTAAACCTTCACTTATAGAAACAGATGAAATAGGCTTAGCTTCAATGTTTTCTGCGCTAAGTTCTTTTGCCTTTTGGCTTAAATGTTCATAATCTCCAAAAACTATAGCTTGAGCATAATTAATCACTTCTTTAAAAGCTAATTCTTGAGCTTTTTTTAAAGATATGATCAAAACCCCATCTTGCTCATCATTGCTTCTTAAAATCGCTTTAATTTTTACCTTAACAACTTTAGAAATTTCAGGGTTATAAATTTGTAATTCTTGTCCTATCTTAAGTTCTAATTGCTTTGCTAAATCAACACCAACAAAAGCACTATCTTCACTAAAATCACTCAAAGAAAAACTTCCTTTTAAAACTTCTATAAAAGGCTTAGTTAGTTTTAAATTTGAAAAATCCGTTCCCAAAACTACTGCACTTGAGCTTTCAAGATTATAAAAACCATATAAAAATGGAGTAAGAGCTTTTGCTTTTAAATTTTCTTTTATTTGCATGAATTCTTGCATACTTAAAAATTCATCATTTTTAGGAGTGATGATAAAATTAGCCCCATAAGCTTTTAATTCTTTGGATAATTTAGTATCTATATCAAAATAAATATTAAAAAACGAAGAACTAACCATAGCTCCAATAAAAATAGCTATAAATATAACACTCACTCGTTTATAAGAAAAAATGAGTGATTTAAAAACTTCTTGTATGAAAAAATTATTTGCCATATAAAACCTCTGAAGTTGAAAGTTTTGAAATTTCTTTGATTGAAAACAAACACCCTAAAAGCACTATAAGCACTGCAAAAAATACACAAAGTGGTAAAATCACCCAAGAAATCACAATAGTATGCGAAAAAATACTCAAAGCTATAAATTCTGAAACAATCACGCCAAAAATAAAACCAAAAATAGCTCCTATAAAAGCTATCACTATACCTTCTAATACAAAAATCATATAAATTTGCAAAGTACTTGCACCAAGTGCTTTTAAAAGCCCTATTTCGCCTTTTCTTCTAAAAATATCTGCACTCATTAAAGATGAAATCGCTATAGAAGCCACAATCAAACATATAATGCTAACTACTGCCATTAAAGATTGAATTTTATTTACAATTAAACTTTCAGCATCTGATATAGCACTAATTACCTTTGTGCTAGCACCTTTAAAATCCTCTGCTATTTGATAAGCAATAGAACTAACATAAGCTGTGCAATACCACTGATCATACTCAAGCTGATCAAGACTATCTACATCGCGTCTTGCTTTTTGAGCTAAGTCATTTTCAGGTATAGTCAAAGCTGATACTTCAGCTTTTGCAAACAAACCTGCTTTATCTAAAATTTTTTGAGATAAAAGCAAAGAAGTGATGATTTTATTAGAAAATTCATCCACTAAATCTATAATGCCAACTATTTTAACTTTAAAAGTTTTATCATTTTTTACCAGTTTAATCTCATCGTTTAAATTTAAATGATATTTTTGAGCTAAATCTTTACCTATGATAATTTCATCTAAACTATCATCTTTTGGGTATCTTCCATCTATTTTTGCGAATTTGTATAATTCTTCTATTCCTGCATAAAAATCATCATCATCTTCAATTTTAATAGCCTTGTTAAAATATGTCCCTAATAATGCAACATCATTAAAAGAATTTTCTTTGGTTTTTAAAGTAATTTGAGAATTTAAAAATGGTGAAAATGCGTTGATGTTATTGCGCCAAAATATCTCTTTAATCGTATGAAGTTTATTTTCTTCTAAAAAATTTTGATTTTTCAAAGACTCATAAATTTTATTTCCAACCTCTACGCTTAAACTTGCTCCTTTTGGTAAAACTAAAATATTAGAACCATAGCTTCTTAATTCCTTGGCAAGTTCATTGCCTATACCTAAAGTGATATTAAGCATGGTAGAAATTAACAAAGTAGCTAAAAAAATAGTAAAAATCGCTAGAAATTTTTGAATTTTATTTTGAAAAATAGAATTTTTGACAATCTTAACTTGCATAATCATTTCCTAAAAAATTATGGATTCTATATTTAGAGCTTTTATTAGTATCTGTATATTTTTGCGGATCGTTTTTAAACTCTTCATAATTTTTTTCATTAGCAAAAAAATAAGTTCTTCCTTTATATACATAGCTTTTGTGTGCTTTTAGATTGATAAGTTCGGTATGATCGATTGGATCATATACTTTTTTTTCTACTACTTGAGTGAAAAAATTTACTCCATTTAAAATTTCAGAAAAAGGGATGATAACCTTACCATTTTCAAATTTATACTGCATAGGGATGGGATTACACCCTCCAGCTTTTCCAACACTTGGTAAAAAAATTCGCACATTGCAAGAAATGCAAATTAATTCTCCATCTTTTTTGATATAGCCCATATCTCCACAAATACTACAAGCATCAAATACCGCTACAGGAGAGTCTTTGTCTTCTCGCTTGTTAATAAGAAAAAATCTCACAACTTTTCCCTCATCGCTAATATAAGCAAATCGATGGAGTTTATTATCTCTTAAAATTTCTACATTAAATACAAATTCATCATTTTCATTTGGCTCTACATAAGTTGGCTCATCTATACTTATAGGCTTTGAAGCGTGCAAATCATAAAACAATAAAATTCCAAAACTTAAAATACCTGCACAAAATACACTTGCGCAAAAATTAGTGATTTGAAAATTTTTTGCTTGAATTTTGCGAAATTTAATATCAAAATCTTTAGCTTTTAAAAAGTTATCATTTTTCTTTTTAAAAGCTAAAATCATACTCACTAAAACAAAACCTAACAAAATATAAGGATAAAAATGCACATAATACACACTCTTTGCTACATAAGTTAGATACAAACTTTGCGTTTCTATAACACCTGTTCTCATTAGATAAAGTAAAATTTTTGCCAAAGATTCATTAAAATAAAAAATACAAATTACTATCAAAAATACATTTAAAATTTTAAAATTAAATTCCCTCGCCCAACATATAAAAAGATAAAAACCAACACATAAAATCAAAGCAAGTAAAATCAAAGAAAAAGAATTAATCGCTAAAGAGTCTATCAAACTAGAGCTAAATAAAGGAAAATCTACAGAATTTGAAAAATATTTCACACCAAATGTAAAAGATAAAAGCAAAATTAAAACGCTTTGTATTGCATTTTTACAAAAAATATTTTTTATAAAATATAAAAAAAGTATTGCTAAGCTTGCAAATGCTAATAAAATTGCATTAAAAAAATTCAGTATATCATAGGCTAAATTTTTTGCACTAATAAAAAATGCAAAATATGCAAATACAAATCCTACAAAACTAAGCTTAAAAACAAAAAATTTGTTTAATTTATAAAAGGCCAATGCACTCAAAAATGCATAAGGAAAAACTGCTGTAAAAAAATGTATAAAATAAATTGACATTGTTAAACTCTTAGATAAAATTTATGTAAAAAATCTTTAATTTCATACATAAATCCTAGCTAAAGCTAGGATAATCATTTTGGTGCGCCAGTATATTTAAAATTATACTTTACAGAAAATGGCTCAAACCATTTGCCTACGCCTGTTTCTTTATCTACATGTCTTCCAAAACCTTGTTTTTCTGGATTATCTATCAAAAAAACTAATTCATAATTTCCTATGCCTGTATCCATCTTAAGATTTGCTCCATAGTGAGGGCCATCATCTGCTACCATAGGCATCAAAGTTCCTGTTTTTACTTTTCCATTATCAAGATTAGTAAGCTTATAAGCTACGGTTAAATATGGGATCCAAAAGCCTTCTGGAAAGCCATTTTTATTGCCCTTTAAAGCATGTATATCAGCTTCAAGATGAATATCAGCCAAACTAGCTGCAAGATCAATTCCTCTTGGTTCCATTTCAATAGGTTGTAAATAAACTGCTGCTATTTCCATACCATTTAACTCATAAGGATCACCAATTGGCACTTCTGCAGCAAAAATAGAACTAGCAAAAACACTCACTGCCGCACTTAAACTTAATAAAGTTTTTTTCATATTTTTTCCTTTTTATTTGAAATTTGTTTTGTTATAAAAATACCCATAATGAGTAAGATTAAAACCATAAATTGAGGTATGATGCTTTCATAATAAGGATAAATTCCAAGCCACAAAATTCCATCAAAATCAAAAGGAATTAAACTTGGAGTGATGACTTTAGCCTCTATAAGCTCGCCTATACCTTTGCCCATAAAGACAAAAACCATATAAAAAATAACATATGAAGTGATATAAAAAAATTGTTTTAGTGGAATTTTTAAAGCACCATTTTTTAATAAATAATACAAAATACTTAAAATAACCAATCCACCAACTAAACCTGCTAAAATAAAGCTATAATCTAAATTAGTTTTTGCATCAAATAATAAAGCCTGATAAAAAAGTATAGTTTCAGCCCCTTCTCTAAAAACAGCTAAAAACACACTAAACCATAAAGCTTTAGCTGAATTGTTAGAAATAGCTTCTACTGCTTGAGTTTTAACAAAATTAACCCATTTTTTATTTTGAGCATTAGATAAAAGCCAAAAACCTACATAAAAAAGCAATACCACCGCAATAAGCATAGTAATACCTTCTAAAAGTTCTCTACTTTGCCCAGCTTGTTCTTTAAAAAACCAAGAAATCAAAAAAGCACTAACAAAACTTAAAAATATCCCACTCCAAAAAGCTGAATACACTATACTCAAACGCTTTTGATTGCCACTTTGAATTAAATATGACATTATAGCTACAATGATAATTAAAGCTTCCAAGCCTTCTCTTAAAATAATCCCTAAAGCCCATATAAATAATGATATTGGAGAAGATTCTTGAATTTTATCTAGTGATTGTTCTATCAATTTTTCCAGTTCATCAAAATTTTGTTTTAATTCTTCTTTGGAAACACTTGCTTTAATCAAAGCTACACCTTTTGAAAAATAACTTTCAATTTTTAATTTTAAAGCACTATCAACTGCTCCAATTTTACTTTCCATACCACTTGCTTCAAATATATCTAAGTAAATATTTTGCAAAGAATCGATGCTGTTTAAGCTAAAACCTTCATAATTTTGCAAAAGCTCATTTAAAGCAATCTTAATGTCATTATAAACTTTAGAATAATCTTTTAAATTTAATTCTTGATCATCAAAACCTTTAATTTCCAGTAAAGATAATTCTTCTTTTGGCAAAGCTAAAAATGCTTCATATAGCAAATCTAAAATGCTCGCAATTTCATCTCTCATCTTTTTTTCATCTAAAGTATTGTTATTAATTTGTCTAATGATAGATCTTAATTTAGTTTGGATTTTTTTATCCATACCGGCTTTAGTGTATCTTGCAACCAAAATTTCTACTTTTGAATTTCTATAATTTTCAAACAAAGCAGCTTGAATAAAATCTTTTGCTTTTTGATAGTCTTTATTGAGAAAAGCTAAAACAGCTTGATCTAATTTAGAGCTCATCTCATCAATTAAAAATTGCAATCTTGCATCCAAGCTAGAAGCTTCTTGGAGATTGGATAAATTTTGATCTAAATTTTGATTTGTAGATATATTTTGATCTTTAATTTCTTCACCAAGTAAAGTTAAAAACATCTTAGCAGCTTCTTGCTGTCTTTTTTTCTCCGCTTCTAAAGAAGCATTTTGAGCTAATGTCTTATCATAATTTACATCGCTAACTTCGGCTTTTAATTGCAAACCATTTTCTAAAATTGGCACAATTTCATCTAAATCAAATTTTAAACTAGCAATCAACGCTTCAATTTTAGAAATTTCTTCTTTATCTTTATACATTTTTCGAAGACTATTAAATTTTCGCTCCATAGCAATGACTTTTCTTCCTACATTGCGTCCTATGGATCCTTCCATGTTTTCAAAATGTTGAAAATACGCATCTTCTACTTTTTTCTTTGCTTGTAAAAATTGATTTTCTTTATATAATAATATACTTTGTTCTAAAGCCTGTTTGATAGCCTCATTTTCTTCTTTGTAATCAATCTCCCTTGCAAAAGCAAAAGAGAAAAATAAAATCACAAAACAAAGGATTTTCTTCAACACTTATATCTCCAAAAATGATATTCATTTTTAAAATTGTGGGTTGAAGTATAATACTTAAATTCTTAAATTAAGATAAACATTATCATTATTTATTTCATAAATCAAATTTAATAAAAGATTAGCTTGATAGATTAATTTTATCAAGCTTTATAATCAAGCAGTTTCTTTTATAATTTTTTCTATGTATTTTTCTCGTAGTTTTTGAGTATAAAAACCAACTTGCCCATCTTTAATGACTTTACTATCTGCCTTAATTACACCTAAAATTAAAAAAGTAGCAGCAGAAATAAACACTTCGTCTGCTTCATAGACTTCTTTCATGCTAAAAGCTCTTTGATCTACTCTAAGGCCTAATTCTTTTGCAAATTTTAAAATATTTTTGCGTCTTATACCTGGTAAAATTTCATTAGAAAAAGGCTTGGTGATTAAAGTATTATTTTTTATGATAAAAGCTGAACTACTTGAAGCTTCAGTTACTAAAGCATTTTCTACCATAAAAGCTTCAAAAGCTTTAGCTTTTATGGCTTCTTGTTTTGCAAGACACTGAGCAAGTAAAGAAATGGATTTTATATCTCTTCTTTTCCATCTTAAATCCGCTGTTGAAATCACATTAACACCACTTTTAGCAAATTCATGCTCAATCACATTACACTCAAAAGCAAAAGCCATAATAGTAGGTTTTAATCCTTCTAAAAGAGCAAAATTTCTACTTGCTACCCCTCTAGTAACTTGCATATAAATTCCGCCCTCTTTTAAAGAATTTTTTTCAATTAATTTTTTAAAAAATTCTTCCATTTCTTCTTTAGAAAAAGGTAATTTTAGATTAATTTGAGCCAAACTTCTCTCAAAACGCTCCCAAAATTCTTCTTTATCAGCTATTTTAGACTTGATTATAGGAACAACTTCATAAATTCCATCTCCAAAGATAAATCCTCTATCAAACACGCTTATTCTAGCCTCATCTGATTTTACAAATTCACCATTTAAAAAAACTATTTCTTTTTCTTCCATTAAAAAACCTCCGTTATTGAAATAAATCAACTATATCTTGTGGTAATTCAAGCTGTTTTGAAAAATAAAAATACTTAGCTAAAACCAAAATACCTATATATTTTTCCCTTTTTTCATCAAAAAACTGCTCTAAATATTCATGAGCATTTTGTATGATTTCTTTGGCTTTTTTAGGATTATTTATATAAAAATCTATTAATTCTTCTACATTTTCATAATCATCATCTATTAATGCAAAATGTTCATTAGGGATTAATTTTCCTTCCATAAACCATGTCTCATAACGCATTTTTGGAGCTAAAACTAAAGAATTTGTTTTCATAGCCCATTTTAAATTACTTGCAACATCATTGCCCTCTAAAGAAAGTAAAAATTTAAACCGAGTTTGATAAGAACGATTAATTTTAAAATTCCAATTTTTCATCCACTGATAAAGTTCTGGCTTTTTCTTTCCTATATGAGCTATATCGCAATACTTATGCATAAAATATTTTTCAAAAAATTTAATACGCCAAGGCTGATAAACACCACCTCTAAAAAATAGTTTATTTTCCTTTTCTTCAAAAGTATATTTATCGTTTATAAAATCAAAATGTCTATTTTTGTCAAGTTTTAAAATGATATTATTGGGACTTTTTTCTATAGGTCTTGACTTTGTAATACTTGGAAAATTTAATGAATATGAAATATCTCCAAAAGCTTTACTCCATAAAAAATCACTACTAAAAAATTTAGCTATTTCATATGCATCATACGCGTATGAAGTTTTGCTCAAAGGAAATTGGTGGATTTTTTCGCCATTTTTGTTTATATCAAAAAAAGTATTGTGTAAATTATAATAATTAACACGCTTAAAAATATACTCGATATCTTTTGAGCTTAAAATTTGTTTTAATATACCATCTAATTGTTTTTGATAAATTTTTCTAGGTATTATTCGTTTTGACAAACCTTTAACATTCATCATAAATCTACAATCAGCCATAAAACTCCTTAAAAATAAGATAATTTTATCACAATAAACACTTGTAAGAGTTAAAATATTAATTTTCTTTAAAAGCAAAAATGCTAAAATCATAAAAAATTAAATTTAGGTAAATAAAATGAAAATTAAAGAATTAATTTTAAATTCCATTTTTAAAATTTCAAATCAACCTATCAATCTAAAAGATCTTTTAGAAGCCAATGCTTTATTAAATGAAGGTATGTTAGTAGATCCTGCTAAATTAAATTACAAATTTAAAATCTTAAATTCTTACCTAATATATGCCATTTTATGTGCCTTAATTTTGATACCTTTATTGTTAATTACTCATTATTTTTTAACTATTATTGATTTTCATATTAGTATATTAAGTTCTGTTTTAGTTACAGCTTGTATTTTTATAGGATATGATATATTTAAAATTTATACAAGAAAAATTATTAGTAAAAAATTAGTTAAAAAGGCTTGGGCTTTGCATTTTCCATATTTTGCATATGAAAAATACTCTAAAATTGCTGAAAATATTTATAATCAAGCCATCAAAGAAGAAATTCCCAAAAACCAACTAGAACAATATGTATTAGAAAAAATCATCCAAACAAATAATTAATCTAAATAATCTAAAACTTGATTTTGAAAATAAATTGCCTCCAGTTGTCTTTGCAACTCTTTGTTTTCTTCATCTAAAACCCACTCTTGTGAGCGTAAATCAGCTATATCTCTACTAATATAATAAATTTGATTTCTTATATAAATTTGTGGAAAAAACACAAGTAAAGCAAAAATCAAAATAACACCCGCATAAGATAAATGTCTTAAACTTAAATTTTTATTTTCTTCTGTTTTTATGCTGTCTAAAAGTTCATATTTATCTTCTATATTGTATTCTAATTGCTCTTGTGCTTTTTGTTCTTGTAATCTTACTTCTTCTTGAATTTGTTTTAATTTTTCTAGTTTTTCTTTTTCAAGCTGCTCTTGTTTTTGTAATTTTTCTTTTTCAAGTTTTTTCTTTTCTTTTATTTCTTGTTTGAGTTTTGCTTTTTGTTTTTGATTTTCTTTTATGTTTTGAATTTTTAAAGAAACATAAGCATTGCTTTTTGTAACTATTTTAGAAATTTGTTCAAATTGAAAAGATTTATTTTCAAGTTTTTCGTTAGGATTGACACTTTTTTCTTTTGCTATTGGTTTTTTTGAATTTATATTTTTATTTGCTTTTTGCTTGTTTTTTTTGAAAAAATTTAACTTGATTGAAAAAGGTTTTTTTTCTTCTAATTTTACATTGATCAAATCTTCTTTTAAATAAATTGATGATTGTTTTTTTGGTTTTTTTTCATATTCTTCGTCAAAATCTGTAAATTTAGGTCTTTTTTTACGATTAATCCTACTTTTTAATATACGATCACTTTCATTTAATTCATAATGATCCTCGTATGCTCTACCCTCTTTTATGGCTCTTGAGTATTTGAGCATTTTTTCTCGTATATTTTGTTTTTCTTTTAAAAAATCATCATTAGTCATAATTTACCTAAAATGAAAAATTCGCATCTTTGCACAACTTGATCTGCTATTGTATCTAACTTCTTCTTTGGAAGCACTTATAGCTTTTTTACTAAGAATCTTTCCAAGACTATGGTTTTTTCCACACTCACATCTAAAAGCTTTTTCATCACAAATACAATCTTTTTCCCATCTTTTAAAAGTATTTTTAACCAATCTATCTTCTAAGGAATGAAAGCAAATTATCGCAACTTTGCAATCTTTTAGCTTAGCCTTTTCAATACTATCAAGCAATCTTTTAAGTTCACCTAACTCATCATTAACTTCTATACGCAAAGCTTGAAACACAAGCAAAGCTAAACTTACATTGCGACCATGAAATTTAGCATCACCTATAATTTTGGCTAATTCTTTTGCACTTGTGATTTCTTTGCGATTTCTTGCTTGTATGATTTTTGAAGCTAATTTTTTTGATATAGAGCCTAAATCTCCATTTTCTCTAAAAATTTGCTCTAATTTTTCTTCAGAGTATGAATTTACAAGCTCTTTAGCGCTCAAACTTACATTTTGATCCATTCTCATATCTAAAAAATCTGAATTCAAAGAAAAACCTCTATCATTTTTATCAAGCTGCAAAGAAGATACTCCAATATCTGCCAAAATTCCTCTTAAATTTTGTGTAGAAATTTTATCTAGTATATCTTTAAAACCAAGATGATAAAAAGAAATTCTATTTGAAAAGTCATTTAAAAAATTTTTTGAAAAATTTAAAGCTTCTATGTCTTTATCACAAGCTATTAAATTTAAATTTGGATGAGCTTTTAAAATAGCACTACTATGCCCTCCATATCCTAGCGTGCAATCTAAAAAATCTCCTTGATCTAAATCTTTAAAAGCATCTAAAACTTCTTGTAATAAAACTGGTATATGCGGACTTTTCAAATCAAACCTTTTTATTTTTTAGTATAATATCTCAAGTAAGTTTAAAAAAAGGCCTTTTAGTGAATAAAGAAAATATTATTTCTCAAATTCAAATGCTTTCTTCGTCTATGTTTAAAAAAAATTTTTTTGGGATCTCTCATGGATCAATTTCAGCAAAACTTTCGCAAAGTTCCTTTATCATCAACAAAAACGATGCTTTTTTAAATCAAATTAATGAAAAAAATCTTAGTGTTTTAAAATTTAGTAAAGATTATAGCTGGAATGAAGCAAGCAGCGATTGTGAAATACACAAAAGCATTTATGAAAATATCCCTGAAGCTAAATTTATATGCTTTGCTTGTCCATCTTATACCCTTTCTATGAGTTTAAATCATGATTTTATTACCCCTCAAGATTATTTTGGTGAAATTTTTTTAGAAGAAATTCGCATTTATAATCCCAAAAATTACGAAGATTGGGAAGATAGATCTCAAACAGAAATTTATCGCTATATGTTAGAACAAAAACAAAATTTTGTAGTGGTTAAAGGATATGGAATTTTTGCCTATGGTAGAACAAGCTATGAGCTTGGAAAAATCATAGATTTAATTGAAAATTCTTGTAAAATCATTTATTTGGCTGAAACTAATTTATCATGATTTTAAAAAATTAATTTTTTATTAATCACAATTTATCTATAATTTGTGATTTAATTTATAATTATTTGATTGGGGAAAAAATGCTCACTTGGATGCAGCATCATAAAAAATATTTAGTTGTAACAATTTGGATTAGTGTTATTGCCTTTGTAGGTGCGGGTTTTGTTGGTTGGGGAAGTTACGATTTTAACACAGATCGTTCTAATGCTGTTGCTAAAGTTGGCGATGAAAAAATTAGTTATGATGAATTTAATCTTAAATATTCTCAATTATTTGCATACTATTCTCAGTTTAATGATGGAAACTACACTCAAGAACAAGCTTTAAAAGATGGTTTAGATACTCAAGCAATTAACGAGCTAATACAAGAAAAATTACTTCTATCTTATGCAAAGACTTTAGGGCTAAGCGTAAGTGAAGAAGAAATTGCCTATGATCTTGCTCATCAAAAGGTTTTTCACAACGAATCAGGTGTATTTGATAAAAATCTTTACTACAATATTCTTTCAAGAAACAATTACACTCCAAAAACTTATGAAAAAATGATTCATGATGAGCTTTTACTTAAAAAAATAAATGTTATTTTTAATATCCCTTTAAAAGAAGATGAAGTAGATATGTTTGCAGCAAGTTTTTTAATGCAAGATAAGTTAAAAATCCAAGCAATTTATGTCAATGAAAAAGATATTGTTATAGATGAAAAAGAGCTTTATCAAACTTGGGAAAAAAATAAACAATTATATAAAAGCGAACCAAGCTATGAATTAACAACTTATTTTTTAAAACCAGATTTAACACAAATTGATGAAAAAGAGCTGGCAAAATTTTATGAAGAAAATAAAAATGATTACAAAGATTTTAATGGAAAAATACTAAGCCTAGAACAAAGTAAAGAAAAAGTTCTAAAAGATCTTAATCTTGCAAAATTAAAACTTAAAGCAAATGAAAGCTATGTGGCACTAAGAAAGGGTGAGTTAAATTTTGATACAAATATTACTATTAAAAATACAGATATTTACTATCCTTTAGAAACTATACAAAAAAGTAAAGAAAAAGATTTTATCAAGCCATTTAAATTTAAAGATGGTTATATGATTGCTCAAATTTTAAAGATCAATCCTATACAAACTCAAACTTTTGAACAAGCAAAAAATGAAGTTAAAAAACTATATATCAAAGAAAAAACAAAACAAATATTAGAAGAAAAAGCTAAAAACGCATTAGAAAACTTCCATGGTATCGACATAGGAACTTACAGCAGAGATTCTAGTAAAAATAATAAAGTTAGTGATAGCATTATGAACAATACCGAATTTAGCGAATTTTTAGCACAAGTTTTTGATACCAATAAACAAAAATCTTATGTTTTGTTTGATAATAAAGCTATAGTTTATGAAATTACTGAGCAAAAACTACAAAATAAAGAAAAAGAACAAATTTATAAATTTATTATAGAACAAAGTGCAAGACAAACAAAACAAGCACTTTTAAAAGAAGAATTGTTAAAAAAATTAATCGAACTTTATCCAATCAAAAGATACTATAAAGGAAATGCAAATTGAACATCTTAGGAATTGATTTAGGCTCTGTACAAACTTGTGCAATCTTAGCTCAAAAAAGCGAAGAAGGATTAAAAATTATAGGTTTTGGTAAATCAAAATCTAGCGGTATAAAAAAAGGAGCAATTACTAATATAGAATTAGCTTCAAAGTCTATAGAAGAAGCAGTAGCAGATGCACAAATGATGTCAGGAGTGCATTATGATAAAGTAATTGTTTCCATATCTGGAGCATACGCAAAAAGCGTAGATAGCATAGGCGTTGTAAATATTCCAAATCAAGAAATAGGAATTAAAGAAATCCACAGAGCTGTTAGCACAGCTAAACATACAGCTAACATACCAAGTGGATATGAGATCATCCATGTATTGCCTTATAATTTTAAAGTTAATGATCTTGAGCATGTAGAAGATCCTTTGGGAATGAGTGGAAATCGCTTAGAAGTTTCTACGCATATTGTTATTTCTCAAGAAGTTCATATAAAAAATTTAAAAAAAGCAGTTGAGCTTGCAGATCTTAGAGTAGATAATATTGTTTTATCAGGCTATGCTTCATCAATTGCTTGTTTTGATGATAGCGAAAAAGAATTAGGCGCTGTCTTAATCGATATGGGTGGAGCAGTATGCGATATGGTCATACATGCAGGAAATTCTGTAAGATATAATGAGTGTTTGCAAATTGGCTCAGTTAATATTACTAATGATTTATCCATAGCTTTACACACTCCTCCAAAAGAAGCTGAAAAATTAAAACTAAATTACGCTTCTTTAGCACAAAATGAAAATTCTTTAATACAAATTCCATACATGGGAGATGAAAAAAGAAAAAATGAGGTTTCTATCGAAGTTATTTCCAATGTAATTTACGCAAGGATAGAAGAAACTATTATAATTTTAGCAAAAATGCTAAGTGATAATGCAAGTGCAAATCAAGCAGGAGCTGGTATAGTCTTAACCGGAGGTATGACAAAATTTGCAGGACTTGATAAACTTGCTTCAGCTTATTTTGATAATAAAGCTGTTAGAATAGCGAGTGCAAAAAAAGACACTATGGATGGCTTTAAAGAAATATTTGATGATCCAGAAAATAGTTGTGCAATAGGACTTTGTTTATATGGTGGTGGTTATTTCACCCCTTATGAGTTAGATTCTAATGAAAAGTTAAGATATAAAGGCGAGCCTGAAATCATCAATAAACAAATTAAACAAAATTTTGTCATAGAAGAAGATGAAGAAAAAGAAGAAAAATTAGAAGAGATTTTTCAAGATCGACAAATTTTTGATGAAGAAAAAGAAGAAACAAAAAAAGTTGAAGTGAAAAAAGAGAAAAAACCTAGTTCTTTTTCTAAAATTTGGAATAAAATTATAAACCAGTTCTAATTAGGAGAATACAAATGAGTGAATTTTTGGTAGAAGAAATGCAACACGCAAAAGGTGCAAAGATAAAAGTTATTGGCTGCGGTGGAGGCGGCGGAAATATGATTGATCATATGGTTAATATGGGCCTACATGATCTTGATCTTATTTCAGCAAATACTGATGCGCAAGCAATAGCTAAATCTCAAGCTAAAACAAAAATTCAACTTGGAGAAAAAAAGACCAAAGGTCTTGGGGCTGGTATGCAACCTGAAATAGGCGCAGAAAGTGCTAGAGAAAGTTTTGAAGAAATAAAAGCTGCATTAAGCCAAAGTGATATTGTGTTTATATCAGCCGGGCTTGGTGGCGGAACAGGGACAGGTGCAGCTCCTGTAGTAGCTCAAGCAGCCAAAGAAGCTGGAGCTTTAACAGTTTCAGTAGTTACTATGCCTTTTGCTTTTGAAGGAAAACAAAGAAAAAAACTTGCTGAAGCAGGTTTAGCGGAATTAAAAAAAGAAAGTGATTCTATCATTGTAATTCAAAATGAAAAATTACTTAGCATACTCCCTAAAAAAGCTGGTATCAAAGAAGCATTTAAACTAGTTGATGATATTCTCACAAGAGCTGTAAGAGGAATGGTTTCTATACTTTTAGAAGATGGCGATATCAATGTAGACTTTGCCGATGTTAGAACAGTTATGAGCCACAGGGGTTTAGCATTAATGGGCGTAGGTCAAGGAGAAGGTGAAAATGCTATCATGGAAGCATTAGAAAGTGCCATAGAATCACCATTACTTGATGGTATGACTATGAAAGGTGCTAAAGGTGTAATCATACATTATAAAGTAGGCCCTGAATGCTCACTTCTTGAAATTTCACAAGCTACACAAAGCATTAGCGATGAATCAGATGAAAATGCTAAAGTAATTTTTGGTGTTACTGCTGATGAGAGCATGGGAGATCGCGTAGAAGTAACCATCATAGCTACAGGTTTTGAAGATAAAAATGAAGTTCAAGCCAAAGAGCAAGAAGAAAGCAAAAAAAATTCATATATAAATTTACGCAAAGCTAGCGGTGGTTTTGATGAGGAAGTTATTTCCCAACTTGATGTACCAGCATTTTTGCGTCGCCAAATGGATTAATTTAATCCATTTATGAATCATACTTTATTATGTGATTTTTATGAATTAACTATGGCTTATGCTTATTTTAAACAAAATAAGCATAAACAAATAGTCTATTTTGAAGTTTTTTTTAGACAAGCTCCTGATAATGCAAAATATGCTATTTTTGCTGGTTTAGAACAAATTATCCAACATATACAAAATTTTTCTTTTACAAAAGAAGATATTGAATTTTTACAAAATACCAATTCTTTTAGTGAAGATTTTTTAAATTACCTAGCTAATTTAAAATTTAGTGGTGATATTTATAGCATACAAGAAGGTGAGTGTATATTTGCTAACGAGCCTATATTTTATGTTAAAGCGCCTATTATAGAGGCTTTATTATTAGAAACTTTTATACTTTTAACACTAAATCATCAATGCTTAATCACAACAAAAGCAAATAGAATTTTTCAAATTGCACAAGAAAAAATACTTTTAGAATTTGGCTCTCGCAGAGCTCATGGAGTAAATGCTGCTATAAATGGAGCAAGAGCTGCTTTTATAGGCGGATTTAACGCCACTTCTTGCACCCTAGCTGCAAAAAAATTCAATATCCCTTTAAGTGGTACTATGTCTCATGCGTGGGTACAAATGCATGATAATGAACTTGATGCTTTTAGATCTTATTGCAAAATTTATAAAGACAATATCACACTTTTGGTAGATACCTATGATTGTATCAATGGTATAAATAATGCTATTTTAATTTTTAAAGAATTACAAGCTAAAAAAACTTTAAAAAATTATGCTATACGCATTGATTCTGGAGATTTATTAAAACTTTCTAAATTAGCAAGAAAAATGCTTGATCAAAATAATTTAAAAAATTGTAAGATATTTGCAAGTAATGCTTTAGATGAAAACAAAATCGCACAACTTCTAAAAAACAAAGCTCCAATCGATGGTTTTGGCGTTGGAGAAAGACTTATCACTTCTGCAAGTTGTCCTGTTTTTGGAGCTGTTTATAAATTAGTAGCTGTAGAAAAAAATCAACACATCATCCCTAAAATAAAAATTAGCGAACATTCAAGCAAAACCACCCTACCTTCATTTAAAAAATTGATACGATATTATAAAAATGAAAAAATGGAATTTGATAAATTATATAATTACGATGAAAAAATAACTCAATATAAAAATTTACAAGCTAAAAATATACTAGAAATGATTTTTAAAAATGGACAATTAATATATAAAATTCCTAATTTATCTTCTATACAAAATTTTTATAAAAAAAATATTCAAAGTTTGAAATCTTCGCATAAAAGATTACAAAATCCAAGCACTTACAAAGTAAAAATTTCAAAAAAACTACAAGAGTTAAAAAAGAATTTAACTTTAAATTAATCTTTAGATCTTATTTTAACTTCATCTTCTACTTCAAGCAAAAATCTATCCACAAGCTCACCTTCTTTAAGCTTTGCTACCACTTCTCCATGTCTTATAACCAAACCTTGATTTTTGCCAAAAGCTATAGCCACATCAGCTCCTTTTGCTTCGCCTAATGCATTTACCACACAACCCATAACACTTATATTTAATGGCTCTTTTATATGCTTTGTTTTTTCTTCTACTATTTTTATAGCTTTTATTAAATCACTTTGTATTCTTCCGCAAGTTGGACAAGATATGATATTTACTCCACTTTTTTGAACTCCACTATCTTGTAAAATAGCTCTTGCTACACGAATTTCTTCTTCAAGTTCTCCTGTCATAGAAACTCTCATAGTATCGCCTATACCTTTTAAAAGTAAATTTCCTAGCGCTATAGAACTTTTTATAGTGCTATGAAATTTAGTTCCAGCTTCAGTTACCCCTAAATGAAAAGGATAATCACAAAGCGGGCGAAGTCTTTCATAAGCTTCTATAGTCTTTTGAGTATCTGAAGTTTTCATGGAAATTTTTATGTCAAAAAAGTTAAAATCTTCTAATAATTTTATATTATATTTTGCACTTTCTAGCATGGCTTCTATATTGTAGCCATATTTGTCAGAAAATTGCTTTTCTATAGAACCATGGTTTATACCTATGCGTATTGGAATTTGTCTTTGCTTACAAGCATTAACTACTTCTTTTATATTTTCTTTAGATCCTATATTGCCTGGATTTATTCTAATACCATCTATAAATTCAGCACAATACAAAGCTAACTTATGATTAAAATGAATATCCACTATCAAAGGCAATGGGCTTTTGGCTTTTATCTCTTTTAAAGCTCTTGCATCGGCTATATCTAAACATGCTAAACGAACTATATTAGCCCCAGCAAAATAAAGTCTATTTAACTGCTCTAAAGAACCTTCAATATCTCTTGTTTTTGTAAAAAGCATAGATTGCACAGAAATTGGTGCATCACCACCTATTAAAACATCACCTACTTTAATTTGTCTTGTTTTGTATCTTTTCATAACTTACTCTAATAATATTTTTATATAATTTTATAATATTTTTTAAAATCAAAAAATATTTTTTAACTAAAATCAATTGGATCTATATCACAAATTATATTTTTAAAATTTAGTGCAAAATGTTCTATTTTAACTAAATTAAAATAATCTTTACTTCGCACTAATACATAAAATCTCCACTTTTTATGAAGCATTTCAATAGCACAAGCACCGCTTCCTACTATTTCAACCTCATTCATTTGGCAAAATTCAAGCATTTTTTCACAAATTTGCATCGCATTGGTTTGATTTTCATCTTCAATTATTAATCTTAAAAGCCTTTTAAATGGCGGATAAAGCCCCTTCCTTGCGTTTAATTCATCTTCTAAAAAACTATCATAATCTTGTATATATTTTTCAAAAAAGACTTTATTTTTAGTTTGCAAAAGAACTTTTCCACACCCTTTTCTGCCAGCTCTTCCTGCTACTTGCATAGCTAAAGCTAAGGTTTCTTCCAAAGCTTTGAAATTTGGCCTAAATAAATACTCATCCAAACCCAAAATCACACTTAAATTTACATTATGATAATCATGTCCTTTAGCAAGCATAGAAGTGCCTACTAAAATATCTATTTTTTGCTGATTAAATTCTTTTAAAATAGTATTTAGCTTTTTTACACTACTAATTTCATCACTATCAAATTGCCTAATTACAGCATCAAATTCACTTAATTGCTCTTGCAAATTCTCACAAAGCTGTGCTGTTCCCATTTTTCTAGCTTCTAACATATTGCCTTTACAAGTTGGACAATACTTATCAATCTCTTTTGTAAAATTACAATAATGACATTTTAAAGCATTTTTATTTTTATGTAAACTTAACGCAATAGAACAAAATGGGCATTTTATGGCATTAGCACAATCTTTACATAAAATTTGCCTAAAATTTGCCCTTGTAGGTAAAAACACAACTGCTTGTTTTTTTTCTTTCAAAGTGTTTCTTAGCTCTAAAAGCAATTTAGAAGATACACTAAGCTCACTCTCATCATATAAAAACTCTTTTTTACTTTCAAAAAATGTCCCTTTTAGTCTATAAACTGGATGTTTATAAAAACTAGAAACACTAGGGGTAGCAGAACCTAAAAGTATTTTAATATCATTTTTCTTTGCTAAAAATAGCGCTAAATCTCTTGCATTAATTCTTGGATTATTGCTAGCTTTATAAGAATTATCATGTTCTTCATCAACTACAATAAGCCCTAAATTCTCAAATGGTAAAAACAAAGCAGATCTAGCTCCTGCTACCAAAAGAGCTTTAGAATTTGCTAAATTTTTTAAACACTCTTGTTTTTTGTTTTTAGAAATTTTAGAATGCCACAAAAAAAAATAATCTTCAAAATATACTTTTAATCTTTTTTCCATTTGTGGAGTTAGAGCAATTTCTGGCATTAAAAGCAAGACTTGTTTGCCTTTTTCTAAATACTCTTTTATCAAAGATATATAAATTTCTGTTTTTCCACAACCTGTATCACCAAATAATAATGAACTTTGATGATCTTTTATAAATTCCAAGGCTTGTTTTTGCTTGGCATTTAAATTAGGACAATTTTCTATGTGTATTTTTTTAGTTTGAGCATAAAAAGTAGTACTTTCAAACATCCCTAAGACAAAAGCGATTTTACTCGCATAATAATAAGCTATAAATTTAGCAAGTTCATATTGTAGGTTAGTAATTTTATTAGGTGTTAATCCTTTAATCTTTTGGGTTTTAAAATTTGGTTTTGTGCATTCTTTTAAGATTATGGCTTTGAGATTTTTTTTTCTAGCAAGATCAACTATAACCTCGCTTAAAGGCTCAATTTTTTCATCACTTTCATAGATTAAAGTATCAAGATAATACCCCTTTATAGCAAGTTCATAATATCTCAAAGCCCATAATCCTTACAATTTGAACTAACACACTCTAAAAATGCCTTTTGATTGTCATAAGAAAAATCCACATATTTTTTCGCATCAATAAAATATCTATATTTGGTATTTGCGATTTTCATCCAAGTTTTTTTACTAGAAACAATGGCTTGCTCTAAAACACTATAAGAGCAACAATTTCCACTAAGGCATGCTTGAATTTGCTCATTAGAGCAAGAAAAAAGTTTTTGATTTTCTACATTAGGTAAAGCCTCATCTAAAACTTTTGGAAAATTCACATTTTTATTAAATACAAATTGATTTTTTAATACAGCCAAAGATGAATTTATCATTTGAATTTCACTTTTTAAACGAATAATTTTCGCATCCATTTTATTAAATGAAAAATGAGGATAAGCTAGTGCTGATAAAATAGCTATAATAATCATGCAAAAAATAAGCTCTATTAAAGTAAAAGCTTTTTTATATTGCATTTTCTTTGATTTCTTTGTCTATAGTGGTGATAATTTTATTTAATTCTTTTTTTACAATATAGTTTTCATAACTAAGTTTTACAAAAGCATTTATGAAATTTGCTAGCTCTATTTTCCCAGTTCCTCCTGAAATCAGAGCTATTTCATCTTCAAGATGATTAGCAAATTCATTACTGCAAGTTACAACAAAATCTTTAGCATAGACATTGATTGTAACTTTTCTTTGGTTATTATTTGCCAAGAACAGCCTCTATTTTTTTGAAGATATCTTCACTTTGAGCATTGCGTGATTTTAATTCTTCTTCTAAGCGAGCAATTTGATTACTTTTTGCTTCATTTTGCGCTTTTACACTAACTAATTCATTTCTTAAATTTTCATTTGCTTCGCATACTTCATTGTATTTTTCAATCAACTCATTTACTTTGTCTGTCATAGTGTTGATAATTTTTTCATCATACATAATTTTGCCTTTTTGATTTTAATTATAAGAGTATTTTAAATGTTTAATTGTAACAAAAAAAAATTTAATTTTGCATAGCTTTTTCTTTTAAAATTCAAATTTTTACAAAAAATTTTGTGTAAAATTTATGAAAATATTCTTAGGAAATTATATGTTTGAACTTACAAGTGATTTTAAGCCAAGTCCTGATCAACAACAAGCCATAGATGGCATAGTAAAAAGTATCAAAAATGGAAATAGATACCAAACCTTACTAGGTGTTACAGGAAGTGGAAAAACTTTTAGCATGGCAAATATAATTAAAAATTTAAATATGCCTACTTTAATAATGAGTCATAATAAAAGCTTATGCGCTCAACTTTTTAGTGAATTTAAAGGATTTTTTTCAAAAAATCATGTGGAATATTTTATAAGCTATTATGATTATTATCAACCAGAAGCTTACATACCAAGAACTGATGTTTTTATAGAAAAAGATAGCTCTACCAATGAAGACTTAGAAAGATTAAGACTTAGCGCTAGTGCTTCATTATTAAGCTATGATGATGTAATTTGCATAGCTAGTGTTTCAGCAAATTATGGCTTGGGCAATCCTAGTGAGTATGTAGGTATGGTTTTGATTTTAGAATTAAATATGCAAATTTCACAAAAAGAACTTTTAAAAAAACTTGTAGATATGGGCTATAAACGCAATGATAACTTCTTTGATAGGGCTGATTTTAGAGTAAATGGAGATATAGTTGATATATACCCAGCTTATTATGAAGATGAGGCAATTAGACTTGAATTTTTTGGCGATGAACTTGAAGCTATGTATCATTACAATATATTAGAAAATAAAAAAGGTAGGGATTTAAAAAAATTTATACTCTATCCTACAAGTCAATTTAGTGTCACTCAAGCTAGGTTAAAAGAAGCTATTAAAGGTATTAAAGCTGAACTTAATGAACGCTTAGCATATTTTGAAAATGAAAATAAATTAGTAGAATATCAAAGACTAAAGCAAAGAGTTGAATTTGATATTGAAATGCTAGAAAGCACTGGAATGTGCAAAGGTGTAGAAAATTACGCACTACATTTAACAGGGCTTAAAAGCGGTGATACTCCTTATACGCTTTTTGATTATTTTGCTATTAAAAATCAAGATTTTTTGGTGATTGTAGATGAAAGCCATGTATCTTTGCCACAATTTCGCGGTATGTTTGCAGGAGATAGAAGTAGAAAGCAAGTTTTGGTTGATTATGGTTTTCGTTTGCCTAGTGCTTTAGATAATCGTCCTTTGATGTTTGATGAATTTATTAATAAAAATTGTAAATTTTTATTTGTTTCAGCAACTCCAGCTCCCCTTGAACTTGAACTTAGCAAAGAAAATATTTTTTATCAAATCATGCGTCCAACAGGACTTTTAGACCCAAAAATAGAAATCAAAGATAGCTCTAATCAAGTAGAAATTTTATACGATGAGGCTAAAAAAGTTATAGAGCGTGGTGAAAGAGTTTTAATCACAGTTTTAACAAAAAAAATGGCTGAAGAACTTAGTAAATATTATCTAGAACTTGGTTTAAAAGTAAAATACATGCACTCAGAAATTGACGCAATTGAGCGTAATGAAATCATCATAGGATTAAGAAATGGTGCTTTTGATATTTTAATTGGAATTAATCTTTTAAGAGAAGGACTTGATTTACCTGAAGTTTCTTTAATAGCCATTATGGATGCAGATAAAGAGGGATTTTTAAGAAGCACTACCGCACTCATTCAAACTATGGGAAGAGCTGCTAGAAATGTAAATGGCAAAGTATTACTTTTTGCTCAAAAAATCACAAAATCTATGCAAGAAGCCATAAACATAACCAATGAAAGAAGAGCTCTACAAGAAGCTTATAATAAAAAGCATAAAATCATACCAACTTCAGTAAAAAGAAATATAGAAGAAAGTTTAAAACAAGATTTTGATCAAGGTGAAATTTATCGCAAAGGTAAAGAATTAGAAAAAATGCCTGCTAAAGAACGCGCAAAAATAATCAAAGAACTAAGAAAACAAATGCTAGAAGCTGCTAAAAATTTAGAATTTGAAAAAGCAGCTATGATTAGAGATGAAATTAATAAATTAAAAACTTTATAATTTTCCTTAAAGAAAAACTTTAAGGAAAATTGTTATTTATTTGCTCTTTCTATATATTCTCCACGCACAGTATCAACGCGTATAACCTCTCCTTCTAAAACATGAAAAGGAATTTGAACCACTGCTCCTGTTTCTAAAGTAGCTGGTTTTTTATTTGATCCTTGAGTGTCACCTTTAAAATTTGGAGCTGTTTCGATGATTTTTAATTCCATCACTTGTGGAACCTCAACACCAATTGCTTTTCCATTATGAAATAAAACATCCACCATAGTTCCATCAAGCATCCATTTTTTAGCTTCACCCACATCTTCTTCGCTAATAGCTACTTGCTCATAAGTTTGAGTATCCATAAATTGACAATTCTCACCATCATCATATAAATATTGCATTTGTTTTTCTTCTAAATTTGGAGATTCGCATTTATCTCCTGCATGGAAAGTTTTTTCTAAAACCTTACCATCAATAAAAGATTTAATTTTAATACGAACAAAAGCAGGTCCTTTACCTGGCTTTACATGTTGATATTCTACGATTTTAAAAGGAATACCATCGATTTCAATCTTTAAACCTTTTTTTAAATCTCCCATTCCATAAGAAGCCATATATTTTCCTTAATCTTAAAATTAGTTTTTAATTGTAACAATCAAGACTTATAAAAAGCCTTAAATTTCTGCATATTCTGCAAAAATACAAGCATCTATCATTCTTAATTCTTCAAGTAATACTTTTGATATTTTCTCATCTAACAAAATCACAGCCAAAGCCTTACCAAAACCATCTCTACCAAGTCTAAAATCTGCGATATTAACATTGTTTCTTGCTAAAATACCACTAACATTTGCAATAACCCCTGGTATGTCTTTGTTATTTAAAATAATCATTTTTCCTTTAGGTTTAAAATCAATATCAAAACCATTAAGCTCAACAATTCTTTGTTCATTCTCACTAAAAATAGTCCCTGATATAGAAAGACTAGTTTTTTCACTAATAATTTTTATAGTAATTTTATTGTTATAACCACTGCTTGGCAAAGTATTACACGAAAGTTCTATATCTTTATCTTTAGCAACAAATTTAGCATTAATGTAATTGATTTTTTCACCCAAAACCTTTCTTAACACACTAACTACAGCAAAAGTAAGCAAGGATTCATTATATTTGCTGATTTCTCCTTCACTTTCTAATTTGATAGATTTGATAGGAGTTTTATCAAGCTGAGCTGCTAAAAATCCCATTTTTGAAATCAATTCTATATAAGGAGCTACAAATTTTGGCAAGTCTTCTGTTTTAATAGGCAAATTCAAAGCATTAGGATAGGCAATTTCCCTAGCAGCACTCAATGCTTGCTCACACGCTTGTATGGAAATATTTTCTTGACTTTCTAAAGTATTTGCACCCAAATGCGAAGTGACTGAAACATTTTCAAATTCTAAAAATGGATGATTAGTAGCTGGTTCTTTTTCAAAAACATCAATACCAAGCCAAGCTATTTTACCATTTTTTAACCCTTCACATAAAGCTTGTTCATTATAAAGACCACCTCTTGCACAATTGATTAATCTTACACCATCTTTCATTTTAGAAATTTCATCAAAGGAAATCATATTGGCTGTTTCTTTTGTTTTTGGAGTATGTATGCTTATAAAATCACTCTGGATTAAAATTTCATCTAAAGTTTCAACACATGTTATGCCTAAATCTGTCATTTTTGATGATGATATATAAGGATCATAAGCAATTACTTTCATACCAAAAGCTTTTGCTCTTGAAGCTACTCTTGAGCCTATATTGCCAAATCCTATAATCCCTAAAGTTTTATTCATAAGTTCAATGCCATACCATTTTTCTCTTTCCCATTTTTTTTCAATTTTTAAAAAATTATGGGCATTGACAAAAGATCTAGCTGAGCAAAGTAAATGATTCATGGTAAGTTCTACAGCTGCTATAGTATTTGCAGTTGGAACATTCATCACTATAATGCCTCTTTTAGAGCACTCATTAATATCTACATTATCAACCCCAACGCCAGCTCTAATCAAAGCTTTTAAATTTTTGCAAGAATTTAAAAAATTTAAATCTACATCAGTAGAGCTTCTAGTAATTGCAACATCAACATCACTAAGCTCTTTTAAAAGTTCGGTTTTTGATAAATGTGCAGCTTGGATCAAATCTACATCATCAGCATTTTTTAAAAGCTCAATTCCTTTATCTAAAATCGCATCACAAATTATAATTTTTTTCTTCACAACCAAACCTCCCTTAAATTTGCATTGATATCATAAATTTTTAACTGCTCTATTAAAGTTTTTAATACTTTTTCATTATCTGTATCAAGATAAATTGTTACTTCATTCTTGCTTTGAGTTAAGGTGTATTTTATAAAAAAAGCTTGCAAGGTTTGTTTTAAACAAAACATAGAATACACATCGTTTTTATTTACATCAAGCAAATAAAATTTCTGCTTAGGTTTTACCACAGAATCATCCATATTAAAACTCATATAAAATTCATTTGCCGCTGGATAATAATCATTCATTTTAAGTGCTGATAATTTATTTTGCCAAGTTTGTGGAAGTTCTTTTTTTAACTCATCAAAAGAATATTTTGCATTTTGTGAGATACGCAAATCTCCTATATCTACATATCTCACCATAAAAATAAAAGCTATTAATAAAACTAAGCTTAAAAAGCCTAAAATACCATATAGGGTATATTTTTTCATTTTTTATTATGAAAGTTGGTCTTTGATGATATCACCCAAAGTAACTTTATCATTATCATTGATTTCATTTAATGCTTCTCGCTCTTTCATTCTAGCAAGACTTTTTACACTTAAACGAATTCTATTTTTCTTTTCATCGATAAAGACTATCAAAGCTTCTATACTATCGCCAACTTTTAAACTAGAAAGATCTATATTTCCTAAATCTTCTTTATGAATCAATGCATCTACGCCTTCTTGCAATTCCACAAACAAACCAAAATCTTTAATATCTCTAATCTTACCACTAATAATCTCATTAACATGATGATTTTGAGCATAAATTTGAACAGGACTTTTTTGTAATTCTTTTACACTTAAAGATATTTTTTGAGCATCTTTATCGAGCTTGATGATTTTTACTTCTATTTCATCACCAACTTTATATAAATCTTTGCATTTATCATTTCTATCCCAAGATGCATCTTCATTATGCAACAAACCTTCCATATTTGAAATTTTAACAAAAGCACCAAAATTTGTTACTGAAGTAATGACTCCTTTTACAATATCACCTACTTTATGTTTTTTCAAAAATTCATCAAAAGGCTTGGTAAGTAAATTTTTTAAAGATACTCTAAGTCTTCTTTCCTTAGCATTGATTTCAATAACTTCTACATCAAGTTCTTGGCCTTCGCTAATATAATCTTTTGGATTTTTAGCATTTTTATCCCAAGAAATTTCACTAATATGTAAAAATCCTTCTATATCATTACCCAAATCTACAAAAGCTCCATATGGCTCTATATTAGAAACAGTTACTTTAATAGTATCACCAAGCTCTAATCCATCTTTGATTTCTTCCCAAGGATCTGGCATAGCTAATTTTATAGATAAAGAAAGATGTTTTTTTTCTTTGTCATACTTGATGACTTTTACAGGAACTTTATCTCCTTCATTATATAAAGAGCTAGGATTTACAGGACCTTTATATGAAATTTCACTATAATGAACCAAGCCATCAACACCGCCTACATCTACAAACATTCCATAAGTTGTGATTTTTTTAACTACACCTTCGATAATCTCTTCTTGATTAATCACATTAGATATAATTTCTTTGCGTTTTCTTCTTTCTTCATCAACAATTTTTTTTCTCGAAATAACAATGCTTTGAGCTTCTTTGTCTATTTTGATAATCTTAACTTTAAAAGTTTTATTAATAATATTATTAGCATCTTTGAAATTACTTTGCGATCGTGGAAGAAAAAATTCAACCCCATTTTCATCAACAGCTACAAAACCACCCCTATTTTTACCGATGATTTTTACATCAAAAACACTATCGTCTTCTTTATAATTTTCTATAAATTCTTTAACTTTTTGTTTTCTTAAAGCTTTTTTATGAGAAAGTAAAGATCTGCCACCGCGAGAGCCTATTATAGCAACTTCTAGAGTATCTCCTTCTTTGAAGATTAATCCACCTTTGTCATCTTGAATTTCTTCTAATATTAAAATTCCTTCAGATTTTTGGCCTATATTAACAAATACTTCACCATCTTTAATTTCAACGATAACACCTTGTGTAGTTGCTTCCTCATCAGTTCTAAAAGATTCTTCAAGCATTTGCTCAAAATCTTCTTCTATGACTATATCCTCTAGTCTATTTTGAACTTTTTTGTTCGCCTCGCTCATCGTGGTCCTTTATTTTAAATTTTGATTTTAGATTATAATATTGTTTTCTTTAAACTTGGTTAATTCTAAGCATATTCCTTGATTTTTTCAAGCACTAAATTAATAACCCAATCAGGAGTTGAAGCACCTGCACTAATTCCACATTTTTCCTTACCCTTAAACCATTCTTTTTGAATCTCTTTTTCATTTTCTATAAGATAACTATCTTGGCAGTAATTTTTAGCGATTAAAAACAATTGCTTGGTATTAGCTGAATTTTTTCCTCCAACTATCACCATAACATCACTTTTTTTAGCAAGCTCATTGATGGCTTCTTGATTTTTAAAAGTAGCATCACAAATTGTGTTAAAAACCCTAACTTCTTTAACTTTAAGCATTAAAAAATTTACAATTTCCATAAATTTTTCAACTTTTTTTGTAGTTTGTGATACCACAGCTATCTTAGAAGGCAATTTAATATCTAATAATTCTTTTTCGTCTAATATCACATAGGCTTTTGTGCTAACATAGCTTCTAACACCTTTAACCTCAGGATGATTTTCATCTCCAAAGATTACCACTTCATAACCTTCATTGCTCATTTGTTCGCAAATTTTTTGAGGTTTTGTCACAAAAGGACAAGTCGCATCAAAAATTTCTATATCCTTTTTTCTCAAATCATCTAAATCTTGCTTGGTAATACCATGGGTTCTAATGATGGCTTTTTTTTCATCTTTTAGCTCATCAATATTTTCTAAAGTTTTAACATTGTAATTCTTCCAAAGACGCGTGATTTCTTCATTATTATGAATCAATGGACCAATAGTAGCTGCATCTTTAATTTGCTCTGCTTTTTTAATAGCTCTTTTTACGCCAAAACAAAAACCATAACTTTTAGCTAATTCAATCTCCAATCTTAGCTCCTATTTGCTTTAAAATATCAATAAAATTTGGAAAAGAAGTTTTTATACACTCACTATCATCTATTTCCATTCCACATCTTAAACCTAAAATTAAAAAACTCATCGCTATACGATGATCTCCAAAACTTTCAATCTTAGCACTATTTGCTATCCCTCCATCAACCTCAAAACCATCTTCAAATTCTCTTGCTGTTATATTGCATTTTTGCAAATTTTCCACCACAGCTTTAATTCTATCGCTTTCTTTTACTCGCAATTCTTTAGCATTTTTAATCACGCTTGTTCCTTTTGCACACGCAAAGGCTATAGCTAAAGCTGGCACTTCATCAATCAACCAAGCAATATTTTCACTCACGCTAATTGCTTGCAAAGTAGAGCTTTCTACACAAATTTCTCCTATACTTTCATAATCATTATTAGTTTGAATATAAGAAATTTTAGCTCCCATTTTTTCTAAAATTTTAAAAGCTTCTATGCGTGTTTTATTTAATAAAACATTTTTTAAAACCACTTTAGAATTTGGTAAAATACAAGCTGCAACTGCAAAATAAAATGCCGAAGATGGATCATTTGGGACACAAATATCAAAAGCTTTAAGTTTTTCTTTTACAGGTGAAATTTTAAATTTAGTAGCAAGATTATTGAGTTTTTCTATTTTTGCGCCCATTTTGGTAAGTATTATCTCACTATGATTTCTTGAAAGCTCTATTTCTTCAAAAAAACTTTCGCTTTTGGCATTTAAAGCTGCTAAAATCATAGCTGTTTTTACTTGAGCTGAAGCGATATTGCTTTTATAATTAAACCCTTCTAATTTAGCACCTTCTATACAAATAGGGGCTAAATTTGCATCATTTCTACCATAAATTTTAGCATTGATGCTTTGTAAAGGCTGGCTAATTCTTTTCATAGGTCTAGCGTTTAAATAACAATCTCCACTCAAAACAAAAAATCCATCTTCAATAGAACTTAAAAAGCCAATTAACAATCTCATCAAAGTTCCTGAGTTACCACAATCAAGTATTTGATTTGGAGAGTGGATTTTATTTGGTGCTGTAATATAAATACATCCTGATTCTTCCTTAACCTCAGCTCCTAATAAAGCAATGACTTTTAGAGTATGTAGTGTATCTTGAGCTTTTAAGTAATTTTTTATCTTGCAAGTGTCTTTAGTTAATAAAGAAAAAATAGCAAGACGATGAGAAATAGACTTATCAGAAGCTATATTCTCAAGTGTTGCATTAAAAGAATTTAAAGCATAAATTTTCATCGAAGCTTTAGTCCAAATTCTTCATTTAAAGTTTTTAAAATTTTATCTGTTTGCTCTATAACAACGCTATCTTCTAAAGTCTTTTCAAAATCTCTAAAAATAAAATTAATAGTCAAACTATAAAATTCTCCTAAAGATTCATCAGTATATAAATCTACAACTCTAAAGCTTTCTAAGATATCAATATCTAGCTTGATAATTGAATTTTTAATTTTTTCATACTCAAATCCCTTAGGAATCATAATACTCAAATCTCTACTCATAGAAGGAAATTTAGAATAATGCTTTGCGGTTTTAAATTCTTGTTTTAATCCGCTTATATCAAGCTCACAAATATAAGTTTTTGTCAAATCTTTTTGATTTTCAATAGCCAAATGAACTCTACCTACAAAACCTATACGCTTACCATTTTTATAAACATTTGCTTGTTCATATGGACTTAAAAAAGTGTGATTAGATTTTTGCATGCTAAATTCGCCTATAATGCTTTTAAGTTCGGCTAAAAAAGTATAAAAATCAACCAAAGTTGGTTTTGCCTTGTTAGAAATTTTTGGCTCTTCTTTAAAACCGCTAAAAATCATTGCAAATTTAGTATGTTCATTTGAAAATTCATCAAAAACACTACCACACTCAACAAGTTTTACTTTTTTCTTGGAATTTCTTAAATTTAATTTTGCTGCATTTAAAAGATGATTGATCAAAGTGCTTCTTAAAGTGTCAAGTTCTTTGGTGATTGGATTAATCAATTTATTTTTAATACATTTAAAACCTAAAGCATTTAACTCTTCTTCATTATCTAAAACATAATGAATACTTTCAAAATACCCATTACAACTAGCTTTAAATCTTAAATTTTTAAGCTCTTGATAGTCAAAATATACTTGATTTAAACGATTTTTTTCTTTAAATTCTAAAGCTTTTGAAGGTATATTATCAATACCTATAATCCTTAAAATTTCCTCGCTTATATCAGCAATATTGTTGATATCGCTACGATGTAAAGGAATTTTTACATTAATTTGCTCATCATTTACTACAATAATATCAAACCCTAGTTTTTTTAAAATTTTCACCAAAACATTTTTATCTATAGGCATACCAATGATTTTATCTATATCTGCGGTAAAAATTCCTATGATTTTGTCTTCTATTTGACTAAATACTTGCTGAGTTCCTGAAAATACTGCTAAATTATCTATTTTTAAACATTCTTTTAGCAAATAATCCATTCCCAAAGAAAGTTTAGGCTCACTCCCTCTTAAACTGCGATAACTAATATCATTTTTCTTTTTATGCACCGCCATAGCATTAGCTATAATTTGTGGATGAGTATAACTTGCTTCAATTACAATAACTTTACTATCTTCATTTATTTTAAAATCATCTTTTTGTTCAATTCCTGCTAGAGCAATCAAATTGTTTTTATAATACACTCCATATTCACCATGCTCTAAAGAATTTATCTCTAAAATAATTTTTTCATCAATTTGACATTCTTGACAAAGTTTATGAAAATCATAAGCAAAAAATACTACACCGGTTGCATGCATGGTATAAGATAAAAGATTTTCTATGTTATTATTTTTATACTCTTGGATTAGCGCTAAACGAATTTGTACGACTATATTTAATTTAAAATTATCTTTAACTTCTAAGGCTTTATATGCGAAAAATCCGTTTAATTCTGTATGATTTTTAACACTTAAAATTCTTCCTATGCCAACACTATTTTCACTTTCTTTTACGCTAGGAAGTTCTTTTAAATTTAAATCCAAAGCTGCACTTAAATCTCTTGCAACTCCGTATAAACTTAAACAATCTCCACGATTTGGTGTTAAATCTATCTCAATAAGCTCATCATTAAATAAATCATATTCATTAAGAGCTTTTCCAAGAATCAACTCTCCCATACTTTCATCTAAAACCATAATGCCTTCGTTACTTTTACCAAAACCAAGCTCACTAGAAGAACAAATCATACCCATAGAATCCACACCTCTAAGTTTTACTGGTTTTATTTTTAAATCATTAGGTAAAATTGCACCTACTAATGCAACAGCTACAATTTGATCTTTATCTACATTTTTAGCACCACATACAATTTGTAAAATTTCACTACCTACATCTACTTTACAAATATTTAATTTGTCTGAATTTTCATGCTTAATTTTTTCTAATACTTTTCCAATTACAACCTTATCAGGAGCTTTAACACTTTTAAAATTATCAACTTCTAAACCTATGGAATTTAAAGTTTGAACAATAGTATTTGTAGAAATATCACTTAAATCAATCCACTCATTTAACCAATTTTTACTAATAATCATCTAAACTGCTCCAATAATCTTAAATCACCTTCAAACATAGAACGCAAATCAGGAATTTTATGCAAAAGCATTGCAAATCTTTCTACACCCAATCCAAAAGCATAACCGCTAACATTTTTATAACCTACAAAATTATAAACATTAGGATCAACAACTCCACATCCTAAAACTTCAAGCCATCCTGTTTGCTTACAAACCCTACAACCACAACCTTTACAAAAAACACATGAAATATCAACTTCAGCTGAAGGCTCTGTAAAAGGAAAAAAGCTTGGTCTAAAACGCACTTTTACATCTCCAAACATATATTTTAAAAAATTTTCAAGCATATCTTTTAAATTTGCAAAATTGACCTTATCTCCTTCTTCAACCACAAGGCCTTCAACTTGATGAAACATAGGAGTATGGGTAATATCAAAATCTCTTCTAAAAACTGCTCCAGGAGCTATCATCCTAATGGGAGGTTTTTGAGAAAGCATAGTTCTAATTTGCACTGGAGAAGTTTGAGATCTAAGCAAGGTTTTATCTTCAAAATAAAAAGTATCTTGCATATCTCTTGCAGGGTGATTTTGTGGTAAATTTAAAGCTTCAAAATTATGAAAATCATCTTCTATAAGCGGACCTTTTTCAATGCTGAAATTTAAAGAATTAAAATATTCTATAATTTTATCCATTGTAGTAGCTATAGGGTGCAATGCACCTAAATTAGAAGTTTCATCAAAAAAGCTAAAATCTTGCACATTTTGTTTCATTTTTTCATTTAAAGCTTTTTCTTCTAATTCTTTTAATTTTACCTGATAAGCTTGATTAAATTCATCTCTTGCTTTGTTTAAAGTATTAGCAAATTCTTTTTTTTCTTCACCTTGTAAATCTTTTAATTTAGCAAATTCTAAAGTCAAAACGCCTTTTTTCCCTAAAAAATTTACTTTTATATTTTCAAGCTCTGCTAAAGTATTTGCAGAATTAACTTGCGATATCATATTTTGCAATTTTTACTCCAAATATTTTTTTAAAAACATTCTAATGTAAAATTATTTAAAATTAGCAAAAACAAATCAAAAAAAAGGATTAGCTATGAGAGAAAAAACGGTATTTGAGTTAATAGTAGAAGGAAAAATTCCCGCAAATAAAGTCTTAGAAAGTGAAAAATTTTTAGCTTTTCATGATATCAATCCAAAAGCCCCTATACATATTTTAATCATTCCTAAAGAACATTTTGAAAATTTTCAAGAACTAAGTCCTGAACTTATGAGCGAAATGACTAAATTTATCCAAGAATTAGCAGTGTTATTAGGGCTTGATAAAAGCGGATATAGACTAATAACAAATTGTGGTAAAAACAGCGGCCAAGAAGTATTTCATTTGCATTTTCATATGTTGGGTGGATTTGAACTTCCTAAAGATAAAGAAAGACAAATCAACCCTCAATCTTTATTCTAAAAGAGCTAAACTCTTTTAGATAGCAGGTCCTGCTAATTTAAATTCACTTCCTTCAGGAACATCTTCATAGCGTTTGAAATTTTCTATAAACATTTTTGCAAGTTTAAGTTTTGTTTGAGCATAAGCTTGTTTATCTTCCCAAGTATTAATAGGATTTAGCAATTTATCTTCAACGCCTTCTAAAGCTTTTGGCACAGCAAGATTAAATAAATCATAATTTTCAAATTCGCAATTTAAAATACTACCATCTAAAATCGCATTAATACAAGCTCTAGTAGCTTTAATACTCATTCTTTTTCCAACACCATAAGCACCACCGCTCCAGCCAGTATTGACTAAATAAACATTAACATTATGTTTTGTAATTTTTTCACCTAAAAGTTTTGCATACACAGTTGGGTGAAGTGGTAAAAATACTTCTCCAAAACAAGCTGAAAAAGTTGCAATAGGCTCAGTAACCCCTCTTTCAGTTCCTGCAACTTTTGCTGTATAACCACTTAAAAAATAATACATTGCTTGTTCTTTACTAAGCTTACTAACAGGAGGCAAAACTCCAAAAGCATCAGCTGATAAAAATATAATATTACTAGGATGAGTTGCACTTAAACTTTTTTCATGATTTATAATATGTTCAATTGGATAAGATACTCTAGTATTTTCTGTTTTTGAACCATCATTAAAATCTACGCTTAAGTCTTCTTTTAAAACTACATTTTCTAAAAGTGCATTTTGTTTTATAGCACCATAAATTTCTGGCTCATTATTTGGATCAAGATTGATACATTTTGCATAACAACCTCCTTCAAAATTAAACACTCCCTCATCATCCCATCCATGTTCATCATCTCCGATTAATTTTCTTTTTGGATCAGTTGAAAGAGTTGTTTTTCCTGTACCACTAAGCCCAAAAAATAAAGCTACATCACCTTTTTCTCCGACATTAGCACTACAATGCATAGGAAGTTTATTTTCCAAAGGTAGCCAATAATTCATCATAGAAAAAATACCTTTTTTCATCTCTCCACCATACCAAGTGCCACCAATAACTGCTATATTTTTTTCTATATTAAAAATGACAAAAACTTCTGAATTTAACCCATCTGTTTTATAGTCTTCATTCACACATTTACAAGCATTATATACTACAAAATCTGGCATAAAATCGCTTAATTCTTTTTCATTTGGACGGATAAACATGTTTTTTACAAAATGTGCTTGCCAAGCAATTTGTGTCACAAAACGCACAGCTTTACGGCTTTTTAAAGAAGCACCACAATACACATCTTGTATATAAATGTCACTATTGCTAAGCTGTTTTTTAGCTTTAGCCAAAAGCTTTTCAAACAATTCTTCGCTAATAGCTTGATTGATATTGCCCCATGCTATATATTTTTGCGAAGGATCTTGCTTTACAAAATACTTATCTTTAGGACTTCTTCCTGTAAAAATTCCAGTATCTACACTAAAAGTTCCATTTTTTGTGCAAATTCCTTCTTTATTTTGTATTTCATGTTTTAAAAGCTCATCATAATTAAGATTATAAAAAACTTGTCCAATGTTTTCTAAACCTAAATTTTCTAAACCTTTCATTATTTCTCCTTATTTATAGCTTATTAAAATTTGACCTTCACTTACACTATCACCTGCATTTACAAAAATTTCAGATAATTCTCCATCTTTTGGAGCATTAATTTCAATTTCCATCTTCATCGCTTCAAGTATTACAACCACCTGTCCTTCTTTTACCACATCACCTGCTTTAACTAAAATTTTAAATACATTAGCATTCATACTAGCTGTAATTGCATTAGCATTATCAGATGGAATATTTTTAGGTTTAACTTCTACTTTACTATTTTTAACATTAATAGCACTTTTTACATTAACATCTTTATCAAAACCAGCACTAACTTCTACATGGTATTTATTACCATTGACCGATACGGTAAATTGGTTTTCATTGCTTAAATTTAAAGGTTTAGTTTTTTCATTTTTTCTTACATTGACCTTAGCTTCACCTTTTAAAAACGCCAAACCTTTTTCTTTACAAGCTGCAACTATAAAAATATTTTCTTCACTTGTTGTTATATTTTCTTTTTCTAATAAAGATTTTACATACGCTAAACTTTTTGTTTCATCCTCATCAGCAATATCTACTGCATTTTTAGTTGTAGGTTGTAATTTAAGTTGCTCACTAGCAAGTTTAATCACTTCTTCATCAGGGGTAATTGGAGTTTTACCAAAATACCCCAAAACCATCTTGCCATAGCCCTCGGCAATTTTTTTCCATGGTCCAAACATAACATTATTAAAAGCTTGTTGAAAATAAAATTGCGAAACAGGAGTTACAGAAGTACCATAACCACCTTTTTCAACTACTTCTTGCATAGCTTTAATCACAGCTGGAAATTTATCTAAGATATTATTATCTCTCATCATTTGAGTATTAGCAGTTAATGCTCCACCTGGCATAGGAGAAAAAGGAATCACAGGATTAACAGCAGTTGCCTCAGGTGGTAAAAAATAATCTTTCAAGCATTCTTTCAATACTTCTTCATATCTTAAGATTTTTTCACTATCTAATCCTAAGTCAAAATCTTTACCTTTTAACGCATGTATCATAGTTAAAATATCAGGCTGACTTGTACCACCACTAACAGGAGCTGCAGCTAAATCTA
Source organism: Campylobacter volucris (assembly GCF_008245045.1). Taxonomy (NCBI): domain Bacteria; kingdom Pseudomonadati; phylum Campylobacterota; class Epsilonproteobacteria; order Campylobacterales; family Campylobacteraceae; genus Campylobacter; species Campylobacter volucris. The sequence continues at coordinate 1,143,554 of NZ_CP043428.1, forward strand.
TACCATCAACACCTGCTTCTAAAGCAGCCAAATAACAAGCTATACTAACCCCTGCAGTTTCATGAGTATGCAATCTTATATGCGTATTTTGAGGTAAATTTTTTCTTGCCATTTTAATGACTTCATAAATTTTATTTGGATTAGAAGTTCCGCTAGCATCTTTAAAGCAAATACTATCAAATGGAATTTGTGCTTGTAAAATTTCTTTTAAAATTTTTTCATAAAAAGGCACATCATGGGCACCTTTACATTTTGGAGGCAAATCCATCAAAGTAATGGTAATTTCATGTTTTAAACCATGTTTTACTATACATTCTCCGCTAAATTTCAAATTATTTACATCATTTAATGCATCAAAATTTCTTATCGTAGTCGTGCCGTGTTTTGCAAACATTTTTGCATGCAAATTTATAATTTCTCTACTACCAGTATCTAAAGTAACTGTATTTACACCTCTAGCTAAGGTTTGTAAATTTGCATCTTTACCTACAATGGCTCTAAATTTATCCATCATATCAAATGCATTTTCATTAAGATAAAAAAACAAACTCTGAAATCTTGCTCCACCACCAAATTCAAAATGGGTAATTCCAGCTTCTTTAGCCACCTCTAAAGCAGGAAAAAAATCTTCCATTAAAACCCTAGCACCATAAACAGACTGAAACCCGTCTCTAAAAGTAGTGTCCATTACATCAATCAATTTTTTAGCCATCATTTTTCCTTAAATATTAATAATTATAACTCCAATTTTCTTAAACATAAACTTTATAAAATTTGATTTAACATAATGATAACGATTGCTAATGGAGCAATAAATTTCAACAAAAAATACCAAATTTCAAACACTATCTTGCTCATAAATTTAGAAAATACTTTATAAATACTTTCTTTATCTACAAAAAATCCAACAAATATCGCGCTAGCTAATGCACCAAGTGGCAACATAAAATTAGAAGTTAATTTATCCAAAATATCAAAAAAACTCAATCCAAAAAAGCTAAAATGCTCTCCATAAGCACCACTAAAAGATAAAATACAACCCAACCCCAAAATAAACACAACAATACCAATAAACACCAAAGCTTTAAATCTAGAAATTTGATATTCATTAACAAGATAAAAAGTAAAAGGTTCTATCATAGAAACTGCTGAAGTAATACCTGCAAAAAATAAAGCTAAGAAAAAATAAAAAGCTAAAAAGTTGCCAAAATAACCACCTAAATTTGAAAATAAAGTAGTAAGTGAAATAAATACAAGCCCAGCTCCTTCAGCAGGATTTGCATTAAATTTAAATATAAAAGTAAATACTATAAGCCCCATCATAAGACCTATACAAATATTTAAAATCACTACAACAATAGAACTTGTAATTAAATTAGTATCATCTTTTAAAGAAGCTGCGTAGGTTGTAATGCAACCTATACCCAAACATAAAGTAAAAAATGCAAGTCCTAAAGCTGTAAGTATGGAATTTAAACTGATTTTAGAAAAATCAGGATAAAAAAGATAAGCAAAAGCTTGTTTAAAACCATCTTGAAAAAAGCAATATCCAAGTAACAAAACAAGCATGATAAACAAACTTGGCATAATCCAAATATTTAATTTTTCTATACCGCTTTTAACACCTTTTGATACCACAAATAAAGTAAGAAAAAAAGCAATCAAAAAATACATACTACTTTCTAAAATACTATTTTGTATCAAAGTTCCAAATAAAGCTCCTGCCTCATCGGTATTGCTTGGTAAATGATAGATTGAAGTGACCATATATTTTAAAACCCAACCCATAATCACCAAATAAAATGACAAAACAAAAACACCACCTAGCATAAAAAATCCAGCAAATTTCCATTTTTGAGGGTATTTTAAAGCTAGACTTTTATAAGCATTCGCAGGATCTTTTTGACTAAGTTTTCCCATAGCAATTTCAGCTAAAAATATGCAAAATCCTATGCTTATGGTTAAAAGTAAATATAACAACACAAAAGCAAATCCGCCATTTTGTCCTACCAAGGTTGGGAATTTCCAAGCATTTCCAAGCCCTATAGCACCACCTGCTACTGCTAGTACAAATCCTATTTTAGAAAATTTATCATTCACTTTTAATCCTTAGAAAAAAATTTGTCTTGCCATAATCACAATTACTGCCAAAGGTGAAATAAATCTTAAAAAGATATACCAAATTTCAAAAAATATTCCTTTCATATAAGGATTAAACAAATTTTGTAAAGTTTCTTTTTTAAGCACAAAACCTACAAAAAATGCCGTGATTAAAGCAGAAATTGGCATCAAAAGATTTTGTATAAAAAAGTCTAAGATATCAAAAAAACTTTTTCCAAAAAAGGTTAAACTTTCAGAACTTGGAGCATAAAAAGAAAGTATAGATAAACTTCCTAGAAAATACACTATAAAGCCAACATACATTAAAGCTTTTTTTCTTGAAATTTGATAACGATTGATAAGATAAAAAGTAAAAGGCTCTATCATGGAAATTGCTGAAGTAATACCTGCAAAAAATAAAGCTATGAAAAATGCTACTGCTAGGATATTACCCAAAAGTCCTAATTTTGCAAATAAAGTTGTTAAAGATATAAAAATCAATCCTGGACCCTGCTGAGTAGGATCAGCACCAAATTCAAAAATAAAAGTAAATACAATAAGTCCCATTATAATGCCGATGATAGTGTTGATGATAATAATATTAAAAGCACTGCTTATAAAATTTGTTTTATCAGGCAAACTCGCAGCATAGGTTAAAATCACACATACTCCTAAAGACATACTAAAAAAAGCAAGTCCTAAAGCATCTAGTATAGAAGAAACGCTTAATTTTGAAAAATCTGGTGAAAATAAAAATTCACTTGCTTTAGAAAATCCATCCATACTAAAAGAATATCCAAGCATTAAAATAAGCAATATAAATAAACTTGGCATCATCCAAACATTAAGTTTTTCTATACCACTTTTAACACCTTTTGATACTACATAAAAAATTACTATAAACACAAAAGTAAAACATATAAATTGAGACAAAACATCTTTAGAAAGTAAATTTCCAAAGATAGCTCCTGCTTCATCGGTATTGCTTGGAAGTGTGAAAAATCCTAAATAAGCATATTTTACAATCCACCCTATAACAACACTATAAAAAGAAACTAAAATAATAGCCCCTAACATAAAAAAACCAGCCCAAGACCATGCTTTTTTATTTTTTGGCGCTAAAGAATGATAAGCATTTACAGGATCTTTTTCGCTTAATTTTCCTATGCTAAGTTCAGCTAAAAAAATCACAAAAGCTACCCCGATAGTCAAAAGCAAATATACTATTACAAAAGCTGAACCACCATTATTTCCCACCAAGGTCGGGAATTTCCAAGCATTTCCAAGTCCTACAGCAGAACCAGCTACAGCTAATATAAATCCTATCTTAGAAAATTTATCATTCATTTTTTATCCTCAAAGAAAAAGTTGTTTTATCATAATAAACACGACTGCCAAAGGTGAGATAAATCTCACAAAAAAATACCAAATTTCAAAAAATATTCCTTTCATATAAGGATTAAACAAATTTTGTAAGGTTTCTTTTTTAAGCACAAAACCTACAAAAATAGCTCCAAACAATCCACCCAAAGGCATCATCAAATTCGAAGCAATAAAATCAAGTATATCAAAAAAACTTTTTCCAAAAAATTCTAAAGAATCTTTACTCCACTCAATACCTGAAAATATACATAAGCTTCCTAAAATATAAACAATAAAACCTATAAACACCAAAGCTTTTTTACGAGTAAAATTATAAGAATTAATCAAATAAAAAGTTAAAGGCTCTATCATAGAAACTGCTGAAGTAATGCCTGCAAAAAATAAAGCTATAAAAAATGCTACTGCTAGGATATTACCCAATGGTAAAAATCCTACTGGATCTATATTTGCAAATAAGCTCAATAAAGATACAAAAATCAATCCTGGGCCTTGCTGAGTAAGATCAGCACCAAATTCAAAAATAAAAGTAAATACAATAAGTCCCATCATAATGCCGATGATAATATTTATAATAATGATATTAATTGTACTACTAATAAAATTTGTTTTATCAGGCAAGCTCGCAGAATAAGTAATAATCGAACCAACACCTATAGATAAACTAAAACACGCAAGTCCTAAAGCACTTAAAAAAGCACCCACTCCAAGTTTTGAAAAATCTGGTGAAAATAAAAATTCACTTGCTTTAGAAAATCCATCCATACTAAAAGAATATCCAAGCATTAAAATAAGCAATATAAATAAACTTGGCATCATCCAAACATTAAGTTTTTCTATACCACTTTTAACACCTTTTGATACTACATAAAAAATTACTATAAACACAAAAGTAAAACATATAAATTGAGACAAAACATCTTTAGAAAGTAAATTTCCAAAGATAGCTCCGCTCTCATCTATACTTTTTGGTAAAGGAAATAATCCCAAATAAGCATAATTAACAATCCACCCTATAATAACACTATAAAAAGAAACAATTAAAATTGCCCCTATCATGGAAAAACCTACAATTGACCATGCTTTTTTATTTTTTGGCGCTAAAGAATGATAAGCATTTACAGGATCTTTTTCGCTTAATTTTCCTATGCTAAGTTCAGCTAAAAAAATCACAAAGCCAACTCCAAGAGTTAAAAGCAAATATAACAAAACAAAAGCTGACCCGCCATTTTGCCCCACCAAGGTCGGGAATTTCCAAGCATTTCCAAGTCCTACAGCTGAACCAGCCACAGCTAATATAAATCCTATTTTAGAAAATTTATCATTCATAAAAACACCTTAATTTAGCAATGTAAAGGATTTAATTTAGCTAAAAAAAACTTTAATTTGTTTTAAAATATAATATTTTGACTAAATTTCAATAATTTTAAAGTTATATTTTTATATAATTAAAGCTTTATTAAATCTCGAGTAGGGATACGCAAGCCGAAAGGATTTAAAATCTAAATCAAAGGATTAAATATGAAAAAAATCGCATTTTTAATGTTAGCTATGAGTACTTTTGTATTTGCAGCTGATGCAACTATGAATCAATGGTTAGCATCATTTTCTATTTTAGCAGCAGGTTTAGGACTTGGTGTTGCAGCTTTAGGTGGTGCTATTGGTATGGGAAATACTGCAGCAGCAACTATCGCAGGAACAGCTAGAAATCCTAGTCTTGGTGGTAAATTAATGACTACTATGTTCATTGCTTTAGCTATGATAGAAGCTCAAGTTATTTATGCACTTGTTATAGCACTTATTGCTCTTTATGCTAATCCATTCCAAGCATTGGTAGCAGCTTAATCAAACCCTCTTAAGAGGGTTTTATGCGGTTATGGTGGAATTGGTAGACACGCCATCTTGAGGGGGTGGTGCGCTCAGCGTGTGCGAGTTCAAATCTCGCTAACCGCACCATTTTTTAAGGATTTTCATAAATGGCTTTTTATATTCTTATTAGTGCTATAGCTTTTTTAATACTTTTTTTCGCAATCAAAAAATATACTTTAAATTTAGATGAGAAAGCTTTATTAGAACCTATAAAAACAAATTTATATCCTGAATTTTGCGATTTAATCAATGAAGAAATGAGAAATATCAAAAACCAGCTTTTACAAGATGAAATCAAATTAAAAGAACAAGAGCAAAAAGAACAATTTTTAGAAGCATTAAGTGATATGAGCAGAAAATTAAATCACCTACAAACCATGAATTTAAGTAAAAAAGATGATGCTTTATGGCAAGAAATGTTATTTAATTTTTTAAGCGAACTTGAAGAACTTAATAAACAATATCTCTTAAACGCTCAAGAGATTAACGATGTTATAAGAAATTCCTTGCAAGAAAAATTTGCTAATTTATCAAAAATTTAATTTACATATGATTTTTATTGTTTCCTTTTAGTTAAAATCCAAACATACAAATTTATTAACAAGTAAAGGATTTACAATGTTTGGTGGCAAAAAAAATGAGAACAAAATTCTCCAATTAGAACAATCAAACCAAGGTTTTCAAGATATCTTAAAATGCTATAAGCCGTACCATGGCTATGATAGAATTTGACATAAATGGTAATATTATAAGTGCTAATGAAAACTTTTTAAAAACTATGAACTATACCATTGATGAAATTCGTAACAAGCATCATAGTATGTTTTGTCTACCAGAAGTTGTAAAGTCGCCAAATTATGCTGAATTTTGGAGAGATTTAAGAAATGGAAAATCCAGAAATGGTCTTTTTAAGCGTATTGCAAAAGGTGGCAAAGAAATCTTTTTAGAAGCTAACTACATTCCAATTATCAATCCAAATAATCAAGTTTACAAAGTCATAAAATTTGCAAATGATATTACACAAAGACATTATGAAATGTTAGATTTAAAAAATACCATTGAAGCGGTAAATCGTTCAATGGCTATTATCGAATTTAACCCTCAAGGTGAAATTTTAACCGCTAATGAAAATTTCTTAAAAACCATGGGATATTCATTAAGTGAAATTAAAGGCAAACATCATAGTATGTTCTGTGATGAAAAATTTAGAAATTCAAAAGAATATACTTTATTCTGGGAAGAATTAAGAAATGGAAAGTATCAGTCTGGAAAATTTGTCCGTTTTGGTAAAAATCATAAATTAATCCATTTAGAAGCAAGTTATAATCCTATAAAAAATGATAATGGTCAAGTTTATAAAGTAATTAAATTTGCAACAGACATTACAGATCAAGTTGTAAGAGATGAAGAAAAATTAAAACTCATTAGTCAGCTAGCAGAGCAAAATGATAATTTAACCCAAGAAGGCGATAGCGTCATAGAAAATACCGTGCAAAATATCCAAAATATCGCAGAAATGATGAGCAATAGTAGCAATTTAGTATCTTCACTTAATGAACAATCTGAAGAAATTAAAAACATCATCCAAACCATTAGCGATATAGCTGATCAAACTAATCTTTTAGCATTAAATGCCGCAATAGAAGCAGCTCGCGCTGGAGATCATGGTAGAGGATTTGCTGTGGTTGCTGATGAAGTTAGAAATTTAGCTGAAAGAACTGGTCACTCTGTAAATGAAATAACCACAACTATTAATTCAATTAGAAATGTAACTGCTGAAGTAGTTCAAAGTATTAAAGATGGCTTACATGGAGTAAATCAAAGCGTAGATTTAGCAAAAGATGCAAGAGAATGTATGGAAAAAATTAGAAATAGCTCTGCTCAAGTTGCACAAGCTATGCAAAATGATTAAAAAAGTTTTTAGCTTAAATGCTAAAAACTTCTCCATTAATTATATGCATTTTTACTTGCCCTTGTAACAAATCTTTGCTATATAAACCTTTGCCTTCAAATACAACCTCATCATCAAAAACAAATAAATCAGCATCATAACCAATATCAATTTTTCCTTTATTAAGCCCTAAAAACTGAGCTTGATTATAACTAGTAAAATCACAAAGTTGCTTCCAACTTAATAATTTATTTTTTACAAAATAAATAAAACATAAACTCGCATACATATTTATACTATCTATGCCAAATAAAGCATCATCAAAGGCTATATTTTTTTTAGAATCAGATATTGGAGAATGTAATGAGGTTAAAAATTTAATTTTTCCCCCTATAAAATATTTTTGTAGTTTTTCCTGCTCTAATGGATCTTTTAAAGGAGGTAAAATTTTAGCCTTAGTGTTAAAATTTTCACATGCATTGTCATTTTTTAATAAATGATGTATTGAAATTTCACTATTTAAATTTTCTAAAAGATCAAAAGATCTAGTTAAACTTAAAGCATCAAAACCAATCTTGCTTTGATAAAATTGCGAAATTTCTTTCATTTTAGCCACTTCACTGCTTTCAGCTATATCACTAATTCCTATAAGTCCTAACTCAAAACTAACTTTTCCATCATTCATCACGCCATGATCGTCAAAATTTTCATCAAAACATTGCACAAAAACTATACTATCTTTCATTTTAGCATATTGCATACTTTGTCTTATAAGATTAGCTCCTATATTGCTTTGAATTTGTATTGCCTTTGCACCACTATCAAGCAAAATAGAAATATCTTTTAATTTATTTTCATTATCTAAAGCCTTAATGCTAGGCAATACATTAATCTTTAAAGTTTTTAATTTTTCAAAATATAATTTATATCCTTGAGTATTTAATCCTAAATTATCTCTTAAGATAATAGAACCAACTCCACCTTTTAAACACTCTTGTTCTAAATTTTCAAGCTTATCAAGATCAAATTTAGCATCTAATAAATTTACATTTAAATCAATAAAAGAAGGTAAAAGAGTTTTTTCTTTTAAATCTATGCTTTTTTCTGTACTATCATTAATGCAATCGTTAATTTGAGCAATTTTTCCATTTTGAATTTTCACATCTACTTTTTTTTCACCATAAATTTTTGCATTTTTTAAGATCATTGCATTTTCTCCTTTGATGACATCAAATCAATTACACAATCTTGAACTTTTTTTCCATTAAGTATAGAAACAATCTCATTAACAATTGGTGTATATATTTGATATTTTTGAGCTAAAGAATGTATAGCAAACGCAGTTTGCACGCCCTCTGCAACTTCTTTTAAATCTTGTAAAATTTGCTCTAATGATTTATTTTGTGCAAGATTATATCCTACTCTATAATTTCTAGAAAGTGAGCTTGAAGCAGTTAAAAATAAATCTCCAGCACCACTTAAACCTAAAAAAGTATCTTCTTGGGCTTGAAAAAATTGCCCAAAACGATGCATCTCTACCAAACCCCTTGAAACTAAAGATGCTCTAGCATTATTTCCTAAATTCAATCCATCGCAAATTCCGCTTGCAATAGCTAAAACATTTTTATAAGCTCCACAAATTTCAGCACCCTTGACATCACTACTTGTATATGTTTTGATATAATTTGGGAAAAATGAAGAAAAATTTTCACAAAGTTGCTGATTTTTACCGCTAATAACTAAAGCACAAGGCTTTTTTTCCAACACTTCCAAAGCAAATGAAGGACCGCTTAAAAAACAAATTCTATTCTCATCGATAAAATCTAAAAAAATTTCATCCATAAATTTTAAACTTTTAAAATCTATACCTTTAGAGGCTACTAAAATTTTATGATTATTATCTTTAAAATTATTTTTAAGCCACTCATGTGCTCCTTGAGCATACAAAGCAAAAACCAAATACTCACATTCTAAAGCTTTCTTGGTATCAACAAAATTTGCAATATCCTTAAAGTGATATGAGGTGATATAACATTGATTATTAACACTTAAAGCATCATATAAAGCACTTCCCCACTTACCAGCGCCAATAACCGCTATTTTCATTATCCAAGCTTTGCTTTTAAAATTTCATTAACTTTAGCAGGATTAAAAGCCCCTTTACCAGCTTTCATTGCTTGACCCACAAAAAATCCAAATAACTTATCCTTACCACTTTTATATTCAGCGACTTTATCTTCATTAGCACTTAAAATTTCATCAATTATTTTTTCAATAGCACCATCATCACTTACTTGTTTTAAACCAAGTTTTTCTATGGCTTCATCTACACTAATTTGAGTATTTTCAAAAATATAAGCTAAAATTTCCTTAGCTGCTTTAGCGCTTATTACGCTTTCTTCTATGCGTTTAATAAGTAAAGCTAATTTTTCAGCTTTTATAGGGGAATTTTCTATAGTAAGCTCGCCTTTTAAAAGTCCCATTAGCTCAGTTGTAAGCCAAGAAACACAAAGTTTAGGATTTAATTTTTGATCAATTAAATATTCAAAATATCTACAAAGCTCTAATGAAGAAACTAAAACTTCAGCATCACTTTCTTTAATACCAAATTCACTAATAAATCGAGCCTTTTTTTCATCTGGTAATTCTGGAATTTTTATATTCAACATTTCATCGCTTAAAATAACAGGTAAAAGATCAGGATCAGGAAAATACCTATATTCAGCAGAATCTTCTTTTCCTCTCATACTTTTAGTGATTAAATTACTTGTATCAAATAATCTTGTTTCTTGCACCACTTCTTGTTCATACACCCCATCTTCCCAAGCTTGAGTTTGACGATTTACTTCATATTCTATAGCTTTTTGTATAAAACGAAATGAATTTAAATTTTTTATTTCAACTCTTGTATAAAGTTTAATATCTCCTTTTGGGCGTATGCTAACATTAGCATCACATCTAAAGCTTCCTTCTTGCATGTTCGCATCAGAAATATCTAAAAATCTTATAATAGAATGCAATTTTTTAAGATAAGCAACTGCTTCATCAGAACTTCTAAGTTCAGGTTCGCTAACTATTTCAAGCAAAGGAGTGCCCGCACGATTTAAATCTACTTTTGAAAAATTACTCTCATGTATGTTTTTTCCCGCATCTTCTTCTAAATGAGCTCTTGTTATGCCTATGCGTTTGTTTTCTCCGTTAATATTTATAAAAAGTTCTCCATTTTCTACTATAGGTATGTCAAATTGAGAAATTTGATAGGCCTTTGGTAAATCAGGATAAAAATAATTTTTTCTATTAAAAATACTTTTTTTATTTATAGTGGCATTTATAGCTTTACCAAAAGCGATGGCTTTTTTAGTCGCTTCTTCATTTAAAACAGGTAAAGCACCTGGCAAAGCTAAACATGTAGGGCAAACATTAGTATTTGATTTTTCTCCAAAAGAAGTCGCACATGAGCAAAAAATTTTAGTTTTAGTATTTAATTGTGCATGGACTTCAAGTCCTATAACCACTTCAAACATTAATAGTTCCTTAGAGTTTTTATTTATTTTATCGTTTTTTATTTCAAAAAGAGTTTAAAAGAAAAAGAAGAATTTATAAAAAGTAGATACTTTTTATAAATTAATGATGTTCATCTATAGTAGTAGCACCACCTAAATAAACATAAGTTAAAATCATAAATATAAATGATTGTAAAAATGCCATAAAGGTTAATAACATATAAGCTGGTAAAGGTGCTACCCAAGGAACAAGCGCTAAAATAACAGCTAAAAATAAATCATCCCCTTTGATATTTCCAAATAAACGGAATGATAAAGATATAACTCTTGAAATGTGAGATACTATTTCGATTGGAAACATTAAAGGAGCTAAAATTTTTACAGGCCCCATAAAATGGGCAAAATATTTAAAAAATCCTTGAGTTTTTATACCCTCATAGTGATAATAAAAAAATACAATAATCGCTAAAGTAGCACTAAAATTTAAACTTGCACTTGGTGCTTCAAAACCAGGAATAATACCAATTAAATTGCTAAAAAATACTATAAAACCTATAGTAGCAACTAACGGAAGATATCTTCTTGCTGCTTCTTCACTACCCATAGTATCTTTTCCCATGCTTAAAATTCCTTCCATATAGGCTTCAGCCAGATTTTGACTTCCCCTTGGAACTATTTGCATGGATTTTGTAGCAAATTTAGCTAACAATATAGAAATAACAACTACTATACCTAAATGAAAAAAATAAGCAAAAGTATGACTAGAATCTATAAAAGAACTAAATAAAAATAAATCTTTCATCAAAAGTCCTTAGTGCAATTTAAAAACGCTCATTATAGAATGATTTTGCTTATATTTTAATGAAATCATTTAAGTATTTTATTAGCAACCAAATATCCTCCTAAAGTAGCACCAGTAAATCCGCCACCTGGAAAAATAAAAGCATTTGCAAAATATAAATTATCTAAAACTTTACTTTTATAATGCAATCTATAATCAATCCCTTCTTTATCTTGAGAAAAACCATATATAGCTCCTTCGTAAGCTCTTGTGTATCTTTGTATAGTTTTTGGAGTAGCTAATTCTTTATGAATTAAATAATCACTTAAATTTGGAAAAATTTCATCAAGTCTTGACACAACAGCATTTAAAACCTTGTCTTTTTTAGCTTTATATTCTTCTTTTGGTAAATCCCATTCATCATAATTAGAGCTAAAAGCTACAACTCCTACGAATTTATCATCGCTTAAACCACTGTCAATTTTAGAATAATTTATAAAAGCCATAGGTCTTTTTGTGATATCTATTTTTAATATATTTGTATCTTCATAAGAACCTTCTAAAAATTCATCTTCAAAAATAAAAGTAGAATAATCCATATCCTTATAAATTTCAGATATATTTTTATCATATATAAAATAAGCACTTACTAAAGATGTGGCTCTTTTTTTAGAATTTAATTTTTCAATTTCTTTGCTTAAATTTAAATCTTTTAACAAATCTTTATAAACTATCAAAGGATCACAATTTGCTATTATTCTATCAGCATAAACATTTATTTTTTCATTGTTTTTTATATACTCAACTCCACAAGCTTTATTATCTTTTGTGATAATTTTTACAACTTCGGCTTTAGATAACACTTCTCCTTTATTTTCTTTGACAATTTCAGCTAAAGCATCGCTTAAAGCACCTGAACCACCTTTTATATAAACTCCACCATCGTAATAATGCTTTTGAGCAATACCATGATAAGAAAATATAAATTCTTTACTATCATGATGATAATAACTTAAATTTGCATTTAATATCTTTTTTAATTTATCACTTTTTATATAAGAATTTAATACATCATAAACTTTTTTATTTGTAATTTTATTTTTCAAAAAAATCCAAGCTGTAGTAAAAGGAAACAAAAAAAGCTCCATAAAATTCATATCCCAAGGAAATCTTCTTACTGAACAAGCTTGTAAATATATATCTTTGAAATATTTATCTATGCCATAAGCGTCATCTTTAAATTCTTTTTTTAAAATTTTTTTAACATTTTCTATACCATGAGGCAAGGTTAAGCTATAGTTTTTACTTTTTATGGTCCAAGCTGTTGGTAATTTTACTATTTTGATTTTATCTTTTAAACCAAGTTTTTCAAAAATCAAATGTTTCATATCAGTTTTTGGATCTCCAAAATCCATCTCATGCAAACCTGCATCTATTAATACACCTTTTCTCTTAAAGCAAGTTGCACAACCACCTATTAAAGAATGCTGTTCTAAGATTAAAACCTTTTTACCATTTTTAGCTAAATATGCACCAGCACTTAATCCTCCAAGCCCAGAGCCTATTATAACAACATCATATTTTACATCCATTCTAAAACCTCTTTTAATTCTTTAGTTATAAAACATTTTATATCTATATTTTCAATAGGTTTATTAGGTATTATAGCGTTTTTAAATTTTTGAGTTTTTGCTTCTTTTAATCTTGCATCTAAAGAAAAAACTTCTTTTATTTCACCATTTAAACTCAACTCACCTATAAAAATACTATCCTTACTCAAAGGACGATTTTTAAAGCTAGAAATAATAGCTGCGACCACAGCTAAATCAGCTCCAGTTTCGCTTATCTTAACCCCACCACTTACATTTATAAAAACATCATATCTACCAAGTGGAATTTCAAGCTTTCTTTCAAGCAAGGCAATAAGCATATCAAGACGATTTTTTTCATATCCTGTAGCACTTCTTTTAGGATAAGAACTCTCACAAACTAAAGCTTGAATTTCAAGCACTAAAGCCCTGCTTCCTTCCATAATAACTCCTAATGCGCTTCCGCTTATGGCCTTAGTTCTTGTAAAAAATCTATTAGAAACATCCTTAGCGCTAATTAAACCCTTATAAGTCATTTCAAAAATACCAACTTCACTTATATTTCCAAAACGATTTTTAAAACTTCTTAGTATTCTTATTTCTTTATTTGCATCACCTTCAAAATAAAGCACAACATCTACCATATGTTCTAAAATTCTAGGACCTGCTATAGCTCCATCTTTTGTTATATGTCCTATCACAAAAGTGCTTATATTGTTTGCTTTAGAAAAACGCATAAGTTCAAAAGTTATTTCTCTAACTTGAGTTATACTCCCAGCTGCTGAAGTTATTTTATTAGAATATATAGTTTGTATAGAATCTATGATTAAAATTTCATAATTATTATTAGATAATTCATCTAAAATATCTTCTAAACAAAGCTCGGTTAATAAAAATAAATTCTTGTCATTAGCTTCTAGGCGATTTGCTCTTAATTTTATCTGCGTTTTACTTTCTTCTCCACTTACATACAAGACTTTTTTACCACTTCTTGCTAAATTTGAAGCTATTTTTAATAAAAGTGTAGATTTACCAACACCTGGCGAACCTCCTATTAAAACCAAAGAACCTACTACCAAACCCCCACCCAAAACCAAATCAAGCTCACTATCTTGAGTGCTAAGTCTTTGAAATTCTTGTATAGTAACATCTTCTATGCATAAAGCCGTGCTTGGTTTGCTTGAAACTTGTTTTAAAATTTTAATTTGCTCTTGTTTTAATTCTATAAAACTATCCCAAGAGCCACAATCAGGACATTTTCCAAGCCATTTATTTTGTTGGTTTCCACAAGCTTGACATTCAAATAAAATTTGTTTTTTAGCCATTTAATCACCTAATTTTTAAAAAATTATATATTAATTAGCTTTTAAATTTCTTTTTACAAGCTCTTCTTTTAAAGGATTTATATTGCTTTTAATCTCTTCTTTTAATAATTTAATATTTGCTATTAAAACCTCAAACAAAAATACATGATCTTTAATCCATGTTGTATTTTTGCTAAGCCATTCTTCTTCATTTTTAGGGTTTAAAACATAAATTCTTGCTAAATTAAATTCAAATTGCTGCAAAAAAGGTCTAATAAATTCATATAAAAAAGTTTTGCAATACTCATCAAGTTTTGTTTTATAAATATCTAAATCATTTATACTTTTAATTATCAATTCTTTCTTGTCTTTAAATGCTGCCAAAGTTTGAATTTTATTTTCTATTTGTATTAGATTTTCAAAATAAAGCTCAAATTTTTTAATAAATTCATCGCAAATTTTTAAATTATCATTAATTACTTTATAACTTTGTAATAACAAATCATCTTGAGCATTCTTATCTAATGGCGATGGTTTTTCAAAAGGCTTTGTTAAATTTTCATCTAAAAATTCTTCACAACACTCTTTAAATGGTTTTTCTATAGTTCCTTCTATCCTAGCTCCACCTTCTGTAGCATTATAAAATTTAAAACCTTTTTTATTAGCTATATAATTTTGTATAGTAAGTCTAAATGTATTCCAAGTACTATGAGTAAAAACTTCGCCATATCCTCCATAAGCTGTAGATAATTCTTTTGTCATATTACTTTCATAACCTGCACCATAAATGTAATCTTTAGGATGCGAACTTCCATCTTCTCCATATGCTAAATCTTGACCTATAAAAATGATATTTTCATGATTAAAATCACACGCTAATTGCAAAGCATTATAAGCAACAGTTCCTCCAGATGGAGATTTTCCAAAATCAAACAAATTTAATTTATCAAAAAATATAGTAGGATATGGGATTAATAAAAATTTTCTATCAGTATTTTCTAAATATTTTATTGTTAAAGGATGTACTAAAGATAACAATATAAATACAATATTCTCATCTATATTTTCATAATTTTGTTTTAATAATTCAGATGTTACTTTAGTTCTTTCACTCATTAAAACAAAATCAGGCCTAATATCATTTTTTGCTAATATAGAATAAGCACTATCAACACAAAATATACTAAATTTATCTTGATATTGCTTAAGCAAAGGAAGTTGTTTGCTTAAAGATGGTCCAGTAGATACTATAATAGCTGATTTTGCTTTTTTATTTTGCTTTAGCCATAAATTTCTTAAAGGTGAATTTTGTATCATTTTAGGTAAATTATAAATAAATTGTATTAAACCTTGTAAAGCATCTTTTATATCATTACCCTGATAAAAAATTACATTTCTTATAATATTGATAATTTTTTCATTTAAATTCAATATATTTTCATGGTATATTTCATAATATTCATTATGCAAATGCAAATCATAAAGTCTTAAAAAGTTAAAAAACGGGGGAGTTTGAAAAAAATTCATTAAATCTAACTCAGAAATATCACTATTTAAAATTATAAGTCTTTGCTCTTTTAATTCTTGAGAAAAATCTATAAAATTAAAGGCTAAATATAAAATTTCAAGTTCATCTTCAAAAACAACTATATGCTTTAAATGATGATTTTGCAATAAACTTTTATATAAAATTCCATTGCCAAAACCATAAAAATACAAAATAGGATATAAAAAATATTTATCATTATAAAAAGAAATTTTTTCTTGCAAATGCAAATTTGGATTTTTATAAATTGGAGTATTGGTTTGTATATTTAAAAAATTTAATTCTATTAACCCCCCCCCATTTTCTATTTTTTGAAATTGATTTATCTTTATATCTTTTAATTTATTATACAAATAAGGATTATTTAATGCGGCTAAATTTTTTGATAAAAAACTCATTTAAAAATAGGCTCCAAAATAGCTTCTAAGTATTCTTTAACATTAAATTCGCAAATATCATCCATTTTTTCACCCACTCCTACATAAATAATAGGCAATTCAAGTTCTCTTGCTATACTAAATAAAGCACCACCTTTTGCAGTTCCATCAAGCTTTGTAATCACCACACCATCTAGCTTTACAAGCTCATTAAAAGCCTTAGCTTGTAAAATTCCAGCTACTCCTTGAGTCCCATCTAATACTAAAATTTTTCTATGTGGAGCTCCTTGCATCGCTTTAGCGCTAATACGAACAATTTTTTCTAATTCATTTGCTAAATTTTTTTGATTTTGTAAGCGCCCTGCAGTATCAAGCAAAACTCTATCATATCCTTTTGCTAAAGCTTTTGATATAGCATCATAAGCAACAGCTGAAGGATCATGTCCTTGAGAAGTAGCGATGATATCCATATCAAGTTTTTGAGCCCAAAGTTTGAGTTGTTCTATAGCTCCTGCTCTAAAAGTATCACATGCTCCAAGTATGACTTTTTCATTATTTTTTTTATGCAAATTAGCCATTTTAGCTATACTTGTAGTTTTACCAACTCCATTTACTCCCAAAATCAAATCAACAAAAGGTTTAGCGTTAATAGTTTGTGGTTTATCATATATAAAATAAGTTCCCATTACGCGCTCTAAATCAGCTTTTTTAACCTCGTCATTTGGTGGTAAATAATAAATAATTTCTTCTACTATTTCATAAGCCACATCAGCTTCTAAAAGCATTTCTTCTAAAAGATCTTTTGTGATGACTTTATTATCTGCTTTGACTAAATTAATACTTTCTAAGGTTTTTTTTAAACCATTTTTTAAAAATCCAAACATTACATTATCACTTTTTGTATATCTATATCTAACATTTCTTCAGGAATCATCCCTAAATACTCTCTTGCTTTTTCACCCTTTGTGTTAAATAAAACCATAGTTGGAACAGAATTAATATTTAATACTTTAGAAAATACTAAATTATTCTCGCCCAAAGTTGCCAAAAAGGCCATTTTATTTTCTTGGATAAAATCAAGTATTTCTTGATCTTTGTTTTCCTCTAAAAAAACTGCAATAATTTCTAGTTGATCTTGATATTTTTTATATAAATTATTCAAATGAGGAATTTGTGCTTTACATGGAACACACCAAGTAGTAAAGAATACAAACAATTTTGCTTTAGAATTATCATCAAAATCAAATTTTTGATCATTGTATTTGACTAATAATTTTTTGCCATCTAAAAAATTTAAAGTAAAATGGATATTTTCACTTTGTGAGATACTCGCACTTTCTTCTTGTACATTTTCTTTTTCGCTAGAACAAGCACTAAAAAAAATCAATACAAAAACAAATAATAAATTTTTTATATTCAAGCATTTTCCTTATGTTTTGTTAAGCTTAAAAGTATAACATAAAAAGTTAAAAACTTAAGGAAAAGCTTGACAAAAAACACTTTTAGACAAATACAAAAAAATAAAATCAATCAATTTACAACACATCAATACAAAAAAGATTTTTTAGTTTTTAAAGAAATATTTAAAATTTTAAAGTCTTTAAAAACATGCAAAAACATTCTCATATACATACCTTTAAAACATGAAGTTGATATTTATAAATTCAGACGCTTTTTTGCGAAAAAATATCAAATTTTTGTTCCATTTATGCAAGATAAAAGTTTAAAGGTAGTAAAATTAAGATTAACTCTTGAAAAAAAAAGTTTTGGAGTGTATGAGCCTAAAAATTCTTTTTTGCAATCTCATATAGATGTAGCCATTGTTCCTGTATTAGGAGTTGATAAAAACTTTAAAAGAATAGGACATGGAAAAGGATTTTATGATAGATTTTTTGCAAATTTAACTCATGATAAGCCAAAAATTATTTTTACACAAATAATTAATGGCAAAAGTGAAGAAAAATTATGTCAAAAGCATGATATAAAAGGTGATTTTTATATCAATTTTTATAAAAAATATTTTAGGAAAGTAAGTAAAAATGATAGAAATTATAGTCGCATTAATAGCCGTTTTTATAGGCGGAGGGATTGGATATATAGTCGCTAAAAAGATTAATGATGCCAATTTTAACATCTTTTTAGAACAAGCAAAAGCAAAAGCAAAAGCTATAGAATACGAAGCTGAATTAATATTAAAAGATGCTAAAAATTCAGTGGCTGAAGCAGAATTTAGCGCAAAGAAAAAATTTGATGAAAAATTACAAAAACTTCAAAAAGAACATTCTAGTAAAATAGAAGATTTAAACAAAAAAGAGCAATTTTTAAATCATCAAGAAAAACTTCATGAAGAAAATAAAAATCAACTCATCAAAGAAAAACAAGACATAAAAGCTCTGATAGAAGAAAATGAGAATTTAAAACAAAAATACACTCAAAAGCTCAATGATGTTTTAAAAATTCTTGAACATTCAGCTGGGCTCACTCAAGAAGAAGCTAAAAGTATAATCTTGCAAAAAACAGAAGAAAAATCAAGAGATGAAATCGCACATATAGTTAGAAAATACGAAGAAGAGGCTAAAAATGAAGCTAAACGCAAAGCTAATTATATCTTAGCTCAAGCTACTTCAAGATTTGCTGGTGAATTTGCTGCTGAAAGGCTTATTAATGTTGTCAATATCAAAAATGATGAGCTAAAAGGACGCATTATAGGCAAAGAAGGAAGAAATGTAAAAACTTTAGAAATGGTTTTAGGAGTAGATATCATCATAGATGATACACCTGGAGCTATTATAGTAAGCTGTTTTAATCTTTACAGAAGAGCCATTGCTACAAAAGTCATTGAGCTTTTGGTTGAAGATGGCAGAATTCAACCTGCAAGGATAGAAGAAATCCATGAAAAAGTTTGCAAGGAATTTGATGATAGCATTTTAGAAGAAGGCCAAACTATAGTGATGGATTTAGGGCTTAATCATATCCATCCTGAAATTATAAAACTCATAGGAAAATTACGCTATAGAGCAAGTTATGGGCAAAATGCTCTAGCCCATTCTTTAGAAGTAGCTCATCTAGCAGGTATAATAGCAGCAGAATGTGGCGGTGATGAAAAATTAGCGCGTAGAGCTGGAATTTTACACGATATAGGCAAAGCCTTAACGCATGAATTTGAAGGCTCTCATGTAGATTTAGGAGCTGAACTTTGCAAACGATATAAAGAACATCCTGTGGTAATTAATGCAATTTATGCTCATCATGGCCACGAAGATGCTACAAGCATAGAATCAGCAGCAGTTTGCACGGCAGATACACTAAGTGCAGCTAGACCTGGTGCAAGACGCGAAGTTTTGGAGGCTTTCTTAAAAAGAGTTAGCGAACTTGAAGATATTGCAAAAAGTAAAGAAGGGGTTAAAAAAGCATATGCAATTAATGCTGGAAGAGAAATTAGAGTCATAGTCAATGCAAAATTAATAAATGATGATGAATCTATACTTTTAGCTAAAGAAATTGCTGAAGAAATTCAAGAAAAAGTTCAATATCCTGGTGAAATTAAAGTTAATGTTATCAGAGAGATAAGAGCTATTGATTATGCAAAATAAGGTCTAATTATGCAAGAAATGATTGATAATCTTAGCACTTATGGATATTTGATTTTATTTTTTTATTCTTTTGGTGGTGGTATGGTTGCTATACTTGCAGCTGGAGTGCTTTGTGCTAGTTCAACAAAACTAGATTTGCATTGGTGTATTTTTTTAGCATTTTTAGCAAACACACTAGGTTCTACTTTGCTTTTTATACTTGGCAAGTATTACAAAAAAGACATCATGCCTTATTTTAAAAACCACAGAAGAAAAATCGCTCTTGCAATGATTAAAATCAAAAAATATGGTGATTTACTCTTAATCATTCAAAAATTTATATATGGAGTAAAAACCATAGTACCTATAGCAGCAGGTCTTTGTAAATTTAGCTTTTTGAGATTTGTAATTATTAATACCCTAGCAAGCTTGATTTGGGCAGTTGTTTTAGGATATGCAGGATTTATTTTTGGAAATACTTTAAAAGAAATGTTTGAAGCTCTTTCAAACTATCCTTATATAGCACCTGTTTTTATAATCACACTAGCTTTAGTTATATGGCTATATTTATCGCGTTTTTCTAAGAAAAAATGAATTTAAAATTCTCTTATCATTATAGAGAATTTTTTATTTTATTTTTGTGTTTTTTAGCTATATTTTTACTCAATATTTTTTATGAATATAAAAACTATCAAAATTTTAAACTCACAAAACATCTTTATCTTAAAGATAATATGATTTTATCAAGTTATACAAAAGAAAATAAATATGGTAAAAAATATCAAGTATTAAAACTTAAAAATTCAAATTTCAACTTTTACACCATAAGCTATAAAAATTTAACTTTTGATAAGAACAAAACACTATCACTTAGAATCATCACTAAAGATATTAGTTTTAAAAATTATCTTAGTAAAAGTTTTTTTGCACCAAGTTATGATTTTAATCAAACTAGCTATATTCAAAATCAAAACACAATCATCAATTATTTTCTAAACCAACATACAAATGAAAAAATCAAAGAATTTTATGGGGCTTTATTTTTTGCAAAAGCTATCTCTAAAGATCTAAGACAAGATGTAAATTTTTATGGCATTGCACATTTAATTGCAATTAGCGGATATCATTTGGGGTTATTGTTTAGCTTTTGTTTTGTGGTATTTGCACCATTGTATGCATTTTTTCAAAAAAGATATTTTCCTTATAGAAGTTTAAAGTTAGATCTTAGCGTATTTGCTTTTGTGCTTTTAATCGCTTATATGTTTCTTATAGATTTTACTCCTTCTTATATAAGGGCTTTGTGTATGGCGTTGTTTGGATTTTATCTTTATAGTAAAAATGTAAAAATTCTAAGTTTTAAATTTTTAGTTTTAAGTATAGTTTTATGCATTAGTCTTTTTCCAAAATTATTATTTAGTGTAGGATTTTTATTTTCTGTGCTTGGGGTGTTTTATATTTATTTATATTTACATCATTTTAAAAATAAATTTTCTAATTTAACCCATATTATTTTTTTAAATTTTTGGACATTTTTAGCTATGATTATACCCGTTTTGTATTTTTTCCCTTTACTAAGCTTGCAACAATTTTTAGCTATACCTCTTAGTATTTTATTTATAATTTTTTATCCTATGGTACTATTGCTTCATATTTTTAATTATGGAAATTTATTGGATTTTTATTTGTTAGATTTTTTTAATATTAAATTTCACAGCAT
Source organism: Campylobacter volucris (assembly GCF_008245045.1). Classification (NCBI taxonomy): domain Bacteria; kingdom Pseudomonadati; phylum Campylobacterota; class Epsilonproteobacteria; order Campylobacterales; family Campylobacteraceae; genus Campylobacter; species Campylobacter volucris. The sequence goes on from NZ_CP043428.1 coordinate 1,165,183, forward strand.
AAATTTTAAAATATCTTTTTGGGTTTATATAGGATATTTATTTTTATCACTACTTAGTATTTTTAATAGATATTTAGCTCTTTTTGTAATTTCTCTTGGGTTTGTGCCCTTTGTTTTCTTGCTCAAATAAAAGATATGCTTTTAAACCCAAAAGATAAATAATCCATGAAATATAAATCCACAAAAAGAAAAATAAAATCACAGAAAAAGAACCATATACATTTAAATATGTTTTATTATATACAGCATAATACACAAAAATAGTTTTAGAAATATACCATATAACAGATGCTCCAAACGAAGTTATAAGAAGTAATTTTAAATTACCTTTTTTACTTAAAGAGCTAGAATATGAAATAAAAAATAAAATCCAAATAATCACATAAGGTAAAATTTCAAAAAAATTTATTCCTATGTTAAATTCATCCAAGGTTTTTTGTATAAGTCCTGAAATATAAAAACTCAAACCCAACCCTAAAGGTGTTAAAGTCACCAAAGTCCAATAAGAACTAATGCTATACCAAAGACTTTTGCTTTCTTCTTGTAAAAGTTTATTGATTACATAATCATATCCTGAAAAAAAAGCTAAAGAAGTAATAGCCATAGCTAAAAGCCCTATTAAGCCTATATTTACACTATTTTTTAAAAAAGTATTGATATAACCTATGATTAGATCTTGCTGAGTTGGGATTAAAAAAGTAAAAATTAAATTTTTTATCTTTTCTTGATACATCTCAAAACTTGGAATTTGAGTAAAAACCCAAAAACACAAAAAAAGCAAAGGAATTAAAGATAATATAGTATAAAAACTTAAAGCTGCAGCATAATTTAAAATTTCTTTATCTCTTAATCCTAAAAGAATTTTTACTATATTTTTAAAAACCATCAAAGTCCCATTTTAAATGGATTTAAAATGTTATTAGGATCAAATGCTTTTTTGATATTTCTCATTAACTCCATTTCAGCTTCACTAAAAGCAAGCTTCATAAAAGGAGCTTTAGAAAGTCCTATTCCATGTTCACCGCTTAAAGTCCCGCCTAAAGATATAGTTAGTTTAAATACCTCTTCTACTGCTTCATATCCTTTTTTAACCAACTCAGGGTTGTTTTTATCACTTACCATGACATTAGTATGTACATTTCCATCACCTGCGTGGCCAAAACAAGGAATTTTAAAACCATATTTTTTAGAAATTTGCTCTATACCTTTTAAAAGTTCAGGCAGCTTTGATCTTGGCACAGTAATATCTTCGTTTAGTTTTAAATTTCCATACATTGTAATACTTTGAGAACAATTTCTTCTTGCAAACCAAATATCTGCTGATTCTTGTTCATCTTTAGCTACTCTAAATTCTCTTGCTTTAGATTCTAAAAAATTTTGTTCTAAAATTTGTAAATCTGCTTTTATAGCTTCTTCTACATTACCATCAACATCAGCTATTAAAATAGCACCTGCATCAGTTGGTAGTCCTTTGTTGAATTTATGTTCTAAAGCTTGTATGCTCAATTGATCTAAAAATTCCATAGAAACAGGAGTAACACCTTTTGATAAGGTCTTATAAACTGCATTCATAGCATCATCAATATTATCAAAAATTCCCATTGCAGTTTTTTTAAATTTAGGCAAGGCTACAAGCTTAAGAGTGATTTGAGTAAGCACAGCCAAAGAGCCTTCACTTGCTATTAAAATTCCAGCTAGATTGTAACCTGCCACATCTTTGATGGTTTTTTTCCCAGCTTTTATGACTTCACCATTTGGTAAAACCGCTCTTAAAGCCATGACATAATCTTTTGTGATGCCATATTTTGCTGCTCTCATACCACCTGCATTTTCGCTGACATTACCTCCTATTGAAGAATACTCCATACTAGCAGGATCAGGAGGATAAAACAAACCAAATTCACTTAAAGCTTTTTGCAAATTTACATTAATCACTCCAGGTTCTACCACAGCTACTAAATTTTCAAGATCAATTTCTAAAATTTTATTCATATGCTTTTCAAAGCTTAAAACCAAGCCACCATTAACCGCTAAAGCCCCGCCTGTATAACCTGAACCTGAACCTCTTGGGATAATAATGATTTTTTCTTCATTGCAATATTTTAAAATTTGGCTAACATCTTCTTCATTTCTTGGAAATAAAACCCCATCGGGCAAATAATGCTTTTTAGTCGCATCATAGCTATATGCTCTTTTATGAACTTCATCAAAAAAAGCATTATCATTTCCTAGTAAATTTTGAAAAAAAATTTTATGTTTTTCTTGCATTGATTATTCTCTAGTTAAATTAATCAATTTTTCATAATAAATATAATAATTTCCTATACTTTCATCATTTAAACTAAAAATATCACTTTTATAACCTGTAATTCTTGAGTAAAATGGGATTTGCAAACTTTGAGCTTGAGGAATTTCAATTTCTTGTAATTTTTCAAAATCTTGGCAATCAACCAATTCAGCTTTTTTTTCTAAAGCTACTACCAAAAGTCCTACAGCATTTTTTGAACAAAATGATCTAAAATCTGATCTTCTTGGAGTTTGGCGATATTCTTGTATCATATGAGCACCAAATAAATCAGGGTGTAAAAAATACAAATCACTAAATTTTTGTGCTATATAGTCATAAACTTTTTTATCAGGAGCGATGATTAAAGCTCTATCATATAAATAATTTAAAACAACTTTATCCCCAACTTCAGGCAAAACATTTGGCAAAGGCATAGCATCTTGAGTAAGCATATCAAAAACTTTAAATTGTAATTTCACAAAACCATTTTCACGGCCTATTACACTAGCTCTTGCTACAATTGTTTTTTGATTTTCAATATTATGTACAACTATACCACTTGAGTGCATCAAAATTTTAGGATCATCTTTTACATAACCATAAATATCTTCTACTTTTTCTAATTTTGTTTGTATTAAATCAAAACTTTTTGCATATGAAAATACTATAAAACAAAAACACATTAGAACAATTTTTATCAATTTTATTCTCCTTTTTTTGGATTAAAAAATAAATTATATTGTTTTTTCCTTACAAAATTGTAAGAAAAATTAAGTAAAATACAAATTTATTTTATTTTGAAGGCTTGAATTTTTAATGATGAAAAAAATTTTTATATCTTTAATTTTATCTATAAAATTATTTGCAATTTCAAGTGTAGAAGAGCTTTCTTGGGAAAATGGTAAAACTTTGCTTGATTTTTTACAAGATCATTCTATACCACTAAGTTTATACTATAATCTAGATGCTGAAGACAAAGAATTAAGTGCAGAAATTTCAAGTGGAGTAAAATATCAAATGCTAAAAGATGATCAAGGCGAGCTTGAGCAAGTTTTAATCCCAATTAGCGATGATTTACAAATTCATATTTATAAAAATATAGAAAATAAATTTGTATTAAGTTTTACTCCAATTTCTTATACAAAAGAAACAAGAACCTTACGAGTGGCCATAAACAACTCAGCCTATCAAGATGTATATGATGAAAGCGGTAGCGTAACTTTAGCTAGAGCTATGGTGCGAGCTTTTAAAAATAGTGTGAATTTTAAAAATGTAAAAAAAGGCGATAGTGTAGTTTTAATCTATGAGCAAAAAAGAAGACTAGGAAGGCTTTTTGGAGATATTAATATCAATGCAGCCTTGGCAAATATAAGAGGAAAAGATTATTTAGTTTTTTTATATAAAGATTCTTATTATAATGCTCAAGGAAAAGAATTAGAAAATTTCTTTTTAATAAAACCTGTTCAATACACAAGAATTTCAGATCGTTTTACTAAAGCAAGATACCATCCTATATTAAAAAGATACCGAGCGCATTTAGGTATAGACTATGCTGCTCCAACTGGAACTCCTGTTAAAAGTGCTGGTGAAGGAGTGATTAGTTTTGTTGGTAATAAAGGTGGTTATGGAAAAGTAGTACAAGTAAAACATATATCAGGCTATATGACTTTATATGCTCATCTACATCGTTTTGCTAAAATAAAACGCGGTCAAAAAGTAAAACAAGGTCAAGTCATAGCCTATGTAGGATCAACTGGTATGAGCACTGGACCACATTTACATTTTGGCCTATATCTTAATAACAAAGCTATAAATCCTGAAACCATAGTAAAAATTCCAAAATCAAGCTTAAGTGGTAAAGATAAAGAGGAATTTTTAAAAATCTCTAAAGAATATCAAAATAAACTTTATAGTGTAACAGAAGATTTTAAAAATCCACCAAAAGAACAAAATATAGAAAATTCAATGGAGCTTTGATATGTCTAGTGATTTTTTAAAAGCACAAGAACTTTTAAAAAATATTTCTAACAATCAAAGTACATATGAAATCAATGAAGCTTTAAAAACCATCAAAAGACACGATGAAAATCTTTTTTTACAAACCCTAAATTCACTTGATACTTTTACTTTGGCAAATATTGCCACTATAACACCTGAGTATATACTTGAAGATATTTTAGAACATTTAAGCATCGCAAAAATAGCTAAAGCAGTTGAAGAACTCGAAAGCGATGATGCGACTGATTTAATCAAGCGTTTTGAAGAAATAAATCCTCAAAAAACTCTCACAATTTTAAATCGTCTAAGCTCAGAAGATAAAGAAGAAATTTTACGCTTAAAAAATTACGATGAAAATACAGCTGGTGCTTATATGCAAACTGAAATTTTCACAGCTTCTTTAGATGAGAGTATAGAAAAAGCAATAAAACGCTATAGAATTTTAAAAAAAAGTGAAAAAATAGATCAAATTTTTCAAATTTATATCACCGATAAAGATGGAAAGCTTTGCAATTCTATCAATTTAAGTGATCTTTTGCTTTGGGACTTTAAATTAAGCTTTGCTGATATTATCAAAAACAATACCAATAAATACAAAAGCTATAGTGTAAAAGATTATGATGATATACAAATGGCTATTGATATGGTAGAAGATTATGATTTGAGTGTGTTAGCTGTGGTAAATGAAGAAGGTGTGCTTTTAGGAAGGATTACTTATGATGATATTCATGATTTAATTCAAGATAATGCAACCGAGCAAATCTACAACCTAGCAGGTGTTGATAAAGAAGTAGAAGAAGAAAGTGCTTTAAAAGCAGCCAAAGCAAGAGCTTTTTGGCTTATGATTAATCTCACTACTTCTTTAATTTCAGCCAATATCATCAGTCTTTTTTCAGGGGAAATAGAAAAACTAGTAGCCTTGGCTGTGTTGATGCCTATTGTAGCTTCTATGGGAGGAAACACAGGCTCTCAAGCTTTAGCTGTTACGGTTAGAAAATTATCATTAAATGAAGTTGAATTTAAAGATGCCAAAAAAGTTATATTAAGAGAAAGTGGTATATCTTTACTCAATGGCTTTATTTTTGCAATTATTATGAGTATCATAGCTTTTATATGGTTTAAAACTGCTATGCTAGGACTTGTGATAGCTTTATCTATGCTTATAAATTTGGCTTTAGCAGGTTTTGTAGGCTCTTTTGTGCCACTAACATTAAAAAAATTTAAAATTGATCCAGCAGTTGGCTCAAGTGTTGTCATTACTGCAATTACCGATGCATTGGGATTTTTTAGTTTTTTACTTTTAGCAAAAATGATGTTATTATAGGTAGGTAAATATGGCAATTGTAAAATTTAAAAATCAAGAAATTAAGTTATTAGGAAACGAGTTAAATATAGGAGATAACGCCCCAAAACTCACACTAAAAACTAAAAATTTAGCTTCTATAGAGATAGCCCCTGCTGGAAAAACTCAAATTTTATTAAGTGTTCCAAGTTTAGATACTCCAGTTTGCTCTAAACAAGCTAAAGAAACAAACAAAAAACTTGCTTCAATGAAAAATATAGAAGTGATTTTAATCAGCATGGATCTTCCTTTTGCAATGGATAGATTTTGCGCCACAGAAGGCATTGCTAATATAATGTTTGCTAGTGATTTTGCATTTAAAGAATTTGGTTTAAAATATGGCACTTTAATAGGCAGTAGCATCTTTGCTGGGCTTTTAACTCGAGCTATTTTTGTAGTAAAAAATGGTAAAATTGTTTATAAGCAATTTAGCAAAGATGTTATGGAAAAACTTGACTTTAAAGATTTAGAAATATTTATGTATGAAAATTATGGCTATAGCTTACCTCATTCTTCAAAATTAGTCACAACAAATTCTTCTTTAGGAGCTTCTATGAAACAAGATTTTTCTTTTAAAAATAACAAATCCACATGACCTACTGGACCATTTCTATTTTTACCTATAATTAACTCAGCTTTTTCTTGAACAGGATTTGGCATAAATCTTCTTTCGTAATTTTTTCCTTCCATTTTTGCTTTATTTTCTCGCTCTTTTTCTTCTTGTTCTCTATATACTTCGTCTCTATATACAAACAAAATAGTATCAGCATCTTGCTCTATAGCACCACTTTCTCTTAAATCGCTAAGCATAGGACGCTTATTTGCTCTACTTTCTAATGAACGATTAAGCTGAGATAGCGCAATTACTGGCATATTTAATTCTCTTGCTAAAAGCTTTAAGCCTCTTGAAATTTCACTAACTTGCAAATGTCTATCATTAAACGCAGAATTACTCATCATAAGACCTATGTAATCAACCACACAAAGCTCTATACTTTCATCTTGAGCTTTGATTTTTCTTAAAATCGAGCGAATATCAGCTATACTAGCATAACCACTATCATAAATATAAAGATTTTTTTGAGAATACTCATTGCAAGCATCACCCACCCTACTCCACTCATCATCATTTAAATCTGCAATTAAAATTTTTTGCAATGGAATAGATGTTTTAGCACTTATTAATCTTTGCATGATTTGGGTTGCAGGCATTTCTAGTGAAAACATCACTACGCCTTTGTTTTGTCTTAAAGTTTTTTCTATAAAATTTAGACAAATTGTAGTCTTACCCATACCAGGCCGTGCAGCAATGATGATAAGATCTCCTGCTTTAAAGCCCTTTGTCATTTTATTAAGCTCGCTAAAACCTGTATCAAGTCCTAAAATATCTTTAGTTTCTGATTCTTTTAATTTTTTAAATTCTTCCATTAATTCAGACATAACCATAGTTACATCCTTAATGCTACTAGAATTTACTCTATTGGTTAGATTAAAAATTTCCTTACCAATTTCATCGGAAATTTGAGAAATGCTTTTATCTTCATTGACTCTAGTTGGAATGGTATAAGCAAAATTTAAAAGTTGTCTTCTGATTGATTTTTCTTTTAATTCATGAGCATATTTACTAACATCAGCTATAGAAGTGGTTGCTAAAATTTCAGCTAAAATTTCCTCATCAACCTTTTTATGTTTTTTGATAAAGCTAATGCTAATTGGCTCACCAGCATTCACACAAGCTAAAATGGCTTTATAAATATCTTGATGAGCTTTTAGTGAAAAATCATTGATTTCAATATCTGAAGAAATGCTAAAAAAAGAATCTTCACTATAAATACAAGAACTAAGTATAGCTCTTTCTAAATCCAAATCAAAATGCTCATTATTTTGACTCATCAATCACTCCTATAAATTTAAAAACAAATCTGTTGATAGATATCTCTCAGCTGTATCGTTTAACATAGTTAAAACTTTTTTATCTTGATTTTGTTTTGCAATTTGCGAAGCTATAAAAACATTAGCACCACTTGAAATTCCTGCCATAATACCAATTTTTCCAAGCTCTAAAGCAGTATTTATAGCATCTTCATTGCTTACACACAAAATTTCATCTATGATATCTTGATTTAAAATTTTAGGGATAAAATTTGCTCCTATGCCTTGAATTTTATGGCTTGAAGCTATTTTTTGACTCAAAAGCGGAGAAGACTTGGGCTCTATAGCAATGATTTTAACATTGGGATTTTTCTCTTTTAAAATTTCTCCTACACCACTAATTGTCCCACCTGTGCCAAAACCTGCAACAAAAATATCAACATCAGGCATAATATCTAAAATTTCTAAGGCTGTTTTATTTCTATGTGCATTTTTATTATTAATATTTTCAAATTGGCTTATTATAAAAGAATTAGGTATTTCTTCTAAAAGCTCATTTGCTCTATCTAGAGCTCCTTGCATACCTTTACTAGCAGGAGTTAATTCAAGCTTTGCCCCAAAAAAACTCATCATTTTTCTACGCTCAATACTCATTGATTCTGGCATAGCAATAACAAGTTTTAGTTTCAAACTTGCACAAATCATTGCTAGGGCAATACCTGTATTTCCACTACTAGCTTCAATGATGGTTGAATCTTGATTTATCTTTTTTTCTTTTAAAGCTTGGCTTATCATTTCAAAAGCAGCTCTATCTTTGATAGAATGGCTTGGGTTAAAATACTCACATTTTGCATAAAGATTTGGTGAAAATTCTTTCAAAGAAACTATTGGGGTATTTCCTATACATTCTAAGATATTATTATAAATTTGCATTTTTTTCCTTTTAATATTTTAAAAAACAATATCAAAAGAATATTAATAGAAAAGTGCAAGAGTTTAAACTCTTGCTTGAAGAATTATTTTTTAGCTTTTTTAGTAGCTTTAGCAGCAGCAACTGAGTCTTTAAGATTTTTACCTACTTTAAATTTAGCAACTTTAGTAGCAGGAACATTGATAGTTTTTCCTGTGCTTGGAACTCTAGCTGTTCTAGCAGCTCTTTCAGCTACTGAAAAAGTACCAAAACCAATGAAGCTAATGCTATCGCCTTTTGCTAATACATCACTAATAGTAGCAATAACCGCATCTGTAGCAGCAGCTGCATCTTTTTTAGTTAGCCCTGCAGTCTGAGCAACTTGAGAAATAAAATCTGCTTTAGTCATAAAAGCTCCTTTTTTTAAAATGATTGCTAAGTTTAACACATTTAAACAGCTTTTGCAAGGGTTTTGAGCAATTTTAATTAAAATATTATTTATTTTTATTAATTTTTTCAATAATAGGTTGCAAATCATAAGATATTATTTTTTCTTCCATAATTTTAAAATATTCATCTATATTTTCGGTTGTTAAAATATGAGTATTATTTTTTATAGCATCAAGTTGCATTGAATTCATATCTATATTATAATGAACAAGATCTTTATAATTTGCTATATCATCAGCATAATCTAAATCATCAAAACCATAAATTTTGACATTTGGATAATATTGACTTTGCTGAACAATAAACTGTATATTTTTATAAAATGAAAAAAAATAATTCTCTACAGAACTATCAAAATAATCTCTATATTTTTTTAACTTATAAAATATTCTTGGTTGAGTAGGAATAATCAAATGAAAATTAATATTTGTTTGTTGAAACATTTTCAATAAAAAATTACTAATATATTGAGTATTATTGGTATAATTGCATTTTTTCAAAAAACTAGTTGTTTCAAAAAAAATATTATTTTTATTATTTAGAAGTAATGTGCTTAAAGTATTTTTATCTTTTTTCCAACGTAATAAATAATCAACTTTTATATTTTTTCCAACGCATTGTTCTTCTTGAGAAAATGTTATTGCACATAAAATAAAATGTTTATTTAAATATATTTTAAAATCATTAAATTTATTTTTATCATACAAAAAATGGAATCTTTTTATATTTGGTTGAATTTTATCACCATTTACTAATGTAAATCCATCTAAAGAATAAATAATGTTCTTTAGATTTTTTTTATCAATTAAATATTTTAAAACAATAAATCTTTCACTGAAAGTACTAGCCGCTATAGACAAATTAATAAAATTAGCATTTAATTTTTCAGAAGCTTCTTTGGCTGAAGTATTTTCAAGCATAGATGAGCCAATTATAACAGAATCAAAATCATTATTATCAATAATACTTTTTGCCTGAAGTCTTATGTCTGAATAATATGTATCATCTCTAAACCAAGGCTTATGATAAAGTCTTAAAGGGTCATAAACATAAAGCAAAATTCCTAATGTAAAAATAATAGGTAAAGGTATTAAAATAGATAAAAACACAAATTTTTTATAAGTCATTTTAATCCTTAAAAATTAAAATATATAAATTCCACATAAGGAACTGAAAATAATGTTATTAAACTAACATACAAAGTAAAAGCTGTTAAAAATACAAATTTATAATTTGCTTTAAAATTATCTAAATAATAAATACTATTTTTAAGCCATAAACATAACATAAAAGCGACTATAGCGTAAAAAAATGTTTCATTATTACCACCTATAGCTTCAAAAGTCTCTCTTGTTCTATGCCATTTAATCGGTAAATCCACCCAAACTATACCAAACATTGATTTTAATAAATTTATAGCGCCTTGCAAATTTTCACTTCTAAAAAAAATCCAAGATATGTTTATAAAATTAAATGTTATAAACCAAGCAAATATTTTATAGATAATATTTTCTTTAAATTTTGTATTTGGGGTTATGAAAGTATAAATTCTATGTATAACCATAGCTAATCCATGTAAAATTCCCCATATAACAAAACCCCAGCCAGCTCCATGCCAAAAACCACTTATAAAAGCTACTATAAAAAGATTTCTCAAGTTTAATATTTTAGAAACCTTATTTCCGCCAAGTGGTATATAAACATAAGTTTTTAAAAATCTTCCTAAAGTTATATGCCATCTTCTCCAAAAATCAGATATATTTAAAGCTTTGTATGGCGAGTTAAAATTTATAGGCAATCTTATACTAAAAAACAAGCCAAGCCCAATAGCCATATCACAATATCCACTAAAATCAAAATAAAGCTGAAAAGTATAAGAAAAAGATACAAACCAAGCTGCGATGATATTTAAAAATCCATCATTTTCCACTATAGTAAATCCAGCATTTGCCCATTTAGCAAAAGAATCAGCTATGTATATTTTTTTAAAAAAACCTATAGAAAATATAAATAAACCTTTTGCCATATTTTCCCAATTAATAAAAGTTTTATCTGTTAATAAAGTATGAAATTGGGGTATCATTTCTTTGTGATGAACTATAGGACCTGCTATTAATTGTGGAAAAAAAGTTATAAAAAGAGAATAATCTATGATATTTATTTTATATCCATTTTTATCTTTTAAGTCTTCTATGTTATCTTTTTTATAACAATCAACCAAAAATGCGATTTGTTGAAAAGTAAAAAAAGATATAGCAAGTGGTAAAAGTATGTGTGGTAATGGTATATTAAAATTTAAATTTGCTAGTTTTGAAAAAGTATTGAAATTTTCTAGTAAAAAATCACTATATTTGAAAAATCCAAGCAAAGTTATGTTAAATATTACACCAAGCCATAATATCCCCCCCCGTAAATTAGTATTTTTTAATAATAAATTTGCAAAGTTGTAATTAACAAACATTGAAAATAATAATATAAAGACATATTCGACTTTCCAAAATGCATAAAAAAACAAACTTGCCAAAACTAAAAATATCTTAGCTAAATTTATATGATTTGTTTTTTTGAGAACATAAAAAATTATGAGCGTTATGGGTAAAAATATAAAAATAAACTCATATGAACTAAATATCATTTTTTAATAAATCCTTTGCTTTATCTATAACAATTTGTGGTTTTAAATCATTCATACAAGCGTGATGCTTTAATGGACAAATTCTTTTCATACAAGGCATACAAGCTAAATTTAAATGTGCTAATCTTGCATTTTTTTGCCAAGGTGATGTTTGATGAAAATTAGTCGATCCAAAAATAGCTATGGTTTTTATTCCATAAGCTGCGCCTATGTGCATAGGTCCGCTATCGTTAGTGATTAAAATATCTAGCATAGAAATGTTTTTACATAAAGTAAAAATGCTAGTTTTTCCACATAAATTTTTAGCTTGCACCCCATCTTTTAAAAGTAAATTTTGTATTTCATCGCATATTTTTTGTTCGGTTTTTACACCAAAAATTATTATTTTATGAGTAGATGCAAATTCTTTTGCTACTTGTGCAAAATACTCACTATTCCATCTTTTAGCACTTCCATAGTGAGCTCCAGCATTTATCCCTAGAATTTTTTTCGTAGTTTTTGCTTTTATGGGTAGTTTTAAAGAATTTGAATTAGCTTTAAAATTTAAAGAATTTTCTATAAATTTTAAGTATTTTAAAACTTGATGTTCATTTTTATTTTGATTTTTATCAAAATAAAATCTTTTTTTTGCTTTTATTAAATTTAATATTATCTTACTTGAAAAAGCCGATCTAAAACTAATAGCAAGATCAAATTTACCAAGTTCTTTTCTGATTTTAAAAATTTGAGAAAATCTTTGTTTTTTATTTTCTACTAATATTTTTGAATTTTGTAAATTTTTAAAAAGTTCTGTGCTAACAAAAGAACCATAAAATAAAAAATTAGCATCTGGACATTTTTCTTTTATAGCATAAATTGTCGCACTTACCATAACAGCATCGCCAAGCCAAGTAGGTAGATTTATAAAAATTTTCATTTTATTCCTTAAAAAGATATAATTTTACCATAATTAAGGGCGTAAAATGAGTCAAATTTCTATCATACTTCCAACTTATAATGTAGAAAAATACATAGCTAGAGCATTAGATAGTTGTATAAAACAAAGTTTTAAAGATATAGAAATCATTGTAGTAGATGACCTTGGAAATGATAAAAGCATAGATATAGCCAAAGAATATACTAGTAAAGATGAAAGAATAAAAATCATACACAATGATAAAAATTTAGGCACTTTTGCAAGTAGAAATATAGGTGTGTTAAATTCAAACTCACCTTATATGATGTTTTTAGATCCTGATGATTATTTGGATTTAAAAGCTTGTGAGTTAGCTTTAAAATATATAAAAAATGATGTTGATATGATTATTTTTGATGCTTTTGTTCATAGAGTTAAATTTAAAAAATTTTATAGATTTCAAAATAATGAATATTTTAATAAGGGTAATTTTTTAAATTTCTTACTCAATCAAAAGCATTTTTGCTGGAGTGTTTGGGCTAAGCTTTATAAAAAAGAAAATTTGCTTAAAAGTTTTGATTATTTTGATATATATGAAAGATTGTGTTATGGTGAAGATGTGTTTTTTAACTATATAAATTTTATGATTAGTGAGAGTTTTTTTGTATCTAAAGAATGTTTTTATCATTATAAATTTAATGAATTTGGAAGATATGAAAATAAAAATAAAGCAATTTTATATCAAAATTATAAAGATAAAAAAAGAAGCTTTGAGCTTATAAAAAAGCTCTCATGTGATTTTGATTATAAAGAATTTAATGAAAAATTACTTGAAAATTTAGAAAGAGATTGGATAAATTTAAAAAATAGATTATAAAATATCAAAAATTAACATTTTCTAAAGCTCTTTGCTCGATTTTTTCTACTAAATTTAGAAAACCTTTTTCTATAAGCTCATCTTTAGTTGTAACTATACTTCTTTGCAAAACTTCCTTTTGAGAGTCTATATGAGCTATGATTAATTTTATCCAATCTAGGTGTTCTTTTATCCAAAGCATTGATTTATTGTAGCTATCTTCTTGTGTTTTTGGATTTAACACATAAATTCTTGCTAAATTTAATTCAAATTGCCTGATTAAAGGTCCATTCAACAAACCACAACGATATATGCTAGTTTTAATTTCATCAATTTGTTTTAATATTAATTCAAATATATGTATAGAATTTTGAATATCTAAATTATCAATATGTAATAAATTTTTATTTATAGATATATTTCTTTCGCATAATTCTTTTTTTAAATTTTCATATTGCCTAACGCTTTTTATAATTTTGAAATATGCTTTTAATAATAATTCATTTTGTTTATTTAAATTTAAATTTTCAAGTTTTATAAAAGGCTTATTCAAATCTTTTTTTAACAATTTTTCACATACTTGCTTAAAAGGCTCTTCAATGGTTCCATTTATTCTTGCTCCACCCTCAGTGCAGTTATAAATTTTTATATTCATCTTATTAAAGGTAAGAATATCATTTTCAAGTATTTTTTTAAAAAAAATCCATGTTTTATGTGTTTTAACATGGCCTATTCCACCATATCCTAACACATCTATATGTTCATAGGTATCAGTTTCGAAAGTAGATGAATTTTGATAATCTTTTGGATGAGATTCTCCTATATCATTATAGGCTAAATCTTGCCCAATAAATATTATATTGCCATGTTTTAAATGAACCGATAAATAACAGGATATGGGCAACACTCCATCCCATGTTAAAATACCCAAAATCATTTAAAGAGCAATATTTAAAAAAATATTCTGGAGTTGAAACTATCATATATTTTCTTTTATTTTTTTCTAAATATTTAATAGTATTTGGATGAGTGACTGATTTAATAACAAATAATATATCTTTATCAAATTCACCAAAGTCATTATTAAAAAATTCACTGGTAAAATCAGTTCTCTCAAGCGAAAAAACATAATCAGGTTTAATATTTGCTTTTGCAAGTATAGGATAAGCACTATCAGCACAAAATATACTGGCTTTGTTTTGGTATTGTTTTAAAAGTGGAAGTTGTTTAGTTAAGCTAGGTCCTGTTGAGACTATGATAGCTGTATCGCTTAAATTTTTTCTTTTATTTAATAATTCTTTATAACTTGGATGAGCTATCATTTTAGGAATATTTTGTATAAAATGTTTTATGCCTTGTAAAGTATCCAATGGATCATCACCAATAGAAATTATATTTTCTTTTATAGCATCTTGTATTAAAGAATTTAATTTTAAAATTTCTTCTTGATACTTGCCATCATAATAATCACAATGTATCTCTAAAAAATAAGTCCTTAAAAAATTAAATATCAAATTGTTTAAAAATAAATTTTTTAAATCATTGATATTTTCATTATTTGGATCTAGTAATAATAATCTATTTTCTTTTAATTCTTGAGAAAAATCTATCACTTTAAACATAGTATAGATTATATTTACATCAGGTTCAAATACTAAAATAATCTTATGATTTGGATTTTGCAAAAGAGCTTTGTATAAAATTCCATTTCCAAAACCATAAAAGAACAATGCGGGATATAAAAGATATTTATCATTGTATAAATTTAATGTTTTATTCAATTCTTCTAGCGGCTTATCATAAAGCTTATACCCCCCCCGTCTATGATATTTATATCTAAATTATCATTACCTTGTATTATTTGATAAGTTTGATTTACTTTTTTTAATTGCTCTTTTAAATTATGATCAAATACTGCATTAATATTATTTTCTAAAATACTCATCAAAGTCCCCATCCATCATCTACTATTATAGTTTGTCCTGTTATAAATTTAGAATAATCTGACATTAAAAACATCAAAGTCCCGCACACATCATTAGCATCTAGCATACCTTTAGAAGCACAACACTTTCTATAAGAATCTAAAAACACTTGAGGTTGATTGTCTTTTATACCACCAAAGGCTACGCTATTTACTCTTATATTTGTATTAAAAAGCTCTTTAGCAAGCCAAACACCAAGATGATTAATGCCAGCTTTTATAACACTATATTCTAAAGAACTTTGCATAGAAGTTCCTTTATAATTTTCAAATTTAGGCGCATAAACACCCATAATCGAACTTAAATTAATAATATTTCCAAAGCCTTGTTTTTTAAAAAATTTTACCATTATATTAGCTATAAAAATAAAACTAGCCAAATGCAAATTCAAACTCTCACAAATTTGTTCATAACTTGCTTCATAATAAGCAATTTTCCCCCAATCTTTACTCACAGGATAAGCACAATTAACAAAAGCATCAATTTTTCCAAATTTTAAAACAGCTTCTTTTAAACAATCTTCAATTGCTTTTTGATCATTTATATCAATTTTTTTGCTTAAAATACATTCTTTGTTATTTAATTTTAATGCTAAGTGAAATAATCCTTCCTCGTTAATATCTGCAATGATAATTTTTCCATTATGCTCTAAACACGCCTTGCTCAAAGCACTCCCTATACGACCACATGCTCCTATTATAAATACTACTTTATCTTTAATCATTAAAAATCTTCCTGTTTTAAATTAGCCTTTTTGATTAAAAATTCTACTATTTCAAAATCAAACTCACTATCTATATCAAAAGCTGTTTTTTCATCCATTATATACAAACTCGTATCTTTTCCAAATAAAGTATCATTTTTTAACAATTTTTCCCTAGTAAAAATATAAATACTAGCATTCATATCATAACATTTTGGAGCACTTTGACGTGTAGTAAAATTTCCTTCTTTAGATTTTTTTACCTCATCGTTATCTACTTCTATTAGATTAAAATATGGGTTGCGTCTTGCTGGAGTAGCTGTAATTAAATTTGATTTTTTTTCTTGTTTAAAAAGCTCATATGCTTTGCAAATATCTTTACTATTTCGCAAAGGTGCAGAAGCATCAAGATCTATTATAGTGTCAAATTTAGTATTAAAATATTCTTCACTTTTTATTAAAGCATCTTTTATAACAGGCAATTTAGCACTATCATCTTTTGCCAAATTTTCATCTCTTTTAAAAAAAACTTCTCCGCCGTATTTTAAAGCAACTTGTGCTATTTCATCGCTATCTGTGCTAATTACTATATGCTCAAAAAGTTTAGAATTTTTAGCTTGGATTATGCTATAAGCAATTAATTCTAAATTATTAATTTTTTTAATATTTTTATTTTTTACTCCCTTGCTTCCACCCCTTGCACAAATAGTGCATAAAATATTATCCATTTTTAACCTTATCGCATAGTTTTAAAACTTTAAAAGCCTCATTTAAAGTGCATAAATTTTCATCTTTTTTTAAAATTGCTTTGTGCATATTTTTTAAAGTATTGATTGTATCATTTTCGTATTTTTTTTCTTCTATTAAACCATTTTTATCAAAAACAAATAATTGATTTGAAATCAAATCAACTTTGTAAGATTTTTCTTTAGAGCAAAATACAATTTCTCGTTTAACAAATTTAGAAAAATAATCAAGTCTTATATGAATTAATTTTTTCTTAGCTTTTAAAGCTAAAAAAGCAAAATCATCGCTATTTATTTTAAGCTCTGAAATTTTTAAATTTTGACTATATAAAAGTTTTAAATTATCAAAAAAATAAAAGGCTAAATCTAACTCGTGAGATAAATCTAGTAAAACTCCACCGCCTAATTCTTTTTTAGCACTATAATTTTTAGTATAATCAACATCGCGCCAATTTGGTAAATATGACGAACAAACAAATTTGGCAAAATAAACACCCTTATCTTCACACAATATATTTTTTAAATCTTTCACCAAGGGATTAAACCTTAAAAGATAAGCTATGTAAATTTTATTATTTAAACTAGGTATGAATTTTTTATATTTTTCAAATAAAGGTTTTTCGACTAAGATAATTTTATCTTTTACATTTTCATCTATGAATTTTAAAGTTTTAAAATGCTCTGTTGTTATATTTGCTATGATAAACAAATCATATTCTTTTAAATTTACTTCACTTATATGAAAAAAATTTCTTTGCTTATAAGTTTTAGAAACTATATCAACTTCATATCCAAGCTCTTTTAAAGCTGTAAAATGCTTTTTACCTATACTTCCAAAACCTATAATCAAAGCTTTCACTTAAAATCCTCACTAGCTTTTAAAAACTCATCCATTCTTCCTATATCAATCCAATAATCATCAATCACAAATGAATTTACCTTGCCTTTTTGCATAATTATTTTAATCAAATCAGGCATATCAAGGTATTGATTTTTTTCTAAAAATGAAAGCACACAAGGCTCACATACATAAATTCCTGCACTAACTAAAAATTTATAAGTTGGTTTTTCAGTGATTTTAGTGATAAATTTATTTTCAAGTTCTATAACACCATAAGGAACTTGATAGCTAAATTCTCTAAGAGCTACGCTCATTAAAGCCTTACTTTTTTTATGTGCTTTTAATAGTTTATTAAAATCAAGTTCAGTTAAAATATCAGCATTCATTACAATAAAACTTTCTTTTAAATCTTGTTTTATTAAGCTTAAAGCCCCTGCTGTGCCTAATTTCTTTTCTTCAATTATATAATCAATATTTACACCAAATTTAGCCCCATCTTGAAAATATTTTTGGATGATATGTTTTTTATAGTTTAAACAAAGTGTAAGATTTTCAAATTTTTGTTCATTTAATCTTGTGATAATAGTTTCAAGTATAGGTCTATTGCCAATTTTTAGCATAGGCTTTGGAGTATTTTTAGTTAGCTCTTTTAATCTAGTACCTAAGCCTCCTGCCATTAAAATAACTTGATTTTTGTTTTTATTTTTGTTTAGTAAAGAAGCTATGGATTTAATTTGAATGATCTTACCATGCTTATTAATAACTGGAAAATCATAAATATCGTATTTTGCACTTAAATTTAATAAAGATTTTTCACTAGTTTTCTCATCAACCACAATAGGATTTTTTGTATAAATTTTTTCTATGCTATCATTTAGCTTATAACCATTAATCAATGCTTTTCTAATATTAGAATCGCTAATAATACCTAAAAATTTATCCTTTTCATCTACTACCACACCAAGTCTAACTCTTAAATTCCCTATGGTAGCTAAAGCTTCTTTGATGCTAGATTTTTCTTTAAGTTTTAATTTTTCTATATTCATAAATCCACAAACTCTTTAAATAATAATGATTTTAAATTTTGCTCTTTTAAAATTGTTTTAATTTTATAACTAGAATTTTCACTTGCAAAAGGATTTATCATCGTTTTTAATTCATCTTTATATGATTTTGAATTAAATATTTTCCAAGCTTTATCTAGATCATTAATACCAACACTAATAACATTTTTAGCAAAAATTCTACCCTTTTGTCTATCTCCTATATTAATACACGGGGTTTTAAAAAAAGGACTTTCACAAATTCCACTTGAACTATTTCCAATCACTGCTTTAGCAATTTTCATAAGACTTAAATATTTTAAAGAGCCTAAATTATCAAACAAACTGGCCTTATTTTTATTTTCATCACAATATTTTTTTAAAATTTCATTAATCATCAAGCTGCTTTCATCAGCATTTGCCTTGGTAAAAATCAAAGTAGCATTGTCTAATTGGTCTAAAAAATTTAATAAAATTTCAATTTCTTTTTGAGTTGATTTTAAATTTAAAGTTTGTGGATGATAGGTAATTAAATATATATTTTCATTAAATTTTAAATTTAATTGATTTTGCAACTCTTCTTTGCTCAAAAATTGCATATTTTGTATGATTTCTCCACCTATTGAGCCCACATTAAAAACTCTTTTAGAATTTTCTCCAAGTTGAATAATTCTTTTAGCATAAAGCTCTGTACTTACAAAATGCAAATGCGACATTTTAGTAATAGCATGTCTTATGCTATCATCTATAGCACCTAAAGTTAATTCTCCTCCGCAAAGATGCACTAATGGAATTTGCATCATCAAACAAGTGCTTGCAACTACTAGCATTTCATATCTATCACCTAAAATTACTACAATATCTGGCTTTAATTCCTCAAAAGCCTCACATAATGAAATTTGCAAAAGCCCCATACTTTTACAAATACCTATACTATCATTTGAGCTTAATAAAATATTGATTTTTTTATCTATTTTAAATTCTTTTTCTATATCTTTATAAGTTAAGCCAAAATCATGACTTAAATGAGAAGCACTTACTATAAGCTGAAGTATTAAATCTTTATCATTTTTTATTTCTTTACATAAATTTTTTAACAAATACCACTCAGCTCTAGTCCCACTTACTACACAAATTTTTTTATTCATTAATAAGCTCATCTTCTTGATAATTTTTTTGTGCTATTTTTCCTATGTATTTTTCATAGTTCATCGCACAAATTCCATTTCCTGGACGCTTTGTGGTAAGATTTTCTTTACTAAAATACTCACCTTTTTTAATAGTTTTTTTAGCTACTAAAGATTTTCTAACTATATCGATATTTTTCATTTCACTTTTACTTGGCTTTTTAACCCCATCTCCTAAAGCTTTCTCTATATCCTTAATGCTTTTTACCATAGCTTTTAATTCATTTATATCTAGTGAAGCTTTATGATCTGGCCCTTGCATAGTTTTATCTAAAGTAAAATGCTTTTCTATCACGCAAGCCCCCATAGCCACAGCTGCTATAGGTACACTTATACCCAAAGTATGATCAGAATATCCCACAGGCAAATTAAAAGTTTCTTTTAAAGTTTGCATAGCTTTTAAATTTACATCTTCAAATGGTGTTGGATACTCGCTATTACAATGTAAAATAGTGATTTTTTCTCTTTGAGTGCCATTACTTGTTAAAACATTTAAAGCATTTTGAATCTCTAAAAGTGTAGCCATACCTGTTGAAAGAATGATATTTTTATCATATGAAGCAATTTTTTTAAGATAAGGATAATTTGTAAGCTCACCACTTGGAATCTTAAATAATTCCACATTTAATCTAGCCAAAAGCTCTATACTTTTTAAGTCAAAAGGAGTTGAAAGAAATTTAATACCACACTTGTTACAATGCTTGATTAATTCTTCATGTGCTTTTTCATCAAGTTCTAGCTTTTTAATCATATCCAATTGGCTTTGGTTTTTATCTGTATTTGCAAGTTGATAAGAAGCTTTTTTAGCTATTTTACTCACACAATCACTAGCTATAAAACTTTGAAATTTAACATAATCAGCCCCAGCTTCACTAGCTGCTTTAATAAGTTTTTTAGCTATATTAATATCACCATTATGATTAACTCCAGCTTCAGCTATGATTATGGTTTTTTTCAAATTATTCCTTTATGCCAATATATATAAAATGATGAGCACTTCCTTCATCTTCAAAATCAAAAATATTAATAGGATCATACTCTCCTAAATATAAAGTTTTAAATGACATCACACAATAATCACAATATATCATCAAATTTTCCTATTAACATTAATATTGTAATCATCTTACCTAAAATTTGTAAAATTTGAATATCTAATTTCTATATTTTAAAAAATAATTATTATCGTATTTTTCACACATATTGTTATATACTTCATCATTAATAACAATTCCACCTATGCAAAAATAAGTAAATTGTTTTGAAAATTTTGATTTAAACGCAAACAAACTATCATCATCTTTTACTCCACCCCCTAAAATACATTTTTGTTTTCCTTTTTGATTTGAAAATTCAAAAAAATGATCCAACAATAAAGCATTTGCATTATTTTTAAGAGTATTTGCACTTAAATGATAATAAGTTATTTCTTCACCCATGAAAAATGAAGCAAAAGCTATATCTTCATTATTTAATCGCGCCTTAAATACTACATAATCTTCAAAATTCCACAATTTCTCAAAATATTCTTTATTAAAAAAATAAAATTTACTAGCATTATTTCTTAGCATAGTTTTTTGATAAAGCTCATAAAAACTTAATGTTTCATTTTTGTCACATTGTAAAATTTCAATCAATCTTCTAGCTTGATTCACAATACTTTTCATTCTCAAACTATAATTCTTTCGAATTGAAGCAATAGTATTTGTAGTATCTACTATGATTATCTTTTTTTCTTGTCTAAAAAAATTTAAATATTTTTTATAAATATCTATGTTTAAATCAAAAGGATGAAATCTAATAAAAAAGGCTATGATGTTTTGTTTTTTAGCGGTGTTTTTAAATTTTATTATACTTTGCTTGATAAAATTTTCATCATTGCTATTACAAGATAACCCCCCCCCATAACCATATACGCTTTGTAAATCAAAATACTTAGAAGATTTTATTGGATATTTATTTGCAATGATTTTAAAATATTTATCGCCATCGAAATTTTCAAAGACAAACACTTCTCCATACAATTTCACATAGTTTTCATTAAGATAAATATCATTATTAAACTGCAAATTTTTTACCTTCTATGATTAATAATTCATTATAGATAATTCCATTATTTTCGCAGCTAATTTTATGCAAATGTTCTAATACAAAATCATTTGCACTGTAAAGCTCTTTAGAGCTTAACTCATCATCACAACGCAACAATCCTACACCTGTGTAAATACCCTCTTTGATTTCTTGAAGATCAAATTTATGTTTATCAAAACCAAAAGTGTTACTTCCTATAGTTGCTGAAATAAATTTGCCATTTGGTTTTAATTTTTTTATACTTTTTTTAAAAGTTGCCTTGGTTTTCTCTCTTTCATTGCAACACCATGACAAATTTTCTATGATACAATCAAAACTCTCATCTTCAAATTCATCTAGCTTTTCAAAATAATCACCAATTTTTATATCTTTTACAAAGTTTAATAAATTTTCTTCTTTCATTCTTTTTAAAAATCTATCTACTCCATTTTGACTCCACTCTATACCGCTTACACTAAAACCTTCTCTTGCGCAAAACCATAAATTTGCTCCTGTACCAAGTCCTAGTTCTAAAATATTAATATCTTTTCTATTAGAAACATTATAAAAATTTCTGGCTATAAAGCGTATCAAATATTCACTTGGGTATTTACCCCATTCTTTATTTGCAAATATATTTTCCCAAAGTTTCGAATTATTCATAATTTACTTCCTTCTATGATATAAAGCTCTTTTTCCACAATATCTTTTTCTTTTGAAATTAAAGTTTTAACACAATCAACTTTATAATTTGCTCCATTATACAATGATGTAATATCCTTATCATCACAATATCTAATTTCTCCAGTAAAAGCATCAGGACCTTGAGTAGGCTTACAAGTATGATAAGCTAAATTTTCATCATGATAAAATCCAAGATTATTAAAACTTGGCGTTGCTGAAATAAATTTAGCTTTTGGTTTTAATTTTTTCATAACTTTTTCAATAATTTGTTTTGTTTTATCAAAATCATTATAAGCTAAAGAATAATTATCTATAAAACAATCAAAACTCTCATCTTCAAATTCATCTAGCTTTTCAAAATAATCACCAATTTTTATATCTTTTACAAAGTTTAATAAATTTTCTTCTTTCATTCTTTTTAAAAATCTATCTACTCCATTTTGACTCCACTCTATACCGCTTACACTAAAACCTTCTCTTGCGCAAAACCATAAATTTGCTCCTGTACCAAGTCCTAGTTCTAAAATATTAATATCTTTTCTATTAGAAACATTATAAAAATTTCTGGCTATAAAGCGTATCAAATATTCACTTGGGTATTTACCCCATTCTTTATTTGCAAATATATTTTCCCAAATTTGAGAGTTATCTCCTAAATTCTTTGAAATTTCAGAATTTAAAATAAATTTATTTTCCACAAATACTCCTTTTTTTAATTTGTATGTCTAAACATTATAAATATCGCTTTTATATTTTTTTAAATTTAAAGGATTGCTAAACCATTCTATAGTTTGACTTAAACCTTTTTCTATGTCATATTGAGGTATAAAATTAGTAAGATTTTTGATTTTACTATTATCACATCTAAGTCTAAAAACTTCACTATTTTCAGGTCTTATACGCTCATTTTCTATGATAAATTCCACATTTGAATTCATAAGTTTTTTAATAAGCTCTAAAGTATCTTTAATACTAATTTCATAATTTGAGCCTATATTTACCACCTCGCCTATGGCATTTTTACATTGAGCTAGCTCTAAAAATCCCGCACAAGTATCTTTTACATAGTTAAAATCTCTAGTAGGCGTTACATCTCCAAGCTTGATCTGTTTAGCCCCATTTGCAATTTGCGTGATGATAGTAGGTATAACCGCTCTTGCACTTTGTCTTGGACCATAAGTGTTAAAGGGTCTTGCTATAGTTAGTGGAAGATTAAAAGCATTATAAAAACTCATCGCCATTGCATCAGCACCTATTTTACTAGCTGAATAAGGACTTTGTGCTTGCAAAGGATGCTTTTCATCAATAGGCACATACAAGCCAGTGCCATAAACCTCACTCGTGCTTGTATGGATGATGCGTTTTACATTATTTTCAAGCGCACCTTGACATATGTTTAAAGTCCCATTGATATTAACTTCCACATAAGATGAAGGAGCGATGTAAGAAAATGGTATAGCAATCAAAGCAGCCAAATGAAAAATGATTTCTACATCTTTAGTGATATTTTTACAAAAAAATGGATCTCGAATATCCCCACAAACTACTTCAATATCTTTTAAACACTTGATATCTTCAAGCCATCCCCAATGATTAAAAGAATTATACTGGCTTAAAGCTCTAATCTCATATCCATAAAATGACGACTCTTGCATTTTGCTTTGCTCATAAAGCATTTCAACCAAATGCGAACCTATAAAACCATCTGCACCTGTGATTAATATCTTTTTCATGATTTTTCTTTAATTTTTTGTGTAATGATAGCATTTATATGAAAAATTTCGATACAACAACATAAACTATCAAAATTTTCATAGTTAATACAATGTGAAAATTGATTTTATTTTTTTCAATTTATTTTTAATTCTCATTCTAAAATCATATATGCTTTTAGCAATCTTAAATTCTTTTTTTCTTTGATAACTTATTTGAGTATTTTTATAACTAAGAATATCTACCATAAAATGCAAAATATTTTCAAAATCTTCTTTATCTAATGATTTTACATTGTAATTTTCTACATAATCTTCATTATATTTTTGTACAAATAATGATTTTTTATTTGGAAAAAAATGTTTTCTCACATACTCATTGGAATTAAGAAAATAATTATAATATAATTTATAAATTTCTTTAGGAGGGTAAAGTTTTAAAGATTTTTTATCAGATTTTGCAAAATATTTATCTACAAACATCAGTATATCCTCGTACCTAGTTAAACAATCATCTTTCCATATATTATAATGATTAAATGTTTTTACAATTTCCATTCCTAAAATATTCAATGATTTATTACTATTTTGAGGAATTTTAAATTTATCATCCCATTTTATATTAAGCGTATGTAAAAAATCTTTTAACAAATCATTATCAACGAAACTATCTTTTTCAAAAATTTTAACAATTAAATTTTCTTTTCCAAAAATTTTTTCATATCTTTTAAGCGTTTTTTTATAATTACACAAGTCTAATGCTTTCTTATTATTCCATGGTTCTAAAAATAAAAAATCACTATAATGATCATCTTTTATAGCTTGCGATGACATAGAAAGATATAAATCTAAAGGATTTCTTAAATATATTAATATATAAACCTTTGAAAATCCCAAATCATATAAAAAATTTTTCATATCTTTTATTAATTTAATATTATTTAATTTCCATTGTATATTCTCAGCAGAAATTAATACATTCTCTATATTATGCTTAAAAAGTTCTTTTTGAAATTTTTTAATTACTTTTGTTTTGTTATTTTGCATAATATTAATGAATACATTATGGTCATTCAATATACTTCCATTTTTAATAGAAATAGGATATAAAAAATTTTTATTTATCAACAACTCTCTATTTACAAAGAAAAAATCTTGTATAGTAGAGGTGCCTGTCTTCATCACACCTATATGCAAATATAAATTCACTTTTTTCCTTAATTTATTAATTTTTAAAAGATTGTTAATATAATTATACTAAAAATAAGGACAAAATAATGTCACAAATTTCAATAATACTTCCAACTTATAATGTAGAAAAATATATAGCTAGGGCATTAGATAGCTGTATAAATCAAACCTTTAAAAATATAGAAATTATAGTAGTAGATGATTGTGGAAGTGATAAAAGTATAGATATAGCTAAAGAATATGCTAGCAAAGATGAAAGAATTAAAATCATACATAATAAAGAAAATTTAAAATTACTAAGAGCTAGATATGAAGGAGTAAAAGTGGCAAATTCTCCTTATATAATGTTTTTAGATCCAGATGATTATCTAGAACTTAATGCTTGTGAAGAATGTGTAAAAATACTACATGAAAATAGTGACATAGATTTAATATGTTTTAATTATCGTAAAATTTACAAAAATATGAAATTTGATGATGTATATTATTCAAAATGTTTTTACTCATTAAAAAACTTTTACGCGTTTTTGTTTTTAAAATATCCTTATATACAATGGAGTATTTGGGGTAAAGTTTTAAAGAAAGAAATATACTTAAAAACAATCAAATATTTAGATCTTAATAATGATGAAAAAATAAATATTGCGGAAGATGTTTTAGTATATCTATTCTATTTAATGCAAACTACAAAAATCAAAACAATAAATAATATTCTAATAAACTATTTCATCAGAGATACATCATTAGCCAATGGAAATAATTCCGAACAATTGCTATATATTATTCAAGGACATAAAGATATTATTTTAAAACTAGAAAATTTAAATAAATCAATCTTTTTTGATAGCAAAATAAATAAAAAATTATATAATTATTTCATTTATATTCTAAAAAAAGAAATGTACCAATATTATTTTAATTATCTCAAAACAACTAAGCAATATAAAATACATCATAGTATTTTAAAAAAAATTTTAAAATTTAAATACTATTTTTGGAGAAAATTTTAAATGAGTCAAATTTCTATCATACTTCCAACTTATAATGTAGAAAAATATATAGCTAGAGCATTAGATAGTTGTATAAAACAAAGTTTTAAAGATATAGAAATAATTATAGTAGATGATTTTGGAAATGATAAAAGCATAGATATAGCTAAAGAATATGCTAGCAAAGATGAAAGAATTAAAATCATACACAATGATAAAAATTTAGGCACTTTTGCAAGCAGAAATATAGGTGTGTTAAATTCAAACTCACCTTATATAATGTTTTTAGATCCTGATGATTATTTGGAACTTAATGCTTGTGAAGAATGTGAAAAATATTTTAATAGCGGTTTTGATTTTATATGGTTTAATCTCAAATATGATAATAAATTGCAGGAAAAAACTTTAGATGATCTTTTTTTAAAATATGAGGAATATATAAAATATGTAATAATAGAAAATATACCATATTTATGGAATCTTTGTTCAAAATTAATAAAAAAAGACATTTATATAAATGTCTTAAATACAATAAAAAATCCTTATATAAAATTAAGAATGGCCGAAGATGCCTTAATGTATTATTTTATAGTTTTAAATTCTAAAAATATAAAAACTAGTTCAAAAACAATATATAATTATATGAGCAACAATACAAGTGCAACACAAACTAAAAACTTATATCTAATAAAACAGAATATTAACGATGAAAAGATTATAATTTCACTTATATTGGATTATTTAAAACATCATGCTTTAGATAATACTACTTATATTTTTTCAAAATATATATTATATAGATTATATATATCAAATATTGGAAAAAAGATAGAATTTCATAGAAAAACAAATTATATTTTATATAAGTTTGTATATAAGTTTTTATATAAAAATAAAAAATTGTTTTTTAAAATAAAATGTTTTTTACTTAAGAAGAATTTTTTATAAAACAAAAAGAAAGTATATATGAACAATCCTTTAATTACAATTATTATACCAATTTATAATGTAGCACCATATTTAAGAGAATGTTTAGACAGCGTAATCAACCAAACATATAAAAATTTAGATATTATTTTAGTAGATGATGCAAGTACAGATGAGAGTTTAAATATAGCTTTAGAATATTTAAATAAAGATGAAAGAATATTTTTAATTTCTAAAAGAAATGGTGGTTTAAGCTCAGCTAGAAATACAGGATTAGAATTTATAAAAGGAGCTAAACTTAGAGCTTTTTTTGAAGATAATAATGAAGAAGATATAATCTCTTTTACTTCAACTCATACTTTTGAAAAAAATACAAAGATATTAAAAAAAGAAGATATAAAATTAAATTTTGTGCAAATCCAAAAAAGATACATAAAAACAAACTTAGAAAATATAAATGATTTTATAATCCAAGAACTACCAAATACTATTATACATTTTTTAGATAGTGATGATTATTTATTACAAGATTGTATAGAACTTTGCGTAAAAGAGATGATTGAGAAAGATTTAGATATTTGTGCGCATAATTTTGAAAAATTTCCAAAACAACATTTTAATAACACTTCATGTTTTAACGAGACATTTTTTGCAGATAAAGCTATTAAAATTCTTATAAAAAACAATCTATATAATTTTGCTTTTGCTTGGTACGGTTCTTTTAAAGTTCATATTTTAAATCAATACAATCTTCGTTTCACTCATGGAATTTATCATGAAGATCATGATTTTGGAACGATACTATTTTGCTTAGCTGGTAGTATATTTTATATAAAAAAACCTCTAATGATTTATAGAATTAGAGAAAATTCTATAACAAATTTTAATAAGAATAAATTTCCAAAACAACTACCAAAAAATCTTAATATTTTACAGCCGTATTTTAGTAGCTATGAATATTTAAGAGAATATTTTCGATCATATTGTTTTTGTCTTATTGCCTTAAATATTTACAATTTTTATATTAAAACAAACAATCTCGATTCTAAAGAAAAAAAATTTTTGAAAAAAACTTGCAATAGATATAATTATCTTTATATTGAAAAATATTATCCCAAAGATTATTTGGGTTTCATAAAATTACTGAAATTAAATGGCTATAAAAATTTATTTTTGACCAAAATATATACTGATATAAGATTTATTTTAAGACAACCTAAAAAGATTAATTTATTTTTGACAAATAAAATAACAAATAAAATATATTTTTACAATAGCTTTACAAAAAATATAAGTCAACTAATACCCATTAAATCATTAAGAAGAAAAGTAAGAAATCATATAGCATATAAAATGGAACATCCAAAAGTTTCAAGTTATTTGCAAATAAATTATATAAATCCTTTTATAAAAGGAGAAATTCCGCAATTTTCTTTTGAAAAAAAATACCATTTTAAAAATGATAAAATCATTTGGCAATTTTGGTACCAAGGTAAAGATCAAACTTCTTTAGCTATACAAAAATGTTTTAAGTCTATACAAAAACATATGGGGGATGAATACACAATCATTATACTAGATAAAGACACTATAAAAGATTATCTTGATTTTCCGCTAATTATAGAAGAAAAATTAAAAAATAACTTTTTTGGAGAAAAAACTATAACCTTTTTTTCAGATCTTTTAAGGGTTAGTTTGCTTGCAACATATGGTGGAATTTGGTGTGATGCAAATATTTTTTTAAGCGAGAAAATTCCACAAGAATTATGTAAAGAGGATTTTTTTGCTTTTGAAAGATCAAAAATGAAACCGAGTAAAGAAAGATTAGATAAATTAGTAAAAAGCGGGTATTTTTCTTATGGATATTTTAATTGGAATGAAGATTTTAAAGTTAAAATTTTAAATAGCTTTCTTATTTCAAAACCAAATAGTAAAAATACGCAAGCAATGAAAGATATATTAATGTATTATTGGCTAAATGAGCATGATAAAAGTAATTTTTATTATTTTACTTTTCAAATTATTTTCGAACTTTTAAAAAACTATAACTACACCAATAAAACTTATAAAGATATGAGTGATATAGAATGTCATTTATTGCAATTTTATGCAAAGGAAAAATTTGATGAAAATTTATGGAAAAGCATTCAAAATCAAAGCTTTTTACATAAACTAACACATTTTAGAACCATAAAAAAAGATTCTATGATAGATAAAGTTATATTACAAAGCTAACGAAATATTTTAGAAATTTTTTGCCAAAATTTCCAAATATCATAAGGAAGCTTTGTTTGTATAAAAGGCTTGATTAAGACTAATTTTTCTTTTAAATTTAAAGGATCATTTTTAAATTTTTTAATCATCAAAGCTTTTTTGGCATAAAATGGTAAAAATACTTCTTTAATTGCTTGTGCATTTTCATCATTTTGTGTTTTAAAAAATTCTATTAAAGCTAAGGCCGTGATCATCCTACTAGCGGCTTTAAGATACTCTTTTGTTTCTTTTGCATTTTCATCAAAAGCTATATAAATATCTTGAAAATAATACACCACATTTTCTTTTGTAATTTTTTTATCGTGATTTGATATACTATTTGCTCTTAAACGACATAAATATAATTTTTGTGGCAAAACATAAATTTTATCAGCTCTAGCAAACAAAATCATTCCAAAATGTATATCTTCATTGATGATTTTATTAATAAATTTAAGCTTGATAGATTTTAAAAAATTAAAATTTATCATACCTCCCCAGCTAAAAGAAATATCCCTAGATCCTATTTTTAAAGCTTTCATGGCATATTCTTTTGGAGTGATTGCGCATTCTTCTTTAAAATCAAAAATTTCCATTCTTGTTTTTTGGTGTTTATCTTTTATATTATCCTCATAAATGCAATCATGATCAAACCAAAGCACATCTACATTTGACATTTTCTTTACACACTCATCAATGCAATCTAACTTCCAAAAATTATCACTATCTAAAAATATTATATAGTCTATATTTGGAATTTCTAAAGCATTATTTTTAATAGCATTTTGATTTTTATAAATTTTTTTAACTTTTTGCAGATTATGATTTGTAATTTCAAAAATCCCAAAATCATCTTCTTTACCAATAAAAGACAAATCATATTCTTTATAAAAAAACTCAATTCCTGTATTTCTAGCTGAACTTAAACCTCCATTTTCTTTATCAAAAAGAGTTATTCTTTCATCTTTTAAAGTATATTCTTTTGCAATATTAAGTGAATTCTCATCAGTGCTTCCATCATTTACGAGTATAATTTGTAAATTTTTATAAGTTTGATTTATTACACTATCTAAACATTCTTTTAAATATTTTTGAACATTGTATATAGGGATTACTACACCGACTAGTTTCATTTTATCTCCCAATTTATATTTTTATTTTTTATAGTATTTAGATAAATTTGATGATTAATTTCTAGCATATTTTTAGAATTTTCTTCATGGTAAATATGATAAGCCAAGGCATTGAATTTTAATCTTTTAAAAATTCCATTATTAAACAAAAACCTAGCTACAAATTCGCTATCTTCTCTTCCCCATCCTATGAAATTTTCATTAAAACCATTTATAGCTTCAAAATCGCTTTTATAAAAGCTCATATTGCACGTTTTACTACCCTTGATTAAAAAAGATTTTTTAAAAAACTTTTTATTGATAGTAGAAAATTTATAAATCAATCTTGCTAAAAAAATATTTCTTTTGTTTTTTAAGCTTTTTTTGTCAAATGCTAAATGAAAATTCATTTCATTTAAAATTTCTTCGCTTTCTTTTTCATTTAAAATTATTCTTGAGCCTTGCAAAATAGTCTTTTTTGATGAAAAATTTAAATGATCTTTTATAAAATTTGTATCTAAAATCATATCACCATCTATTAAAATGATATATTCACTTTTAGATGCTTTTATAGCTTTATTTCTACTAGCAGCTGCACGAAAACCATCATCTTCTTGCCAAATGTGTTTTAAATTGCAAGGAAAGTATTTTTGGTATTTTTGTATGAGTGCTGCTGTGTCTTCTTTGCTTCCATCATCTGCTATTAAAACTTCATCAGGTAAAGGATCTAAATTTTTTACACTATCTAAAACCAAGGCTAATCTTTCTTTTTGATTATAAGTTGTTATGATTAAAGAGCAAGTTTTAGGCTTTTGTAGTTTTAATTCGTATAATTTTATATATTTAAAAAATGCTCCAAGTCCATTACAAATACTAATAATAAAACCTTTATAGCCATAAAAAATTCCTTTTTTTAAAAAATAATTTCTAAAAAAAGTCCAAAATCCTTTTAAAATAGCCTTAAAAATTCCACTTTCTTTTTGTAAATTCTGCTCAGCCCAAAGACTAGAATATCTTTGAAGTTTATCTAATAATGAAGAAATATCCTCAAATGCATAGTGTAAAATAGCATTATTTAGTCTTATTTTTTTTGTATCATTCTTTATTATCAAGCTTTCATGAACCAAATTTTCATTAAATAAGGTATGATTTTTATTAAAAATTCTAAAAACTCTATCAGGCCACCACCCGCAAGCTTTAATCCAAGTGTTACTATATAAATTTTTTCTAAGAAAGCTTAAAATGTTATTTTGATTGATTTTTATAGTTTTTAACTCTTCTAAGGCTTCTTTTTCTAAAATTTCATCAGAATCTATGTTAAAAATCCAATCATTACTAGTATAAGAAATAGCTAGATTTTTTAAAGGACCAAAACCTATAAATTCGCTTTCATAAATTTTTAAATTAATATGATTTTCTTGAAATTTTTTAGCAATTTTTAAAGTATCATCCGTGCTTTTATTATCAAGCAATATTATCTCACCAAAATCTTTTATAGAATTTAAACATTTTAATATTGTATTTTGAGCATTTTTGACTATTATTACCACGCTTATTTTTTTTATATCCATTTTATACCTTAATATACATTTAATTGTTTAAATCTTTTATGAAAGAAAAAATATTCATCAGGTTTGAATTTTATCATTTCTTCGCAAGTTTTTGCTTGGTATTTTGTAAGCTCTTCTATAGAATGCTCATTTGCATCCATAGGATCAAAAGCTTTGATAAAAAATTTATCATCCTTTTGGTAGATAAAACAAGGTAAAATCACCCCTTTTACTTTTTTAGCAAGCACACTAGCTCCTGAAATAAAATTTACTTCTTGATTAAAATATGTAATTTTTATACTTTCATTTTCATTTGCGTATTGATCAGTTAAAAGTCCTAAAGATCTTCCTTCTTTTAAGGCTTTTAGCATTTTTTTAATACCACCTTTTTTTTCTATAAGCTCTATATTAAACTGAGTGCGATTTTTGCTTAGAATTTTATCCATTATTTTACTATCTAAAGCTCTACCTACTATAGAAATTCCTTCAAACTTAGCTCCAAAAAAAAGCGCTAAAAGTTCCCAGTTTCCATAATGAGCCGTGGTTACGATCAAAGGAATATTATTTTTTAAAATAGTAGTTATTTTTTCTTCATCATCAAAATGAATTTTATTGATGATTTCTTCTTTGCTTGCATTTTGATTTTTGATAAAATCTATACCAAATTTAGCATAGTTTTTATAGATATCAAGACTAGTTTGATCACGCCAAATTTTATCTTTATTCGGAAAACAAATTTGTAAATTTATGTCGATGATTTTTCTATGCTTTTTATTAATTTCATAGCTTATATAAGCTATGAAATTTGCAAAAGCATAAAGTGCATTTTTAGGAAGAATTTTGACTAAAAATTTCAAAATATAAAAGGTGATTAAATAAATATAATTCATTTTTTTTCTAAAAGCTCACAAGCTAAAGCAAAAATATCATTTTCATCGATATTTTGTATGCAAAAATCACTTTTATCTATATGTTTTGATGAAAGTATTTTTTTACCCGCATTTATGGTTTTATTTATCGTAGTTTCATAGGTATTTCTTTGACTTGGAGTAGCCCCAAATATACTAATTGAAGGTTTATTTAACGCAAAAGCAAGATGAGTTGGACCACTATCATTCCCTATGATTAAATCCATGCTTTTAGTCAAAGCACAAAGCTCACTTAGACTTAATTTTGGAGCTAAATCTATTTTTAAATGCTTTAAATTTATAACTATTTCTTTAGCGAAATTAAATTCTTTCACACTACCCCAACCTAATAAAATCCTAGCATTTGCAAAATGCTCTAAAAGCATTCTACACAATAGAGTCAATCGCTCTTTAGGATAAATTTTATTAGGCATTGAAGATCCAACATGGATTAAAATATTTGGAGTAGTTTCCTTCAAATAAAGAGTTTGTTCCAATTCTTCTTTCAAATCATCATTAATATCAAAGCAGCTTTGTTTTAATCTAATATCTTCATTATCAAAATGCTCATTTAAAACATATGCAACCAAAGAAAGATTACGAATGATAATATTTTCTTCATAATTGCAAGCGAATTTATGTGTATAAAAATTACTAGCAAAACTTTCTTTAATGCTATCTTGATCAAAACCAAAAGTGTTAGAGCATAAAATTCTACTTACCAAGGCTGATTTAATCAATCCTTGTAAATCAATTACAACATCGTATTTATTTTGTCTAGCTTCTAAAAGTATAGAAAAACACTCTTTAATTTTTCTCTCTTTTAAAGGCAAAGCATAAACTTCATTAATCATTGAATGATCTTGCAATAACCCCGCAAATCGCTTATCGACAAACCAGTCAATCTTAGCTTTTGGAATGTGTTTTTTTATAAATTGTAATACAATAGCAGCATGGATAATATCCCCTAATGCTGATAATTTTACTAAACCTATTTTCATTGATTGTTTTATTCTTACTTTATTTTTGTTATGATTTTATCAAATATTATTTAAAAAAAGGTTGATAATGCAAGAATATATTTGTGTTTTTGATTGTGAGAGCATTCCTGATGTAGAATTAATAAGACAAATTTATAGATTTGATGGAGATGATTTAAGTATCAGCAAACAAGCTCTAAGTCAGCAAAAAGAAGAAAGTGGAAGTGAATTTTTACCTTTACCTTTTCATCAAATAGTTAGTATTTGTGCAGTGATTGCAGATAAATTTGGAAATTTCATCAAAGTTAATAAAATCAAAGGTGAAAATGAAAAGCAAATGCTAGAAGAATTTTTTAATTTTATAGAAAAATACCAACCACGCCTAATAAGCTTTAATGGCAAAAGCTATGATATGCCTTTACTTGTAATTAGAGCTTTAAAATACAATGTCAATGCAAGTGCGTATTTAGATACCACTGATAAATGGAACAATTACAAAAGCAAATACGCAGAAAACAAACACTGTGATTTGTTAGAATCTTTAGGTAGTTTTGGACAAAAAGGGTTAAAGCTAGACATACTTTGCTCTATGGCAAATTTACCTGGCAAATACGATGTAAGTGGGGATCAAGTTTTAGAACTTTTTTATAACAATCAACTAGATAAAATTCACGAATACTGCGAAAGCGATA